>NZ_CP109427.1:7331124-8552978 GCF_036250695.1 Streptomyces sp. NBC_01497 | reverse complement strand
GCGCTGCGCGCAATGCAAGCGAACCACCTTGCTGCGCAGGTGGTTGCGCTCCGCTCCGCGGGAGCGCTGGTGGCCCGCTGCGCGGCCACTCACCCCACGGGCTGCGCCCGTGGGGTGAGGTTCCGTTCGCTGCGCTCCCGGAACGGGGTGAAGGTTGCGCCTTCGCTGGGGGCTTTCGCTTCGCTTCGGCCCGGGGCGGGTCCGCTGCGCTCCCCCGCCTGACGGTCCTTCCGGCTGCGCCTCCAGGCCCGTTGGGGCCCGCTGGCGCGGGCCGGGCTGGCTGCGAGGGGTGGGGGGCTCGTTCGTGTGGGTTCTAGTGGACCGTGTGCATCACGGTTGATGCACCATGTATTGTTGGCGGAAAGGCGGGATACCCCCAGCCATCCGGGAACCTTTCCGGAATTCTGAGAGAGGAACGGCGGTTCAGGGTCAGTTGCTTGCGGCCAGGAGCATGGAGATTGTCTCCGTGTACTCTGCTTGGCGCTCAGGAGTGTGTTTCCAGCGGTTGGCGCCACGGCCAGCTTGGGCCAGTGCCTCGGCTATCCGGGTGGCGCCGTGGTCCAGCAACAGCCGGACGACTGCCGGCCTGCCCCCGGACGCCGCCCATTCCAGCGGTGTCCGGCCCCGTCCCACCGACTCCAGGCATGCTCCGTGGTCCAGCAGCATCTCAGCGATGCCCTCCTGTCCTTCGGTGGCCGCCACCATCAAGGCGGTTGCCCGCCCCTCACACAGTCGGCCATCAGGCTCTGCCCCGGCCTCCAGCAGAATGCGGGCCATGGTCTGCATTCCACGCTCAGCGGTGAAGCGCAGTGGCAGCGTCTCGGCGTACTGCCCGATGGGCTGTTCAGTGTTCGTGCCCGCAGCCAGGAGCAGACAGACAGCTCCGTGCCGCCCCGCCCACAGAGCACGATCCAGAGGAGTACGGCCCTCTCGATCTCTGCCGTCGACCGGTGTGCCCTTGCCCAGCAGACTTGTCATCAGCTCCAGATCGCCACAACCCGCCGCCTCTACCAACTTCGCTGCCCCATCCATCTCCCGCATCGTCCCCCAACATCCCAACCAGAGCTACGTCCATCACCGCCAGTACACCGCAATCACCTCGGCTTCATTGTCGGACAACGAACCGTAGACCTCACTGAAAGAAAGTTCTCCATGCCGCACGTACAGCTTCGGAAACACCAACTGGACCAGAAAACGAGTTTCCGCAGATGGGTAGAATTTACTGCAAGATCATCTCCGCCCCCGCAGGGTGCCCGGGGCACGATCGTCTCCGCGACCGGATCCGGCAAAACGATCACCGCTGCTGCGTGCGCGCTGGAGTCGTTCGCGGACGGCCGGATCCTCATCACGGTGCCGACCCTGGACCTGCTCGCGCAGACCGCCCAGGCGTGGCGGGCGGTGGGCCACCGGGCGCCGATGGTCGCCGTGTGCTCGCTGGAGAACGACGCGGTCCTGGGCTCGCTCGGGGTGCGCACCACCACGAACCCGATCCAGCTCGCTCTGTGGGCCGGGCACGGGCCCGTGGTCGTGTTCGCCACGTACGCCTCTCTCGTGGACCGGGAGGACATCGACGCGCCCGAGGGCCAGCGGAGGGTTCGCGGGCCGCTGGAGGCCGCTCTGGCGGGCGGGGAGCGGCTCTACGGGCAGCGCATGGACGGCTTCGACCTCGCCATCGTGGATGAGGCACATGGAACCGCTGGTGATCTTGGGCGTCCGTGGGCGGCGATCCACGACAACGCCCGTATCCCGGCGGACTTCCGGCTCTACCTCACCGCCACCCCGCGTATCCTCGCCGCGGCCCGCCCGCAGAAGGGCGCGGACGGCCAGGAGGCGGAGATCGCGACCATGTCGGACGACCCGGAGGGCACGTACGGCGCGTGGCTCGCAGAGCTCGGTCTGAGCGAGGCCATCGAGCGCGAAATCCTTGCCGGGTTCGAGATCGACGTGCTGGAGATCCGCGACCCCTCGCCTGTCCTCGGGGAGTCGGAGGAGGCGCGGCGCGGCAGGCGCCTGGCGCTGTTGCAGACCGCGCTCCTGGAGCACGCCGCCGCGTACAACCTGCGTACGGTCATGACGTTCCACCAGAAGGTCGAAGAGGCCCGTGCGTTCGCGGACAAGCTGCCCGAGACGGCTGCCGCGCTGTTCCTGAACGACGCCTCCGACGCCGATCTGGCCGCCGCCGACAAGCTCCCCGCGTCCTCGATCGACGCGGAGTTCTACGAGCTGGAGGCCGGCCGCCACGTCCCGCCGGACCGGGTGTGGTCGGCGTGGCTGTGCGGTGACCACCTCGTAGCCGAGCGGCGGGAGGCGCTGCGGCAGTTCGCCAATGGCATCGACGCGGCCGGGCGCCGGGTGCACCGGGCATTCCTCGCCAGCGTTCGCGTTCTCGGTGAGGGCGTGGACATCACCGGCGAGCGGGGAGTCGACTCGATCTGCTTCGCGGACACCCGCGGCTCCCAGGTGGAGATCGTGCAGAACATCGGCCGCGCGCTGAGGTTGAACCGCGACGGCTCCACCAAGGTGGCCAGGATCATCGTGCCGATCTTCCTGGAGCCGAACGAGGACCCGAACGACATGGTCGCCTCCGCCTCGTTCCGCCCCCTTGTAGCCGTTTTGCAAGGGCTCCGCAGTCATGATGAACGACTCGTTGAGCAGCTCGCCTCCCGCGCCCTCACCAGCGGCAAGCGCAAGGTCCACATCCAGCGAGACGAGAACGGCCAGATCATCGGCGCCGACGGCGCGGGCGACGGCGAGGACCAGGAGCACGACGACACCCAGGCCGCCGCCGAATCCGCTCTGCTCCACTTCAGCACTCCCCGGGACGCCGCCACGATCGCCGCGTTCCTGCGTACCCGCGTCTACCGGCCGGACAGCCTCGTCTGGCTGGAGGGCTACCAGGCCCTGCTCCGCTGGCGGGCGGAGAACGAGATCACCGGCCTCTACGCCGTTCCCTACGACACAGAGACCCAGGTCGGGGTGACGAAAGATTTTCCCCTTGGGCGCTGGGTCCACAAGCAGCGGAAGGCGCTGCGGGCCGGGGAGCTGGAGGAGCGGCGCAAGGAGCTGCTGGACGCCGAAGAGGCCGGGATGGTGTGGGAGCCGGGTGAGGAAGCCTGGGAGACCAAGCTCGCCGCGCTGCGCTCGTACAGGCGGGCCACCGGGCACCTCGCACCCCGTCAGGACGCCGTGTGGGGCGAGAGCGAGGCCAAGGGCATGGTGCCCATCGGGCAGCACATGGCCAATCTGCGCCGCAAGGGCGGCCTCGGGAAGGACCCCGAGCGCGCCGCGGTACGGGCCGCGCACCTGACCGCCATCGATGAGGACTGGGACTGCCCGTGGCCGCTGGACTGGCAACGCCACTACCGCATCCTCGCCGACCTCGTCGACGCCGACGGCATGCTGCCGCAGATTGAGCCGGGCGTGCTCTTCGAAGGTGATGACCTTGGCCGATGGCTCCAGCGGCAAGTCAGCTCCTGGACGGAGCTGCCGAAGGAGCAGCAACAGCGCCTGTCCGGGCTGGGCGTGAAGCCTGCCGAACGGCCCGTCCCGGCCACCACGACCAAGGGCTCCGGGAAGGCGTCGATGGCCTTCCAGCGGGGCCTTGCGGCTCTCGCTCAGTACATCGCCCGCGAAGGCCACGACCGCGTCCCCAGGGCTCATGCAGAGCGGATCACGGTCGGCGGCGAGGCTGAACCGGTGACCGTGAAGCTGGGCGTGTGGGTCTCCAACACCAAGACCCGCCGCGACAAGCTCGCGCAGGAGCAGCGCGCTGCCCTCGCGGAGCTGGGAGTCGAGTGGGCATGAATGCTGCTTGATCGGTGCGCAGACCCCTCCGTTCCGTAACTGGGTGTGGCTCGCAGGTGGTTACGAGAAGCGGGGCCGACGGAGTGGGGTGGCATGAGCGGCGAGAGTAAGGCACCGGCAGCAGTTGAGGGGCTCGCGCTGCCGAGCGGTGTGCTGCGCGTGGGACCGCTGCAGGGCGAGATGACGCAGTCGTTCCTGACGCGGCTGGCGGCGCGCTACGGCATGGCGTTCAGGGACCTGCTGGCGGCGGTCGTCGATGTGGACGGGCTGCCGAACGCGATGGGCAGGGCGCAGCTGGACAGCGAGATCTACCTGAACCAGGAGGCCCGGAACCGGGTAGCGCAGCTGTGTCGCGTCCCGGAGGATCGTCTGCTGCGGGCGCTGCCTGCCTGGGCGCAGGAGGAGCCCCGTCGACGGTTCGCTATAGGGCCGGCAGCGCAGTTTCACCACACCGCGGAGAAGGTTCGGTGCTGGGGGCCGGCTTGCCCTGAATGCACGGCGCGGCGTACCGGAAGGAGGGAGACCGCTCGCCTGTATCTGGGGCCGCAGCAGCGGGTGTGCCCGTCTCATCGCCGGTGGCTGATGCATATCCCGGGCACGGCGGGCCGAGTGATGGACCTGGCCGGGTGCGGGCAGGTGCTGGACGCCCAGCGCCGTCACGTGAGGCTGCTGCGTCGTTCCGCGCTGGCGTCGGATGCTTTTGAGGTGGCGCGGGCGGTGGCGTCGTCGTGGTGGTGGCAGACGTGGCCGCAGGAGCATTTGTGGTCGGCGCGGCTGCGGAGCCTGGACAGTGACGGCTTGGACCAGGATGTGTGGCGGGTTGTGGCTCGGGAACTGGTGATCTATCCGGAGACCGTTGCTCTGGCCACTCTGCTTGCCAGTGACGGCTTCCGGCGCCGCGTGGTGGCCGATGCACAGGGCCATCTTCCTTTTCGCCTGGCTGATCTGCCGTCGCTTTTAACTGCTGTTGCGGGCTGTGTGCGGAGGCCTTGGTACGTGGAGCAGCTGGCGCAGGAGACGTCAGGTCCTCTCTTTGCGTGGGCTTATCAGTGCGTGCGGGCACAGGGTGGGACAAGGGCTGCGGAACAGGCGATGTGGGCGGTGGCTCCGGCGCACCGTCAGCTCCCTCTGGTGGACGAACTCGCGGTACGGGCGCATGTGGGGTCCGGCGGCCGTAGCGCGGAAGGCAAACGGCGGCGCGGACACAGCCGGCAGGCGGACGAAGCCTTCGCGGCCGGCCTGGTGCATGCCAGCCGCTACGTGCGCGAACACGGCAATCTCGCAGTCCCGCAGGACACCGTGATCGATTCCTATCGGCTTGGGGAATGGCTGAGCAACGTCCAGACCAGAGCGTGGGCAATAGGGCCGGACCGTGCACAGGCTCTCGCGGTTTTGGACCCGTGGTGGAACGTCCCCTGGTCGGTGCAGTGGCAGCGCTCGTACTACCGGGCGCGCGATCACGCCGCAGTCGCCGGCCCGCCCGATGCGGCCGCGGGATTCCCCGGCACCCAGATCCTCAACGGCGAGTGGCTGTATCTGCAGTGCACCCACTACAGCACTCTCCATCCTGAGCAGCAGCGTCTGCTGGCGGACATCGGGATCACGGCCGAGGCGGCCCGCACCGCTCTGCCGCGGCGGATCCCCATCCAGGCCGGCTTCGAAACGGGGCTGACGCACGCCAGGTCCTACGTCGCCGAGCAGGGTCACCTGGCCGTCTCGGGCAAGGACGCGATGTACCAGGGGTATCCGCTGAGGTCGTGGCTCGTGCACCAGCGCCGCAGGGCCCGCGAGAACCGGGAACCTACGGAGCACTCCCGTGCCCTCGACGCCGTCGACCCCTGGTGGAATCCGCCCTGGGTGCTGACATGGCAGCGCTCCTACGCACAGGCCCGGCGGCTGGTGGAGAGCCGGGGCGGGCTCGATGTGGGGGGCGGCTTTCCAGGAGTCGAAGCAGATCTTGCCCTGTGGTTGTCGCGGCAGTGCGCCGCGTATCGGCGTCTGGACCCCGATCAGCAGCGCCTGCTGGCAGACATCGGCATCACAGCCGAGGAAGCCGCGAAAGTGCAGGGCGGGTCCGGGGCATCCCAGGCCGTGAACGAGCAGATTGCTGCTGCCGGTCTGTGGGCTTTGGACGGCATGGCCAGTGCTCGTTCCTTCGCCGCGGTAAACGGGCACCTTGCGGTTGCCTCCGAGTACGTGCACGACGGGTTTGCCCTGGGCCGCTGGCTGGTGGAGCAGCGCCGCCAGGACCGTCGGCACGCTCAAGCCACCGAAGGCGTGTGGCTGCGTGGCCGGCTGCTGGCCGAACTGGATCCCTGGTGGAACCCGCCCTGGCCCTTTCCCTGGCAGCGGAGTTACCAGCGGGCCCGTAAGCGATGGCGGAAAGGCCAGCTGAACGTGCTTGGCCCGCATCGCGGCAGGGACGAGGACGAGGTGACAGTGTGGCTGCACCGTCAGTGCGTCCAGCACGACGTTCTGCAACTCGATCAGCAGAGTCTCCTCGCGGACATCGGCATCTCCTCTGCCGTCGCCCGCGCAGTGACCGAAGCCGATCGAAGCCCCGCCCGCGTAGACACAGGGCTCGCCCACGCACGTAGCTATGCCGCCGAACACGGGCATCTGGCCGTGGCCGAACGGACCCGCCACAACGGCTATCCCCTCGGTACCTGGCTCCTACGCCAGCGACACCGCGTGGCTGACGGGCGCACCGATCCGGCCCGGATCGCCGCGCTGAACGCCCTTGACCCGCACTGGAACCCGCCCTGGCCCCTGGCGTGGCAGCGCGCCTACCACCGGGCACACGCCGCCCCTGCCAGCGGCAACCTGACCGTGGCCCAGCGACGCTGGGCCACCACCCAGACAAGGCTGTGGGACAGCCTCCATCCCACCCAGCAAGAGCTCCTGGCCAACCTCGGCGCCACGCCCGCCACCGAACCCGTACCGGCTCCTACAACCGCGCACCGCTATCCCGCAGGCGAAGGCCTCCCCCACGCCCGTGCCTACGCCGCCGCCCACGGCCACCTAGCCGTGTTCAAACACACCCAGCACCACGGCTTCGCCTTGGGGCACTGGCTCATCCAGCAACGGCGCAAAGCCCGCGCTGGCCTCCTGTCCGCCCTCACCCTGCAAGAACTCACCGTCCTCGACCCCTGGTGGAACCCGCCCTGGCCCTTCGCCTGGCAACGCAAGTACCACCAGCACCGCACCCTCCGCACCACAGGCCAGCCCCTCCCGCCCGAGCTTCAGCGCTGGGCCCGTAAACAAACCGTCCTCTGGCACCAACTCCACCCCCACCAACAGGCCCTGCTGAGCACCATCGGTATCCGCCCTGAGGCTTCGAGTCGGCAAGGCACCTTGCGTGAAGCGTGACGGTGAGACTTCCGAGAGTGATCACGTAGGGCGTGCCGATGGCCAAGATCTTTTCCCAACTCCCCCTGTCTCCCGGCCTGTCGCATCGCCTTCGCAGGTCACAGGGGTAGCAGGAGGTGGCAGGAAAAACGGTCTGAAGGTGGCTCCGTCGAGTAGAAGTGACGGCCCCAGGAGGACGGGGCGCCTGGGCATCCGCTGCAAAAGCGCCCGCCGGGACGGCGGACACGAGACCGTGGTGAAGTGACCCATCACCCCGGCCTGCTGCGGACAGTTCCCCTTCAGGGGGAGACGACCTCGTCGCTGATCTGCCGCATCGCGGGCCGTTACGGGATGGAAGCGAAGGTGTTGCGGTCGTGCTGGCAGTGGCGCAACTACCCGCCGGGGCACGACGGCGGGGGCACGCGGGCCGACGCCGAGGTGCTGCTGAACCCGCCCGGACGACAGCTACTGGCAGGCATGTGCGGCGTCGAGGAAGACGTGCTGGCGCGGGCGTTGCCGTCCTGGGGACAGCAGGACGCCAAGCTGTCGGCCAGAAAGAACAGCGTGCCGGCGGCCGCGTGGCGGACCGGGGGTGCGGTCGCCGGGCCGGTCGCCTTCGGCTGCCGTCTGTGCGCGGCCCGGCGCGCGGGGACGGCCGTGCGGGTGGTGCGGTACGCGCCGCGATGGGAGCGGGTGTGTGTCCGGCACGGGCGGTGGCTCCTGGACGCCGACGCCGACCAGCCTCTTGAGTATCTGGACGTACGGGGTGTGCCGGAAGTGGCCGCGGCGCAGCGGCGGTGGACTGGTGTGACGCGGCGGGCGGTACGGGCTGGAGCGGAGCCGGAGAGGGTGTTCGCTCTGGCTTATGCGGTGGTGGCCCGGTGGTGGGAGCAGGCTCTGCACTGGGAGCGGGAGACGCTGTGGCCTCAGCGGCTGCACCAGGTCGCGGGCGGCAACGCCGGTACAGAGCTGGAGCGGTGGCGGATCGTGGGCCGGGACGCGGTCGTCTTCCCCGAGGTGGTGGCCGTGGCCGACGCGCTGCTGGACCCGGCGATGGCCGAGCTGGTGTGGAGGGACAGCGGTGCCGGGCGGCCGCGGGCGCTGCCCTCCGACGGGGCGTTCTGCCGCCGACTCGGTGAGCGCGTCGGGCGGGGGTGGCTGGGGCCGCTGGCGGCAACCGACTACGGCGGCCCGCTGACCTCGTGGATGGGCGCCGTCATCCGCATCCGTCGTGGCGCCGGCGGCCCGCCCGGCTACGACAACGATCCGTGGTGGCTGCGCCAGGAACACCAGCCCGCGACCATGGCCGGACAGTTGCGCGTCCTGTCCAAGGAACGTAGCGCGCCCGGCTCGGGCACCACGTGGCGCTCTGCGGTGCCGGCCGAGCAGCGGGCGCTGATCAGCAGCCTGGTCAACGACGCCGAAGAGCAGCTGACCCAGCTGCGCGGCGCCCAGTACGGCAAGACCGCCGACGCCGCGCAGCAGTTGCTGGGCAACCTCGGCCATGCCGCCACACTGATCGAGCAGGCCGTCCGGGAGAGCGCAGCAGCAGCCTTCGCGGCCGGGATGGCGCTGGAGGACCTGGCGCGCTGGGCCCGTCTGCCGGCCGATGTCCTGGCCGAGGCACTCGCGGACCAGCGCAACGAGCGGCCGGGAAAGGAGCGGTGAGTAAGTGTCAGGAGGCAGGCAGGCTCTGCAGGGACCACGATCCGCAGGGCACTACCTCATGGCCCGGCACTCGTGATCAAAATCCGTGAAGCGGCCCGCCGCACTGGCAGGACGGGCTTGACTGGGGCGCGTGGGCAGCAAGGACGCAGCGGCCGCAGCAGGTGGCCGCTCACAGCGCATGCAGACGGATACCGGATCCGAGTGGGAGGCGGTCTTCGTCGATCCTCTCGGGCAGGTGGTGCAGCAGCGGTGGGCGGACGCGGTTCTCGCGGTGGCCTTCGAGGAGTTGGAGCCGGTGTCGGCGTTCCCGGTGGTGCCGAGGCGGCGGTGGGGTCCTGGGCAGTGGTGGTCGGCCACGACCGGCCGGCATGTGGCGTGCGGGTCGGCCGCGATGCGGGCGCAGCTGACGGTGCTGGACCGCGACCCCGAGGTGGTCGGCCTGGCCGGGCGGCCGGTGCGTCTGCTGTGGCGGGACGCGCGCGGCCAGGTCCGCTCGTGGGTGCCGCAGCTCTTCGCCCGCCACCGCGACGGCACCGCCCTGCTGGCCGACTGCCCCAACCACCTGGAGGCCGGCGGCGAGCGGGCGCAGCGTGCTGCGACGGTCCTTGAGGCGGCGTGCGCGCAGGCCGGCTGGAGCTACCGGCGCCTTGAGCCGCTGGAGAAGACGCTTTCGGCAAACCTGAAATGGCTGGCCGGGTACCGCCACCCCCGCAACGCCGGCCATCCCCGTCTCGCGGCCGCCCTGCGTGAGGTGTTCGCACAGCCGCAGCCGCTGATCGAGGGCGTCGAAGCGGTGGGCGACCCGATCGAAGTCCTGCCCGCCGTCTTCCACGCCCTGTGGCACGGACACCTCACCGCGCCCCTGGACGTACCGCTTAACGAGCGGGTCCTCGTCAGCACCGGCGCCGGCGGTGCGAACGGCCACGGCGGCCCGGGCAGCGGGGAGGGGCAGTGAGCGTGCGGCGTGGCGGCCGGCCGGTGCTGCAGGTCGGAGCGCACGTCCGCTTCCGTGACCGCACCTGGCAGGTCATCGCGATGGCGGGGCAGCAGGTCCACCTCGCCGGTGAAACAGGCGAAGACGAGACGGTCGTGGCCGGACACCTGTTCGCCGACCCGTCCTTCACCATCGTGGGCGCCGAAATGCCCCAGGCCGCAACGCAGTGGGGTCTGTTCGAAACCGCGCCCGAGGACGCGCGGCGCAAGGCACTGGCCTGGCAGCGGCACATCCGCGAGGTGGAGACCGGCCTGCCCGGCGGGACGGACAGCGACGGGGCGCCCCGGGCCGAGTACGACCCCGACCGGTTCACCCTCGCACAGCGCGAGGAGGCCAAGGCCACGGAGCTGACCGCGATCGGCTTCGGCCCTGTCTCCCGGACCACGGTGCAGCGCATGCGCCTGGCCTACCGCAAGCAGGGACTGTGGGGGCTGGTTGACCACCGCACCACCCGTCGGCCCGTGCCTACCGGGCGCACCGACGAACGCGTCATCGCCGCCATCGAGGAAGCGCTGCGCCGCCAGCGCGGCCGTTCCAAGGGCACCGTCAAGGGCTTGATGCCCCTGGTCACACAGATCCTTACCGACCGGCACGGCCGCGGCACAGTGCCCGCCCCCTCCCAGGCCACCTTCTACCGGCTCGTCCACCAGCTCGCCGACCCTGCCGAACACCCCCACCGCCCCGCCCGTACTCTCCCCTCCCCCACCGGCGGACAGGCGTTCACCCCGACCGTGGCGCTGCGGCCGGGCGAGCAGGTGCAGGTCGACACCACACGGCTGGACGTCCTGGCCGTCTTCGACGACGGCACCACCGGCCGGCCCGAACTCACGATCGCCGTCGACGTCGCCACCCGCGCCATCCTCGCCGCGGTCCTGCGGCCCGCCGGCACCAAGGCAGTCGACGCGGCCCTGCTGCTCGCCGAGATGGCCGTCCCGCACGCGGCCCGTCCCTCCTGGCCCGACGCACTGTGCCTCGCCCACACCCAACTCCCCCAGCTACAGCGGCTGATGGACCTGGACGAACGGCTCGAGGGCGCGGCTGCCCGGCCGGTGGTGGTGCCCGAGACGATCGTCGTGGACCGGGGCAAGGTCTACCTGTCCACGGCGTTCACCGCCGCCTGCGAAACCCTCGGCATCAGCGTCCAGCCCACCCCGCCCCACGCCCCCGCCGCCAAAGGCATCGTCGAACGCACCTTCGGCACGGTCAACGCCCTGCTGTGCCAGCACCTGCCCGGCTACACCGGCTCCGACGTCACCCGCCGCGGACCGGACGCCGAAGGCGAGGCCTGCTTCAGCGTCGCCCAGATGCAGGACCTTCTGGACGAATGGCTGATCCACTACCACCACCGCCCCCACGAAGGCCTGCGCCACCCCACCCTGCCGAAGAAGGCTCTCACCCCGAACCAGATGTGGGCCGCGCTTATCGCCGTGACCGGCTACGTGCCCCTCCCCTTGAGCGGCAGCGACTACCTCGAACTGCTGCCGGTGCGCTGGCAGGCCATCACCGAACGCGGCATCCGCGTCGACCACCGCACCTACGACCACGATGTCCTCGCCCCCTACCGCGGTCAGCCCTCCCCCGTCACCGCACGCGGCGGCAAATGGGAAGTCCACACCAACCCCCACGACGCCCGCCAGGTCTGGATCCGCCTGCCCGACGGACACCTGACAGAGATCCCGTGGATCCACCGCGACCACATTCACCAGCCGTTCAACAGCGCCACCTGGCAGCACATCAAAACGATCACCACCCGCCACAGCGACCGCGACACCCACGAAGCCGACCTCGCCGACGCCCTCGACCAGCTCATGCGCCGCGCCCACGCCGGCACCGCTACCCCCGGCGAACAGCGCCTGATCACCCGCGCCGCACCACTGAAAACACCCCCGCCCGCAGCCGGCACCCGCCCTCCCTACGATCCGGCCCCGCAGGCCGACGCCTGGGACGACGCCTGGGACGACGACAGCATCGACGACCTCGACGACCTCGACGACCAGCCCGACGAACCAGAACAGGCCGACAGCGAAGACGAACTCGGACCCGGCGACACCAGCGACGTGCCCGTCCCGTACACCGGACTCGGCCTCTACGACCCCGCTCAGGAAGCCCTCAACTGGTGACCAGCCCCGCACGCAACCACCACGCCCCCGCCAACACCGAGGCACCGCCGCCTGGCACGCAGGCAGTCGAGCCGGAATGGCCGATCACCACCTGGCAGGGCTGGCAACGCTTCGCCACCACCCCGCCCCTCACCCCGCCCCAGCCCGGCGACACCCCACGCAGCACGGAAGAACGCCTCGCCTACCACTCCGCGTTCGTCACCGTCCGCACCCCCGCCATCAACACCCTCGCCACCCAGGTCCGCACCCTGATGCTCCTCGGCCGCCACCAGCAGACCACCGCCCGGCCCTCACTGATCGTCACCGGCCCCGCCGCGGCCGGGAAAACGACCGCCCTCCTCGAAGTCGGACGCACCTGCCACCTCGCCCACACCCGAAAACACCCCGCCCCGCCCGGACGCACCCACCAGCAGACACCGGTCGCGTACCTGCTGGTGCCGGCCGGCGCCACCGCGAAAACCCTGGCCACCGAATTCGCCCGCTACCTCGGCATCCCCGTCACCACCCGCATGACCCAGACCCAGATCACCGAGGCCGTCTGCCACACCTACACCGCCGCTGGCGTCCGCCTGGTCCTCATCGACGAGATCCACCGCCTCAACCCGCGCACGACCACCGGCGCCGAAGCCGCCGACCTGCTCAAAGACCTCACCGAACGCATCAGAGCAACCTTCGTCTACACCGGCATCGACGTCGCCTCAACCACGCTGTTCTCCGGAGTACGCGGCGCCCAACTCGCCGGCCGCGCCAGCCTCATCACCTGCGGCCCCCTCCCCGCCCGCCACGGAAACACCCGCCCCTTCACCGATCTCATCACCGACATGGAGAACGCCCTCGACCTCACCCAGCACACACCCGGCACACTCCCCCGCCACGCCTCCTACCTCCACCAGCGCACCGCCGGCCGCATCGGAAGCCTCGCCCGCCTCATCCGCCAAGCAGCGATCACCGCCATCTGCGACGGCACCGAACGCATCACCAAAAAGGCGCTCGAAGCTATCCAGCTCGACCACCTCGCCGAAGAAGCAAGCCGCCCCCGAACCCGCCAACCCGCCAGAACGGCATGATGCGGACATGAAGACGACCACCGAAACGCCAGGCGGCGACGAGTTCGCTGCCCTCTGCCGGCAGGCCTGGGACACCCTGATCCCCGCCCGCGCCGACTACCTGGCAGGCGTCTCACCCCACTACGACGAGGTCCTCCACGACGTCGCGCAGCGAACCGAGCACACCGGCAGCCTCGGCAAGACGGACATCGCAGCCCTCGTCGTCTGGAAACGGCTCTCCGCACAAACCCGCTGGGTGACAGAACTGATGTCCCTGCCCGACACCCAGGTCCGAGCCGTCACCGAGCGAGTCGTCACCGCCGTCCGCGACACCACCATCTCGCGCGGGGAGGCCGCCCGCACGGGGCGCGGCATCATCTGGGAACTGCCCGGCTTCCGCACCGGCGACGCCCTCGCCTCAGCCATCCTCACCGCAGCAGCACCCCAGCGGATGGCCGTCTACGACCGCCGCGTCCAACACGCCCTCGACACCCTCCGCCTCCCCCTCACCCCCACACCGGGACGCTACGGCCGCTACCTCCAGCTCCTCGACGACCTCCTCCACCACGGCGGAGCACACGCCGCCGGCTGGACCGCACGCGACATCGACACCGCCCTGTACTGGACCGGCGGCAACCCCCACCCGACAGCAACGGCATAGCCCACCAGCAGACCCCGACCATGCAGCAAGCCGCTGACCAGCACAAACCCGCACCGACCCTTTAGATACCGGAGCCCATCACCAACACCACACCGCCGTTATCAACGAACCCCGAACAACCACAGGCCAGACGCCCCATCACCACTGTCTCCAGCTCCCCGTAAGCGCCGGACTCCTTATCAGGGAATCACCAACACCCCAGCTCAAGCAGCCCTCGCCACACCAGCTACGAACCTCGGAATCACAACCACGCCGCTGCGGATCCTGGCCCGCGGCGACGACGGCCGGCCCACCGCCACCGAGATGTCCTCACTGATCGACGTGGCCACCCACAGCATGTGCGCGCTGATGATCACGCCCAGTCGCCCCCGGGACGCCGAGAACGGACACGCAGGCCGGGCGACCCGGGCGATCGACCTGACCCTGATGCTGGCCCAGGCTCTCGCGCCCTGGCCGGTGATGCCCGGCTGGGACCCGCTCAGCGCGGCCGCCGCCTCCAGCCTGCCGTTCGGCGCGCTTCGCGCTGCGGATGAACGGTTCACCGAGGCCACCGCCGCCCGCCCGGTCATCCGCCCCGAACTGATCATCTACGACCAGGGCAGCCCCTACGTCAGCGAGCACTTCACCGAGGTCTGCGACCGGCTGCGCATCGCCCGCCGCCCGGCGCGCAAGAGAACCGCGCCCGACAAGCCGCTCGTCGAGCACTTCTTCATCACCCTCGCGCACCGCTTCAGCCAGCACGTGCGGCACGGCTGGCAGGGCCGCAGCCACAAGAAGCGCGGCCGCGGCATCGAGCGGATGCCGCTGTACACGATCGCCGAGCTCCAGCAGATGGCCCAGGAATGGGTGGCACTGGAGTACCAGCAGACCCCCGATGCGGGGCTGCGCGACCCGTTCCGCCCCCACATCGTGCTGTCACCCAACGACATGTACGCCGTCCAGGTGGCCCGCAGCGGCTACCGGGCCGTGCCGCTCTCCCCCACCCAGAACCGCTTCTTCCTGCTGTCGCAGTGGGTCACCCCCGGCAAGGGCGGCTTCATGATCGACTATCGGACCTATCAGCCCGTCGCTCAGGACGCCGCACACTACCGCGAGGTCCTCCTGCGCGGCGGCTCGAAGCTGCCCGGCGCAGGGGGCAAGTGGGAATGCCGCTTCAACCCCTACCGCCCCGAGCGGGTGTGGCTCTACGACCACACGGCCAACACCTGGGTGACCTGCGATTTCCGGCTCCGGCACCTGCTGCACGATCCGTGGACCGCAGACATGTGGCAGGAACATGCCGAGCAGCACCGTGCGGCAGGCGGCAGCGAGCAGGACGAGGAGGCGATCGCCCTGGCCCTGGCGCAGCGCGAACGCAGGCGGCGCAGCCGCAGGCCGCCGCCCAAGCGCACCGGAGCCGAACCACCCTTCCAGGGGCTGGCGTTGGAGACCGAACAGCCCTCCCACGACCCCTACGCGGACCTGGAAGAGTTCGACCTGTCGACGCTGCGTCCCTACCCAGCGCTGCCCATCTCTCCTCTGGCTCCCCCGCCCGCACCCGTCTCCCCCGCGCTGCCCGCAGGCCCGGGCAGCGCGGACCAGCCGTCGGACAACGGGCAGGCCCCGCATCCACTGGCAGCGCTCTTCCCCGACAACGGCGACAGCAGCCCGCCGGACGCCCCCACGGCCGAAACACCGGCAGTTGCCTACGAGGTCGTCGAAGCGGAACTCCTCGACGACCTCGATCCGGACGGTGATGACGGTGCCGAGGACGACGTATGGGAGATGTAGGCGGCCGGCGCAGGGGCCGTGGACGACGCGGCCGTGGGACGGCCCCGGGGGCGGACGCATCCTCCGGGGCCGGGGCTAGATCTGGAGGTGTGAGGCAGGAACCGTGATGAGGAAGAAGCGTGATGAAGGCGTCCGTCGAACTGCGTAACAAGCGTGAAGCCCGTCTGCGTCAGCAGCTGAGGGACACTCCGATGCGGCCTCTTCCGCTGTTCCAGCTCACCGGTTGGACCCACTTCGTCGACGAGGAGGTGAACCCGCCCGTTCTGGCGGCGGGCAGCAGTCCCGCCGAGGACAGGAAGTCGGACGAGCAGGCCATCGCCTACCACCGGCACCTGCGGATGGTGCCCACCGACGCGATGACGCACATGCAAGAGACGGTCGTCGAGGCGGTCCACCGCAACAGCGGGTGCCGTGAGGGCCTGATGGACCATGTCATCGACGGGCCCGCAGGCACCGGCAAGACCTGCCTGTTGCGTGCGATCGGGCGCACCGCCCAGCAGGAGGTCGAGGCCGCCACGAACGGCAGGCAGCCAAACACGATCCCGGTGGTGCACATCACCACCCCCGCGGACCCGGAGCTGAGGGTGAACTGGGTCTGGGAGATCGGATCCTACCTGGGTCTCAACCCCGAGCCGAAGAGCCTCGCGGAAGTCTTGGAGATGCGCCGGCACCAGGACGTGACCCTGCCGGTCAACTACGTCCTGGAAACGGCACAGACCCGTCTGCTGCTCATCGACGACATCAACCGGGCCTCGCCGCCGCAACTGGCGAACGTACTGCCCTACTTCGACTACCTGCGCGACAAGCTGGGCATCTCGCTCATCTTCTGCGGCACCGGCGCCAGCCACCTCCTGCACCAGGCCCGCATCCTGGCCCAGGACCTGACCCGGGTCAGCGAGGAGAACCGGGTACGGCTCGAGCAGGCGGGACAACCGGCTGAGCCCGTCTCGCCCTCCCCCGCCGCGCTGCTGCCGGTGACCTGGCTGCACCCCCTGCCCCTGGGCACCAAGGCCAAGGAACAGGAGATGTTCCGGCGCGTACTGGCGGGCTTCGAGGCCGACTTGAGCCTGTACCGGCTCGAGGGAAACGCCCTGAGCAAACACGCCGCCGAACTGCACCGGCGCACCGGCGGCTACTTCAAAGCCCTCACCTACGTCATCTCCACCGCCGCCGTCATCGCGATCCGCACCGGCAGCGAGAACATCACCATGAAAGAGATCGACGCCGCAACAGCCCAGCTCAGCTGAACCGCTACCGCCCCAGCTCGATCGGCTGATGCCGACAGCCGGACGAGCCAGCGCGTTCGTGCAGAGCGCTCACCAGGCAGGCACCGCACATTCAACCGCAGCGGGCAAGCATCGCACCGGTGAGCACGGTAGGGGCCACCGCCCACGACGCAGCGCCGTTGTCAGTGGTGGGCTTTACGGTGCAGGCGTGGGTATCGAAGCTTTTACGCACATGTCGGCATCAGCGTGCGGTGACGCATGACAGAGGGAGGTACGCCGCTGCACGCGAGCACTGCCCGCACACGGCGTGAGCGGGAATCTGGGGTGGGAAGCTTGGACTACGACGAACTGGTCGCGCTGCGCAGACACCATTCCGCCTGGAAGCTGCTGCGGGCGGACAACGCGGCACTGATGCTGAGCTTCTTCAACAAGGTCTTCGTCGAGCATGGCACCCGTTCGATCGCCGGTGTGGAGCTGGCCGATCGTCTGGACGACGAGTTGTTCGCACTCAATGAGCGACTTGGCCAGGGGGCGTTCCCGAAGTCCGCGAAGGCGTATCTGGACGACTGGTCGGGGCCGCAGTCGGGCTGGTTGCGCAAGTACTATCCGGCGGACTCGGACGAGCCGCACTATGACGCGACTCCGGCGGTGGAGAAGGCAATCGCCTGGATCCGGTCACTTCAGGTCCGGTCCTTCATCGGTACCGAGTCACGTCTCAACACCATCTTCGACCTGCTGAGGCAGATGACGTTCGGGGCCGAGACCGATCCCGAGGCGCGGCTCGAGGAACTGCAGCGTCGGCGTCTGGAGATCGACGAAGAGATCGCCCGGGCCGAGGCCGGCGACGTGGACGTACTCGACAGTTCCGGTCTGCGGGACCGCTACCAACAGCTGACCGCCACCGCACACGACCTGCTCGCCGATTTCCGTGAGGTCGAGGCCAATTTCCGCGACCTGGACCGGGAACTGCGCCGGAAGATCGCCGTGTGGGACGGCAGCAAGGGCGAGCTCTTGGACGAGATCCTCACCAGCCGGGAGAGCATCGCCGAATCGGACCAGGGCAGGAGCTTCCAGGCGTTCTACGGCTTCCTGCTCTCCCACCGCCGCCAGGACGAGTTCAAGAAACTCCTGGCCGCGGTCGAAGCCATGGACGCCATCGGCGAACCCGACCCCCGCATGCGGCGCATCCCCCGGGACTGGCTGGACGCCGCCGAGCGCACCCAGGCGACCGTCCGCCAGCTCTCCGAGCAGCTGCGGCGTTTCCTCGACGACCGGGCCTGGTCCGAGGACCGCCGGGTCATGGAACTGATGAGCGGCATTGAGGCCCGCGCGATCGCACTGCGTGATACGCCCGGCATGGACCTGATCGTGGAGATCGACGCCGCCGCCCCAACCATCACTCTGCCGATGGAACGACCGCTGTACGCGCCCGTGACCCGGACGCCGATCGACAGCGCCGACATCCGTGTGGGGGATGAGGAGTTCGCGGCCGACGCGTTGTTCGAAGCGGTCTATGTGGACCCGGCCCGGCTCGTCGAGGCCGTCCGGCGCGCACTGGATCTGCAGGCTCAGGTGTCCCTGGCGGACCTCGTGCGCCAGCACCCGCTGGAGCAGGGGCTCGCTGAATTGGTCGCGTACCTCGCGCTGTCCGGGGACGGTTTCACGGTGGTCTTCGACGACAGCCGCCGCGAAGAGATCACCTGGGCCGGCGCGGACGGCGTCCAGCACGTCGTCCAAGCCCCCGTGGCGGCGTTCGCCCGCACCATCTCCGGCGCCACCTGGGCCTCGGGCAAGGAGGAGCAGTCATGACCACGCCTGTGCCACCCATGCCACAGCAGACCCGCAGCCTGTCCCTGCCGGTCAACCAGCTGCTCAAGGGGCCCCTCTTCCGTGACCAGCATGAGCGGGCCTGGGAAGCGCTGCTCCAACTGCGCGCCCGCGTCCAGGACTACGTCGACGTCATGGGCCTGACCGTGGTGATCGACGAAGCCGAGGGCTATGCGTTCCTGCGCTCCCAGCCCGAGGAGGAGAACGCAGATCCGCGCTTGGCTGCGCCGCGCCTGATGCCCCGCCGGTCCCTGTCGTACCCGGTCAGTCTGCTGATCGTGCTGCTGCGCAAGCGGCTGGCGGAATTCGACGCCGGGTCCGGCGAGACCCGGCTGATGATCACCCGCGACGAGATCGTGGAAATGATCCGCATGTTCCTGCCCACCGGCAGCAACGAGGCGCGTCTGGTCGACCAGATCGACACGTACATCACCAAGGCCGTGGAGCTGCAGTTCCTGCGCCGCGCCAAGCACCAGGAGCAGTTGTACGAGGTGCAGCGGATCATCAAGGCCTATGTCGACGGGCAGTGGCTTGCCGACTTCGAAACGAACCTGGCCCGGTACGCGGCCCCCACCACCCCGGAAGGACAGCAGTGATCCCCGCTCAGTCCGGCCCGTTCGTCACCGACGCCTCCCCCGATCTCGACCTGGCCGGGTTCCGGCTGGAGCGGCTGGAGGTGTACAACTGGGGCACTTTTCACCAGCGCGTGTGGTCCTTGGGAGTCGGCGGCGCCAACGCCCTGCTGACCGGCGACATCGGCTCGGGAAAGTCCACCCTGGTCGACGCGGTCACCACGTTGTTCATGCCCGCGAACCGCATCGCCTACAACCGGGCCGCCGGCGCGGAGAGCCGCGAACGCAGCCTGCGCTCCTACGTCCTGGGCCACTACAAGTCCGAACGCAACGAGGCCACCGGCACGACCCGTCCGGTCGCCCTGCGCCAGCCGGGCAACTACTCGGTGATCCTGGGGGTGTTCACCAACCGCGGCTACGACGCGACGGTCACTCTCGCGCAGGTTTTCTGGATGGCCGACGGCAACGCCACCCAGCCGGAGCGCCTGTTCCTCACCGCGGACCGGGCCCTGTCCGTCACGGACGACTTCTCCGACTTCGGTACCGACGTCAGGTCCCTCAAGAAGCGGCTGACCGGCAGCGGCGTACGGGTGCACCCGTCGTTCGCCGCCTACAGCAAGGACTTCCGCCGCCGCATGGGCATCGAGTCCGAGCAGGCCCTGGAACTCTTCCACCAGACGGTGTCCATGAAGTCCGTCGGCAGCCTCGACGACTTCGTCCGCAGCCACATGCTGGAACCCTTCGACGCAGCCATGATGACCGAGACGATCGTGGCGCACTTCGACGCCCTGACCACCACGTATGAGTCGGTGCAGCGCGCACGCGCCCAGATCGACGCCCTCACGCCACTGCTTCAAGAGTGCGACCAGCACGACGTCCTCGCCAGGAGTATCGACGAGGCCGTCGCGCAGCAAAGCGCCCTGCGGTTCTTCTTCGCCCAGCGCAAGTCCGCCCTGCTGGAGGCGGACCGTCTCACGCTGAAGCGTGATCTGAGCCGCCACGAGAACGACCGGGGGGCCGCGAAGGACCGGCTCAAGGATCTTCACGGGCAGCACAGCCGGTTGGAGCTGCAGCGCGCGGGAATGGGCGGCGCTCGCCTCGGCGAACTGGAAAGGGAGATCGAACGGGAGTCGCGCGCCCGCGATGACCGTCAGCGCAGGGCAAGGGACCACGCCGCTCTGCTGGGTCAGGTGGAGCTCAGCCCTGTCAGCAGCGCAGAACAGTTCACCGAACGCCTCCAGGAGATCGCCGACTCCCAACAAGCCGCCACCACGGTGCAGCAGGAGACCCGGGAAGCCCTGAGCGCCCTCGCGGTCGATGCCAACCGCCTGCGCCAGCAGGCGACGGAACTGGGCGAGGAGCTGGTCAGCCTCCGCTCCCGGCGCAGCAACATTCCCAAGAAGCAGCTGGATCTGCGCGCCCGCCTGTGCCATGAGCTCGGGATCGAGGAGAGTGCGCTGCCGTTCGCCGGCGAACTGATCCAGGTCCGGGCCGACGAGCAGGCATGGGTCGGCGCCGCAGAACGGCTGCTGCGGGGTTTCGCGCTCTCGCTGCTGGTCCCGCACGACCTGTACTCTCCCGTGTCGGAGTGGATCAACGCGCACCACCTCGGTGCCCGGCTCGTCTACTTCCGCGTCCCCGAAACAGTCCCGGTGCGGCGCCCGCAGCACACCGAAGCCCCTGTCCTGGCCTCCAAACTGGAGGTCAAGGCAGAGTCCCCGTTCGCCCACTGGCTGGCCAGCGAGCTGGACCGCCGCGCCGGACACATCTGCGCCGAGACGATGGCGGACTTCAAGCGGGCCGACCTGGCGATCACCCCGCAGGGTTTGGTCAAGGGGGCGCGGGGCCGTCACGAGAAGAACGACACCACCCGCATCGACGACCGCAGCTCCTACGTTCTGGGCTGGACCAACCAGCTGAAGATCGACGCTCTCCTCGACCAGGCCCGCGGCACGCAAAAGGAACAAAAAGACCTCAATAAGAGGAAAATCAGCATCGAGACCGCCCATACCAACAGCATCACTCGCGGCCAGATCCTCGCCCAGCTCGCAACCACCCGCGACTACAGCGAGATCGACTGGGCCTCGGCCGTCAGCCGCATCACGGCGCTGGCCGAGGAGAAGCGGCGCCTTGAGGAGTCCTCCGAGGACCTGGACCAGATCACCCGCCGCCTGGAGGTGCTCGCGAAGGAGATCGCCCAGGCGGAAGACGACCGTGAACAGGCAGGCCTGGCCATCGGCGGCCTGAACGAGGCCCTCAAGACCGCGACGCGTGAGCACGACGCCGCCCGGGCCCTGCTGGACGAGCCTGACTGCGCAGCCGCCCGCGCACACTTTCCCGCCATCGAGCAGCGCCTGGCCCAGACACGGCTGGCCTGCCGGACGGTGAGCGAGTGCACTGCCGCGGAAAGCCGTGTGCACGGCGAGCTGGCCTCGGCCAAGGACCGCTTCAGCATCCAGCAGAACCGCATCGGCCAGGCGATCGCCTCCAAGATGGGCGCCTTCCGCCGCGAGTACCCGGTGGAGACAGGCGAACTGGACGACTCGGTGAACTCCGCCCGCGGCTACCGCGAACTGCACCAGCGCCTGGTCGCCGATGATCTGCCCCGCTTCCAGGAGCAGTTCAAGAGCTACCTGAAGACAAACGTCATCCGTGACATCGCGGGCTTCCACGCGCAGCTGACCAGCCAGGCCGACCAGATCGGCGAACGCGTCGCCATCATCAACGACTCACTCGCCGGCATCGACTACAACCCCGGCCGCTACATCACGCTGAAGACCGATCGCACGCCCAACGTCGAGATCCGCGACTTCATCACCGAACTGCGTGCCTGCACGGACGACGCCCTGGCCGACGACCACTCGGACACCTATTCCGAAGAGAAGTTCCACCAGGTCCGCCGTCTCATCGAACGCTTCAAGGGCCGCGAAGGGCACACCGAGGCTGACCGTGCGTGGACCCGCCGCGTCACGGACGTGCGCTACTGGTTCGTCTTCAGCGCCAGTGAGCGGCGGCGGGAGGACGACACCGAGTATGAGGTCTACTCCGACTCCGGCGGCAAGTCCGGCGGACAGAAAGAGAAACTCGCCTACACCATCCTTGCCGCCTCCCTCGCCTACCAGTTCAAACTCGACTGGAACTCGGCCCGATCCAAGACCTTCCGATTCGTCGTCATCGACGAAGCCTTCGGCCGCGGCTCCGAGGACTCCGCCCGATTCGCCCTCGACCTCTTCAAACGGCTCGGCCTGCAACTCCTCATCGTCACACCCCTCCAAAAGATCCACGTCATCGAGCCGTACGTGTCCGCCGTCGGCTTCGTCGACAACCCCGACGGCCACGACTCACGCTTGCGGACCCTGACCATCACGCAGTACCGCCAGGAGCGCCTCGCCCACACCCTGTCCGCGCTGCAGGGCGCCGGCACCGGCCGGGGGCACTGACATGGTGGCGCCGACCGACCGCCGGGCATGGACCACACCCGCAGACGTCACAGACCGCCTGCGCAGACGCTGGATGCGCGGTGACTTCCTCACCGCGCTCGCCGAGCAACATCCCTTCGAACCGCTCTGCATCCCGCTGGGCGGCCCCAAACCCTCCGAGCTGACCCGCGACTTCGACGCCGTCCGCACCTGGGTCCACACCTGGGACTCCGCCCGGCAGCAGTTCTCGCGCATCGAGCACCGGCGAGTCGGAGGACGCGTCGTCGGCGCCAACGACCTCCCTCACCAGGCATGGATCGACCGCCGCGAACAGCTGTGGGACCTCCTCGGCGTCACCAGCGCCGTCCACCGCTTCCAAACGCTGCTGGCCTCCGCCCGAAAGGCCACCCCTGAGCTTGCGGCCTGGATGACCGCCTATCCCATGAAAGTCCTGGACCTCGAAACGGATTGGGAGCGCCTGCACCAGACCGTCCGCTGGATCCTGGACTACCAGGGTCCGCCGCTCTATCTACGGCAGATCGACGTACCGGGCGTGGACACCAAGTTCATCGAGAGCCACCGCGCCATCCTGACCACTCTGCTGGAGCACTGCCTGCCCGCCGACCGGATCGACACCGAAGCGCCGCGCACCAGCTTCACCGCCCGCTTCCGCTTCCGGGGCAAGCCCGCCTACGCCAGATTCCGTCTCCTCAGCGACACCTCTATCGCCGGATTCAACGAACTGACCGTGCGCGTCGATGAGTTCACCGCATCCCCGCCCGACATCACAACCATCTTCATCGTCGAGAACGAGACCACCTACCTCGCCTTCCCGCCCCAGCCCGCGAGCATGGTGATCCTCGGCAGCGGATACGCCGTCACCCGGCTCGCCGAACTGCACTGGCTCCACGACAAGCGACTCGTGTACTGGGGCGACCTGGACACCCACGGTTTCGCGATCCTCGACCGACTGCGCCGCGTCTTCCCCCACACGGAGTCGATCCTGATGGACCGCTCCACCCTGACGGCCCACCGGGGCCAGTGGGTGAAGGAGCCCAAGCCCACCCAGGAACACCTGCAGTCACTGACCGGCGAGGAAACCGACCTCTACCAGAGTCTCGTGGACGACGACTTCGGGCACGGCATACGACTGGAACAAGAACGGATACGCTTCTCCGCCGTCCAGACAGCACTGGCCAGCCTTCACAGCCACCCCTCGCAGCTACCCCACGACGAGGGACGGCCCAGATCCCCGCAGGAATGAGGTGAGACATCACTTCCTCAGGCGCCGACCCTTTTCTTCCCCTTCATCCGAGAATGCCGACGAGGGCGGCGCTCAGTCCGCTGAAGATCCATTCGCCGCGGGTCGGCGAGCGCGAAGGGGTCTGTACGCTCACCGGCTCTGTTCCGTAGTCGGTGGTGACGTTGGGTGTCTATGTGCTGAGTAGGATGCGGTGGCGGAGGAGCTCGAATCCGGCTCGGCCGTGCATCTGCCGCATGATCTTCTTGGTGTGGGTGTTGACGCCTTCGGTGCGGCCGTTGCTCCAGGGGAGGGTCAGGCCGGCGTTGACGGCGGCGCGGTCGAGTTCCAGGCCGTTGCAGAAGGTGTGCAGGTGGGGCAGGTCTGCGCCGCGGGCCTGGGTGATCCACTCGGTGAGCTTGGAGTCGTTGCCGCTGGCGGGTGTCAGCAGGGCGGCGAAGTCGCGGATGAGGGCGGTGAGCTGGGTCATCTCGGGGCAGGTCGCGGTGAGGAGGCTGAGCAGGTCGGTGTCCTTGGTCCGCAGGTGGTCGGGGTGGGTGAGCAGGAGCCGGGCGAGGCGGCGGGGGGTGGTGACGGGGCGGTCGCCTTCGGCGCGGCCCTGGTTGAGGTAGCGGACCAGCAGGTTGGCACTGCCGGTGTAGCCGAGTTCCCTGATCTCGTGCAGGAGGTGCGTGACGGGCACGCCGGGCTCGGCTGCGCGACGCGTGCGCAGGTGCTCGCGGTAGGGGTCGACCAGGGTGGGCCGATAGCGTGGGGCGATGCGCTCGGTGGGCGGCTCGGGGGTGCGTGCATAGCGCTTGACCGTGTTCAGGGACAGGTCCAGGCGGCGAGCGCAGTCCAGCAGGCCAACGCCTTTGTCGAGGAGGTCGTGGACCTTGTGCCAGCGCTCGCGGGTGGTCTGCTCGCGCACCCCGCCGGGACGGGGCGGGTTGACGGTGGCCCAGCAGGGGGCGTGGGCGCGGACTTCGGCCAGGGTCTTGTCGCACAGGTTGCTCCACAGGTGCCAGCGGTCGCTGACCTGCGCCGTGCCGGGCAGCGCCCGGCGGATCGCCTCGGCGTAGGTGGCCGAGCCGTCGCGGCATACGGCCTCGATCCCGGTCCTCCCGCGCAGCCATGCCTCCAGGATGGCGGCCTCGCGGTCGGGGAGTACGTCGATGCGTTCCCCGGTCTCGGCGTTGATGATGATCGTGGCGTAGCGGTGCCGGCGGCGCAGGGCGAAGTCGTCGACCCCGACAACCCGTGGAACGCGCACCGTCGGGGTGGGGATGCGCCGCAGCAGGCGCAGGGCGGTGGCGTAGGAAACGGGCGTGACCAGGATGCGGGTGAGGCGGGAGGTCGCCCGGCCGCATAACTCCTTGACCACCCCGGAGATCTGGCCGGTCAGACGCGTGGTGCGGCGCTGGAGGCGCTCCAGCAGCCCGGGCACCTGCTCGCGGAAGGTCTGCCGCCGGCAGCCCAGGACCGGGCAGACCAGACGCCGCACCCGGACATGGACCACGACCCGGCGGCCGTCCACCGGCACATCCGCCACCGTCCGGCCGTGATACCCGTGCACCTTCCCCGTCACCACCCCGCACACCGGACAGGGCACGGGAACATCCCGGGTCCGGGCAGTCACCCGGATCACCTCGCCACCGTCCTCCACATCCTCGATGACCAGCGCCGACAACCCGGAAAACACCACACCTACAAGGGAGTTGATGTCAGTCATGTCTCATGATGGCATGCGACGACTCAACGTCACCACCGACTACGGAACAGAGCCGCTCGCTTTACAGACCCGTGCGCGCCGCACACCGTGCGCAGTGAACGGGGCCGTAGGACGGAAGCTCCATAGCGTCACGGCCGATGGGTTGGCGGTTGTCGCTCCGTCTATTGAGGACGGTGCGATCAATACTCCTCCCCCGGTCCGCTTTCGAGTCCGGACCGGAAGGGGGGCCGGGCAGGGAAAGTCGGGTGTGGTGCGGGTAGCGAGGAAGGCAGGGAGCCGTTGGAGTGGATCCGCGCCGGCGCGGTCAGCGCGCCCTCACGGCAGTGTGGTCAAGGACGGTCAGGTGCAGGGTATGCAGGGGCTGGGTCCGGGTCGGGCGGATCACCTCGAACCAATCGCTCACATCTTCCAGCAATCGGGACAGGTAACCGAAGCCGCGCCAGCCGAGTCCGATCCCCACCGTGGGCGAGGGAGCGCTGTAGTGGCTACCTGTCAAGGGTTCACCGTGGAGTAGCACGTGGTCCACGGTGTGCTCGGTGCTCTCCAGATGGGCCAGTGCCCCGGCGGCGGCGCGGCGCAGCGGGCTGGTCTCGGTCCAGCGGTGCAGTGCTTCGAGCGCTGCTGGATGCTGCGGTACCGCGTCGGGCAGGTCCAGGCGGTCGATGCGGATGGCTCCCCGGGAGACCAGGTCGACGAGTTCGATGCGGACTGGTCGTGGTATCCACCGGTCCAGGCCCTCGAATGCCTCGATCATGTGGTCGCGCGGGGCCCGGCCGGCGGTGGGGTCGGGGGTGAGGGCGGCCAGGCGGGCGCGGGCGGTGGCGACGGGTTCGGGGCGGGTCCACAGCACGGTCAAGGGGAAGCCGTCCTCCTCCAGGGTGCTGCGCTCGCGCAAGTGGAGCTGCAGGCCGCGGCTGCGGCCTTTCAAGGCGCGTTTCATCGATCCGGACGGATCGCCGCCGTAGGACAGGGCATGGACGAACTCGGACGTCAGCCGGTTGTCGGTGCGGTGCTCCACCACGACGTCGACGTCGTGCGGCTCCAGCGCGCCGCGGGCGTAGGAGCCGAACACCAGGATCTGGTCGACCAGGTCCAGCGGCCATTCGCCTCCTTCCAGGCGGTCGAGCATCTCGGTCAGCAGCAACGTGGCACGAGCGCGCTTCACGGAAGAGACCTCCATCGGGGTCCGGCCGGGGTGGTCATGACGAGCCTCCATGGTCACGGTGGTCTGTCGAGGACGTGAGGCGTATGGGGAGCTGCAGTTGCGTGGCCGTGATCCTGTGGTGGCGGCAGGCCCATGCCTCGACTGCCCAGTTGCCCTGGTGAGGGGCGAGGATGACGGCGATGAGGGTATGGAAGGCCAATTCCGGGTCATCCAGGAGCCGGCGGTAGGTGCTTGCATCGCGCGGGCTGGGGGTCGTCGTGGCGCCCGTGGGATGGGTGTGCCATTCGCCGATCCAGACGCTGCCGTCGGCGGCGAACGCCTGGTCCGCGAAGGCTTGAGCATGTGCCAGGTCGCGCAGGAAGGATGTCGGTGTCCGTACGGCGGCGGGGCCGGGGGTGCCGGCGTGGCGAACGACGACGGTGTCGCGATCGTGGCGGCCCAGAAGGATGCCACCGGTTTCGGTGTCGTGGTCGTTGGTGGCCAGCTCTGTCGTGATGCTGCGGACCGCTCGGGCGGTCATGCGTACCCGGGTGACCGGCTGTTGGACGGTCATGGTGCTTCGCATGTGGGGCAGCGCGGTTCGGGGGGCGGTGCGGGCAGCCAGCGCAGTTCGCCGGTGCGGTTCAGGTCGAACGGCGGGGAGCAGTCGGGCTGGCGGCGCAGTGCCAGGAGCGCGTGTTCGCCGGGCAGCCGCTGGTCGGGGTGCCCGGCGCGTTCCAAGACGGTGGCTACGGCTGTTTTGGCCGCGAGGTGGGCGACCAGGTGCAGATCGGGGCCGACTGCGGTCATCGGTCGGTGGCGTGTGCCGGTGCCGTAGCCGGCGTCCAGGGCGGGCTCGGGGTCCATGCCCCCGTTGTTCACCAGCGTTTGACGGCGGCAGGTCAGGCAGCCGTGGCGGGGCCAGGGCTGGAGCCTGAGTACCTCGCCGATGGCGCCGTCCTGCAGGACGCATGCCAGGACGGCGGTGACGCCGGCACGACGTGCGAGGTGGCCGATGGTTCTGCGGGCCGCGACGCCGTCGGCGGTGCACACCACGATGTCGACGGTGGGAAGCAGCGCCCGTACACGGTCTGCTTGGGCGATCACGTCCCAGGGCAGCGGTTGAACCTGGGTGTCCGGGCGCAGCCGGGTGAGCTCTTCGGCCAGGGCTGTGACTTTGTGGCGGCCGATGTAGCGGCTGGCGCTGGTGTGGCGCACCAGGTTGTGCCAGGACAGGCGGTCGGGATCCATCAGGGTCAGCTGTCCGATGCCGTAGCCGGCCAGTGCGTGGGCAGTGGCGCTGCCGATGCTGCCGGCCCCGACCAGGAGAGCGTGGGTCTTCTGCAGGTGCGCTGCCGGCCAGTGCGGCTCCAGTTGGGCGATGCCGGTGACGGCGGGCTGGATGAGGATGTCGAGCGGGAGGGCGCCTTCTGGGGTGACTTGCCAGGCGACCAGGTCGGGCAGTGCGGCGCCGGGGAAGGCCTCTGCCACGCCGGGCGCGTAGGTCACGGCAAGGTAGGGCGTTCCGAAGGTCCGGTAGCCGCCGCGTACGGCGTCCCGGAATGCTGTTCGGGGAATGACCGTGTCCTGGCGGGCGTGGCAGTGCGCCCAGGCCAGGTGCAAGGCGGGGTCGACCCGATACCACAGGCTGATCGGAGCGGGGTCGCAGTTCGCAAGGAGCCGTTCGGCGGGCTCGGGGTCGACCGGGACTCTGGGGTTGTCGCCGTCCGACAGGGCGCACACCACGGCCAGTTCGTCCGGGGCGCTGACACGCAGGGTCAGGTAGCCCCATGTGCCGGCCTGGCGGATCGTGGCGGCAGCCAGGTGCGGAAAGAGAATCAGCACGGCGCCTCTGCCTTCGGGCCGGTGTCCGCTTGGCCGGTTGCGGGTGCGGTATCGGTTTCACCGACTGCGGGCGGCGGCTGGGAGAAGAGGTGATCGTGGCGGTTGTCGCTGACGATGCCGCAGTGGGACATCTCCTGGATGACGCCGTGTTTCATCAGCGCGTACTCCAGCCGCCATCCAGCCGCTTTGAGCAGCAGGTCGATGAGCGAGTCCCGTCCGGTCCACCAGGCGTGTTCCCGCAGCAGGCACAGGGTGCCGTCTCCGTTGACGTGCCAGCGGGTCTGGGTCCACTCCTGGGGCAGCGGTACGGGGTCCAGGGGCTGCAGAGAGGGCTCCACCATGGGGTAGGCCTGGTTGTAGGCAACGGTCAGGCGCAGCCCCTGCTCCCCCACCCAGGCACTGAGGTTCGGCGGTTCTGGACGGTCGAACGGCCAGCGCGGCAGGACGCCGGTCCAGGTGCCGGCGCCGTCACTGTTCCACACCAGGGCGCTGAACCGGGCGGTGATCTCGGCCTGGTCCCTTTCAAGACGCCGGGGTTCGGCTTTCCACCATGTGATCGGTTCAGGTTCGGGCCTGACCATGGCCGTCATCCCTGGGGTGCGTCCTTGATCGGCCGAGGTGCGATCAGGGCGGGTGTGCCCGTGATCTTCGACGTGGGCTTGGCGGGTGCGGGAAAACCGTCGCCGAAGATGTCCTGCCACAGTCGCAGCGCACCGTCGGTGTCCCCGGCAGCAGCAGCGGCGCAGGCCCGCTCAGCGAGGTCCGCGGCATCGGCGAACGCGTCGGAGAGTCCGGCGTAGTCCAGGTCGGGCTGCACCTCCCCGCACAGGCCCGCGGGATCCGAGACTCCTTCGTTGACCCTGACCGCGGCGGCGGTGAAGAACGTCTTCAGTCCTTCCGCGCGGCTGCCCTCTTTCGGCATGCACTTCAGTGCGAGGACCTCCACGACCAGGGACTTGACGCGGCCCTGGACCGGCGCACTGTGGCGCCAGTCTTTGAGTACCCGCACCAGCGGGCGGAAGTGCTCCCACTCGCCCTGGTGCTCGGCGACCTTGCGGATCAGGTACTCCGGGTCTGCCGGGACCCAGCGGCGGTTGAGCTTCTCCGGGATCAGCAGGGTGCCGTCGCTCTGGCGCAGTGCCGGCATGACGTCGACCGTGAACGCCTCCTCCTCGTCCTTGTCGTCCAGGAAGCATTTGACCGCATGGTTGCGCGGAGCGGCCCGACGGACTTCCTGGGCGACGGTGCCGTAGGTCTGGCCCAGCCGGTGGATCTGACCGCTGGCGTGCTCCAGGGCATCGCCCGCGCTGTCGCCCGGTGCGCCCCAGCCCGGGTGCGCGGCCGCGTCGTAGACCACGACTATGTCCACGTCGTGGATGGGCTTGAGCTGGGTGCTTCGGCTCAGGGATCCCGAGCCGAACGTCTCCAGGACGTCCTCCTCGCCGAGCAGGGCCTTCTTGAAGGTGTCCCGGCGCTCGCGCGCCAGCTTGACCTGGTCGATATCGGCGTTGACCTCTCCCTGGAGCTGATCGAACGCGTCGTTGATCCCCATCACGTGCCTCCTCAGGCTCGTCGTTCAGCCCGAGTGCGCGCCGCCGCCGGCCGTCAGGAGACGGTCGGCGGGCGAGCTGGCAGCACCGACAGCTGTTCCTTCCGACAAGCCTAGGACCCGCCACTGACAACGCCCCGGCGTCGTCAGCCGCCGCCTGCGGGGCGGGGTGGTGCCGGGGCGTTCAGATGTGTGGTGGGGTCCGTAGCGCCTGCTTCTTGAGGCTGAGGCGGGTGTGGTTCAGGCGTCCACGGTGAAGGCCGCCTCGTAGACGTCCTGCGTTGCCACGTGCTCGTACACCACGGTGGGGCGCAGCCGGTTCCAGCGGTGGCCGAGCAGCAGGGCCAGGCCCATGGGGCATGCCTGGAAGAGGTGGATCCGGGATGCGCCGCGGCTGGCCGTACGAAGAGCGTCACGGATACCGACGGCCAGGGCGTTGGCGGTGGCGGCGTCGGGGATCGAGTTGTCCTTGGCGCCGGTGGGCGGGCGCAGGACCAGGAGGCGCGATACCGGTAGTTGCCGGTATCGCAGGAACTCCAGGACGTCGGCGGTGGGGTCGGTGGCCACCGCGATGGCCACGGCCAGGTCCTGGCCCCGGCCGATCGCGTGGGTCTCCTGGGCGGGGGCGAGCGCCGTGTCGTAGGGCTCGGTGGAGGACCAGAGTTGGCCGCGCTGGAGTACTGCCAAGTCGGCGCCGGTGACCATGCGGAAGGCGCTGCCGGTGAGGAAGGCGGGCGCAAGGCGCAGGCTGCCGGTTACCGCCACGGCGGCTGTTCCGGGGGGAAGCCGGTGGGGCGCCGCCTCGATCTCCTCCTGGAGCTGCACCCAGGTAGCGGGGGCCTTGGGGCGGTACTTGGAGTAGGCGGTGTCTCCCTCGAAGCGGTCGGCCCAGTCGACAGCGTAGTCGGCGTCGTCGGCCATCGGGTCGGGCTTGAGGGTGGCGATCGACACGACGGCGCGGTTGGGACCGGCCGTGAGCGCGAGCGTCTGGACGGCATCGGTGATCTGGGCCAGGGACAGCGTGCGCTGACCGTTGATCACCTGGCGGGCCACCCAGTCCGCGCCGGCCTGCACCGCAGCCGTGTCGGGGCGAAGGCCCGCAGCGAACATCAGCAGCTGCAGGTGTTCGTGGAGGTGCAAGGGGTCGCGGGCGATGTCGAAACGCAGCACGCGCAGCAGGTCGAGAAGCTGCTCTTCGTCTGTCCCGGCGTTCGCCGCCCAGCGCCCGCGGGCTTGGCCTTTCGCGGATCGGGGTCCTTGCTGACCGGCCTTGGGCATGAGGGTCTGGGTACGTGGATCACGCAGCGAGACGAGCGAGTCAGCGGGGTCGGGCGCCCGGTTGCTGATCAGTGCCACGTCGACCGGCACCCCGTCGACGGTCAGACGTTGCCAGCTCTGGGTGATCTTCTTCAGGAGCGAGGGGCCGCCGGAGGCGCTGGGAGTGAACAGGTACGTCTCGTTGACGGGGGTGGCGGCGTCAGCGGTGTACTTCACCTGGGCGTAGGTGTGCGGAGGGCTGGCCCGGTACAGGACAACGTCGTCCAGATTGCCCACCTGGTCGGCCTCGACACCGACGCAGACAACCGGGTTGGGTGCGCGGGTAGCGGCGTCCCGCAGTGCTGTGACGCAGCCCTGCCAGGCCCAGAGCCACTGGTATTTATCGCCGGCAATCCGCACGCCGGTGGGACCGGGGGCCGGAAGTTCAGGCATGAGGTCCGCTCCGTGATCTTGGGGGTGAGCTGCAGCTGTTCGAGGGCTTCGACTTCCCATTGCACGGGATGGTCGTATCGAAGCCGTAGCGGCGGGCGAAGGCCGGCCATCACGGGTCGTCGCGCTTGCCCGCGGCCGCGGGCAGAGCGTACTGCTGGACCTGGTCGTGGGTGAGCAGGCCCGCGCCGCGCTCGCGGATGCCGGCGCTCTCATGAAACGGCTCCCCGAGAGAGAAGGGGCGGACACCTGGTTGGCGTACGGCGAGAAGAAGCACCGCGTCCACCTCAGCCACGCCTACACCACGCTCGCAGACACGGCCCGCGCCCGCGAGAGCCAGCAGCGGGCGCCGGAGCTGTCGGCGTCGGCCAGCACCGTGACGCGCGCCCTGCTGCACATCGACGCCGGCCGCCTGTGCCCACCACGACGGCGACAGCGAACAGGCCTGCCGCCGTACGACTGCCACCCTGGCCACGCTGCTGGCCGACTACCGCACCCGCCTGGTCCACCGCTGCGCCCTGGACCCGTACGAGGCGATCCCCCACCGAGCGCCATCACGAGTGCGCCGTACGGAAGTTGCGGGACGTCCTGGCCCTCTGACTCGGATTTCTGAGCGCGATCGTGCTATCGCTGCACCGGGCGGCCGACGGTCCACAGGTCGCCTGGGGCGCGGATGAACGCGCCGTGGGCGAGCATGTCCCTCTTCAACTGCGCGGCGGAGACCGTGTGGCCGCGTCGGGCGAGCGCGTCACGCAGTTCGCCGGGCATCAGGGGCCGGCCGCAGCGCGCGAGGTAGCGGGCGGCCAACTGCTCGCTGGTCGGGTAGACCGGGGGCTCTACCACCAGAAGTGAGTCACTGAGCGTCTGGTGCTCCATCATCCCGGCTTCGGCCAGCTCCAGCAGCGGCATAGCTGCATCCCCCATCCGCGAGAGGCCCCGCCGCCAGTTGTCGCGGGTCAGGTAGCCGCGGTGGTAGCACCACCACAGCAGGCCGCCCACGGCGGCCGTCGCGGCCAGCGGGTTGCGCGCGACAAGGGCCACCAGGCGGTGGGTGCCCTCGCCGAACAGCCGGAGTACCAGCTCGATGAGTACCAGGCCGTTCGCGGCGGTGGCCTCCAGGCCGGCCAGGCGCAGCACGCTCTGGGCGACGGGGATCCACTCGATGACGGCGAACCCGAAGCGGGCGAAGACACTGTACTGGGAGACGATGACGCACGGCCCCAGGAACTCTGCGAGCGCCATCGTGGGCGCGTCGTCCGGGTCGCCCCGGTACTTCAGCGGCATCTCCCGGTCGACCCGCAGGATGTGACGGGTCCGCCAGGACAGGTGATCACGGATCTCCAGGTCGACCACCCGAAGGGCGGGCCATATCTGCTGATCGAGCACGCGGCGTGCCTGACGCTCCGCTACCTCGAAGTGGTCGGCCATCTTGGCCAGGTGTTCGTCGACTTCGCCGGGGACGTGCGCGGCGGTGTACGGGGTGGCGTGGCCGGTGCCGGCCAGCGCGGTGACCCGGTCCTGCCGGCCGCCGTGCCTGGCCAGAGAGCAGGCTTCGACCAGCAGCGCATTGGCATCGAGGATGGGCAGCAGCGTCGGCCGGTCTAGCACCATGGGGTTGAACGCCGATCCGGAGGAGACCAGCAGTGGCGGTGCCAAGTCGGCACGGTCGAGCATCATGGACCAAGTGTCGCCAGCCCCACTGACATGCGGGCAGGATTTTCGGTCCGGCACCGGTCCGCTCTGGCAGCCAAGCTCATAACCGCGTACGCGAGCAGGCCTGGCCTGAAGGCCGGGCCACTCGTGTAACCCCTCTACTCCCCCAGCCGGGCCCGCGAACGAAGACGTTGCCGGTGCTGGAGCGGCGGTGCCGCTCGGACAGTCCCGGCACCTACTCGACGAACGTCTTGCGGGAACAGCTCTTCCGGTCACAGAAGTACCGGCGGACCCGCAGCCGGACTATGACCCGGCGAGACCCCAACAGCCTTTCTTCTAGGGCATGTTGGTACGTGCTGTGTCTGCGCCTCACCTGTTTCCGGCAGTCCGGGCACCGGCCCGGGCGCGCGGTGGACACCGCGTCCACCACAAGGACGTCGGAGGAGTCGCTGACGCGCTCCACTCGCACATCGATCCCCGGAAACAGCACAGCCTCGACCGTCTTGCTCGCCATTCCAGGACATACTCTGCCGAAGCGATCCCTCGCTCATTTCGCTGACCGGGATCGGGGTAGCCGTCGACAGACCTGCCTGACCGGCTACAGCGCGCCGGCCGCCGCCGCGCGGTCACGGATGGTTCGCAGGCTGACGCGTACTCCGTTCTCGTCTTCGATGTGCCATTCGTTCATGCCCTGGCAGGTCTTGGTGCCACGGGCGACGGCCCCGGCCTCGTCGACCCGGCCGTAGGGCGTGCCTCCGGTCGCAGCGAGGATGATGCCGCCGTTCGCGTCGATGGTGGCCCAGTGCTCGGTGGCGCGGTAGGTGAGCACGATCCGGGTGTCGGCTGTCAGAACTTGGGCGTCGATCATCCTGGCCACGTCGGTGCGTCGGCCAGAAGCCGCTCTGCGCCGTGGAGGGGCCTGGCGCGGACGGGCGACCGGCTGGCTGGCGTCGCGTTGCGGAGGTGCAACGGCAGCAGAGACGGGCAACCCCAGGCGTTCGGGTTTCCAGATGCATTCGAACAGGCGCAGATACAGCTCCTGCCGGGTCTCGATGACCGTGGTCATGGTCTCTCTCGGCCCGAAGGCCCGCATGTGCTTGTCGAGTTGGTGTGCCTTGATGAAGTCCCGCAGCTCAGGGTTGCGGTGATCGTATTCAGGGGCCATGACGCCCAGGAGGACGTTGTTGCGGGCGTAGAGGCGGTTCTTGTCGCCGAAGGGGAGGTCATTGATACTGGAGTTCTCTCGGCCCCTCAGCAGGCCGAGGCCACCGAGTTGGTTGCGGCGGCTGCGGAAGACGACCGGGTCAGGGATGTCACCGGCGACGCGATGGTGGTGGTTGGCCCACAGGTGTTCTATGTGGAACTGGTCGCGGTCGAGGTAGGCGAGGATGTCGAAGGGCTTTTTGCAGGCCTCGTCGGCGTAAGCGGTGGCGCGGGCGAGGAGATAGCGGATCTGATGGGCGTTGTTGCCTCGCAGGCCCAGGGTGATTGCTTCGCGCACCGGGTTCCCGTTTTGCTGGGCGAGGTCGCCCAGTGTGGAGGCGACGTCGGCGACGGTGCGGCAGCCGCGCAGGAGGGGGACGAGCTCGGTGTGGACCAGGGCGTCGGCGTCGGCGGACTGGACGGGCAGATCCTGCAGGATCCGCAGGGCGTACCAGCGGTCGATGTAGGAGGCGACAAGGCGGCCCTTGTCCTTGGCGTCGGTGGGCCGGTCGTCGGGGGCGATGGCAGCGAGCACGGCGACGGACTGGACGCCGAGGCCGTTGCGCTCGTTGAACAGCACCGTCTCCAGGCGGTCGCCGTCCATCTTCAGGGTGCGGGTGGCGGCGAGGACGGGCCTGTACAGACGGGCCGTCCTCAGCAGATTCTGCACGAAGTTGAGGAAGTGATCGGGGCGTCCCGGGGTCAGGCCGAGGTACTCCGCGTTGTGGCGTACCCACACGTTGAGGTTGGTGGTGATCTGGCGGCGGTCCTCGTCGCAGTCCTCGCGCGCGCAGCGGGCAAGGAGGTATGCCTTGAGGAAGCGGGATGCCGCCTGGGGGTCATCGCGGTCGGTGGAGAGTTCCCGCAGCATCTCCTGCCACTGGGTATTCAGCTGATCTTCAGCGGAGCCGACGTTGGACAGCAGATGGCTCTTGAGGAGGTCGACGGTGGTGAGGCGGGCGCCGCGGTCATTCATCGTCTCGAACATGCGGTAGCCGTGGTCGGGGCCTGCCGCGCGGATGCCCACCAGGACCACGCGTGTCAGGAGCCATTCGGTGAAGGGGTGGAGTTTCTCGGCGTCGAGTTCCTCGGCGAGCTGGGATTCGATCTGCTGGCCGCGTGCCCACAGGTTGCGGCGGGAGAGGGAGTCCCCCGCGCCGGCCTCGTATTTGCGGCCCTCGCTGACGGCTTGCAAGACGGGGTCGTGGTCGGTGATGGCGACGCTGAAGTGCTTCCCGTCGGTCGTGATGACACGGTTGAGTTGGTCGACCGTGTGGGTATCACCGGCTTCCTGGGCCGACAGTCTCAGCTGCAAAAAGAGCAGGTGCAAAGTGACGAAGCGCTGCTGACCGTCGACGAGGAAGCGGCGCTTTTCCGACGGCTCGTGGTAGACGAAGGGGCCGAGGAAGTACTGCGGCGCGGTGTGGGGGCGGCGCCGGTACGCGGAGTCGCCCAACCAGTGCTTGAACGAATCGCACAAGTCCCGCAGCAGGGTGCGGACTTCTTCGTCACCCCAGGTGTAGTCACGCTGGTAGTAGTCGATCTCGTACGTCACGTCACGGAACAGCTCATTCAGGTTGAATCCCTGAGACCTGATCTCGTCCGCCCCCACGCAACCACCCCTCCACCTGCCAGGCATATCCCGTCATGCTCCCAATCCGGCGCCGCGGCGTACAGACGGCGCGGGAGTCTGGTCGGCAGCGTGCAGAAACATCGGCGCAGGCGACTATGTCGTCCCCAGCCCGTCAGGGCCGGGCGATGCTGCTGCCCATGCAGCCGCCGGCGACCGCACGACGGCTGCTGCTCCGCGGATTGCCTTCTGGACGGGCCGACCGGGTCATTGGGCCGGGGACGGTGGTGGCTTGCGGCCTGCACCGGACGGGTGGTGGAAGATGTCGAGTGCCCTGGCCGGGTTCAGCAGCTCCTGCGCGATGATGGGCGGCGCGGCCAGGGTGACGATGCCCCGGATCCAGTCGGCGGATGTCGTGTAGGCCACGATCGCGGTGGTCTCCCAAAGCGACAGGGGTTCCACCGCGGTGCATGCGTCTGGGTCGCTTCCAAGGGGAGGAAGCCGCACGCTGACCTCCACGCTCTCCGCGCCAGCGTGGGCGGTGTCTCTGTCGGAGAGCTGAAGCCGGGCGCTGAGGGCGTAGGCGGCATAGTCCGGGCTGGTGCTGTCGGTCGAGTCCTGCCGCTGCCGCCACTCCTGCCAGATTCGTGCCGACTGCGTGGTGGCTCCAACCTGCTGCAGCTCGACGGTGGCCTGGTGGAGTAGGGCCGTTTCGATGATGCTCTGTTGTTCTCTACACCGGCGTTCCACGCAGGCGACGGCGCGTTCCAGCGTGGAGCGGGCCCAGTCGTGCAGCCAGGGGTGCGCCTGCAGGCCGTGTGCAGTCTGCGACAGCTCAGTCTGCAGGGTCCGCCAGTGATCCCAGTTGAAGTTCGGCCCCAGGAAGTCCGGTACGTAGGCGGGTTCTTCCCGGCTCTCTGCTTCCTCGGCCTCTTCGGCGAGAAGCTCACAGAGTGAAACAAGGTCGACGAGGACATCCGACAGAGAGTTGTCAGCGGTAACGGTTTCCACCCGGCAGCATCCGCACATGCGGGATGCGATGTCCGCGTCGAAGCGAGCACGACGTGCTTCCCGTGGGCGGGCGCTTGGCCGGGCACCGCATCTGCGATCGCTGTGTACGTGGGTGCGGTCCGGCCGCGTGACCACATCCATCTGCCGGCCGTAGAACCGGTCGACGGGGATGTTGTAGCGGCTCATCAGCCCGACGGGAATAGAATCTGCCAAGGCGCTCTGCACCTGGCCAGGCTAGGCCGCGGGGCAGTCGCGGGTGAGGGGAAGACTGCGTTGGTTCATGGTCTGGCCGATGCAGCGACAAGGCCGGTGCCGCTTCGTTCACGAAGAGTCGCAACCGGGTGGGCTTGCGACCGGTTTGTGGCACCCAAGGTCCAGCAGGACGCGCCCCGGCCGACCGAAGGCAGGCCGGGGCGGCAGTAGCGGAGTCTCCGCCGAAACGGCGACGTCGGTGGGGCAATTCGTCGATGCGCCGAGGTTCGACAACTCATCGGTCGCCGGCCACGGCGCATCTAGAGTGTCGTCCTGTCCGGTGGCTGCAGGATCGGGTTCCAGGAGAACCAGCCCAGGTTCTCGGCGCCGAGTTCCCACGGCGACTCCAGCAACCGTTTCCGGGTTGCCTCAAGGTCCGCGGTGACGGCAGCCGGAGCAGAGCCGATGCGGGTCATCAAGTCGCCCCGTACGCGCCAGAACTCCTCGTCCTCGCCGCGCAGCCGGCGCACCGCCGCTTCCACGCAGGCAGGCCATTTCGGCATCCCGTAGTGGTCGTCGTGGGTCCCGATCCGTGGAGCACCGGCGAAGACGAGGAAGTCGTCCGGCGGCAGGCTCTTCTCGAAGTGCCTGAACATGTCGATGCGCTGTTTCACCTGCTTCTTGATCTCTCCGAGGAACCCCCAGCCGAAGTCCGTCAGGGTCCCCTCACAGCCCGGCCAGACCATGTCCCGGTCCAGGACCAGGTCCTCCAACTCATAGAGACGGAACTGGTCGTCGGAGCCCAGGACGTCGAACGCCTACCGGGTGAGCCAGGTGTTGCGGGCGAACATCGTCCCGTCATGCAATGCCTTGCGCCGGCTGGTCGGCCGGGAGGCGTGCGCGTCCTCAATCGGACCATTGCGCCACACGGACAGGACGAGCCCCTGGGCCGCCGCCCACCGCAGTCCGTCCTCCGCCTCGAAGACGCCCATCTCCTTGAGGCGCTGCCGTGCCCAGTCCAGCGCATCCTGGATGTCCTCGTCCACCGACTGCCGCTCCCCCACGATGCCCCGCTCCCCCTCTGTCTGTTTCGTCGCTGTTCGTGTCATCCGCGCGATGCGGCGCCCGCAGGAAAAGCCGGATCGTACGCGGTCTCGCCGGCACGCGCCGGTGCCGTCTGTGCCAGCCGTGGCGTCCGCCGGGGCCGCTCTCAGACGGACCCGGGCTGTTGGAAGGCCGTGCCGAGCGCGCGCAGTTGAGCGCGCCGGGCCTGCATGAGTTCCTCCGGTCGGCGCAAGGCAGTGTCCAGGAGCCATACCCCGCGGCGGAACGGCTGGAAGCCGATGCTCTCCCACAATGCGGCGATCTTCTTCTTCGCCTGGAGCCGATAGGCCTCGGTGACCTGCTCGCGGTCTTCGGGGTACTCGCCCATGCCGGGAAACACCGCTACCGCGCAACAGCCCCCGGACAGACGGCGGATCGCCTCGACGGCCAGCGCCGGGCCGAGTCCGAAACCCCTCCACGCCTTGTCCAGGCTGACGCGGTCGAGGATCAGCAGATCGCCGACAGGATGTGTGACCACTTTCTCGAACGCGGCGCTGTAGCCCGTGCGTCCGGAACGGCCAAGAACGGCGGAGACAACTACCTCAAGATCGCCGGATTCGGCGTCTGCCGCCTCCCACCGGTTGTCGCCAGTGTAGTCACGCAGCCTCCACAGGATGAGGTGCCCGATCTCGGAGCCCGCGGCCGGAGCGTGGCCGCCCCCTTCTTCATCGTCTTCCCACTCCTCGTCGCCCGCCGTCCCGTAAGTGACCGCGACGTGCCAGGGTTCCAGGGTGTCCTCGGAGTCGTACGGCACTGCGGGATGTCCGTGGCCGTAGCGGAGGTGAAGACGGGCGGGATCGCCCGGGAGTTCACTGACCGGCCGTTTGGGCATCGCTGATGTCATGACGGAAAGACTAGGAGCGGGCACTGACATCCCACCGGGAAACGGCACGAACGAGACCACGGACGCGGATTGGCCCCAACTGGACTGAGCACCTTCGCAGCCCCGCCCCTTGACCGGGATCGACCCGCGTCATCAGTACGTCGAAGAACGGCTTCCTCGTCGCGGGCCGACACAGCTCGGTCAGCCCTGGCCAGCGCTCCGGAAAGCCAGGCGCTGACCCTGCCGCCACTCAGACACGGCCCGCCAGCCCCCTGACCAGCACAGACCAATCCACCTGAACCACGCAGCGATAGAGAAATCCCACGCCGATCACTACATTCCAAGACGATCACTGAATCTGCACTCCAGAGCCCCTCCGGCTTCCGCACCTCCACGAAAACCCCAGCTCAGAGACGCACCACACCACAGCAAAAAATCCTGAAACGATCACTAGATACCCAGGCCAGCACATCACTCATCTAGTGATCACTAACGGATTTGTCAGATCGCGGCCGCGATGGTGACGACCGCCGCGAGGCAGGCGTCGCACGCGAGGGGTCAGGGCCCGCATCTTGCGCAGGGCCAGGGCGCTGAGGACCTGGAGGCGGACGCGGCGGCAATCCGTCGTCAGGTCCTCGGTCAGGGCGGCCTCAGACGCGGTGGCGAAGAAGGCGAAGGAGCCGCGGTCCTGTAAGCCGTTGCCGCGCAGGCGGGGGCGGATGAGCAGGAGGGACAGTGTCACCGAGGCGATGAGGGCCAGGGCCCCGAGCGCGCCCGGCCACGCGGCGGCCGCCGTCCTCGGACAGGCCGCTGCGCAGGTGGGCTTGAGACGGAAACGGAAGAGGGGCCCGGAGCGTAGCTCCCGGGCCCCTCTTCTGAGCGCGGGTCGGGGAACGTCGCGCGCTCATGCACACGGATCAGAGGTGGTGCTGGGCCCACCAGACAGCAGACCAATCGCTCCGCTGCCGATCCCGTACGCCGCCCCGCGCACGACGTAGACCTGCGCGTCGCGTCGGCGGGCGGCGAGCCGTCGCCGGCCTGAGGCGGCGCGCTCGTTTTGCTCAAGCCAGTCCGCCCGGGGGCCGGCCTTGTTAGTCTCGCTCACAGGGTGTTCCTCCTTTTTCGTTGAGGTGGGGCGGATGCCGCGCAGGGAGCCCCCCGGCTGTTGGCCTCGCAAACCGGTGCCGGGACGAGGGCTCCCTTTCGCATGTACCGGCCGCGGCCGGTTGCCCGGTCAGGGGCGGGTGAACTCGCGGATCATGCGCCGGGCCAGGCGGTGGTCGGGCAGGTGGACGATGCCGCAGGTCTGCTCGTCCTCGTCGGCCAGGCGGTCGACCTCCATCTCCAGGTCGCCGGTGGGCGGGTGGGCCTTCGAGCCGTTGCGGCGCACCCACTGGGCGACCAGGCCCATGCTGTCGAGGAAGACGTCGTCGACGACCTCCGTCCCGCGGTCCTCGGCGAGGGCCTCGGCCAGCTGGTGGCGCCAGTGCCGCGCCTCGCGGTCCTCGCCGAGGGCCAGGTGGTGCTGGTGGAGGCAGTAGGCGGCCACGCGGTCGCCGGCGCCGGCCGCGAGCTGCCACCAGAACTTCGCCGACTCCGGGTGCCCGGCCAGAAAGAGCAGGCACGCGAAGACGAGCTCCCCGTCGACGGGCGCCACCTCCTGGCGCTCCTCGTCCGCGCGGTCAGCGAGGCGGTCGACCTGGGCCCCGGCGTCCGGCGCGTTGATGATCCACCGGCACACCACCGACAGCCGCTGACTCGCCGCGGTGGCCCGGGCGACGTCGTCGGCCGGCGCGACCGGCTCGGCCGCCAGGCGGCGCAGCCCGACCCCGACGTCGAAGCCGGTCCGCTCCGGCGCCGTGGTCGGGAGCGCCGCGCCTTCCAGGAGATCTTCGATCGTGACGGTCATTCGGCTGTCCCCTTCCCCTTGGACTGGGTGCTCTTGGTGTTCTTGGACTTGCGGGTCGGCCGCAGGTCGACGCGCAGCTGGGTGGCGAGGCGCTTCTTCGCCTCGCGCAGGTGGTAGCCGGCGGTCCGCTCGTCCAGGCCCATGAACCGGGCGACCTGCTTGGTCGAGTAGCCCAGGACGTAGCGGATGACGATCGCGTTGAACTGGCGGCCGGGCAGGGCGTGTATCGCGTCGTAGAGGCCGGTGGCACTCTCCGTCAGCTCCAACTGCTCGCGCACGCCCGCGCGGCCTCGTGGATCGGGCCGTCGAACAGGTAGGCGGGGTCGCGCCGGTCGTAGACGAGGCGGGCCTGGACGTGGCGGGTGAGGACCGCGAGGGTCTGCTGTTCCAGGTCGCCCTTCCTGAGCAGCTGGCCCCAGGTGGCCAGGATGTCCTGGAAGACGCGATGCACGACCTCCTCGGCGGTGCGGCGGCCACCGAGGTGGATCTCGGCGAACGCGTGGAAGAACTCCTGATGCCCGAGGTAGAGGGCTTCGAAGTCCAGCGGCAGCTGCCGGAGCTCGCCCACGGGCCGCTGCCCGGACTCCGGCGAGGTGCCCTCGAAGGCGTCGTCGTCGTTCACGCGAGCCTCCAGCGTGCTGTCTCCATCAAACAGGTCCTCTTCGTTTAGGGCAGCACAGCAAGAAGCATGCGCCGGCGGAGCGAGAGCTCCACACCCCTCACGATGTCGAGAAGACGCCCGAAACACTCAACCCGGAACCCAAAAAAATCACTCACAGATGATCAGATGCACACACTAGGTAGTTCCATATTCAATAAATGCACGCAAACCACCCTCTGAGCAGGCACAACTCCACGCACCCGAAAGGGAAAGTGCATCTGCACTTGCAGCAAGTGACCGACGTCACTCCGCAGTTGACCGCCCTGCTTCCGAACCTGACGTAGACCAGGCACGTTTCGCCCACCCCGCCCCCTCCCACGCGCGGCGCACGCCCGGCTCGCCCCAAGGCTTCACGGCCGCCCGGGGCAGCGCGGCCGGCCCACGCGTCTGCCCGCGGCCGGTGCGTAGCGAGACCGGTGCAACCGCCGGGCCGTGTGACGGGTCTGCTGCTGTGTGAATGTGAATCTGCCGAGGCGCCGCAGCGAACAGCGCGGACTGCGCTTATGGCCCGTCGGACCTGTCCTGACCCTGACGTTCGTGACGGCCATCGTCGTGGCCGGCGCAGTCTTCTTCGCCGGCTGGGACCTGCTCGACGCGCACGGCCTCAAGCCCGAGCACCGCATCGACTCCAAAACGCTGTTCGACCTGGTGAAACTGTCCTTCGGCGTCGTGGCCGGCGCCGGCGCGCTCGTCGCCCTCGTCGTGGCATACCGGCGGCAGCGCGTCGACGAGGACGGCGCGCTGCGAGACGCCACCCGCCTGCACAACGAGCGCTTCACCACCGCCGTCTCCCAGCTCGGCGACGCCTCGCCCGCGGTACAGCTCGGCGGCGTCCACGCCCTGGCCGGCCTCGCCGACGACGCCCCCACCCGCGAACTGCGCCAGACCTGCATCGACGTCCTGTGCGCCTACCTCCGGCTCCCCTATACGGCGGAGGCCGCCCTGGACCCCGCCGACCAGAATGCTCGGCATGCATACCTGGCGGTGCGAGAAGTACGGCACACGGTCATCCGCCTCATCCGCGACCACCTTCGCCTCTCGTGCGAGCACGTTCACTCCTGGCAGGGCCACGACCTCGACTTCACGGGGTGCCATTTCGACGGCGGCAGCTTCGATGGAGCCGTCTTCTCCGGCGGCAGGGTCGTCTTCACCGGGGCGCGCTTCGCCGACGGTACGGTCACCTTTACCGACGCGGAGTTCTCCAGCGGCACCGTCGGCTTCGCCGCGGAGTTCTCCGGCGGCACCGTTCAGTTCGGCGCGCGGTTCTCCGGCGGCACCGTCGACTTCACCCACGCACGGTTCACCGGTAGCACCGTCGATTTCTCCGACGCTCGGTTCTCCGGCGGCATTATCGATTTCACCGCCGCTCGGTTCTCCGCCGGCACCGTCACCTTCGCCACTGCGGAGATTTCCGGAGGAACGCTCATCTTCACCGTAGCGCGGTTCTCCGGCGGCACCGTCGACTTCACCCACGCACGTTTCTCCGGTAGCACCGTCACATTTACCGGCGCATGGTTCTCTGGCGGCACTATCGCCTTCGTCATGGCTGACTTCTCCCGCAGCACGGTTGACTTCACCGGTGCGCGGTTTTCAGGTAGCACGGTCCGATTCTCGCAAGCAACGGGCTCTATTCCGCCTGTCGGCCTGGTGCCTCCCACCGGGCAACCCGTACCAGGGGGGCTCTTGCTACCTCTGGCCTGGCATATGCACATGCCGACGTCGTGACGGGCGTCTGACGCGCCGCCTTTTGCACGCCCTCGGCCTGCCGCGGAAACAACCCCACCCGCTCGGTAGGACCGGGCCGACGGACGGTGGGGGGCGAGGGGCGGGCCGAGGCGCTCATGCACGCATGATCCCCGTGGGGCGCCCCTTGGACGGTCAGGTCGCTGTACTTTTGCGCCAGTCGCTTTCTGGTCCGGGGAGTCGGCAGTCGAGGATGAAGGCGTCGACCGGTAGCGACAACTGGTCTTTGAGCCGGGCCGCCTGGGATTTCTGGGTGTCGGTGACGTTCTGGAGGCTGTGGTCGGTTACAGGGCAGCTGCGTCGCTGGTGGTTCCAGCGGGTGCAGTCGAAGTAGCCGACCAGGAGGAGGCCGGCTGTCCAGGGCCGGGTTAGGTAGGCGGCAAGCTGGCGTGGGATGGCGTGCTTCAGCTCGTTGTTCCAGCAGCCTTTGCATTCGATGATCAAGCTCAGGGCAGGCCGGTCGCTGCCGTCGGAGACGGGAGCGTCGATGTGGATGTCGGTGCGCTGCCCGGGCAGGCCCGAGCGCCTGATCTCCACTTCGCGGTTGATGATGATGCCGCGGGTGCCGATGTCGCGGCGGAGGAAGGCCGTGACGGCGTCGCATAGATCGTCTTCCCAGCACGGCCAGCACTTGGTGCTGGCCGTGAAACGGTCCGTGTCCCTGTTCCATAGGTTGACGGACGTTCCGTTGTCGCCCTGAACGTCGTCTTGTAGGGCTTGGAGGGATTCCAGGACGACCTCGAGCAGTTGGTGTTCGTCGCGTACCAGGCGGAGCCTGTGGTTGTCGGCCAGGGTGATGAGTTCCTTGGCCGCGACGGGAGTGGCCAGGGAGGCGGCTGCGATGCGGCCGGTGATGCGCGCGAGCCTTCGCAGGGCCGGCACGTCGCTGTAGCTGCTGGCGAGGTCATCCAGGACAGCGGCCGCCTGGGTGGATTCCTTCCTGGCGATGAGCTCGGGCAGAGCCTGGATGAGTTCGGCGACCCGCTCGTCGCCTCCGACGAAACCTGTACGCCACGGCCAGATGCGCAATGCGGCGAGGTCGTCCTGTTCGCAGATCAGCCGGTAGAGGCCGGCCAGGTCGTCCTCTGACAATTGGCCAAGCCCCGACGGCCATCCGTATACCGCCTCCGGATTCCCGGCGGTTACATGGAGGAAGTCCGTGAGAATGACGGGATCGGTGAGGCGGCAGCTGATATCCGACCAGAACACCGCGAGGTTCTTGTCGTGCAGGAGGGTCTGGCAGGCCAGCGTCCAGTGCCGTCTGGCGGGGGTGCCCGGCTTGTGGTCTGCGGGATCGTCCCGCAAGGCGACTGCCAGCTGGTCGGTGGCGTCACGGTCGCCTACGGCGGACAGCTCGGCCAGGACGGCATGCCAGCGTTCCGGGTCGACGTCGGCATTCCGGGCCCAGGACAACAACGCGGGCCTGCAGTCGGGGAAGTGGGCGAGGGAGCGCGCGACACTGCGGACGGTGTGTTCAGTGACGGCATCCAGAATCGTCGGCAGAAGTTTCCGGAGCCCGTCCTCGGCAGTCTGCGGGCACCGCCGAAGGAGATCGCGCTTCAGGTCCTGCGATGCCTGGTCATGGGTGTGGACGGTTGCCAGGGCCAGAGCCCAGCCGCCCCACCTGTCCGGATCGCAGGAGATCTGCGAGGGATCGCCGGCAACGGCGAAGGCTGCGAGCTCGGGGACCCGCCAAACGTCCGCCCCGTCTGCCACGAGATCATCGACAGTCACCACAGGGGCCGTGCGCAGTACGTGCAGAGCAGTCTCGGCGAGCAGACCAGCGAGGTCGCTGCCTGCTAGTGGGCGGGAAGGCGCCAGGTCCGCCAGGGTGAGCAGTGGCTCGAAGGAGCGGGGCTGGGCGCCGTCCGGCGTGCGCTGCAGCTGGTTCAGCACCCTGGCCCACGCCGCGCGGACCTCAGTGCTGTCAGCGGTGCGTGCGGCGTGCAGGGCGCCGCGCAGGTCTGACTCGTCGTAGGTGTTGCCTCGGCGTCGGTGTTCGCGCTCTTCCGCGATGCGCGTGTGCCTGGGGGTTTCGGCAGGTGGCGCGTCCCACCAGGCGGTGAACTCTGCGAGGGACGGGTGTGCGGCCCGAGCGGTTTCTGCCCGCTGTCGTTCCAGGGCGTCTTCCGGCGGTCCGAACCGCACCACCGTGCGGACCATTTGCGAGGGAAGTCCTTCCAGCAGGTCCCAGTGCTCCATCCAGTACAGGACGTCGTCCGCAGGCAGGAGCCCTGCCCCGAAGACTCCGAGAAGGACGAACCATTGCCCGGGCCCGGCGGTGGCGAGCAGGTGTAGGGTCAGGCGGCGCCTGGTGCACACGGCCGACGCCAGGGTGGTGTCCAGCGCCCTGAGGTGGTCTTGGAGCCGGTAATGGTAAAGGTCGTCCTCGCACGCGGCCATACCGAGAAAGGCATCACCGAGCAGTGGCAGGATCTCGTCTGCGGGAATGGAGGCGTCTTCGGCCAGAGTGACCGCGCGAGCCAGGACGCCCAGGGCCAGGGCACGGCTGGCCCTGGTGTCGGGATCGCCCAGGACCGCACCGGCCCACGTCACCGCTTCCATGATCGTCGCTGGGTCCAGGCCCTCGGGAACAGCCTGGCGGTGCAGGTAGGCCGCTCCGATGTGTGCCGGATCCGGATCGCGGAACAGGGCCAGGCGCTCTGTCACGCTCAGATGTGCCGGATAGAGGTGTTCGAGGGCTGCCGCAACCACTTCCGGAGAGGGGGTCTCGGCCAGTTTCCGAAGGCGGAGCAGTTGCGGCGCGGCGGGGGCGGTGACGGTCTCGACAGCGGCGCGGCGTATTTCGGCAGGGCGATCTTCCGCGACCTCGGCCACGTTGAGGAGGGCGTCGTTGAGCTGGTCGAGGCGGCATGCCTGGGCGATGCTCACCGCCGCGTAAACCAGATGAGGTGCGGTGGTCGGCGACAGGTAGGGGCGAAGCTGGTCCGGCAGAGCGGGATGGTCCAGGCGGTGCAACTGAGCGTGGTCGAGTCGCAGGGTGTCGTCTTGCGCCAGCAGGGCGAGCAGGGCCTCGGCGGCTCGGGCGCGGTCTGAGGGGCCGCGCGCGGACAAGTCGGCCTGGAGCAGCGCCAGCGGATCATCGCGCAGGAGGTCCTCGAACACCGTGTCGTCGTCCGTGGCCAGCCAGGCCGCGACTTCCTGATGTGCTTCCAGGACATGCCTGCTCTTCCCGCTCCCGATCCACAGCAACTCGCGCAGAACTGGCGGGGCCAGCGCCCGGGTCCGCAGGAAGAGTGCGGCCAGGTACTCCTGATAGCTGCGATGGGCGAACGTCCACCGCAGCTCCCCTATTGGGGCGAGGAGCCCGGACTCGGTGATCTGCCGCAGTTCGCTGGTCGTGCACGCGATGGTGCCGCCCAAAGGCCCAGGCTCGGCGCCGATCAGCGACGACAGGTGCAGGTCGCCGGCCGGTGCCCCGGACCGGTCCGGTTGGTCGGACAACGCGGCGTACGGGCCGAAGTGCAGCACGGCCGCAACGCGCGAGGCGACTGTGAGCAGGTGCTCCGGTGCCGCCTGGGCATGAAGCTGCTGCGCCGAGTTGGGACGGCGTGTCTCCGCACACAGGTGCAGGCACGCATCGCGATAGGCCTGGCCGACAGTCTGCGGCAGCGCGCCGGTGTCGGTGTAGCCGTGCAGGAGTTGCCGCAGGGTGATCGGGCTGGTCGCCAGTGCGATGAGCCCGCGGTGCCGCAGGGCGGTGGTGAACTCCTCGGTGTCGCTCACGCCCGTGGCCTCACTGGCCATCACCACGTCTTCACGGCTGAGCGGGGCAAGGCTCATGACCGATGTCTGGTCAGCTGGCCACAGGCGGCGCAGCCTGTCCTCCAGGCGTACCGGCCAGCGGGCGGTGCGACAGGAGATCCGCAGCCGCAGATTCGCACGGTCGACAGCACCGAGTCCCTCCAGGTGCGTGGCCAACTTCCGGTCCAGCGCCGGAAACTCGTTGAGCCCCTCATCCAGGCCGTCCAGCAGGACGTACCACGAGCCCTGGGTTCCTGGCGGGCGCAGGAAAGCCCGGTCGAACTGCCTGTCCGCTTCTCCGGCGTCGGTGCAGGCCCCCAGATCGACCCAGGCGGCACAGGCACCGTCGTGGGCAAGCGCCGCCTGCTCCTGCTTCAAGGCCATGGATTTGCCCAGCCCCCGCTCACCGTGCAGGACCAGAACCGGCACGTGCCGCTGGTCTGCCAGTGTGCCGGCCACAGAACGACCCCGGCGTTCAGTCAGCAGCGGCCACCCGTAGCGGTCCAGTCCGGGCATCTCCCCCACCGGGATCACCCGGCGCCGCCACGAAAACTCCGTCCACCCCGTCATACGCCCCGCCCCCGGCACTCATTGCTCTCGAGCCACGAACTGCGACCCGCGCGCGTGCTGCTTCGGTGATCCGACACCCACATGGAGCTGTTCCGCAACTCGGGCACGGTGCACACGCCCGGTCAGTGTCCTCACCGCGGTGGTGAGGACACAACAGCAAGGGAGCCCCCTGCTCCAGGCGGTAGTCATGGTGCGGAGCCTCCCCATACCGAATGCGGCTGCGACGAGTTTGGGATCCAGAGTGTTGAGCAGGTCGAGCAGGCGAGTGCACCGGATCATGTGGGCGGGAAGCCGCAGGCATCCAGAACGTGGCTGACATAGGCAGGGGACGCCGGCCCCCGGACCCGACCGGCACCACCTCTGCGGGTGCCACGCTCGCGGCCGCGGCCGCCCCGAAGCAGGGTCCGGGATCCCCCTGCGCTCGCTCGCCGCACACCCGCCGGCCGCACCGGACCTTGCATCTTGGCTCGCGTGCCGCATCGGCCCGGTCCCTACCGACCAGGCGACGTCGAGGATCCCAGCCCGCTGCGCGTCACGGCGGCCGCACCCGGCGGGTGGGCACCTACACAGTCCGGGCCGGGTCCACGGATGACCCGCATGCGCAGAGCCTTCAGCAGACCACGGGCGGTTGGCGCTATGACGGCCCCGGCTACGCGGCGCGCACCTGCGGATCGTCCCCGAGCGCAACAACCGTGTGCACCGCCTGGCACTGAGAGACCCTTCCGCCTTGAGGGCGTCAGTCAGCGATGCCGGCCGGCGCTTCCCGAAGGCCACCACTGCCGGCGCCGAGGCGTCGCCGCGGAGTCGGAGACGTCGCGTGCGCGCCCCGAGGACTCCCCGGGCTCGCAGGGCGTCAAGGTCGGGGATGCGGGTCCCGGGCAGGTCGTTGAGGAGGTCGTCCTGGGAGCCGCGGATGCTGTGGGCGGAGTCCTGAGGGCCGGAGCCAAGCGTGCGGCGGTCGGTCACTGAGTCATCGTAGGCGGCCCAACCCCCGCTCCCGGGCTTGGGCTTGGGCCTGCGTGCCCATCAGGGCGGGGCCGGCGCGGAAGGTGCTCTCACCACGCCGCTCGGAGTGCTCGTACGTCGGGGCAGTCGACGCCTGGCATGGTTCCGTCACGAGGCATGTCTGGTGATCACCCACGAGAGGTGGAGCCTTTGAGTAGTTGACCGGCTCGCACGCGGACGGAGTCGCCGACGCGAGGCTTACCGGTGGCAGCGCTCACAGGCTGTCCGCTGCCGTGTCGGTGCGCGGCCGTAGGAAGCGGACCGGCTGTCAGTGGCGCCCCGGTCGTCCGTCCGCACTGGGTCGACAGCACTGTCTGTGCGGAATTCGACCGCGAGCATGGGCTGGACAGGCGTGAACTCCAGGGGCTCGCGTGATCCCCACGACGCGCTGAAGGTGACGCCCTGCCAGGGTGCCCGGGCCCGGCGGGGGTGAGCAGCGGACCGAGCTGGGCGCGGTCGGCCGCAGATAGCGGTGCCGTGCGGGCGACCAGATGCAGGCGCCCGGCCGGGCCATGCCGTCCGAGCGTCATCCACCCGCGGCCGCCATGGTCACCCGTTGCAGTGTCCCGGCCATGCGCCGACGCCGGCACCGCGGATCCGGGCGGCACAGTGAACGCCATGCGCGCCAGGATCGTCACCAAGGCCACTGCGGCCGGGCTGCTCGCAGCCGCCCTGGTGAATGGTTTGCCGGCCGGGGCCCGGTCGGCAGCCGCGTTCGTCTCCACCCGGCCGGCACCGCCCGCCCGGGCACCAGACGTCTCCCGCCTCACCACGATGGGCAAACCAGCGGGCCACCAGAAGCACCACGCCGCAGCCGGCCGCACCGGCAGAACGCGGCTACGCCTCGGCGCGTACGGCGGAACACCGGTGAGGCCGGTGGCCGGCACATCAGTGGAGGCCGCGACTGGCGCTCCCGCGCCCGCACCCGCCTGCGGGATGAAGCGGTCGGCTCGGCGCATCTCGCCCTTCGTCGCTCACGCGGCCCGTAGGGCTCGGGCCGCCGCCTCGCAAGCTCGCGCCAGCGGCTCACGCGCCACACCCGGCACGCCGCCGGCCATCGCGATTCGACGCAGCTGCGCGAGGGCCTGCGCCCACTCCACCGCGTCCTCGGGCAGGGTGTACGGCTCGCCGCTCAGCCGGGCCGCCGGGACTTCCCGTACCTCGCCCGGCCTCCGGCGCACGAGCGTGCGCACGATCGTCTCCGTGCGCTCCACCACCCGCGTCGCCGGCTCCCGCGTGAGGCCGCCCTCGTCCGGCGGGCGCCGGGCACGGCCTGCGCCGTACGCAGCTCGTAGGCCCGCGTGCGGTGAGCGGGCCCGCAGTACTTCGGCGGGCGCCCCGTGCCCTTGTAGGGCATCGGCTTCCCGCACCACGCGCACGTGCGCGCGACCAGCTGCTCGCGCACCGACCGCCGCTCCTGCTCGTCACTCACCGGCTCTTTCGTCACTGACGAAACGATACGGAACGCGAAATACAGCTCAGTCGCGGGCCCTTGAACAGGCGCTACTCAGGGGGTGTCGTCTTCCCAGTCCCACTTCGCCGGACGTCGTTGCGGGGCTCCTACATGGCGCGGCCGCCGGGGACGTAGTCGCCGGCGGCCGCGCGGAAGGGGCACGCATGCCCGCGCCCGCACACAGTCATCGAGGGGCGCCCCCGCCGGCCGACGGAGTCGATACCGGTGTGGCCGCTGCAGGGGCCGGTCCGGACACTCCTTCTGCTCCGCCTTGGCGAACACCGGTCAGCAGGAAGGCCCCGATGGTGATCACGCCGGCGGTCGTCACGACGGCCGCGGCCAGTCGCTCACCCCGCGAGGGGGTGCCCGCAGCGCCCAGTCCGTGGGCGGGAAGGGATCGGTAGACGATCGCCCCGGCGACGATCGCGATGACCGCCACCAGGACGATGGGAAGGTTCAGCGTTACGTTCACAGTGGGCCTCTCGGGTCCAGGGGCCTGCCTGTCTGGACTCGACATCTGCCAGGCAGGCCCCAACCTGCCGAGCCCACCACGGGCCCGACACCCCTTCCTGGGACAAGCCGTTGCCCCAGGCGGGCGCGGCCCTCGCGTTTCCCTTGAAGAGGAGACGCCGGCCGACGACCCCGTTGTGCACGGGCCGTCAGCCGAGTACGTCGTACCTCTACGAAAGCGCCTCACACGGCTCTGACCTGCACCTGTGGAACGGAACGGCAGAAGGCCGAGCACCGAGGAACGCCATCGAACGAAAGGAGGCGTTCCACCGCGTTCAGCGGAGTTCCGCACCGTTCCGTTCTCCCGGTCCTACGCTGGGCTCACGCAGGGTGCGGGGGGATGCAGGTGGACGACATCAACGACGGCGACAGACCACACGAAGGCGACTTCGACAGGGGACTTGCCGCATTCGCGCAGGACCTGAAGCAGCTGTGCAGGGACCGGGGCAAGCCCTCCTACCGGGACATCACCCGCCGCGCCGAGCAGATCGACTCCGCGCGTCCCCTCCCCCAGGGCACGGTCAGCGGCATCTTCAACGGCAACAGGCTCCCGCAGCTGCCCACGCTGGTCGCGCTCGTCCGCACCCTGCTCGCTCACGGAGAAGACGGCCGGCCATGTGATCCTCCCTCCTACCAAGCACACGAGTTGAAGCTCTGGCGCCACCGGTGGAGCGAGCTGGACCTCATGCGCGAGAGCTCCGTCCGCGGCCGAGCTGCGCGCGGGCGGCCCGCATTAGTTCTTGCGCCTGAGGGCGAGCCGACGAACCCGAAAGACCCGGCTGCCGAAGAAGCGACGGCATCCGTGTTGGCCGACGCCCACCGCAAGGCGGAGGCCATCGAGGCGGTGGCGCTCGCGCGGGCTGAGGAAATCCTGGCCGAGGCCCAGGCAGACCGCGACCAGGCCGCCGCCGAGAAGGCACGGCAGCACACCCGGATCGCCGGGGAGCTCGAAGAAGCCCGCCAGGAACGGGAACAGGCCGCCGCCGATGCTGCTCGCATACGTGAGCAGGCCATCACGGACGCAGCCAACGAAGCCAGGTCTGCGAACGACGCCGCGGACAGCCAGAGCAAGGATGCGGCCCCCGGCGGGTGCCGCCTGGGAGACTCCTCACTTCCCCCTGCCGCGAGTACGCCGCGGGCAGGACGCCATGATCCCCGTGGAGCTGGACCTCAAAGAGATCGCCTTCGGCATCATCCGGGACGTTCAGGTGGAGACAGCTGACGTCTGCCAGGTCTGCGAGGGCAAGATGACCGCGCCAGGCACCACCGCGCCGGTGTGCCCCGACTGCCTCGGACAAGGTCGCGTCTTCGCGGGGCCGTCCTCCGGCAACTCGGAAGGATCTCCGCAGCCGTGCCCCAAGTGCGAGGGCTTCGGCACCCTGCTCCCACACCCGTGCGCGGAATGCGCCGGCGACGGGCGCGTCCGCATCCGCCGCACGCTCAGCGTGAAAATCCCACCCGGCGTCGACAACGGCACCCGAATCCAATTCGCCGGTGAAGGCGAACGCGGCCCAGGCGGCGACCTGTACCTGGAAGTCCGCGAGCAACCGCACCCCATCTTCCAACGCCGGGGCGACGACCTCCACTGCACGGTCACCATCCCGATGGTGGCCGCCGCACTCGGCACCGAGGTGCCGCTGGAAACCCTGGACGGCCTCGAAGACATCGACATCCCTCCCGGCACGCAATCCGGCGACAAGATCACCCTCAACAACCGAGGCGTGACCCACTTCCGCAGGGGCGAACGCGGCGATCTGTTCCTCCACGTCGAGGTGCGCACGCCCACCGACCTCAGCCCAGTCCAGGAGCGTCTCCTGCGGGACCTGGGAGGCCTACGGGGTGGCGAAGAACGCCCGCCGGGCCACTTCCAGCCAGGCCAGCAAGGCCTGGTCTCCCGGCTGAAGGACGCGTTCACAGGCTGACCCCCCTGCCCCATCGGCAGACCAGCCAGGAGGGATGGGAAGCCTCCTGCTCGACACTTCAGCTTGCCCCGGGGCACCAACGTGACTCAGGGGGTGTCGCCTTCCCAGTCCCACTTGCCCGGCTCGCCATTGCGGGGGCCATACATGGCCCGGCCGCCCGGGCCGTAGGTGCCGATCTCAGTGACCAGCGCCGCGCCCTCCACGAGGGCTTCGGTGTCCCAGCCGGTCACGTCGACCAGGAGGCCGTCCAACGGGCCGCCAACCAGCTCCCGGGCCGCGTGCCCGGGCCGCGGCCCGCGGCCCGGGTCCGAGTCCGGCAGCGTCAGATCGGCTGGCTCTCCGCGCTCCTGGGCAATCTGGCCTTCCATCTGGACGACCTCACCGGTGCCCGCACCCACCTGTCCGCCGCGGCGGCATGGGGCGAACGCACCGGCGACAACCGCTTGACCGCCTGGGCGTGGGGCGCGCACAGCATGGTCGCCCGCACCACCCAACGCTACGACACCGCCCTCGCCTACGCCGAACGCGGCACCCATCTCGCCCCCGCAGGCCTGCCCCGGGCCCAGCTCAATGCGTGGGCACTCCTGCCGGCCCTCGCCCGCCTCCAGCGCCCCGACGACGCCCTGCACACCGCGCTGCACGAACTCGAAGCCGACCCGGACGGCGCTGCGCCCGGACGCTTCGGCTTCGATGAAGGTGAACTCGCCCTCCACCAGGCCGAAGCACACCTCGCCCTCGGGCGCGGTCAGCAAGCACGCGCCCGCGCGGAAGCCTCCGCGGCCGCGTGCCCGCACGGCACAGGCGGCTGGGCAGCCGCAACCAGCGTGTCGCCCGGTGCCCCCGCGGCAGGAGGACCGCCTGCACGGGCGACCGACTTGGTTGCGGCCCCCACTGCTGCCGCCGCTCACAGCACATCAGGCGCAACCGCAGCGGTTGACGATTCACACCTTGTGACAGATCAGCTCAGCAATCAGATCGGATTGCTGCAGTGGCGTGCCGCACCACTGACGTTGAAGTGAAAGCACACCCGAGCCAGGTAGGCCGAACTGTCCAGCACTCCGGGGGACGAGTAGTCGGAGCTGGTAGTGGAGAGGGAACGCTGATAGAAGACGCCGGGCCATGTGTAGCCGTCGTCACTGGAGCGCTCAATCCAGAAAGTACAACCGACGGCAACCTGTGCGTTGATGTACAAACCGTAGGCGTACTGATTCAGATAGCGGACCTCTCCCTCACAGCGACCCCCTGCGCTCGCGTACCACGTGATGGTTTGGTAGTCGTCGCCTCCGCCGGGACCGTTTCCTGATGCGGCCTGCGCCGGACTCGTTGCGGCGAAGGCGGCGCCGAGGGCAAGGATTGTGGTTGCTATCGCCGTCATGATTCGACGGAAGAAGGGTGCTGACATGGTTCCTCCCCGTGATTTTGGGGGTCAGCTTGGCAAGCTCGGCGAGCCGAACGAATGTCGTTCGAATAAAGTGGCTCGTTAATGCTCTTAACCTGGCTGAAATCTACCCTGTCCTCCGACGTCAGTGGCGCCCCTGGTCGTCTCAGTCGCCCATGGCCCGCAGCTCCCAACCCATCACGAGGCAGCAATCAGGCCGTCACAGGCCCGGCCAAGGGCCCTCTGTGATCGAATCTGATGAGGCGGCTGGGTACTGGGCGTCGAAGCCGTGCCCGGGCAGGTCGACGGCGAAGCTGCGATGGCCGAGCAGTGCCAGTTCGCGCTGGATGGGGCCCACATGAACGAGCTGGAGCCAGAGCCGTGCACGAGAACGAAGGTGGTACTCGCATGGCGAGCGGGCAGCGGGCGGGGGGAGTTGCTGGAGACGGATGTCATACGGGTCAGTCCAATGTCCGGTGGGCGGCGCGGCAGGCATACCTGAGGGGCGATGCCGGCGCGGTGATCCGCCGAAGCTGAAGGAGAAACGGGCGCACCTGTCACCAGGCGCGTCGCGGTTCAGTGGCCGGGCGCACAGGCCGGTGAAAGCGACGAACCAGCGTGTGCCTTCCCCTCACGGGCAGCACATAGCGTGGAAGCGCTCACCAGCGACGGTGCGCGTCGACGGTCAAGGTCGAGCGATACCTGCAGGGCAGTGCCGTGAGACCGCGGTGGTCTCCTGCGGGTTCCTCAACTGGCGCCGGTCGATGAACGACTCGGCGGCATGCGTCTTAGGCAGTCCGAACACGGACGAAGATGTAGGACATAGCTGGACCCTATCGGATCACGTGCCAGTACCGAGGCCGATGCTCCTCCTGCCAAGAGCGAGCGCGGCGTGGCAGCGGTGAAGCAAGGACCGTCGTGGGCGATCGGGCAGGGCAGCCCTGTGGAGGGCTGCCCTGCCGCCGGCGGCGGCGGGTCTTGGAGCCGGGTGACTCGGTCAGGCGAATGCTTGCCCGCGCCGTGGCTCTGCAGGACTGGGCTGTGGGACAGCGGGGACGAGGCGTCGGCGGGCGTCCGTGACGTGGACCCGACCCGCTCATCACCGAGGGTCAAACCGATAGTCCAATGATCACAATGAATGACTACAAATGACCGAGTGCTGAATGAAGTTGAACTCTGGATGCGTTCGCGATGCGGTCACTGCGGCCGTATCCATGTCGCAGTCGTGAGCAGGTTCGTCAAGCGCCTCGCGGTCTGCTGGGAACGACGTCTCGGCATGCCGCTCGTGCGCCGGCTGGGCCCAGGTCGAGACCGGGCTTTGAGGACGACGACTCGACGCAGCGGCCCGCAGGGGCATCTGGTCGAGCCTTCCATCGCCGCTGCACTCGAAGCTAGATGTACATCACATCAACCACCCGATTGGGTGACCGTTCAACTTGTGCTGTCCCTGGCGAGCCCTCACTTTCTATGGTGTTTGCATGACTGTCATTCAACTGTGGCGGTGTGCCGCATGACCTGGGACTATGACTGGCGAATCCGATCCGCCTGCCGTGTCTCCGACCCGGATGACCTCTTCGTGCAGGGGGCAGCGCAAAGCCGCGCCAAGGCCGTCTGTCATGGCTGCACGGTGCGTACCGAGTGTCTCGCCTACGCCTTGGACGAACGCATCGAGTTCGGCATATGGGGAGGGATGACAGAACGGGAGCGCCGAGCCGTCCTGAAGCGGCGCCCCACGGTTGCCTCCTGGCGTGAACTGCTTGAAGCCGCCCGCGACGAAGCCGGCAGGGCTTCATGTCGTCGACACGGAACGGCCCTATGAGGCGCGGCGGGACATCGGATTTGCCGTTGCGAGCCTCCTCAGGGGCAGGAGCTCCCGATCGCCGAGCGTTGATTGTCAGCATTCCTGCCTGAACGAGGCGCCTCCTGGAGGGTTCAGCCAGGCGGAGGCTCGCGAGGTCCGGCCCGGCGCAGCGTTCGGGATGTCCCCCCGCGCCTGCGCCCTGCCCCCTGCAACTCGATGCGGACATCTACCCGCGTCCCCACAGGGCAGTCGATGCGTTCACGTCGCTGTGGGGCCTCCCCTTCGTCAGCGGCCAGGCAGCACCCGCCTGTTACCACCTCACCGAATTCACCCGCGCCTTCGTGGCGAAGGCTCACAGCGAGGCTGCCCGCCGGGCTGGCCCAGCCGCCGCAGCACCTCGGGCCCACCGCCATCCGCCTTCAGACGCGTCGACTGCGCGCCTCGGCACGCTTGCCGCGTCCCGTACCGAGGAGGTGATGGAAGCGGGCTGTCACTGTTTGACGTGGGCGTACTGCGGCGAGCGTTCGGACTCGTCCTGAACGAGCAGGGATAGGAGCGAGCCCACGGTGAGGCCCGCTTCCGCGGGGTGGCGCAGCACTTTGCCCGGAACGATCCGGTACGTGTTCGCGCGCCCTTCACGGATGTGGGAGAGGTATCCGTCCTCTTCCAGGTCCGTGATGATCTTCTGAACGGCTCGCTCGGTCAGCCGGCAGTGCGCAGCGATGTCCCGGATGCGAACAGAGGGGTTGTCCGCAATGGCCGTCAGCACGCGCGCATGGTTGGTGAGGAACGTCCATCCGATGCGGGTCTCCGGCACTGTATCCATCCGCCCATGCTAGGCCAACAGGCTGATTGCGTCACCCTGACACGTGAACTATATTTCCGGTATCTGAAGACGTCCGACGTGCTTGTGTAAGGGGCTGGCCATGTCCGGGAAAGTAGGCACTGCGCCGAGCGCCTCCCCTACCCCCGCACGGGCCGCGGGCCGGACGCGCACAGCGGGTCCACGCTGTCTGACGACCATCACCAGCGCACCGGACCATGCGCGGATCTCGGTCGCGATACGGGGAGAGGTCGACCATGAGGCCCGGTACCTGGTCCGCGATCACCTGGTTCAGGCCCTGCGCGCTTCACATCGGGGAGTCGACCTCCGCCTCGACGCTGTCAGCTTCTGGGACTGCTCGGCCCTGGGCGCCCTGCTCGAAGCCCGGCAGCATGCCGTCGCGGAGGGGAAGTCCCTGACTCTGCTCACGGCCAGCCCCATCGTGCGTCGCGTCCTCGACCTCACCGGCACGACCGACCTTTTCACCGCCCCGACGCGGACGTGACCGCCGCGATACCGGAGCACGTTCGCCCGATCCCCATGAGGAGAGCCGCCATGCTGATGGCCCACCCCGCCGTGCTGCAGGAACTTGTCGAGCAGTACGAGACGCTCCACACCCTGCATGCCGAGGAAGGCTCCGCCGAGGCCCGGCAGCGCCTGGAGGACGTTTCCTACACACTGTGCATATCCACCGGCACACGCAGCATCGACACCGCCCTGCGCGCCGCTCGACAGAGACTGACGGACTCGGCTCCCCAGCCACCCGCCATCGCCGCCTGACCCCGCGACCACCCACGCGACAGCAGGCACAGCCGTCGCCCACGCGAGGACTGCAGCAGCGATAACCGGACTGACGCGACGACACGACCAGCGCACCGAGAGGCTGCGATCGTCTCTGGCAAAGGTCGCTCTCGCCTTGGTCGGCTTCCGTCCTCGGCATGTCCGCCGGCCACCTCGCCGCACTCGGCGAGACCCGCGCGGCTTCGTTCCCTCCCCGCGACGGCTGAACGGCCCCTCAACTTCCCTGAGGTGACGGCCATAACGCCCGCTCGTGGTCTGGCCTCCGCAACCGCCGTATCCCGACCGTCGCCGTCTCGGTGACCCGGCACGGGCCGCAGTGCAAGGGATAAGGCCGACCGGCGGAACCGCCGGCCGATTCCCTTCTCGCGTACGCCAGCCCATCGGCGAAGCAGACCCGGCATACGATGATCGCCCAGCGTGCGGCCGAGCGACCGTGGCGGATCCACCACGAAGACGGACGACCCATACGACTCCACACAATGGGCTGCTTCCTCATCTCCCGCCACGACGACGGACACGCCTGCACCCAACAACAGGCCCTGGACGCCCTCGCCCACGGCGCGGAATCCTGCCCCGGCTGCCGACCCGACGGCGAACTGGACACTCAGTAGCCGACAGCTCCAACCAGCAGTTCCCCGACGCAACCACGCGCGCAAGACACAGCACAGGGAAGTAGCCAGCGTGGCGCAGCCACCCCAACCGGCCCCTTGTCCAGCAGGTCAGAGCATCTTTTCGGCGGTGCGCGCCATGACTCCCAGACGCGACCGGGAGCGCGACCTGGAGCGGCGCCCTACTGGGCGTCAGCCGCGAGGCTGTCCAGCGCGGCGAACTCCAGCTCGCGGCCTACAAGCGGCTGGCGACCCGCAGCGAGGATCACGTTGTTCTGCGGGTCGAAGTCCTCGTCCATGCTCGCGGCAGCCACGTGCAGGATGCTGGCGTTCACTCGGTTCCGGCCCCGCGTCCACGGCGTGAACCCGTGCGCGCCCAGGGCACGGCGGATGTGGCCTGCGGCCAGGCGGCCGTCCGTGATGAGCTGGCACTCGCCTCGACCCGCAGGCCGTCCACGACCAGGTGCACGTTGCCGGGCCGTTCGCAGCGGCAGCCGAGCGCCATCACGCTGATGGCGCTCACCACCGATGCGACGGGCACCGCTACCACCAGCCGGCCCGCCGCGACCATCGGCACCGGCACAGTAACGCCGACGTCCAGGAGGCGCTGCGCAACGCGGCGCCACCCGCTCGACCACCGACAGATCGGGCTCTGCGAAGTCGCCCCACCCCTGCCGGGCTGTGAAGTCCCAGGCGATGCCCACACCACCGACCGTTCGCCTGCTGCACCGGGCGCGAGCAAACCTGGTCGCGCACCTCACGCCAAAGCCCGCGAGCCCATCCCTCAGCTCTGCGGCCGCGACTGGCGCCCCATGCCGAAGCGAGCAGCTGCGCGGCGCGGCCGACCGCCGCCGACCATGTATCCGGGGCCGTGGACGGCAGGAGCAAGACCATCGCGAGGGGAGTTGACGCGGTGCAGTGACGAAGAATCCCACAAGAGCCCTCTCCGTCCGCGAACGAGCAGACCCATCGTCCTCGTTCAACAGCCCGGCCGGCACCCGGCGGGCACAAGCCGCGGCCCTACCTCGCCACCGCCGCCCGGTCGGTGGTGAGCGACACGGAACGCGGCCTCGCGCGGCCGTCATACAGCGGTGGGGCCCATCGAATCGATGGGCCCCACCGCTGTATGACGGCGGACCTCCCCAGGCCACGCCAGCAAAAACTCCGCTACCCGGCGCCCCCCGCAGCAAACGAATGTGTGAGCGCCCTCACAGGCCGCATGCTGGGAACTTATTTCTCGGTGAGCAGGCCACTGCGCAGGGTCTTGAGGGCTCGTGCGAGGAGGCGGGAGACGTGCATCTGGGAGTAGCCGAGTTCTTCGCCGATCTGCGACTGGGTCTTCTCTTCGACGAAGCGCATGTGCAGGATGCGCCGGTCGCGTTCGCCTAGCTTGGCGACGAGCGGGGCGAGGGAGGTGAGGTCTTCAACAAGTTCCATGCCGGGGTCGAGGGCGCCGGTGAACTCGGAGAGGCTCACGTTGCGGGCGCGGGCGCCGTCACCATGGTCGTAGGGCATGTCGAGGGAGTCAGTGTTGTAGCCGTTGGCGGCGATGATGCCCTCCGCGACCTCCTCCTGCGGCCGGCCGAGATACGCGGCGAGCTCGGCGACGGTGGGGTCACGGTCCAGGCGGGTGTGCAGGACGTCACGGGCCTTGGCCAGCTCCACACGCAGCTCCTGCAGCCGGCGGGGGACGTGCACGCCCCAGCTGGTGTCACGGAAGAACCGCTTGATCTCCCCGACAATGTAGGGGACGGCGAAGGTCGTGAACTCCGTCTCGCGCGAGAGGTCGAAACGGTCGATGGCCTTGATCAAGCCGACCATGCCGACCTGGATCACATCCTCCATCTCGGTCCTGCCGTTGAAGCGGCGGGCCGCGAAGTGGACCAGCGACATGTTCATCTCGATCAGCGTGTTACGCGCATACGCGTACTCGCGGGTTCCCTCCTCCAAGCTCTGCAGCCGGTCGAAGAACACCCTCGACACCGCCCGCGCACCGCAGGGGCCACCGCCTGCGGATCCTCCACCAACGGCAAGCCACCCGACACTTCTTCACGAGGCGCGGATATGGGAGCTGGAGCGGTGAGTACGGTGCTGACAGACATGCGGGAAACCTCCTCCGTGCCGTGGTGGGCAGTTGCCCGCTATCCCCCGATCGGAGCAGTAAACCTGTCGATTCCGCCCCGCCCTCATCCCACGCCGCCGCCCTGCCGCGGCTCTCGTACGTCCTGGGGGCCAGGGCGCCGCATACGGCGCCCGGCAAGGAGACGCAGAAGGGGACTGCCACACTCAAGGTGCCGACAGTCCCCTTCGCCGAGATTACGCCGCGGCCACGTCAACCCTGCTCCCCAGCCTGGGTGTTGCGGACGGGACGCGCCGGACGGTCAGGCAGCGACGGCGTCGCGTGTCACCTGGGCGGCTTCCGCCAGCCGCTGCCGTGCGACCTCCAGTGCCGCCCCGACATCCCGGGTGCCGGTAGAGACGCACAGCGTGTAGGGGTCAGAGGTCTCCGTGTTCCAGGTCCGGACGGATGCGCAAGTAACGCACGGGGTGGCGGTGGCGGCCGTGGTCGAGCGCGCTGTCCACGCGGAACTCCACCACGACGACGGGTTCCACCGGCTCGACCTCGAGCATCTCGCGGCTACCCCACCCAGCGGAGAAGAGGCCCCCGTACCAGGGATGCCCACGCCTGCCGGAGTGAGCAGGGCGCCCACCTCCGCGCGAGCCTCTCGGGACAGCGGCGTCGTGCGCGCCACCAAGCGCAGACCGCCCACCGCGTCGTGGCGGCCCAGCAGCAGCGTCGCCGGCGCGCCCGGACGGCCGGTCACTCCGGCAACCAGTCCCTCAGCCGTGCTGTACGCGACGGACCTTGGACCAGCTCACCCGCTCGCCCGGCCGGTAGGTGCCGGCAACCGGCTTCACCACCACGCCCTCGATACCCGCCTCACCCACGCCGGATCGAACCAGCCGAGCGCCACCGTCCGATCGCGCGTGCACGGCACCAGAGTCCAGGGCGCGTGGAGGGAGCGCCGCTCGAAGACGTCCACCAGCAGGTCCCATCGCTCCCCAGCGACTCGCCCAGGAGGGCGCGGCCGCGGTGTTCTAAGGCGTCGAAGACGACCAGATGCGCCGGCGCAGTGGTGGCGGCCGCCGCAGCGCGGGGGCGGCGGTAGCGGGCGCGCTGCTGCAAGGCGTCGTCCAGAAAACCCGCTGCAGACCTCCTGACTGTGGGACCGTCTTGCGCGGCCTCGTCGTTCTCGCCCGTCCGGCGGGGCTGCTTTGCGGGTGTTCAGCCCTTCGCCCGGCCTTTGGCGCAGTTGGGGTCTATGCCTTGCCGGTGTGCGGATATTGGAGCCTGTCAGGGGCAGATGATGAGAAAGATGTACGGTCCTTCGAGACTAAGGGGGGCCCATGGAGACTGTTTCGCACAACGAGGGCGAGCCGCTCGTCGACCGTCCCCTCCTCGCGTCCCTCGTGCTCGAGGACAGCGCGGAAATCGCGCAGGCCCGTGAAACGGCCCGGGACTTCCTCACCATCGTGCAAACCGAACACGGGCTACCGGTGTCGCAGCGGGCGATGGACACGGTGCAGCTGGTGGTGAGTGAACTGGTAACCAATGCCCGCAGGTACGCGCCCGGCCCGTGCCTCATGGAGCACGGACTGGAAATCGTGATGGCCGTGTGTCAGACCTTCCGTATCCGCCGAGAACCCGTAGGCAAACGGATCACAGCAGCCATCCGACTCGCAGACGACCCCGGCGGCCATGCCGCCGGCCGCCAGACGCTATGCCCCCGCGCCAGCGTCCTGCACTCAGTTGTTCCTGCCCCGCGCAGATGGTCACGGAGACAACGACGGCCGTAAGCACCCGAACCGGTTGGCGTACTTGCTGGCCCAGTCGGCGGTGCTCGGCGCCTGACGTTCGGGCCGCCTCATACTGGCGGGAGGCGACTACCGGGGGCCGCTCCGTGCACCGCCTAGGAGTGGGCTGCGAGGGAGCGCCGCGATATCACCGGTGGGTCGTCGCCGACGCTCACAGGCTGTCCGCCGCCACGTCGGTGCGCAGCCGCAGGAAGCGCACGGGGTGTCGGTGGCGCCCGAGTCCTCCGACCAGCGTTCCATCGGCGAGGAATACGCCGTCGCGTCCCCCGAAAGCACAGAGGCCATCCGCGAGCTGGCCCGAGCTGAAGGCGTCTTCGTCGGCCCCGTCTACACCGGCAAGGGACTCGCCGGAATGCTCGACCACGCCCGCAGCGGACGGATCCCCGGCGACAGCAACGTCGCATTCCTGCACACCGGAGACACCGGCAACCTGTTCGAAATCCCCCAAGTCGTCGGCCCCATCGCCGACTGAGCCCGCAGTCTGCCAGCCGCGCCCGCCGTCGAGCTTCCGGCGCAGCCCCCGGCCTGGCTAAGCAGTCGCAGGCGAAGACGTACGCACCGGCCTCGGCGCTGGTCTTCGACGTGATCGGCGGTAGGTGCTGGCCAACGGCCCGGCGATCGACTTCGGTGTCTACTCCGACCGCGCCCAACTGGGCGATCTTGCCCAGCGCACGCCTGCGGACAGTCACCGGCAACGTCGCAACCCTCGATGATGCGGTTGCGGCGTTCTCCGGCCAAGCGAATGACGATCAGCCAGATCCGCCCGTAGGGAGCGGAGATACCACCCATATCCCGTCACGTCGTGACGGGGACGAACAAAGACCAGCGTAGAAAGAGGCAGGCAGATGAAAGCGATCGTGGTCACGGACCCGGCTGCCGGAACCGCAGGGATGACGCTGGCTGAGCGGCCCGATCCGGACGCGGCGCGGCTCGCCAGTCTTGACGGCGCGAACTACGGTGATGTCGTCGTGGAAGTTCATGCGTCGGGTTTCACCGGGAACGAGCTGGAGTGGCCCTCGACCTGGGTCGATCGCCTCGGCCGGGACCGGACGCCGTCGATCCCCGGTCACGAGGTGGCCGGAGTGGTCACCTCGCTCAGCTTTGGAACGGCGGGGCTGTCGGTCGGACAGCGTGTGTTCGGCATCACGGACTGGACCCGCGACGGCACCCTCGCGCAGTACGTCGTCGTCGAGGCGCGCAACCTCGCGCCGCTGCCCGGTGACGTCGACTTCACGGTCGGCGCGAGCGTCGCGATGACGGGCCTGACCGCCTGGCAGGGGCTGTTCGAGCACGGTCACCTCTCGGCGGGGCAGAGCGTGCTCGTGCACGGCGCCGCAGGCGCGGTCGGTTCGATGGCGGCGCAGCTCGCACGCGAGGCCGGTGCGTACGTCATCGGCACCGGACGCGCCGCCCATCGCAAGGGCGCACTCGACTTCGGCGCGTACGAGTTCGTCGACCTCGACAACGACACGCTGGAAGACGTCGGCGGAGTCGACTTCGTGTTCGACGTATTCGGCGGCGACATCGGCGCACGATCGGCCCGGCTGGTGCGAGCTGGAGGAACCTTCGTGACGGTCACCGGCCCGCCGGAGGCGCGGCCGGCCAACGGCCTGGCGGTCGACTTCGTTGTTGTCTCCGACCGCGCCCAACTGGGCGAGATCGCTCGGCGAGTGCAGGACGGACGTTTGCGGACGCATATCGGCCAGGTCGCGAGCCTCGACGATGCTGTCGCTGCCTTCAACCCGACCCAGAAGATCAACGGAAAGACGATCATCCGCGTCCGGTGAAGCAGCGCTCACGCATCTGCACGTGCCTGCGGCCCGAATCGCCAACGGTGCGCACACTGCACGCGCGCGGTGCGCAACTCCCGCGCCGGGTGGCAAGCGACGACGAGAGCGCCCCCTCGATGCCAGAGTCGCCAGGTCCCACGGGTCAAGCACCTGAGAATGGACAGCGGACAGATCAGCCCTCTGTCCATAATTTCGGCTGGTACAGCGCGGGCGTCCGTCCGGTGGGAGGCAGGGCGAGAAGCGGACGGGCGAGCATCGGCTCGATCGGAGGCGTCAGCACGCCAGCCTCCTCCCCGGGGCGCGGTCAGGACCCGGCGGCGTTGCCGCTGTCCCACTCGTGCGGCGGATCTCCCCGCCACTCCACCCACCGCGGATCATCCAACAGACCGGACAGGTCCGCGTCCGGCAGGCCGACCCGTTCGAGGAACACGTCCAGGTCATGGTCCGAGTGCGCGAGTCCGACGATCTCCCCGCGCACCACGACCCGCCGGCCACCCGTCCCGGACAGCCGGTGCACCACAATCGGAACGCCCGCCATACCCCCAGCCTGCACCTTCCGGGCCCAGACCTCGCGCGGGGGCCCCGCAGGCGGCAGGTCGAGGGGGAGCGGGAGACGGCCTCTTGCCGCTCGAGCGAGCTGCTGTCTGAAGCCATCTAGGTTCGACGCGGGAACCGCCTTTCGAACTGCTCGAAAGACGCTGCTCCTCGTCATCAACAGAGCCAGCCGTCGCTCCCACGCTCACGCGACCGGGTACGCGGCGGCCGGCGGTGAATGGCGCTGGACACCTGGTCACCCGTCACTGAAAAAAGGGACTCCATGAACCTTTTTCAACCTGGCTGAGGGCGGATGGTTGAGGTGTGCGGCGGTGTCGGCACGTGAGAAAGCTCCTGGTAGACGGGTTCACGACCAAGATCGCCTGTCCGACCAGGAGCTCCATGGTCGACCTGGGGCGCACGTTGTACCTGCCGACGGGGCTGCCCCGCCCGCCGTGGCGGATCTCCAGCCACACCGACCCGCGCTCGGGGATGTAGGCCGCGCCGAGCACGTGGTCGTGCCCGGCCTGGCGCCGGACGTGGAGCTCCACCAGGGCCCCGGGGCCCGTTGAAGTCCGTCTATGCGAGGGTGTGTGCGACGGCCGCGGCGCGGGCGGGGGTGCCCGCGTAGACGAAGCCGTCCGGTTTGTGGGCGACCATCTCGGTGACCACCTGGGTGAGGTTTTCAGCCGACGCCGGTCCGACTCGCGGCTCACCGGCGATCTTGAGGGTCAGGTGGCAACCCGCAGCCCAAGAGCTCCACATCGGCTCCTCCCCTGTACTGCAGCACGGCTGAGGAAGGCAGTCTCCTCGCGGACGCACGTCCGAACCTCGGCGACGAGCAAGCCGACCGCGCAGCGCATCGACGCCTTCACCACGACCCGGTTGTGCCGCGACAGACCGCTGACGCGGCGAGTCGGACGAGCCGCACACCCGCGGCCCGGAGGACAGTTAGGGCATGATGCACGTACTGAGCAGCAGGATCCTGCTCCGGCCCACCGATCCCGAACGCTCGCGATCCTTCTACCGTGAGAAGCTCGGCCTGGAAGTCTTCCGTGAGTTCGGCACCGGACCCGAGCGCGGCACCGTCTACTTCCTCGGGGGAGGCTTCCTCGAGGTCTCGGGCCGCTCCGACAGCCCGCCGTCCGCCGGCCTCGAGCTCTGGCTGCAGGTAGGGGACGCCCAGGCGGCGTACGAGCAACTCGCCCGCCTGGGTGTCCCGATCCAGCGGCCGCCCGCAAAAGAACCCTGGGGGCTGATCGAGATGTGGACCGCCGATCCGGACGGGGTGAACATCTGCGTGGTCGAAGTACCGGAAGACCACCCGATGCGCTACCGGCCGGGCATCTGACCTTAACCGTCGGCCGGTGCGCCACACCACCCACCACGGGCGCCACGACATGCATGAGCAGCTCGTCGATCCCTCATGGACGATCGAGGTGATGACTTCGGTAAGAAGGTGACGTCGGAGCGTCGGCCGCCGCAGGGCTGGCTCCGCCAATGGCGCCGTTGAGGGGTCGGGCCGGGTCGGCGCAATTCGCCCATGGTTTGAGCTTGTTCCGCTTTGACGGACACCTTTGGTGTGGTGGTCAGGCTCAGGGCTTGATCAAGTTCCGGAGTCGTGTCGGTGGGTCAGGCAGTGACAGGTTGGGGTGCATAGCAGAGCAGGCACGGGGTCCGTGATCATTGGGGTGTCGAAGCTCAACGATCATGAGGTGGCCCGTGCCTGCCGCTGTATCTTCCCCTATTCCCGCGGTGCTGGTGAAGCTGGGCCCGCTGGACGCGGACCGGGTCGCTGACCTGCGCCCTTACCTGGACCTGGTGCCCGATCCTCGTGGGCGGCGGGGCCGCTGGTACTCGCTGACCGCTATTCTGCTGGTGTGCGCGTGCGCGGCCGTCTCGGGAGCGAGAAGCGTTGACGAGATCGCCGAGTGGGCGCAACGCGCCTCGGACGCACTGCTGGCGGCGGTTGGTGTCCGCCGTCATCCGTTGCGGTGGCGGCGGGCTCCCTCGCGGACCACGATCGGGCGGGTACTGGGGACTGTTGACGGTGACGCCCTGGACCGGGCATGGGCGCTTACCTCGCCGGCCGCCATGCCGTTGCCGCGGGGACCGCGTCCGGGCGGCGCGTGATCGCCGTCGACGCCAAGGCACTGAAGGGCTCCGTCCGTCTCACCGCCACCCGCAGGCACCTGCTCTCCGCGGTCACCCACCACCGCGCGGTGACCCTTGCCCAGGCGGAGGTCGGCACGAAGACGAACGAGACCGCGTACTTCCGGCCCCTGCTCGAGCCGCTGGACCTGGCCGGAGCCCTCGTCACCTTCGACGCCCTGCACTCGGTCCGGGCGAACGTCACTTGGCTGGTCGAGACCAAGAAGGCCCACTACGTCGCGGTGATCAAGGCAAAACAGCCGACCGCACACCGGCAGCTCGCCGCCCTGCCCTGGCGGGACATCGCCGTCCAGCACACCTCCTCCTCCACCGGCCACGGTCGCCGCGAATCCCGCTCGATCAAGACCTGCGGCATCGCGGACGAGCTCGCCGGGATCGCCTTCCCCCATGGCCGCCTGGCCATCCGGGTCCACCGCCGCCGCAAGCAGACCGGCCGCCGCGAGAGTCGCGAGACGGTCTACGCCGTCACCAGCCTCGACGCCCACGAGGCCCGCCCGGTCGAACTCGCCGCCGCGGGCCGCGGCCACTGGACAATCGAAGCCCTGCACCACGTCAGAGACGTGACCTTCGCCGAGGACGCATCCACCGTCCACAACGGCACCGCACCCCGCGCCATGGCCACCCTCCGCAACCTCGCCATCGGCCTGCTCAAGACCCTCGGAGCCGACAACATCGCCAAGACCACCCGCGCGATCCGTGACCAACCCGAACGAGCACTCCCATTCCTGGGCATCACCAACAAGACGGGAACCGAGGGAACTTGATCAAGCCCTGGGGGGTGGCCCGGTGAGTCACATCCGGGAATCGCACTGACCGTTTTCAGAGTGCCACTCGTGGACGTCCAGCAGCAGGCCGTCCAGCGGCCCGCCGACCAGCTCGGCATAGTTCCGATGTGGGACCGGGCCGGGGTGGGGGTCGTCGTACTCCGAGCCGTAAATGCGGCCGTTCAGCAGCTGCTCATCGCGGTTCCACGCGGGCCTGCCCAGGGCCGCCCGAGCGCCACAACTGTGTGCACTGCCTGGCACTGAGGGCCCTTTGCGTCCTGAGGGCGTCAGTCAGCGATGCCGAGTGGCGCTTCCTGAAGGCCACCGCTGCCGTCGCCGAGGCGTCGCCGCGGAGTCGGTGACGTTGCCGTGTGAGGCGCTAGTGTCCTGAGTCGTTAATTCGTGTGCAGTATGCGGCGAGGGTGTCGAGGATGTCGTCGGCGGTCTTCGTCCAGACGAACGGCTTGGGGTTCTTGTTCCACTCGTTGATCCAGTGGCGGATGTCGCGTTCGAGTTCGATGACGCTGCGGTGGGCAGAGCGGCGGAGTTTGCGGCAGGTCAGCTCGGCGAACCAGCGCTCGACGAGGTTGAGCCATGACGCGGAGGTGGGGGTGAAGTGCAGGTGGAAGCGGGGGTGTCGGAGCAGCCACTTCTTGACCGGTTCGGTCTTGTGGGTGGCGTAGTTGTCCAGGACCAGGTGGAGTTCGAGGTGCTGGGGGACGGCGGCGTCGATGACCTTCAGGAAGCGGAGGAACTCTTGGTGGCGGTGGCGGCGGTAGTGCTGGGCTATGACCGAGCCGGAGGCGATGTCCAGGGCGGCGAACAGGCTGGTCGTGCCGTGCCGGACGTAGTCGTGGGTCATCTTCGCCGGTGTGGCCGGCGCCATCGGCAGCACGGGCTGGGTGCGGTCCAGGGCTTGTATCTGCGACTTTTCGTCCACCGCCAGGACCAGGGCATTTTCCGGCGGGGCGAGGTAGATGCCGACCACGTCGCGGACCTTGGTCACGAACTGTGGGTCGGTCGACAGCTTCCACGTCTCCACGATGTGCGGCTTGAGGCCGAACGCCCGCCAGATCCGCGAGACAGCCGACTGCGACATCCCCGCCGCCTGGGCCATCGAACGCGTCGACCAGTGGGAGTCGCCCGTCGGTGGCGCCTGGTCGAGTGTCCTGGCGACCAGGGCCTCGACCTGCTCGTCCGTAATCTTCCGCGGCGGCCCCGACCGCGGCCGGTCTGCCAGGCCCTCCAGCCGGTCCGCGGCGAACCGGGACCGCCACTTGCGCACCGTCTCCCTCGACACACCGAGGTCATCCGCGACCCGCGCGTTCGACACACCATCCGCACACGCCAGCACGATCCTCGACCGCAGCACCAGCGCCTGAGGGGCGGTCTGCTTACGCAACTAGCCCCGCAGAACCCGACGTTCGTGATCGGACACTTCCAGCGGCAACGGCTTCGGACCAGGCACCGCCCCACCCTACAACCGCAACCGAACTAACGACTCAGGACACTAGGACTCCCCGGGCGGGTCACGACCCACGGAAAAGGCAGCTACGTCCAGACCCGCACCGAGCCCAGCTGACCCGCCGTACCGGGGCCCCGAGCCACTGCGCCTGGACATGAAACCGCCCGGCAAGCCGAGGGACTCGGGCCGAGAAGAGGGTGGTCGCGGAGGGCGGTCGCCTCGCGGCGAAAGGCTCCGTGGGACTTCAGCCGAACGATCTTCCCCACGGGCAATATGTGGAGCCCGGGGACACTGTCCCCTCCACGGCCACGCTCGCTCCAACACCCGCACTGGCCCAGGTGTTCCCCAGCGGCGTGGTCTGCGGCGTCCCGCGTCAGCGGCAGCCCCACACGACCTTCACGACGGCGTCGGGCCGCGCAGTTCGCGAGCGGCCGCCTCGCAGGCACGCGCGAGTGGCTCCCGGGCCATCTCCGGCAGGCCGCCCCGCGCTATGACCTGGCGCAGGTGAGCGAGGGCCTGGACCCACTCCACCGCGTCCTCCGGCAGCGTGTAGGGCTCGCCACTCAACCGGGCCGCCGGCACCTGCCGGACCCCGCCCGGCTCTGTGCGCACCACCGTCTCGGTGCGCTCGACGATCTGCGTCACCGGGTCCGGCGAGCGGCCACCCTCGGCAGGCGACAGGCCCGCGCGGGCCTGCGCGGTACGCAGCTCGTACGCGCGCGTGCGGTGAGCGGCGCTGCAGTACTTCGGGCGGCGCCCGGTCCCCGCGTATGGGACGGACTGACCGCACCAGGCGCATGTACGCTCCACCAGCCGCTCGCGCATAGTGCGCCGCTCCTGCGGCTCATCGCCGCCACTCAGCTGCCCGACACCCACTGGTTTCGTCACAGACGAAACGATAGGGCAAACGAAGTACGGGCAGGTGGAGGGCGAGTTACGGGGCGTTGCCTTCCCAATCCCACTTGGCCGGATTTTCAGGTGCAGGGTGTGGGGCTCGCCGCTCAACCGCTCCCGCTTCACGCCGTAACGGCGCTGGAGGTCGGCGACACACTGGAAGCGGTTCACCAGCGCGTCTCCCCGGCGAAATACTTCGCCGCCTTCCGCAGGATCTCGCGTTCCTCCTCGAGCTCGCGAACCTTCTTCCGAAGAGCCGCGTTCTCCGCCTCCAGCAGGGTCGGCGGCTGGGCCGCTTCCTGCGTCCGACGTCCCCTTGGACGGTTTACTCCCGCAGCTCGCCCCCAGTTCCGTAGGGTCTCCGCATTGATCCCCAGATCGGCGGCGACCGACCTGATCGTCGCATCGGGCCGCGACTCGTACAGCGCGACCCCGTCCGCCTTGAACTGTGGCGGGTAGTTCTTCATGACCACGAGATAAAACCGGTCGCGGTCGAGAGCCTGTCCGAGGCGCTGGGTGACTCGCTGGTCACCGAAGAAGTCATCTCGCTGCGCCCGACGGGCCGCGGCACGGTGGAGGTACTCAGTACCGCCGGCCGCGAAGAGTACGCGACGGCCGTGATGTGCGCGAGCCTGGGCATCGCGCGGCTGGCGCGCAACGTGGGGCTTTCGCTGCCCGTGCAGCCGGCGGCCCACATCCGCGCCATACCTTCCGGGTCAAGGGATCGCCCCCGAAACGGGTCGCCTGCCTGCAGGACAGTAGCGGCGACTTCGGAGAGGTGGGTGTCTACCCGGCTCCCTACCCGGGCAACAGCCGCTATGCGGTGGGCCTGAGCCAAACGGTCGAGGTGCGGGAGGATGGCAGGTTCGCGGACCCCGGAGAACTGGCGGCACTCGGCGACCGAGCCCGCGCGTACGTCTCCCACGCGTTGCCGGGTCTCGTCCCCGAGCCCGTCGAGTACCTCAACTGCTGGATGACAAGCCTGCCGTGGAGCGAGGACAGCATGGCGGTCTGGGAAGCCGACAGGATCTTCTTCGCCGCCGGGCACAACCTCTTCAAACAGGCACCTCGGCTCGGGCGGGCGTTGGCCGGCGCGCCATGGACGAAGGGGTCGAAGAGGATCTGCGCCCCGCAGCGGCGCTGGGCCAGCCTCGCTGAATGCCCTCTCGTCGGCGCCGCCCGCCCCGACGAGAGGGCCGGTACGCCCCCGCCTTTCCGGAGTGCAGGCGGGATGCCCGCTGTCCGGCGATGCCCCAGGCGCCCCGTCCTGCGGGCGCCTGGGGCGCGTCACGGCCGGGTCAGGCGCCGGCGGAGACCGGGCTGCCGGTCCGGGCGAACTGCTCGATGATGGCGGCGCAGAAAGCGGGCAGGTCCGCGGGCGAACGGCTCGAGGTGAGTTGGCGGTCGATGACGACCTCTTCGTCGACGACTTCGGCTCCGGCGTTTCGCAGATCCGTGCGGATGCTGGGCCACGAGGTGAGACGGCGTCCGCGTACGACATCGGCCTCCGCCAGGGTCCACGGGCCGTGGCAGATCGTGGCTACCGGCTTCCCCGCGTTCATGAAGGCTTGGACGAAGCCGATGGCGTCCTTGTTCGTACGCAGCTGGTCGGGGTTCATGGTGCCACCGGGCAGCAGCAGGGCGTCGTAGTCGTCGGCGGAGGCGTCCGAGACGAGTTGGTCGACGGGGAAGGTCCCCGCGGGGTCCAGGTCGCCCTGGCGGGCCTGTATCTCTCCGGGGTGGATGGAGAGGACTTCTGTCGTCGCACCGGCGCCGTAGAGTGCGCCACGCGGCTGTTCGAGTTCGACGCGCTCAACGCCGTCTGTCGCCAGGATCGCAACCTTACGGCCGCGGAGTTCGTCTGCCATGGTTCTCATTCCTTGTGTCGGGAGCTTGTGAGGGCTGCTGTCCGGGGAGTCAAGGACGGACCCTGGACGCGGATCGTGCGTCATGACCGCTGGACGCGCGCGATCGCAGCTGGTTCAGATCGACCGCAGCGCATGCGGCTCATGCCTGTCCGACCTCGGCGGAGCCGGGGCGATCGCCGCCCGTCTCCCCGACCGGTCCAGGAGACGGGCGGCACGGCGGCGGCAGTCGTCACCGCTTGTGGCCGTTTCCGTGTCCGTCCGGGTGCAGGACCACCTTGGTCCAGCCCTCGTCGCGGGCGTCGAAGTGCTGGTAGGCGGTGGATGCCTCGTCCAGGGGCAGTTCGTGGGAGACGAGGAAGCTCGGTTTGGCCTTGCCGCCGGCGATCAGGTCCCGCAGGGCCCGGTTGTACCGCTTCACCGGCGCCTGTCCGGTGCCCATCTGCTGGCCCTTGAACCACATGAGGCCGAAGTCGATCGGAACCTTTCCCCGTGCCTCCAGCTTCCCCTGGGCCTGCTCGCCACCGGGATCCTGGGGCATGAACACACCTACCACGCCGATGTCGCCGGTGAACCTGACCGAGTCGATCAGTCCGTTGAGTGTGAGGCTGGCGTCCTCGTTGCCCTCGGCGTCGTGCGCCTGGTAGCCGACGCACTCACAACCGTTGTCGGCACCCAGACCGAGGGTGGCATCCTTGACGACCTCCGCCGGCTCGTGCTCGGCGGTGTTGATCGGGATGGCGCCCATCTCCTCCGCCTTCTGCAGCCGGTCGGGTTGGTGGTCGGCCACCCACACGCGGCCGGCTCCCTTCAGGAGGGCGGAGTAGGCGGCCATCAGCCCCACGGGGCCGGCCCCGTACACGATGGTCTGGTCGCCCGGCTTGACGTGGGCCATCTCGGTGGCGTGGTACCCGGTGGGGAAGATGTCGGCGAGCATCACGTAGTCGCTCTGCCGCTCGGCGGCGTCCTCACCAAGACGCAGCGCGTTGAAGTCGCCGTAGGGCACGCGCAGCAGTTCCGCCTGGCCGCCCTGGTAGGGCCCCATGTCCGCGAATCCGTAGGCGGCTCCGGCGAGGGCCGGTTCCGGCTGCATGGTCAGGCAGTAGTTCGTCAGCCCCCTCTCGCACTGCTTGCAGAAGCCGCAGGCGATGTTGAACGGCAGAACCACGTACTCGCCGACCTGGACCTTGCTGACGGCCGAGCCGACCTCCACGACCTGGCCCATGTTCTCGTGGCCGAGCGTGCGGCCCGTCTCGAACGAGGTGCGGCCCTCGTACATGTGCAGGTCCGAACCGCAGATGTTGGTTGTGGTGATCTTGACGATGATGTCGCAGGGGTGCTCGATCCTGGCGTCCGGTACGTCCTTCACCGTGACGTCCCGCGGACCTTCGTATACCGCTGCTTTCATGATGACTTCCCTGGTTGTCGTGGCATGACCGCAGCGGCGACGATGAGGAACACTGCGTGTGAGCCTGAGTCCCGTGAGGCGCTACAGCGATGCTCGGGTGCCTGTGCGGGCCCGCACACCAGGATCTTGGCGGCGGGGATCCCGTCGCCGGTTCGCCGGTCGAATTACGGCGCCCCGCGACGTAATGTCCGGGTGTCCCCCGGCCCGGTGGCGAAACAGCCATGCACGGACCGACCCGCCGGAATCCTCGAAGCGGGCGCCACCGACCGACCACGCGTCCGAAACTCAGCCCTCCGCCCCCGACTGGTCACCGCCGGTGTCGCGGAGCATGTCACGACGTTCCTGCTCGCGCTTGGAGTAGGCGACCGCCCGCACCGCCTCGTCGCTCTCCAGCCCTTACCCCAGGACGCCGCACACCGTGGCGACCTAAGCAACGAACCAGGCCAGCGTCCAGTACTGGGCGGCATGCAGCGGGGTCCGTGTCATGGAGGCGAACGTGGCCGTTGAGGATGAAGAGCGCCCACACGAAGTTGATGACCAGTAGCCCCGCGTAACAGACAACCACCCCGATGCCCACCGTCACGACCGTGGACGCGTTGTAGAGAGCCGCCCGCTTCCTCGCCTCCGGCGAGTCCTCCACCGACCGATGCCACAGGCGCGCGTCCACAATCAGCCAGCCGACCATGAGTGCGATGGAACCGACCGTGGCAATCACAAGACGTGGAATGTCGAGGGATGCGGCCAGATTCCAGAGTGTGGAGTTCACGGTGGCGACCGCCCCCGTGGCGAGCGCGGCCGCCAATGCCTTCGAGAGCCCCGGAACCAGGCGCCACGGCCGGTTGGGCCCGGACCATACCGCCGAGCACCCTCGGGTAACCGCGCGGCCCGCCGACGACATACCGGAGATCCGCGGCCCCGTCGTCGCCAACCAAGGCGACCGGTGAAACCTCCCGCCGACAGACGGCGGGCCCGTTCCGCCGCAGCAGCCTGACCACCGGCCAAGCTGACCACGACCCCCTCAGCCGCCCGCCGGGCCCTCCTGGAAACGCTGGCCCCCCAGCGAGGGGAGGGACAGCAGCGCCAGGCCGTGCTCATGGCTCAGCTCCACGACGAGCTTGCGCCCCTGCGCGTGCAACGGCAGGTCGGTGAGCGCTACAACGACGTCCCAATCCTCTCCACGCCCGCGCGCCCGGATCCGGCCCGCCAACGTGGACAGATCCTCGGTCCCCGCGGTGAAGGGCTCTCTCACGACCCTGATGTGGGATCGCCGATGCCGACCGATCCTGTCCACGAGGCGAGCGGGGAGGTCCCGAGCTGCGCACTGCGCGACTTCTGTCGGCGCGTCCGGGTCCGCCAGGAGCGCCACGACCGAACAGTTTGCGACGACTCACCCACGACAGCTCGTCAGCCACCCGGCGTTCAGAAGCGCCCAGAATGTCCCCGACATAACGTCGGCACCCCCGTCGAGACGAAGACCTCTCCCCCGCCTGCAACGGGCGCACCGAGTTCGGCGCGCGAAGAGCGTGACGGAACGTCACAACCTCGACCGCAGGGCCTGCGAGGCCACCCTCACGGGTGTGTTCCCTTGGCCGGGGCCGCGGCCCCGTCTCCCGACCCGGCGGAGCTTCCCCCGGCGCCGGCCGACGCGGTCAAGGGTCCGGGGGAAGGCTGAGGCGGGGTTCCAGCGGGGCCCGGTAGCCCTCACGCATACGTCGCTCGCGAAGGGACGCCGTCGGTGAAGCGAGCCCACCGAGAACGGAGCGTTATCGCCGGCCAGGAGCACGACCTGGCGCTGGGCATCTGGCACAGCAACACCAAAACGCGGCGGGACGAACTCACCCCCGAGCAGCCGCACGCGCTCCGGGAGTTCGGCATCGAATGGGCCTGACCGCACAAGCACCGGCGGGGCCCGGCGCCATCACGCTCCCGGCCCCGCGGAGCCCGCCGTCACCTGGCTGCACCGCCTTTCAGGAGACTCTGTCAAAGGCCGCGGCGGCGGGGACCGACGGGATGCAAGCCCCTGCCACCGCGCCTCGTCGGCTCCGCCCTCGTGTGACGATGGCGAGCCGACATCTCGTCACGGCTTCGGAGGCACCACACCCGCCGCCAAGTCCGGAGTCGCATCACCTTCGACCGCCGTTGCCGCCCCTGGTGCGACAACGGCGCTCCGCCCGCCCTTGATCGGGCCGCCGTCCCGGCCCGGTCGGGGACCGAAGAGCGCGGGTCAGGCGACCGGGTTCTCCAGCAGCGTGACCCGGTTGCCGTCCAGGTCCTCCAGTGCGGCGATCCGGGTGCGCTCGCCACCCCTTTGAACCGGCCCCGCGCTCAAGCCGCGCTCCGCGATCCGCGCCAACGCCTCGTCCAGATCGGGCACTTCCAGGTTGAGAAGCGCCGATCCGGCACGCTCGGGATCCTCGAAGACCTGGAGCCAGCCGCCCGGCGTGAGGTGCCAGTCGGCCAGCGACGCCATCGGCCGGGTGTTCGCCGGGCGTCCCAGCAGCCGTCCGTACCAGACCACCGCGGTCTCGATGTTCCCCACGGGCGCAACCATCAGTACGCGTGCGATGTCCATAAATGCCACCTGCCTCTGAGTTGTGATCGGAGCGCTTCCCGTTGTGCAGACAGCTTGTAGGCACCAGAACTCATCGCCGGACACCCCACACGCACGCCAGGAGTCCCTCGCGGCAGGCGCGGGGGCGTCCGGTCGCGACGGACCGGGTGCGGCCGGATGCCGCCGGCCAGGGGCGTCGGCCGACCCGGTCGGTCGCGGGCTACGACACTTGCCACCTCCCGGCCGGACCGCGCCGAACCGGGGGTTCCCCCCCCCGGACTCCACGTCCGAGGGACGACCCGGGACGCCAGGTCCGGGGGCGACCCGGCAGCCTCTGCCAGCCGTGCCCGCTCACCCAGCAGGCGTCTGCCGGCCCTGCTCCCTGATCGACTGTGCGATCAGGCGCGCACACGCAGTGGCTCGCCAGGCGCAGGGGCGCTCGCGAAACGGACTGCCGAGTAGCCGGGAGGAATCTCACCTCCCGGCTCTCACAGAACCGTGCGTAACAGTCTCCCGTTACACGGCTCTTGTCGTTCTGATCGTCAGGTCATCACAGCTGCGACGGTGCAGCGCCAGTGCGCGAACATGCGGGGGTATCGCTGGGCGATCTCCAGCATTTTCGCGATGGCTTTTCTGCCGAAGCACGATGGTTGTCACCGGCAAAGCCGATTACGCTGGCGAAAGACCGGGTCGAAGCAGCCTGGTTGTCACCTGGAAGGCAGGCCACTTGTCACAGACTCTGCATCAGCGGCTCTCCTGCCACCCGGCCGCGGTGTGATACGCGACGACCTGACCGACATGCTCGGCGAGCAGACGACCGCATGTGGCCCTGCGCGCGACGCGTTGATCACCGGGGGGACCTTCATCGTCTGGGATGGCCTGGTTCCCGCCAATGAGCTCGCAGGCATCTACCGGGGCCGGCTCCGCTCCACCCAAAAGCGCGGACAGCCGACGCTGGCCCTCTCCGCCACCGTCGACCTCCTCTCCCAGGCAGCTGAAAAGCCCATCCGTATCGGGCGCATCGACACTGCGGACGCGTCCTGGACATTCATGCTCTTCCTCAACGCCGCCGCTACCGCAGTACTGGCGTGCACCGGCGTTGCCAGAACCAAGTCCTCGGCAGAGCCAGGCTTCGACGCGGAGTGACACCAAGGCTGCCTTGGTGTCAATCATCGCGCCTCGGCTCAGCTTTCCGTTCGGCCGCAAGCCGTTTGTACTTCTGGCGGATCCAGCGCACCAGATAGGAGTTGATACGCATCAAGAAGGGATTCAGCTCCCACGGTCTGAACCGTCCGTAGTAGTTGATCCAGCCGGCCACGACAGGGTTGGTCCTTCGGGCAAGCTCTCGGAAGGACAGATCGGACCGGGTGTGCAAACGCCAAGACCGCACTTCCCGTCCCATCTTCTTCAGGGCGTCTTTGCTGACAGCGGGGTCGAACGACTGGAATGACTTGCCGTATCGATCCTGGTTCTGTCTGGCTCGGAACGTGTATCCGAGGAAGGTGAACGCCGTATGCTCGAATGCTCTTTGGCGTCGTCCGTCCCTGCAAAATCCGGGTCTTGTCCGGGTGCAGGTGCAGCCCGACCTCAGCCATCCTGTCCACGAGCGCGGCCAGCACCGTCCGGGCCTGGCGCTCGGTGACGCAGTGCAAGACTGCATCGTCCGCATACCGCTCGAACCAGATGTTCGGGAACTCCCGTGCCATCCAGGTGTCGAACGCGTAGTGCAGGAACAGGTTCGCCAACACAGGAGAAACTGGAGCCCCTTGCGGGGTTCCGCGTTCCCGTTGCAGCAGAGTGCCATCGGGCATGGCCAGCGGGGCTTTGAGCCAACGCCGGACATATAGTTTCACCCAGACGGCGTCGGTGTGCGCATCCACCGCCTTGACCAGCAGGTCCCAGGGCACGCTGTCGAAGAACTTGGTGATGTCGAACTCCATCACCCAGTCCCGCTTCCAGCAGCGTTCCCGGCACTTCCCTACCGCGTCCAAAGCGGACCGACCTGGCCGATATCCATAGCTGTCTGGATGGAAAATAGGCTCCACCCTCCGCATCAGATGCCGTGCCACAACGGTCTGAGCCACACGGTCGGAGACGGCGGGAATGCCGAGCATCCTCGTTCCATTTCCGTGCGACTTGGGAATAGCAACCGCACGCACCGGAGGCGGGAAGTAGGAGCCCGATGACATGCGGTTCCAGACCTTGTACAGATTACTCTTCAGGTATTTCTCGAACGCGTCGATACTCTGGCCGTCCACGCCGGGCGCGCCTCTGTTCGCTCTGACTTCCTCCCACGCCTCCTTGACTTCCCACTTAGAAACATCAAACGGCTTGATCTGAGACTTCAACTGGCTCACCGAACTCCTCCCAGACACTGAGGCTTTTTCAACCTGCGGTTGAGCTGGCGTGATGCAGGGTGAGTACGGCCTGGACGAGGCCGGTGATGCGTGTGGTCGAGCAGCGAAGTTTGCGGAGTAGTCGCCAGGACTTGAGGGTGGCCATGGCTTGCTCGACGAGGGCTCGGATCTTGGCCTGAGATCGGTTCACGGCCTGCTGACCGGCGGAGAGAGCCTCCCATCGGCCGCGGAAGGGGACCCGGATCGTGCCGCCGGCGCCTTGGTAGCCCTTGTCCGCCCAGCAGGGGAGGTGGGCCTGGTCAAGAGCATCGATGATGCCGTGTTCCCGGGCTGCGCGAACGTCGTGGACGGCCCCAGGCAGTGCCGGCGAGGCCCACAGCAGCCGGCCGAACGGGTCGGCGATGACCTGCACGTTCATGCCGTGTCCCTTGTGCTTGCCGGAGTAGTAGGGCCGGTCGGCAGCGATCCGGTCGATGGGCAGGAGAGTCCCGTCGAGCAGGACGTAAGCCTTCGTCGATGCGGCTTGGACAGCCTCGTCGAGGGTCGGTGCGAGGGCGGCCAGGAGGTCGACGGCCTCGCTGATGTAGCGGTAGACCGTGCTCGTCCCAATCTCGAAACCCGCTGCGAGCTGGGCGTACGTAGTCCCGTTGCGCAGATGCGCCAACACCAGCAGAGCTTGACGGCTGACCGATAGCCGGCGCCAGCGGCTTCCGATCCGGCGACGGTGTTCGCGCAGACGAGTGGCGAGGTACGTCAAGGACCGACTGGACACGTCCAGCCCGCACCGGTAGACAAGCACGTGAAGCCTCTGGTGGGTATCGGGTGATCTTGGTCGTGAACCCGTCTACCAGAGGCTTCACTCATGTGTCGAACCAACTGAGCCGCTACCGGGCGCAAGTTGGCAAAGGCTCACTGTCTGGTTGATGCGATCAACTCAGTCACGAACAACCCGGCCCCTTCGCTCCACCTCCGTTAAGAGGCTTCATCACTACTACGGACCGGTCCGCCAGCAGGCCCCGCGTCGGTACTCTGCCCCTCACAGTTTCTGCTGCTCGGGGTACTTCCTCTCGCCCACTACCCACCGGGCAGTATCGGGACCTGCCTTCTCCTGTTCCGTACGAAAGCAGCAGACCGGACTCGCGTCACCTACATGCCGGACACCACCTGGCCAATAAACGGGAACCCGCCAGGCTCATCCCGGGATAGTGGTCACACCCCGGTTTCGATGCCGTCTTTATCTTTTTCGACACGTCAGCAGCGATTCACTTGCGTTCGCCTTTCCGATCCCCACCTGACGCCTCTTACGACGCCTTCTCCTCATCGCTCACCACGACGGTCTTCAGCCAACGCAGCATGAGGCGGTTTAGAGCCTCCCCCCGCAGGGCGACTCTGAAGGGCCATACCTTCATCTTTCGCACAGCACCATTTCCAGAAGCGGTCCTACAACCAACTCCCTTTCATGTTCAGGACACAAGACCACCAAGGTCCACCCCACCACCCTTCTCACCCAACCACCAACACCCCAGCCCACACCCCTCCCCCGCACCAACTACCCACCCGCTTAATGTCAGCGGTGCACTGTCCGCAGCGAGGTCAGGGGCTCTACGTCATTGCCGGACGTAGCGCTGAACCACTGGGTACCAGCACCGCTCGGAAGCGCAGGTGGCCGGCAAGCATCTTCTCGTACGCCTGGCTGGCCTGTTCGAGGCGGAACTTTTAGAACATGGGGCGGATATCTTCCGCCACCGCGAAACCGAATGCCTGCTCCCGGTCCAGGGGCGTCCCGGAGATCAGACCGGTGATGCTGCGTGTGTTCGTGATGAGCTGCAGGGCGTTGAGAGACAGGTTCTCCTGGGGGATGCCGATCATGACCATCTCCCCTCGGCGCTTGAGGCCCTCGATCGCGCCGGAGACGGCTGCGGCCTCCGTGGTCGTGGAGACGATGAGCTGCGCTCCGCCGAGTCGGCGTAGTTCCTCGTCGAGGTCCTGGGCCGAGCCGTCGACGAAGTGGTCGGCGCCAAGCCGTCGGTCCAGATCCTCCTTGTCCCGCCCGCGGGAGACCGCCACCGTGACGAAACCCATTCGTGCGGCCATCTGGATCGACATGTGCCCGACACCACCGATGCCCAGGACGGCCACCACCTCGCCCGGCCTGGGACCGCTCTTCTGCAGGGCGTTGAAGGCGCTGACTCCCGTGCAGGCGAGCACGGACGTGTCGCGGTCGTCGATCTCGTCGGGGACGCGTGACACGCCGTTGGCCGGGACGACGACCGACTCAGCGCATCCACCGGGATAGGCGACGCCCGGGATGCGGCCCTCAGGGCAATTGTCGCTGTCCCCGGACCGGCACGCTTCACAGCGCCCGCAGGACCCCGTGAAAGGGTCGGCCGCGACGCGCTGCCCGACCTCCAGCCGGAGCATCGGAGTGACAGAGCCCGCACGCACCCACCGCGATCCGCACCTGGCCCGGAGCGGGCCCCGAGGCACTGGTCGTGGTGACGGTCAACTCCCCTTCGGGCCCGGCAACCCGCACGGCTCGCCTCTGGTCACTCACAGTGAGGCCTTCCGATCCTGGATGTTCCGCGCCCCGGTCGGTCCCCCGTCGGCTCGTTGGCGAACAGTATGAGCCTAAACCGTGCGTAATGTGATTATTCGTGCCTTATATTTACCGCTCGCTTCCTGTATCCACGGGCGTGTCCGACCCCCTCTATGGGTCACGCTGATATCCTCCGGTTCATACCTGATCATCATGTTTTGTGCGGCTCTGGCCCGGGCCTCGCCGGACCGTGAGAAAGCCTGCGGCATGCCTCGTGCCGTATCGGTGCATACAGAGCGCAGTGGGATGGAGCACGATGAAGAGGCAGCTGGACCTGCCCGACGCCCGCATCGTCTTCACCGTCACGGGGAACGGCGAGACGGTGCTGCTCCTGCACGGCGGCTTCTCGCCGGACTGGTTCACGCCTGTCGCCTCCCGCATGCCGGGATACCAGGTCGTCACGATGCAGCGGACCGGCTACGGGGAAAGCGAGGATCTGACTGGCGGCGCGAGCGTCGTCGCCTATGCCGACCACGCGGCCGCGGTGGTGCGCGCCGTCGGCACCGAAAGGGCTCACGTGGTCGGGCACTCGGCCGGTGGCGGTGTGGCCCTGCAGTTGACCAATGCCCATCCCGAGCTGGTGGGCACGCTGGCCCTGCTCGAGACCGCCTTCCCGTACGCCCCTGACGAACCGGCGATGCCCGGCATGCCCCGCGCGATCGCCGCAGCGAAGGAAGGGAACTACGAGCGGGCCTTCGACGAATTCATGAGCAGCCTGTCTGGGCCGGGCTACCGCGATGTCTTCACCCGCGAGCTGGGCGAGGCTGGTCTGCACCGAGCTGTCGACAACACCCCGTACTTCTTCGCGGCCGAGGGCCCGGCGTTCGCGGCGTGGTCCTTCGGGCCAGACGAAATGCGCGCGATCGGCGTTCCCGTGCTACTTGCCGTCGGGGCGGTGGGCGAGCAGCGCAACACCCCGCACCGCGCCCGGGCCGCGCACCTTGCGCGGTACATCCCTGACACCGAGAGCGCGGTCCTGCCCGGCGTCAGCCACAGCCTCCCGTTGGAGGACCCCGACCTGGTCGCCCGGACCATCACCGACTTCGTCTCCCGCCACCCGCTGTCCTGAACTGCGCCCCCCTTTGCGGCAGTGTGGATGCCAGGGAAGGGGCCGAGCCGGTGGCGGCGTAGGATTCCAGGCCACCCAGAATCAGGAATCAGAAACACGCACTGAGCTTGTTCTTATCTACCGTCCGCGTCATAGGGCGGGGATTGACGGTTCCAGACGGCGTCTGACCGGCTGACAACCTTCTGAAGTTCGCGGACACTTCGGGGTAACAGGGCCTGCATCACGGTGCCGAAGAGGGCTCGGGATTCGAGGGGGTTGCCGCAGCAGTACCAATGCACGTTGCCCCACTCGTAGTCGTGCCACAGATCCCGCTCGGGCTGATGGACGTAGTTCATCCACAGGCCCACAGCTGTGCTGACATCGCCTGGCTGCAGATAGTTGCGGGTGCGCTCGAGACGGCTGATATCGGACAGTGCACGCGAAGACAGGCCGTCGATGACTGGCTTTGCACCCGTTGTCAGGTGGCTGCCGGGGGCGCCGGCACGGATCTGTCCTGGCCGTCTACGCGGCATGGACCTTTCGGTTGGTCGTCACGCCGTACATGGTGCCACGATCTCGAATGGCGTCTCGAACGGATTTGCTCGCATGGGGATTCGCCGGACGTGGTGGCTGCCTTCGTCTGATCATGTGCTCCGACCAAGGTCCACCTGACCACGACGAAGGCCGTGAGGGTGAGTCTGCTGCCTGATGCTGTCCGAAAGGAGGCGTTCGCGGAAGCGTCACGCTCGTGCACGGGCGCCGAGTCGGGGCGGATCGACGCGTCGGGGTCGACGTTGGCCGCGGCCGAACGGCTTCGCCTGAAGCACGTCCGGGCCAACTGCCCCGAAATCGACGCCCTCACCAGGCACGTCCGGTCTTTCGCGACCATGCTCACCGAGCGCCGGGGCGAACTCCTGCCCGACTGGCTCGCCGCCGTAAGACAAGACGACCTCCCCAGCCTCCACACCCTCGCAGCAGGCATCGACCGCGATCGTGACACCGCCACTGCCGGTCTCACCCTCCCCTGGAACTCAGGCGTCGTCGAAGGCCACGTCAACCGCATCAAGGTGCTCAAGCGCCAGTCGTTCGGCCGCGTCGGCTTCGAACTCCTCCGCAAGCGAGTCCTGCTGGCATGACCGAGGTGCGTCGCGTCACAAACGACGAGCCCGAGTCCTGAACTCGAACAAAACAAACCAAAGGGATCAGGTGGCGGAGCATTCGTCGATGACGGCGCAGGCGAGGCGGATGCCGCCCATGTAGGTGGAGACACCGTCGTCGCCGTGCATGTGGGGCGCATCCTGGAACCACTGCCGCCACAGCCCGCCTTCCTGGAGGAGGCGGCCGGCCCGGTCACCGTGCAGGGCGGAGTCGGTGTAGGCCAGGGCGCCCACGGCCGTCGGCTGGTCGTAGGCGAGGTCGGGCCGACGCAGGTAGCGATCCAGGTACGTACTCGACGACGAAGTGATCACCCTCGGCGTGCGTCAGCACCTCGGCACGGCGCGCACCAACCTCTGCTGAAGCTGCGCGAACCCCTCCTCGATCTTCCGCTCGGTGCTGCCTACCGAACCACCCCACCCACGATGCGACGACACATCGACCAGACGCTGCCCACCCACAGCCACCGCCGGCCGTCACACCGATCGGCCATACCCACAGCTGTCCGCGGTCGACTGGAACACGGCCGATCGCCCCTGCAGCAGCGGTCCCTGGTCTACCGTCACCGAACGAGGCGCTGGGGGCTACCGTTGGGTCTTCGCGACCCAGCGTCGAGCATGAGGCCGCCGAAGGCCGTCCGAGCAGTTCAGCGCCTCGGCCGAACCACCGCGACAGGTCACGGCGCTCGACCGCACCACAAGCGCGGGCAGCGGGCAGCGGCGCCCATGGGAGACGGTCGCAGGGGGCGACTTCGACGGACGATCCGAGGGTCCGGGATGCCTGCGGCGACACGCGGCTGAACGCGCGTCCCGTCCGAAACGTCCGGGTGGTGGCCCCCGTCACGGGCGGCCACCACCCCTTCAACAGTCGGCGTCAAGTTGCGGCACGACTCGCCCTGTGGGGCGTCCTACGCTCCGATCGGGGCGAGGCCGCCCCGGAACTCGTTGGTCGCCTCATAGGCGCGCCCCACGCGCAGCACCTTCGCCTCGTCCAGCGGGCGCCCGATGAGCTGCATGCCGACGGGCATGCCGGCGCCGTCGTATCCGGCGGGCAGGCTCAGGGCGGGCACTCCGGTGATGTTGGCGGGCGCGCACAGGCGCAGACATGCGTCGGAGACGGACTCCACGGTGCCATCCGGCCATTCCATGCTCTGCTGCCCGGACGGGACGGCTGCCATGGGCACGGTGGGAGCGGCGATCACGTCGACCCGGCGGAACAGGTCCGACCACGCCTCGCGCATCATCGTCCGCGCACGCTGGGCCCGCAGGTAGTCCACCGCGGGAACGAGCGCGCCGGCCTCCAGCACGAGGCGGAGCTCGGGGCTGTAGAGGTCCGGCGTCGCGCGCAGCATTTCCTCGTGGTACGCGCTCGCCTCGGGAACCAACAGCCCGGTCCCGACGGCCAGCATGTGACGCGCCATCGGGATCTCGACCTCGACCAGCTCCGCGCCCAGCTGGGCGAGTTGCTCCACGGCCGCGCGGACGATGGTCTCCACCTCGGCGGTGACGTGGTCGAAGTAGTAGGTGCGCGGCACCCCGACCCTGACGCCCGCCAGGTCCTGCGGGGCCTCCTCGTCACCGGCCGCGGCGAGCGCCGGGACGGTGACACGGCTCGCCGGGTCCCCCGGGTCGTGTCCCGCGACAGCGGCCAGTACGAGGGCCGCGTCCCGCACCGTGCGGGTGATCGGGCCGACGTGGTCGAGCGACCAGGAAAGTGAGGTCACTCCGGTCAGGGGGATCAGACCGTACGTGGGCTTGAGCCCCACCACGCCGTTGAGGGCGGACGGAACACGGACCGACCCGGCCGTGTCCGTGCCCAGCGCGAAGGTGGCCGCTCCCGCGGCGACGGCCACAGCCGATCCCCCGCTGGATCCGCCGGCGATCCGGTCCTGGTCCCAGGCGTTGTGCGTCTGCGGCGTGATCAGACCGGAGGCGAACTCGTGGGTGTGGGTCTTGCCGAGGAACACTGCCCCGGCCTCGTCCAGCCGGGCCGCCACGGCGCTGTCCTGTTTCGCGACGTGTCCCGACCGTACTTGGGAACTCGCCGACGTCGGCAGGCCCTCGACGTCGATCATGTCCTTGAGCGTCATGGGGATGCCGTGCAGCGGGCCGCGCCGGCGGCCGGCGGCGATCTCACGCTCGGCCCGGGCGGCCGACCTCAGTGCCGTCTCCCCCGCGACGGCGACGTAGGCGCACAACCGGTCGTCGACCGCGGTGAGCCGTTCGAGCACCGACTCGGTCAACTCGACCGGGGAGAGCTCCCGTCGGGCTATCGCGCCGGACGCGTCCGCGAGGGTCAGCTCAAACGGCTGCATCAGTGCTCTCCTCTCCGGCCGTGTACGAGGCGGCGGGCCGGGTCTCCCCGAAGTCGAGGCCACGCAGCCCGTCGAGCGCGGAGCTGAACACAGAGGCCACCGCCGCCACGTGCAGGCGGAGGTCCTGCGCCGGCGGCCGCCCCGCGGTCGCACCGGTACTGTCGGCTTCCGCGGGGACGGGTCCGGCTGTCGTCATCGATGGCCCTCTCACTCGTTGGGCGTCGTGTTTTGGAGGACGCCTACCGCGGTACGAGGGGCCGGCCACGAGCTCCGGCCCGGCAAAATCCCGCCGCCGAACCGCGGTTGACCCGCGGGTGCGGGTGTGACGTGCGGGTGGTGTGCCCCGTGTCGCGCACCCGGGCCAGGTTACATCGCCGGCGGGTCGGCGCCGGGTGCGAGGGAGTTCGGCTTTCCGCTCGCGCACGGGCCGGCGCGTCCCGGCCCCCGGCCTCGGCGCCGGCCCTGGCGGCCTCGGACCGGAGGGCTTCCGGCGGTGCGTCCTCCGGTCTCCGCCGCATGGTTTTCTTGTACGGCCGCTTTGCTCGGGGGACGGCTTTCGGCTCCCTGTGCCGAGACCTCGAAGGAGGGCCGTTCTTCTCCGCAACTCCCCCAGCCCGCCTCCGGAGAAGGTCAGTTGGTCTGCACGTCCTACGAGGACGGCGAGGCCCGGTGGGGAGCTGCCTCGAGGAGATCGGAGGCCGCCGGGACGGCGACGTGCTCGTCCTAGAAGACGGCGGCGTCCGACTCCGTATGGTCGAGGATCCCGAAGGGGACGGCCTGCGCGGCGGGAACACACCTGGGCTCCTGCCCGACGGCCGCCCCGTCCCACCGGTCCTCGTGCCGGCGGACGTCTCCGTGGCAGCAGCGGGGACGGCCCGTTGACTGGTGGACCGGACCTCGATACCCGGCCGCGGGATCCGGGTCCCGAGAGCCCGTCTCGGCAAGGTCCTGGCCGATCTGCTGGACGGTGAGTGCGCTCGGGGATCTGGTACAGGACATGGCGCCTACGGTCTGTACCAGGGGGGCGGCGCCCGGGCTGCTTTCCCCATCCTGCCGTAGGCACGGCGTTTGTCCTTCCCTGCCATGCCCACCACCGACGTGGTTCTGCTGGTCCGCACCTCCTTCGGGGACGAGCAGGTTTACCGCCCGTTGCAGGCGCTGGCGGTCGACGACCGGCGTTTCGAAGACCTGCTCAATCAGGGACCGGCCATATCAGTGACGGCTCCTCCGACGCCCGCGACGGGGCCGGCAGCTGCTGCGCTGGTTCGAGGTGGGCTTGTCGTACTCGAACGGCGAACGCCGAGACAACCATCAACGGCTGACGGCTGACGGGGCCGCAACGGTCGGCGGTAGTCGGCGCCGCGGCACCCCGATGTTGCTGTGCGTGGCGTCGCACTTGGCGTAGGTGCCGTGACCTTGATGGCCGCAGTTCGGAGATGCCGCTGGAGACGTCGGAGTCGCTGGACTTCATGGTGGCGGCTGCACTCCGGCGCCCCGATGAGCTGATCCGCAGCCAGGTCCGGTGCGGTGAGTCTGACCACGCACTCGGTCAGCGGGTGGGCGTCCTTCGGTCGGCGGTCCGGCCCAGAGGGCCAGGTGATCGTTCCACGGATCCGGGGGCGGAGCGTCCAGGTCGAAGTTGGCGGCCTTCAGCAGGCAACCGCCCGGCGGCGTGAGCGTTGTCGTCGAGGACCTCGGCGGCCGTGACGGTGTGGCTGCTTCGACGGGGCTGTGTTCGTGGCGCTCGCTCGGGAGCGTCTCGGACCTGGTCGGACCGGCACTAGACGGTGCCGTCCCACCCGTAGCCGCCTTGCCGGAACAGGAGCCGGGCCCCCACCAGTTGCTGTGCCGGCAGGAGGCGTCGTCCTCTCGGCCAGGAGGACAGTCCGGCCGTGGTGGGGGTGCTATCGACGATCCAGACGAGGTCGCTGCGGATCGGGTCGGTCGTGAAAGCCAGCCAGGCGCCGCTCGTGGTGCGGTCCTTGTCCCAGCGGGACCAGGTACTGGCCCCCCTCATGGCGTCCGATCGCTTCGACAGCGGCGAGGTCCCCGATCTGGACGCGCTCCGGGCCAGCGGAGCCCTCAGAATCCAGCCCACGACATCCTCCGGCCCCCGGCGAGCCTTGGCGCCGGTGGCCGCACCGAAGAAGGCCCGCGGCGGACAACTCCGCCTGACACGCCGCCGGACAGCACCGCCCGGGGAAGATCAGTACTGGGCAGTCCGCGGCCCACGACTCCTGAACATGCGGGCTTACCAGTCCAGAGGCCGTTGCCCAACCCGGCGGACCGACCACGGCGGCGCTTACGCAGGCGTTTCACTTCACGTCACCGGCTGAGAACCCATCAGCCCTGGGCCGGTCTCCGACCCTACTTGTCAACAGACGTACGGGGCTGCGCACTGGTGGGTGCGGGCTCGCCTGCGGCGGACCGGATGAGGGCGAGACCGGTGATCAGAGCCCAGAGGAGGTAGCTGTAGAGGGAGATACGTTCGGCCAGTCCGGTGGGCACCCATCCGTAGGTGAGAGGAATATTGACCAGCCCGATGGCCCCCAGGTTGATGCTGACAGTCGAGAACCACCGGGGGAGCCCGAGGGATTCGCGGGAGAGGCCGGTGACTATGGCGAGGGCGTTCCCAGCGATGATCGAGACGAACGCTCCGATCAGATAGAGCGGGAGGGTCCCGTCGTCGAAGCGCGCTGGGTCGAGAGGGAACACCGCGAACAGGATCAGGGCGGTCCACTGGGCCACGCCGAGGGATCGGACCGTCCGTTGTTTCCAGCCGGTGAGCCGGTGGCTGACGGCTATACTCGCGGCGGCGACGAGCGTTCCGGCGACGACCCACGCGAGGCTCATCAGCCACCACAGCGGAGAGGATATAAGGACGCCGCGGAATTTTCCGGCGAAGGGGCTGCCGAGGAAATTGACGTAGTCATCGATGTAGCTGTAGGGACGCCGGTCCCATGCGGCGGCGACGATCGCTTCTGCGATCAGGCTGACAAGGGCTGCGGCGATGAGGGCGGGGCCGGTCCAACGGGCAATGGCTCGGGACGAGGTCGTCGGGGTAGCCGTGGTGGCGGACATGGTTGTGCTGATCTCCCTGTCTATCTTTACGGTGAACACGACGTCGGCCATCCGGTTGCAGGATGCACAGTGCCCTGCGGAGGCCTTTCGCCAATCAAGGACGATGCGGTCTGACACGCTTCGTCCCCGTGAACAACTTTGGCGGAGCCGCGCGGTGGTCCTGGTCCGGGCTTCGCCGCGGTTGTGAAGAGGACACCAGGGCCAGGTATGTCAGACACTGTTTTTGAACGCCTCGCTGACGGCATTACCGACGATTTCTTCGACCCGAAGGGGCCTGGGGACCACCTCGGCAGAGCAGCCGAATGGAGCGCCCTCTATCGCGGCGCCGTGGTGCGAAGATCACGGCGCGAGGATGATTTTGCCGAGGTTGGTGCGGCCGGAGGACTCCGACAGTTCCATGGCCGCGGCCGCCTCGCTCAGCGGGAATCGGGCGGCAATCGTCGCGGTGAGTCGGCCGTCGCGAAGCAGGTCGAAGACGTGTGTGAGGTCGGTGCGCATCCGGGTCCGGAATGCCTCGCGCTTGGCCGAGTCCGGCTTGCCGGCGCCGGCCCAGACGTCGTAGAAGCTCGCGTGCCTGTGTGTTGTGGGCAGGTGGTTCCAGAAGGTCAGCTTGGCCAGCAGCGGCAGGAAGTCGAGCAGCACGGGGCGGGTGTCGTCGAGCGCGGCCGCGATGCTGTACGAGACCAGAGTGCCGGTGCGGTTGAGCAGTCGGTAGGAGAGGGTGACGCTCTTGCCGCCGAGGTGGTCGAACACGGCGTCCACACCGTCGGGGGCCAGTTCCCGGACGCGGGCCGCCAGCTTGGGGTCCCGGTAGTCGATCGGCTCCGCTCCCAGGGCACGCAGCGCCTCGTGATGGCGCGCGCCGGCCGTGCCGATCACGCGGGCTCCGGCGTCCCGAGCGAGTTGTACCAGGACTGAGCCCACGCCGCCGGCGGCGCCCGTTATGAGCACGGTCTGCCCAGCCCGTACCTTCGCGCTGCGATGCACCATCTGATAGGCGGTCAGTCCGTTGACGATCAGCGTCTCCGCCTCGTCGGGACCAATCCCGTCGGGTACTTCCACCAGGTCGGCGGCGGTCAGCAGGGCGGCCGTGGTCCAGCCGCCGGTCTTGGTCAGCGCGGCGACCCGCCGGCCGACCATCGCGCGGTCCACTCGGGGGCCGACGGCCTCGACGACGCCGACGAGGTCGTAGCCAGGCACGAACGGGAACGCGGGCTGGCCGTAGTAGCGGCCTCGGCGCATCGCACTCTCGGCGAAGGACACGGCGGTCGACTCGACGCGCACAAGGGCCTGGCCCGCGGCGGGCGCGGGAAGCGCACGCCGGACCAACCGCAGGCCGGACGGCGCGACCTTGCCCGGGAGCACCACCTCGGTCGCGGTCACAGTGGCCTCGGCAGTTGCCTTCATTTCGGACATGATCGACCTTTCATAGGACCGGGACTGTTCGTCACTCAGTTAATGATCGTAACTCTGCACCGTCCTGTCATCCTGCGTCAATCCGTAACCTGCAGCGGCCCGGCGCTGCGGTCGAACGTGACCTCAAATCAGTTACGTACCGTTGCGCAACGTCGCGTCCGTAGAAGTCCTATGGCACGTTACGATGCGACGATGACCAACACACCGCCGACCATGAGCAGGCGCGAGCGGCTGCGGGTCCAGACGCTCCGGGAGATCGAGGAGGCGTCGTTCGCGATCATTGACGCTGACGGCGTGGACGCCCTGTCCATGGCAGCGCTGGCCCGGAGCCTGGCGATGTCCGCACCGGCCCTCTACCGCTACTTCCGGTCGCGCGACGCGCTGGTGGCGCACCTGGTCACGCTGTCCTACCAGCAACTCGCGTCGGCGATGGGCCACGCCGCGGGAGGGAGCAGGCGAGGGCCGCACGCGCGGGTACGGCTGCTGGTCACCGCGTACCGCGACTGGGCGCTGCAGAACCGGCGGCGCTACGGGATGCTGTTCGGCGAGCGGGCCGGGGACCTGCCGGGCGACGTCGGCGCGCAGACCCCGCTCGACCAGGCGATGGCGCTGCTGATCGACCTGTTGGTGATCGTCGAAGACACCACGCGGGAACGCAGCAGCAGCGGCGACCGAACGCTCGACGGGCAGTTGCGGCTGTGGGCTCGCTCGCAGGAACGACCGGGCACCACACCGCGCGTCGCCCGGGCGGCCCTACTGATCTGGTCGCGGGTCCACGGGATCGTGAGTCTTGAACTGGCCGGTATGTTCGACGGCCATCCGCTCGAAGCGCAGCGGCTGATCGATCTGGAGGTCGACGGCGCCATCCAATCGGTGGGGCCGGCCAACCCATGAACGGCAGTTTCAGGTGCTCCTGGGTTCACTACGCATGCCCGGGCTCGCCGCGCCCGCTGCGGAGGACGGGAGCTCACCTCGTCCACATCGCCCCGTCCTCCGCACCCCTTCCCCCAGTCCCGAGCCCCCAGGGGAAGAAGACCCCTCGTGCACGGTTCGCAGCCCCCGGCAGGAGCAGGACCAGGCGGGCACCCCACGCCGCACAAATCCTCACCGCGCAAACCCCCGGAACGCAGACGTAGCCCCTCAGCGGCTGGGCCTTCATCAAAAACCTCGCCACCCGCACCACTCGAACCCACCACCAGGAGGCTGCGCCGGCCTCTGCCCAAGCCCACTCCGACTCACCCGCGGCATCGCCCGCTGACGACGAACCCCGCTCTGACGTGGATCAGTCAGACGTTTTCCGAGGTCCGATGACGCGGGCCCGTATCGTGTAGGCGGCGGTTTGGGGAGGCGGTGAGCACTGCCGCAACCACGGCCGCAGGCCCGCCGTGGGACGCCTGTGTCAGCCAGGTCAGCGCCTCACCCTCACTGTTCAGGCCGCGCAGCCGAGCCGAGCGTGCATCCAAGGGCCGGAACCACGCCCGAGTGGGACCGATCGTGACCGCCCCAGGGCGCTCACGCCCAGCAGGCCTGCCGTTCGCGGATGAGATCCGAACCGCCCGACCAGCGAGCCGGTGGGCAGCACGAACCTGCGGCCCGTAGCCGTAGCCGCAGCGGCAGCCCGGTGAGACATCCCCAGCCACTCCCACAGCCCCCGCCGCGCTGCCGTCCAGGGTGCTGTCGAGGCCACCGGGCGGGGCCGTGACGACCGCCACGAGAAGCAGTATCGCCACAGCGAGCACGGTGCCGCGCAGCTCGCCCTTGTCACTGAAGACCGCTGCCGGCAGGGACCCGATGGGTGGCCGCTACCGAGCGCTCTCGCCGGCCCGCCGTAGCCACAAGGCTGATGAACCTCCCGACCCGCCCCAGATGCCGCGAGCCAGAACAGCCACCGCCCGCCCGGCGCATCTGCAAACCGCGAAAGCCCGTCTACGGCAACGACCGTCCCGAACATGCGTGGTCCCGCCGGCCTACAGAGGCGGGCGGGACCACGGCAGCACTCGGGTCTTCAGTGGTCGAGGGCGTCCTTGGCATGCTCGACGGCCTGCTTGGCGTCGCCCTTGACCTGGTCGGCCTTGCCTTCGGCCTTGAGGCGCTCGTTGCCAGTGACGTGGCCGACCGCTTCCTTGGCCTTGCCCTTGACCTTGTCCCCGGTGTTCTCGACCTTGTTTTCCGCGCTCATGCCGCTACCTCTTCCGCCTCACGTTGACCCTGCGCATCCACTGGCAGGGAACCTGAACCCCTCGTGCCCCTGATTCCCCTGCCCATGCCGGCTCGCCGACCGCGACAGCAGCAGGAGCCGCCGCCCCCTTCCCGTATCCGTCGGCTACAGGGGGCTGCGCCACTGCAGGGGCGCGTGGGATGGACGCGGCCACCCGGAGCACAGAGCGGAGCAGCGACGGCCGGGCGCACGCGCGCCCCATATCGTCGCCTCGGGCCGTCGGTCGGCCAAGCGGCACTGACCCTCCCTCGGCCACCGACTCAACCGGTCCGCATACAAGGAAGGTGGAGGCGGCGGGCGGCCGAGTGGGATGCTGAGCACGGCGAAACCGAGCCGATGGTCACAGGGTGAGCGGGCGCTGGTCGACGACCCGGCGGCCGACCCGTGGTCCGGCGAGCGCGGAGCCCAGCAGGATGGCCGGGAACGAGCCCGCGGGCCACGGGCTCACGCCCCGCTTCGCGGGGCCCGGCAGGGCGTCACCGCTCGACGCGCCGGGATCAGGACGCGGCGTAGTTGCGTGCGCCGGCCGCTGAGGCGTCCGGGTGGATGGTGAAAACCCGGTCCAGACCGACGAGGCGCAGGATGCGGGCGGTGTTGGCGGGGACCGCGGCCAGAGCGACGCCGCTGCCTTGTTCCCTCGCCAGGTTCCGGGCCGCCAGCAGGGCGCTGATGCCACTGGAGTCGCAGAAATCCAGGGCTGCCAGATCCAGGACCAGCAGCTGCCCCGCGGCGAGGGTGAGGCCGTCCACGGCCCTGCGGAGCTCCGGCGCCGTCGTGTGGTCGAGGTCACCGGTGATCTCCAATACGGGACCGGTGACAGCGTTGCGGGATGTGATCGTCAGGGGGGTCATCTCAGGTTTCACTCACGGGGGTGTGAACAGCGACCGCAAGCGGAGCCGGTACGCCGAAGGCGAGCAGCGCGGTGTCGTCGTCGAGGCCGTCGCCGAAACGAGCGAGCAGCCCGGTCAGGGCGGTGATCAGGGCCTGCGGACCTGACGGCGGCTGACCGGCGGTGAAGGCACGCAGGGCATCGTCGCCATACAGCTCGCGCCCGGGTCCCGTGCGGGCCTCGGTCAGGCCGTCGGTATACAGGAGCAGGGTGTCGCCGGGCGACAGCCGGGTGCGGGCGGCGGTGAACTGGACCTGGGGCAGGACACCGATGAGCATCCCGCCCGGGGTCGGCAGATAGTCGGCGGTGCCGTCCGCGCGTTGGATCAGCGCCGAGGGGTGTCCGCCAGAGGCCAGGTGCACGCCGACGTGGTCGCCGCCGGGTTCCAAGACACCGAATATGGCGGTGCAGTAGCGGGTATCGCCGCGGGTGTATCGCTCGTGAAGGACCGTATTCAACGTACTGAGCACGGTGACGGGGTCGGCGTCGTGCAGGGCCGCGGCGCGCAGCGTGTACCGGGTCAGCGAGGTGACGGCCGCGGCCTGGGGGCCCTTGCCGCACACGTCGCCGAGGAAGAACGCCCACCGGCCGGTGTCCAGGGGGAACAGATCGTAGAAGTCTCCGCCGAGCAGATCCGGGGAGGCTGTGTGGTAGTACGAGGCGGCTTCCAGGCCCGGAACGGTGGGCAGTTGGGCGGGCAGCAGGCTCTGCTGCAGGACGGCGAGAGCCTCCTGGAGCCGTTCACGGTCGGTCTCCGCCTGCCGGCGCGCTTCCTCAGCCGCCCGACGGGCGCGCAGCAACTCGGCCTCGTAGGCACGGCGGTCCCGGGCGTCGAAGACGGTGGTACGGATCAGCAGCGGCTCGCTGTCCTCACTCACCTTCACCTTCGAGGTGACCAGTACCGGCATCCGCTCGCCGGTGGCGCCCTTGATGTCCAGGGCAATACCGCTGACCTCGCCCTTCATCTGCAACAGTGGCGCGAAGTGCGTCTCGTGGTAGAGCTTCCCGCCCACGGTGAGCAGATCGGTGAACCGCATCCGCCCCACCACCCGGGACCGATCCAGGCCCAGCCATTCCAGCAACGTGGTGTTGATCTTGGCGATGGTGCCGTCCATCAGGGTCGATAGGTAGCCGCAGGGGGCCTGCTCGTACAGCTCCTCGGCACTGTCCTCCAGCAGCGAGGTGAACATCGCGTCCGTGGCGTCGGTGTCCTGCTCCCCGCCCGGCTCCGGAGCCTGGTCGGTACCGCACATCATCGGACACCTCCGATGAAGTCGGTGATCGCCCCCGCGGTGGCCTGCGGTGCGCTCAGTTGCGGGCAGTGGCCTGTCGCCTCCAGGGTGACCAGGCGGCTGCCGGGAATCGCGTCGCGGACGTACGCGCCGACCTCACGGGGAGCGATCACGTCTTGCCGGCAGTCCAGGATCAGCGTCGGCACCGTGACCGTCTTGAGGTCCTCACGACTGTCGGACAGGAACGTGGTGTGCGCGAAGACCCGGGCCATGTCCGGGTCGGTCGCGCAGAACGAGGCCGTCAGCTCCTGACCGAGCTCGGGCCGGTCCGCGTTGCCCATGATGACCGGCGCCATCGCCGCCGACCAGCCCAGATAGTTTGAATCCAGGGATTCCAGCAGCTCGTCGATGTCGTCGGCGCTGAACCCGCCCCGGTAACCGTCGTCGTCGATGTAGCGGGGCGAGGGGGCGACCATGACCAGGCGGCAGATACGCCGCGGCTCCTTCGCGGCCGCGAGGACCCCCACCATCGCGCTGACCGAATGCCCCACAAAGGTCACGTCCCGCAGGTCCAGCTCCTCGGCCACCTCCAGCACATCGAGCGCGTAACCCTCCAGAGAGCTGTAGCGCCGCTCATCCCAGGCCGACGGATCTGCTCGGCCGGAGCCCACGTAGTCGAAGAGCACCACCCTGTAGCTCTCAGCCAGAGTGGGGAGCACCAGACGCCACATGTTCTGATCGCAGCCGAAGCCGTGCGCCAGAAGAAGTACCGGCCCGTCGGCACGGCCAGTGACGGTCACGTTGTTCCTGCGGCGTATATCCATACCCGCCAGTTTCCCATCACCCTATCCGGGTGAAGCAGAGGCCTGGCCCCCCGGATCATGATCACGAGGCTCCAGTACGCGCGGACCGCACGCTCGTCGTCAGACAGGTAGCCGCAAAACCACCGCCACTCGGTCCCGACGGCCCCACTCCTGCCCCCCGCGGCCCAGGTTCGCTGCGCGCCAGCAGTCAAGCGAGGGCAATCTGGGCACCGGTCACCGCGGGTCCGTCGCGGTCCGAGCAATCCGCTCGACCAGCGCCAGGTCGGCGTCGGGATTCTCCTTTCGGAAGCGCGGGAGGATATGGCGCAGGTCCCGCCCTGCGATCGCGACCGGGTACGGTACTCCGCCGGTCAGGAGTCCCCGGCCGAGCGGCGCGTAGGACACACATCCGATCCCCAACTCCCGGACGCTCTCCAACACCCCGTTCATCTCCACCTCGGGCGTACCCGTCGTGTCGCTCAGGTAGTGCACGTCAGGGTGCAGAGCGGTCGCAGAAGTGGTGGTGTGGGAGCATCGGCGCGCCCGCGCCGTCCTCGCGAGGAACTGTTGGAGCAGACTATGACGGTAACGGGTTGGCGGAGCGCGCACGATCTGGGACTGGCCGCCTGGTTCGGAGGCGCCCTGATGGGCGCGGTAGGGGTCAACCGTGCCGGTGAGGGCGAGGAAGCAGCCTCGACGGAGCGGGTGGCGGCCCACGGTTGGGCGGTGTGGACGCCGGTGAACGCCGCCGCCATCACCGCGCACCTGGCCGGCGGGGCGGCGTTGCTGGCGGACAACGCCCACCGTGTCGCCACACAGAAGGGCGTGATGGCCTCGACCATCGCCAAGGGGGCGGTCACCGCCGCTGCGCTGGCAGCGACCGCCTACAGCGCCGTCCTGGGCAGCAAGGTGCAGCTGGCCGTTTCGGAGAAGCTCGGCAACCAGGAGAAGGCCGAGAAACACCCCATCGACCTCGACTCGGCACGCAGGCAACTGAGGATCGCCCAGTGGGCGGTCCCCGCACTGACAGGGGCCCTGGTCATCCTCAACGCCCTGCATGGCGAACAGCAACGTCCCGCCAAGCAGGCGGGAGGCATTGTCGAACGGGCGCGCCGCATGACCGGCCTCGGCAGCTGACCCGTCGCTTGCCCTGTTCGCCGAGCAGCGCTGGCCGTCGGCTACTCGGTGTCCGGGGTCGCCGCGATCCCGGCGCGTCCTCGGCGCGTGCCGGTGTCAACTAAAGACGTGTAGGCGGCTGGACTGAGCGGCGCTCGTCACCTGCCTGAGCCCCTTCCTCGTAGGGCATCCGGCCGCGCAGGCCCGGATCAGGTGAGGACCGAGATGATGTGATCGGTCGCCTCGGCGACCGGGGTGTCGTCGATCGGGGTCTGGTCGATCGGGGTCTGGTCGGCTACGTTCCACCCCCTGGGCAGGCCGGCCTGGATGCGGGTGGCGCTGGTGGTGCGGCGTTCGAGCCGGCCGGTGGGCAGGGCGCGTTTGGCGTGGGCAGCGCGTCGCCGAGGGCGACCTCGCGGCAGGTGCGCAGATCTTCCGGGGGGCGTCCGGATCGTTCGTGCGGTCCCTGTTGAGCTGGGGCTCGTAGTGCTCCACGCGACTGGTGACGTCCCCGAGTAGGGGCGGTCAGTTGTGCCGCGCCACCGTGATTGCCTCGCCTGAAAGTACACGGCTCGCCTCGGTGGATCGGGGGCCGGCGGGTGTGCGCGGAACGTATCGGGGGTTCCCGTAATCGTCTGTTCCACTGTGGTGCCATGTTCAGTTGCGGACACGTTCCTGATGGCTGTGTTCCCGCAACTTTTCGGCGTGTCCGGTGACGGCGTCGAGACGGGCGGCCAGGTCGTTGTGGTCTGATCCGAGGTGCTGGCGGGTGTCGGCGAGCCGACTGATCAGGTGCGCCGGGTCGTTGTCGCCGAGTGCCTCCCCGAGGCGGTCGATGGGGGGCCTCGACCGGGCTGGGAGGTCCGTGAGGGCGGTGATCTGGCCGGCCAGCCGGCGCAGGGTCGCTGCGTTGTCCCGTGCCCAGGCGTTGACCGAGCGGTCGGCGGCGCGTCGGTTGCGCGTGGCGGTCACGCGCTGCTCGCCGGTGGTCCCGGTGGCGTCCGGTCGCCCGCGCAGGTAGCGGCGTTCGGCGGCCTGACGACTTGCGACGCCCAAGGGTGCGGCAAGGTCGGCCCAACTGGCTCCGCCTTCCCGGGCAGCCTCGATCAATCCGTTCTCCCAGCCCGCCAACTGCTCCCGAATCTCGCGGAGCAGCACGAGGGAGGCGAGGACATCCTCCGTGGTCGTCGCCGGATCATCGTCTTCCTGGGCCGCCTCACGCACGGTCCGTTCGATGACGCGGAGGGCTGTGACGGCCGCGTGGGCGGTCACCAGGGGTGGGTCTTCGACGCTCTCCGGAGCCCGGGGGCCTTCTGGTGCCGACATATTCTCTCCTTCTTTGTCGTCTGCTGGACGACCTCGATAGTTGTCATCCTTTGGATGACATGCTACAACAGTGGCAACGACCAGCGCATTGGCACTTGTTGCCTGGAGCTTCGGAGGTGTTCGACCATGTTGATGCGCACTGACCCCTTCCGCGAGTTCGATCGTCTCGCCCAGCAGCTGATGGCCCCGGGGACCTGGTCCCGGCCGGCCTCGATGCCCATGGACGCCTACCGGGAGGGCGACACGTACGTGGTGGCGTTCGACCTTCCCGGCATGGCACCGGACGCGATCGACGTCGATGTCGAGGACACCGTGCTCACCGTCAAAGCGGAGCGGCGGCCCGCCGCGAAGGACGATGTGGTGCGGATGGATCTCAGCGAGCGGCCACTCGGGGTGTTCTCCCGCAGCATCGTCCTCGCCGACAGCCTGGACACGGAGCACATTCACGCCGCCTACGACGCCGGAGTGCTGACGCTGCGCATCCCCATCGCCGAGCGGGCGAAGTCACGCAAGATCACGGTCTCCGCCGGTGTGTCGTCCAGCCCGCGCCGGATCACGGGCTAAAGGCCTGGACGGGCCGCACGGGCCCCTGCCTCATCCCCCGTCGGCCCTTCGAAGAGAGGCTTCGAAGGGCCGACAGGGGCGGCCGGACCGAGGAAGGTGCCATAAGCGCGCGGCATCCGGGTACTGGTCCCAGAGAGAGCACGGGCTGTCGCGCACCCTGGTGGATCGCAGGAAAGAGTTCCGGCTCCCCCTCAGCAAGTCCCACGGCTCGGCTTTACCCGGCTGCAGGGACGGGCGTCTGGATACGATCAGAAAGGCTTGAGTCAAGCCATGCGACACAGTGTTCCGGTAGTCGAGTTGAAGCCAACGATCAGCTTCGAGCAGATGCTGGAGCGCATCCGATACGCGGGCGCCTATCCCACGCGGGAACGCGCCGAGGAAGCTGTACGTCTGGTCCTCGGCGGGCTGGGCCGCCAGTTGGCCAGGCCGGAACGCGAGAAGCTCGCCGAGCGACTCCCCCGGCAAGCCGCACAGGTTCTCGCCGCGCAGGCCCCCGACCCCGAAGGTGAGCCCCTCACCGGTTGCGGCTTCGTCAAGGAACTGGCATCCCGCACCGACACCGCTCTCGCCCCCACCCGCTGGGATACAGGATCGGTACTCACTGCCGTCGCCGCACTGGCCGGTCCCGAACTCCTCACCCACATCCTGGCCCAGCTCCCTACGGGCTGGGCGCTCCTCTTCGGCCGGCCCGAACTCAGACAGGCGGCCTGAACAGCGGTGTCGTGAATGGCCGCAAGCCGCCGGGTCGTACACGAATTGAGCGTGTCCTTGAAGCCGGGGTCGTCGGTCATGTTGTAGAGCCGGGCGGTCTGCAGGGCCGGCTCTGCTCCTCGGCGGCCACGTTGGCGCAGACGTCCGCCAGGAGGGTGCCGCCGGCAACGGAGTAGCGGCCGTTCCACAGGCAGCCATTGCTGTCTGCGGGCAGTGCCCCGCCACCGGCGATGATCGCCTGCTGCGGATCCGTGCCGCCCAGCACCGCGCCTTTCGACAAGGAGCGCTACAAGCAGCGCAACGTCGTCGAACGCTGCTTCAACACGTTGAAGCAGTACTGGGCCATCTCCGCACGCTACGACAAAAACCGCGAATCCTAACGAAAACAGCCATCACCATCGCGCCACTCCTCATGCGGGCATGGCCCGTTGAAGACAGCCCTGAGACGCCGTCGTCCCCACACCGTCACCGATTACGCGTGACCCGGGCATGGATGAGGCGCGACGGATGACCCAGGAGGGCGGATCAACGAGATGGCGAGCCGGCAGAGGGAGGCAGCAGGGTGGTCGCGCCGCAGCCGGCCGAGACAAAGCTGCTCGGCGGTTCGCACGGCGGGTCGAGAACGCCGGTTCCGTATACCTTCCGCGCTCTGCGCCACCCCTGCTGGCGCTACGAGCCCTGCAAGAGGAGAGTGTGCCCCCGCACGACACTCGCCACGGCTCCGTGGCCGAGGCCCCCGGCAAGCGGGCCGCCGTACATCCGCGCCGGGCCCTGTGGGGCCTCTCGTGCGCTGCCCGAGGCCACCCGCTACTGGTCACGCGTGACAGCGCATCCGCCTTGGCCTACCGGTTCGTGTGGATCCGCGTGCGCAACGGACCCTGCGCGGCCGGGCTGCGGACCTGCGCACTGTGGAACCATCGCCACGCTCTCCGGCGCGGTGAGCCCGAGGTCGGTTCCCGCGTGGCGAGACTCCGCCGACCGAGGAAGAGTGGTTTTTGAACGGCAGACGCGCCGTGAAAATCACAAGAAACCTCGGGCGGAGCGCGGCGCGAACGGCTCGCGAACGCCGCCCCCGGCGGCCGTGCTGAGCGGCCCGCAGGGGACCGCGGAGAAAGACGCGGACACCGCGATCTTGGCGGGTGTGCCCGCGGAGCGAACACCTCGAATCCTCAAGGCCGGCGGCTGAGCGACCGCCGCCGCTCATCAGGGAGCGCCATGACCAGCAAACGGCAGGACCCAGAGGGGGTCGACACACGCGGCAAGACCGTACCCCCTTACAAGGGGCGAAAAGAGGGGGGCCGCGTCAGGGGCCACAGTGAGTCGACGGAGAACGGCCCGCGCACTGGCGGTGCCACCGGCCCCGTCGAGGATGACGCGATGAAGGCGCCGGATCCCGAGCGCACACCGGGGGGTGCGACCACCTCGCCGGCGCGTGAGAAGCCGGCCGGCGGTTCGCACCGCTCCCGGCGCGACCCCGAGAAGGGAACGGGGCCCGCGCACCAGCAGGGCGTACGCCGCGCGGAGGACCAGGGCTGAGTACGGCCCGCGGCAAGATGAACACACGACGTCCGCCAGGTCGTGGTACCCGGTCAAGAAGGCGGCGACCGGAGGAGTCGGGCCACCGTGGCACGGCCCGCGCGTGGTGCCCGTCGCCGTGAGGGGTCAGTCCGGGGCTCCCGGACGGTCCTGGCGCTGGTGGCGACCGGGCAGCATCTCCTGCACCTTGGCCTTGATGCCCTGGCGGACCATCCCGGTCCGGTCGGCGTCGCCATGCAGCACGGCGGACGCGGCCGCTGCGATCTGGTCCAGCGAGGCGTGCGGCGGGATGGGCGGGACGGCCGGGTCGGTGCGGAAGTCGAGGACGAACGGCCGGTCCGCGGCAAGAGCGCGCTCCCAGGCGCCGCGCACCTCGTCCGGCTTCTCCACGCGGACGCCGTCCAGGCCGATGGAGCGGGCGAAGTCCGCGTAGGGGACGTCGGGCAGGCCCTGTGAGGGCAGGAACTGGGGGGCGCCCTCCATCGCGCGCATCTCCCACGTCACCTGGTTGAGATCCTGGTTGTTCAGGACCGCCACGACCAGCCGCGGGTCCTGCCAGTCCTGCCAGTACTTGGCGGCCGTGATGAGTTCGGCCATGTTGTTCATCTGCATGGCACCGTCGCCGACGAGGGAGATCGCGGGTCGTTCGGGATGGGCGAACTTGGCCCCGATGGCGTACGGCACGGCGGGGCCCATCGTGGCGAGGGTGCCCGAGAGCGACCCGCGCATGGCGCCCCGCAGCCGCAGATGTCGGGCGTACCAGTTCGCGGAGGACCCGGAGTCGGCCGAGATCATGACATTGTCGGGCAGCAGGTCGTCGAGTGCGTGCACGACATATTCGGGGTTGATCGGGACGGCGTCGACGGCGGCCCTGCGTTGCATGACCTCCCACCACCGGGCGGTGTCCTCCTCGATCTTCCTTCGCCACGAACCGTGTTTCTTCGGTTTCAGATAAGGAAGCAACGCGGCGAGGGTCGCGCGGGCGTCGCCCACGAGATTGACCTCGAACGGATAACGCAGGCCGATCATGAAGGGGTCGATGTCGATCTGCACGGCCCGGGCCTGGTCCAGGCCCGGCATGAACTGCGTGTACGGAAAACTCGAGCCGACCATCAGGAGTGTGTCGCAGCCCTGCATCAGCTCGTAGGAAGGGCGGGTGCCGAGCAGCCCGATCGCGCCGGTGACGTAGGGAAGCTCATCGGACAGAACGTCCTTGCCCAGCAGAGCTTTCGCGACCCCCGCGCTGAGGACGTCGGCGTACCGCTCCACCTCGGCGCGGGCTCCACGTGCGCCCTGGCCGATCAGGATGGCCACCTTCTCACCCGCGTTGAGCACCTCGGCGGCCCGTTCAAGGTCCGCGTCCTCCGGCACCGGCGCGGAGCGTCCGAGCCCGAGGCTGGAAGGGACCATCTTGAAGGCGTGCGTGGGTGGCGAGTAGTCGAGTTCCTGCACGTCGCCGGGGATGATGACGGCGGTGACGGTACGTTTGCCGTACGCGGTGCGCATCGCCCGATCGAGGACGTTCGGCAACTGCTCAGGGACGGTGACCATTTCGCAGAACTCAGCGGCCACGTCCTTGTAGAGACTCAGCAGGTCGACCTCCTGCTGATAGGAACCGCCCATGGCTGTTCGGTCGGTCTGGCCGACGATCGCGACCACAGGCACGTGGTCGAGCTTGGCGTCGTACAGACCGTTGAGCAGGTGAATGGCGCCGGGTCCCGACGTCGCCGCACAGACCCCCACTCTGCCGGAGAACTTCGCGTAGCCGACCGCCTCGAATGCCGCCATCTCCTCATGCCGAGCCTGGACGAACCGGGGCTTGTTCCCGGCCCGCCCCCACGCGGCGAGCAGTCCGTTGATGCCGTCGCCCGCGTACGCGAAGACGTGCTCGACGTCCCACTCACGCAAGCGCTGGAGCACGTAGTCGGAGACCTTCATCGACACGGACTTCCTCTCGTAACGATCGGCCGGCGAGTCCGCGCCTGCGGAAATAGCGGCAGCTCAGGTGGGCAGTGCGGCGGCCGGCATCGACGTGTCGTGCCAGCAGAGCCAGGTCCCTCCGCCCAGGACACGGCGTGCCAGTGACCGAGGCAACGACGCGGCCTTCGCCCCGTCCACCTCCAACGTGTGGCACTCGCACACAGGGTGGGCCCACTCTGGCAGCTCGGTCACCGAACCCTCTGGCTGACACGCGCACGCAGTGCGCGACACACCAACCCCCTGAGCCCGTTGACCGACACCCCGCCCTTCCCCATACGGCCCCTGCCTGCCCGTGTGCCCCACGCGGCGGAACGGACGTTTCGGCGGTACACGGTGGGCAAAGCGCCAGATGCGGTGGGTGCAAGCCCACCGATCCCGGACGCGTCTCCTCGGTACCGCAACAGCAACCGCACTGATCAGCCGGCTCCGAACACGATCGGGCGGACGGGCTCTCAGTGATTTCGCGGTGACCCACCACTTCGCGGAGCGCATCCGATTTCGGGCTGAAGAGGGGCAGTGGCACATCATCCGACGGAGAAGCCTCGGTGCAGGGTCCCGACACGTTGATCCTCCTCGGTGTCCGTTTCGGCTGTGAGACAGAAAGCGGACCGACACAACCCATGCTGGGGCAGTCCGGGTGTGGGCGAAACGGCGGAAGCATTCCGGCAGTGAGTGAAGGGGACAGGCGGGGCGGGAAGACGTGTCGAGATGATCCCACGCGCACTGTCGACCGGACGGAGAACAGGCGATGGCCGGCACGGCAGACGAAGCCCGACCAGTTCTGGCGGTGCCGAACAGTCTGCAGTCGCCGGGGCTCATCCTCGGAGTGGGACTCGGTGGGTTCGTCGACGGCATCCTGTTGCACCAGCTACTGCAGTGGCACCACATGCTCACCAGCACCAACCACGACCGCATCGGGGTGAAGTACTACAACCCGAAAACGGTGTCGGGACTGGAAATGAACACGGTGTGGGACGGCATCTTCCACGCCGTGTGCTGGATCGCCGTCCTCCTGGGCCTGGCGATCCTCTATGCACGAGTCACGAACAATCGCCGGGCGGTGTGGGCCTCACGGGTGCTGTGGGGCTGGATTTTCGCGGGCTGGGGGCTGTTCAACCTGGTCGAGGGGATCTTGGACCACCAGATCCTGGGAATCCACCACGTCCACGGCGGCCCCTACCAGGCGTGGTGGGATGCCGGTTTCCTCGTCCTGGGCGGATCGCTCATCATCGGCGGTTACCTCCTCCAGCGCAGTGGCCGTCCCTTCGATCCTGACGCACCACACGGCTCCCGGCGTGCCGGAGGCCGGGCCTGATGGACGGCATGCGGCACGACGGCAGCGACGGCGGTCTGGTGGGGTCGGTACTGACCGCGCTGGTCCTCCTCCCGGTGGGGAGCGGCTACCTGCTGGCCGCACGCCGAGCACGACACAGCAATCCCGCTCGGGGCTGGAACCCCTGGCGCTCGGCCTCCTTCGTCGTCGGGCTCGCCCTACTCGGCGTCGCGCTGCTTCCACCACTGGGTCCTGCCGCGCACACCGACTTCCGCGGCCATATGGCCCAGCACATGCTCATCGGCATGTTCGCTCCCCTGGCGCTGGTCCTCGCCGCGCCCGTCACACTCCTGCTGCGCGTCTTGCCGACTGCTCGGGCGCGGCGAGTGACGGCGGTACTGCACAGCCTGCCCGCGCGAGCCCTGGCCCACCCCGTGGTGGCGCTCGCGCTCAGCACCGGCACCCTGGGGGTGCTCTACTTCACCCCCCTGTACAACACCGCCATGGCGCACACCCCGGGGCACTGGCTGATGGACGCACACTTCTTCGCGTCCGGGTGCCTGTTCGCCCACGTCATCGCAGGCCCCGACCCAGCTCCCGCCCGGCCAGGTGTACCGGCCCGGATCGTCTGCCTCGGCGCCGCGATCACCGTTCACGCCCTGATCGCCGAGGCCATGTACGGCGGATTCTTCATCGACATCCACTCCCCCATCAGCCAGGTGCAACAGGGCGCCGAGATCATGTACTACGGCGGGGACATCGCCGAACTCCTGCTTGCCGGTGCGCTGGTGACCACGTGGCGGCCCGAACCGCGGACCCGGACGGCAGCCACCCGGTCACGGCCCGCCGGGCTGAGTGCCACCGCCACCCCGCGCTGAGCGATCCCGGGTCGTTCGCATCTGCGCCCGTCCCGGCATCCGAGCGAGGAGGGTCATCGGCTCGACGATCACAGACGACCTCCAGGGGTCCTTCGATCAGGACCGGACCTTCGCGATCAACGATCACGCACCTGGCGCGGTCAGGTTCGGCACGGATGACCACCAGCTCCTCGTCGGCGCCGATCAGGGCCTGGGCACGCAGCCATGGCAGCCGTCACGTGACCACGGGCCCGATCGGCGTCGGTGTCGTGTGCCCCTCCGGGAGACACGCCGGCTTGTCGTTCTGTGCCGTGGCAGTGCCTTTCGGGCTCGCTGGGTGGGAGGCGCGGGCGACGCGGTCAGCGATCGGCGGTAGGGGTGTGCAGGACGCCGGCACTGTCCGGGCCAGTGGGGGCCACCGGTGGCGCCACGACGGCGGCGAGGCTTTCCCGGGCCGCGGCGACGACTGCGTCAGCGGTGAGGCCGAACTGCTCGTACAGAACGGTGTACGCCGCGCTGGCGCCGTAGTGGTGCAGGCCGACGATCCGGCCGGCGTCGCCGACGAACTCGCGCCAGCCCATCGGCACGCCGGCCTCGACGCTCACCCGGGCGCGGACCGTGGGCGGCAGCACCTCCTCGCGGTAGGCCCGGGTTTGGGCCGCGAACCACTCCCAGCACGGCAGTGACACGACCCTCGTGGGGACGCCGTCGGCTTCCAGGGCCTCTCGGGCGGCGACGGCGATCTGCACCTCGGAGCCGGTACCCATCAAAATGACGTCGGGGGTGCCGCCGGAGGCTTCGGCCAGCACGTAGCCGCCCCTGGCGGCACCCTCGGCCGACGCGAACCGTGTGCGATCGAAGACAGGCAGGTTCTGCCGGGACAACGAGAGCCCGGCCGGGCGGTCGTTGTGCTCCAGGATGGTGCGCCACGCCACCGCGGTCTCGTTGGCGTCGGCCGGGCGGACGAAGTCCAGGCCGGGAATGGCCCTCAGCGCCGCGTAGTGCTCGATCGGCTGGTGGGTGGGGCCGTCCTCGCCCAGTCCGATGGAGTCGTGCGTCCACACGTAGGTGACCGGGAGCTGCATGAGCGCGGCCAGCCGCACCGCACCGCGCATGTAGTCGGAGAAGGTGAGGAACGTACCGCCGTACACGCGGGTCCCGCCGTGCAGCGTGATGCCGTTCATGATCGCGCCCATGGCGTGCTCGCGGACGCCGAAGTGCAGCGTGCGCCCGTACGGGCCGCCCGACCACATCTTGGTCTGCCGGTCCGCGGGCAGGAACGACGCCTCCCCCTTGACCGCCGTGTTGTTGCTCTCCGCCAGGTCGGCCGAACCGCCCCACAGCTCCGGCAGCACCGGATACAGGGCGGCAAGGATCTCGCCGGAGGCCTTCCGGGTGGCCACGCCCTTCGGATCGGCGTCCCAGGCCGGCAGGTCGTCCGCCCAGCCCTGTGGCAGCCGACGGGTGGACAGCCGCTCCAGCAGAGCGGCGCCTTCGGGATTGTCGGCCCGCCAGGCGTCGAAGCCCTGCTGCCACTTCGCGTGCGCCTGTTCGCCCCGCTCGGCGACCCGGCGGGCGTGCTCCAGCACCTCCGGGGCGACCTCGAACGCCATGTCGGGGCCGAAGCCGAGGATCTCCTTGGTCGCCCGGACTTCGTCCTCGCCCAGCGCCGAGCCGTGGGCCGCGCCGGTGTTCTGCTTGTTCGGTGCGGGCCAGCCGATGATCGTCCGCAGCACGATCAGCGACGGGCGACCGGCCTCGTCCCGGGCAGCGGCCAGCGCGCGATCAACCGCAGCCAGGTCCTCGCCGTCGTCGACGTGCTGCACGTGCCAGCCGTAGGCCTCGTACCGCTTACCGACGTCCTCGGTGAACGCGACATCGGTGTTGTCCTCGATCGAGATCCGGTTGGCGTCATAGACCAGGACCAGGTTCCCCAGCTCCTGGGTCCCGGCCAGCGACGACGCCTCCGCGCTGACGCCTTCTTCGAGGTCGCCGTCGGAGGCGAACGCCCAGACCGTGTGGTCGAAGACGCTCTCGCCCAGGGGAGCGTTGGGGTCCAGCAGACCGCGCTCGCGACGAGCGGCCATCGCCATGCCGACAGCGTTGGCGACGCCCTGGCCCAGCGGGCCGGTCGTGGTCTCCACCCCCGGCGTGTGATTGACCTCGGGGTGGCCCGGCGTCAAAGAGCCCCAGGTCCGCAGCGCTTGCAGGTCGGAGACCTCCAGGCCGTAGCCGGAGAGGAAGAGCTGAATGTAAAGGGTGAGGCTTGAGTGTCCCATCGACAGGACGAAGCGGTCACGGCCGACCCAGTTCGGGTCGCTCGGGTCGTGGCGCAGCCATTTCTGGAAGAGGAGGTAAGCCGTGGGAGCCATGCTCATCGCAGTGCCGGGGTGGCCGTTGCCGGTCTTCTGCACGGCATCCATCGCCAGCACGCGCACGGTGTCGATAGCGCGCCGGTCGAGGTCGCCCATCCCTTCGGGGAGAGTGGGGTGCGGCTGGAAGGGATGGCCGGTGGGCGCGTCGCTCGCGGCTTCGGCGGGTGCTTCGGGGCGGGTACTCTTCGCCCCGGTGTCGGGATCTGTCTCATTGGCGGTCATCTGTTGCGGTGCTCCCTCAAGGGTGGGCGGTGGACGCTCGAACCGTACGGCCGGACCTGGCATGCAACATGGGGGCACGGTCCTGGGGCGGCAGGAGCGTCAGGCAAGTGGGGTGTCGTCCAGCGACTTCGCGAGGTCGCCGGGGGTGTCATAGATGGCGACGGCGCCGGCCTTCTGCAGCTCGTCGTCACCGAAGCCGCCGGAACGCACGACGATCGCCGGCATCCCTGCTTTCTTCGCCGCTTCAACATCCCACACCGAGTCGCCGACCATCACACTCGGCGCGTCGGGCGGCGCGCCCAGCTTCCTCAGCGCCACCCGCAGCAGGTCCGGCGCAGGCTTGGACGCTTCGACGTCGGCGCTGGTGGTCCACGCGTCGACGATGTCGCGGGCGTCCAGCTTGTCCAGGAAGACGTCCGCGTGGCGCTGCTGAGCGGAGCTCGCCAGCACCAGCGGGTGACCGCGTTCCTTGATGGCCACGAGCAGCTCGCGCGCACCGGGCAACGGCGCCATCTCCTCCAGCAGCGCGTCGACCTCCTTGCCCTGCTGTTCGCGGGCCCGGTCGCCCGCCCGACGTTCCAGCTCCCTGCCTCCCACAGCGGTGACCACCTGGTCCCCGCCCATCCCGATCAGCCGGTGCAGCCGCCACACCGGACGGGTCTCCCCCACCGAGCGCAGTGCCCGGTACCAAGCGAGCGCATGCTGATAGTTGGAGTCGATGAGCGTGCCGTCGATGTCGAGAACGGCGATTGCGGATTCGGTCACGTCCGCCGAGTACCCGCCGACCCGGTGCCCACACAGAGCCCGCGAGACGAGCGAGACGATCCTCGGCGCGGACACCGGCTCCCGGCTCTCACTGATCGTTTCAGAATGAGGTTCGGGGTCGTCTCAAGCAGATGATGCTGCAGGCGAGTTGGAGGAGTGCGAGGTGGAGTTCGGCGCGTATTCCGTAGCGGATGCGGAGTCGTTTGAACCGGTGGAGCCAGGCCAACGTGCGCTCGACCACTCAGCGGGTCTTGCGCAGGCCGGAGCGTGCGGGGCTCCGCGGCGCGCGATCTTCGGTGCAACCCGCCGTCCGAATGAGGCGGCGGTACGTGTCGTAGCCGCGGTCCGCGAACAGTCGCCGGGGCTGGTGGCGCGGCCGGCCGCATAAGCCACGGATATGGCGAAATTGTGTCCAGCAGGGGCATGAGAGGACGCCGCGGAGGCGTCTGGGTGGCCTGTCGGCAGCGACTGTCGATCTGCCGCCGCCTGGCCGCCCTCAGCCGGCGTGGGCCGCGCAGCCTGCCGCGATCGATACGCCGCCAGCAAGTGGGCCCTGGAGGCGAAGACGCGGCCACCCCACTCGCCGACACACTCGAACTACCCTTCCCCCCGGCTGCGCCTCCGGGCGGGCGAGCCCGCCAGGACCGCCTTGGCGGCCCGCAAAGCCGCACCGGAAGACGCTCCCTTCGTACCGCTCCCACTCGACTGGTAACCACCCAGCCCGGAAGCAACCGCTCCCCCGCCTCGACGACGAGACACGCCCGCCGTCAGGCGTTCCGAGACGGCCGGGCCTTCACCACTGCACAGCCGCCTGCCTGTGCCAGGCTGAGTGGTTCTGTTCGCGGGGCCCGGTCCGGCTCGGCTTCGGTGATCGCCTTACGCCGCTGGGCAGAGCCGTGCCGTGCCGTGCCGTAATGACGGAAGATCCGCACATCACGTGGCGGGTCCCGCGTTACTGGCGTGTGCGTCGACAACGACATTGCTTCCGACCCTGGCGGAGGCCATGACTGAGCTCAACCAGCCTGCTCCCTACCGGCGAGAGCTCTCGGTGACGGCCCAGCCGTGGCAAGGGAAGGTTGTCGCCGATGTCATGTTCGTCCGCGGGCTGAGCGAGGGTGCAGAACGGCCAGGGCTCGGGCCTTAAGGTCGGACCCACAGGGCCGGTGCGCGCACGGCGGTCAGTAAGCGCGGAGGTGTCTTCTGCCGCTGTGCGACGAGTGCGTGCGTGAACCCGCGGGCTGTTACCAGGAGCGGGCTGCCCGCACGAGGTGCGTCCGCACGGCGACAAGCGCGGGACGGGGGAGGGCACCGGCACGCTCGACCAGGAAACCGGTGTTGATGGGTGGGTCTTGCGGGGAGAGCAGGGCCAGCAGCGTGCCGGAGGCGAGTTCGTCCTTGCACAGGTAACGGGGCAGGACGGTGATGCCCGCGCCCGCGACGACGCAGGCCCGGACACCGCGCAGGTCCGGGACGACGACGGCGGGCCGTGCGGACAGGCGCGTACGGAAGACGTGGCGCCAGTAACGGCGCAGGATCGGCAGGTCCTCGCCGTAGGCGACGAGCGGTACACCCTGGAGTGGCCCCGGATCCTTGCAGTTGAGCGGCCCGATCCGCTCCGCCCATGCCGGTGCGGCGACGAGGACGAACTCCTCGTCCATGAGCGGAACGGCGCTCAGGGAGCGGCCCCTGGGCCGCACGGCCGACAGGACCAGGTCGAAGCGGCCGGCGTGCAGGCCGTCGAGCAGTTCGTCAGCGAGTCCGGCGGTGACGCGCAGCAGGACACCGTGTTGTGTCAACGGCGCGAGGGCGGGCAACGCCAGCACCGAGAGCATCTCGGCGGGGCCGCCCAGATGGACCGGTTCGGCAAGGGCCTCCGCGTCGGAGCGTCCACGGTCCGCGACGGCCGCGAGCGCGTCGAGCGGCGCGGCGATCTCGCCGGCCAGGGCGTCGGCCACCGTGGTGGAGGCCACGCCGCGCGGCAGACGCTCGAAGAGCTGGCGGCCCAACTGCTGCTCCAGGGCCTGTACCTGCGCGCTCACAGTGGGTTGAGAAATGCCCAGGGCCCGTGCCGCGCCGGTGAGCGAGCGGGCCCGGTGGACGGCCAGGAAGGTCCGCAGCAGGCCGAGGTCCAGCGACCCGCCATCGGACGGGCGAGTTCCGGGCACACCTCGCGATACATCGGAATTCTGATGGTTCATGTCGGGCTTCCTATTGGTTTGCCGATGAGTGTGCGGCCTAGTGTCGTCCATGTCAGGCCGCCGGTCCACCGGCGGCTCCATCCCGGTAAACCCGGGACGTTCAGGGAGCACACACGGCATGGCAGAGATACTCATGGTGATGACCGGCGCCGACCACCTCGAGATGGCTGACGGCAGCAAGCACCGCACCGGTTACTGGGCCGAGGAGTTCACGGTGCCCCACCGCGCCTTCACGGAGGCCGGCCATCGGGTGTCGATCGCCACGCCGGGCGGCATCGAGCCCAGCGTCGACCCCGCGAGCCTGCGGCCGGAGGTCAACGGCGGCCCCGAGGGTGCCGCCGCGGCCGCTGCCGCGCTGAACGGCGTCGCCGGGCTGAGCCACCCGCTCCTCCTGGCAGACGTCGATCCCGACGACTACGACGCTGTCTTCTACGTGGGCGGGCACGGACCGATGCAGGACCTCTCGCGGGACGCCGACTCCGCCCGGCTCCTGCGTACCGTCCTGGACGGGGGCACACCGCTGGCCGTGGTGTGCCACGGGGTGGCCGCCTTGCTCGCGACGCGGCAGGCGGACGGCACCTGGCCGTTCGCCGGATACCGGCTCACCGGCTTCAGTTCCGCCGAGGAGAAGCTCACAGGTCTGGCCGACGGCCTGCCGTGGTTGCTGGAGGACCGTCTCGTCGCCCTGGGCGCCGAGTACTCCGCAGGTGAGCCCTGGGCGCCGCACGTGGTCATCGACCGCACCCTGCACACCGGGCAGAACCCCCAGTCCTCGGCATCCCTGGCAGCCGCTCTCCTCAAGACCCTCAGCTGAGCCATCCACCCGGCCGGCACACCACTCGCGAACATGGGAACACCCACTCATGACAACGCCGAACCGCGGGTCGGACACCCCATGCCCCGCCCACCGCATCCCGTCCATCCCCGGCAGCAGACCCGCTGCCAGGCGTGCCGCGGTCAGGGTGGCAAGCCGCCCGCCGCGCGGCGGGCGGGGCCTCGCCCTCGCCCTCGGGCCGGGCGCGACGATGGTCTCGATGGTGCAGACGCTGACGGTGCCTGCCTCGGCACCTCCAGCAGGACCTGAACGCCTCGGCCACCGACATCAGCCGGCTCGCCACGGCGACACTGTTGCCCGGCGCCGTCGGCACGCCGCTGCTCAGCAGGCTGGGCGGCCGGCACGGCAGGCGGCAGGTCCTGCTCGCCGTGCTGGCCGTCACCGTGGCCGGGTCCGTGCTGGGCGCCCTCGCCGACAGTCTTCCTTTGCGAAGTACCACCTACATGGCGGTGAACCCACCTTGGGGATGTACAGCTCCATGCCAGCGGTCAAGGCGCACAGCACCAAGCCCTCGGCAGCCGGGCGGACAGGGGCGACCGACCGTAGAACTGCCTCTCCAGGTCAACCGTCGCTGCCACAAGCTCACTGACATGAAGCCGACACCTCGCGATGGTCCCTTGGGTCACTCGACCTGCTCGCGCCACGCCTACCTCGCCGTCGCCCGCGCAGGAGAACGCGACCGTCGTCCCGCATTCGATGCCCCCGCACCGCTCGCCTGCGACGAGATCGCCCCGGCGGAAACGCGTCAGGAGCGCCTCCGCGGTCGCCGGTGCGCCTGGCCTGTGCGCCTGGCCTGTGCGGTCAGCGGTCAGCGGTACGTACGCATCAGATAAGAGAGAGCGATTTTCCCGCACATGGCGCCGCCCAGCGGGGGCACACGGCGTTCCGGAGGTAATAACTATGGTTCCCATTCTGCTCGTTCTTCTTCTCGCACTCATTCTCGCCGGTGCGGGTTTCGCTCTGCACTTGCTGTGGTGGATCGCGATCATCGTCCTCGTCGTGTGGGCGCTGGGCTTCCTGATCCGCCCGGCCGCGCACAGCGGTGGCAAGCGAAGCCGCTGGTACCGCTGGTAGAAGCGTCCATGCGCAGTGGTGAGGGCGGCCCACCGGATCCGGTGGGCCGCCCTCACCATTTGTCTGTTTCCCCTCACGCAACGGGTGGGAGGCACGGTGTCGGGTAGTCGCAGAAGTGGCCGGGACGGCCCTCGTAGCAGCGATAGGGAACCGCTCCTCCAACGCGGCGGACGCCCTCGCGTATCCGGGCCTTGCCGGAAAGGCAGTTAATCGCATTTCCAACAAGGCCCGAAGCTCTGTTCAGGAATTGGTCGCCCGGGGGGCAAACGCCCATCCCGGTACGTCGGCAGACCGACCCCGCCGCTATTGGCGGGGTGACCGGAACACGGGCGTCGGCCATATTGACGGGCCCGCGAAAGTAAACCGGTGGGGGCGCCTCGGGCCCCGGCGCCCTGTCAACCTCGTTGACCCGCCCTTCATCCCGGTCTCCGGCAGGACGGCCATCGGGGATGTCCACCACAGGCTCGACGGACGCCGACTCGTGCTCCACCGGGTCCGTTTGCCCACCTCTCCCCAGAACTGCTGGCTCATCCGCGTGCGTCCGCCACAGCTCAGCGTCACACGCAGGGGTGGGGCCCGCTGGACTCGGCGGGCCCCACCCCTGCGTGACCCGACCTCCGCAGGCCCTGCCACTCTCACAGCGAACACTCGGTACCCGCGCTGACCCGGACAACCGGGCAGGCGACCGGCCCTCCACGGTAACGAAGGGAGTACTCACTGACAGGTGAGCAGGCCCGCGCGCAGCGTCTTGATCGCGCGAGCGAGGAGTCGGGAGACGTGCATCTGCGAGACGCCGAGCTCCTCACCGATCTGGGACTGGGTCATCTCCTCGACGAAGCGCATGTGCAGGATCCGACGATCGCGTTCACCGAGCTTGGCGATGAGCGGGGCGAGGGACGTGAGGTCCTCCACGAGTTCCATACCCGGATCGAGGGCGCCGGTGAACTCGGAAAGGCTGACGTTGCGGCCCCGGGCCCCGTCGCCGCTGTCGTAGGGCATGTCGAGGGATTCGCTGCTGTAGGCGTTGGCGGCGATGATGCCCTCGGCCACCTCCTCCTGCGGCCGCTTCACGTACGCGGCCAGCTCGGCGACCGACGGATCGCGATCCAGGCGCGCGTGCAGGACGTCACGGGCCTTGGCCAACTCCACCCGCAGCTCCTGCAGACGCCGCGGGACGTGCACGTCCCAACTGGTGTCCCGGAAGAACCGCTTGATCTCCCCGACGATGTAGGGGATCGCGAAGGTGGTGAACTCTGTCTCGCGGGAGAGATCGAAGCGGTCAATGGCCTTGATCAGGCCGATCATGCCGACCTGGACCACGTCCTCCATCTGGTCCCTGCGGTGGAAACGCTTGGCGGCATAGTGGACCAGGGTCATGTTCATCTCGACGAGGGTGTTGCGCGCGTACGCGTACTCACGCGTCCCCTCCTCCACGCTCTGCAACCGGTCGAAGAACACCTTCGACAGCGCACGCGCGTCGGACGGGGCGACCGCCTGGGGGTCCTCCACCCACGGCAGTTCACCCATCGTCAACACGGAGACGGACGTGGGGGCGGGATCGGGGGCGGGAAGAGCGGAGCCGGCAGACATACGGTGAACCTCCTCAAACGCTGATCGGCGCTACCCCCGCTATCCCCCACACGGCCGAGTAAACCTGCCTCTTTCGCGAGGTCATCGACCCCGGGCCACCAGGCTTGCGGGCGCCGGGTGCCAGCCGCTGAAGCGTCCTGCGCGCAGCGGTCGAGGCTCACCCGGGACGCGGCCGCGCTCAGGCCTCCGGCCATCGTGCGTGTGCGGCAAGGAACCAAAGTGGCGGAGGCAAGGCCGCAGGTCCCAGCCGTATCAGAGCGCGGTAGACGGGGCCTGGGCTTGAGCGGTGCGGTGGTGTTCGGCGTTGAGCCGCTGGGCTTCTGCTAGTTGGTCTTCGAGGATGACGATGCGGCAGGCGGCGTCGATGGGAGTGCCGGCGTCGACGAGTTCGCGGGCGCGGGCGGCGATGCGCAGTTGGTAGCGGGAGTAGCGGCGGTGCCCGCCCTGGGATGGCAGGGGTGTGATGAGGCGGGCCGCGCCGACGGCGCGCAGGAAAGCGGGGGTGGTGTGGAGTATTTCCGCGGCCCGGCCCATGGTGTAGGCGGGATAGTCGTCGTCATCGAGACGGCCGTAGGAGACCTCTGCTGCCATCGCACCTCTCTCGTGGAACATGCGGAGGGGCCCTGGTGCCATTGGCACCAGGGCCCCGAAGGAACTGCTACACCATCCGCCGGCCCTCATACTGCGCCGGCCCTCTGTATCCGCACGACCGTCCGGGAGAGGACGGGGCATGCGGGGATCGCGGTTGCTTGACCGGAGACCACCCCACTATCGATGTCCTGCGGTACCCGGGCTCTGGGACTCCGCCCGGGCGATCCTGATGGCGCTCAACTCCTCCGTTCTTCCCTCAGCGATCACGTACCTACTGCCGATACTGCTGGTGATGCGTACTGCTCGGTGACCTGTGACAGCGCCACTCTTCGACAGCCAGCCCCGTCGCCCGTCGTGCATCTGCCCTGGCTTGGAACCCCACTGCCGAACCTCCCGGTGCGCGCGCCCGCAGCCGACGCCTTCACCAAGGTGCTGCTCTGTGACTTCACTGCTGGGTACTGCTGGGTACTGCTGAACCGCACTGCTACTGGCGGCGGCCCCTGATCACCGCGGGCCACCCGGTGCGGTCGTCAGTCCCGTCGCCGTCCTGCGACAACCCTGGCTTCGAAACTCCACCACCGCACCGTCCTGCGTACTGCAACTGCTGCACAACTGCCCGCCAGTTCATCTCTGCCGGGCCCTCGCTCGATCTCGGCTACGAGAGAAACCATAACCACGCCCACCCCCCAATGTCTACTCCAGCCGACACAGATTTCCCTTAGCCCAGCAGTGAGGCAATCGCGCTCCGCAAGGGTTGAGATTTGCCCCGGCAGGGCACAAACCGCGGGTACGCAGGGACAGGCACTGACGAACCAGAGACCAGGGGGACCAGATGGACACGATCTGCCGCAACACCACGGCCGTCCACTCCCCGGCCACCGTCGCCGACGCACGCGAGAGCACCCGAGGCTTCCTCGAAGCCCTCCAGCAGCCGGCCATCGCCTCCGATGCGGCCGACAGCGTCGTCCTGGTCGTCTCCGAACTCGTCACCAACGCAGTTCGACACGGCGGCGGCACCTACACCCTCCACCTCACCGCCCACCCCGACCTCATCGAGGTCGCCGTCGACGACCCCAGCTCGCAGGCGCCGCGCATGCGCACCCCCGACCTGGACGGCGCAGGCGGAGGCTTCGGCTGGGGCATGGTCAACGACCTCGCCCACTCCACCAACGTGACCCACCGGCCATCCGGCGGCAAGACCGTCAGCGCCCTGCTCCCCCGTTAAAGCCAACGCCAAGGCGCCAACCCCGTTCACAGCAGATGGCGGGCGGTGGGGTGGATCCCCGTGAGCGTCTTCCAATGCCGTGAGGGCCATCGCGGCGACGCACCAAAGGCGACGCGCGTACCGCGCCGGGCCGCGCCGGGCCGCGCCGGGCCGCGCCGGGCCGCGCCGGGCCGCGCCGGGCCGCGCCGGGCCGCGCCGGGCCGCGCCGGGCCGCGCCGGGCCGCGCCGGGCCGCGCCGGGCCGCGCCGGGCCATGGAGCACATCAGCCAGAATGCGGCGGATTCGCGGGAACCGTCGCGATCACCTCCTCACTGGCGTACGCGCGCACGCCCATGACCACGAGGACGCGGGACTTCGTCCGGACAACCGGCGTTCGCAGCGTCCGCCGTCTCGGTGAGCTGCGACCGATCGCCCGGGAACGCACGCCGATCACGCCCCACCCGAGCGCCGGTCCACAGGTCATGAGCCGTGCTCGATGTGGCGGCGAGAGCGGGAAAGGCCCCGTAGCCGGCGGGCCGTGTCACCGGTGTGGGTGGCGTTCGTCCCCGCTGGCTTGGCGCAGGTCGTCGGTGTGGCGGGTGAGGGAATCCAGGCGGGCGGCCAGATCCGGGTGACTCGCGGCGAGATGCTCGCGGGTGGCGGCCAGAGGGGTAAGGAGTACGGCGACGTCGTCCTGGCCGAGTGCCCGCACGAGGGGCCGGCGGAATGCGTCCGGGAGATCGGTCAGGTCGCTGATCGCTCCGGCGAGCCGGCGTAGGTCGCCGGCGTTGCCTCGGGCCCACGTCGTGACGGTGCGTTCGGCGGCGCGGTGGTCGCGGGTGGCCTGGATACGCTGTTCGCCGGTACTGCCGGGGGCTCCGGGACGCAGGCGCAGATAGCGGCGTTCAGCGGACTGGCGGTTGGCGACGCCGAGGGGCTCGGCGAGGTCGGCCCAGCTCGCACCGGCCTCGCGGGCGGTTTCGATCAGGCCCGACTCCCAGCCCGCCAGCTGATCGCGCATCTGGCGCAGCAGCAGCAGCGCCGCCAGCACCTGGTCCGCCCCGGCTCCAGGTTCCGACCGCCCGCCGGACCCCGACTGCTGGGCGGCGAGGACGGCGTCCTCGATCGTCTTCAAAGCCTCCTTGGCGGCCAGGAAGGAGGTGGGAGGGGGCGACGGGTCCTGGTCGGCCGCGGTCATGAGCTACCTCCCTTTGTGTCACCCGACAGGCGACACCATCACTTGTCATCGTCTTGATGACATGTTACAACAGGAGCAGTCAACAGGGCACGGGCAAGAACAGCCCGATCGCACATGGAGGTGTTTTCTGATGCTGATGATGCGCACCGATCCCTTCCGTGAGCTGGACCGGCTCACCCAGCAGCTTCTGGTGAACGGGTCGTCCGGCACCTGGTCGCGGCCCTCGGCGATGCCGATGGACGCCTACCGCGAAGGCGACGAGTACGTCATCGCCCTCGATCTTCCCGGCGTCGACCCCGAGGCGATCGACATCGACGTCGAGCGCAACATGCTCACCGTCAAGGCCGAACGCCGCCCCGCCGCCAACAGCGACGAGGTCCACAGGGAGCTCTCCGAGCGCCCCCTCGGCGTCTTCTCACGCCAGGTCATGCTGGCCGACAGCCTGGACACCGAGCAGATCAACGCCGGCTATGACGCAGGTGTCCTCACCCTGCGCATCCCCATCGCCGAACGCGCCAAGCCCCGCAAGATCTCCATCACCCCCGGCTCACAGCGCAAGGCCATCCGCGGCTGAAACCCAGCCTCAAAGCCACAGCGGAGGACGGGCCCCTCTCCTCGTCCCAAGGCCCGTCCTCCGCACCCCTCCCGCCAGTCCCCCGGGGAAGATGACCCTCGGGCACGGCGGTTCGCAGCCCTCAGGCAAGAGCAGGACCCGGCGGGCACTACAGAGCCCGCCCGCCGAATCCGCCGCGGCCCTCCGGCCCGTTCACCGCGAAGGGTCCGTTCAGGATCCGCCGGCACGAGACGAGAAAAATGCCGACCGCGCCTCCGAACATCGACGCTTGACTCAGCTCGTTGCGCCAACCCGCCGGGCAACCACTCCCCCGCGGCAAGCTGCCCCGCACCGCTCCGGGGCCGGCCCAGGCCGCTGCCGCACATGCCCCACGTCCCCCGCCGAACACCGCGAAAGGCCCACCCTCCGATGCAGCTCACCTCTCAGCAGGCCCCGAGCGAAACGACCATGTCGTACACGCAGATGCTGGAACGCGTCCGCTACAACGGCGCCTACCCCACCCGCGAAAGAGCCGAGGCCGTCACGGCTGATGTCCTGACCGCCCTCGGACGCCAACTCACCCACCACGACCGCGTCGACCTCGCGGCCCATCTCCCCCACGAAGCCGCACGGATCCTCACCGCGCAAAACCCCGGAACGCAGACGCAGTCCCTCACAGGCTGGGCCTTCGTCAAGGACCTCGCCACCCGCACCGGCGGAACCCCCGCCACCACCCGCTGGGACGTCGGCTCCGTCCTGGGCGTCGTCGCCCACCTCGCCGGCCCCACCGTCGACCACATCCTCACCCACCTCCCCTCCGGCTACGCCATCCTCTTCGGCCGCGCCGAACTCCTCCAAGCCGCCTGACCCCCCACACCGCTCGAACCACACCGCTCGAACCACACCACCGCCACCATCGACAGATGGCTGCGCCGGCCTCTGTCGCGGCCCACTCCGCCTCACCTGCGGCATCGTCCGCTGACGACGAACCCCGCTCTGGCGTGGACCAGTCAGACGTTTTCCGAGATGTCCGAGGACGCGGGCCCACATCACGTGGGCGGGATCTTGGTGGCATCGAGCACTGCCGCCACCACCGCCGCGGGTCGGCTGTCGGACGCCTGTCTCAGCCAGGTCAGCGCCTCACCCGCAGTGTTCACGCCGCGCCGCCGCGCCGAGCGTCCACTCCGGAGGCATCAACCACGCCCGAGCGGTTCCGATCGTGCCCGAGTCGGACACGGGGAGCCCCGTCGCGGACCGTGCCTGTCGCGACAGGCTCCACGGCGCAGCCCGGGGTGCGTGCTCGTCTGCCGGCTTCATCCTGCTTGAGTTCACCCCGCTGCAGGCAACGTGCACGACGGTGGACGAACTGCTGGGGAAGCAGGTGCGCGCGTCAATGGGCCGCCGGCGGGACACAGGGCCGAGCCGACCGTGGACAGCCGCCTCCTGACGCCCGCGCGGGTGCCCACCTTCGCGAAGGCTCCGGCCGGCCGGTACCCCGCGGACGCACTGAACCAATCACGGTCGACGGCCAGGTCGAGCCCGGCCAGGGTGAAGCTCGCGTACAGGATTCGAAGACCTGCGCCAGGCGAAGCTCACCCCCGCACTACCGGGCACGCTACGGAAACCGGGCATGGAGTGGGCGCGGCGGGCGGGCGGTTCCGGCGTGGGCGAAGCGGTCACCGCGCCGGACTCCGACACCTCGGCCCAGTCGAAGTGGCGATCGACCGGCTGATCCCTCGCCGGGAGGTGAACCTGCGAGAGAGAAGGATAGAGGTCGACGTCGAGCACCTGGACGTGGCCGGCCGCCGCTGTCCGTTGAGGCAAGGTGGGCCCAGCGCACGGTTCGACGCAGCGGCCAGGCGCAAGGACTTCTCGCTGGGGACCGTGTGCTGGGAGGCGGCACGGCCCTCCTGCCGTGACTGCCCAAGCGCCGCGCCCAGGGGCGGGTTCGTCGCCCCCCGGCGCCCAGGGCCCGGCAAGGCTGTCGGCCGGCTCGCGTGAGTCGGCCGCCCGGACACCGGCCTTGCCCGGCCGCCTACGGCCGGGCTCGCGCGCTGCTGGACGAGCACACCGCGGTCCACGGGCCTGGGGCAGGCGGAGACCTCCACGAGTGGCGCCACTCCGGGCTTGACGCACCTCGGCGGGGCCGGGGCGAGCCCTGCTGATGCTGATGGCCAAGGCGAGGCACAACAGGACGGAGAACGTCCGCCGCCCCTTCAAGCCCCACCTCGGGGGGCGATCGCCGAGCTCACCAGCCTGCTCGCACCTGGCATCAGCATCCACTGATGACAAGGGTCAGCTTCGTGGGTCCGGCGCCCCGGATCATCCGGCGATGTCGCGGAGGATCGCTGACTTTCGGTTCTGTCCGCCGCGCGTCCTGCTCGGCGGGTCACAGGCCGTTGGTGGCCGCCAGGGCGAGAACCCCGGGCAGGTCGTGGGCGGGGCGGCGGGCGGCGATGTAGCCGTCGGGGCGGATGAGGACGAGTTCGTCGCCGGTGACTCCATAGGCGTGGTGGGCGATGTCGTCGGTGTCGATGACGGCGCCGGCATCGTTGGCGGCCAGGTCGGTGCTCACCCGGACGATACGCGGACCGCCCGGGGCCTGCTGGACGACGGTGCCCCCGAAGGAGAGCAGGGTCCAGTGGGGGCCGCGCAGCAGGTCGAACAGCCGGGTGGGGCGGCCGGTCTCGGCATCGCGGCAGGGTGCGTCGGGGGCGCGGACCCCCGCGCCGGGACCGTGGGTGAGCGGGCTGTCAGCGTAGGAGATGCCCAAGCCGGTGGTGTGGTCGTCGGTGAGCCCCTGCTGGGCGGAGGCGCCTTCGCTCTCGGCTGCCGCGCGCATCACGTTTTCCAGGCGGGTTGTGCTGTCGTCCAGGACGTTGCGGGCGACGGGGCGGCGTTCGTGCTCGTAGGTGTCGAGCAGGGCCGGGTCCGCGCCGTCGAGGAGGGCGGCGAACTTCCAGCCGAGGTTGTAGGCATCCTGGATGCCGGTGTTCATGCCCTGGCCGCCGGCTGGGGAGTGGATGTGCGCCGCGTCGCCGGCCAGGAGGATCCGCCCGGAGCGGTAGTGGTCAGCCAGGACCACGTTGATCCGGTAGAGGGAGAGCCATGAGACGTCCTGGATGACCACGCCGGGGACTCCTGCGCGCTCGGTGAAGATGCGGCGGAACAGCTCAAGCGACGGCTCCTCGGGCTCGGCCCGGTCGGCGGGAATGGAGGCCTGGAACTGCCACAGGTCGGTTCCGGGCAGCGGGAACAGGGACAGTAGGCCGTCCTTCTTGCTGGTCCACAGGTGCTGGCAGTGGCGGGAGAGGCCGGTGACGCGTACGTCGCCCAGGTGCCAGCGCTGGTCGGTCAGGGAGGTGCCGTGCAGTGCGATGCCGGCCAGTGCGCGGACGGTGCTGCGTCCGCCGTCGGCACCGACGACGTAGCGGGCGTGGACGACGCTTACGCCCGCGTCGGGCCCGGCCGTGGTCTCGATGGTGGCGGTGACGCCGTCGTCGTCCTGCTGGAGGTCGGTGACCTGGCTTCCCCAGCGGATGGTTCCGCCGAGCTCGGCCAGGCGCTCGCGCAGGATGTGCTCGAACCGCGGCTGGGAAAGCCAGACCGGCGGGTAGGGGGCGTCCGTGGTGTGCATCCCTCCGGCGAGTTCCACCGCCTCTGAGACCACCCGCTCACCGTCGTAGCGGCGGGTGGGGACGTTCACCCGGCCCTCGTGTCGGCGTACACATGAACGTCCCCACCCGCGTACGGATGAACGTCCCCAGTTCTTGACGTGTTGAGGGGCCGCTTTCGGCACTCTGCTGCATGTCGGTGTGGGTGGCGAAGGGTGGTCGGCGATGGTTTTGGATCCACGTCGCTGGTTGGAACTGCGGCGTTTTCGTGGCCTCTTGGAGTCCGGGGCGATGAGCCTGTCGGAGATTTCCAGGGAGACCGGGCTGGACCGCAAGACGGTCCGCAAGTACCTCTCGGCACCGGGGCCGGCGACTCCGCCGCGGCGGTCGACGAACGGGCGGTCGTTGGCGAGGGTGATCGACGAGTTCGCGCCGCTGATCGATTCGATGCTCCGGGCAGAGATCTTGATGAAGGCCGCGGTCATCCACGAGCGGCTGGCCAGGGAGTACGGGTTCACGGGCAACTATCAGCGGGTCAAGCTCTACGTTCAGAAAGCCCGCCCGAGGGTCGCCGAGGAACTGGGGATCACGCCGCGGGAACTGGCGGGCATGCACCGCCGGTTCGAGGTGATCCCGGGGGCCCAGGCCCAGGTCGACTGGGGTGACGAGGGGAAGATCCTCGCGCATATGGGCATCCCGAAGGTCTACTCCTTCCACATGGTCCTGTCGTACTCGCGAGATCCGTTCTGCTGTTTTACCAGCAGCCAGGACCTGCAGACGTTCTTCGACTGCCACCGGCGGGCGTTCGCGCACTTCGGCGGGGCGCCGATGACGATCGTCTACGACCGCACCAAGACCGTCGTCCGCCGCCACGTCGCTCCTGGTGAGGCGGTTCCCCTGCATCCGGAGGCGGCCGGATTCGCCGGCCACTACGACTTCGACATCGACGTGCTGGCTGCCTACCGGCCCACCGGAAAAGGCCGGGTCGAACGCCAGGTTCTGATCGTCCGTGATCATGTTCTGTCCGGGCGGGCCTTCTCCTCCACCGATGAGATGGACGCCGCGTTCACCGCGTGGGTGCCGCACCGGCGGGCTCAGATCCACAAGACGCACCGGGAAGTCATCGGCGAGCGGGCTGCCCGCGATCACGCGGCTCTACGACCGTTGCCGCCCACCCCGTATCTGGTGGCCGAAAGGCATCTGCGACCGGTCGGCAAGGACTGCCTGGTGGCCTTCGGCGGCAACCTCTACTCAGTACCCGCCCGCAAGGTCCGACCCCGCCAGCTGATCGAGATCCGCGCTACGAAGTCGCAGGTCATGCTGTATTCGACCGCCCCCGATACCAGCGGCGAGACCTTGCTGGCCATGCACCCGCGGGCGGTCGGCCGCGGAGCGCGGGTCGTCGAGGAGAAGCACTGGGACGGCCTCCCCACCGGCAAGGGGCGCCGGACGACCACCGGCGACATCCCGCTCCAACCCCGCCAAGGGCGTCCCCGCAGTGAGGAATCCGGGCCGCTGCAGGCCCTGTTGAACAGGGCCGCGGCCAGCCGGATCGAGGTCGGACGCCGGCCGTTGTCGGTCTATGACGAGCTGACCGGCACCCGCCCCTTCACCACCCGTTCCCAGAGCAAGGACACGTCTTGAGCGAGCTGACCGGCAACCGCATCCGCACCACGGCCGCCAAGCTCGGCCTGCCCCACCTGGCCGAAGCCGTCAACGAGTACACCCGGCGGGCGGATGAGGCGAAGATGGGCTATCTCGACTTCCTCGACCTGGTGCTTTCCGAGGAACTCGCCGTCCGCGACGACCGGCGCTTCCGCAGCGGCCTGAGGACCTCGAAACTGCCGCACCACAAGACGCTCGACGAATACGACTTCTCCTTCCAGCCCGAGCTCGACCCGCGCAAGATCAAGGACCTCGCGACCCTGTCGTTCGTCGAGGCCAAGGCGAACGTGGCCCTGCTCGGGCCGCCCGGAGTCGGCAAAACACACATCGCCGTCGCGCTGGCGGTCGCGGCCTGCCGGGCCGGCTACTCGATCTACTTCACCAGCCTCGACGACATGGTCCGCAACCTCAAGACCGCCGAGGCCGCCGGCAGATTGACCAGCAAACTCGGCTCCTACCTGCGGCCGAGTGTCCTGGTGGTCGATGAAGTCGGCTACCAGCCGCTGGAGCGAGCCGAGGCGAACCTGGTCTTCCAAGTGATCTCCAAGCGCTACGAGAAGGGCTCGATCATCCTCACCTCGAACAAGACCTTCAGCGAATGGGGCCAGGTCTTCGGCGACGAAGTCCTCGCCACCGCGATCCTCGACCGCCTCCTCCACCACTGCGAAGTAGTCCCCATCAACGGCAACAGCTACCGGCTGAAGAACCGCCTCAAGGCCCTCGAGCGAGAGACCGAAGTGGCCTGACACCTGGGGACGTTCGTCTGTACGCAACTGGGGAGCTAAAGCCGTACGCCGACACCTCGGTCAGGACGCGCCCGGCTACGCCGAGGTCGTCGGCGATTTCCATGGTGCGGGGCTGGATGGTCTTGGCGCGGGAGGCGGTGCTGGGCGTGGTGGAGCGTTCCAGGAGGAGGAAGCTGACACCGCGTCGGGCCAGGTCGCAGGCCAGGGTCAGGCCGGTGGGGCCGGCGCCGATGATCAGGACGTCGGTCGTGGTCACCTTCGCGGTGGTGCGAGTGGGCTCGTTCATGACGTTGATTACCTACCTTAGGTATCATAAATGACGGCGGTCCGATCCCCCCACGAGGTCGGCTTCCGGAGGAGATAATATACCTAGGTTAGGTATCCATTAAGGGAGTGTGGACATGGATCCGCTCAGCGACGCGACCACCGGACTGCTGCCGCACTTGCTGCAGCTGCGGACCCTGCTCAATCGCGGACAGCTCTACGAGCAGGCCGTCCAGGACGCCGGGCTGGCACTGGACCGGCCTGCCATGACGATTCTGGTCCTCCTGAACGCCGCCGAACACCCGCTGCGGGTCGGCGAGATCGCCACCCGCATGCAGGTCGTCGGACCTCACGTCACGCGCCACCTCAACAGCCTGGAAAAGCGGGCGATCATCAAGCGCGTTACCGACCCCGAGGACCAAAGGGCCCGCCTGATCGCCCTGACACCCTCCGGGCGGCGGATCGTCGACCGCTACACCACCATCGTCAACGGATGGTTCGCCGCAGCGCTCGCCCAGTGGCCGGACCACGACCGCGCCGAGCTCATCCGCCTGCTGACCCGCCTGACCAGCGACCTGAGCACACAGTTCGACGCCGTCGCCGCCGGCGGCACCCCACCCGAGAGCGAAGACTGACCAAAGACACCACGCCCGGTCCCGCAGCCACCTCACCCCTCGTCGCTGTTCGTGCGGCGTGTGCACTGCGCGCACAACCTGGATACCTGGGGGGAGAGCTGGGGCGTCTCCTTCGAGGAACTCAGCAGGCAAGCAGTCGACGCGGCGTAGCGCTTGTTGAACGGGCGGCCGACAGCAGACGACTGGCCGCTCGCCTTTACCACCCGTACTGGACTATCTCCGATCTGAACTCCGTACTCGGCCTGCCGCTACCACAGACGTTGCGCCAGAGCCCAAGAAATGACGTGACCGCATGCGCCCGCAGCCGTCTGCGACAGCTCCTTCAGGCTTCCTCGACGAACCAGCGAATCGACCAAGGCTCCGCAGGTGACGCGCCTCACCACGGCGCTTCACCACGGGTATCGGCCCAACTGCGTGAACCTCAGAGGTCAGTACGCTGGTTGACCGAGTTCTGAGCAGTCACGGAGGCGGCGATGAGATTACCTGGCCCGGAGAGTCTCACCACTGGTATCGCCCCATCACAGGAGGAACGCATGGCCCAGCTATTGAGGGTCCAGAACTTCAACGTCTCGAGTGACGGGATCGGTGCCGGTGAGGACCAGACCCTCGATAGGCCGTTCGGTCATGTCGAGCCCGAGAGGTTGTTCGCCTGGGCCGGTGCCACGGCGAGCTGGCCCATGCGCACCGACCCCGGGGGGAGCCGGGGCCTGGACGACTACCTCACGCGGGACTACCCGCGCAACATCGGCGCCGAGATCATGGGCCGCAACAAGTTCGGTCCCCAGCGCGGGCCCTGGAAGGACCATGAGTGGCAGGGCTGGTGGGGTGACGAACCTCCCTTCCACACCCCGGTGTTCGTCCTGACCCACCACAAGCGTCCTTCGCTCACACTCTCCGACACCACGTTCCACTTCGTCGATGGCGACCCTGCGACGGTCCTCAGAGAGGCCAAGGAGGCGGCCCAGGGCCGGGATGTCCGGCTCGGTGGCGGGGCCACCACCATCCGGGAGTTTCTCGACGCCGACCTCGTCGACACCCTGCACGTGGCGGTCTCGCCGGTGAAGTTCGGGTCCGGCGTGCGACTCTGGGAGTCCCCCGATGAACTGGTCGACCGATTCCACCTGGATGTCGTTCCCAGTCCCAGCGGGGTGACGCACCACATGTTCTGGCGAGAGTGACGTGACTGCCCCTCAGCGCCGTCCCGGGCAGCTTGTCTTCTGCCACCCGGGGCAACCCAGAGACGAGCCGTTCGAGTTACGCCTCAGGCGGTCAGCCGGGTCGACCTGGCGGCCGGCGGGTCCACTTCCGTGGGCGCCGGGCCGCCCCCACACGGATGAACAGGCAGCCCGGTGCTGTGCCGGGCGGGTGCAGCAATGGGCCGCAGGCGCGTCGGGGTCCAGATCCATCAGGCCGCGCCGCACCGCCGTCGTTCGGTCGCGATCCGCTCTGCCTCAGTGGCCGGCGCCATCCTGCGAGGCCAGACCGATACCGCAGAGGGCTGCCCGTGCCGAAGGCCCGCTCAGGACCGTCAGGTGGTGCTACGTCAGCTACGACGCCTCGCGCGGCGGCGGGAGCTGTCGCAGCAGATCCCACGGCGGTGGGGAGCCGACCGCCCGCTCCCCCAGCGTGCGGCGGTCGACCAGGTGCAGGCGCTGGCTCTTGGCCAGGCGGCAGGCACCCCTTGGTGTAGCGGCCGTTCATGAGCAGGACGGCGATGCCGACGCCGTGCAACTGCCGGGCCGTGCCGTTGAGGACCTGTAGATCCGGTGTACCGACCGGCTTGCCCGACAGGCCCCCTTGGCGGTGCTTGCACTGGATGACCCAGCACCGGCCCAGCGGTTCCGTGGCGATGACGTCCGCTCCCCTATCGTTCACCCCACCGACTCGTGCCGCGTCCCGGCAGCCGTCACGCTCCAGCAGGTCCCGCACCGCGCACTCGAACTCGCGGTGATGCAGCGCCTCCGGCCGGGTCAGGGGTAGCGCAGCGCCTGCACCTGCGCCCGACGCCAGTTCTCGACGCCCACCTGCGATCGCGGTGTCGTCCGAGGTCGCGGCCTCCTCCTCGGCGACAGCGGTGCTGCGGCCGAACAATCGGCTGCTCGTAAACGGCGAACGCGCCCTCGATGTCGTCCGGGTGCGCGGCGAACGACTCACCGAGTTCGGATCCGTCGAGCATGGCCAGGTTGGCGCCCTCGCCGTTCGGCGGTATCACGAGACTACGAGCCCTGCGTGAACGCGGTGGCGTGGTCGGCCACCCACTGGCGATACGTTCGCGGCGCCGTCCCGAGGATGTCGGCCACGGCAGTGGTGACGTACGCGGGCTGTCCGACCGCCGCGCTCCACGCAGCGAGCAGCATGTCGACAACCGAGGGCGCCGTGCCCTGCGACAGGCTCCGGAACTCGTCCGGCGTCATGTCCTCGAATGCGATCCGGTGCCCCAGGACGTCACCGATGACGCCCACCTGCGTGGCCTGGGTCAGCGACTCGGGTCCCGTAAGGACGTAGTCGCCTCCGGCGTACGCGTCCTGACAGAGCGTCCGCGCCGCGACAGCCGCGACGTCGCGGTCGTCGACCGGTGCCGTCTCGACAGCCCCGTAAGGCCACCGGACAACCTCGCCGGACCGGATCGCGGACGCCCACCAGGCCAGCGAGTTCGACGCGAGCATTCCCGGCCGGATGATCGTCGACTCAAGTGCGGTGGATGCGATGAGCCGCTCGATGCCGGCGTGCAGCACCGCCATGGGATTGGGCTGCTGGAAGAAGGGGTGCGGCGTTTGGTGCGGGGAGGAGAGGAAGACGACCCGCCGCACGTGAGCTGCCAGCCGCTCGACGACCGCCGCGGCGGTCCGCGGCGGGACGGTCCAGACGAGGAAGACCGCCCCGGCGCCCTTCAAGGCCGGGTCGAGCGACTCGGGCACGGTGAGGTCGCCGGTGAAGAACTCAACCTGCGCCGGCAGCGTCGCCGCCACCTCGAAGCGACGAGAGAGGGCGCGGACCGGCACGTCCGCCTCAAGGAGTTGTTCGATGACCGCGCGGCCGACCCGGCCCGTCCCGCCGATGACGAGCACGGGGGGAGTGTCTGTCTGGTTCATGCCGCCATAAAAACGTTACTAGGTTAAAAATGCAACTCGGTCATGAATATTGCCGTGGTCAGAGCGAGCCCGATGGAACCGCGCGCACCTGACCACGCTGCTCGCACGGGCGGCGCCGCGGCCAGGCAGCTAACTCCCCATGCGCATCCAGCACCGGGCCGGCGCGAAGGCCAACGGCCGGTGGTTCGGACGGAGGCGCGCTCCAAGCCCTGCGCACCGCTCGACCGGCCCCAGCACCTGCCCCCAGCTCGCGCTCCCACCAGGGCTGGGCGATCAACGCCGACCTGCCCGGTCGGCTTGCCCTGACATCCGTTCAGAACACGGGTTCGCCACCTCCCGCCTCATGCCTGCCCGGCGCACGCGTACAGCGATTCGGCCACTTCGTCATGCCCACTCCGGACCCGGCCGACAGCGGCGCCATGTGCCCAGAACCCGGGTCCGGCGCTGGGCTTCCGCAGCGAGGCCGGGCGCAATGCCTTCCGGACGCTCCGACCCGTCCGGCCATGGCCGGGTCGCCTCCCCCCGTCGGGCCGCCCGGCATCGCCGCAGTCGGCACCGAGGCCTCTGACCACCTCTCCATCGGTCTCCCCGGATTGCGACTGGTCGGACCCGGGCGGCGGGACGCCCCGGTGGGTCCGGGCTACTGCGAACGTGTGCGCCGTCGGTAGGGGCAGCCGGACCGCGACGATCCCGGGACAGGCTGTGCCGCGACGGCCCGAGGCCGGCCGAGCCGCCCGGAGCCGCGCCGGGGCAGGGCGAGACGGCCCGACCCCACCGGCAGTCCCGCTCCACCTCACCCAACTCGTTGCCCTCGCCCGCCTCTCCAGCTAGCCTGTGCCCGCCGATTGAATCGTCTCAACCCACCGGATCGCACGAGCTGTGCGCATACCCCACGACGGCGGGACGCCTCCCACCGCTCACCACTCCCCCGCCTCCGAGAGCGAAGGCGCCGGGGTCGGATCGGTCTCACGGCGGGAGCACCCACGCCGATTCCCGCTGCCGTACCCGTGTCGAAGTGTGAGGTCATCGATGACCGGACCAGGCCAGTTCCCGACCAGGCGTGCCGTTCTCCAAGGCGGCGCCGCCGCTGCCGCCGCCGCCTTGGGCGGCGTCCTCAATGCCCCGCCCGCGTCCGCGGTTTCGCCGGCCGGCGGCGGGTCCACTGTCGCAGCGGACATCGCCGCCCTCCGCGGTCCGTTCACGGCACCGCCCAACGCGTGGGCACCGCGGGTCTGGTGGCACTGGATGTCACCCAACGACACCAGCGTGGGGATCGTCAAGGACCTGGACTGGTGGAAGCGGGTCGGGGTGGGCGGATTCGCGCAGTTCACCGGGAACGGTGGCGCCGGCTACGTGGACGAGCCGGTCGTCTACATGACTCCGGAGTTCACCTCGCTGTGGGCGGCGGCCATCCGGGGTGCGGCCGAGCGGGGCCTCGAAGCCACCCTCACCTCGTCGGCCGGCTGGTCGATCAGCGGAGCGCCGTTCGTCGCGGCCGAGGACGGCATGAAGAAGCACGTCTGGACCGAGACCTGGGTGGAGGGCGGCGGCCCGGTCACCGTACGACTGCCGCAACCGTTCACCAGCTCCGGGTCGTTCCTGGACAAGGTGGCGTACAACGGCGCGTTGACGCCCATGCCGACCCACTACAAGGACCAGCGGGTCTTCGCCTACAAGGTGGACGACTCCGCCGGGTCGCAGGCCGACCTGGCGCCGGACATCCATGTCAGCGCCTACAGCGAGACCGCAGACGGCCCGGTGCGGACGAACGGGACCTCGGGCGTGCTGCTTCCCGACGCGGACGCCGCCAAGCTCGGCAACGACTCCGTCACCGACCCGGTGTACCTGCGCAACGCCAACGCGTGGGTGGTGTTCGCGTACGACGCCCCGGTGTCCGTCGGCGGCGTGAGCATCGCGCTGAACGGCCAGGACTTCGGCGGCTGGGTCGACCTGATCGAGACCGGTGACCAGATCGAGGTCTACAGCAGTACGGACGGCGCCAGTTGGGGGCCGGCCCTGACAGTGAAGGACCGGACAGGCGGTAACCTCTACGCCGGCGCCCAGCGCACCATCGCGATCACTGCCACCACCGCCAGGTACTACAAGGTGGTGTTCGTCACCGGGTCCGACCTCCAGCTCACGAAACTGGTGCTGCGGACGGTCCCGACGGTGCACAAGTGGGAGCACAAGGCGGGCTTCGGGGCGGTCGGCAACTTTTATCTCGTCGACACCCCCGGCGGCGGCCTGCCCGCCGTGAAGAAGTCCTCGGTTCGCGACCTCACCGCGTCGATGACTGCCGACGGGACGCTGAAGTGGACTGCGCCCAAGGGACGTTGGGTTGTGGTGCGCCTCGGCTACAGCCTCACCGGTCACCAGAACAGCCCGACGACAGCCGCCGCCACCGGGCTCGAAGTCGACAAGATCGACGCGGACCGGGTGCGCGCGTACATGAACACGTACCTCGATCAGTTCCAGGACGCGGTCCCGGCCGACCTGTGGGGCAACGACGGTTTGAGCGGGCTGCTGTGCGACAGCATCGAGGCCGGCTTCCAGACCTGGACCGACACGATGGTCCACCAGTTCGAGGTCCGGCGCGGGTACGACCCGGGGCCGTGGCTGCCGGTGCTCGTCGGCACCGTGGTGAACAGCGCGGGCGAGAGCGACAGGTTCCTCTGGGACTGGCGCACGACCCTCTCCGACCTGCTGGTGGACTGCCACTACAAGACCATCCGCGAGGTGGTGCACCAACGAGGCCTGGAGCACTTCTACTCCCAGGCACAGGAGGACCGGCGCGGCTTCTTCGGCGACGACACCTCCATCCGCATCCAGGCCGACATACCCATGGGCGCGTCGCGGAGCGTGACCGCCAAGCTCGGCGGTGTGGTGGGCGAGCAGTTCCGCCTGGACATGAAGGGCGCCTCGTCGATCGCCCATGTGTACGGCCGCGAGTACGCCGCCTGTGAAACGTTCACCAGCACCTCGATCCAGTACATGCCGCGGGATCTGAAGCCGTTTGCCGACCAGATCCTGATCGCCGGGATCACCCGGTTCGTGGTCCACAGTTCGGACCAGCAGCCCCTGGACCTCGGGCCTGGCACCAGCCTCGGCACCGGCTACTACTTCACCCGCAACCAGACCTGGGCGGAGCTGGCCGGGCCGTTCGTCACCTGGATGGGCCGCACCTCGGGCCTGCTGAACCAGGGGACCAATGTCGCGGACGTCGCCTACTTCTACGGCCAGGAGGCGCCGCTCAGCGAGCAGTGGCTGCCCCGGCCCGCGGGCTTCGGCACCCAGCCCGACATCCCCGGCACCTGCCAGTACGACTTCGTGAACAACGAGATCATCCTGAACGAGCTCGTGATCCGCGGGGACCGGCTCGTCACCAGGTCCGGCCAGTCGTACGGACTGCTGTACCTCGGCGGCATGGCGGACCGCATGACCCTCGACGTACTCGACAAGCTGCGGCAGTTCGTGCTGGCAGGCGGCGCCGTCTGCGGCCCCAGGCCGACCGGATCGCCGAGCCTGGCGGACTCCGACAAGAAGTTCCAGGCGATCGCCCGGGAACTGTGGGGCAGCGGCGCCGAGACGTCCCGCAAGGTGGGACGGGGCCACGTGCTGACCGGGCTGCTGCCCGACGCGGCCCTGGCCCGGATCGGCGTCCCGCCCGACTGGACCTTCACCCCCGAGGCGACCCCCCTCACGCTGGTCCACCGGTGCACGGACGTCGCCGACATCTACTTCGTCGTCAACAACGACCACGCCAACGCTGTGAGCACCACCCTGAGCCTGCGAGCGGTCGGCAACAGCGTGGAACTGTGGGACGCGGTCTCCGGCCGGACATGGGCCACGGCCTTCGACTCCCGGTCCGGCCGCACCGTCCTGCCGCTCACGCTCGGCGCGGCGGACTCCGTCTTCGTCATCGTCGAGGGCAAGGGCCGGCGCGGATCCGCGGACATCCCGGCCATCACCTGGACCCCGGCGCCCAGTGGTACCGGCGCCTGGGACCTGACGTTCTCCCCGCCGCGCGGCACCCCGGAATCGCTGCGGCTGGCGGCGCTCACCGACCTGTCGACCAGCGGCGTCACCGACGTCAAGTACTACTCCGGCACCGTGAACTACACGACGACCTTCACCACCACGCTCGACCCCAGGACGGTCGCAGGGTCCCGCATCCTGCTCGACCTCGGGGAGGTCAACGAGATCGCCCGGGTCACGCTCAACGGAGCCGACCTGGGGATCGTCTGGCGCGCCCCCTACCGGGTCGACGCCACCGACGCCCTGCGCGAGGGCGACAACACCCTGGAGATCGCGGTCACCAACGGCTGGTACAACCGCGTCCTCGGCGACATGCAGCCGGGGGCCACCACCAAGTACGCCACCGGGTACAACGGGGACACCTTCGGAGTGAGCAGGTCCGGTGCGATCAACCCCGCCGGACTCGTCGGCCCGGTGACACTGGTCGTCGAACACGGACGCCGGGAGGCCTGAACGGCACCCCCGCCATGAGCCCTGGTCGGGCAAGCCCTCGCCCGACCAGGGTTCATGACTTCCAACTCCCCTCCGTGGGCGTGTCAGGCGGATCAGTCCGTTCGTGGCCGAGCTGCCCGGTCCGCCGGTGGACTACTCGGTCCGGTGGGAGCAGGGCCGGGCCGGCAACCTGTCGGCCCAGGCGGTCAGCGTGCCGGCCAGGACTCCGCACCTCGCCCCGCCCGAGCGCGACCACCTCTTCCGCTGTGCTCGCCTCGCCCCACCGCCGGCCGGACGCGTGTACGGCTGGCACCCCCGCCGGTACAGCGGCTGCTGACCAGTCGGGCCGAGGGGCGTCGCCCGCGCGACCAGGCGCAGGCACCCGGAGTGCCCAGGCCTCTTCACGTGCTGCGCGGTGGAGCCGGTGGAGAGGGTCTCCCTCGGGGCGGCAGGGCAGTGGAGGCGCACGCGGGTTCCCGACGGCCCTCGCGGCGGCCGACCACGCGGAAGGCTCGGCTCGGGAAACCCAGCCGAGCCTTCCGACGAACCGTTCCACGTGTGATCAAACCGGCCACGTGATGCGACTGATGCCCGTGCACATCGCCCTGGAAGCCGGCTCTTTGCCTGCGAACCGGTTTTTCATCCCCGTTCGGAGCAGGCGGAACGGTGGAGTGGGGCGGAAGGCGTCATTGCTGCGCGCATCCGTGTTCACGCCGGCACGACGTACGGGAACCGGTCGGTCCGCTGGTCCTTGGTGGTGGCGGGAGTGAGGCCGCTGGGCACAGGCATGTTGGTGACCAGGGACAGCATCGCCTCGGGTGCGTTGTCCGCGCGGGTGCGGCCGTTGCGGGCGGCGAAGCCGAACGAGGCGGGGGTGCCGATCACGTAGGGCAGCACGTCGGGGAGGAGCTGCCTGGCGACGGTCTGCCCGTAGCCCGTGGGATCGGCCGAGGTTCCGGTGGCCGCGATCATGGTGGCAATCTGGCGGGCCAGCGTCTGGCCGTCGGCGGTCATGTCCTCGGACGGGTGGCGGGTGTTGGCGGGATGTGAGAAGTCCGTGTCATTGGGCCAGAAGATCGGCCACATCATCGGGTTGCCGCCGCGGTTGATCTGCCGCCAGCCGCCGGCGTCGGTTGCCAGTTTGGTCGCGCACCACACGCCGGTACGGACCCCTGGGCGCAACTGGTCGTGGCTGTGGGGAACTTCGAGGACGATCGCCTCCACGGTGGTACCGGCGAAGGTGTTCTTCGCCTCCTGCGGGTTCCAGGAGGACAGGTCCACCGCGGTGCCCTTGCCCACCGCGCCGTTGACGAGGGAGAGCAGGGACAGGTCGACGTAGAAGGCTTCCTGGACACGTCCGGCCCAGACGCGGACGCCGGCCGCGGTCGCACTCTCGCCGGTGCGACCCTCCAGCACCAGTACGCCCTCGGCGGAGTCCCCACGCGCATCGGCACCGGTCAGAGTGTGCAGACGCAGGGGCTGTCGCCCGTTCGCGTCCGGCTCGCCGAAGGAGAACCGGTAGGTCAGGCTCTCGTCGCCCGCGTCGTCGAAGTGGACCTTGATCTCGTAGCGCGCTTCGTGGTGGAAGCCCGGCTCGGCGTAGACGCCGGTGATGTTGGAGTTGACGTCCATGACGAACACCGTGCTGTCCTCGCCGGGAAAGACATAGAGGTCGTCGATGAACAGCTGGCCGTTCTGCGCCGCCAGCGGGGTGTCGAGGTGATGGGACATGGGGGGTCCGTTCTCGTCGCGATCTCAGATGGTCGGGAGTTCGGCTGCGCCAGGTGGACGGCGAGGTGTTGTGACACGCTCGCCGGACCGAGCGGAGGCCTTCAGGAGCCGGTGACATCGTGGTCGGCCCGCAGCTCGGACCGGGCACCCGACGCGCAATCTTCGGCAGCGGCAAGCCGGATGGCGGTGCGGCCGGCTTCACCTTGCTCCGCAAACGGGCGGTCGGGTCACGGAGCCTCCGCCTTTCACCACATCAGCGGACTGCGGACCTTCATGCGCCACTCAAGTACGCCTTGTCGCCCAGGATTCGGTCCGGCTGATGCGGGCGTCCTTTGCCGGCGCGCGGGATACGGACCGCGTTCATCGCCGCTTCGAACACGGTGGAGTCGTTGATGTTGCCCGGCGTGGGGACCAGGGCGAGTGGGAGGCCACGGCCGTCCACAGCCAGGCGGACCTGGGCCGTCGGCCGTCCCCGGGACCGGCCGGGGGCCTGCCTCGTCCCGGGCGTTCCGAATCCGCCGGTTCGCTCCCGCCTGCCCCCCTTCTGCGGGCACCGGCGGCGTGCTGGTGGGCGCGGTTGATCGTGGAGCCCACCGACATGGACCATTCGGCCTCACCGATCGCGTCGTTGCGTACCTGGACGTGCTCCAGCAGTCCCGCCCATGCGCCGTCCGCCTCCCTGCGGGCGAACCGCTCGTAGACCGTCCGCCAGGGCCCCCACATTCGGGCACGTCCATCCACGGCGCCCCGTACGCAACCGTCACAGCACCCCGTTGACCACCTGCCGATGATCCCGCCAGGGCCGCCCACACCCATCAGCCCGAGGAAGCAGCCGTTCTGTCCGCTCCCACGCCCCTACCGTCACCACGACCCGTCACCAGACCGGTCATCAGACACGACCCAGACGCCGCGGTGGGCCGTCGAACGCTTCCAGCTGTCGCCCGGAGGTGTCGGATTCCGTCGCAGGTGTCAGCGGCAGCTGACCTTGATGCGGGACCAGGAGTTGTTGGCGTAGCCCTTGGGGTTCCACAGATGCGCCGGCGATTCGGGCTGGGCCGCTCCAGTGGAGTCCCAGGCCCTTGCGGTGATCTCGACATCGCCCGTGGGCAGGTCGAGGGTGGTGTACCAGTGCTGCCAGGTCCACGGTCCCTCGCCGGGGTCGACGTCGGCCTGGACCCAGGACCGGCCGCCGTTCAGGGACACGTCGACCCGCGCCACGCGGCGATCGTCGCCTGCCAGTGCGTAGCCGGTGATCCGGCCGGGTCCGCTGGGCAGAACGGCACCTTCGGCGGGGGCGAGAATCGCGCAGTTCAGGGCGAGAGAGCCCAGCGAGATGCCGTCCCCGGGCCCGGCTCTGACGGGGTCGGCCTCAGCGGGCAGGACCCGGTAGGCGGTGGCCTGGAAGTAGTTGTCGGAGGGCTGCTCCTGTGCGGTGATGCGGGTGAGCCATTTGACACTGCGGGCGCCGATCCAGCCCGGTACGACCACGCGCAGCGGACCGCCGTGCACCCGGGGCAGGTGCTGACCGTTCATGGACCAGGTCAGCAGTACCCCGGCCTCCATGGCCTTGTGGACCGGGATGGAACCGCCGTAGGGCTGGGAGGGGTCGGCGAGATCGGAGATGTCGGGAGCAGCGAAGGCGACATGACGTGCGGCGGCCTGCAGCCCGGCGCGGAGCAGGACGTCGGCCAGGCGTACTCCGCCCCACAGTGCGGTGGAGGTCGCCCCTGGCCCCCAGGGGTCCTCGCCGGGTATGTCGCGGACGGCGATCAGCCCTGCCCGGCGGTTTCCTGCGCACTGCAGTGTCGCGGTCACCTCCGCCTCCTCGAACTCCCCTCGCAACTGCGTGAGGGACAGCTCCAGCGGCCGGTCGACGAGACCGTCCACGCGCAAGCGCCACTGATCAGGGTCGAGGTCGGGGATCGGGCCGTGGTTGCGGCTGTAGAAGGACTCCAGCCCGGTCGTGGCACGGCCGGCCAGCGCTCCGGGAGGAGGCTCCGCGTTGAACGGCTCCTCCTCGTGCACCACCATGTCGTCCCGCTTTTCCCATACGCTCATGCCCAGGCGGGTACCCGCGAGGAGCATCGCAATCGCCGCAGCCGCCGTCGCATCTCCCGCTCGCCATCGGGATGTGACCGGCACGACGTGCAAACTGCGACCTGTCATGGACAAGCCAGGAGACGCCTCCACCCGCACCCGGTATCACCTGGCCACAAAACGCCTACCTGCCCCGCCTGGCTCCGCACGGCCACCAACGTGATGGTGCTGGGCCTGGCGGTGGCCACATTCAAGGAGGGCGGCAGTGCCCAGGCCCTGGCGGCCGACATCATCCTGGTCGCAGTCAGCATGGCGGGCGTGACCTGCTCGGGCCTGCGCTACCGCACCACGGCCTCCGCTATCGCCCAGCAACGTACCGTCATCGTTTCCGGGACCTCGCGTCCGATCAATGCCGGAGCTGTGCCCATCGGGGCAGTGGCAGCAGCACCGATCTGCGGGCCCGGTGACCAGACAGACGTGCTGCGGGTGCTTGCCGGGCCGTCCAGTCCCCGCGGCCACAGACAGCCAGCGGCCGACACGGCGTCACAGCCCGAGGGCGAGCAACGAGCAGCTACCCGAACCGGTTCTCGTGAACACAGCCACTTTCCAGCGGCTCCGGTTCCGCACGCCGGCGGCCTCGCGTCCCGCGTGGCGTCCCGTCGCGCGTGCCTTGCAGACAGCATGGCGTTCAGCGGCGCTCCGGGGGCCGGCACACCGGAGGCCGCCGGAGTTCCGCCGTCTCCCGAAGTGCCGTCAAGCCGATAGAGGAAGCGGTCAGCAGGCGCCTCAGCGTGGGAGCGAAGTCCGTCTGCGCCGTGTTCGCGATCTCCGGCTCCGTCGCGTAGGCGGCGGCCAGGGGCGCGGGCGGGTGGGCCACCTGCCAGAGCGTTGCCGCCAGGGCGTTGGCCGATCGCACGAGGTCCAGCGCTCCTTCGGAGCCCAGCGACGGCAGCGCGGTGCGCGTGGCCTCTACGAGCTCTTTCACCGCGGCATGGCTGACGTGCTTGAACTCGCGGACGTGCGCGATGTCGACGTCGTGTTCGAGGTGCAGCGGAACGTTCGCGAGCAGGTCGCAGAAGAGCGGATCTGCGTCCAGCCCGTCGACGAGTACCTCCGCGACCTGGGCCGCAGTCAGCGTTCCGCGCGTGCGCAGTTCGTCGCACGTACGGTCCGCCCAGCGTACCCAGCCCTCTCCGGCCAGGCGCAGAAGGACCTCCTTGTGCGAGCTGAAGTAGCGCCGCATGGCGGAGTGGTGGACACCCGCGCGCCGCGCGACGGCCGTGAGGGTCACGGACGAGACGCCCGATTCGAGGGCGAGTGAACGTGCCGCCTCGACGAGCGCTTCGGCCCGTCGGCGCTTGTCCTCGGCTGAGCGTGCGCGCTGGAAGTCCGTCGTCACACTCCGAGGATAACGCACAAGGTGTGCATTGCGCTGGATGCCGGTGTGGTCGTAGGCTTATTACGCACAGCTTGTGCGCAATCTCGATCCGGGTAGCCGGCTGAAGGAGTGATCGACCCATGGCGTCCAAGACCTGGCTCATCACCGGAACCTCCACGGGCTTCGGCCGGGCACTGACGGAGGAGCTCCTCGCCCGTGGTGACCGTGTCGCCGCCACGTTGCGCCGCCCCGGGGCGCTGGCCGAACCGGCGCACCGGTACGGCGGCCAGCTCTGGCAGGCGATACTGGACGTCAGCCGGCCCGCCGAGGTGCGACGCGTCGTCGACGACGCGTTCGCCGCCTTCGGCACCATTGATGTCGTCGTCTCCAATGCCGGATACTCGCTGGTGGGCGCGGCCGAGGAACCGAGTGACGAGCAGGTGCGACGCCAGCTGGACACGAACGTACTCGGCTCGATGACCCTGGCGCGGGCAGCGCTGCCGTACCTGCGCGGCCAGGGCCGCGGCCACCTGATCCAGTTCTCCAGCGTCGGCGGACAGTCCGCCTTTCCGTTCGTGGGGATCTACAACGCCACGAAGTGGGCCATGGAGGGCTTCTACGAGGCACTGGCCCGGGAGGTCGAGGAGTTCGGCATCACCACCACTCTGGTGGAGCCCGGCGGGTTCCGCACCGACGCGAACACGCGCAGCGCCGAGCAGGCACCCGTTCTGCCCGCCTACAAGAAACTGCGCGAACAGGTGATGAAGGACTTCTTCCCGCCCCAGGGCGATCCGGCCGCTCTCGCCCGGGCCGTCATCGCCACCGCCGACAGCCCGCGGCCGCCCCGCCGGCTACTCCTCGGCACCGACGCCTACACAGCCATTCACGCGTCCCTGTCCGCACGGCTCTTGGAGGTCGAGGCGCAGCGCGAGAGCGCGGCGGCGACAGGTTCCGCCTGAACGCGCCCGTGGTTCACCTGCCTCGTCGGTCTGAACACGCCGGTAGCACCTGTTCTTTGACGCGTGTGGCCGACAGGATCTGGACGAGAGGGCCTATAGCTTGTTTTACTGCTTCGCCAGGGCTGGTATCGATCTTGTGGTGGACGGGCCTCTGGTACGCACGGGCCGGCGGTGACGAACGCCGATGTCATGCCGCGTGGCGGGGCGGCGGTTCTCTGAGCCGGGTGGGCGGCCGGGCCGGTGGATTTCGGTACACCATCCGGCGAACCGGTTCTCGTGCGGAGATTCCAGAACCCTCACCGGACGCGGGGCGCGGTGAGCTTGTGCGGCGGGTCGGGCTCCTCCCAGGGCCGCCGCAGGTCGGCTTCCAGCGGACAGGAGAGGCGGAGCCGTCTGTGGACGGCGACACGATCCGGGGCCAGCGGTCAACGTGGCGGGCGCTCGCACGCCACCACGGCCGCCGCCGTGAACACATGAGCGGCATCTCCCAAGCCGTTGCCGGACACCTCTCCCACCAACAGACTCCACCCTCACAAGTAATCGGCAGATGCGAACCCCGGCGGCGAATCCACGGGCCTCGACCCGCCAACGCCAACCATGCACGAGCCCGTTAGGCTGACGCGGTGAGCGCGGAGCAGGAGCGGGTGCAGCCGTCGGGGGTGTGGGCCACGGCGGTGGGGGTGGCCAGAGTGCGGGCGCTGGAGACCGAGCGGGAGAACGCGCTGTTCCGCGACCCACTGGCACAGGCCTTCGCCACCGCCGGCGGCCTGTGGCCCTCCTCGCCGCCGCCCGATGACGAGGCCGCGCGACGGCGTCGGCTGGCCGTGTCGTTCTCCATCGTCATCAGGACGAAGTTCCTCGACGACCTGTTGCAGCAGGCCTCCGCGTCCGGGGTCCGGCAGGTCGTACTGCTCGGCGCCGGCATGGACAGCCGGGCCTTCCGGATGGACTGGCCCGAGGGCACCCGGCTGTTCGAGGTCGACACTGCCGCGCCACTGGACTTCAAGGCGGCGGTGCTGCACAAGGAACGGGCCGTCGCGCGCTGCGAGCGGAGCACCGTCGCAGTGGATCTGCGTGCGGACTGGCCAGGCGCGCTGGCTGCCGCAGGCCACGACCCGGCCGCGCCGACCGCGTGGATCGCCGAAGGGCTACTGATCTATCTGCCCGAGGATGCGGTGGAACTACTGCTGGCCCGGATCACCGCGCAGTCGGCGGCAGGCAGTCGGATGGGGCTGACGTTGGGCTCGCGCGGCGTGATCGAGCGCTTCGGCGCGGACGCCGTGCCAGGATCGGCGGCTTCCATGTGGGTCTCGGAGATGCCCGACGACCCGGTGGGCTGGCTGGCCGGGCACGGCTGGGAGGCCGACAGTCACACCCTGCGCGAGCGCGCCGCCGCCTATGGCCGCCCGATCAGCACCCCCGCGCAGCGCGAGGAGCGGCCCGGCGGACTGATCTCGGCGGTCCGCCGGTAGCGCACCTCCCGGCTTCCTGGATGATGCGCGGCGCAGTGTCGGCGTAGCCGACGGCGTCGAGCGCGGTAGTTCCGGCGGCCCCGGCCGCCGCTCCGTCAAGAAGTGGGCGGGCCACCTGGTTCATGGGCTTCCCTCCAGCTCAGGGGACGATCGACTGACGCGGCGCCTGCCCGGGCGACTTTGAGCATCCGAGGTGTGAACCATCGCTGCTCCGGCGAGCAGCCTGCCGAGGCGAACGCCGTGTCCGGTGCAAGGTCTCCGTCCCGGCCGGCGAAGACACGCGAGATCAGGTCCAGGCTCGTCGCGTCGTGGTCGTGCATGGATGCCGAGGCCCACGGGCGAGTCCGTCAGGCCCTTGAGGCTCTGCGGCCGGGTTGTCATCTCTACTCGCGCACGGCCTGCGGGGTCTGGGTGATCGGGCCGGCGATGAGGTAGGCCGGATCGCGCCACTCCCGATTCAAGCGAGCCTGGACGTGGCGGGTGAGGGTGGCGAGGGTCTGCTGTTCCAGGTCCCCTGCGTCTGCAGCTCGTCCCGCATGGCCAAGATGTCCTCGAAGAGGCGCCGCACGACGTCCTCGGCGGTGCGGCGGCCACCGTGGTGGATCTCGGCGAACGCGTGGAAGAACCCCTGTTGCCCCAGGTAGAAGGCTTCGAGGTTCAGCGGCAGGTGCCGGAGCTCGCCGACCGAGGACAGAGCGCATCCGTACCGTGCCCCGACGCCGGATCACACGCGGTGTGACGCCCGGAGCGGCGTGCGGGGACCGGGGGGACACAGGAGGTCGGGGACACTGGTTCGGGCCGCCGGTGCCGATCTGGACGCGTGCCCGGAAGGGCATCCTCGGCGCCCCCGCTGCCCGCTGCTCGCTGCTCGCTCCGAAGAACAGCAGGCCCATGGATGTGGCATCCACCAGACCGAGTTGGCGTCTACCGAACCGGTGGCCGTCTCTGCTGCCACGGACGGGCCGATTCCATCTGTGCGGCAAGGGCCAGGAGCAGGGCGTCTTCACCCCGATGGGCCGCCAGCATGATTCCGATCGGCAGACCGTCCTGTGTCCAGTGAAGTGGAAGGCTGACCGCCGGCTGGCCAGTCACGTTGTAGAGGCACGTGAACGGAGAGTGGGCCACCATGGCTGCGGACTCCTCCGCCGGGTTGGCGTCGTTCCTCAGGTCTCCTACCGGCAGGGGTGGTGCCGCGAGCGTCGGTGTCAGGACGATGTCGAATGTCCTGAAGTGCGCGGCCGTGCGCGCGGTGATGGCCCGGAACTCCTGCAGGGCATGGACGAAATCCGCGCCGCTGTGCGCGGATCCCTGGGTGCGCAGGTGCCGGGTCAGAGGGAGGAGCCCTTCTTCCTGTTCCCGGGGCACCGGACGGCTGGCCGCGAGCACGGACCACGCGACAGGGAAGGCACGGCCCAGCGCCCCGTCGGTAATGAGCTGGGCGGGTACGACGACGTGGCCGAGGCCGTCCAGCAGGTCTGCCGCTGACGCGAGCGCCGCCCGGCAGTCGGGGGCGATGGCGACTCCGGGCACTGCGGGTGTGTCGATGAGGGCCACCCGCAGGGAGTGCGGCGTCTCTCTGCTGCGCGCGTACAGGCTCCACTTTTGTGGATCCTGCCCTGCGAAACCCGGTTCACGGGTGCGCGGCGCGGCAAGCACGTCGATCAGCGCCGCGGCGTCTTCGACGGTCCGGGCCAGTGCTCCGCTGGTGGTGAGTCCAGTGACGTCGTGTGCCGTGGGACCGGCGGCGATCAGACCGCGGCTGGGTTTGAAACCCACCACGCCGCAGGCCGAGGCGGGGCCGCGGATCGATCCTGCCGAGTCGCTGCCGTGACTGTTGGAAGACGTCGACCGCGTCTTCCACGGGCAGCAGGGTGGTGTTCATGGTGTCCTTCCGAGTGGGTTGTGAGTGGCCGCGGCCGGGAGGCCGCGGCCGGCGGTCCCGAAGCGGCGTCAGGCCGTCTGCTGGAACGCCCACGCATCGATCTCGACACGCAGTGTCGGGGCGGCCAGGGCGCTGACGTAGAGGAGTGTGGTCGTGGGCAGGTGGTCGCCGAAGAATTTGGCGACGGTGGCGCGTCGTGCCGCCGGGTCCATGTCGCCGACCAGGTAGAAGGTCACCTTCACCAGGTCACTCACCACCATGCCGGCGGCGTCGAGGTTGCTCCGGAGGTTCTCCAGGGCTACGTCGATCTGTTCGATGGGATCCGGTGACACACTGCTGTCCTGCCGCATGCCGATCTGTCCCGAGAGCACGAGCCAGCGGCCGGGTGCGCTCACTTCGATCTGATGGGTGTACTCCGCCACCGGAGCGTGCACGTCCTGGGGGTCGCGGCTGATCATTCGGTCTCCTTCTTCGCCATGTCGTCGAGCACCACGCGGTATCGCTCGGCCAGTTGGATGAGATCATCCTCGCCGATCCGACGTCCGTCGGCGTTGAGGGTAACGACGATGCGTTCCTGGTGGATGTCGTGCCCGACGTTGGCCAGCACCGTGAACTGGGTGTGTTCGAACCACTGCACGTCGCGCAACGCACCGTGCCGGGCGACTTCCGCGTACGAGTGGAACTGCGTGTAGTTGAAGGCCGTTGGAGCTATGCGGCTCATGCCAAGATCATGTTCGATGTCGAGCAGAGGGTAGCGCCGGTGGGGCAGGGCACGGCGCTCGTGGGTGAATGCCTCGGCGGCGACGGCCGGCCACGACAGGCCAGTGGTGTCGAGCCGCACCAGGGTGAAGTTCAGGAACAGGCCCAGCGTCTCGTCACCGCCCTCGTCGTCAAGCCTGCCGCCGGTGAACACATGGGTGGTGACCGTATTCTGACCGTGCAGGTCGCTCAGAACCCTCAAGTGGGCCGCGAGTAGCACGTGCTTCAGGGGGAAGCCTGCCCTCCCGCCGCGCCAGCTTCCGCAGCGCCTTGTGCGTGGCGGGCGCGACGGTCACTTTCGTCTCGCTCCACCGCGCCGGCTGTCCGGCTCTTTCGGCGGTGCGATGGGCAGCGGCTCGTATGTCACACCGTCCAGGTATTCGGACCAGAAGTGCCGGGCTGCGGCCGAGGCACGGTCCGCGCGCTCCTGAGCTGGTCGGTCGCGGTCGACTCCACACTCGTGCCCGCTCACCAGCATGCCGCCGGGGCCGCGAATAGGGGCGCCGGCCGGCGAATCGACAGACCACACCATCCGCCGCTCCCCGCGACGGACCGACCACCAAGATTCACTTCCGGGCCGATGCCCGCTATCGGCCTCTGGCGTTCGTCCTCGCCGCCGGACAGACCGGTGAAACGCCCGCCTTCCCCGATGTCACGGCCCGTCTGCGTCTGCGCGGCGCGTCCCCCGACGCCGTGGACGACCCCGCACGAGAGCGGACATGGTCCTGGCGGACAACGCATATTCCTCCCGCGCCAACCGCGATCACCTGCGCGAGGGCGGCAAGCGCGCAGTGATCCCCATCCTGGCGGACCAATGTGACCACCGACTGCGGGGGGCGGGCAGGGGCGGCAGGCCGCCGGCCTTCGACCGCGAGGCCAACAAAACAAGCAGCACAACACAGTCGAGCGATGCATCCACCACCCCAAGCAGTGGAGCGCCATCGCGAACCGCTACGAGAGACCGCGACCATCTACCTGGCCGGACTGCACATCGCCGGCACCTTCCTCTGGTCCACACGATGAGCCATGCGAAAACGGCCCATAGGCTCAACGACACTCAGCGACAGGTTCTTCGCGAGGGCTCGGGTTCCCAGCCGGGGAGCTGGATTCGTCGAGGAACATGGTCGCCTGCGCGCGCGCCGGGTACGGTGATTCCGCATGATCGAATCCGAGATTGAGATCAGCGAGGATCTGGTCCGCGACCTGCTGCGGGACCAGCATCCGGACTTGGCCGCGCTGCCCATCCGCGAGGTGGCGGGCGGCTGGGGCAACCAGATGTGGCGCCTCGGGGACGAGTTGGCGGTCCGGATGCAGCGCATGGACACCAGCCCGGATCTGCAGCTCAAAGAGCGCCGGTGGCTGCCGACGCTGGCCCCGCGTCTGCCGCTGCCGATCCCGGTCCCCGTGCGGGACGGTGCGCCGTCCGAGCGCTTCCCCAAGATCTGGACCGTCATGACATGGGTCGAGGGCACGCCGATGGACCACGAATCGGTCACCCGCAGCGAGCATGCGGCCGACATCCTGGCGTCCTTCCTCAGGGCCCTTCATGTGGAGGCGCCCGCCGAGGCGCCGGACGCCTCGGACCTCGGCGCTCACCCCAGGGAGTGCACGGAGGGCTTCGAGAACTTCCTTCGCGCCGTGGACCTCGGCCGCTTCGCCGAGGACGACATCCGGGCCGTGTGGGACGACGCGGCCGCTGCTCCCGGGTGGGACGGTCCGCGGGTGTGGGTGCACGGCGACCTGCATCCCGCGAACGTCGTCACAGCGGGCGGGACGTTGGCGGGCGTCATCGACTTCGGCGCGGTCTTCGCCGGCGACCCGGCCTGTGACCTTGCGGCCGCCTGGCTGCTGCTCCCCGCGGGCGGCGCCTCACGGTTCTTCGACAGCTATGCGCAGGCGGACCAGGCGGCGGTCCGACGGGCACGTGGGCTGGCCGCAATGAAGAGCCTGTTCCTGATGCTGATGGGCCAGAACGGGGACCGCGGCCTGCCCGGCGGCAAGCCGAACTGGGGACCCGCAGGCCGGTCGGCGCTTGATCGCGTCCTGAAGGGCCTTTGACACCCGCGTCGATCGATTGCCCAGGTGCGGGTAGACCGCCGACCCGTGGCGGTGAAGCGGATACGGCCGAACAGGCATCCATCGGTACGCTCCTCGGTTCCCTCAGTGGGAAGCGTTCATCAGGTGATCTCCTTGGCAACGCCGGAAACCTGAGCCCACCGATCCGACAGTCCCTGCTCACTCCGATCCGACAGCCCCTGCTCACCACAGCAGTCAGCAACTGGGCGTGATCGCCGCCGCCCGCGTCGGGGAGCAGGCGCGCCCCGGGCGGGCCGCGGCCACTGGCGCATGCTGAGATCGGTGCTGAGATTCCCGGAAGGAAACGTCTGCTCCCGGGCGCTCGCAGAAGGCCTGGCCGACGCCGGGGAACCGAAAAGGTTGGTGGGCGGGGCCGACGGAACCGGGTAACGTATTTGTCATGTTCTTCCAGACGCCGATTTACGAGTGAGAGCGTGATGGGCCCCTGCTGACGTCGTTCGACGTCGCCGCCCGTACTCCACCGACGCATCCGTAAGTCACTTCACATCATTACCGGGAGAACCCGTGACCGTGAGCAAGAACATCAACAACCCCGTGGGCATGGGCGGCGGCCAGCGCAAGAAGCTGTCCCGCACCGAACGGCAGAACAACGGTCCGCACCGCAACCTCGACCGCCAGGGCGCGGCCGACCAGAAGGCGGAGCTGGTGCGCAAGATGCGCGAGAAGGCGGGCTCAGTTGAGGACGCCGGGCAGGCGGGCGACGACACCGCACAGAGCTGAGGCACCGCCGCCGCAGGGCGGCACCGCACGGGGAGGGCCCGGACCGCGACGCGCGGTCCGGGCCCTGCGGCCGTGGTGGGCACGGCCGGTCCCACTCGGCTCTGGGCCGACCACTCGCGGCTCAGCCCACCGCCCCGGGCAGCCGCAGATTCAGCAGCCCCGCGGGATCACAAGAGCGGTGTTCGCGGCGCCGGGTCCGGGTCGTCGACGTCTCGTACCAGGGCTCGCCACGCTGGAGCCGAGGCGGGGTGTGCAGCACACTACGACGGTGGTGCCTTCACTCGGAGGTGAGTGCCCTGCGGCGGTTGCCGCGGAGGTGTTTCCCCCTTGCCCGCCAGGACGGCGTGCAGCCAGGAGACGATCTTGAGGCGGTGCAGCGGTGACGCTGCCTGGACGGGGACGTCCCGCCGATCGTGCCGCGGGCGACTCCCCGGACGCGCGCCCGGCGGACCGCTCGTAGTCCCGGGCCTCCGGCCGCGCTCTCCGGAGCGAAATCGCCCGCCGAGCCCAATGGCCGACCGCTTTTCCTCGCCCCTTCCCCCAGGACGGCGACGGTGCGGACAGTACTGCTGACCGGCAGACGTTCTTCCGGATGTCCGGACGCGGCGCTGTTACCACTCAGCACCGTGGCCCGACCTGCCCGCTGTGCCAGGCGATCACCCGCCGCCTCGGCCTGCGGCCACGGTGGGCGTGTGATGGGTGTTCGCACCGCTGCCGGACGACGGGTCGCGTAGCGCGTGTGCTTCACGGGCCGGGTCGCGCGCGGGCGGCGCCGGTGCTCGGGCTCAGGGCTTGGGGACCTCTTGGTGTTCCTGTGCCGGTGTGCTGTGGGTGCGGTTTCCGAGGGCCGCAGGCGCCGGCTCCTGCTCGGGCGGCGCCGGTTCGGCGGCCGCGCCGTGCTGTGCCGCACGGTGGAGCGGGACGAGAACGGCGATCCCGCCGACGATGACAACGGCGAAGAAAACACTGAACGCCGTGGCTCCCGTCAGCAGGCCGGACATCAGCCCGTGGGCCGTGACGACGGCGCCGAGGGCGGGCGCCCCGACGCCTTGGGCGAGGTAACCGACGAGGTAGCCGCCTGAGACCATGCTCGCGTGGTGCTGCGGTGCGGAGTAGCGGTTGAACACGGTCAGTCCGCCGGCGAAGTTCAAGGCGTAGGCCGCACCGGCGACGGCTGAGGCGAGGAAGAACAGCGCGAGCGAGTGCACAGCCCCGGTGAGTACGAACAGCCAGACCGCGACGATCGCCCCGGCCGCTCCGACGACCACCACCAGCCAGACGTCCATGCGCCGGGCGGCCAGGGCGAAGAATGTGATGCACACGGCGAAGACGGACAGCAGAGCGCCGGTCACGAGCGCGTTGGTCGAGCCGGCCAGCTGGTTGGCGATCTTGGCACCGAGCGGCAGGACAATCGCGCCGAGCAGAAACGAAGAGGCGAAAGCGATCGAACCCGCGACGAAGACGTGCATGCTGTGGCGCGGTATGTGGAGGGGACGCATCCGCCACTTCCCCGTCATCGCCCCCCGGGTGTGGTGCGGCATCCTGGCGACGAAGAAGGCGACTGCAGCTATCACCGCGGCCAGGACCAGGAAGTTCAGGCGTAGCGGGAAGGGCGCGTACTGCGTGAGCGCGCCCCCCACGGTCATGGCGAGCGCTATGCCCAGCGCCGAGATCGCGGTGCTCACCGCACCCGCTCGCTTCGCCCGGCCCGGCTTGCTGAACTCGACCATCGCGACGCTCGCGGATCCGATGGACAGGCCGACGCCGAGGCCCATGAAGGCCCGCCCGGCCAACAGCATCGGGACGCCGTCGGCGGCTGCGAAGAGCAGAACGCCGACGAGTTCGCCCGCCAGTCCGAGCAGCATCGAGGCCCGTCGCCCGATGTGGTCCGAGAGATTGCCGAAGATGACGAGCACGGGGATGAGCGCGATGGGATAGGCCGCGAAGATCCAGGTGATCGTCGTGGTCGAGACGTGCCAGTCGCCTTGGTAGAGCGGGTACGTCATGGTGGGGCACGCGCTGGTCCACAGGGCGATGGCGACGACGGCGCCTGCCGTCCAGTAGCCGGCGCGTGTTCCTGAGTACGGCAAGGGGGCTCCAATGCGCGAGGGAGGGCAACCCGGCTCCAGGCTGGGTTTCGCAGAGCAAGCTAGCATCCCTGAGAATTTCCGAGCAACTCAGCTTTGATAGACTCAGGACATGCCCAAGGTGCTCGGTAAGGATTCGACCTGCTCCATCGCCCGCAGCCTCGGAGTGGTCGGCGACAGCTGGACGTTGCTGATCATCCGGGAGGCGCTGGTGGCAGGGTCCACACGTTTCCAGGAATTCAGAGACGCCTTGGGCGTCGCCCCGAATGTGCTGACCACACGGCTGGCGAGTCTGGTCGACGAAGGCCTCATGACCCGCACCACATACCGCGAGCAAGGGGCCAGGACGCGCGAGCAGTACGTCCTGACGGATGCCGGCCGGAGCCTGAGTTCCGTCATGGCGGCACTGGCCGAGTGGGGTCGCTCCCACCGCCCCAGGCCGGACGGCACGTCTCCCCAATTCATGACCGCGGACTCCGGAGCGACGGCCCAGCTGGCATTCGTCGGTGCTGACGGTGAGAAACTGCCGCCGGAGGGGCTGGTCGCCGTGCGCACCCCCGACGTCCCCCCGGCGGACTGACCCGCCCTGCAAGGCGGCGGGCCCGCACACGATGGGCCCGCACGACGGCGGTCCCGCCCCGCGATGGGCCCGCATGGCAGTGGCAGCGGGCCCGGACGAAGCGACTGTGGCTGCGGCAGCGGCAGCGGCCCACAACGCGCGCAAGCGGACCACCGCCAGGAGGGACTGGACCGGTCGTGGTGTGCGATCGCCTGGCGACGACGCGATTCGTATGGGAGCCACGAGGGGAATCCCTCCCGCCGGCCCGATGCGAATGCCTCGCCATTGCGACTGTGTACGGCTAAGGGCCGGGCAACGCTGACTTGCCGACGACGTCTGTCTGCTGGTGCACTCGCAGCGGAGCCGGCACAGCGGCCCACACCTGGATCAGATGTTCCTCGACGGGATCCCGCCCCGAGGGGAGAGCGATGAGTTCGTTCGCCGCGTCCCTTCCTCTCGCATGGACGCGGACCCGGTAGGGTCCAGGGCCGGCCACGGTGAAGTCAGGCAACTCGCTGAGCCCGTCGGTAGGCATCGACGTGGACAGACGAGGCCGGCCTCCCAGGGTGAGGCTCGCTTCGACGATCTCGTCCCAGTCCTCACGGTTTACCGTAGGCGGTGGTTCAGAAAGGACCTCGACCGTCACACGAATTTCTCCGGAATTCAAACGGTGACTACGATGGCGAATTCGCCCGGGTCTGCGGGATACCCATCGGCGTCCAAGACCCCTACAAGGCCATTGAAGTCCCTGAAGGACCAGTTCCCGGCGTCATACTGGCCACCGTGAATGTAGTACTGGCTGTACTCCACGAAAATATTCCGCGTCACCGGGCCCAACGCCATTCCCCCCACATAGAACGGGCCGCCCTCAACGGCCCGAATCCACACCTGAAACCCGGAAATAATACCGCCCTCCCGACAGGATCAGGCAGCGACAGCGTTGCGGGTGGTGGCTCGGCCTTCGGCGAAGCGTTGCCGGGCGACTTGCAGTGCGACGTTCATCACGTCGCGAGTGCCGGTGGACACGCACAGCGTGTCGGTGTGGTCTTCGAGGCGCTGCCGGGACTCGGTGTTCCCCGTCCGCGTGGCGCCGGGGACACGGACAGCAACGGCGACCCGCTGGCGCGGGGCGCGTCGCGGGTGCCTGGCCCTGTGCCGCGGTAGCTTACGCGGGTGGTGGTGCCAGGCGCGGGCCGGAACAGACCGCCCCGGCCGGCGCCCAGCCGGGGCTGGGCGGTCCTGTGCGGGTGGCGCCAGCGCTTGGTGGCATGGTGAGAGTGGAGGCGCGGGTCCGGCTTGACCATCGCGGTGAGTCGGCGGCCGGCACGAGGTGCCCCGTGCCCCGTGCCCCGTGCCCCGTGCCCCGTGCCCCGGCGAGGATCATGGATCGCACGGGATCCACCGTGCCGTTCGGACCCGTACGGCGGGGGCGGCGCACTCGCACCAGCGAGCGATGGAAGGATGGCGGGATGACGATCAAGGTGTACTTCGACATCACCATCGACGACGTGCCCGCAGGGCGCATCAACTTCAACCTCTTCGACGACGTGGTCCCCAAGACCGCGGAGAACTTCCGCGCACTGTCCACCGGCGAGAAGGGCTACGGCTTCGCCGGCTCCTCGTTCCACCGGGTCATCCCCGAGTTCATGCTGCAAGGCGGCGACTTCACCCGTGGGAACGGCACCGGTGGGAAGAGCATCTACGGTGAAAAGTTCCCAGACGAGAACTTCACTCTCAAGCACGACCGACCCGGCCTGCTGTCGATGGCCAACTCCGGGCCGAACTCCAACGGCTCCCAGTTCTTCATCACCACTGTCGTGACCTCGTGGTTGGACGGCAAGCACGTGGTCTTCGGCGAGGTCGCCGACCAGGACGGTCTTGACCTCGTCAAGAGGATCGAGTCCCTGGGCTCGGGCAACGGCGCCACCAAGGCCAAGATCACCATCGCCGAGAGCGGCGCGGTCTAAATCCCCGAAGCACCGCAGGAGGGTGCAGCACGAGGTGGACACCACGCTGCCCAACTGATGTGCACGCGGTGTACACGGCGACGGACGCGGACCCGCTGTCCCAGGTCGTGACCGGCACGACACGGCACCCGACCTTCGTGGCGCTCCGCACCCGGCGCGCCACCGTCCTCTGGCCCCGCCCAGGAGACACGGGCCGGGAAGATGTCCATGGTGGTGCGAGCATGCCGAGCACGCTCGCACCACCGACGCCTGCATGTGCCCGCGCCTGGAAGGCGTCCTCAGGCCGAGCCGCCGCAAGGACAGACCCCCGAGCAGTCGGCCGCCCTGCGGCACGTGCCAGGCGGACCCAGGGCCGCCTCCGGCCGGCGGGATCGGGCCCCCGCCCGAGGCGACCGCGCATTCTCCGTGATCGAGGACGCACAGCCGCCGCACGGACCAGCCGACGTGCCGTCTGCCGACCGACGGCTGTCCGCCACCCGCAACGGAAGCAGGGCAACCGAAGGACCCGGTGCTGGGAACGGAGACCGGCCTGGAGGGGGCAGGGTCAAGGCGCGACCACCCCGGACTGAGCTCGTCAAGGAGACCGCTCGCCACCGCCTGGCCGAGCACGAGAAGGCCTGGGCCCTATCCGCGAAGCTCCGGCGTCACAGCCCTTCGAGCGATCCGCGTCACACGGGCCGAAGCAACGGAAGGCCGCCCGTCGGCGTCAGTGTCGCAACGAGGCCGAATACTCTGTGCAGCGTGCCGACCTCGACCTACCACGTACGCAAGACCTCGCTCGGTCTCAAGCGCAAGTACCGGATCTGCGCCGACGACGGGAACGGGAAACCGGGTACGTCACTCGGCTACGCCGAGAAGCAGCTGAAGATGTCCGAGAAGCTGGACATTTATGCTGACGAGCAGCGCGGCGAGAAGCTGGTGAGCATCCGGGAGAGCTCGAAAGGCTGGCTCGCCGCCCTCACCGGCTACGAGGCATTCGACCGCGAGGGCCATGTGCTCGGCTCGTTCGGGGTGCTGCCGAAGAAGTCGCTCGACCGCACGACCTGGGAGTTCGAGCAGCCCGGCTTCGGCAGGCTCACCGGTACCGAACGCAGCATCGCGACTGCGCGGGGCCGGCGGCTGCTGATGCTTTTCGACACGGTCGGAGAGATCGCCGGTGCCTTGGTGAAATACCACTTCGACTTCACGCGGGACGGCGAGCCCGTCTTCAGCATCGACAAGCCCAAGGTGTTCGACGACTGGTACCGCCTGACGGTGCACGAGGACGCCGTCGACAGGCAGTTGCTTTTCGCTCTGGCGGTGACGATGGAGGCTCGGCTACGAGGCTAAGGGTTGTCCCGTAACTCAGCACAAGGCTGGCGAGAGTGCCGCTACCGGATCAGCCTGTCCGGGTCCGTCCGGATCTACAGCTCCGCTGAGGCCCTCACCAATTGGGGCGAACTGGACGCCCACAAGGCACTCACAGCAGTTACGGGACAGCCCTTAGCTTCGGAAGACCCGGCGGCCTGCCGCAGCGCAGCAACGGCATCCGACACCAGCAGCGCCGCCCAGAGGGCGCCCTCGACCCGAGTGGCCGAGGCCGTACTCCGGCGCGGTTTCCACGCTGCCCCGTCCCCCCGCCACCCCCGGCACGGCGACGTTCTCCGCGAGGCGTTGGACGCTCCGGCGCCCGTAGCCGTTGGGATCACTACGCCCGACAGCGTGCGACCGTCCGGCGCTCCTGTCGCCACGCAGGTCGATCTGCCGAAATGAGCCCGCCGTGCCGTTCGCGGCCTATGGGTTCCTGCGGAGTTGCGGCAAATCGCGGGAGCGCGGGTGCGCTCGTTGAGCGCCTGCGGTCCTCGTCCGGCCTGGTGGTGACGCCCGGCGCGCGCAGAGGGCGATCGGTCGGTCGTCAGCGGTCCTGACTGGTACGGGCCGTAGGACCGGGTCTGCGACCTGTTCCGCCGATGGCAGCGGAACGGCACCCGGCATCCGGTCCTCGCCCGGCTCCAGCTCCTGGCCCGTGCGAAGAGTGTGATCACGTGGGATTTGGGCATCGACTCCGCGATCCGTCGCGCCCACCAGCATGCGGCCGGGGCCCGCGAGCAACGCGACCCGCGGAAGGAAGCACCGGGTGACGTCTCCACCGAGCCCCGTGATCACAGGCCAGGAAGTTCGCGAGACGGTCCACCACCAAGCGCTACCCCGCCGTCAGGCGAGGTCAGAAGCCAAGCCCGCCCATGGCACGTCGTTCAGGTAATGTCAGGCGCCGGCTTCCTCTCCCTCCGTCCTGTTCCGTTCGAGCCCCGCTTCAGCGCGCCTGGCACCCACGGTCCATGACACACGTCACAGGAACCCGCCAGACCGGTCGGACAGTAATCCACGTGACTCAATCAACCCACGCCCGTCTCCGTGAAGGTGACCCGACCGCGCTCGCCGAGGCGTTCCGGGAGCACGCGGACGCCGTGTACCGCCATGCCCTGTGGTCCACAGGGAACTGGGCCACGGCCGAGGACGTCGTCTCCCTGACCTACCTGGAGGCGTGGCGCTCGCGTGAGCGGCTGCGCCCGGAGGAGACCGGCAGTCTGCGGCCGTGGCTGCTGGGCATCGCCACCAACGTCCTGCGCAACACGTCCCGTTCCGTCCGGCGGCACCAGAGAGCCCTCGCTCGGATGCCACGCGCCGACACCGTCCCGGACTTCGCCGACGAGGTGACCGGACGGCTGGCCGACGCCGAGAAGCTGGCGGCGGCCACAGCCGCGCTGGAGGGGCTGCGGCGCACCGAGCGCGAGGTGTTCACCCTGTGCGTCTGGGGCGGGCTGGACTACGCCTCCGCCGCCGAGGCCCTGGGCATACCCGTCGGCACTGTGCGCTCCCGGCTGTCCCGCGCCCGCGCCAAGCTGCGTGACTCCGTAGGGCACACAGCCACCCGGCGCGACGACACACACAGCGCACGCGGCCGGGAACTCCGTGGAGACAGCGGACAGATACAGCGCGGAGACAGCATTCCGACTCGACTCACCGAGGAGAACCTCGCATGAACGCCCTGTTCCGGAGCCGCTCTGACACTGCCACCCCGTCCCCCCGTCCGGCGGGCCCCGCAATCGAGAATGGGAACCAGCAGTGGCAGGAGGCCCGCGACCGCACCGAGCTCGCCACGCTGCGTGAGATGGCCCCGCCGCCCGTCGTCCCCCGGCTTTCGTCCACCCGTCACGCGGAGCTCGAAGCACACCTGCTGAACGAGATCAACGACACGGATGCCACGTCCGAGGTCGCGAAGTCCGCCACGTCCCGCCCCGCCGCGCGCCGCCCCTCGCCCTTCGGCCGGCTGACGCCCGGCCGGTCGATGTCCCTCGGGGCGGCAGCCGCTGTCGTCGCGGCGATCGTGGCGGGGTTCGCCGTCACTGGGAGCAGCGGTCAGACGGCCGTCGCCGCGCCCGCCCCGCTCAAGGTGGAGAGCTCCCGGGCCACCGTGCCGCTCTCCACCGTCGCGAAGCGGGCTGCCGCCCTGGCCGGCTCCCCCGGCGCCGCACACCGCGGGACCCACCTCCGGGAGTGGGCACTGGGGATGTGGGACGACGGCAAGCACAAGCCGGAGGTGGTACCGGTGGACGAGTCCCGTGACCGCTGGAACGCCGACGGCAGCGGCGAGGTGGAGGACTTCAAGGACGGCCGGGTCATCCGCCGTACGCACAAGCCGGCGGGTTCATGGGAGAAGTCCGCCTACTTCCGGAGCACGCCGCCGAGCACCGTCCGCGGCCTCGCCGACTACCTGGCGGAGAAGAACCCGGACACCCGCGGCAGCGCGTACTGGACGATCGATTCCCTGGAGTCCATGCTGCGTGAGTGGACGCCCGGCCCTGCCCAGACGGCCGCGATCGACGGCCTGCTCGCCGAGCAGTCCGGCCTGCGTGACCTCGGTCCGGTCAAGGACCGCGCGGGGCGCCAGGGCCAGGCGTACGGCGTGGACTTCAGGGGAACGGTGCGGTGGACGATCATCCTCGACGAGCACACCGGACGCGCCCTGGGCACGGAGCTCTCCAGCGTCAAGACCGACCCGAAGATGCAGCTCAAGCCCGGTGACGTCGAGCAGTACGACATCTACCTGGACTGAGGCCGCACATCTGGGTCACCGTCAGGGCCGCGGCACCGGGCCCCATGGGGAACCGTCGATGCCGTGGCTGACGTCCATTCGGCCCGGTGGTTGGGGCCATGAACATGGACGTCAGATGACGGCCGAGGACCACGCTCACTGACGACGCCCCGTTACGCAACGGTTCGCTGCGTAACGGGGGCAGTGAGTCGTCGGGGCACCTCACAGGCGGGTGAAGAAGCCCAGGTGGAGCCCGAGCCACTGAGCCTTTGCCAACTTGCGCCCGGTAGCGGCTCAGTTGGTTCGACACATGAGTGAAGCCTCTGGTAGACGGGTTCACGACCAAGATCACCCGATACCCACCAGAGGCTTCACGTGCTTGTCTACCGGTGCGGGCTGGACGTGTCCAGTCGGTCCTTGACGTACCTCGCCACTCGTCTGCGCGAACACCGTCGCCGGATCGGAAGCCGCTGGCGCCGGCTATCGGTCGGCCGTCAAGCTCTGCTGGTGTTGGCGCATCTGCGCAACGGGCCTACGTACGCCCAGCTCGCAGCGGGTTTCGAGATGGGGACGAGCACGGTCTACCGCTACATCAGCGAGGCCGTCGACCTCCTGGCCGCCCTCGCACCGACCCTCGACGAGGCTGTCCAAGCCGCATCGACGAAGGCTTACGTCCTGCTCGACGGGACTCTCCTGCCCATCGACCGGATCGCTGCCGACCGGCCCTACTACTCCGGCAAGCACAAGAGACACGGCATGAACGTGCAGGTCATCGCCGACCCGTTCGGCCGGCTGCTGTGGGCCTCGCCGGCACTGCCTGGGGCCGTCCACGACGTTCGCGCAGCCCGGGAACACGGCATCATCGATGCTCTTGCCCAGGCCCACCCCCCCTGCTGGGCGGACAAGGACTACCACGGCGCCGGCGGCACGATCCGGGTCCCCTTCCGCGGCCGATGGGAGGCTCACTCCGCCGGTCAGCAGGCCGTGAACCGATCTCAGGCCAAGATCCGAGCCCTCGTCGAGCAAGCCATGGCCACCCTCAAGTCCTGGCGACTACTCCGCAAACTTCGCTGCTCGACCACCCGCATCACCGGCCTCGTCCAGGCCGTACTCACCCTGCATCACGCCAGCTCAACCGCAGGTTGAAAAAGCCTCACTGTTCGAAGGACTGCAGGCGCGGTTTGAGGCGGCGGACGCGGTTCAGCTCCCTGTCACCGACGAACGCGGTCTCAGCGTCTTGGTAGTAGCGGAACACGTTGGCGAATTCGTTGCTGGTGGGTAGTCCCTGTGCGCGGAACTGCTCAATGCTCATCGGGCGATAGAGCACGGGTTCATTCAGGGCCTTGGCGAAGTTGTCCGGAGTGCCCGAGCCCGCTCGGAATCCGCGTTGCGCGTGATGGCCCGTACGGCGAAGGGCGCCGCGGGGATCGTCGAGGACAGCCCGGACCAGTCCGCCTCCCTGATTGCCGGTAGCTCCGAGGACGGCAATAACCTTCTTGTCAGTCATTTCTTACTTTCCATCGGTTCGCCTGCATTGCTACTCACGATAGAAGTGTGATATTTGCTGTCGAAGCGTCCGCTTTATTCGATGGCGACGTTGATTGTTCCGACATCCCGCCTGGTGTTCACCGTCACCGTGGGAAGTCCTGGAGCACGCCTTGCCACAGCTCCGCTGTCTCGCGCACGCCGCGCCCGGCAAAGCGGAGCACGCGATCGGCCCGGCGATGAAGAAGCCAGTAGAGCCGGGCTCCGGACAACGCGAGTGGTCCGGCAGCCGGCAAGCCGTGGCGCCGACACCGGTACGCGTACATGGTAACTATATTTGACTGTCAAGCTTTATTACTATCTTGCACCTGCCACGGAAACTCCGACACACACATCAGCACGGCGATGAGGAGGTCGGCGCACCTTGGTTACGACGGGTGGGCTCACCTGTCCGCGCGGCGTCGGCAAGACCCGGCACCATGCTCAGGCGAGATCTCTTCGGCGGTGGTGCGGTGCGGGATGCCGTTTGCGGGATGCCGTTGATGTACAGCGAGCCCACAGCGGTCGTGGAACCGCCACACGCGGAGGTGGTATACCGCGCGCCCCGTACCCCTCCGAGGATCGGCGTCCGCAGGTGGCTCCAGGACCGAGGATGCCTGCCGGACCGGGACAGGCCGGCGACTGTCGCCACGCCGGCCGGGAGTGATCAGCAGGGCCACGGCGGCTGCCCTCGCCGGCGCGGCGGCCTGAGATGGCCGGCCGGAACGTGGACCGTGATCGACGCAGCCGGGGCTGCTGGGTCGATCACTTTCGAGCATCCCCGAGGCGACGCGGCCCGACTCAAGGCGATGCGCACCGCAGATCTCTCCGGTGGCCGCTCGGAGCAGCGCCGCTTCTGCCTGCGAGGCGGGGGGACGATCGGGTGCCTGCCGTCCGGGATCCGCTCCCGCCGGCCGAGCGGAACCGGGCCTGAGGGGTGACGAACATGCGGACGTCATACCTGCCACATAAAATGACAGAAAATGGCAGGAAGGCCACGCCGCCCGCTCGGGCGGCGATTGAGCATGCGGGCCACCGAGCGCCGGTGCAATGCCGTCACCCTGAACGTGCGGGTGTCCGCTCGAAGGATTCCCGTTGGAGCGTCAGTGCCACACATACCGCAGTGATCAAAGGCCCCTGTCAGAGCGGTTCTGAGACGTAATACGCGACTGACCTCCGGCACCAGATATTCATGGCCGCTCCATGCACGGGGGTCGTGTGCCAAAACGGCGAACAGGAATGAGAGGAAAGCACCTGATGAGTGACGCAGGACAGAGTGCGGACCGTGTGGTCATCGTTACCGGTGGTACGCGAGGCATGGGCCGGGAAACGGCGGCCTATCTCGCCAGGAACGGCTACCAGGTTGTGGTGAACTACGCCGGGAACGAGGCCCAGGCCACCGACACGGTCGAGAGCATCGTCAAGGACGGTGGCGTTGCTGTGGCAAAGCGTGCGGATGTCTCGGATGAGACCGCGGTGTCCGCCATGTTCGACCAGGTCGAGGCGGAGTTCGGCGGAGTCGATGTCGTAGTGAACGCGGCCGGGATCATGCCGGTCGGCCCGATGGTCGACTTCGACCTCGACGCGTTCGACCGGCTGCTCCGCGTCAACCTCCGCGGCACCTACGTGGTGAACCAGCAAGCCGCGCGGCGACTCCGTGCCGGCGGGGCGATCATCAACTTCTCCAGCTCGATCACCAAATTCAGCCGGCCCGGTTACAGCGCGTACGCGGCAACCAAGGGGGCCGTCGAGGCGATGGCCCTGATCCTGGCGCGCGAATTGCGCGGGCGGGACATCACCGTGAACGTGGTGGCTCCCGGGCCCATCGCCACACCGCTCTTCTTCGAGGGGAAAACCGACGAGGTCATTCAGCGCATCTCCGCCGAACCACCTCTGGGCCGCCTCGGCGAACCCGACGATGTCTCAGGCGCCATCGCCTTCCTCGCCGGCCCCGGCCGTTGGATCAACGGCCAGGTGATCTACATCAACGGCGGAGCCATATGAGAGGCGCCTTGCCAGGGACTTGGACTGGCCGGCCCCACGATGAAGGCGAGGAGCCGCCAGGCGGGCCTCCTACTGGCGGGCGCTCCTTCCACTGCCGTGAAAGTAGAAGGGCGGCAGAAGGACAAACGCCACCAAGGCGATGCCGGGGTTGATGGCCCAGCCGAGTCCGCCCCCGAGGAGGTAGACAATGACCCCGACGATGGAGTGGGCGAGGCCCTCGGGGACGAAACGGGGAGCAGTGGTGGCGTCGAGCAGGCCGGGGTGGCGGGCGAGGTGAAAGTAGATCCATCCCCAACTGGCGCACATCGCGGCGGCGATGATCGCGTAGAGGATGACGGCGGTGCGCACGTCGTTACTGTTGAACTTTTCTTGTAGCGCTTCGGCGAGTACGCCCGTCGGAAAAGGCAGTGCGGCCGTAGTGAAGAGCAAGGATAGGTTGGCCACGTGCAGTTCCCGGTCCATGATGCGAATTCGGGTGAACGCCTGATGGTGATTGAGCCAAATGACGCCGATCTAGGCGAATGATGTGAAGTAACCAATATATACTGGCCATTGGTGCAGCAGCGCGTGCGACAGTTCACTGCTTTCGTGCTTCGGCGTCACCAAGCCCAGGGCGAGAAAAGTGATGGCCACGGCGAAGACCCCATCACTGAACGCCTACACCCGCCCGGCGTCGGTTGCCTGGAAGGTACGGCGAGCGCCCGACCTTTCGACGCAGAGGGGTCGGTGGCCATGAGGCTCCTTTCGGTGAGGCGTGTGCGGGCGGCTCGGGACGGGAGCAGTGGAGTCTTCTGATGACCGTGAAGCAAGCTTTGCTTCTCGTGCTGATAACACGATGGTGTGCGGAGTGCGTCGCACGGTCAAAGACACCAACATCGGTCCCTCGTCGACGTGCCGGCAGCACATACTGCCTGACCTGAGCCATGGGGACGGGGACATTCCCGGGGCAGGCTGCGTTCTCATGCGGTGAGAGGGTGGTTGTCGTGCGGGGCTCTCGATCAACCCAGGAAGTAGTCCACGCCAAGGGAGACAACCGACGGCGACGCCAAGGACGACTGCCGGAGCCACCTGGATCCCTACGGTCAGCAGCATCAACGGCTCAGCAGCGTAAGAGGCTCATCGAGCCGAGTAGGGGAACCAGCAGCCAATCCCGAGACCCGACATGACCTCGGCCAACTGCCGCCGGCCGCCGAGGGCCACTGCGGCGGATACGACCGGACCGCCGACGGCGTCCAGGAAGTGGCCCGAGTGCAGCTGATCGAGTTCGAGCAGACCGTGGATCCACTGGCCGCTCGAACAACCGCCCAGCAGAAGGGTCAGAACAGGCATGTCGCCTACCCGTTGATCCTCGGGGTTTCCGCGTTCACACCGGTTTCCGGCAGCAGCCCGGTCAGCATGGAGCAGGCCACCCCCCTGACTGACGATGTGGCAGGTGGTCGAGGCCGACACCGCAGGACAGCAATGGTCCCCGCCTTGGCCCTTGGGCCGGTCAGGGGGCTTCATCTTCAGCGGGGCGCCCTGCTCAGTGCCTCTGATGACCCGTCACGATCAGCGAGGGGGTGGCTCCTGCCGGGGCCGCGGGCGCGCCGGGAGCCCCGGGCATCACACCACGGGTTCTCTCCACGACTACGGGTGCAGCTTCTCACCCTTCGCCAGCATCGCTACGTACTTCTCGATCCGGCGCGCCCGGGTCTCGGCCTTCTTGGCGTCCTGGATCCGGTACAGGATGGCGAAGCGGTTCTGCCGGTCCAGCGTCTCGAAGAACGCCGCCGCGGCCGGGGCGTCGGTCAGCGCCGCCATGAGGTCCTCCGGCACTGCTGAGGTCTTCGCGCCGTCGTAGGCCGCCTCCCAGCGGCCGTCCGCCTGAGCGCGGTCGACCTCGGCCTGCCCCGGCGGATGCAGCCGGCTCTGCTCGATCAGGGCGGCCACCTTGTCCCTGTTGACCTTGGACCACCTGCTGCTCGGCCTGCGCGGGGTGAACCGCTGGAGCCACCAGTGGTCATCGAACTTGGCCTTCTGGCCGTCGATCCAGCCGAAGCAGAGTGCCACGTCGAGTGCCTGGGCGTAGTCCAGCGCGACGATTCCGGGGCCCTTCTTGCGTAGCTTGAGCCAGACGCCGGGCGAGACGGCGTGGTTCTCGCCGAGCCATGCCTCGAATGCCTCGGCGGATTCGAATGTGAGGATCTCCAAGTCCTGAGTCATCCCGGCAGCGAACCACACCCGGCCGGCCATGACACGGGCACGGCCCCGGGCTTGCTCGACGATTTGACGTTGCCCCTCGGCCTCGACGGGGTGTCCGTCGCGCGGGTCGAGCGGCTGGCTGCTGCCCGCGCCGGTCGTTCACCGAGCAGATCCCCCCACATACAGGCCAGCACCCGGCTCACCGCCCGGCCGCGCACTCCCGCCGGGCGCCGGCCGCGCGGCGCGGGATCCACCGTCCTCCGGGCAGCCTGCGACCTGCACCTCTCCTGGCCGAACATAGTGGACGCCTTGCGCATGCAGGCCCGGACACGCTGCGTCACCACCCGCCGAGCCCGCGGACACCTCTGCACCCCTCAACCTTGAAGACTCCCGTCCGGATCGCCTGGTGGACTGCGGCGATCCGGACCCGGTCAGTGCAGACCGGGCCGGTGCAGTCGCGGCCTCGGCCTCGGCCTCGGCCGCAGCGTAGGTCGGCGTAGAGATCCGGCTGCGCAGTCAGGCCCAGGCAGACGAGGCGCCGGCAGTACTCCAGGGCGCCCGGCCGATCAGGATCGGCGCGCGGTCGTTCCCGTGTCCACGAGGGAGCCCAAGAACGGACGACGCGAGGGCCCCCTCAACGAGGTGCTGGCCGAACTCGCTCCGCCGATCCAGCGCTGAACCGAGGCGCCTGCGCTACTCGGTACACCGAGCGCGGTGTACCGACGGACCGCTGCTGGCCGGTCCGCCGAACACGAAGCTCAAGGCTCTCGGCCTCGCCCTCATCACCGTCCGTGCCACTCGTCGCCCACGGTCCCCGCGCCCGCCCGACGCGGCATGTCGGTGACACGTCGCAACCGGTGCCTCGCACGCGTGCAGGAGCTACTCTCACGGCTGATGCCGGATGGTCGGATCCGTGGCGCTGAGACGCGCGGGTCGTGCCCGTGCCTCCTTCGCGTTGAAACGCCGACGCATGGCAGGGCAAGCGGGCGCGTCGGGAACAGGGGTCCGGCCGGCACGGTTGCATCGACCGAGCGATCCGCGGCGCGCTCGGATACCGCAGGGTCGTCAGTCCCACCAGGCTCCGGACCCCAGGATCGCGGTACGCCCACCATGCACGTAAGACCACGACGTATTCCTGCAGGAGAACTTTTTGATGAATGACCGGCCCTTGACGCTCATGGCAGTACACGCCCACCCCGACGACGAGGCCACCGGAACCGGAGGGGTCCTCGCGCGGTACGCGGCGGAAGGCATCCGCACGGTCCTCGTGACGTGTACCGACGGCGGTTGCGGTGACGGACCGGGGGGTGTCAAGCCGGGCGAGCCAGGGCACGACCCGGCGGCCGTCGCCTTGTTGCGCCGTCACGAGCTGGAGGCGAGCTGTGACGTCCTGAAGGTCAGCGATCTGGAGATGCTGGACTATGCCGACTCGGGGATGGCGGGATGGCCGAGCAACGACGCCCCCGGGTCCTTCTGGCAGACCCCCGTGGCGGTAGGCGCCGCCCGGCTCGCGGAACTCATGGAGCACTACCGGCCCGATGTGGTCGTCACCTACGACGAGAACGGCTTCTACGGCCACCCCGACCACATCCAGGCCCACCGCATCACGATGGCGGCCCTGGAGATGACCGCGCTGACACCGAAGGTGTACTGGACGACGATGCCCCGCTCGGCGATGCAACGGTTCGGGGAGACGGTGCGCGAGCTTCAGGAGGACATGCCGGAGCCGGATCCTGCCGAGGCCGCCGCGATGGCCGAGATCGGCCTCCCCGACGACGAGATCACCACCTGGGTGGACACCACCGCATTCAGCGGTCAGAAATTCGACGCGCTGGCCGCGCACGCCAGTCAGGGCGAGAACATCCTCTTCCTCAAGATGGGCAAGGAGATGTTCGGCGAGCTGATGGGCGTGGAGACCTTCGTACGGGTCAAGGACGCCACCGGAGGGGCCCTGCCCGAGAACGATCTCTTCGCCGGACTGCGCTGATCTGTCCGTCCGACCGGGGCCCGGGAAACGTCGTGGGTGGCGCAGTGCGATCAAGTGGACCACCCGCCCCTAAGACATGCCCACGGGAGTTCCGCTCCAACAGTCCCTTCCAGGCCCTCGCCGGCAGTGGCGAAGCGTGCCCGCTCCCGACCCGATAGCGCGCTCGTCCACACACCACAGCACGGGTGGGAGACCTGCGGGCTGCTGACTCGAAAGGTCCAGTCCGCAGGTCGGTCTCGGTGGAGCGGACTGGCCTGGCGGAGCACGGGACCTGCGGGATTGCGTACGCGCGGGCTACCGGCGCTTGGAGACCGAACTGTATGACGTCGCTGTTCGCTGGACGGCTCGTTGACCTGAGCCACCGCCCGACCGCTGCCCCGTCACCTCGTACAGGTGACAGAGCAGCGGGCCGAATGCCTGCTGGGTGTGGTACCGCGGATGTCAGTTCACGCAGGTGAGCCGGGCCAGTCCCCAGTCCGCGTGGTCGTAGTTCTTGCCGTCGCCTCCGTCGCCTACGGACAGGCTCAGGGTGTGCACGCCGGTGACGTCGGCAGTCAGGTCGACCGCGCTCTGACCGCCGTGGACCACGTCGGTGGCCGCGAACTGCTTGCCGTCGTCGCCGAGCACGGTGAATGTCACACTGCCCTGCCCGCCCGTCTCGTCGTCGACGCCGACGTGGGCCTCGAAGCTGGTGCAGCGCCCCTGGAGGTCGATCTGTACCTGGCCGGGCGCGTTCATGCCCAGGCCCTTCGGGTACATCGTGCCGCCGATGGTCAGGGGGTGTCCGTCCTGCCCGCCGGCCTCTCCGTTGGACTGGTCGCGTTCGACCGGTCCGTAGCCGTTGGTCTCGGTGACGAAGGGCTGGTCACTGGCGTAGACCGTGCCGTGCAGCGGGATGGAGACCTGCACGACCTCCTCCACGTGGAGGGGCGGGGCCTTCCCGCCGGCGGGGTTGGCGTAGGTGGCGACCACGGGTACGTCGACCTCACCGCCGGGTTGGTCCTTGCCGACCGTCACCGTCCAGTGGCCGTCGAGCGCCTGGCCCGCGCGGAGCGAGCCGGTCCTCACCTCCGGGCCACTGGCGCTCCAGCCGGCGGGGAGGCGGTCGCTGTCCACCGTCATCCGCACCTGGTGCAGGGCCGTTCCCTGCGGAAGCTCGAAGGTCGCGTCGATCCCGACCTTCACGCCGGGGCCCGCGGTCGTGGTCGAGGGGTCCAGGGTCAGGGAGGTGGCCGGCGCGGTGATCACCGGGTTCTCGCAGTCGGTGCGGCCCTTGGTGGCGGGGCAGGCCAGGGCGGCGAACCCGCCGTTGGCGGCTGCCGGGACCGTGAGGGTGTCCTTGGCGGTCACCGTCCTTATCGTGCGCTGCAGTTGGCCGTTGCTGTCGCCGACCGTCTCCACCAGCCACTTGCCCTTGCCGAGGAAGCCGAGCGGCGCCTTCATCGTGTCGCTCACGCCGGCGAGGATCCCGCCGACAAACCAGCGATCGCCGTTGCGGCGGGCGATGACGGCCTGCCGGTCACCGGCCGGTTGGGCACCGGGCCCGCCGGAGACCAGGTGCGTCTCGTCCCAGGTGGTGGGGAGCTGTTCGAGGTAACGCTCGGCAACCGGTTGGGCCGCGAAACCCTCCGGGTTGTCGCCCAGCGACGTCCAGCCCGACTCGTAGACCACGGGCAGCGCCAGTTCGTGCGCCAGGGAGTCCTGCCGGTTCGGGCGGGAGAACCACGTCGGGGTGTAGTCCATCGAGCCGACGATGTTGCGGGTGAAGGCGAGGAAGATGTCGCGGGTCGGGTTCTGCCCGTTCTCCTCACCGCGGACCGCCTCGACGCTCATCACCTGCGGCCAGGTGCGCTGCAGGCCGCGGGGAATGGTCGCGCCGTGGAAGTCGATCATCAGCTTGGCCTTGGCCGTGTCGTGCAGGATCGCGTCGTACCACTGGAAGGTGGACTGCGAGTCGGAGTCCATGTAGTCGACCTTGACCCCCGCGACGCCCCACGCCTTGAGCTTCGGGAACCAGGTGTCGCGCTGCTGCTGGGTCTTCAGGTCGGTCCAGGCGAACCACAGGATCACGTCGACGCCCTTGGCCCGCGCGTAGCGGACCAGCTCCGGGACCCAGCTCGCCTGCCATCCGGCGTCCACGAGCGTGTACTGCAGTCCGTGTTCGGCCGCGTAGTCGACGAAGTCCTTCTGCCGGTCGAAGTCCCCGGGGCTGGACCCGTTGCTCAGCCAGGACCAGTCGTCCACGCCCGGCCGTATCCACGAGGTGTCCTTGAGCTTCGACGGCGGCGCGAGGTCGTCCACGAGGGTCGAGCCGACCACGGTGTCCAAAGTGCCCACGATCGCGGTGCGCCACGGCGTCGCCAGCGGCCCGTCCGAGGTGACGGGCGCGTCCGACGCCAGTGCGACGGAGTACGCGCCGCTGCCGTCGGTATGGTCGAGGTGGCTCCCGGAGTACCGGCCGTCGACGTCCGCCTCCGTCAGCAGAACATACGTGCTCCCGGCCTCGAAGAGTGTCGGGTAGCCGAACGAACAGGTGTCGCCGGTGCACGTACTGGGCTGGGCGGCGTTGGCCGCGCCCGCGGTGGTCTCGGTCCGCTCCGTCTCGTAGCTCGGCGAGTACGGCTGGACCCAGGCCTTGGCCTGGGTCGGCAGCTCGAACGTCGAGGCCTCGCCCGTCACGGTCACCGGAGCTTTGCCGTCCAGCAGATATCTGTAAGCGACGCCGTCGTCGGACACCCGCACCGCGACGCCCAGTTGGGCGCCGTCCGAGGTGCGGAACGTGAAGGTCGCCTCTTTCATGGTGGCCGAACGCTGGAGCTGCTTACCCGTGGTCATTCGGTAGGACTCGTGGACCGTGTGATCCTGACGCTTCACCAGTCGCAGACCCGTCGTCAGGTCGTACTGCGTGGTGCGGAGTCCGAGCCGGCCCGGCAGCAGGACCGGCACGCCGCCGCGGTCCACCGCGAGGTGCAGCTCACCCGCGGAATCCAAATCGAGCTGTGCGCTCAGCGTCGAGCGGCCGGGGTCATTCACTGTCCACGTGTCGGAGGAGTGCTGTGCGGCGGTGGACGGCACGGCAGCCGCCACGGTCAGCCCGCTGCCCAGAAGCGCCGACAGGGCCACGCCGATCACCACGTGCCGGAGTTTTTCACGCCTTGGTCGCATGCATGTCCTTTGCTTCGGACTACCGAACGAGGAAGGAGCCGAACCTGATCGGCCTCCGTCGTGGGCTCGATAGTCGCCAGGCGAACATTAACGAACTTTTTTCCAAGTAACTCCCCCACATGTCACCGGACTCCCACACACACGTCAAGCACTTGGGCCGAGTTCGCTGTGGCTGGTAGCCGCCCGCGCCGCGCGGTGGATCCCGCCTGCGGACCACGCCGGCTCCGGCGTCGGCGGTCAGCGGCCCACCGGTCACAGGGCCGCTGCCGTGACCAACGCGCCCAGCGGCTCGGCGCGTTGGCAGAGCAGGCCACCGCGGACACTGACGGCCTGAGCACTGGCCGGCTGGGCATAGCGACGGACTCAAGGACGCCGGCCACCAAGGGCGCTCCGGGGGTGTCGAGTTCACCCGCCGAGGCCGATCGTCGCGGGGTTGAGGCAGTTGACCAGGTCGGCCGGCGCCCGGCCGATGGTGCGTCCGGCGTCCGTGACGACGCGATCTTCGACGTTCTTCTGCCGGTCGACGTCGTCCGGCTGGGGCATGTTCACGTCAGCGCCCGGCGGACCATGACGAAAGTGACGGGGCCGGAAGTCTCTCCAAGGGTTCGGGCAACCGCGTCCACATAGGAGCCATGACGGGCAGACATAGAGCGGTCGGGAAGTTTTCCTTCCAGCCAAGACCCCTTCCACGCGACGCGGACGAACCACCGATCGTCACGATCGTCCCTGCTCAGCGCGGTTCCCACAGGAGTCGCGATCTCAGGGTTCCACACACGATCGGCCGCTACGACGTCACCTCGTCGCACAGCGCGTGGTCGGTCAGAGCCTCCACTCCGCGGTTCACCTTGTCCTGGTCGATCAGCGCCGTGGTGGTGGTGATCGCGAGGGTCACCGCGCGGCGACCGTCGGCGGACACAGCGGGGCGGCCGTATACGCCGAGGCCGTCCCCCTCGTGCATGGAGTACGTACCACCGCAGCTCAGCGGGATCACGCGCAGCCCGAGACCGTAGCCGCCCTGGGTGCCGGCAGGCGGGACGGGGAGGTCGTCGTACGGGACGGTGGTGCGCATCTCGGCCCACTGGGCGGGCGGCAGCAGCTTGCCGGTGGCGAGGGCGCTGAAGAAGGTGTCGAGGTCGGCGGGGGTGCTGACGACACCGGAGTCAGCGGTGTGCTGGAAGCTCTGGTCGGTGAGGTCGAGGAGCTTCCCGTCGGGCCCGGTGGTGGTGACGCGCTCGTGCGGGCCCACGAGATAAGGGTCAGCGCCTGGGATGTAGGTGTGGCGCAGCCCGAGCGGAGCGATCACGCGGTGCTCGACCGGTTCCTGCCAGCTCTGGCCACCGCTCGCCTTCTCCGCGATCATCGCGGCGAGCAGGTAGTTGGTGTTGGAGTACGCCCAACGGCCGCCGCCCGGCGTGAAGAGCGGCGCGTGGCTCATCGCGATGGCGACGGGAGCGGGGTGGGGAGAGCTGGAGAGCCCCCGGCGGCAGGGGTGCGGATCGGTCGCGGGTGGGTAATCCGGCCGGACCCCCGTTTCCGCGGGCGCCGGTGGTGCTCGCCACCGGACCGCCAACGTCGGCTCGTTAAGCGGGGATCACGGAGACAGAGCGCGAGCGCTTCGAGGCCTTGGGGTCGAGCAGTGGCTCGGCAAGGGGTCCCCGCGCATCGCCACCCCATGGAGTTCGTGAGTTCGTGCCCGACAGCGAGGATCCGTACCTCGACAGCACGCACTGCGCGCTGAGAACTCTTCCCGGAATGAGCGTTCGGGTCAGGAGTCGATCTCCCAGTGGGGGGTGTCGGCTCGGGCGATGCTTCCGGCGCCTCCACAAGAACTGCAGGGCCCCTGCCGGATGACAGATCCACCGTGAGGTAGGCGCCCTGGAGCCACTCATGGGGCAAGGCGGCCTTCAACGACCCGGTGTGCAGGAACTCGTGCATCCGTTACCGATCCTGGTGCTCCACAACGACCGCGACGGAGCCGTTCTCGGTGCCCCGGCCGGCGATCAGCCGATTCACACCGAGCGCGCGGGCAACGCGGCGGTACGTGTCGGCGTCGCCGAGCGCCAGCTCGGCGTACCGCCGGGGCCGACCGCGCTTGTCCCGCACGGGCGGTACTGCTTCGAGCAACGGGAGGCGACGGGCGACATCGTTGCGTTGCCGCCGGTCAGCCGGCCGCGAGGGGGACGCGTGTGGCGTCAGTGATCGGGGGATGCCCGCGGGCCGCCCCGCCCCGTTCGACAGGGCTGCGGCCCCTCTTGGAGCGCCCTTGGAAGAACAGCTCGAACTGCTCTCGAACTAGGTAGCACGTGACGGTATTCACCAACCGAAGCTGCATCCTCCCGGGCGATCCTGGTGCCGATCAGCCGGCATCTTGAGAGGCCTCAAGCATGAAGATGAAAGACTCGGTTGTCGCCATGGCGGCGATCCTGATCGCCGCCGCAGGCAACAGCCCAGCACAGGCAGCCTCCGTCCACTACATCAAGTCCACGGTCGTGACGGCCGAGTCCTCGTCGGGCCACGGCTGCGAGGCGTGGCTGCAGTGGACCGGCACCCGCGCGAAACCCTCTGTCCGCACGCGCGGCGAGTCCTGGGGACACCACTGTCTGGTCGATCTGTACCGGAAGGGCCACCAATACCACTCGTGGCACCTGGACTACGAGGGGGACGTCAGCTCCGCACACCGGATGTACACGGGCATCACATGGATGCCCGACCACGGCTATCAGGCGCGAGCCTGTCTCGTGACCGACAGCGGCAGGAGGTACTGCGGCAAGCCCTGGTGACAGCGCCCTGCGCCGGTAAGCGCGCTGGACACGTACGTTCGTGACCACGTTCGTGACCAAGTCGGTGATGTGACCTTGTCGAACCGCGTCGCCGAAGCCGCCATATCTGACGCCACATGAAGGCTCTCCCCCACACGTTACCGGTGCCGAGTGGCGCGCTGAAGGTGGCGCTCTGGTTCTGCGTGCCCCGATCGCACCGACTCGCCCCTGCCGGCACTCGCCATCGCGCCGGTCGCCGGCGTCGACACCGGAGTGACCGCTGAGGATCTCACGCCATATGCTCACTCACTCGGCCGCGACCGCCAGCGGATCGGGCGAAGCCTGTACCTCCCGCGGGGCAACCCCCTGAGCACCAGTGATTCAAGAAGCCCTGACACAGTGCGTTTCCTGCGGTGTTGCGCCGGATCTTCGATCCCTTGGTCAGGAGAGTTCGATGCGCGAACGGCTTGAGGTCGATGATTCGTTGTGCGGGCGTCCGGCGGGCATGCTTCGGGGGCCGGCCCGAAGGCCGGACCCCATCCAGCCGGCAAGGGGCACGTGTCGGCGGCGTGTGATGCGCCCCCCGGTCACCGAGACGCGGGCACGGCACCGTACGCGATCCGGACTGGATCGCCCGCCGCACCCGGGCAGACAGCGAGTGGCAGAGTGTGAACACCGAGCAGCACGATGCGGACGCTGACGCGTACGGACAGGATCCGGCCCACACCGACCGGCACCAGCGCAAGGCCGGAGGGCGCGGTTCACCGCTTCGGCGCTACCGCTGGATTCCGGCATCCAGGGCGGAGGCGCGATCACCGGAGATCTCGTCGTTCCTGACGGCCTGGCTCACCATCTGGAGTGTCTGCACATCCAGTGACAGAGCGGCTGCAGCCACGTTCTCCTCCAGGTGTGAACGCTTACGGGTACCGGGGATGGCGATGATGTCGTTCCCACGTGCCAGCAGCCAAGCGAGGGCGATCTGGGCGCTGGTCACCCCCAGATCGGTCGCGATACGAGTGATCCGCTCGACCAGTGCCAGGTTGGCGTCGAGATTCTCCTTCTGGAAGCGTGGGAAGATCCGGCGCAGGTCCTGCTCTGCGATCGCGTCCGCAGACGGTACTCCGCCGGTCAGGAGTCCCCGGCCGAGCGGCGCGTACGACACAAATCCGATCCCCAGCTCTCGGACGGTCCGCAGCACCCCGTTCGTCTCCACCTCGCGGGCGAACAGTGAGTACTCACTCTCCACGGCGGACAGCGGAGCCGCGGTGTGCGCCCGCACGATGGTCTCGGGCCGCACCTCGCTGAGTCCGAGGTAGCGCACCTTTCCTGCGGCGACCAGTTCTCCCAGCGCGCCGAAGGTCTCCTCCACCGGCACGCGGGGGTCGACCCGGTGCTGGTAGTAGAGGTCGATTCGGTCCGTATTCAGGTTGCGCAAAGAACGCTCAACACTGACGCGCACATATTCGGGACGGCCGTTGGCCGGGCCGATCGTTCGTCCCTCGTCGTCCATCTCGGCGCCTCCGAACTTGGTGGCGACAAGGACCTGGTCGCGCCTTCCGGACAGCGCACGCCCCAGCAGCCTCTCACCCGAAAAGGCGCCGTAGTGGTCAGCTGTGTCGAATGTCGTCACGCCGAGCTCGATCGCACGGTGGATGGTCCTGACGGATTCCATGTTGTCCGCGGCCCCGTATGAACCTGAGAGTCCCATGCAGCCAAGGCCTTCGGCGGACGAGATCAGTCCCTGGCTCCCTAGCGACCTGGTATCCATGATGTGAAGCCTTTCCGTATCGAAATCATCGAACGACGAACGACAGTGGGACATACTCAAGTGAAAGAGAAATTCCCGTCACGCAAGAAGCTGGAGGCCTGAGATCAGCCGCCACATCAGCCTCGTTCTCCGCGTTCCAGTAGTTCAACACATGGACCCGTCCTCAACTTGTCCACAAGGGTTGCCCAGCGGTTCCTAGGAACGCGACTGCTAGGCTCAACGTATGGCCACCGCCCCCACGGAATCGCGATCGTGAGCACGAAACGCAATGCCGAGCTAGGTTCCTTCCTCATGGCATGCCGAGCCCGCCTGAGTCCGCATACTGATGGATCCAGGGCCGGAGGACACCGGCGTGTGCCGGGCCTCCGGCGAGAGGAAGTCGCGGATGCCGCCAGAGTGAGCCTCGACTACTACGCCCGTCTCGAACAAGGCCGTCAGGTCACCGCTTCCCCGTCGGTGCTCGACGCCTTGGCACATGCCTTGCGGCTGTCCGAGGAGGAACGAGCCCACCTGTACACGCTGGCGGGCGTGGCACATGCGGACACTCCGGATACCGACGGCGCCGAAACCGCCACGGACAGCAGGGTTCGACTGGTCCTGGACGCCCTCGGGAGTACGCCCGCTATCGCGTGCGGCCCTTACCTCGACGTGCTCGCCGCAAATGAGGCAGCGGTCTTCCTCTTCACCGACTTCGACGCCCTGCCACCGGGTGAAAGAAACGCCCTGCGCTGGATGCTGATCTCACCTTCCGCCCAAGATCTCTACGGCGAACAATGGGAGCAGTCCGTCACCGAGATGGTAGGAATGCTACGCATGAGTTCAGGACGCTACCCGGGAACGGACCGGCTGGACGAGGTCGTGGCAGAACTCGAACGAAAAAGCACCCTCTTCAGCCGGCTGTGGCGAAACTACCAAGTATCCGAGTGGCGTGCCGAGCAGAAGACCCTGCTCCACCCGGACGCAGGAAGCCTGCGATTCAACAACGCATCCATCACGGTCGACGGTGTTCCGGGAGTGACGATTTTCCTCGTCATCCCCGATGACCAGGCAGCCTTCGTGAAAGCACGCGAAGAGGCCAAAGCCCTGACAAACGAAAACAGGGCGTAGCCGGCAGTTGCCACGGGACATCCGAACCGTCGTAGGCCAGGACAATCTCGAATCCCACCGTATTTCTCACTGCTTCGTCGGGGTTCCGTGCACGTCTTGTGGTGGGTCGGCCGTCGGTACGCCTCGCCGGTGGTGAGGGCTCTTCCCGTCCCGCCGGGTGGTGGGCCGGCGATTCCTCATCTTCGAGCAGGCGGCCGGGCCGGGACGTCTGCTTCGATGCACCGCCAGGCGAGCCGGTTGTTGCGCGGGGTTCCAGAACCCCCGCATGCGGGCCGGGATGAGCCGGGTGCTGCGGGGGCCAGGCGGGCCACGTCAGGGGCCCAGCAGCTCTTTGCCGATCGGTGGGTTCAGAACCTCGATGACCTCCTTCGGCCGCATGGTGCGGCTCCACCCTCTCAGCTCAGCTGCTCGGCCAGTCCGACGATGATGCCCGCCGGGCCGCGGAGGTAGCAGAGCAGATAGGTGTCCTCGAACCGGGCGATCTCGCCGACGAGTTCGGCGCCGTGAGGGCGCAGTCGGGCAACGGTGTCCTCGATGTCGTCGACGGCGAACATGACGCGGTGCGTGCCCAGAATGTTGTGCGGCCGGTTGCGCGGCCCGGCGCTGATCACCGCGGGGCTGCGGTACTTCGACAGCTCGAGCCGGCTGTGACCGTCCGGGGTCCGGACCATCGCGATCTCACATCGGACACCGTCGAGTCCGGTGCACTGGTCGGCGAAGAGTCCCTCGACCTCCGCCCGGCCCTCCAGCTCCATACCGAGTTCCACGAAGAACGCGATGGCGGCATCCATGTCCTCGACGACGATGCCGACGTTGTCCATCCGCTGAATCGCCATGCTGGTTTCTCCTTCTTCCTCGTGCAGCCGGTGGTGGCCGCTGATCCTCCTGGGACGGAGCCAGTGAGACGTTCTCGACCGGCGCGATCCGGGGCCGCGCTGATCCCCGGCAGGCCCGCACATCCGGGCATGGGGATGCACATCGTCACGGTGCCTGTGCGAACAAGCTCTGGTACGTCACCGCCGAGCTGAATCTCGTCGCCGAGGTGTACGCGCCGACGAAGCGATCCCGGCGGCCGGCGCCGGCACCCAGTGCGCCACCCGTGGGTCCGGGATCACCTCACTCCTCGCAGTATCGCGGCGTGGCATGGATCACTCACCGCTGGGCCGGCCACCACCCGACGACCCTGATCACGTGATCATCCGCCCGTACTTCTACTATCAGTTTTGATGTTGTCCGGCGGACGCTGACGCCCGTTTGGTCGTGCCCGCCGCCAACAGCGACACAAGACGACGCCTGCCACCGCGTGGCGGTGGAGTCGAGCATCGAGGAGAGGAACGTTCATGCGTGCCCGGAGCATCGCCGCCGCCACCGCAACCGCATTGGCGCTGGTGGGCGCCCGTGACCTCGTGCAGAAGAAGCACGCATTGCTCCGGAACTTCCCCGTGATCGGACACGCCCGCTACCTGTTGGAGACGATCGGGCCGGAGCTGCGGCAATACATCGTGACCTCCAACGACGAGGAGCGCCCCTTCAGCCGTGACCAGCGCACCTGGATCTATGCGTCGGCGAAGGGGGAGAACAACTACTTCGGGTTCGGAACCGACAATGACGTCGAGCACATGCAGGGGCACGCATACGTGAAGCAGCGGACCTTCGCCGGCCCGCTGCCCGACGTGCATGACCCGCAGGCCCTGCTGCCATCGGCCAAGGTGCTGGGCGGGCCGCGCGGGCGCGCCAAGGCGTTCCGGCCTGCGAGCGTGGTGAACATCTCGGCGATGAGTTTCGGTTCTCTCTCCGGCGCGGCGATCACGGCGCTCAACAAAGGGGCGGCGCTGGCAGGCACGATGCACAACACGGGAGAGGGCGGCCTCTCGCCGTACCACCGCAATGGCGGCGACCTCATCCTTCAGCTCGGGACGGCGTACTTCGGCTGCCGCAACGAGGACGGCAGTTTCAACCTCGACAAGCTCAAGCACGTGGTCGCCGGCGCCCCGGTCAAGGCGATAGAGATCAAGCTCTCCCAGGGCGCCAAGCCAGGGCTGGGCGGGTTGCTGCCGGGCGCGAAAGTGACCCCGGAGATCGCCGAGATTCGTGGAATCCCGCTCGGTAAGGACTGCGCTTCCCCGTCGCGGCACACCGCGTTCAGCGATGTCGACTCGATGCTCGACTTCGTCGAACTGCTCGCCTCCGAGACCGGCCTGCCGGTCGGAATCAAGAGCGCGGTGGGAGAGATGGGCTTCTGGCAGGAGCTGGCCGCGCTGATGGCGCGTGGCGACCGTGGCGTCGACTTCGTGACCGTCGACGGCGGTGAGGGCGGCACCGGGGCGGCGCCGTTGATCTTCGCCGACTCGGTGTCGCTGCCGTTCCGGATGGGCTTCTCGCGGGTCTACGGCACCTTCGCCGAGCTGGGGCTGACCGACGACCTGACCTTCATCGCCTCCGGCAAGCTCGGCCTGCCCGAGAACGCCGTGGTCGCCTTCGCTCTGGGTGCCGACATGATCAACGTGGCCCGTGAGGCGATGCTGTCGATCGGCTGCATCCAGTCGCAGAAGTGTCACACCGACAAGTGCCCCACCGGCGTCGCCACCCAGAACCCGCGGCTGAGCCGCGGCCTCGACCCGACCTCGAAGGCCACCCGGGCCGCTGTCTACCTGCGCAGCCTGCGTAAGGAGCTGATGAAGGTCTCAGCGGCCGTCGGCGTCGCTCACCCGGCACTCATCACGGCCAACGACATCGAGATCCTGAACGGTGACTACGACGCCCGCACGTTGTCCGGTGTCTACGGCTACAAGGACGGCTGGGGCGAGCTCGGCCCGCACCTCGCCGAGGACATCACCGCACTGATCGCCACCCAGCCGGCCTCCGAACCGAGGCCGGCTGTCTGACACGCCGACGGCGACGAGTATCGCGCTCGACGTTCCGCTGCTCGGAGCCCGTGCCCGGCGCCAGCCGCGTCGCCCTCGCCCTTCCCGGCCGCGAACGGTCCGTACGGGCGGCCCGGGCTCCGAGTCCGCTCGCGTGGACGGCGCCCAGGCCCGAGCTCCGTGGCAACCTGTCGCAAGTGCCCCGTCCGGCGGTGCGGTGTGGCGCCGGACGGCGGTGAGGATGTCTCCTGCGCCACTGACGGTGAGATGAGCCTGCCGAGCGGTGGCCGCGCCGGCAGCGGTGGCCGCGCCGGCCGCCCATACGGGCTTGTCAGGGGCGGGTTTCGTGCCGATCGGCCCTGGGAACAGGCATCCGGCACCGACCCCATCTGGGAGCTCGTTGGCGCGTCTGCGGACATGGCCACCGCGAAGACCCTGCGGCCGGACACCGAGGCGTCCCTGGCGCATGAGGGGAAAGCCGTCCACAGTCGACCGGCCAACCCCCGTGCCCGCGCCGCCACTTCACGCCGCACCTCGTACGGCCTCCGCGGCTGGTGGAGATGCGCGGGCCGCCGCCGCGCTCCCGTGGGGCGGATCGTGCCCAGCACAAACGACGCGGCACCGCGGCGGTGGGCCGCGCCCTCCGCCCGGCTTCGCGTGCCGGGGTCCCGGTTGGTGGCGTTTCTGGCATTATGCGAGTTTCTGATTTCTTAGGGCTCTGTGTGCCAGGAGGAAGCGTCGGTGGAGGGATTCGGTCGCACGCAGAGGAAGGCTCCGTGGGTTCTCGCGGCATGCGTCCTCGTGGCCGGCGGGCTGCTCACCGCTTTCGCGCCTCAGCCGTACATGGGGCTTCCCCTGCTGGCTGCTTCGCCTCTGTTCGCCGGGGCGATGCTGTCGTTCCGCGTCGCTCTGGGCTTCGGGTGCGCGGCCGTTGCGGCCTCGGCGGGCCTGGACCTCTACCGAGGGCGGCCTGCGACAGCGCTCTTGGTGGATCTGGCGGTGATCGGCCTGATCGGGGTCCTGGCCCTGGCAGTGAACGTGCTGATGGGGCGCCAGGGGCGCGACCTCGCAGAGGCGAGAGACGTAGCAGAGGCAGTCCAGTTGGCGGTGCTGCCACAACCCGCCACCCGTGTCGGCCCCTTGACGGTCGCCGCCGGCTACACCGCGGCCCAGGCCGAGGCCCGGATCGGCGGTGACCTGTTCGCGGTACAGGACACGCCATTCGGCGTTCGTATGATCATCGGTGATGTGCGTGGCAAGGGCCTTCAGGCTGTCGCTTCGGTGTCGGTGGCGATTGGCGCGTTCCGCCAGGAGGCCGAGTACGCCTCCGACCTGGCAGCCCTGGCGGAACGGATGGACGACGCACTGTCCAGGGAGGCCGGGCGCAGCCTGCCGGCCGGGATCTCGACCGAGGACTTCACCACGGCCGTACTGGCAGAGGTGTCCGCCGAGGGCGACGTACTACGGTTGCTCAACCGCGGGCACCCGGCACCGTACCTGGTCCACGAAGGACAGCTGATACGACTCGACGCGAGCTTCCCGCAGCTCCCGTTGGGCATGGGACTGGCCAAGATCACGCCCTCCTCCACGCCGGACGATCCCGCGACCGACGTCCTGTCCTTGCCGTTCGGGGCCTTACTGCTGATGGTTACTGACGGTGTCACCGAGGCACGCAACCACGAGGGCGTCTTCTACGATCCCCTCTTGTCCCGACTCGTCGGACTCCGTTTCGCGAACCCCGAATCCCTGGTCAGCGCCCTGACCGCGGATGTACACCGCTGGACGCAGGGCGGGCAGCAGGACGATATGGCCATCCTCGCCGTCACTCGGGGGCCGGGGTCCGGCATCGTCACGTGAGCACTGCTGTGAGCGCGGAGGACCCGGGCACGCAGCGCCTCCGCGCAGTGGCGATGTCCTTCCCCGTGCGAGCCACCGGGGCCCGGCTCGGAGAGTCCGCACATGCCGCGCAGGTTGCCAGCTGCGCAGGCGGCGTGAGCGCCATCATCTCGGGCGTCCGCCACGAACCGAGCGGGGCCTCGCCAGGAGTGCACAGCCACGTCCGTCATGCCGCCGGCTACCGCGCCGAAGCCGGTCACCACGCCGACCACCATGGCGCTCGCGCCTAGATGAGCGGCCGGTGACGGAACCGGGCCCCTCGTAGAGGGAGTCGGCGAGCAGGCTCACCGTGCCGAACGCGAACACGAACCTCCGCGGCCACCCATGCCAGGCCCGGCCGCCTTCCCTTGCGGCGTACGAGCCCGGCTCATGTGACGGCCTGGGCGAGGGCGAAGCCGCCGAAAGCGGCACCGAGGCCGGCGCCGACGGAGACGACGACGTTCGCCGCGGCGAACAAGCGCGCCCCGTCCTCGGCCAGGCGCAACGTCTCATAGGAGAACGTCGAATACGTCGTCAGCGCCCCGCAGAACCCCGTGCCCAGCAGCTCCTGCACGTGATGCCCACCGCTACCGGACAGAGCGGCTCCGGTCAGGATTCCCAGGATCAGGGATCCGATGACATTGACGGTGAAGGTGCCCCAGGGGAAGACAGTGTCGTGGCGGGCCTGGACAGCCCGGTCGGTCAGGTAGCGCGCCGGGGCGCCGACCGCACCGCCGGCGAGCACCAGCAGGAAATCGATCACGGACGCGGGCCTACGGTCTGCTCGAAGCGGACGACCTGGACCGGCTCCAGGGTGATCAGGCCCTGGATGCCCAGTTCTTCCAGGCCGGGCAGGAAATCCCGTAGGCGTTCCTCGGTGTCGACGATGACCACGGCCACGGGCAGGTCATCCGCCATCGACAGCAGCCTCGTGGTGTGGATGATCTGCCGGCCGCCGAAGCCCTCCACGCCGTGGAAGATTGACGCGCCGTTGAGTCCGGCCGCGTGCGCCCGGTGCACGATCTCGGTGCACATCGGCTTGTGGTGCCATCGGTCGGTGTCGTCGATCAGCACGGTCAGCCGCAGTGCTTCCTGTGTGCTCCAGCTCATCGCTCACTCCAGTTCTCCCAGATCCGGCGCGTCGTCCACACGCCGGCACTCACCGCGGCCAGCGCGGCCGCGGCCGTTGCGGCCAGATAGGCCAGCGCGGTGCCGGCGTGCCCGCCGTGCACAAGGCGCTGGATGTCCACGCAGTAGGTGGAGAAGGTCGTGTATCCGCCCAGCACTCCGGTGCCGAGGAACGGTCGCAGCAGGCGGTGCGCGGACCACAACTCCGTGACCGTGACCAGGAAGACGCCGATGACCAGGCAACCGGAGGTATTCACCACCAGCGTGGTCCAGGGGAACGAACCGGCAGCGGTCGGCCACGCCCGGCCGGCACCGAAACGGGCCAGCGCCCCCAGGGCGCCGCCCACCGCGATGACCGCGACAACTGCGTAGTGCGAGCGGCGCGACTCCCGGCGCTGCCGGGCATCCGACAGGCCGACATCGGGATCGACCGGCTCCGGGGCTGCCGGTTTCTCGCTGTCGTTCGAACGCACGGCTCCCCCTACACGTGGTCCCCGCCCGCCGAACGCGGACGCGACTGGTCACGAGTAGGGACCGTTGGCGGCAGCACGTGCCGCGGTTCGGGTACGGCGGGCCCCACCGCCGCGGGCCCGCACACACCGGGCCCTGAACTCCCCCGCAGCCTAGCGGGTCACGGCGTCCGGATCGCGTCCCGACACCGCAGCGTGGCGGTCGTGTCGGGGTACGGAAACGCGTCCCGACAGCCCAGCATGGCGCTCGTGCCGGGCCCAGGAGCAACACCCCCGCGCTCCCGTGCGCTCCACCCTGGAGCGACGGCAGAGCGAACCGCCAAGGGGCCGCGTGGCGCACGGCGCTCCACAGGCCCGATGGCCGGACGCCCACGGCGACTCGCTACCCTGGACAACGCAGCATTCGCACCCATGGCTGCACGGCGGTGGGGCCCGCCGTAACCAACCGCGGCGACGATGCCGACAACGGTCCCTACCTGACCCTTCCGCGCGCCCGCGCGGTCCAGCCGATCAGGTAGGAGCCTGACGCATGGCCTTTGACGACACCCGGACCGACCCACCCGCCGGCCGGAGCGCGGAACCCGCCGATCCCGGCACCGGTATCGCCCCGGGGCCGCCCGAGCGGGGCCGGGGCCGGCGCCGCGAGCAGGCACAGGTCCTCGCCGCCATCGCAGCCGGCGGCGTCCTGGGGGCCTGCGCCCGCTACGGCGCCACCCTCGTCTGGCCCACTGGAACAGGCGCCTTCCCCTGGACCACGTTCTGGATCAACGTCACCGGCTGCGCCGCCATGGGCATCCTCATGGTCCTGATCACCGAACGCTTCACCGCACACCCGCTGACTCGGCCGTTCCTCGGCACGGGCATACTCGGCGGCTACACCACCTTCTCCACCGCCACCCTCGACACCAAGAACCTCCTCGACGGCCACCACGCCGGCACCGCCCTCCTCTACGTCGCCGGCACCCTCGCCGCGGCCATGCTGGCCATCTGGGCCACCACAACCCTCACCCGCCTGATCGCCCTGCCCCGCACCAACGGCGAAGGGAACCAGGCGTGAACTGGCTGATGGTCATCACCGGCGCCATCGTCGGCGCCCCCCTGCGCTACCTCACCGACCGCGCCGTTCAGGCCCGCCACGACACCGTCTTCCCCTGGGGCACCTTCACCGTCAACATCGCCGCCTGCGCCGCCCTGGGCTTCCTCACCGGCGCCGCCACCGCCACCACCGTCCCCCAGGCCGTGCAGCACCTCATCGGGCCCGGCCTGTGCGCGACGCTCAGTACCTACTCCACTTTCTCCTTCGAGAGCCTGCGCCTGGCCGAAACCGGCTCCCGCTACTTCGCCATCGCCAACGCCGGCGTCAGCATCGTCGCCGGCCTCGGCGCCGCCTACGTCGGCGCCGCCCTCGCCCAGGCCGTTTTCGGCTAGCGAGACGATGCGCAGGACCGTCGAATCCGCGTGCAAGGTGGCGACCACCTGCGCACCGATCGGCATACCGTCGCTGCTCGTACCGAACCGCATCGACAGGGCTGAATGCCCTGTCAGGCCGAACGGGACGGTCCGGCTGCGGCGAGAACCGGGCTCTGACCTTACAGAATGCACAAAAAATGGCCATCGGCTCTCCCCGCCGAAGGCGACGCGGCATAATCTTCCGGCATGCTCAACACGCACCGCCTGCACATACTGGCCACAGTCGACCAGGCGGGGAGCATCGCAGGCGCCGCGCGCCAACTGAGACTGTCGCCCTCCGCCGTCTCGCACCAACTGGCCCAGTTGGAGAAGGACGCCGGCGTCAGTCTTGTCGAGCGCGGCCCGCAGAGCCTGCGTCTGACGGCGGCGGGGCGACGGCTGTCGCTGCGCGGGCAGGAAGTCCTGGCCCTCCTGGATTCGGCGGAAAAGGACCTGCGGGCACAGTCACGCGCCGACTCCGGGCATCTGCGGATCGGCTTCTTCGCGTCGGCGGGCTACCAGTTGCTGCCACAGTCGCTGTCCCGGTTCTCGCGCCGCTATCCCGGGGTCGAGTTGGAACTGGTCGAGGGGCAGCCGCACGAATTGGCGCTCAGCGTCCAGCAGGGTGCGATCGACGCCCTGGTGGTCTTCGAGCACGCACTCGACCCGTGGGTGCCGCCGGAGGGCGTCCAGGTGAAGGAACTTTTCCACGAACCGCAGCTCCTGGTGGTGCCGGCCGGGCATCCGGCCGTTCGCCGCGGCCAGGTGAGGCTGGTGGAGCTGGCCGGGGAGCAGTGGATCACGTCGTTCGGGACCGGCACACCGGTGCTCTCCGTGCTCGAACGGGCCTGTGCTCTGGAGGGTTTCGTCCCGAACATCCGGTGTCGCAGTGACCACTACGAGGTGATCGTGGGGCTGGTGCGGGCCGGCATGGGCATCGCGCTGGTCCCGAGTCTGGGAATCAACGACACCACCGGGGTCCAGGTCAGCCGGGTGTCCGGCCCGCTGCTGCACCGGAAGATCGGCGTCGCCTGGCGAACGGAGAACCCGAACCCGGTGCTGAGCAGCTTCACCGCCTACCTGGGCAGCGCCGCCTCCAACCTGCTGGCCACCGGACGTCTCGGCGGCAGCGCCGCGAACTGACCGCGGCCGCCGGGTGGCCACGGCTGTCGCCGCCCGGACCGTACGTCGCGCCCGTACGTCGCTCTCGTGCCGTGCCGCCCGGCGTTCCGGGACGTGCAGCCGGCCGCCCGTACGCACCGCGCTCAGCGCGCGCACACCGCGATCCGCGCCCCGACCTCCCGCATCGCCCGCGTCATGGCGAACTCCTCTCCCGGGGCGCAGTTGGCCAGGACCGCGTAGCAGACCTGCCGGTTGCCGCGGACCACACCGACGTCGCAGCGGACCCCCGCGTCGACACCGGTCTTGTTCGCGACCCACAGTGACGTGCTGGGGACCTCGCGGACCGAGTCGTCCTCGGGGTCGTGCGGGATGAGGGCCGGGACCATCGCGCGGTCGCAGCAGCCGGCCATCCAGCCGAGCAGCAGGCGCGCCCATGGCTCGTCCCCGGCGATCCGCCCGGCGAGCGCGGCCAGTTCCGCCGCGGTGCCGACAGCGAAGGTGGCCGGGTGCTCCGGCAGCCGCGGCTCGCGAATCCGGTCGAGCAACCGGGTGGCGCCCAGCCCCAGCGCCGACGCCCTGTCGTTGACACGCTCAAGACCCACCCGGCGGATCAGGGCGTTCGTGGCGGTGTTGTCGCTCACCGACGTCGTGAGCAGGGCCAGGTCGGCGACGGTCCAGCGGCGCGCGGAAAGACCGGTCAGCAGTCCGGAGCCGCCGCAGTAGTCCTCGTCGAGCAGGTCCACCGGCTCGTCGGCCCGCAGATCCCCGTCGGTGAGGCCGTGGGCGACCTCGGCAAGCAACAGCAACTTGCCCACGCTGGCGAGCCGCAGCACCTCGTCGGCGCGGTGCTCCACCATGCCGGGGACCGCGACCGACAGCACGCCCGGCAGGTCCGGGGGGACGCTGCGGGGCAGCTGCGACGGACGACCGCCGCTCAGCACGCCAGCACCCGCCCCGGCCGTGCCGACGTCACCGCGCCGTCCTCCACCACCACTGCTCCGGCCACCACGACCAGCCGGATTCCGCTCGGAACCAGCAACGGGTCGGCGAAGGTGGCCCGGTCGGCGACGGCCGCCGGGTCGAAAACCACCAGGTCCGCGTGGGCGCCGTCGCGCAGCACCCCCCGGCCGGGCAGACCGAAGCGGGTCGCGGTGGCGCCGGTCATCTTGTGGATGGCCTCCGTAAGGCCGAGCAGGCCCAACTCCCTTACATAGCGCCCGAGAACGCGGACGAACGTACCGCCCCAGCGCGGATGGGGCAGGCCGGGCCTGGGCACTCCGTCCGAACCGATCATGGCGAACGGCGCGGCGAGCACCCGCCGGACGTCGTCCTCCCGCATCGAGTGGCTGATGATCGTCACGTCCCCCTCCTCGGCCAGCAGCAGATCGGCGACCACGTCGAGGGTATCGGCGCCGCGCTCGGCGGCGATGTCGGCGATGCTCCGGCCCTGCAGCTCGGGATGGCGCACGGCGCCGGCCACCGATATACGGTCCCAGCCGCCGTTGCCCACGGTGTTCTCCCAGCCGGCCGCGCCGTCCGCGATGGCGGCGCGCATCCTGGTCCGCTCACCGGTGTCACGCAGCCGCTCCAGCAGGCGCGTCGTACCGCCGTCGTGCGCCCACGGCGGCAGCATCGCGGCGAGGGCAGTACTCCCGGCGGTGTACGGGTAGACGTCGCAGGTCACATCCATTCCCTCGGCTCGAAGCGCCAGCAGGCGCGGCAGGGTCCGCTCGGTGCCGCCCCATCCGTACCGGCCGGCCGTCTTGTGGTGCGAGACGTGCAGGGGGGCGCCGCTGTCGCGGGCGATCCGCACCGCCTCCTCCAGTGCGGCCTCGACCCGGGACATCTCGTCGCGCAAATGCGTCACGTACGGCTTGCCGTGCCGGGCCGCCACGGCCGCGAGGGCCGTGACCTCGGCCGTGTCGGCGTAGGAGCCGGGGGTGTAGATCAGGCCGGTCGAGAGGCCTGCGGCGCCCGAGCCGAGCGCTTCGTCCAACACCCGGCACATGGAGTCGAGTTCGGCCGTGGTGACGGCACGGTCGGTGGGCCCGACCACCGCGCCGCGCAGGGTGCCGTGTCCGACGAGCGACGCCAAATGGTTCGGCCGGCCGGCCTCGGCGTGCGCGCGGGCGAACGCGCCGAAGTCCGGATACGGCGCGGGGAACGCGCTGTCCCCGCAGTTCCCGCAGATCTCGGTGGTCACGCCCTGGAGCACCGCGGCGTGCGCCGGCACCGTCCCGGTGCGGTCGAGGGTGGACAGGTCGGAGTGCGTGTGCGCGTCGATGAAACCGGGCGCCACGACGCAGCCGGGGACGTCCAGCACCCGGGCGGCGTGGGCGGGGGCGTCCGGCGGAAGCACATGGACCCGGCCCGCGGTGATCCCGATCCGGCCGGCGGTCAACGGTGCGCCGGTGCCGTCGGCGATGTCCGCGCCCCGGATCAGCAGGTCGAAGTGGAGCGCTCTCACCGCACCTCGCAACTGTCGCCGACGGGAACAGCGTTGACCGGCTGCGCGAGGTCCTCCCCCGCGTCGCCGTGCGGTGCGGCGCACACGCCGTGGCCCGACGCGCGCTGCGGCAGGCGGCGCCGTAGGACAGCACCTGCGCCGACGCCGGTACCGTCGGCCGCGCCTGCGCCGGGTGCGGTGGCGGGCGCAGTCCCCCGCCGGGCGGGACCGGTTGCGGCGTGGGAACACGCCCGGTCCGGGGTCGGCAGGTGCGCGCCGACCGCGGTGGACGGCTGGTTCATGGACTGCCTCGCTGGGGTTGTCGGCTGGTCGGGGGATCGGGGGATCGGGATCAGCGTGCCGCGCGGCGGACGTTCCGGCGCCGCACCCACGAAAACCTCGCCGCTCACCGATGAGTTCCCTCCGGCCCAGGCGATCGCGCCCTCCACGACGGCGACGATGTCGGCTCATCAGGCACATCGGCTCCGCCCCACCCGGTGCGAGACCGTGCGAGAGGCCGCGCTGAACCGGCGGCCCCCGAACCGTCGGTGACCGATCCGCTGAACGCCGAACCGGCCCGCGAAGCCCGATCCGCAGGACCGGGCTGACCGAGCCGCACGAACCCGACAGAGACGTACGACGAGGAGCACCCATGACCGTGGCCGAGGACACCGCCGACCCGCGTGAGGTCCGCCGCCACGGCGACTGGCCGTCACCCCTGAGCCCCGAACTGGCGGCGGCGGAGCCCGGCGCGCCGTCCTGGCCCGCCGTGGCCGGCGCCGAGACCTGGTGGCTCGCACCCGACCCGGCGACCGCCGCGGTGCGGCTGCTGCGCCGCGCCGAGCCCGAGGGAGCGCCGGAGGAGGCTCTCGGACCGGACTGGCCCGTCGGCAGCCGCGCGATCGGCTACGGCGGACGCCCGTACCTGGTCGTGCCGGGCGGACGGACGCACCTCCTCGTCTTCTGCCGGACGTCCGATCAGCGCCTGTACGCCGCTCGGGTACCGGCGGCGGGCGCCACCGGCCCCGGGACCGGCTCCGACGTCGGCACCGCGCCGGCTCCCCTCACCCCGGCCGACCCGCCCGGGTTCCGCGTCACGTACGCCGACCCGGTCCTGGGCCCAGACGGTGACGAGGTCTGGTGCGTACGGGAGGTGACCCGCGTGCCGACGGGGGGCGCGCCCGACGACCCCGCGCCGCGTACCGTACGCGCGGTCGTGGCCGTGCCGCTGTCGGGCGCGGCGGGCGACGACCCGGACGCCGTCCGCGTGGTGGCGTCCTCACACCACTTCCTGTCCGGGGTCCGGGTGAGCCCGGACGGGCGGCGACTCGCGTGGATCGGCTGGAACCACCCGGACATGCCGTGGGACACCAGCGATCTGATGGTCTCCCCGCTCCACGAAGGCAGAGCGGTCGATCCGGTACGGGTCCTCGGCGGCCCGGGCGTCTCCGTGCCGCAGGCCGAATGGGCCGGCCCGGACACCCTTTACGCGATGGCGGACCCGGACGGCTGGTGGAACCTGCACCGGGTCGAACTGGCGGCCGGCCGCCCGGCCGCCGCGGCCTGCGTGCTGCGCACCGACACCGAGTGCTCGCACCCGATCTGGCGGGTGGGGGCCACGTCGTTCGCGGTCACCGAGGCGGGCGTGGTCTTCGCGAAGGGCGGCGACGAGCAGTCCCTGGTGGTGTGGGACCCGGCCGACGGCTCCGTCACACGGATCGCCGAGGAATGGACCGAGTTCGGGATCGGGTTGTGCGGCGACGCGCACTCGGTGGCCGTGGTGGCGGCGAGCCCGACCGAGAGCGCCACGCCACTGCGGGTGACGCTCCCCACCGCACCCGCGGCGGCGGCCACCGGCGCACCGGCTGCCGCGGCCGCCGGCGCGCCCGCTGTCGTACGCCGGTGCGTCGCCCCGGCCGAGGAGCCGTACCGCCGCTGGCTGTCACTCCCCCGGCGCCGGGTCGCCGTCTCGGACGGCTGGGATGTGCCCTACGTCTACTACCCGCCGACCAACCCCGACCACTCCGGGCCGGTCGACGCACTCCCACCGCTGCTGATCGACGTCCACGGCGGGCCCACCAACCGCACCGGCGCGACGCGCAGCCTGGCGCTCTCGCTGTTCACCAGCCGCGGTTTCGCGGTGGCGTCGGTGGACCACGGCGGATCGACCGGATACGGGCGGGCGTACCGCGACCGGCTGCGGCACGCCTGGGGCGTGGTGGACGTGCGGGACAGCGTCGCCGTAGCACGGTCGCTGGCCGCCGAGGGACTGGCCGACCCGCGGCGTACCGCCATCCGCGGCGGCTCGGCCGGGGGCTGGACCGCCCTGGCCGCCCTCGCCCACAGCGACGTGTTCAGCTGCGGCGCCGTCTACTATCCGATCAGCGACTCGCTGACCTGGTCGCACGGTGCGACTCATGACTTCGAGAGCCGCTACATCGAGTCGCTGGTCGGCCGGTTGCCCGACGACGAGGAGCACCACCGCCGGGTGTCGCCGCTGGCCAACGCGGCAGGCATCACCGTGCCGTTCGTCATGTTCCAGGGACTCGACGACCCGATCTGCCGCCCGGACCAGGCGCGGCGGATGGTCGAAGCGGTCGACGCGGCCCATGGACCGGGTCTGTGCTTTCGCCACCTGGAGTTCCCGGGCGAGGGCCACGGATTCCGCCGCGGCGCCACCACACTCGCCTGCCTGCGCGCCGAGCTCGCTCTCTACGCCCAGGTCATGGGCCCGAGTTGAGGCATCGAAGACTTCGATGCTCAGAGACGCAACCGCTCATGGAACGCCGCCGTTCCCCCATGGGTTGTCATTCTCTCCACCTGAGCTTCAGGCGATCGTGAGGTGCGGTTATGCCACCGGATGCCATGACGTCGGCACCGGTCCCGTCGGTTCCCGCGCCCGACCGGCGCGCCACCGGCCCGCGGGCAGGACACACCACGGCGCATACCCCGGCGCCCGCACGCACCCGCCTCGCAGCGGCGCGCACTCACCGTGGAGCAGCGCGTACCCACCTCATGCCCAGGCCCACCCGCCGTTTACGCACCTGCCCGAGGCGCCGGCGGGCGCGTACCCGCCACTGATGGACCGGCCGGCTCCCCCCGTACGTACCCCCTTCCCCACACGCACCTGCCCGGGCCTGCACAGCCCTCTCCTTCCCAACTTCGGAGATCCTCTATGGTTCTGCGCGAACGCCACAGGCCGCGCACCGCTCTGGCCGCGACAGCCGCCTGTGCCCTGTCCCTGGCCGCCCCGGCAGCGCTGGTGAGTCCGGCGGCGGCCGCCACCCCGCACAACGCCCCCGGGAAAACGCTCCGCGTCGCGATGGACAGTTCGGGGGTGGACACCCTCAACCCGTTCACGTCCTACTTCAACGGCTCCCTCGACATCTTCGGCAGCATTTACCCGACGCTCACCGTGATCAACAAGGACGGGCGGCCCAGCCCCTACCTGGCCACGTCCTGGTCGATATCGTCCGACCACCTCACCTGGACCTTCAAGATCCGCAAGGGGCTGAAGTGGAGTGACGGCCGTCCGCTGACCGCGGCGGACGCCGCCTGGACGCTGAATCTGATCATGACCAACGAGACCGCGGCCACCGCCAACGGCTCGCTGGTCTCCAACTTCACGTCCGTCACCGCGCCCGACCCCACCACCCTGGTGATCAGGACGAAGCACCCGCAGTCCAACCTCACCTACGTCAGCACCCCGATCTACAGCATCCCGATCGTGCCGGAGCACATCTGGAAGGCGCACGTCGCGGGCCTCAAGGACTACAGGAACGACTCGTTCCCGGTCGTCGGCTACGGTCCCTGGAAGCTCACCGGCTACAAGACCGACCAGTACGCGACGCTGGACGCCAACAAGTCGTTCATCCTGGGCGCGCCCGCGTACGACCACATGGTCGACCAGCTCTACAAGAACAGCGACAGCGCGGTCGCGGCCCTGCGCTCCGGCCAGTTGGACTACATCAACGGGGTCAACGCCACCGAGTACACCGCACTGAAGCGGGACTCGGGCGTCTCGACCGCGGAGTCCGTGGGCAACGGCTGGACCGGGCTCGAACTGAACCCCGGCGCCAGGACCCGCAGCGGCAAGCCGCTCGGCACCGGCAACCCCGCGCTCACCGATCCGCGGGTGCGCCGCGCGATATCCCTCGGTGTGGACAAGCAGACCCTGCTCAAGAAGGTCATCGACGGCTACGGCACGGTCGGTGAGGGGTACCTGACGCCGGCCTGGTCGCAGTGGGTGTGGAAGCCCTCGCCCGGCCAGGAGCAGAGATATGACCCCGCGAAAGCGAACCAGCTTCTGGACAAGGCCGGTTACAAGCGCGGGGCGAACGGCATCCGGATCAGCCCCAAGACCGGCAAGGCGCTCGCCCTGAGACTCGGTATCCACTCCGACGACTCCACCGACGCGGCGATAGCCCCGTACGTGGCGGGCTGGCTCAAGGCCCTCGGCATCAAGGTGGTCATCGACCCGATGAGCATGAGCGCACTCAACAGCGACCTGGGCAAGGGCGACTGGGACATGCTGATGGACGCCTGGACGAACGGCCCGGACCCGACGTACATCCTCGGGATCCAGAGCTGCACCACCCTCCCCGACGACCAGGGCAGCGGCGGCAACACGGACTCGTTCTTCTGCGACCCCGCCTACGAGAAGCTGTTCGCGAAGCAGCAGACCGAGTTCGACCCGGCGCAGCGGACGAAGACCGTCGACCAGATGCAGCAGATCCTCTACAACGCCGATGTCGACCTGATGCTGTACAACAGCACCACGAAGATCGCGCTGTCCTCCGACCTCGCCGGCATGAACACCGGCAAGCCGGACGCGCAGGGTGCCTACCCGGCGCAGAGCTCGTTCTGGAGCTGGCTGGACGCGACCCCCAAGGCCGGCGGCGGTTCGTCTTCCGGCGACGTCGGCCTGTGGCTGGGCATCGCCTTCGCTGTCATCGTGGTCGGCGCGGGCGTCGCCGTGGTCCGGCGCAGGGCGGGGGTGGACGACCGTGAGTAATCCCGTCACCGCCACCGATCCGGCCGCCGAGGTCGTCCAGCTGCCCACGAGGAGCCCTCGCGCGCCGCGGCTGCCCTGGGCCCGCTATCTGGCCGCCAAACTCGGCGCGGCCGTCGTCAGTTTCGCCGTCACCCTGGTCATCGGCTTCGTCCTGTTCAACATGATGCCGTCCGACCCGGTCCGCACCATGACCCGCGGCCGGCCGGTCAGTCCGGCGCAACTCATCCAGCTGCGCTCCCAACTCGGCCTGGACAAGCCGGTCTGGCAGCGGTTCCTGGGCTTCGTCAACGACACCCTGCACGGCCGTCTGGGCTACTCCTGGGAGTACCAGCGGTCGGTGGCCTCCCTGGTGATGGGCCGGATCGGCCCGACGCTGCTGCTGATGGGCACGTCCTTCGTGATCTCGGTGCTGCTCGGGCTGTGGCTCGGCCAGCGCAGCGGCTGGCGCGCCGGGAGCCGGTTCGACCGGATCACGTCGTCCATCGCGCTGACGCTGTGGTCGGTGCCCACCTTCTGGCTGGGCATGATCCTGCTGCTGGTGTGCAGTGTCGGCATCGGCCCGATCCACGGCTTCCTGCCGACCGGCGGCATGAGCGACCCGTCCCTGCCGCAGAGCGGCATGCGGCACTACGTGGACGTGGCCCAGCATCTGGTACTGCCCGCGCTGACCATGATCCTCGTCGTGTACGCCCAGTACGTGACCATCATGCGGTCCTCGATCATCGAGGAGACCGGCAGTCCCTACCTGCTGACCGCTCGGGCCAAGGGGCTGAGGGACGACCACGTGCGCCGCCGCCACGCCCTGCCCAACGCCCTGCTGCCCTCGGTGACCATGATCTTCATGCACCTCGGCACCCTGATCAGCGGCGCCGTCACCGTCGAGGCGGTCTACTCCTGGCCCGGCCTCGGCGACCTCACCTACGAGGCGCTCAAAATCCCCGACCTGCCCCTGCTTCAGGGCACCTTCATCGTCTTCAGCGCGAGTGTGATCATCATGAATCTCCTGGCGGATCTCGCCTACCGGCTCCTCGACCCGCGGGTGCGCGCCCAGTGAGCGCCGCGCAGGCCCTTCGCGCCCAGGACGTCGCGGCGGCCGTCCCCGCCCGGTTCGCCGGCGCGCGCCGCTTCGCCCGCGCCTTCTGGCACCGCAGGTCCGGCGTGGCCGGGGTGGCCGTGCTGCTGCTGTTCTCCCTGCTCGCCCTGCTCTCGCCGCTGTTCATCAGCCAGGACCAGTTGGACGTCACCACGGTGAACGGACCGCTGCTGGCCGCGCCCGGCGGGCACTACCCGCTGGGCACCGACCAGGCGGGCCGCAACGTACTGCTCCTGATGGTCTGGGGCTCACGGGAATCACTGCGGGTCGGCGTCATCGCCACCGTGCTGACCGTGGTCATCGGCGCGGGGATCGGGATACTGGCCGGCCACTACGGCGGTTTCGTCGGCCGTGCGCTGATGCACGTGACCGACTGGTTCATCGCGCTGCCCAGCCTGCCGCTGGCCATCTCGCTGGCGGCGGTGCTCGGCCAGGGCGAGACCTCGATCACCATCGCGATCGCCGCCACGTCCTGGACCGCGACCGCCCGTCTGGTGCGGGCGCAGACGCTGGCCGTCGAGGCGCGCCCGTTCGTCGAGCGGGCCCGCGCGCTGGGCGCCGGCGACCGGCAGATCATGCTGCGGCAGGTGCTCCCCAACGTGATGCCGCTGATCCTGGTGTCCAGCACCCTGACGGTGGCCGGGGCGCTGCTGTCCGAGGCCACCCTCACCTTCCTCGGTCTGGGCAACCCCGCCAGCATCACCTGGGGCGAGCTGCTGAACAACGCGTTCTTCAACGGCGCGTTCACCGCCGACGCCTGGTGGTGCCTGCTGCCGCCGGGTCTGGCGATCCTCGTGGTGGTCCTGGGCTTCACGCTCACCGGCCGCGCCGTGGAACACGTACTCGACCCGCGGACGGAGGACAAGCGTTGACCACGAAGACCGCGGACGCGGCCACCAACCCGACGAACCACGACGACACACCGCTGCTGGAGGTCCGCGACCTGCGGGTCACCTACCGCCAGGGCGACCACGAAGTCCCCGCCGTACGAGGGGTCGACTTCAGCCTCGCGCCCGGCGACACACTGGGCATCGCCGGGGAGTCCGGCTGCGGCAAATCCACGATGGCCCTCAGCCTGCTGCGGCTCCAGGACCGCAGGGCGAAGGTCACCGGCGAGGTGCTGTACCAGGGCGAGAACCTGCTGACCGCCAGATGGGTACGGTTGCGGGCGGTGCGCTGGGCCGGCGCGTCGGTGGTGTTCCAGGGCGCGATGAGCGCGCTGAACCCGGTGCACACCGTGCTGGACCAGGTCGCCGAGCCGATCGTGCTGCACGACAAGGTCCGGGTGAAGGACGCGGAGCGGCGCGCCACCGAACTCCTCGACCGCGTCGGCATCCCCGCCCGGCGGGTGCGCGGCTACCCGCACGAGTTCTCCGGCGGGCAGCGGCAGCGGGTGATGATCGCCATGGCGCTGGCCTGCCGCCCCGACCTGATCATCGCCGACGAGCCCACCACCGCGCTGGACGTCATGGTGCAGGCCCAGATCCTGGAGCTGCTGGCCGAGACCGTCCGGGAGTCGCGGATCGCCGTCATGATGATCACCCACGACCTGTCTCTCCTGGCCCACACCTGCGACCGGCTCGCGGTGATGTACGCGGGCCGGATCGTCGAGCTCGGCCCCTCCCGGCAGGTGCTGCAGCAGCCCGAGCACCCCTACACCCGCGCTCTGTCGCGGGCGTTTCCCACCATCGGCGACCCGGCCTCGCGGCGCGCCCCGGCCGGTCTGGCCGGCGACCCGCCGCGTCCGTCGGAGATCGGAACGGGCTGCGAGTTCGCGCCCCGCTGCCCCGGGGTGCTTCCTGTCTGCCGCACCGAGGAGATGCGGCTGTGGCCCGCCGGGCCCGACCGGCACGCCGCGTGTGTGCGCGTGCTGCCCGACCACGGAGGTAAGGCGTGAGAAGCGAACCCAGCCAGTCGTCGGCCGCGTTGGAGGTCCGCGACCTGTCGGTGGTCTACCCCGCCTCGCGCGGACGTGGCCCGGCCCGCGCCGTCGACGGCGTCAATCTGCGCATCGGCAAGGGCGAGATCGTCGCGTTGATCGGTGAGTCGGGGTGCGGCAAGTCCACCCTGGCCCGGGCACTCGTCGGCCTGGTCGAACCGACCAGCGGCGAGGTGCTCTACGAGGACACGGCGCTGGACTACTCCGCCAAGGGGCTCAAACGCTACCGGCGCCACACCCAACTGGTTCTGCAGGACCCGGGCGGCGCCCTGAACCCCAAGCAGAACGTCTACGACGCGGTGGCCCTGGGGCCACGCCTGCACGGGCTCACCGAGGGACTGCCGCTCAGGGTGCACGAGGCGCTGTCCCAGGCCGGACTGCGGCCACCGGAGGACTACTTCGACCGCTACCCGCACGAGATGTCCGGCGGCCAGCAGCAGCGCGTCGTCATCGCCGGTGTGCTGGCGCTCAACCCCTCCGTCATCGTCGCTGACGAGCCGGTGGCGTCACTGGACGCCTCGGTGCGCGGAGAGATCCTCAAGCTCATCCTCGGGCTGCGCGACCAACTCGGCCTGTCGGCACTGGTGGTGAGCCACGACCTCGGACTGGCCTGGAACATCGCCGACCGGGTGGCGGTGATGTACCTGGGTCGGGTGGTCGAACAGGGCACCGTGGAAGAGGTGCTGCTGCAACCCCAACACCCCTACACCCGGGCCCTCTTGTCCGTGGTACCGACTGGTGCCGACGACTGGCGCCCGACGCTGCTGACCGGTGAGCCGCCGGACCCGACCGCGATTCCCGCCGGCTGCCGCTTCCATCCGCGCTGCGGCCGGTGGGCCGGCGCCTCGGCCGCCGATCGCGCCTCGGGCGCGTGCGACCGACGCGAACTGCCGGTGCTGGCACCGGACGTCTCCGCTGCCTCCTGCCACCTCCTGAACTCGACAACGCTGGAGAACGTATGACTCTGCTGCGCCCGCCCGCACTGCGCCCCGGTGACACCGTCGCCGTGATCTGCGCCAGCTCGCCGGTGGACAACCAGGAGCACCTGGAGTCGGGCCTGGCCGCCATGCGGTCGGTGGGCCTCGTGCCGGAGGTCTTCGGGTCGGCCCGCGACGCCGGCAGCATCTACGACTACCTGGCCGGCGAGGACACGTTGCGCGCCGGGGACCTGACGCGCGCGCTGACCGATCCTGCCTACGCCGGCGTCTTCCTCGCCTGTGGCGGTTACGGCGCCCAGCGGACACTGGAGTTGGTGGACTGGAGCCGTGTCGACCCGCGCCGTCCGAAGGTCGTCGTCGGCTACTCCGACGTGACCGCGCTGCTGGAGGCGCTCGCGACGAAGCTGGGCTGGGTCTCCCTGTTCGGGCCGATGGTGGCGTGCGGCGGCTTCTGGGAGGGCCCGCAGGAATACGACTTCACGGAGCTCATGAAGCTGCTGTACACGCCGGGCGACGTCAAGGAGCTGAGCTTCCCCGGGGCGCGGACGCTGGTTCCCGGCGTGGCCGAGGGCATGACCCTCGGCGGCACGGCGTCCTTGATCGCGGCGAGCTTCGGCACCGACACCTCCTACCCTGCGAAGGACGCCATCCTCTTCCTGGAGGACGTCGACGAACTGCCCTTCCGCATCGACCGGATCGTCACCCAGATCCGGCGGGCGAAGTCCTACCTCGACGGGGTGGCCGGCATCATCCTCGGCACGTTCACCGAGTGCGGCGATCCCGCGCACGTGGACCGGCTGCTGGACGAGCGCTTCGGTGACCTCGGCGTGCCCGTGCTGGCGGGCGTCAACATCGGGCACAACACGCGGATGCAGACGTTCCCGGTCGGCGTGCGGGCCCGCCTGGACGTCGACGGGGCCCGGCTGACGTTCCTTGATCAGGTCCTCACCGACCCGGAGGAGTGAGCACGCCCGGCCCGAAACGGCCGGCTGCCCCGGACATCACCCGGAGCGGCCGGCCGTTCGCTGTTGCCGGCTGACCACCGACGGCCGACGCGGGGGCCTCAGACGGGCAGGTGCGGCAGGTCATCCTGTGCCGCGCGGCGGACGACGGTCAGGGCCTCGCCGCCGCGCACCGCCACCACCGGCCGCCGTGGCGCCTGGTCGGCATCGCAAGGGTGACCCCAGCAGGGCGTACGGGCCGGGGATGGGGCGAGTGCTGCGCCCTGGCTGCGAAGAGATCGCCGCCGGACTTCGTGGACACGGCCGAGGCACCTCCAGAGGGCCGGCCGCTCTCGGCATCACGTGATCGAACCGGAGAGCTCCTGTGATGACGCCACCCCGGAGCGGATGCGACTGCCGTGGAGAGTGCGAATGATTCGACGCGGGCACGGCCGCTGGGCCGGGGGTGGTGGGCCGGCTCAGGGGGCGGTCGCGGGAACGAGGTGGTCGAGCCCCCGCGCACTGCCCGTCGCGGCCTCGATCGAGCGCGGCAGCATGATGCTCTCGTAGGCGCGGACGGCAGCGTCCACGTTGGATTCCGTGATGAGGGCGTGGGCCAGGTCGGAGCCGTCGAGCATGGCGAGGTTGGCGCCCAGCCCCACCGGTGGCATCAGGTGCGCGGCATCGCCGAGCAGCGTGACGCCGGGAACGTGCTGCCAGGTGTGCGGAGCGGGCAGGACGAACAAGGACCGGTTGATGAACCCGCTGTCGCTGTTGCGCACGATGTAGCGCAGGCCCTCGTCCCACCCGTCGAACATCGTCAGCAGGTGCGACCGGACGGCCCGTTGGTCGCCGAGGTCGATACCGGCAGACACGTGCCAGTCCTGCGGCGCGCGCAGCGCGATGTAGGCGCGGATGTGGCCGTTGCTGTTGCGCTGGGCGACCAGGGATCTGCCCGCGCCCTTCACCAGCATCGATCCGTTGCCGACCAGCCTCGCGAGGTCGGGATGGCGGGTGTCGCAGTGGTCGAATCCGGTCTCGACGAAAGTGACACCGGTGTATCCGGGTACGGCGTGCGACAGGGCCGGGCGAATACGCGACCAGGCACCGTCGGCACCGACCACCAGGTCGAAGTCCTCGGTGGTGCCGTCACCGAAGAGCAGCCGGCAGGCGCCGTCCGTCAGCGGTGCGACTGCGCTGACCGCTCGGTCCCACCGCACCGTGTCCTCGGCGATCGAGTCCAGGAACAGTCCGCGCAGTTGGCCTCGGTCGATCTCCGGCCGGCCGCCGGCGGCGGAAGGCCCCTCATGCGCCAGGAGAGCGGCGTCGGCGAAGTCGAGCACCCGCCACTCCTCTCCTTCCGGGCGGGCGAGGGCGTGGAATCGGTCGAGGAGCCCCGCCGCGCGCAGGGCGGCCTGTCCGGTGTCGGCATGCAGGTCGAGGGTGCCGCCCTGCGGGCGGGCGTCGACGGAGGCCTCTCGTTCGAAAACGGTGACGGAGCGGCCGTGCCGCTGCAGAACCCGGGCGCAGGCGAGGCCACCGAGGCCGGCGCCGACAACCGCGATGCGGGGATCACGAGCAATGTTCATGGGGGTGTCCCTCAGGAGGTGGGTGAGCCGCTGGGAGGCCGGCATGACCAAGAAAGCACACCGACCCAATAAGTGCAACGAGTACACTTTCGTAGTCGATTCACTTCGAGGTACGGTGGGGCTGTGACTGAAGCAACCGGGCGCCGCGAGCGCAAGAAGGCCCAGACCCGCCAGTCCCTGGCCGACGCCGCACTCGAACTCTTCCTCGACCGCGGCTACGACCAGGTCGGCGTCAAGGACGTCGCCGACGCCGCCGACGTCTCGGTGACCACCCTGTTCAAGCACTTCTCCGGCAAGGAAGCCCTGGTCTTCGACCAGGACGACGACCTTGAAGCAGCGCTCACGGCCGCCGTGCACGACCGAGCCCCCGGCCAGTCGATTCCGCAGGCGCTGCGCGAGCACGTCCTGCTGAAGCAGACCCAGTTCGCGGTCCATGCCACGGACCCGCGGTTCGCCGACTTCACGCGCATGGTGCAGGAGACCCCCGCACTGCGCGACTACGCGCACCGGATGTGGACGCGCCACGAAGCGGCCCTCGCTCGTGCCATTACCGAGGCCGTCGGCGCCCCCGAGAACGACATCAGTTGCGCCGCCCTGGCCCGTTTCGCCCTTGAGGCCCGCGGCCTCGTCCTGCGGCACGCCGAACCGCGCCGAGCCGCCGACGAGGCCTTCGCATTGCTCGAACACGGCTGGGCAGCCTCCCACCCGGGCCGCTGAGCCGTCCTCCGGACGGGCCCGGCCATGGCTCCACGGCCTGTGGCAGGCGGTGTCCCCCCGCCGACAGGGCCGGCCGGCGATGGCCTTGCCTGCCGCGTGGCACGTCCGACAGCCCGGAGCGGCACCGTGGCCCCGTAAGGGAGGAGGCGCCCGATACCGTCCGGAGTTTCGAGCGCGGCCGGTGCGGCCGAACGGGCGTCGGCCGGGTCCTCGGCCGGCCGGGCGAGGTCCGCCTTGGGGCGCAGCATCAAGACGGCGGTCTCGTTGCCGGCCGCGGGGTGGTGAGCGCCGCTGAGCCCGCGCCGCGAGCGGAGGAGCCCATCCCCATGACCAACTCAACCCGAAGCGGGACGCAGTGCACGACGCGTGGCCCGCGGACGTGCCGACAGGGAGACCCCTACGCGGCGGCGACTCTCGTGCTTCGTGACCCGACATCGCGAAGCCCGGAGAACGGCCGCCGCCGTCACGGAACTGCGGACCGGCAGATCGGGTGACCCGCGAGGTCAAACGTCATACTCAGGGCAGGAACGACGCGACACCTTCCCGAGGTGGCTGCGGACCTGCGACCCTGGCGGACCTATCGCGCTGAGTGGCCAACCACCCGCCAGCCGCGTCCCCAACCGCACAGGGCAATTCAACTAGGCCGTGCGCGGGCATGTGTGACGCCTACCGACCGCGTCGGGTGGTTCCACCCGTACACTGCCGCCGGGGTCACATCCGCCTCCGCGCCTGGGGCGGTCGCGTCCTGCCGGCCGCGACCGGTCAGACATCGATGTTCGAGCCCATGATGACGGTGCGGTCGCGGGGGAGGCCGAAGTGGTCGGCGGCGTCGGCCGTGATGTACGAGGTGGCGACGAAGAGCCGCTTCCGCCACGCCCGCATCGTGGGCGACGTCCCCCGCCGCAGTTCGATCTTGGACAGGAAGTACGAGGCCTCGTCGAGCTCCAGACGCCCCTCGGTGCGGGCCGGATCGATCAGCGCGAGCGCGCCGGGCACATCAGGGGTTTCCATGTAGCCGTACCGGGCCGTGACGTGGATGATCCCGTCGTCGGTGTAGCCGAGGTCGTCGACGACGACCCGTTCGCTGTCCCGGATGCGGGGCACGGGTTCGGTCTGGATGGACAGGATCACCACATGGCGGTGGCGCACGTGATTGTGCTCGACGTTCGCCCGCATCGCCAACGGCGTGGTGTGCTTGTCCCGGTTGAGGAAGACAGCCGTGCCCGGGACCTGGAGGACGGGTGTCTTCTGATGCTTCTGGTGCCACAGGTCGTCGACGAACTCGCGCAGGGAGCCCTCGCGCTGTGCCCGCTCCGCGGTGACCATGCTGCGGCCCCGCTGCCAGGTGGTCATCACGGTGAAGGCGGTGACACCGATCAGCAACGGCAGCCACCCGCCGTGGACGAACTTGGTCAGGTTGGCGGCCACGAGCAGCAGGTCGAACAGGAGCAGGGCGGCCCCGCCGGCGGCCAGCGCCCATACCGGCGTGCCCCACCTCCCACGGGCGACCGAGAAGAACAGCAGCGTGGTGATGGTGATGGTGCCGGTGACCGCCATGCCGTAGGCGGAAGCCAGTGCCGTGGAGCTGCGGAAGGCAAAAATCAGAGTGAGGACCGAGGCCATCAGCAGCCAGTTGATGAAGGGCACGTAGATCTGACCGATGGTGGACTCGGAGGTGTGCGCGATGCGCAGCCGCGGCAGGTAGCCGAGCTGGGCGGCCTGCGAGGCGAGCGAGTAGGCGCCGGTGATGACCGCCTGCGAGGCGATCACCGTGGCCGCCGTGGCCAGCAGCACCATGGGCAACCGCCCCCAGCCCGGCACGAGCAGGAAGAACGGGCTGCTGATGTGGTGCGGGTTGTGGAGGATCAGCGCCCCCTGGCCGAAGTAGTTCAGCATGCAGGCGGGAAAGACCAGGAGCAGCCACGCGCGCGTGATCGACCGGCGACCGAAGTGCCCCATGTCGGCGTACAGCGCCTCGGCGCCGGTGACCGCGAGAACGACCGAAGCCAGTGCGAAGAAGGCCGTGCCGAAGTGGCCGCACAGGAAGCCGACCGCGTACGTGGGGGACAGAGCCCGCAGGATGCCCGGGTGGCCTACAACGCCGCCGATCCCGCAGGCGCCGATCACCGTGAACCACAGGATCATCACCGGCCCGAACACGCGGCCCACCGCCGCAGTCCCCCGGCGCTGGACCAGGAACAGCACGACGATGATCGCCGCCGTGATCGGCACGATGGCGTCGTTGAGGGACGGTTCGACGACTTTGAGCCCTTCGACCGCGGACAGCACCGAGACCGCCGGCGTGATCATGCTGTCGCCGAAGAACAGCGAGGCACCGAAGATCCCCAGCCCCGCCAGCACCGCCACCGCGCGCCGGCCCCGCTTCGCCTTCCCCTGCCGCAGCAGGGTGATCAGCGCCATGATGCCGCCCTCGCCGTCGTTGTCGGCACGCATCGCGAGCAGCACGTAGGTGATCGAGACGATGATGGTGACCGACCAGAACACCAGCGACAGGACGCCGTACACGTTGCGCGCGGAGACCAGGACGGGGTGCGGGTCGTCCGGGCTGAACACGGTCTGCAGCGTGTAGAGCGGGCTGGTCCCGAGGTCACCGAACACGATGCCGAGGGCGCCGATCACCATGCCCAGCCGCGCCGCGTCGTGCGTGCCCGGAGCCGGGCGCCGCACCTCCGGCCTCGGCAGCGCCGAACGGCCGTCCGGCACCCTCCCCCGCCTGCCGTGGGGCATGACGATCCTCCTCCGCGCTCCAGGGGCCCGGTTCGGCGCACCACGCGGACGATATCCCGATCACCGCGCGCACCCGCACCACCCGCCGGACGCCGGGTCACAGAAGCGTCAGCGGAACGCCCCATGCCAAGGTCGGGGTAGCTGCTACCCGGTGGAGATCCACCCAACCGACCGATCCGCCCGCGCCGGCGCCGGGACGGGCGGTCAGGCGGTGGCGGTCAGGCGGTCAGGCGGTCAGGCGGTCAGGCGGTCAGGCGGTCAGGCGAACCTTGCGGTCAGGCGGACATTGCGGCGACCGGACGGGGGGTCAACGGCGCTCCGGGACGGCCCAGGTGGGCGCGGGAGCGGTCCTGGGCACGGGGCGCGTGCGGGTCGCGGCCGGTCGACGTCCTCGGCCACACCCGCCGCGCGGTCGCCGACGCCGAGTGTGGCGCAGCTGTTCAGGAGGTGGGTCTTTTACCGTGGCCTGTGGCGTGTCGGGCTTCTGCGAGCGTTGCGGCCCGCGTGCGGGACAGGCCTGGCCAATCGGTCAGCGCGGTCCGGCACAGCTTGCGGTGCGGCTGCCGAAAGAAACAACGGCGCGGAGATTCTCGGAACTCAGAAGACGTGTCGCGGTGGTCTTCGCAGTCGACACCGTCGATGGACCGCCGGCTGCGCGGTCACATGACCGGCGAGCCGAGGGCCGCTGAGGCGATCTTCCCTCCGCAGATCAGAGGAGGGAGAAGTCGATGGGGTGACGGGTCAGTCGGCGGTCGGGTAGCTGGCGGTGCGGACCAGCGTGAAGTCGTCCGGACCGACCTCGCGTCCATGATCGTCAACAAAGCCCACGCGAACCGCCTGGTCGGTTCCCCTGACCCGGCGCAGAAGACTGGGGCCTTCCGCCCACGGGAGGTTCTTGTCGCCCCACTGCTGCAACGCGGCGAGTATCAGGAGCAGTTCATGACCGGCGGGCGTGAGCGAATATGAGGACCGGGCTCGCTCTCCCGGGTCCTGGTAGGGCACCTTCTCGAACACCCCGTGGTTCACCATTGTGCCCAGGCGGTCGTTGAGTACGTCCGAGGCCACGCCCAGTGCCTTGCGGAACTCGGAGAACCGCGACGCGCCGTTCATCGCCGCCTCGCGAAGGATGAGGAAAGTCCACCGTTCGCCCAGCACTCCCAGACTGCGAGCGATGGCACAGGGGTCATTCGGCACGTTACCCATAACCGTAGGGTACCACCCTGAATCGGTTTTCCAGAGTCAGGGTGGCGCACTCCCTCAACCGCCGGCCGCGAGTGACCCATGCCCGACAGATCGCTCCATCGGGGCCACCGCTCCTGCACGTATGGCGGGCGCCGTCCGTCAATGCCGTCGAGCCCCCCTCGCCCAGCTCATCGCTTCGGGGCGTACTTCGCTGAGTGCTCGGCGAGGTCCTCCTCGAACGGCCCCACCTGCTGAAGGCCGTTCTCGAACGCCTGCTTCGCCCACTCCTGCACCTCGGGCGTCGCCAGCGCGGCGAAGAACAGGTCCGACTGCGCGGCGAGTTCGTCATCCTTCGGCAGCGTCTGCGGGTTGACCTCGCCCTTCAGTTCCCGGATCGCGCTGACCGAGAAGCCGGAGACGCGCGTCACGAACGCGTCGATGAACGCGTCGAACTCGGCGTCGGGGACCGCCCTGTTGACGTATCCGTAACGCTCCGCCAGCGCGCCGTCGAAGTCCTCCCCGCCCGCCATGATCTCAAGCGCCCGCGCCCGCCCGACGAGACGCGGCAAGCGCGCGACGGCGCCACCGCCCGGGATGACGCCGGCCGTGATCTCGAACTGGCCCAGCACGGCGCGCTCCCGACTCGCGAACCGGATGTCGGTGGCGAGCACGAACTCGCTTCCCGCACCACGGACGCGCCCGCGGATCGCACTCACGGTGAGCACCGGGAGCTTGCTCAACCGGATCACCAGGTCACTGAACGGCGCCTGGCCCTCCACCTGCGGCGGGTGGTCCGCGAGCAGCGAACCGTCGTCGGCGAGGTCCCAGTGCGCGAGGAAGTAATCAGGGTCCGCGCTCTCAAAAAGGATCCCCGGGTCGTCCCGACCTCGGCCTGCTGGTCGCCATCGCCTGCGGTGAACAGGGCCTGGATCCGCTGGTGCTGCTTGTCGGTGAGCAGATCCGCATCGGTGTGCAGGACTCGACGCCCGCGTGGAGCGGGTCGCCGGCGAGGCTTCGGTGGCCGTACAGGTTCCGCTGTACCCGGCGGCGGCACCGGTCCAGAGGGTCACCGACCGGGCACACGACGGGGAACGGGTCCATTACCGCCACCGTCCGAGGCATCTCTTCGGCGGTGACAGTCTTCAACCCGGTGTCGTCCAGGGCGGAGCCGGCCCAGCGGCTCCTGCGCGAGCCGGCTCACGACGGCGGCTCGGGTCGAACCTCACATCCACTACGGCGGTACCAGCGCTCCGCTGCAACGACCCGGCAGGCCAAGGCGGCACGGTCAGGATCGAGCCGTTGCCCGGCGACGGGAAGGCCGAGCTCGTCGAGGCGGCAGGACGTCGCCGGATCAGGGCGAACGAAGGCGGCGTCAGGCAGGTCGTGGTCTTCCGGATGAATGCCACCTCGTCCCGCGTGCTCGGCTTGCGCGCCGGGCGAGCCACAAGGCGACGCTGGACAACGTGCTCCACGAAGCGGCTGAACCTGTCCCCGTGAATACATCGGCCGTCAGCGAGGTCCGCCGGTGTCGCAGGCGTGAGCGGCGAGCGGCGAGCGGCGAGCGGGAACGTCTGAGAGGCCGCTGTTTCTGGGGCTCGGACGGCCTCGTCGTCCGCGATGCGGCCCTCAACAATTACCAATGTCGCTCGGCGACTTGGTCGAGAACGATGAGCTGTCCCAGGTGCTTCAGCGGCTCGACAGTGAGCAGGCTCCGGCGGTCACGAGAGCCTGCTGGTGAACGATCAGTGAGCTGGCGAACTCAGCAGGGCTGGACCGTGACGGACCAGCCGGCACATCACTCACGCGGAACGCACGCACGCGCCGGCACCACGTCCGCGGCGATGACCGGACCCGGTGACCGGACCACGGTCCCGGCCAACTGGTGCGAGGAGAAACCGGAACGGTACGCGCTCGTCGGTGCGAGGACTGAGAACCGACGGTGCCGCCCGAGGAACCCGCAGGGCCGTCCGTGCGGGAGTGGCGGCCGTTCGTGCGAGTGGCGTGTTCCTGAAAACGAAGACGGGAAGAATGCACCTTCCCATGACACCGAGAGGCGCGGGAGCCCGCCGAGATAAATCCGAGCAACCGCACGAAAGACCAGAGCGGCCTTTTCCTACCGTGATGCGGATCGAAACGCCACCCGAACGGGCTCTTTTGCGCCGCCCCGTGAGGCCGTTGGCATACAGGGCGAACTCTGAGAAGCAAAAAAGCTGGGGCCTGCACCCTTAGGCGCAGGCCCCAGCGATTCGTCAGCGTCAGGCGGGAACGATGTTCTCGGCCTGCGGGCCCTTCTGACCCTGGGTGACGTCGAAGTTCACCTTCTGGCCCTCCTGCAGCTCGCGGAAGCCCTGGGCGGCGATGTTCGAGTAGTGGGCGAACACGTCAGCGCCGCCACCATCCTGCTCGATGAAGCCGAAACCCTTTTCCGCGTTGAACCACTTCACGGTGCCAGTAGCCATGTCATATCTCCTTCGGGGCGGTGCCCTGCGCCCGCACTGTGCGAGCTCAGCGTCGCCGTGATGATTACCCCATCCGGAAAGCACCGGAAAAATAAAAATGCTCCCACCTTGGCAAAAACAGTGGAGGCAATCAGACTCTGGGAACCACTACTGCAACTGATCTTTACCCTAGCACAGCACAGGCCTGCGCCCCGGCGGCGGATTGAATTTTGCGGCACGACGTGCGCGAGACTCGCCTGGGAAAACCGCAATTTCTCCCGTCACGGCAACAGATATTCGCCGTGGCGCAGAGATGATGTGTCCGTCTCGGCAGTGGCTTCATCCGAGGAAATGTCGTCCCGAGCGGAGGAGCGACGATGCGGCTGTCGACACCGGCAGAGACCGCCGGCGCCAATTGCGCTGAACACTCCTCCCCACCGGCGCCGCCGCGACCCGGCGCCCTTCGGCCTGAGCAACCACCGCGCGCTGTGCCTCGACCCCGTACGCCAGGCGGCGTCCGGGCCTGCACGCAGTGATTCACCGCGAAGAGCACCGCCCGGTGCGCCGTCCCCGCACAACAGCCGGCCGCTCCAGGAGCCGGCCTGGGCCTGGGCCGATTGCCGGGTTCCCGGGTGATCCCGATCGGCGCAACGGCTGCGCTCTCGGACGCCGAATCGGGTACGCCCCCTGCAGGCGGCGCTCCCCACCGACCGCGGCGCCTGCGAGAAGCAGATCGAGTAGAGATCAAAGGGCCCCATCCGTGCCGAACAACAAGCCCCAGCCACCCCAGCCGCCCGAGCCGTCCTCGCCCTCCCAACCGCCCTACCTGCCGCCGCTGGTCACCGCGCGGCAGGTCCTCGGAAAGTGGCCCGTCTGGGCCTTCCCTTCGGTTCTGGTGACCCTGGTGACATTCCTGCTCGCGCTGCTGTACTCGGGCGGCATCGCCGACCCGCAGGGTTCGGCGCACCACCTGCCCGTCGCCCTGGTCAATCAGGACAGGGGACCGATCGGCGCGCAGTTCGTGCGGGGCATCGCCGATGCGCCGGACCCGCACCACCGTGTCGCATGGAAGATCCTGAGCCCTGCGGCCGCCAAGGACCGCTTCAACATCGGACGGCTGTACGGGGCGATCGTCGTCCCGGCGGACTTCACCGCCTCGCTCACCGCGATCATCCGCCCCGGCGCTCCAGTGAACACCGTGCGACCACACGTCACCCTCCTCACCAACCAGGCCGCCGGCAGCCTTGCCTCCTCGCTCGCCGCCGGCATCGAGCAGGTGGTGGTGCCCGCTGCCGCCCGGCAGACCGGTCTCCAGTTGCGCAAGCAACTGACCGCTACCGGGGCCAGGCCGACCGCCCCTCAGGAGATGCTGCTCGCTGATCCGGTCGCCACGGTCACCGCACCCGGTCACGCCATCGGCCAGCGCACGGGTCTGGGTCTGAGCGCGTTCTACCTCACCCTGGTGATCGTGCTGGGCGGCTTCCTCGGTGCCACCATCATCAACAACGGGGTGGACGGGGCCCTCGGCTACGCACCCAGCGAATTCGGACCGGTACGGCGGGAGCGGGCGCCCCTGCACATCACCCGCACCCACACCCTGGCCGTCAAGATGGTGATGTCCACGGTGCTCGCCACGGTGACCGCGAGCGGGATGGTGCTGGCGACAGCGGTGATCATTGATCTGGACCTGCCCCACCTGTTCCTGCTGTGGGTATTCGCCGTCTGTGCCGGCGCGGTAGTGGGGCTGGGCGTACAGGCGATCATGGCGATCTTCGGTGGTCTCGGACAGATCGTCAGCATGTTCTTCTTCGTTGCTCTCGCGCTTCCTTCGGCGGGCGCCACGATCCCCCTCGAAGCGGTCTCCGGTTTCTTCCGCGGTCTGGCCTGGTTCGAGCCGATGCGGCAGATCACCGGCGGAGTGCGGGCGATCATCTACTTCGACGCGCGCGGTGGCGCCGGCCTGGAGCGTGCCTGGCTGTGGCTGTGCATCGGGTTGGTGGTGGCGCTGGTGCTCGGCTTCGGTATCACCGCCATCTACGACCGCCGCGGGCTGGACCGGGTCCCTCCGGATCAGTTGGTAAGGCCCTCCGCGTGACGGGGCTCCAGGTCGCGGGCTTCGTGGCGGGCAACGACCCGGACGGTGACGAGTGGTGTCCGGGTGCGGGGCGAGGGCCCGGTCCCGCCTCGCCGCGGTCGTCCCCTTGGCCGGTCGGGGCTGGCGGCCCCGGTCCCCGCGGCCACCCCTGATGGACGCCGTGTGGACGTCGACGGAAAACCCCAGTACGAGCCGGTGAGGCCGGACCTGCCGTTGCGGGCACGCAGCCGGATCACTCCGCCCTCCTCAGGCGCGCCCCCCTCCACCCGGCCATCAGGTCCTGCCGAGGGGCGCGGGCTGTAGCCGGCCCGGGCCCAACCCAGCACCTCCAGCCCCAGCCCCCAGCCCGGCGATGACCGTCCTGCCCGTCTCGCCGGGCCGAATGGCCGCGAGGCAGAACGACCGCCCCTCCCCCACCACCGTCGCGCAATGACGTGGTAGGAGGCGGCGCCCCTCGCCCTTACGGAACGGCGACCGCCGCGGGGACGGTTCCGGCCGCGCGGGTCACGGCTGCCAGGCTGGCCGCGAGTACGGAACGGTCCCGGCCGGCGGCCCATCGAGTGGTGTGCCCCTCGCGGTACTCCAGGAGGGTCAGTGCCTCGCTGTCGTTCCCGGCAACGGTGGCAGCGCGCTGACCTCGGACCGGATGGCCGAGGCACTGGGCGCCCTCGGGTTCGAGGACCTGCGCCACATCCCCACGGTCCCCGGCGGCCCGGTACTCGTGGCCGGCCGCCGCCCCGACCGCGCCACGTCCGCGTGGGTACCGCTCGGCCGCGCGGCCAAGCGGTACCGACGCCCCGCCGCAGTGCGGGTGAAGCGGGTGCGGTCGTCGACGTCTCCGACGCCCACCACCACGCCCAGCGACCGGAATTGACGCTGAATTGAGCGCCGAGGAAGGCCGTGCCCCCTCGACGGATGGGGCGGCGCATCAAGGTTCGGGCGCCACCTCCAGGGGTGCCGCCACGCTCTCCTGGTGCTGCTCGACACCCGTTACACGGACGTCGAAGCCGTCAGCCGGCCCGCGGCGACGACTTCGACGTCCGTGACGAAGCCCTCGCCCGCCTCGACCCTGTTCTGCCGACTCTGGCGGAGTTACGGACGGGGAGCCACCGCGCAGTTGGAGCGGTTGTCCTTCTGGACAACGAGAACCGGGCCTTGACCGCCCGAAGCGGCGGCACACGCTCGGCTCGGCTTCGCGGGCCGGTTCACGTCCATCTTCGCGCAGCACCGACGGCATACGCGTCGCCGTCGATCCTTGGCGCGCGCGAGGCGCCATAACGTGAATGGGTGGGGGAGCACAGCAGAGATGGCGAACCTTCGCCACATGTGTCAGCCGTGCGGCACACCCGCTACCGGTTGGCGACCGAGGAAGTCCTCCAGGGCTTCGGTAAACCGCGCCGGCTGTTCCTCGGCTGCGTAATGGCCGCAGTCGTCGAGGACCACCTCGGTGACGTCGTCGGCCGCCAGTCGCATCGTCTCGGCGACCATCGCGCCGCTGTACAGCGCGCCGCCGATGGCGAGCACGGGCAGCGTCAGCCGGGTCCTCTTGCGCTGCTCGTTCTGCGCGATCGTCTCGTCCAGCGCCCGGTAGTACGCGAAGCTCGCCCGCAGCCCCCGAGGGTCCGCGACGATCGCATCGACGTAGACGTCGACGGCGTACGCGGGGATCGAGGCCGGGGTGGCGGCCTTCTTGGCGAACTGGTAGCCGAAATAAAGCCGCTCGCGCCCCCGGACCATCTCCTCGTTGAGGTCGGTGAGCCGGTTGAAGCCGAAGTGCCAGAGCCGCTGGTTGACCGCGGCCGGGCTGAAGACCGACGGGGCCGGCGTGAGCCCGGGGATTATGGCGTCGACGACGGCGAGCCGGCCCACCCGCTCGGGGTGATCGGCAGCGAGGGCGTATGCCGTCCACATGCCGATGTCGTGGCCGACCAGGTCGAACCGGTCGTGCCCGAGCTCAGCCATCAGCGCGACCAGATCGTCGGCCAGTGTGCCCGCGTCGTAACCGTCGTCGGGCTTGTCGGACAGCCCGGCCCCGCGCGAGTCGACGGCGATGACGGTGTGCTCGCGGGCGAGCGCGGGCATCACCTTGCGCCAGGCGTACCAGGTCTGTGGCCACCCGCCGACCAGCAGCACCGGCGGGCCGTCCCCGCCGGTGACGGCGTGCAGCCGCAGCCCGTTCAACTCCACGAGCCGACTGGTGAAGACGTCGGTGAACCCGTCGGGCAGCCGCAGCGAACTCAAGGTTGTCATGCGGGCGACCCTACCCATCTTGGAACGATCGGAACAAGATGGGTAGGCTACGCACCATGGCGGGCCGCAAGCAATTCGACGTGGATGACGCACTACGACGCGCGATGCACGTCTTCTGGCGCTGGGGCTATTCGGAGGCGTCGATCGACCGCCTGACCGAGGGCACGGGCCTGGGTCGGGGCTCGCTCTACGGCACCTTCGGTGACAAGAGCGCCCTCTTCCGCAAAAGCCTCGAACGGTACGTGCAGACCTACCACCCGCTGTTCGACCAGGCACTGTCCGGCCCCCACCCGAGCCCCAGCGCCGCCGTGGCCGCCTTCCTGCAGGTCACCCTGAACCGCATCGCCGACCCGACGGTCCCGGACGGCTGCCTGGTCACGGTGTCGGCGACGCAGTTCCCGGCGCTCGACGCGGAGAGCCAGGCGATGGTCCGCGCGGTGATGGATGGTTTGCGGACGATGCTGGAGCAGGCGTTGCTGGCGGCGGGGGCCGGTGAGCAGGAGGCGGCAGAGCTGGCGTTGTGCACGCTGGCGACGAACAAATCCCTGGCGGTTCTGAGCCGCGCCGGCTTCTCGGGCGATGACCTGGCGACCGTTGCCGCAGCCGCCGCCCGAATCCCCGGGAGGCCACATCCACTCCCTTGAACAGTGCGACGGACACCCAGAGCCCCGGCAAAGTCGTCAGGTGATGCCGAGTAGTGCCGGTAGTCGGGTCCTGTCGCGGGCGCGGTGGCGGTTGGCGGCGGCGACGTTGGTGACGCCGGTGATGCGGAGCGCGCCGACCGCCTTCCATGGCCTCGCCAAAGATGCGAGGGCTTGCGGACACGACGCATCCGGACCACGCCTACCCGCTGGAGAGAAGGCGCCGCAATCGACCCACTGCTCGCACCCGCCACCATCCTGCGGGTGCTCGACTCCACCTACAGGTTCCGCCAAGCGGCCGTCACCAACTCGAAACGCCCGATCAGCGCTCTCGTCCCGCTGCTCCGTGTCCCGGTCAAGGGCCGAGGCCACGGCCGGCGACCCCAAGCTCCCCCGGCACGGTCATCCACCGGCTGACCGATCCGGCCTCCGCGACGCGGAGTATGACCAGAACCCTGTGCGGGTCCCCGCGAGGCTTCGCCAGGCATCGGAGTGCCAGGGTTGTGGCAGGCTTCCCTCCCGAACCGGCTGAGAGGGGTGACGGTGGTGCCGAGCGGCGCGGTGTCGGCGGACGATCCCGACTGGGACCCGGACGAGCACGTTCGCTTTGCCCGCTACCAGCAGGCGTTCGACGAGGTGGGCCCGGCGGATGCGGCTGCCCTCGTCGCCCACGTACTCGCCGATCCGGATCAGAGGATGGCTAACAGTGCCGTCTGCGAGTACCTCGACAGACGAGCCGCTGAACTGCTCACGGGTCCCGGCTATCCTGCCTGGCGCCTGGAGATGGCTTCCCCTGTCGGAGTGGACGAGTTCTCCGCACGGCGCCTCAAGGAGTGGACCCTGCTGCGGGCGATGACCTTGAGCGAGCCGTGGGACGCCGAGAACCTGCTCGCGGCCTCCAACTGGCTACAGCTCCACAGCGCCGAACATTGCTCAGCCATGACTGTTCTGGACGTCCTGGCGGAAAGTGGCCGCACCCGCCGTATCCGCAATATCGCCAAGTCCCGGTTGTCCGCCGCCCAGCGGTCGGGGCCGGCCGGACCGGAGCGCTGAGCCGCCGGCCTTTCAGCGCGCGCTGACGAAGAGGGTCCGATGTTCAACCGAGGGCGGGCCTCCGCATCAGCTACTGAGTCCGTGCGTCTGTACGGGACTGAGCACTTCACGATAGGCATCGACTCACACCGTAGTGCGGAAGGGTTCCACGATCCGCCCTCGTGTTCTCCAGGCCCCCGGGCACCCGCCTTCGCAACGGCGCCGGCTGCCACGCCACGACAAGACGCCCCGCCTGGTCACGGAAGCCGACGGAGGCTGGAGCGGCTACGCCCATGGTGATCACGCATGGTCAGACTCAGCCCAGTTGGACCGCGCGATGCGGAATCCCACGTCGTCGACCTGGAACGTCGGATGGCTGCGGCGCCGCACGGAGGCCCGGCAGCTCCAATGTTCGTCGAACCAACCACCGCCGCGAAGCACGCGGTAGTCCCCGTAGACCTCGGCATCGTAGATGTCCCAGCACCATTCCCAGACATCGCCGAGCATGTCGGACAGACCCCACAGGTTGGCCCGCTTGGCGCCCACCTCGTGTACCCGTCCTTGCGAGTTGCCGCGGTACCAAGCGATCTCGTCGAGTGGCCCGTAACGCGGTCCTGCAGTCCCGGCACGGCAGGCGTGTTCCCACTCGGCCTCGGTCGGCAGCCGGTACCCGTCGGCAGAGGCATCCCACTCGACGGCTTCGCCGTCAGCGCGGAGGTTGTAGGCAGGCGCGAACCCCTCACGTTTCGACAGGGCATTGCAGAACCGGACCGCGTCCCACCAGGAAACCCCGTCAACAGGCAGCCGATCCCCACAGACGGCGCCCGGCCGCCGGCCGGAGATCCGTGCGTACAGCGCCTGGGTGACCGGGAACGCGGCCAACTGGTACGGCGCGAGCTCGACCAGCCAACTGCGCTGTGTCCGCCGATCCGACAGCGTCACCTGTCCCGGCGGGACCGAGATCATCTTGTTTCCCGCATCCGTACCCATGGGCAGCTGATCCTAGTGGAGACCCGCGAAGTCAGCGTCCGGCTTCGGGTGCTGCCCGAGGCCTGCCGCCTGCTGGTGGAACGCCGTGCAAGCCCGCTCCACCGCATACCCGGTGTTCGCCGTCAGCCGAGGCGGTCGCGACCGCAGACGGAGCAGCGGCAGGATGCTCGCATGCAACCGATCTTCGTTCTCGTACACAGTCCGTCAGTGGGCCCCTCCACGTGGAAGCCGGTGGCCGAACAGCTGACCACCGCGGGATACCAGGTCCGCGTGCCTTCCCTCCTGCATGTGGGCGCCGGCGAACCGCCGTTCTGGCCGCGGATCGCTGCCGCCGTGCGTGACGACCTCGCGACCATCCCGACAGATCGCCCACTCGTGCTCGTGGCACACAGCAACGCGGGTCTGTTCCTCCCGTCGATCCGCTCGGGGCTCGATCATCCGGTGACCGGCTCGGTCTTCGTCGATGCCGCGCTACCCGCCCGCAACGGGTCTACCCCCGTCGCCCCACCCGAACTCCTGGAGTTCCTGCGGCCCATGGCCGTGGACGGCACGCTGCCGCGCTGGACCGACTGGTGGGACGAGGCCGACATCGCGCCCATGTTCTCTGAACCGGAGATGCGGCAGAAGGTCGTCTCCGAGCAGCCCACGCTGCCTCTTTCCTACTACGAACAGCGCGTCCCAGTCCCCGACGGCTGGGACGACCACCCCTGTTCCTACCTGCTGTTCGGCCCCCCTTACGACGACATGGCCACGGAAGCGCACGAACGCGGCTGGCGGACCGCACACCTGCCCGGCGCGCATCTGCACCAGATCGTCGACCCCGGTGGCACCGCTCGGCACATCCTCGGACTCACCGCCGGCTGAGACTGACACCTACGACACGCCACCGCCGGCTCCATCACACGTCGCCGGTCCGAAGGCGAGGCTCCGCTCCCACTCCCGACCACACTGGCCTGGTTCTCCGAGTCGGGAATTCGCCGCGGATATACGGCGAAGCGTTCGACGATGTCGTGCCGGAAGTGGTCCATGGTCTGGCCTTCGGGGACACCGGGCATCCTCGGCAAAGCCGGCGGGCGTCGGTTCAGGGCCTGGTCTGCGCCTTCTCGTCCACCCGTGCACCCGTGCACTCGTCCACCCGTGCACCCGTGCACCCGTGCACCCGTGCACCCGTCAGCACAGAAGACCAGGGCACGCTCCGGAGGTCCAGGCGGAGACCGGCGACAACGTGAAATCGACGTACGGGCCGGTCGGCAGCAGAGATGTCTCGCCTCGGTGCGGCTGGAGACGGAAGCCCTGGAGACCCGGGACCGTCGACTGTGGCATGCCCGTCCGCTGGCCGTCGACCGTGCCCACCCATAGGTGGGGTCCTGCCGAGTGCGCTCCAGCATCCTGGCCACCGGGCCCGCCACCTTCTCGTCGCTCACCGTGCGGGGCCGCCCGGTCGGCGCACGCAACCCGAACCGGCGATCCCGTGCTCGACGAGGCACCCCCACCGGTGGCCCTCCGCGTGCGGCGAAGTTGCTCTCGGTCCGCGCCGAGCCGTCCGAGAACCTGAATCGACCCTCGTGTCGTCTCCCTGGGCGTGAAAGGCATGGCAGAACTCGACGAGGCAGAACTCGTGCGTCGCATCGCCGGCGGTGACCGGGCGGCTTTCGACGCGTTGTACCGGCGCACCTCGCCCTGGTTGGCGGTGCGGCTCCGCCGCCGTTGCGCTGACGACGACGTCGTCGCCGACGTGCTTCAGGAGACCTACCTGGCGGTGTGGCGGGCAGCGGGCAGCTACGCGGGCTCCGTGACCGGGGGCAGTGCCGTCGGCTGGCTCTGGACGATCGCCGCGAACCGTCTGGTCGACGCGTTCCGCCGGCGCGCTCGGCAGGAGCGGCTGCCGACCCTTGCGGTGGCGGAGACGACCGTGCCGGCCGCCGAGGACGAGGTGATGGCGAACCGCGTCGATCAGAACCTCGAACAGGCGTTGCTGCGGCTGCCACCGGAGTTGCGGCAGGTACTGCAGGCGATGGTGCTCGACGACTTGTCGGTCCGGCAGACGGCGGTGCTGCTCAGCATGCCGGAAGGCACGGTGAAGACCCGCGCGAGGCGGGCCCGGATCGCGCTGCGGGAGGCGCTCTCATGACTCATCCCACCACCATGGTTCTGGCCCGTTACGCGGACGGCGGGCGCGGGCTCGACGATGCCGTGCTCTGGTCCATCGAGGTCCATCTCGACGCGTGCGCTGCCTGCCGTGGGCATCTGGCCGCAAACGCCCCTCCCGCCATGACGGATCTGCTCGACCGTGTCGCCGTCTCGCTCGACCAGGCGATCCATACGAGCCCGCTTCCTGCCCGGCAACGCACACGGGCAGGGGCCGTGCGCCGACGCCGGTTTGCTTGGACGCTGCTGCCCTGGCTCGCGGTGACCGTAGCGGTCGTGGGTTGCGGTGTGCTCCTCGACTCCGCCGAGCCGAGGCTGCCGTCGCTCGTGCTGCTGCTGGCCCCGGTGGCTCCGCTGCCCGGGGTCGCGGTGGCCTGGAGCCGACGGATCGACCCGGTCTGGGAACTGATCGCCACCACGCCCGCAGCCGGTCTGGCCATGGTGTTGCGGCGCGCACTCGCGGTGCTCGTCGTCGTGCTTCCGGCGCTGCTGGCGGCGGGTGTGAGCACCGGAATCTCCCTGGCCCTCGTCCTGCTGCCCTGCCTGGCCTTCACCGCGGCCACCCTCGCACTCGGCGCCTTCATCGGCGTGCGGCGCGCGGCGATCGGACTCGGAGCGGCCTGGTCCGCGGCCGTCCTGTTGCCGAGCCTGGCCACCGGATCCCTGTCCCCGGTCCTGCAGCCGGGCAGCAGCGGCGTCTGGCTGGTGACCACCGTGGCGCTGGCCGCGATCATTCCGTTCGCCTCCACCCACTTCCGCCGCCTGACCAGCGGCAACTGACCCCGTAACGAGGAGAGACACTGTGCGATCGGTACGTGCTGCCGAAACGGCCCCCACCCTTCACCCCTGGCTCGTCCATGCGAGAGAACTGCGTGTCCGGGCCGGCCGGCACCTGGCCGTCGATGGCCTCGACCTGGCTCTGAAGGCAGGCGTGCACGGTTTGCTGGGCCCGAACGGTGCCGGCAAGACCACGCTGATGCGCGCGCTGTCCACCGTCGTCAAGCCTGACGGCGGGTCGTTGACGCTGCTCGGCGCGCAGGTCGACGGCCGCACCGACCTGCGCGAGGTGCGTCGCGAACTGGGCTATCTGCCGCAGCGGTCCGGCTTTTACCCACGGTTCACCGTCCGCGAGTTCGTCGAGTACATGGCCTGGCTCAAGGAGATGCCCAGAACCTCGATACCCGACGCCGTGCAACGTGCGGTCGATCGGGTGGGTCTCACCAGTAAGGCAGACACCAGGATGAAGGCGCTGTCCGGCGGCATGCTGCGCCGGGCCGGCATCGCTCAGGCCATCGTGAACGATCCCGAACTGCTGCTGCTCGACGAGCCCACCGCCGGACTCGATCCCGAGCAGCGTTTCGACTTGCGCGATCTGCTGCGTGACCTCGGCGCCGACAGCTGTGTGCTGGTCTCCACCCACCTCGTCGAGGACGTCGTCGCCGCCTGCACCGAGGTTCTCCTCATGAACGAAGGCCGACTCATCTTCCAGAGCACCCCCGCCGACCTGATCGCCCACGGCGGGCGGGGCGACGCGGGCGACAGCCCAGCGGAGCGCGGTTACTCCGCACTCCTGCGGCGGCACCGGAGCAACGCATGACCCGCGTCCTCGCCATCCAGCTCCGGCGGTCGGCCGCTCTCGGCACCGCGCTCCTGATCGTCGTCGGCGGCGCGATCGTACTCCAGGCCACCGCGGGGCGATGGTCCACAGGGTGGATGGCGCTGGTCATGACGCAGCGCGAATACCTCGCGGTCCTCTCGCCTATCGCGATGGCCGCCGGTGCCTGGCACTCCTATCGCGAGCACCGGGCACACGTCGCCGAGCTGTTCGCCAGTGTGCCGCGACCGCGACCGCGGCGGATCGTGCCGATCCTGGTCACGACCGGGCTGGCGGTCCTCGTCGCGTACCTGGTGACTCTCCTCGCGGCGGCACCACGTATCGCGGGCACGGCGCGTTATCTGCCGCCGGCCGCGTTTGCCGTCGTGGGCGTCGGACTGGTCGCGATGATCGCCTCGGTGTGGCTCGGGCTGGCCGTCGGACGTCTGTTGCCCGCGCTCGCCACCGCACCCGCGCTGGCCGTGACCGGCTTCGTGCTGCTGATCCTCGCACCCCACGCCCTTTCGGACGACGGGCTCATGGCCGCCTTCTCCCCGAGTATGGGGATGAGCAGGTTCAGCGACTACGACACGGTCAGCGGCGGAGTCAGCGTCGCCCAGGCGCTCTGGATGGTCGCGGTCGCGGTGGCCGGCGTCGTGCTCTTCGCCGCCCGGAGCCGTAAGCGCGCGTTCGCCGCGCTCTTGCCACTGGCCATCGGTGCGACAGCCACGGCCCTGGTCGTGCCGACCGGCGCCGCCTACGCCCGGGGGACGCTCGACCCGGTCGCCCAGGAACTGGTGTGCACCGCGGACGCCCCACGGGTCTGCGTCAGTCGGGCGCACGAAGGACTGCTGCCCCAGGTGACCCCCAAGGCCCGACACGCGTTGCGACTCCTGGCGACAACCTCGGTCGTCACGGCGCACGAGGACACCACCACGCTCTTTCCCCCCACCTCACCGCGGTCGAGCGCTGACACCGCGCTGATGACGATCACGATCGACAAGCACGGTCACCTCGCCCAGCCAGGCAGGCTCGAAGCGACCATGCTCACCGCGGTGTTCACCGGCCCTGTCAGCTGCGTCGACACCCAGAACTTCCACGTCGCCACCGCTGCGGCCTACTGGCTGCTCAACCGAGAGCCGACCGCCGGTCCCGACGGCCTCGAATCCGACGACCCGCAGGCCGTCAAGCTCTGGAAGGGGCTCAAGGCGCTGCCGAGGGCCGAGGCCGACGCCCGGGTGACCGCTGTCCGACAGGCCGCCCTAAAGTGCCAGGACACCGCCGGCATCCTGACCCGCAGCGCCCGATGAGGGGGCTGACGCTCTACGTCCGTTCGCGACGGGTCGCGACGGCGCTCGGCGCGGCCGTCGCGGCCACGGCCCTCGCGTGGATACCGGCGACGGTCTTCAGCGACGCGGGCGAGGTGAGCAGCACCGTGCTCGCTCTGACGGTGCTCCTCCTCGTGGCCGTCCTCACCCCCACGCTCGGCGGACCGGACGACACCCTGGACCGCACCGCGGCGAGGCCGTGGGGGTGGCTGCGGATGTCCCACCTGGGCACGGCTTTGGGGTGCATGCTCATACTCCTGGCGGCCACGCTGCTCACCGGCACGCGGTTCGGCCCGTTCGGATGTGTCGTCCGCGACACCGCCGGCCTGCTGGGCCTGACCGCCCTGGGCGCGGTCACGATCGGCACCGCGCGGGCGTGGTTCCTGCCCCTCGGGTGGACGCTCGGCGCGGCGACGTTTGTGGGCACGGGCCCTGCGGGTGAGGCGCTGACCTGGCAGACGCAGCTGCCCGACAGTCGACCCGCGGCCATGGTCGCAGCAGCACTCGCTGCCGGGGGAACCGCCGCCTACGTGAGCCGGGGCCCCCGCCTGCGGACATCGCCGGAGAACGTCTGAGTGGGCGGATGGTGATGTCTGCCGAGGGCGGAACAGGTCGCGGAGCGGGGCCCCGGCGTCGAAGGGAACGACCTCGCTACGGCTGCGTCCACTCCGCTGTCGACGACCGCTGCGGCCTCGCGCACCTGTGGCGCAACAGCCTGGCGCGGCCGGGATCGCCCAGCGGCGAACCCGGCCCTGCCGGCCACGGACCCACGGCACGGTCGAACGCCTCAACCGCACCCTGGCCGAAGAATGGGCCCACCTGCCCCCACCTCCAACGAGGAGGACACGGCCACCCGGGCGGAGCTGCCCCCGTACCCACAGCCACCCCCGCTGCCACGCCACAGCCCTACGAGGAGATGAGGGACGGGTGCAGAGCGGGAAGGGTGTGGGCGAGACTGCGGATGAGGTGGTGGAACGAGTACCGGCCGAAAGTGTGCTGCTGGAGCAGGTGCACGTCCAGCAGGAGCTCCATCGTTTCTTCGGCCCGGTGCGGCTCGGTGCCCAGGAAGGCCGCCGCGGCCGTGATGTCGAGGTCGTCTCCGGGGTGATGACTGAGTGTTCGGAAACCACTCTGGTGCTCGGGCGGGATCGCTTCGTACGAGGTACGCAGGACGCTTGCCACACTGACGTCGCCGCACTGCAGTTCGGCCAGCGTGCGGGTGCCGTCCCGGAGCCGGTCGGCCAGGTGGCTCAGCGGCCAGTGCGGTCGTTTGCGCAGACGGGCGCCGGCTATGCGCAGCGCGAGTGGCAGGTTCCCGCAGAGCCCGACGAGTTCGAGTGCCGCCCGGGGTTCCGCGGTGACCCGTTCGGTGCCGAGGATGCGGCCGAGGAGCCCGATGGCTTCCTCGTCTCCGAGCAGGTCGAGGGTCAGCCCGGTGGTTCCGTCGAGTTCGGCGAGCCGGGTCCTGCTCGTGATGATCACCAGACTCCCCGCACAGCTGAGGAGCAGGGGCCGTATCTGTGCGGCATCAGCAACGTTGTCGAGTATCAGGATGAAGGGGCGGTCGGCTGTCGCGTCGCGCCACAGAGGGATACGGGCATGGGGCTCGTGCGCGACGGAGTTCTCCTGCGGTATGCCCAGCACTTCGAGCAATGTCCCGAGGGCCTCTTGGGTGGAAAGGGATTCCGCCCCCGGTGTGAAACCCCGCAGGTCGAGGTAGAGCTGCCCGCCCGGGTACTCGTCGGCGAGGAGATGGGCCACCCGGACCGCGAGAGCGGTTTTGCCGCTTCCACCCATGCCGTCGATCACGAGGACGTGCGGTCCCGCGCGTCCCGTGTCCGCCGAAACGGCGGCGATGAGCTGTTCGATTTCCTTCTGGCGCCCCGTGAAGTCCGCCAAGTCGTGCGGCAGCGTGCGCGGAAGAGCCCTTTCGGCCGACGCCACCGGCACCCGGGCCTCCAGCGCGAGGGAGCCACGCAGGATCGCCGTGTGCAGTTCCGAGAGGCGGGGGCTGGGTTCTATGCCGAGTTCCTCCGACAGCAGGGTGCGCAGCCGGGCGTACTCCTCCACCGCCTCGCCACGGCGTCCCGAGCGGTGAAGAGCGAGCATCAGCTGCCCGCGCAGGTTCTCGCGGAGCGGATTCGTGGAGATGACCTCACGCAACTCGCTGACGAGCTCGCCGGCCTCACCTCGGGCGAGACGGAGGTCGAAGCTGCGCTCGGTCGCGGCGATACGGCGCTCCTCCCAGCCCGCGGCGGCGGCCTCGATCACGGGTCCGCCGGTCCCGGCGAGGATGGGCCCCCGCCACAGGTCGAGCCCGGCCCGCAAGTGCGTGACGGCTTCATCGACACGGCCTTCCTCGTGTGCCCTCCTCGCGGTACGCACCCGGGTGTCGAAGAGTTTCAGGTCCACTTGACCGTCCGCCACCATCGCACGGTAGCCAGGTGGCTCAGTGGCGATCATGTGGCGTCCACCGGGAACGCGTTGGCGCAGATCGGCGACGGCCTTGCGTATCTGCTGGAGAGCTGTGGCCGGCGGCCGCTGATCCCATACCGCCCATATCAGTCGAGAGGCCGGGACCACTTGTCCCGCCTCCAGCAACAGCATCACCAGAACGCGCTCGTTGACGAATCCGCCGAGCCTGAGGCGGCGGTCGCCGTCCCAGCCCTCCAACGGACCCAGGATCCGGAAACGCACGTCCTTGAGCTGGGGGTTCGACTGCAATGCTCGTGCTCCAACCCGTGTCGGTCCCCGTGACCGTGTACATGCCCCCGGAGCATCCTCGCCATGCCGGGGACGCGTTGGCAGTTGAGCCTTGCGAAATGCCGAACGAGGGTGTCACGCAGAGTTGTTGACGGCAGTGGCGTGCCGTGCCAATTCTGCTTCCGTCCTGCTTGTCCGGCGTGTCCGCGATCCGTGTCCCTGTTCTCTGGACGCCCGTACGGCCGGCGCACGCTGAAAGCCTGGCCCGTCCTCTTCTCGTTGTTCTCGCGGCGCCGGGGCCATGGGGCAGCGCTGCGACTTTTCGAAGTGGCGACCGGCGCCGCCGATCACGCGGCGGCTCTGCTTCGGCGACCGCGAGGCGGGCGCGGCCGGGAAGATGACGGTGAATCCCGAACCGTGCCGCGTTCTTTCCGCGTCCCCGGCCCTTCGAGGCCCGATACCGCCCTGCCGGCCGGTCGGAGTCGAAACGTTGCCCGTCCTCCGCGTGAACGACGAGCGGGGCGAGGCGTCCGCGGATTCCTTCGTGTTTCCTCCTCAGCTCCTGGGGCCGCCCCGGCGTCCGTCCGGCGCGCGGATACGCCTCACTCCCCGGTGTCAGGCGGAGGTCGCGCCCGTGCCGCGCTGAGGCACGGGTGAGTCGGCAGGGGGGCGGCAGTGGCTGTAACGCCCCTGGAAGAAGACCAGGGGCGGGTCGCCCCGCTGGACCCCCAGGTCGCGGACGGCGCCGGTGACGAACCAGTGGTCTCCAGCGTCCACTTCGCCGGCCAGTTCGCAGTCGAACCAGGCCAGAGCTTCGAGCAGCACGGGAGAACCGCCGGCGCCACGTCGGTACGGGACCTTCCAGCGTCCCGGATCCGCGGCGGCGAAGTTCCGGCACAGCTCTTCCTGGTCAGCCGCGAGCACGTTGACGCAGAAGCGACCGGCCGTGCGGATGCGGGGCCAGGTGGTGGAGGACTTGGCCGGGAGCAGGCCGATGAGCGCCGGGTCGAGCGAGACCGAGGTGAATGTCCCCATGACCATCGCGGGCGGGAGCTGGTGAGGGGCCGGGGGCGGGCCGGTGACCAGGACCACTCCGGTCGGGTGGTGGGCTGCCACCCTTCGCAGGAGCGCGCCGGCCACCGGCGGACCGTCGATGCGTGCGGGGCCCGGGTCCTGCGGGGAGGGCTTCATCGTCATTCCTCCGGTGCTGCCGGCCGGGGCGTGCCGCAGGTGCGGGACGGCACGCCTCTCCGGGACTCAGGCGGCGGCAACCGGGACGGGTTGCCCGACGTAGGCCACCCCGGGAAACTCCCGTGCGAGGTCACCGACGTCCGCGGCGACCTTGCGGGAGTCCTCGGAGCGGAGCAGGAGGCGCGCCAGCAGCTCGGCGACCGCAGCCATGTCGTCTTCCTTCATGCCCCAGCGGGTCAGTTCCTGGGTGCCCAGCCGCAGTCCCGGCCTGGCGTTGCTGGGCAGGACCACCGTCGTGGTGCGGATGTCGGCGCTGGTGAGCAGTCGTCCCCACGCGTGCGTACCGCTGCTTTCCGGCATGTGCAGCCACACCTGGTGCGTGTCGGTGTAGCCGAAGCTCTCGCCGGGCAGGTCGAATCCCCGCCTGGCCAGTTCCTCGCCCAGGCGCCGTGCGTTGGCGATGACCTGACGCGCGTAGTCGGCCCGGTGGGGCAGGAGTTCCTCCAGCGTGATCGCCAGGCTGGCGACCGTCGCGGAGTGGGAACTCGACGCGGTGAAGGGGATACGTGCAGCGACCTTTTCGGCGAGGCCGTCGCTGTTGGTGACGAGGAGGCCCTTCTGCGGTCCGGGCAGTGTCTTGTGCGTGCTGCCGGAGATGCTGTCGAAGCCGCCGTCGAGGAGAAGGGTGCCGGGTGCCGCGGCCAGCAGACCGAGCAGGTGTGAGGCGTCCAGGCAGATGGTCGCGGCGGGGGCGGCCGACCGCAGCGCCTGGGCGTCGGGGAAACGCAGGGTGGTGGAGGCGTCCAGGTAGATCACGTCGACCGGGTGTTCGGCGACGTGGGCGGCCAGTGCGGCGTGGTCGATCTGGAGCCGTTCGCGGTCGAAGGGGAGGAAGCCGACCTCGTAGCCGAAGCTCTCGCAGATGGTCACCGTGGCGTAGTGCCCGCCGTTCTCGGGGGCGAGGACCATGACCCGGCCGGCGCGGGGGGTCACCGCGGTGAGGACGGTGTGCATCGTGTGCAGTCCGGAGAGGAACTGCACGAAGGCGTGGCGGGCGCCGTAGAACTCCTTGGTGAGGTCGACGCAGTAGTCGTAGACGGCGTTGAGTCCCGTGACGTCGCCGTAGACGGCCACGGGCGTCTCGGAGTAGGGGTAGCGGTTGACCGCGTCGGTGGCGAGTGCCGCTGCGGCCCTCGGCGAGAGGCGGTTCTCGATCGGGAAGAGGTTGAGGCTGGGCTTGCGCTGGAGTGCGGCCAGGACGTCCATCAGTGCTCCTGTACGGGTGGTGTGGGCGGGGGCGTTCTTGTCAGAGCCACGGGTAACGCGCTACGTCTTTGCCCGCGTAGTCGGGGTCCATGTAGATGAAGGCGCGGTCGATGAGGAAGCCGCGTACCTCGAACACTCCGCACCAGCGTCCCGCGCCCCATTCGGGTACGCCCACGCGCCAGGGGCCGTCGCGGTGCTCACCGTGCGTGGTGCCCTCGACCGCGAGCACGTCGGTTGCGGTGGTGATCCAGTTGAACGACGAGAAATGGTGCTCGACCGACTTGACGGTCTCCCCGAGATTCCCGAACATGCGGCTGATCTCGCTCTTCCCGTGGGCGAGGCCCCATTTGGGGAAGAAGAAGAGCGCGTCCTGGGAGAAGAAGTCGATGAGGGGGATTCCGTCGTGACTGGTCCCGCCGTTGTCGAAGGCTTTGAGATAGGCGGTGATGACGGCTTTTCGCTGTTCGTCCGTCATAGGGGCTGTTGCCGCGGGCATGAACGACCTCCAAAGCCGATGGGATGTCCCGGATGGCGCGCGCCTCGGCGGACGGTGTCGTTCTCCCGGCCGTCCGGCGGCCTGGCGCCACGATGGCAGGGGCGGCTTGACGGCGGCTTGACGGCGTTCTGCCTGCGGACTTGCAGGAAGGCTCAGTTGCCGGTCATGGCGAGCATCGCGGGCGTGTAGCGCTCGCCGTAAACGGGGAGGGCGGCGGCACGGGCCACCGCGGCGAGATCGTCCTCGTGCAGGTGAACGGTGGCGGCGGACAGGTTCTCCGTCAGGTGGGCCGGGTCGCTGGTGCCCGGGATGGGGACGACGCCCGCGCCCTGGTGGTGGAGCCAGGCCAGGCCCAGTTGCGCCAGGGTCAGGCCGAGCCGGACGGCGAGGGGACGCAGGCGGCGCAGCAGTTCCTGGTTGCGGGCCAGGGCGGTGGGGGCGAAGCGCGGCTGGCCGCGGCGGAAGTCCTCGTCGGCCAGGTCGCTCTGCGTGGTGATCCCGCCGGCCAGGAATCCCCGGCCCAGCGGCGCGTACGCGACGACGCCGATCCCCAGTTCACGGCAGACCGGCACGATCTCGGCCTCGATGTCGCGCGTCCACAGGCTCCACTCGCTCTGCACCGCGGTGACCGGGTACTCCGCGTCGGCCCGGCGCAGTGTGGCGACGGAGGGCTCGCTGAGTCCGAAGTGGCGCACTTTGCCTTCCCGGATCAGTTCCGCCACCGCGCCCGCGGTCTCCTCGACGGGAACCGCCGGGTCGATCCAGTGCTGGTAGTAGAGGTCGATGCGGTCCGTGCGCAGGCGCCGGAGCGAGCGCTCGCAGGCGGAACGTACGTAGGAGGGTTCGCCGCACAGTCCCTGGAAGCCTTCGGCGGAGCGCACCATGCCGAACTTGCTGGCGATCACCACGTCGTCCCGTCGTCCGGCGACGGCCCGGCCGAGCAGTTCCTCGCCGGCGCCCAGGCCCTGTACGTCGGCGGTGTCCAGCAGGTTCACTCCGGCCTCCAGGGCGGCGCGGATCGTGGCGAGTGAGCGTCCCGGGTCGGGACGGCCGTAGAACTCCGTGGTGGGCAGGCAGCCCAGCCCTTGTGCACTGACTTCGAGTTCCCGCAGGGTGCGCCGGGGCAGGGCGTGGAACGGGGGCATGGCGAAACCTCCGGTGGTGGTGGGGTGCGGCAGGGTCCGGAGGTTTTCCCGGAATGCGAAGCCGCCGAATGGCCAGGACGCGGGGGCCGCGGGAAAGGACGGGCGGTGCGCCGCGTGCTCCGGACTGCAGCACGGTAACGGTCCGCCCTGATGTCCACAACGCCACGCAGTACGTGGGTCGTTCGGCGCCGTATCGGAATAGCGGAGAGAATCGCGGCCGGATGAATTGCCTGCAAGGGAAACATCCGTTTCCGTGCAAGGCGGGGTCGCCACAGTGGGTGATGCGTGCCGGGCCGGACCGGCCTTTGAAGGCAGCGACGCGTTCGGGGCACAGTCCGCGGCCCGCACGAACGCAGCCGCACGAACGCAGCCACATCCGTACGCATGAGGAGTCTCCATGTCGCGCGTGTCCGCCACTCCGAGCAACAACCCCACGACCGCATACGCCCTGCTTCGACGCCTGCGGGACCACGGAGTCGAAACGGTCTTCGGCGTGGTCGGCCGGGAAGCCGCGTCCATTCTCTTCGACGAGGTGGAGGGGATCGACTTCGTCCTGACCCGCCACGAGTTCACCGCGGGCGTCGCCGCGGACGTACTCGCCCGGATCAGCGGCCGGCCGCAGGCCTGCTGGGCCACGCTGGGACCCGGTATGACGAACCTGTCGACCGGCGTCGCCACCTCGGTGCTCGACCGCTCGCCGGTCATCGCCCTGGCCGCGCAGTCCGAGTCGTACGACATCTTCCACAACGACACCCACCAGTGCGTGGACGCCGTCGGTGTGATGCGCCCGCTGACCAAGTACGCCGCGGAACTGCAGCGCCCCGACGACATCACCGACCTGGTGGACTCGGCGGTCTCGGCGGCCATGACCGAGCCCGTCGGGCCGAGCTTCATCTCGCTCCCGGTGGACCTGCTCGGCGCCGAGACGGACACCGCGTCGTCCCGGCCGCCGGCGCGTACGCCTGAAAAACCCCTCGGCGTGGTGCAGGACGGCTGGCAGGCGGCAGCCGACGAGGCCGCCGAACTGCTCGCCGAGGCGGAGCACCCCGTGCTGGTGGTGGGCGCCGCCGCCATCCGCTCGGGCGCGGCACCCGCCGTCCGCGCGCTCGCGGAACGGCTCGGCATCCCCGTCATCACCACCTACATCGCCAAGGGTGTCCTGCCGGAGGGCCACCCGCTCAACTACGGTGCCGTCACGGGGTACATGGACGGCATCCTCTCCTTCCCCGCGCTGGAGACCCTGTTCGGTCCCGTCGACGTGATCATCACCCTCGGCTACGACTACGCGGAGGACCTGCGGCCGTCGATGTGGCAGCGGGGCGGCGAGAAGAAGACCGTGCGGGTGTCCCCCACAGTCAACCCCGTGCCGCGGGTGTTCCAGCCGGATGTGGACGTGGTCACCGACGTGCTCGCCTTCGTGGAACACGTGGACGAGCGCACCGCCCGGCTCACACCGAAGACCGCACATGACATCGCCCCGCTGCGGGAGCGGATCGCCGAGTTCCTCGCGGACCCCGAGACCTACGCGGACGGCATGCGGGTGCACCAGGTGATCGACTGCATGAACACCGTGATGGCCGAGACGGCGGAGACGGGAGAGGGCACGATCGTGTCCGACATCGGCTTCTTCCGCCACTACGGGGTTCTCTTCGCCCGCGCCGACCAGCCCTTCGGGTTCCTGACATCGGCAGGCTGCTCCAGCTTCGGCTACGGCATCCCCGCCGCGATGGGTGCCCAGATGGCCCGGCCCGGGCAGCCGACGTTCCTCATCGCGGGCGACGGCGGCTTCCACTCCAACAGTGCCGACCTGGAGACCATCGCACGGCTCAACCTGCCGATCGTCACGGTGGTGGTCAACAACGACACCAACGGACTGATCGAGCTCTACCAGAACCTCGGCCACCGCCGTTCCTTCGACCCGGTCGTCAAGTTCACCGGCGTGGACTTCACCAAGCTGGCCGAGGCCAACGGCGTGGAGGCGGTGCGGGCCGCAAGCCGGGAGGACCTGGTCGCCGCGCTGCGCAAGGGTGCCGCGCTGGGACGGCCGTTCCTCATCGAGGTACCGGTGAACTACGACTTCAAGGCCGGCGGCTTCGGCGCTCTGGACATCTGAGATGACGCTGCCTGCCGCGACCGGCTTCCTCGCCGCCGTGCGGGAGGGGGAAGGACCGCTCCCGCTCGCGCCCCTGGCGACGGCCGGTCTCCGGGACGACACCAGGGAGGACCTGGACGGACGTACCGTGTTCAGCGGCCTGGTGCACACGGGGGACCCGGACGGCGCCAGGGCGCGCGGACGGAACGCCTCGCTCGTGCTGGCCGGGGAGCTCTACAACCAGGAGGCACTGCGCTCGCTGCTGCCGTCCGGCGCCGGCCCCACCAACGACGCGGAGCTCGTCCTCGCGCTCTTCGAGCACTACGACCTGCACGCGTTCCGCCTTCTCAACGGGCGCTTCGCGGTCCTCGTGCACGCCGCGGGCCGGGTCCTTCTCGCCACGGACCACGCGGGCTCGGTCCCTGTCTACCTGAGCGTCGCGCCGGGCCGCGTGGCGGCCGCGACCGAGGCGAAGGCGCTGCGGGGCGTGGCGGCGGGTCGTACGCTGCGCGCTGCCCGCCCGGTGCGCCGACTGCCCGGTGTGCACCAGGTCCCGGCCGGGACCGTGCTGGAGATCGCCCTCGGCGGCGGCACGTGCACGGCCCACCGGACGTGGGCGCCGCCGTTGCACCGCCGGATCCTGCCGGAGGCGGACGCGGTGGACGCCGTCCGTCGGAGCCTGCTGCGCGCGGTCCGCGCGCGCTCGGGCCCGACGGCGCCGCTCGTGGTCCTCTCAGGCGGGATCGACTCCTCCAGTGTCGCCGCGCTGGCGGCCCTGGAGGCGGACGGACCCATCGGGACCGTGTCGATGGGGACCGACGTCGCCGACGAGTTCCCGCAGTCCCGCGTCGTCGCCGACCACCTCGGCACGGTGCATCGCGAGGTCACCATCACCACGGCCGAGTTGCTGCGCCGCCTGCCGCACGCCGTCTGGGCGGCGGAGTCCCTCGATCCGGACATCATCGAGTACCTGCTGCCGCTCACCGCTCTCTATCTGCGGCTGGAGGGCCCGGGCCGGCGCATCCTGACCGGGTACGGGGCCGACATCCCGCTGGGCGGTATGCACCGCGAGGACCGGCTGCCCGCCCTGGACAGCGCGCTCGCCCACGACATGGCGACGTACGACGGGCTCAACGAGATGTCGCCGGTGCTCTCCGGCATCGGCGGCCACTGGTCCACCCATCCGTACTGGGACCGCGAGGTCCTCGACCTCCTGGTCGCCGTGGAGTCGGGGCTCAAGCGCCGCTACGGGCAGGACAAGTGGGTGCTGCGGGCCGCCATGGCCGACCTACTGCCCGCGCAGACCGTCACCCGTCCCAAGCTCGGCGTGCACGAGGGTTCCGGTACCACGTCGTCATTCAGCCGGCTGCTCGGCGACGCCGGAATCGAGCCGTCCCGCGTTCACCAGGCCAAGCGCCTCGTGGTGCGGGAACTGTTCGACGAGGTGGTGGTGGCGGGACGGCACCCGGACGAGGTGGACACCGCGCAGGCCGTCCAGTCGGTCACCGACCGGCTGCGGCACCGCGTGGGGGCCGGCTCGTGACGGATCGTGGCACCGCAGACCCGAAGGAGTCATGACGGCGTGGAACGCATCGACATCAATGTCTCCCCCCGCTACGCGCAGATCCCCACCTTCATGCGCCTGCCGCACGATCCGGACCCCAGCGGCCTGGACGTCGTCGTCGTCGGCGCACCGTACGACGGCGGCACCAGTTACCGTCCTGGGGCGCGCTTCGGCCCCCGGTCCATCCGCAACGAGTCCGGACTCATCCACGGGGTGGGCATCGACCGGGGGCCCGGCACGTTCGACCTGATCCGGTGCGTCGATGCCGGTGACATCGATCTGACCCCGTTCAACATGCACATCGCGATGGACCACGCCCAGCGCCGGCTGACCGAACTGCTCGCCGACAACGGGGCGTTCCTCATGCTGGGCGGCGACCACTCGCTCACACTCGCCGCGCTGCGGGCCGTCTCGGGCAAGCACGGGCCGCTGGCCGTGCTCCACCTCGACGCGCACAGCGACACGAACCCCGCCTTCTACGGCGGCGAGTACCACCACGGCACCCCCTTCCGGCATGCCATCGACGAGAAGCTCGTGGACCCGGGGCGCATGGTGCAGATCGGCATACGCGGACACAACCCGAAGCCCGACTCACTCGACTACGCCCGCGGGCACGGCGTGCGCATCGTCACCACCGACGAGTTCACCGCCCTCGGCACCGACGCCACCGCGCGGCTGGTTCGGGAGATCGCCGGCGACGCCCCGCTGTACGTCTCGGTGGACGTCGACGTCATGGACCCCGCCTTCGCGCCGGGGACCGGGACTCCCGCACCCGGTGGCCTGACCTCACGCGAGGTGCTGGCTCTGCTGCGTTCCGTGGGAGACCTGCGGCCGGTCGGCTTCGACGTCATGGAGGTCTCGCCGCTGTACGACCACGGCGGCATCACTTCGATCCTCGCCACCGAGATCGGCGCGGAGCTGCTCTACCAGTACGCCCGCGCCCACACCCACGAAAGGAATGCCCAGTGACAGTCGTGGACTGCACCCCATTCGCCGGGGACCTGCTCGCGCTCTTCGAGCGGCTGCCGCGCGTCCCCCGTGCCGACCTGTACGCCTTCCTCGACTCCGCCGAGGCGGCGTCCCTCGACCTGCCGGCCGCCCTGGCAGGCGAGCTGGACTCCTTCAACTCCCGCGGCAACCAGGACGGTTACCTGCTGCTGCGGGGTCTGCCCGTGGAAGCCACCGAAGTCCTGCCGACCACCCCGACCAGCACACCGGCGCCTGAGGACCGCCCGCTGATGGTCATGGAGGCCGTGCTCGGGGTCATCGGACGCCGCCTGGGTCTGCACACCGGCTACCAGGAGCTGCGTTCGGGCACCGTCTACCACGACGTGTACCCGTCGCCGAACGCCCACTACCTGTCCTCCGAGACGTCGGAGACTCTGCTGGAGTTCCACACGGAGATGGCCTACCACCACCTCCAGCCGAACTACGTGATGCTGGCCTGCTCGCGGGCGGACCACGACCGCACGGCGGCCACTTTGGTCGCATCGGTGCGCAAGGCGCTGCCGCTGCTCAGCAGCGAGACGCTCGCGCGGCTCTACGACCGGAAGATGCCGTGCTGCGTGGACGTCGCCTTCCGCGGCGGTGTGCCGGACCCCGGTGCGATCGCCCGGGTCAAGCCGCTGTACGGGGAGCGGGACGATCCCTTCCTCGGCTACGACCGGGAGCTGCTGGCCCCGACGGAGCCCGGGGATGTGAAAGCGGTCGACGCGCTGTCGAAGGCGCTGGACGAGGTCACCGAGGCGGTCCACCTGACCCCCGGCGATCTCCTCATCGTCGACAACTTCCGTACCACGCACGCCCGCACCCCCTTCACTCCCCGGTGGGACGGGCGGGACCGCTGGCTGCACCGGGTCTATATCCGCACCGAGCGCAACGGGCAGTTGTCCGGCGGCGAGCGCGCGGGCGACGTGGTGAGCTTCACCCCCCGCGGCTGAACCCGCGGCACCGCACCGGGAGCCGGGTGGCGAGGGAGCAACGGAGCTCCCGCGCCGCCCGGCTCCCCCGCGCCCGCGCGCGCCGAGTACGGTTCGGACCGCGTCGCGGGCGGCATGCTACGGATCGAGACCTGTAGCGTCGGCCCACAGCCGCCACACCCGATCAGGAGACGAATCAACATGACAGACGACGACGCCTTCGCACCGCGGGGCTTCGGCGTGCACACCGCGCCGGTCGGCCTTCTGGACGACGGACGCGACGACTTCACCGTCGTCCTGTCCGCCGTACCCGCCACGGTGAGTGCGGTCTTCACCCGCTCCCGCTTCGCCGGCCCGAGCGTTGTGGTGAGCCGTGCGGCCTGCGCGGACCGCAGCGCCCGGGGCGTGGTGGTCCTGGCGCGCAACGCCAACGTCGCAACCGGAGAGGAGGGGATGGCCAACGCGCTTGAGGTGCGCGCGCTGACGGCCCGGGCGGCCGGGGTGCCCGAGGACGAGCTCATGATCGCGTCCACCGGCGTCATCGGCCGGCAGTACCCGATGCCCGCGATCCGCGACCACATCAAGACGCTGGGGGCGCCCTTGCCAGAGGGAGGCTTCGAACGCGCCGCCCGGGCCATCATGACCACCGACACGCGGCCCAAGCTGGTCCGCCGCCGGGTGGGCGACGCGGTCCTGGTCGGCATGGCCAAGGGCGTCGGCATGATGGAGCCCGACATGGCGACTCTCCTCACCTTCTTCGCCACCGACGCCCGGCTGGACGCGGAGGAGCAGGACCGCCTCTTCCGTCGTGTCATGGACCGCACCTTCAACGCCGTCAGCATCGACACCGACACCTCGACGAGCGACACCTCGGCCCTGTTCGCCAACGGCCTCGCGGGCGAAGTCAACGCGGATGACTTCGAAGAGGCCCTGTACGAGGTCGCGTTGGCGCTGGTGAAGGACATCGCCAGCGACGGCGAGGGCGCGGACAAGCTGATCGAGGTACGGGTGGGCGGCGCCCGTGACGACGCCCAGGCCAAGCGCGTGGGCAAGGCCGTGGTGAACTCCCCGTTGGTCAAGACCGCGGTGCACGGCGGGGATCCCAACTGGGGCCGTGTGGCCATGGCGATCGGCAAGTGCTCCGCCGACACCGACATCGACCAGGACCGGGTGGCCATCCGCTTCGGTGAGGTGGGGGTCTACCCGCCCGGCCGCGCCGGCGCGCACGACGAGGAGAGCGTACGGGCCGCCGTCGCCGCGGAGATGAACGGCAGCGAGGTCGTCATCGGCATCGATCTCGGCATCGGGGACGGGGCCTTCACCGTGTACGGCTGTGACCTCACCGAGGGCTACGTGCGGCTGAACGCCGACTATTCGACGTGACCCGTCGGCGTCGGCACGGCAGCGGACGGCGCCGGAGGCGCCGTCCGCTGGTTCGTTGACCGTGTCGCTCTTCCCGGGCTCTCCGCCTCCCGGTCTCTCCTGTTCTCCTCGCGGCGCCGGTCGTCACCCGGCCGGTGCCGCGGCCACCGCCGTCCGGCGTGCCAGCAACCGGGTCAGCGCGCTGCCGACGAAGTCGCGGTCGGCGCCGTTCGCCCCCGCCCCCGCCAGGTGGCCCCACACGCCCGGGATCACCTCCAGTGCCGCGTGCGGCAGCAGGGTGGCGGCCCGCTCCTCGTCCGCGACGGCGAAGCACTGGTCGAGGGCGCCGGGCAGCAGCACCGCCTCGGCCGTGACCGAGGCCAGCGCCGCCGCGGTGTCGCCGTGGAAGCCGGGGGTCGCGCCCACGTCCGCCTGCTCCCAGGTGCGGACCATGGCCAGCAGGTCCTCGGCGGGTGGCCCGGCCACGAAGAACGGCTCCCAGAAGCCGGCGAGATAGTCGTCCCGGCCGGCGAATCCGAGTTCCCGGTAGCGTTCCTCCGCCCAGAAGGGATGCGAGGCCGCCCATCCCGCGAAGACACGGCCCGCCGCGCGCTGCCCCCGCTCCGCACCCCCGTCCGCGGCCAGTGCCGCCGCCAGGCCGGACAGGAAGACCCGGTTGTGCTCGCTGGTCACGGCGGCACCGCAGACCGGCGCGATCCGGCGCACCATCCGCGGGTGGGAGACCGCCCACTGGTAGGTGTGCGCCGCGCCCATCGACCATCCGGCGACCAGCGCCAGCTCCCGGACGCCCAGGTGTTCGGTAAGGAGCCGGTGCTGGGCCGCGATGTTGTCCTGCGGGGTGATCAGCGGGAAGTCCGCCCCCGTCGCATGGTTGCTGGGCGAGCTGGAGACACCGTTGCCGAACAGGCCCGCGGTGATGACGCAGTAGCGGCGCGTGTCCAACGGCCGGCCCGCGCCGATCAGCCAGTCGTAGCCGGTGTGGTCGCCGCCGAAGAAGGACGGGCACAGGACGGCGTTGGAGCCGTCCGCGTCGAGTGTCCCGTGCACGGCGTAGCCGATCCGCGCGTCGGTGAGGGTCCCGCCGCCGAGCAGCGGCAGTTCGTCGATTTCGAAGACGTCGTGGTCCACTGTGTGCTCCTGTTCACAGCCAGTTCGGCGCGATCTCGGTGGCCCACAGCTCAAGGCTGCGCAACTGCACATCCGACGGGATCAGACCGGAGTACTGGCACTGCAGCAGGTACTCCGGGTCGTGCTGCTCCACCAGCTTCTCGATCTTGCGGTTGATGTCGTCCGGGGTACCGACCCACTCCAGGCCCCGGTCGACCAGCGTCGCGTAGTCGGAGCCGATCGGCCCCTTCTCCCCGACGTTGCGCAGCGCCTCGGTGAAACCCATGGGGCCGAACCAGTTCTCGAAGATGAAACCGCCGCCGCGCGCCGCCCAGTGGTGGGCCTCGTCGGCGTCCCTCGACACCAGTACGTCCTTCATCACGCCGATGCGCTCGCCCCGCCGCAGTGTGCCGTGCCCCGCCGCCTCGGCCTCCTGACGGTAGAGGTCCATCAGGCGCCGGACGATCCGGTCGTCGGTGTTCATCATGATGGGCACCACGCCCTCACGGGCGCAGAAGCGGAAGGTGTCCTCACTGAAACTGAAGGGCTGGAACACCGGCGGGTGAGGACGCTGATAGGGCTTGGGAGCGATGCCCACCTCGTGGACGATCCCCCTCTCGTCGACGCCTCGGCCGTAGCGGCGCACGGCGTCGTAGTCGAACTCCAAGTCCTTGACGGGGATGGTCCACTGGTCACCGGAGTGCGAGAAGGTCTCCGTCGTCCACGCCTTCTTGAGGATCTCCCAGTGCTCCTCGAAGAGCGCGCGGTTGCGACGGTCGTTCTCCCCCGCGTCGGAGAGTGTTCCCCCGACTCCGTACACCTGGCCCATGATCTCGGCCCAGCGCTTCTGGAAGCCGCGCGCGATGCCGACGAAGGTGCGCCCGTGGGCCATGTGGTCGAGCATGGCCAGGTCTTCGGCGAGTCGCACCGGGTTGTGGAAGGGCAGGATGTTGGCCATCTGCCCGACGCGGATGTGCTTGGTCTGCATGGCCAGGTACAGGCCGAGCATGATGGGGTTGTTGGAGACCTCGAACCCCTCGACATGGAAGTGGTGCTCGGTGAACGACAGTCCCCAGTAGCCGAGTTCGTCGGCTGCCTGGGCCTGCTGGGTGAGCTGCCTGAGCATGTTCTGGTAGTTCTGCGGGTTGACGCCCGACATGCCGCGCAGGACCTGTGCGTGGCTGCCGACGGTCGGCAGGTAGAAGAGGATCGATTTCACCGGGGATCCTTTCGGGTCTGAGCACCGAGAAGGGGATGCGGGGGGAGACCCGATCGTCCCAGTGGGCCCTTGGCGTCCGCTTGACGTGGTGTCTGTCGCGAGGCTGAAAAGGCTCTTCGCGGGGACCGGCGCGGCGGCCGAACACACAGCGGGGCGTCCAGCGTTCATCAAGCGGGCGACGCGAGTGTGAGGAGCAGCCTCAGCCTTCCGAAGGAGCGCCCCGTGACCTCTGAAGCCCCCGCCGTGCTCGAAACAGGGCTCGTCGCAGCGGACCGTGCCACCCTCATCCATCCCACACTGCCCGCCCACCGCACCGACCGGACGGTCCTGGTGTCCGGCTCCGGCAGCCGCGTCCGCGACGCCGCCGGCCGCGAGTACCTGGACGCCTCGGCGGTGCTCGGTGTGTGCCAGGTGGGACACGGGCGCGCGGAACTCGCCCGGGCGGCGGCGGACCAGATGACCCGCCTGGAGTACTTCCACACCTGGGGAACCCTCACCAACGACCGCGCCATCGAACTTGCCACCCGGCTGACGAAGTTGAGTCCCGAGGGCTTGAGCCAGGTGTACTTCACCAGCGGCGGGGCCGAGGGCAACGAGATCGCCCTGCGCATGGCGCGGCTCTACCACCACCGCCGCGGCGAGACGCAGCGGACCTGGGTCCTCTCCCGCCGCATGGCCTACCACGGTGTCGGCTACGGCAGCGGCGGGGTGTCCGGATCCCCGGTCTACCACCAGGGTTTCGGGCCTTCCCTGCCGGACGTGCACTTTCTGACCCCTCCGCACCCGTACCGCAGGGATCTGTTCGACGGCGCCGACGTCAGCGACTTCTGCCTGGCGGAACTGCGCGAGAGCATCGAGCGCATCGGCCCGGAGAGGATCGCCGCCATGATCGGCGAGCCGGTCATGGGTGGCGGAGGCGCGATCGTCCCGCCGGAGGACTACTGGCCGCGGGTCGCGGAACTCCTGCGCTCCTACGGCATCCTGCTGATCTCCGACGAGGTCGTGACGGCCTACGGACGCACCGGCCACTGGTTCGCCGCCGACCACTACGGGGTGACCCCCGACATCATGGTCACCGCGAAGGGCATCACGTCCGGGTATCTTCCGCACGGCGCGGTCCTGACGACCGAGGAGGTCGCCGCGCAGGTGACCGGCGAACTCGGCTTCCCCGTCGGCTACACGTACACCGGGCACCCCACAGCGTGCGCGGTGGCGCTCGCCAACCTCGACATCATCGAACGTGAGGGACTGCTGGCGAACGCCTCGGTGATCGGTGACTATCTGGGCCGCAGGCTTGAGGAACTGACCGATGTGCCGGTCGTCGCAGAGGTACGCAGGCTGGGCCTGCAGATGGCCGTGGAACTGACGTCGGACAAGGAGACGCGCTCCTCGCTGCCGAAGGGTACCGGCGAGGTGTCGGACGCCCTGCGGGAAACGGCGGGCATCATCCTGCGCACCAACCCGTACGCCCTGGTGATCAATCCGCCGCTGGTGTTCACACGCAACGAGGCGGACGAACTCGTCGAGGGGCTGCGGTCGGTGCTCAGCCGGACGGACCCCGACGGTCACGTGCGCTGACAGCTCCCCGCCCAGCGCCACGTCCAGCGGTTTGCAAGTCTGCCTCAAGTCGACCGAGCAGACTTCGGGACGAGGCAGTACCGGCCCGGCCGGCCACCCCCCTCGTTCTGCATCGACCATCGGAGAACGCCATGCCACAGCGTCCGAAACTCCTTCTCGTCGGACAGTTGTCCACCCTTCCCTGGGTCTTCGACGCGGCCGACCGCGCGGGAATCGACCTGATCCTCGTCCTCCGGGGTGACGACACCCCGGAGGCGGCCGCGCGAGCCGCCGCGGTGGTCGAAGTGCTGCCGCTCGACATCGACGGCGACCAGGAGGCCGCTCTGGCTGTGCTTTCCGACCGCTACCGGCGTGAACCGTTCGGCGGAATCATGGCGGGCAACGAGAAGGTCGTGCCCTTCGTGGCGCGCGCCGCACGGGAGTTGGGCCTGCCGGGCCTGACCGATCAGGCGGCAGCGGTGGTACGCGACAAGCGCCGTATGCGCCGCCTTCTGCGGGAGGCGGGGCTCGGCACCCCCGGCTTCACGGTGCTCGACGATCCGGACGGCTGGACCGACGCGCTGGCCCTGCGCTTTCCCGTCGTGGTCAAGCCGGCGAACGGCTTCTCCAGCCTCGGTGTGATCCGCGTCGACGACAAGGACGACCTGAAGCAAGCCGTGGCCCGCACCTGGGAACTCGTCGAGACCCACCTGCGCAGCGCCGACGCGCCAGCCGAGGAAGCGGGCGTGCTGGTCGAGGAGTATCTGGACGGTCCGGAGATCTCCGCCGAGTCCCTGATCCACCACGGGAAGGTCCGTGTCTGCGCCATCAGCTGGAAGGGTGAGCTCACGGGCCCCTACTTCGAGGAGACGACCCTGCGGGCCCCCGCCCGGCTGCCGGCCGAGGTACTGGCGGCGGTCGAGGCGGAGGTCATCGCCGCGCACCACGCCTTCGGCCTGACAGAAGGCACCACCCACACCGAGCTGAGGCTGGTCGGCGGGATACGGCCGGTTCTCCTGGAGACGGGCGCGCGGATCGGTGGCGGGGGCTTCATGCACTACCTCGTCCACGTCAGCAGCGGCATCGACCTGGCCGCGGAGGCCCTGCGTGTCCATCTCGGCCTGGAACCACTGTGCTGGAGCGAGGAACCCGTACCCACAGGCGTCGCTGCCGCGTACCTCGTCCCGGTCGGCACCGGCGGCCGGATCAGCGGCGTGCGCGGCCTGGAGGCAGTGCGCGAGGACCCCCGGGTGGACCACGTAGTGGAGACGGTCGGTCCCGGCGCGCTGCTCCGCCCCTACCCGGACTGGTCCGGGTACCCGGCCATCGTGCTCTCCCGGCACACGTCGGACGCGGAGGCGGTGGCCTACCGCGATCACCTCGCGAGCACGCTGCACGTCGCGTACGAGGAGGAGAGGAGTTGAGCACGCGCCACGGCGCGGTGCACCGTGGCGCACAACGCCTCGCGGGTCCTCTGCGCACCGCCGTGAGCGGACTCCCCCGCCCGTTCTGGTGGCTCTGGGCAGGGATGCTCATCACCTCGGCCGGCGGGTTCGTCCTTCCGTTCCTGGCGATCTACCTGACCGGTGAACGGGGCTACTCGGCCTCGTTCACCGGCCTGACACTCGCCGTGTTCGGCGTCGGCAGCGGAATCGCGTCACTGCTGGGCGGGGTTCTGGCCGACCGCCTGGGCCGCCGCGCGGTTCTCCTGGCCAGCGAGGCCCTGGCCGTCACCGGCATGGTGGTACTCGGCACGGCGCGCTCCGAAGCGCTGGTGCTCGTCGGCACGCTGGTGGTGGGGGTGGGGCTGAACGCCACGCGGCCCGCCCGTGCGGCGGCCGTCGCCGACCTGGTCGACCCGACCGATCGGCCGCGCGCCTACTCGCTGCTCTACTGGGCCACCAACCTGGGCTTCTCCGTGGCTGCCGTGACCGCCGGCTCGGCTGCCGAACACGGCTTCGTCATCCTTTTCGTCGTCAACGCGCTGGCCAACCTGGCCGCCGGAGCCGTCGTCTACCGATGGGTGCCCGAGACCCGGCCCGCCCCGGCCGCGAAGAGCGGCGGCACGCAGGCCGGTACGAACGCCCGGCCGGCCCCCGCCGTCCATCGTGACCGGCCTTTCCTGGTCCTGCTCGGCTCGATCCTGCTGTTGGGGGTGCTGTTCCAACAACCGCTCGTCGCGTTGCCCCTGACCATGACGGCCGATCATCTCACCCCGGGCGACTACGGCCTGGCCATGATGATGAACGGCCTCGTCATCGCTGTCCTTCAGCTGCCGTTGACCCGACTGGCCGGGCGGCTGCGTCCCGAGTCCGCTCTCGCCGCCGCCACGGTCACCACCGGAGTCGGTCTGGCACTGACCGCTCTCGTCCACTCCCTGCCCGGATACGCGGCGACCGTGGTGATCTGGAGTCTGGGAGAGATCGTGGTGTGGCCCACCTGTATGGCGCTCGTCGCCGCCCTGGCGCCGCCCCACGCCCATGGCACCTACCAGGGCTGGTTCCTGTCCGTGTGGAGTGCCTCCGTGGCCCTGGCGCCGCTCATCAGCGGGCAGTTGATCCAGACGTTCAACACTGCGGTCGTCTGGACGATGTGCCTGATCCTGGCGCTGATGGCGGCCTCGGCCCACCTGCTGCTCGGACGGCTGAGACGCGCGGTGTCCGCCCCCGTGACGCTGTCCGAGGGCACGGACGCGGTAGCGCCGTGACCGGACGGAGAGAGCCCTGCTGAGGGTTCTACGTCCACCACGTGGCGAGCCGCGGGACGGCTGCGGGGCCGCCGTCCTCCCGCAGTCCGTCCTCCCGCAGTCCGGTCTTCTGCAGTCCGGTCTTCTGCAGTCCGCGTCGGTACCCGGAGGGGACGCCCGCCACGACCCGGGCCCAGCCGGGCCGTGGACGCCCGTCGCACGACAGCCCGCAAGAGCCCGGGATGCCCGCGCCACGACGGGCCTCGCGGACACACCGGTGGCACGGAACTGCCGCAACGGGGTTCCTGTACGGGGAACCCGAACCCGACTCCCCATGAGGTCCAGCTGTACGAGCACGGTTTCAAGCGGGTCCCGTACGCGAGCCCGCGCTTGATCTCCGCCGGGCGCCACTCGCGTACCGCTACGGACGGCCGGCACCGGCCCCTTCCCGGGCGCGCGCGACACCCGGATTCCCCTGCCCTCCGTCGTCGCGAACCTCCGTTCCGGATCGTCTACAACCGCCGTTCCGGGCAGGTTTCGCCGCCTGTCCCGCCCGGCGGCCCGCCGTCGGCGGGATGAACGGCGTGTAGTTGGAGCCGGTCCGAGGCCGCGGCGTGGGCCCAATCACCAGGAACAGAACATTGACGTGCCTATCAGCCCGCGAGGTGGCGAAAGGTGAGCTGATACCTCCTTGGCCGCTTCCGGGTTCCGCAGAGGTAGTGGGCCGGGACAGCACCGGAACCCTGCTGCTGCATATTCACCGGCGTCGGCGGCAAGCCTTTCCGCCGGCTCTGCACAGGGAGAGCGGCGGTGCGGGGGGCCATGGGCCGTCGGACCGACACTTCGAGCTGAGGGATCGATGCATGTGAGCCGGAGCGGCACTGCGCAAGACGACGTGGTTGCGTCCCACCTTCGATTCGAGATTCTCGGTCCCCTGAGTCTGAGCTCGGACGGGAAGTACATCGAGCTCGGCCCGCCCAGACAGCGCGCGCTCCTCGCCATCCTCCTCACCCACGTGGGCAGGGTGGTCCCCCTGCCCTCGATCATCGGGGCGATCTGGGGACACAACCCCCCGCGCCAGGTCACCGGCACACTCCAGGCCTACGTGTCCCGGCTCAGGAAAGTACTCGGGCATCATGACCGATCCATCCGGGTCGCCCACCATCTCCACGGATACCAGCTGGACGCCGATGCCCGCCTTGTCGATGCGGTGATATTCGAGGCGAAGGTGAAGGACAGTCGGAGACTGCTCAAATCCGGCGACACGGAAGGGGCGCGCACAGTCGCCTGGTCGGCCCTCGATCTGTGGAAAGGCCGGCCTCTGGGAGAACTCTGCGACTACGAATTCGCCGTGACGGAAGCGGACCGCCTCGAACAGATCCGTCTGCGCGCGCTGGATCTGTGGGCCCAGGCATCCCTCCGGCTCGGCGCCTACGAGGAGGTGGCCCTCCAGCTCAGCGAAGAACTGCGCCGCAACCCCGGACAAGAACGGCTGGGCAGCCAGTTGATGAGAGCCCAGTACCACTCCGGCCAGTCGGCCGAGGCACTGCTCACGTACGAACGGATGCGCATCGCGGTGGCGGAGGAACTCGGGGTCGATCTGAGCCGGGAACTGCAGACGCTGCACGGGGAGATCCTTCGCCAGGAACTCACGAGCACCCCGGAGGCCAGCGCGTCCTCCCTCGCCGGCCCCTGCGCGCACGACACCCGGACGCCGCACCCGCAGGTGCCGGTGTCGACGACCGCCTCAGCCGCGCCCGCGTCCCCACCCAACCGGCGACACATCGGCCGCCAGGAAGAACTCGCCCGACTCAAAGGCCTGTTGGCGGACTCCACTCACGAAGGCGGTCACCTGCTGTTCGTGATCGGGGAGCAGGGCATCGGCAAGACACAACTGCTCCGGGAAGTGGCCCGCATGGCCGGTCCCGAGGTGCGGGTCGTCTCCGCCGCATGCAGCGCCGTACCGTCGTCACCGGCCTACTGGGTCTGGGAGCAGGCAGTCCAGCAGTTACAGGGCGAGGACGGGCAGCGCGCGCCGATCGATCTCCCGACTCCGGGCGAGTGGACGTCCGCGCAGCACTTCGAGCGTCAGATGTGGGTGTGCCAGGCCGTGCTCTCCGCCGCGGAACGAGGCCCGTTGGTGTGCCTCCTGGAGGATCTGCACTACGCGGATCCGCGTGTGCTGGATCTGCTCCACCTGCTCACCCGCCAGATCAACAGGGCCCGTGTACTGGTCGTCGCCTCCCTGCGCGACCACGACCTGCTCAAGGACCAGAGCTTGCGGCGGGCCGTGGGACGCATCCTGCAGGAGAGCAATGCCAGTACCGTCCAATTACGGGGCCTCACCGAGGCGCAGAGCGGCGAGCTGATCGCCACGGTCAGCGGCTCGACACCGCCCCAGGACGAGGTGCGGCGACTGCACACCGCCACCGGCGGAAACCCGTTCCTGCTGCAGGGCCTGCGCGCGACGCGGACGTCGGCCGATCCCACGCACCGGCGACCGGTCCCCTTCGACGTGCGTGAGGTGCTGTACGAGCGGCTGAGTGACTGCAGCCCCGAGGCGTACGATGTCCTCACCCTCTGCGCCGTGATCGGCACGCGTGTCAGGCAGCACCTGTTGTGCGACGTACTCGCCTCACGCGGACTGCCTCAGACCCTCGTCGACGACATCCTTGTCACCGGGCTCCTGCGCCCTGACGCCGCCGACGGGAACCTCCTGTCCTTCCGCCACGGCCTCGTTCGCGACTTCCTGCTGGAGGACGCACAGCCCGTCGCCCGCGCCCGATGGCACCAGGACGTCTCGACAGCCCTGGCCGCGCGGTACCGGGCCGGGGACGACACCGCGGAGATCCGCCACCACTGCCGTGAGGCCGCCCGGGCCCTCGGTGCGGGCAAAGGAGTGCATCCTCTGCTGGACTTGGCCGATCAGGCCCAGGAGCGCTTCTTCCACACCGACGCCAAGCACCGCCTGGAAGACGTGGCCTCCGTCCTCGCGGAGCTGCCGGCGGACGAGGAGGCGCTCGCCGTCGAACTACTCCTGAGGAAGAGGCTGATGTGGCTGGGGGCCGTTCTGGAGGGCTACGGCTCGCGGCGGGTCAAGGGCGCCTTCGGACGAGCCCTGCACCTGGAGCATCTGCTCGACAACACACAGCCGACCGAACTGCTGCACACGCAGGCCATCGTCGCCATCGCCGAGGGCCGGTACGCCACGGCGGCCGAGAGTGCCGGCCTGCTGCACGAGCTGGCCGAATACGGTGGCGGAGACCAGGCCAAGTCAGCGGGCTGCTACGCGGAAGGCGTCACACTCCATGTCAGTGGCCGTCTGGAGGAGTCACTCACCGTGCTCAACCAGGGGGTCGAGATCATCGACCGGCTCCTGGTCGCTCCCGACGGGGAACTCCGCCTGAACTCCTTGCTGCACGACCAGCGCATCGACTACCGCGCCTACCTGGCGCTCACCCACTGGCTGAGCGGCCATCAGGCCGAAGCTCTGCGCCACCGCTCGGACCTCCTGCGACTGACCAAGTCCCACCACTACGACAGGCCGTGGGACCGCGCCTTCGCCCGCTACGTGGACGCCGTACTCGCCGTCGTGGAAGGCGACGTCGAAGGCGCCTGGAGGGCCGGCCGGGCAGGGCTGGATCTGGCTGCCCGGTGCCAGCTCACCTACTGGCACAGGATGCTCGCCGTCCCGCTCGGCTGGGCCGAGGTGCATCAGGGCCTGCGCGAGAAAGGACTGGCCCGCATGCGCGGCGCGTTGCGAGAGGCGGCGGAGCACCGGACACTGCTCCGCCGGGCCCTGCACCTGGGGCTGCTCGCGGACGCCGAGCTGTACACGGGTGCCGAGGACGAGGCACGGCGGACCATCGCTCTGGCCGCACGGGAGATCGAGGAGCGGGGCGAATACGTCTACTTGCGGCCTCAATGGCCTTTCGCGAGCCTGCTCAAGGAGCACACCGCGAGGCGCGAAGGCACCGACGGCGGCCCGTGGTCGCACAGGGCATCCCCCGTGCGGCACGCAGACGAAGAAGACCGGTGAACGGCACTCTGGTCGGCGCCCTGCCCGCCCGCGGCCGGGTCAGGTCGGGTGCCGTCGACGGCCGGGAGCCGTGCTGACTGCCCTGACCACCCGTCTCGAACCCCACGGAACGGCGGCATGAGGGCCGGTCTGCTCCACGGCATCTCGTACCTGAGCGGCATCGACATCGCGGAGACCGTGGCCTTCCTCTCCGCCCTGCCCCCGACACGTGGACATCAGCGGTGTGTCGTCCGTCCTGGCCCACGGCCCGGTCCGTACAGCGCCAAACAGACGGTGTCCCCACCGGTACCCGGGGTGGGCCGGGTGCGCCGGGATCTGCGATGCGGCAGCGCATCCGTCCGGCGCTGCCCGGTCGGCCGGTGTCCGGTCAGGCAGCGGGCACCACATTGTGGTTGATCCGGAACATGTTGGCCGGGTCGTAGAGCTTCTTGACGGCGGCCAGGCGCTCGTAACGCTCGGGGCCGTAGATCGCGGCGGCGTCGGCCGCCTCTTCCGGGGCGAGGTTGTTCACCAGCGGCCGGTCACCCCGCCAGGTCTCCATACCCGTGAGCAGCGCGGCGACCGACTCCTTGTGCTGCTGCTCCTGAGACAGCGGACCGACCTCGACGCCCAGCAGGACGTACGGCAGACCTCTGGTCGCCACCGCGTTGGGCACCGCCGGCTCCCGGTCCCATGCGCCGCCCAGGGCGCGTGGTTCGGCGATCCACATGGTGGTGTCGGAGTCCGGGCCGACGAGTTCGACCAGCTTGTCCTGCGCCTCTGTGGGGAACTCCCGCAGAGTGATGCTTCGTTCGTAATAGGGCAGTGGCTGGGTCGGCTCGTTGTGGATCGACCCGACTTCGGTGTACGGCATGTCCCTCACGGTGTCCAGGACCGCCGGGGCCACGGCCCGCAGCGGCGCTGTCATCCGCTCGCCGTCCTCGGCCCTGCCGGTGTAAGCGAAGCGCAGGGCGACCACGAATGCCCCGCGCAGCGGTTCGGGGACTTCGGGCAGCGGTGGCAACCGCAGCACAGCGAACGACGAGACCATGGTCTCCGGGGTGCGCGGGTGCCAGGCGGTCCAGGCTCGCAGTACGTCGTCCATCCGCTCGCCGGGGAAGTAGATCCCGCCACCGTAGAGCCGGGGAACAGGGAACAGGTCGAACTCCAGCGCGGTGACCACTCCGAAGTTGCCCTTGCCGCCGCGCAGCGCCCAGAACAGTTCGGGTTCGCACCGCGCGTCGACATGCCGCAGTTCGCCGTCCGCGGTCACCACGTCGAGTGAGCGCACGTGGTCCGCGGCGTAGCCGTGGGAACGGCCGAGCGTCGGGCTGAGCCCCCCGCCCAGGGTGTAACCGGAGACTCCCACCGTTGAATTCGATCCGTTCAGAGGAGCCAGTCCGACCGCGGCCGCCTTCTCGATGACCTCGGCCCACAGGACTCCGGCGCCCACCCGCGCCGTGCGGCCGACCGTGTCGATGGCGACGTCATCCATCCGACGGGTCGCGATCACGACGGCGCCGTGCGCCGGGCCGACCATCTGGTGGCCGGTGGTCTTCACCAGGGCCGGCCGCTGCTGCCTCGCCGCGAAATTGACAGCGGCCTGGACATCGGCCGCGCTCTCCGCCACCACGATCACCGCGGGCGCCAGGTCGTGATTCTGGTTGAAGAGGGCACGTTCGTCGTCGTATCCCACGTCGCCCGGCAGCAGAACCGAACCCGCCACAGCGGCCCCGAGGACCATGGCGTCCTCCGGCAGGACCGACGTCAGGGATGAATCACTAAAAGTCATCACATACATCCTCTGGGCACGGGAATGTTCCGGAGCCGGTATGCCGGACAGGTCCGGAACTCCGTGCCCGTTCTCCACGTTCACACCGTCCGGCCCGGCCGGCCACATAGATTTAGCCGATAACCACTTAAATATGGACATAGGCCACAAAAATGTCGCAGCCGACTCGGCGGTTCGACCCAGCCGTCGATCGGGACCGACAGGCCGGTACGGGGCGAGGCGGTGGGGTGTGGCGACAGCGCCTGCGTGACCGTCAGACTCCGCCCCGCCCATCGCGCCGCCACCGGTCCGAGTCGGCGTTCGGCCCGGGGGTGCTCGATGACAGTGGGAGCGGCGCGCTACCGTCCCCGTCATGGAGAACATGATCGTCGTGCCGGGCTTGGGTGGTTCCGGTCTCAGTCACTGGCAGTCCCACTGGATCCGGGACCGGCCCGGCGCCGTTCGGGTCGAGCAGCGCGACTGGGAACGACCGGACCGGGACGAGTGGGTTGCCGCATTGCATGACACCATCCAGCGGGCCACAGGACCGGTCGTGCTGGTCGCACACAGCCTCGGCTGTCACGCCGTCGCTCACTGGGCTCACCGACACAACGGCCAGATCCGTGCAGCCCTGTTGGTGGCGCCGCCCGATATCGGCTACTCGGCGTCCCGGGGCGCGCCGATCGCGGGCTTCGGCCCACCCGCGGCGCATCCATTGCCGTTCCCGACTGTCCTGGCGGCCAGCAGCACCGACCCCTGGGCAGCGATCGACTCGTCCCGTCTGCTGGCCGACCAGTGGGGCGCACGGTTCGTGGTCCTCGGCGACGCAGGCCATGTCAACCCCGAGGCAGGCTTCGGCCCATGGCCCCAGGGTGAGGAGCTGCTCAGAGACCTCCTCGCCGAGACCGCCGACTGATTCCCACCTGTTCGGGCGCCGGCTCCACTCCCCCGGCTCCTTGCCCCGGCCGATCGGCGACCCACGCGGTGCGGGTGCGTCGGAACAGTGCGGCGTGTCGCCGTAGCACCGGTCCTCGGCGAAGCGAGAGCCGGCGCCGGCGTCGTCACGAGATGCGTCTTTCCACATCGGCGTGTGGGCCACTGATCTGACGGCAGCGCCTGGCGCGCCTCCTCGAAATCGAGCGGGTCCTCACCGTGATCCCCTGCGGACGTTCGGGCCGACGGGAGAGCGGGCAGCAACGGGGCGGTGAACGGCGGCGCTCAGTCGGCTCACCCGCGCACGCGACGAGAAGCACTCGCGCAAGGGGCCGGCACTACGAGACGATCGCCGCATGGCTGATGTGGTTTTCTTCGATCTGGACGGCACCCTGGTTGATCATCGAAGCGCGGTCTGGGAAACAATCGGCCACATCGTCCAGGCCGCCCCGAACCGGGCGGCTTCACCGGAGGAGCTCGGGACGTTGTGGTGGATGCTGGAGGCGCGCGACATGCGGGAGTACCTGGCCGGTCAGTGCTCCTTCGCAGAGCACCACCGACGCAGGCTCCGTTCCTTCCTGCCGATGCTCGGCGAGCCGCTTCCTTAAATCTCCGGACCTTCTGGACGCCTGGATCGCCGAGCGCTACCTCACCGTGTTCGAGCAGTCCTGGCGGTGCTACCCCGATGTCCAGCCGTGTCTGGAGACCCTGAGACCTCTTCCCCGAGGACCGCGTCTGGCTGTTCTGACCAATGGGGACCCCGAGCAGCAGAGCGCCAAGCTGGACCGCTTCGGCCTCCTCGAATACCTCGAAGCGGTCCTGACCCCGACTGAGCTCGGTGCGGCCAAGCCCGTCGCCTATGCCACTGCCTGCCGGCGGATGGGGACGGACCCCGCGCACGCGGTCAACGTCGCCGACATGCTGGAAAGCGATGTACACGCGGCCGCGCGTGCGGGTCTCACCGGCATCTGGCTGGACCGCGGCATCGATTTCGTCACCGGTGGACCATCCCCGACGGCGGATCAGACGGTGATCCGCGTCGAACAGCTCACCGACCTCCCCGATCATCTTCCCGGCACGGACGCCTGACCGGCTCTCACAGCCGCCGTGAGTGGGCCGCCGTGAGTGGGACGGCCCGGATCAACGCCCCACGGAGTCCCATGCCTTGCTCGGCGGCCCTTTGACCGGTGAAGAGCGTGGCCTTGCCGCCACTCCCGGATACGGGTCGGTCCGGTTGCCGACCTCGGTGTGGCTGACGATGCACGGTCGACCTGTGTCGCGCCTGTCCCCGGGCGTACAGATCCTCGTTGTCCGCCGGCCCGACGCTCCGTCCCGGACCCCGTGGCGCCCTTGACCTCAACGTGCTGTACCTCCCCCGCCCAGGGTGCAGCACACTCCGCATGGCTTGTCGAGCCTCCAGCCCGCCCACTCGTCCTGCTCGCGGTGGGTGCCCCCGCGGTCCACGGTCAGTCAAGACGGCTGCCCGAACGGCTTGGAGAGGTCGTCCGGAGGGTGGGGGTCGTGGGTGCGGGGGGCCCACCGCAAACCGTAGTCTGACCACCGTCATCATTCTGCGCCGGGCGAATCCGGTCCCACTGAAGAAGGTCATTCCATGGCACTGCAGGGCAAGGTCGCGCTGGTGACGGGTGCGTCGCGGGGAATTGGCAGGACGATAGCAGAACACCTCGCCGAGGACGGGGCCGGCGTAGTCGTCAACTACTACCCGCCGGAGCGCGAGCAGGCCGAGGACGTAGTACGCGGCATCCAGCGCGCCGGTGGCACCGCGGTCGCCGCACCCGCTGACATCGCCGACGCCACGCAACTGCGCGGGTTGTTCGATGTCGCGGAGAAGGAGTTCGGCCGCCTCGACATCCTGGTGCTCAACGCCGCCAACGTGAACCACGGCACGATCGTCGAGACGTCCGACGAGCAGTTCGACGCGATCTTCGCCACGAACGTGCGGTCGGCGTTCATCGCGTTGCGTGAGGCCGCGATCCGGCTCCCCGACGGTGGGCGCATCGTTGCCATCTCCGCCGGACTGACTCTGATGCCCCGTACCGGAACCGGCGTCTACGCGGCGAGCAAGGCCGCCGTCGACCACCTGGTCCGGGTACTGGCCCACGAGGTGGGTGCCCGCGGCATCACGGTCAACAGCGTGCTGCCCGGCGCGGTCCTGACGTCGGCCCTGGTCGACGCCGGGCAGGCGGTGATCGACGCCGAGGTCGCGAACACACCACTCGGCCGGGTCGGGCAGCCGGACGACATCGCCGATGTCGTCCGCTTCCTGGTCTCCGAGCAGAGCCGCTGGATCACCGGCCAGACGATCGGCGCCGGCGGAGGCATGTTCTGATCCACTGCGAAACCCCGTCGATCCTGCGCACCGGGGAACGGCGGGCCGGGGCCTCCCCCGTCGACCGTGAGGTCCGCGTCGACCGTGAGGTCCGCAAGGCACGGTACGCAGTGGAGCGCGGTGCCATCACATGAGGCGGAAACAGCCGGGGTCTTGCCGCTTTCGGAAAGCCCCCGGCCCGCCTCGACATCGCCGTCCTCATCGCCGCGACCCACGAACGGCGTTGACCGCCTGAAGGGTTGGTTGAACGTCATACACCGGTGCGGGTCACGAGGGCAGGTGAGCGGTGCCTCCGGCGCGACTGCCGACTCCGGTGCTCACCATGATGCTTCGACCGCCTCGTGACGCGGCCTGCCGGAGGCCGTACAGCCTGCACTGCCGTGTGCCCGGACACGGGCGCACGCCACCGCCGCACTGGACGCGGACGTCACGGCGCTGCCGCCCGCCGACGGAACCGCAGACAGCCCCCTCGGTCGTTCGCGCGGCAGGGGCAGGGCGGAGAGGGCCTCCCAGTGTCGGGGAACCTCACCGTCACCTCGACCACGTTCCTGGCCGAGTCGTGCCTGGTGCCGCGTGCCCGCACGCCTGCGCGCAGTGTGTCCGGGTCGAGCTGTGCGTCAGCCGGCCTACGCCTCTTGGGGCAACCCGATCGAGGCCCAGGCGAGGTGATTGGGACAGTTCAGCATCACCGCCCCGACCACCCGAATCTCCCGGTGCACAGCCTACGGTGCGAAGCCCTGCCCTGCCCGGCCCGCACGCCTGCCTGCCTGTCCTGGCGTGACGCCAACGCCCGTCACCCCGGCCGCTCGGCCGCCGAAGGCCGCGAGCGCGTCCGCATCCGCATCCGCGGCGAGAAGGGCATCCGAGGCGGGCGCCCCTTCGCCGTGGGCGCGTGAGCAAGCGAGAAGGTGCCCTGCCTAGCCGTTCGTCAGATCCTTGGCCATGACCTGTTCGTTGCCCATGCCATCCGGCAGCGGGTCACCCGGCACACCGGTGTCCATGAATCCGTGGCGCTCGTAGAGAGCGGCAGCCCTTTTGTTGTCCGGCATCACGGACAGACTCAAGGACGTGGCGCCTCGCTCCACGGCCCACCGTGCGACTTCCCGGATCAGACAGTCGCCGACCCCTCCGCCCCGGACCGCGGGACTGACCCACATCGAGATCAGCTCGGCGCTGTCTTCCGCATGCTCAACGGGAACGCCGCTCGCCATCCCCGCAGGACGACCGTCGACCACCGCAACGACGTTGTGTGCGCCGGGAATCTCCAGACGCGCACGCCAGCGGTCTTCGCTGTCACCGGCTCCTTGCCACTGGGCAAGTGTCGACCCGAAGGCGTAGGGCGCCTCTGCCAGGGCTGCCAACCGCAGTTCCCGCCAGATCGGCCAGTCGTCCGATTCCACAGTACGTAGTTCCACCATGACGCAGACCCTGCCGCACTGACGGAAGCAACAGCAACGGGATAACGTCCGGTCTTCGCCCGAAACCGTGAACCACGCAGTCACAGCAGTAGCCGGGAACCGACGTGGGCCACCACCCCCGGCCGGCGGAGACGCAAGCTGCGGAGGCGGCCCACTGGTCCCCACGCAGAAAGTGCCTTCTCGCTGTGATGACAGAAGCCCGGGAAAGCCTCATCACCCCAGCCCAGAAGGCACTTGCGACGCCCCCGCTCAGGATCCGCACACCATCACCAACGAAGCGTTGAGGCCAGTGCGACGCCTCCCGAACGTGCGGCTCTGCGACGCCGCGGAAGTAGCCACCGGATCATCCGGCCCCTATGGACGGGTCGATCGCGACAGCTTGGGCTACTTTCGCTGCGGCTGGGGCTGCAGCTGCGGGCTGCTGTGCGGCTTGCGGGTTGCGGGTTGCGGGTTGCCGGTTGCGGGTTGCCGGTTGCGGGTTGCGGGTTGCGGGTTGCGGGCAGTGCGGACTCTCCCGAGCGCCACGTACAACAGTGGTTTCACGGTGTTCCGGCCGACGTCGGTGGCGGAGCCCTTCCAGTCCGGTCAGCCGGTGGCGAGCACCTGCTGGAAGACGGCGGTGAGGGTGGCCAGCGGATCGTCGGCCGCGTCGACCGAGCGGAAGGCGATGTACCCGTCAGGGCGCACCAAGACAACTCCCTCCGCAGAGATTTCACGGTTGCGCTGCCAGGCCAGCCGGATGTCGATGAGGTCGACCGCGCCGAGTCCCACCCGCGCGGTGCGCAGCGGAATGCCTTCTGCCTGCGCGAGCTTCTCGGCTGCCTCGACCCACCGCGCACCGTTCTCACCGGCGATCAGCGCGAAGTGTCCGTCGTGAACCAGTGAGCGCAGTGCCAGGCGCTCGTTGCTGCGTTCCACCCACGCGTGCGGCAGCGGATGACCGGGCCTGGTGCTGGGCTGGTACAGGCGGATCTCGTCAGGGGAGACGGGCGCCGGGGATCCGTCACCGACGACCGCGGTGGAGTCGTAGGTGTAGCCGAAGTCGACGTTGTGCTGGTGGTACTCGAGCGTGCTTGCGGCGAGCCACTCGTTGAACTCGTGCCGCCGCTCGGCGGCGCCTGGAAGAGAGTCCTCCCAGAACCGGCTCAGCTCCGTCCAGTTCTCCTCGGCGCTCTTGTCCGTCGACAGTCCCAGCGCCGAGGCCATCGACCCCTGGCCGCTGACGGCCTTGATCGAGCATTCGATGTTGTTCAGGTTCACCGGTCGGCGCTCGGCGCTGTACGTGTCCAGCAGGGCGTCTCCGGCTCGCCCCGCCAGCACGGCGGCGAGCTTCCAGCACAGGTTGTAGGCATCCTGGATCGCGCTGTTGAGGCCCAGCCCTCCGGACGGGGGGAGACGATGTGCGGCGTCGCCCAACAGGAATACCCGCCCGGCCCGGAAATCGTCGATCAGGAAGCGCTCCAGGTACCACTCACTCACACCGAGAACGTCCGCCTTGAGGTCGGGAATGCCCAGTGCCTCGCTGGCCCAGCGCAGCATCTTCTCGGGCTGTGACTCGTCCAGGTCGGGCCTGGACACGGCGAGCAGCCACTCCTCTGAGTTCCGACCCCAGTGATCCGGGCCCTGCGGCACCAGCACGGCACCGTAGTCCAGGTGCTCCGGGAAGTCGGGATTGAACACCCAGGTAAGAATGGAATCGTCGCTGGGCAGCTGGCGCGACAGGTCCGCAGACAGGTAAAGGCTTATCAGCTTTCGGAAAGTGTCATGCATGGTCACCTTCACGCCGGCGAGGTCGCCCACCGTGCGTCCGGCGTCAGCACCCAGGACGTAGGAGGACCGCACCCGGTAGGTCTCTCCGGTGCCGCGGTCCAGGATGGTGGAGGTCACCCCGTCGGCGTCCTGTTCCAGATCGACCAGTTCGTGATGGAACCGGATCGTCGCCAGGGGGTGACTCTCGGCGTGCGCCTTGAGAATCGGCTCCGAGCGCAGCAACGAGAGATTGGTGGCGGCCTCCGGGCTCGCCGCGACGTAGTCCGGGTCCGTGTAGCCCGCGCCCCATCCCTCGACGAAGCCCAGACGGCGGCCGTGCGCGTCCTTGGGCCCTTCGCCGGAAAGTCCCGAGTACCAGGCAACACCCCTCATGTTCTGCGGAGGCGTGCTCTTCGCCCTGATGTCGGCAGAGACGCCCGTGTCGGTCAGGATTTCCATAGAACGCTGATTGAGGATGTGACCGCGTGGCAGCCGTGTCGTGGTCGGCTGGCGGGTGACGAGGAGCGAAGGGACGCCGAGTCTCGACAGCAGGATCGACGAGGTGAGGCCGGCTCCGCCGCCACCAACTATCAGGACGGGAACGTGTGCATCGATTTCCTGGGACACTTTCATGCCTCTTCCGCATTGTGGCGAGGTCGCCGTAGAAGGAGATGGGCAGAGCCCGCTTTCACGCAGCCGAGTCCGGCTCACGCGACATGACGAACCCGGCGCGATCGCTCACGCGCCGCTCACGCCTGGAGGTCTCTGTGTGCAGCCGTGGCCGATGTCGGGGGCCGGTCCGGGATGATTATGCTCAGAGTTGATTGATCAGTCAATTAGCAACGGAGGGGCCTGACGGTTCACCACCAACCGCACAGGGGACGGCTGTCGGCTCGTCGACCACGGTCGGAGAGCTACAGCGTGGGCAGAAGCTCGTGGTTACGGCCCCGGCTGCCTGGACTGGCGGCTCCAGCGTCCCGAGCGCGCGCCGCTGATCGCGCACACGGTCGGGGGACGCAATGGCGCCGGCCTACGCGGCTGTCCCCTCGCTCCGGCACGGGGCACGCGGCCGACTCCGCCGTGCTGCTCGCAGCGACTGCCACCCCTGCCGGCCGCGGCGTCGGTCTCCGCCGCCCCAGGCCTGCTGCCCCCTCGCCCCGACCGGCTCTGCCTTCGCAGCGTCCCGTCCCCGCGACGCTCTCGCGCGACTCCCCGTCCGGGGCCCACAAGGGCACGACGACGCCCAGGGCTCCGTGACGCTCTCCGGGGGGCGCCCAGCGAGGCCCGAGGTCCATCACGACGCGCCCGCCCGCAGGGCGCGGCACGTTCAGCGTCCGGAGCGGATCCACCAACAAACCCCCAGAAACGGAGCAGTCAACGGATCACAGGCCGCGCGACGTCGACGGGCCGTGATACACCGTGCGCACCCACGACCCCGCCGGCTCCACTACGATCCGGATCGCGTTGCGCTGACATCCCGCCGCCCCACTGGACATCGATCTCCACGCCCACGTCTCTGCGGACCGGAATCGGCCTGGGGCCGCGCCCGTGCGTGCTCTCCGCCTTGCCGGCGCCCGGCGGGCCAGGCCTCCCCCGTTGGCGAGTCATCCGTCCGGCAGAGCGGCCCATCGCCTCGCTGCCGGCGGCTCGCAGCGACACGCCTCACTGCTCTCCTCGCGGGTGCGGCCAGCCGTCGCCCTCCACGGCGAAAGCGGCGCCCTCCAGCCGCAATCCACTGGAAGGACGCCGCTCGTAAGGTGAGCGTCGGACGCCGACTGAGCCCCCGCAGTCGACCGCCGCACTCCCGGTGACCGCGGGGGCTCGTTGCGGCACGCTGGAAAAGCTCTCGCCTCCGCCGGCGAGTGACTGCGCTGACGCAGCAGGCAGAGGAAGCACTGTTGCGGCTGGTCGCCAGGCACCCGGCTCAGCCATCAGTCGCGGCAGAGGTCAACGGCCGCGCGCCGCCGTCTCGTCGGCCAACTGCTGGAACTGCCCGAGGTCGTAGTTGGCGAGAGTCGAGTCGAGGTTGGTCAGCGCCCCCAAGTGCTCGATGAAACCATGCGGGTCGTACTCGATCTGCAGTGCCACCCGGCTCGCCGTGTCACTGATCCGATGGAAGGTCACCACGCCCGCGTGGTGTACCCCCTCCGTTGTCCGCCACGCGATCCGGTCCTCGCGAACCACCTCGGTGAGCTCGGCCACGAACATCTTGTCGGCACCCGGCAGGGAGAGTTTCCACGCGAAGTGACGGTCGTCGATGCGATCGACACGCTCCACGTGGTGCAGGAAGCGCGGCCAGCTTGTCACATCGCTCCACAGGCTCCAGCTCACCGATACGGGGACCTGCACATCCACGGATTCCATCAAGGACGACGACACGGGCGGACCTCTCCTCGGGGCCGTGTCCGGTTCGCCGGCTACGGCCAATCAGCGTCTGCCGCCCGGCTACCCTCCACAACACGCTCCACGCACAAGCGAGTGGCGCCGTACGAACCCGGGGGCGGCGGGCGCGTGCGGCCGGGCTGACGTGGCCGCTCCAGGCACCCCGGGGCCCTCGATCAGGCCGCCCTCTCGGCACGGGCGAACCCGGCCTGCCTGTCGGTCCCTTCACCCTGAGGAGTCGTTCGTAGAAGCAGAGAGTGGCTGCGAGTCCGAGGAGCCGGGTAGTTGCCCGGTGTGCGCTCGGGGCGGTGGTCCGGGCCGCGATAGCCGGGACCGGGAGCCGGGAGCCGGGAGCCGGGAGCCGGGAGCCGGGACATCCTGCGGTCGATCACCCCCACCCGCATCGGTCACGGCGCCATCGGCTCGATTCCTCTACGGGCTATGGGGACACCGATGTGTCTGCCCCTGGCCTTCGCCGCAGGTGGCGTACCCCGCAGGGAGACACCACCTGCGGCCGGTGCCGCCGGGGTCAGCCCGCCTTCGGCGGCTTCCGCGCGTCGAAGGCGAAGAGCGTGTTCTGGGTCGCGGCCACGACGACCTCACGCCCCACAACGGTCACACGCGGGCTCGCGCCCTGGTCACCCGTCAAACCATCGGCCTGTGGGTTCGTGGTCCACAGGGGTTTGCCATCGTGGGGCGACAGCGCGACCACCCGGCCGGTGGCCGAGCTGAAATACAGCGCGTCGGCTCCCGCGACGGGGCCCGACGCGCCCTCGACGCTTGTCTGCCGCGACCACTTCTTCCGGCCGGTCGCTGGGTCGAACGCGGTGATGAGACCGGTCTGCCCGCTCATGTAGACGATGCCGCCCGCCATACCGGGCGTCCCCTCGTACGTCCTGCCCAGTCGGGAGTACGTGACCTTGCCTGAGGCCGGGTCGACCCGCGCCACCCCGTCGTAGCCCGCCAGCGCCGTCCCGTCCATGTGCCCCTGAAGCAGTACGAGTTTGCCGTCGGCGACCCCCATCGGCACGGCGGCGGGCCCATTGACCGCGACGGGCCTGCCCAGCGACCCCGAGGCACGGTCGACGGGGTACAGGGTGGAATGGCGCACCTCCGAGGCATCCACCTCCGCATCCGTCGCGCACATCGCGAAGAGCTGTGGGCCCACCGGCACGGGAGCACACTGCGTACCCGCGGGGAACGACGTCGCCCACCTGACGTCACCGCTGTGCGCGTCCCGGTCCTCGAAGCGGGAGTTCGAAGCGTCGACCGTCACGACGGTGGAACCGACCACGAGGGCGTCCTGGGACCGGCCCGTGACGGCCTCCGACTGGGCGCCGGACGGCACGGACCACAGTTCCCGGCCACTGTCGGCGTCCATGGCCACCACCTCGCTGGCAGGGTCCTGCGGGTCGTCCTGGGCGGCGAAGCGGTATCCGAGCACCGTATCGCCGGTGGCGCCCACCAGGTGCACACCCTGGACGGGGACGCCCGGGCTCTTCACCGTCCACACCCGCGAACCGTCCACCGCCCGGATGCGGGTCGCGACGACACCGCCGCCCCCGCAGAACAGCGCGTCGCCGTGCGCGAGGCAGCGCAGTTCGTCGGGGATGTCCTCCTGACCGCCCGGCACGGTCTTGCGCCACGGCTCGAAGCCGTCCGGAAGTGCGGCGCCCGACGGCGCGACGTTGTTGTCCCTGTCGCCGCCGCTGTTCCCCCCGAAGCCGCCTGCCTTCAGCACGGCGACTCCCCCGCCGATCGCTGCCACCGCGACCACGACCGCGAGCACGGGACGCCATCGGCCGTGCAGACGGCGGCCGATGGCGGTGCCGGTGGCCCCGGTGCCTCGGTCTACCGGAGCGATCGGCGCCGAGATGGGCGGCGTCGCGATGTCGTGCTGGGTGATCATGTCGCGGGTGCGGCCCGCGCCGGCTCCGCTCGTGTCGCTCCCGCCGAGGTCGGCCGGCAGGTCTCGCAGCAGCACGAGGAGTTCGTCCGCCGAGGGGCGCCCCGTCGGCTCCTTGTCCAGGCACGACTCGACGACTGCCCGCAGGACCGCCGGGACGGCACCCAGCGTCGGCTCCTCGTGCACCACCTGATACGCCGTCATGTAGGGGCTGTCCGCGTCGAAGGGTCCATGGCCCGTCGCCGCGTACACCAGCAGCGTCCCCAGCGAGAAGACATCGGAGCGCGGCCCCACACCACGCGGCGCCTGCAACTGCTCCGGCGACATGAAGGGCGGCGTACCGATGACCCGCCCCGTCATCGTCAGCGTCTGCTGGTCCACGGCGCGCGAGATGCCGAAGTCGATGACGCGCGGGCCCTCGGCCGAGAGCACGACGTTCGAGGGCTTCAGGTCACGGTGGACCACCCCCACCCGGTGGATGTCGCGCAGCGCCTCCGCCAGCCCGATGGCGAGCCTCCTCAGCTCCGCTCCGCCCAGCGGGCCCCTCGCGGCGAGGTGCTGGGCGAGCGTGTCCCCCTCGATATAGGTCGTCGCCATCCACGGCTGCTCGGCCTCGGGGGCAGCGTCGACCACGGCGGCGGTGAACGCGCCGCTCACCTGCCTCGCCGCCGCCACCTCCTGCCGGAAACGGATCCGGAACTCGTCGTCCCCCGCGAACTGCTGGTGGATCAGTTTGATGGCAACAGGTCTCCCCGAACTCGTCCGGGCCAGAAAGACCGTGCCCATGCCACCCGAGCCGAGCCGCGCCTCAAGCGGATAGCCGCCGATCTCGGCTGGATCACCTCCGCGCAGCGACACTCTTCCCGACCTCCCGTCCCCGTGCACCTGTGCACGCACGGGTTTGTGTACCTGTCCTGCACACAAACTAGCCGCAGGGCAGTGCGGCAGGGCAAAGCGGGTGACGAACACGAAGGCCAGGCCTGCCCACATGCCGCACACGACGAGGACCGAGAGGAGCACGGCGGGCCTTCGACGCTTCGTGGAACATCCAAAGGCCCCGTGGCCGAACGGGAGCCCCTGGTCCGGGTAGTCGCACGACGGCTGGTCCCCGACGGGGTACCCGAAGGCGAGGCCGTCGTTCTTCGGCCATGAGTTCTCCGGGCGCACGAGTTCTTCGGACCACGGGTTTTCTGGCCATGCGGGCAGCACTGTGGCGGTCACCCCACTCGCCGCCCCGGAAGGCGGAGTCGAGCGGGGTGTCCACCGCGCCCTTCGTAGCGGTAGCTGCGGTCACCACTGCCACCTGCCACCTGCCAAGCCCGAGGTCAGGTGTCTCGGCAGGCCGCCGCTGTCCTGCTCCCCCTCTGGCGAACTCCGGCGGGGAAGCCCAGGGAAACCACTGGGTGATCGGGCCGTGACGCACCGACCGAATAACTCCTCGGCAGGCGCGGTGAGCACCTTCTCGCCCAGGGGCATGACGCGGGTGCTGGATGTGCGGCCCGCGCCGGGCCGCCGCAGTTCCACGGCGGTGACGCGGGATCCGCACACCCTGTCCCTTCGACCACTCGGCGGCCGTCGAGAGCGTGCGCACGGCAATCATCGACGCATCGGGCCACGCCATCTGCGCCGGCCTGATCGCATCCCCGTCGAGCGGGCACCTGCGGCACCCGACGCCATGCTGATGCGGACACCGCCGAAGCCGGGCGCGCCATCGGGATCGCCCTGATCGAGCCCGGCCCTCCTCGGCACCAGCGGCGCGGGTGTGGCCGAGGCGGCCCACGCGCCCCTTGGGTGCGGCGTCGCTGTGTACGGGATGTGACGCGCGGTGGACATCCGGGGGCTGGGGGACCGGTTGCTTGTGAGCTCGGGCATAGGGCCCGCGTCACACAGGACTGTGCCTAGTAGGCCCGCGACCGGCCTTCCCCCTGTGGCGCAAGGCCTCTCACGCTTATGTCCGTTTTGTCACTATATGGCGTAGTAGGTCACATGATTGCCAGCGGCCGGGGCCCTCCCGCAAGGTGTTGGAGGTACCGGGGAGCCGCGCCGGACCGGGCAGAGCACATCGCCCGCCATCCAGACACCGGCCCCACGACACGAGACACGGCCCCAGCGCCTCACCCGTGTCGCCGACCCCCCTGTCGGCCTCCCCACGACGTCCCCTAATGGAGAGGTACACCCATGACTGCCACCACCCGCCGCGCCCTGAACGTCCGCAAGACCTCCGTGGCCGGAATCGCGGCCGCCGGCGCCGCTGCCTGCGCACTGACCCTGGCCCCGCACTCGGCCCACGCCGCCGAGCCCGTCCACAGTGCGCCCCACAGTGCGCCCGTGTCGGTCTCCACCGTCACTGCCGCCCAGCACCACGGCGAGAAGGCCGCCCACCACGCCACAGCGGCGAAGAAGGCCCCCGGCGCCAAGCGCGCCGACACCGTCTCCGAGATCGTCAAGAGCAAGAAGTACGGCAACGACCTCAACGGCTGGATCCGCGAGTCGCTGGCCATCATGAAGGTCAAGCACATCCCCGGCAGCTATGAGGGCCTGCACCGCAACATCATGCGCGAGTCCAGCGGCAACCCCAAGGCACAGAACAACTGGGACGTGAACGCGCGCAACGGCATACCCTCCAAGGGCCTGCTCCAGGTCATTCAGCCCACCTTCGACACGTACCACGTCAAGGGCACCAAGCACAGCCTCACCGACCCCGTCGCCAACATCGTCGCCGCGGCCAACTACGCGGCCGACAAGTACGGCTCGATGGACAACGTCAACTCCGCCTACTGATCCGGCGGACTGACCGCACACCCCACGGCCCTCTGCGGCCGTGGGACGGCCGACTCCGCAGGGCCGGCTGCGACTCAGCCCCTGGCCACGGCTGCAGGCTGGGCGTGTGCCCCGAAGGTAAGGCCCGCAGGCATCCAGGATCGATGCCAACCGGCCGGGCAGCAGGTCGACGGGATGACGGGTTCAGACCCCAAGGAGGACGGTGCCGCGAAGGTGCCGTAGCACGCCTTCTCGCCACTTCCGCGTGCCGTCGGGGCGGGTGGAAACAGTCGACGGCCGGCCCGTTCGGCCCGCCCCGTCGCGTTCCACACAACTACCAGGGCACCTCCCCGTTTTCGTCCTGGAAAGTGCCTGTCGGACCGTTCTCGTCGAGAGTTGCGAGACGCACGACGACCCTGGCACTCTCCTCCGCCGTCCTTCCGACTCCGAATGCCGCGGTCAGGTCGGTCGCGGTCGTCCCGGGCTCGACCGCGTTGAACTTGATGCCCGGCTGGGACTTGGCGTACTGCACCGTGAGCATGGTGGCCGCGGACTTGGACGCGGATTGACATCCTCTCCGCCCTAAAGGACGGAGATTCCCGTCTGTCTGCCGGTGGTCGCCGGCTGGGGCTTCGGGTGGGTTCCTGTTTCTTCGCGCTGTGCCGGGACGAGTCCCGGTCTTACCCGCGCTCCGCAGGCTGATACGGCCAGTCCGGCCGCCTTGGCGACGTTGACCGCCGCGTTGATGTCCCGGTCCAGGTGGGCGCCGCAGGCCCTGCATGTCCACGTACGGACGTGCAGGGGCTTGGGGCCGTCCTTGACGCCGCACTGCGAGCACACCTGGGACGTCGGCTCGAAGCGTCCGATGCGGATGAAAGTGCGGCCGTACTTCGCCGCCTTGTACTCCAGCATCGTGGTGAACGCCGACCATCCGGCGTCGTGCACGGATTTGGCGAGGCGGGTGCGGGCGAGCCCTTTGACCGCCAGGTCTTCCACTGCAACCGCTTGGTTTTCGCGGATCAGCTTGGTGGAGAGCTGGTGGTGGAACTCACGCCGCGCATCGGCCGTCCGTGCGTGGGCACGCGCAACCTTGACCCGGGCCTTCGCCCGGTTCTTCGACCCCTTGGCCTTGCGGCTGAGATCCTGCTGCGCCTTCTTCAGCTTCTTCTCGGCCCGGCGTAGGAAGCGGGGGCTGTCGATCTTCGTGCCGTCCGAGAGGATCGCGAAGTGCGTCAGTCCCAGGTCGACGCCGACCACGCTGTCCGTGGCGGGCAGCGTCCCGGGCTCGGTTGCGACCACGAACGAAGCGAAGTACCGTCCCGCGCTGTCCTTGAGCACGGTCACCGTGGACGGGGTGGACGGCAGGGAGCGCGACCACCTGAGCGGAACGTCACCGACCTTCGGCAGCCGGAGCTTCCCTCCGGTCGTGATCTTCCATCCGGCGTTGGCGGTGAACCGGACCGACTGCCGGGTGTCCTCGTCAGTCGGCGAAGGCATCGCGTGCGGACGCAGGACCATGAGCGGGCCTTCCACGGTCGCCACCATGGCGAAGGGGAACCGGTCGACCTCAAGACAGAGCGCAACGTCATCGGGATGGACTCCCTGACGCACCCCCTCCGCCAGCTCGATGGCGGCGTGTGACGCGGCAGCGCGGCGGACGAACTCGGCAGCATCCGTCCAGGCCTCGGTGGCCCTGCGAGCGATGTATTGAGCACATGCCAGATCTTCATCGGCCTGCCCATCTTCGCCCGTGACGACGAACGTGACCCTGTCACACTCGCGTGCCCGTAGGAGCCGAGCCGTTGCCTCCGCCACCACGAAGCCGGCGCACAGCACCAGAGATGCTTCCTTGACCGCGAGAGCGCCGACCGTCCCCGCCGTGGTCTTCTGTACGACGGTCCGTCCGCCGAGGTCGACAGAGCGCAGCAGGCCAGGCGAGTTGACCATGTCGAACCCGGGCGCGGGCGGACCATCCTTCAGCGCCAGCCAATCCCCGTGGCGGGCCTTGAGCGCCAGGGCTTCGTCCAGCGACTCAGCAAGACGATCTTCTCTGCCTCCTGGGCACAGGCCCAGGCAGCCACGGTGAAAGCACGCATGACGTCGACCACGACCGCCACGGAAGGGACTTCGGCCACATCAGCGATGCCAAGGAAACGAGCGTCCATAACGATCATGATCGCGCATGCCCCGACCTGACGTTGTGGCAGGCGCTCGCCACGTGACGTCGGCTGGTCAGCGTGCTGTCGAGCTCTGCGGGACCTGGGCTCGCGTGAACCCGTGACTCCGCTCCACTTTCGCCACATGCAGCGTGTAGCTCTGGTACCACTCGTCTTGCCCGCGCTTTTGCGCCGCGCGGTGCTCGGCGTTGCGCCGCCACTCCGTGAGAGCGTCCGCATCGCGGAAGTACGCGACGGTGATGGACAGCCCGCCAGGGGTCTGCGCGTGGTCCATCCCCAGGAACCCGGGCACGTCCTGCACCAGATCTTCCAAGTGTGCGTTGGTGTCGCTGTAGCCGAGCTGGTGCGAGGTCCGCACCGTGGTGAACACCGCCACGTAGTAGGGAGGTTCATGGGCCTCGACGGGCGCGACAGTCGCTTCCGGGTGCATGCTCATGGCGTCACCGTAGAGCGGGATGCGCGCAACGTTCCAGCGTCTTTCCTGAACGGGAGGCATAAGGGATCCGGCCCTTGACCAAGGCTGTCCGAGCACTCATCCAGCTCCCGGAAACGGCCACGAGCCGTCGGCTCACAGAACGGCGCGCGAGACCCGGAATCCGAACGGAGAAGGTCGTCTGATGTGCCACGAGGGCCCGTTTCAGAAGTACTGCGGCCTGGCCGGCAGCGCGGCTGCAAGGATGCGGCCATGGAGCAGATATTGAGTCGGCAGGAAGCATCGGATGCGGTCCGGGACGACGGGTGGCGCTTCTTGCTGGGCAGTTTGCGAACGTCGGTCCGGGTCGGATCGTTGACTCAGGCGATGGGCTTGGCGGCGGACGCGGTCGCGGTGTGCGGCGACGACGCCGACCAGCACCTTCGGGTCGATGTCCGCTCGGATCGGGTCGTCTTCACTCTGCAGTCGTTGGACCGCGCAGCGGTTACTGCCCGAGATGCTGAACTCGCGCGTCAGATATCCGCCACCGCCGGCAGGTTCGGGCTTCTGGCGGAGCCCGAGATCGGAACCGGGGCAGCGCGGTCCGTCCAGCTTCTGGAGATCGCGGTTGATGCACTGAACATCGCCGGGATTCGGCCGTTCTGGAAGGCGGTGCTGGGCTATACCGATGAGGCGGGTGCCGAGGGACCGGAGGATCCGCTCATCGACCCGGTCGGGCAGGGCCCGGCCATCTGGTTCCAGCAGATGGACCGGGCGCGCCCACAGCGCAATCGCATTCACTTCGACATATGTGTTCCGCATGACGAGGCACACCGGCGGATCGAGACCGCACTGGCGGCTGGAGGCCGACTTGTGTCCGCGACCCGCGCCCCCGCTTTCTGGGTACTTGCCGACCTGGAGGGGAACGAAGCCTGTTTGACCACATGGCAGGGTCGGGACAGCTGAGAAGTCCCTCGACCGTGCTGGTCACAGCCACTCGTTGAGGGCTTCCACAAGACGGTCGCCTCATGGCGGACGGTGAGCTCGTCCCATCTCGTGGCAACCGCGCGGTGGCGTTTCAGGCGATTGATCGGGTGGGGCACGCACGGCGCAGTGGGTCGACGTCGTGCGCTGTGCGTGCGCTCGACTGGGCGAGTGGACTGTGCCGTGGATGCGGCTGGAAGGTGCGCCGGCTGGGCAGGTCCCGGGTGTCCGGCCCGGCCCGGGTGGCTGTCCCCGACAGTGGACTGTCGCCGGGCGTCAACTGATGAGCCCCAGCAGGCCATACGACTCCGAAGGCCTACGGGGCGCGAACGCTCGTCAAAGGAGAAGATCATGGGCGATGTATTCGGGCAGAACTGGAGATTCTCTCCCACCCCTCCAACCGAGGTGAAACTGTTCGCCAGCGAGCAGCAACTGCTGGATCAGCTGGAAGAGCAGGACGCCGAGCAGCCGAAGACGGCTGAGGCGGCGGCCCACCGCGCGTGATGCGACGGGCGGGTACGCAGCCGTGAGACGCCGCGCACCCGCCACCGGTTGCCCTGTCAGCCCTCCCGGGGAAGGCCTCGCCATGCCGAGTTCAGCATCCAGCGCCCGTAGCGACGTCCCGCACTACGGTGAGCGGGGCGTTCCCCTTGCCCAGGCGTGGCAGCACGGTCTGGTCGCCGTGGCCGAACTCGGTTTCAGCGCCCGCCTCGATCCGCTGACGACGGACGAACCCGGCGCATGGCGCTGCGTCCTCGAACAGGACGGCGTGCCGGTGACGCGGGGAACGGGTTTCGGCAAGGGCCGACGGCAGGCCGCCCGGGTCGGGGCGATCTTCGAAGCGCTGGAACACCACCTCAGTGCCGGAATGCCGCCACAGACCAGCGTCGTGCTACGCGGTGCCCACGAGGCGGCTGCCGGCGAACTGGCGCGGGACGCGGCCTGTGCCCTGCTGGCCGAGGGCCCTGACGTCCCGATCGCCTGCCTGCCCTACACGCCCCTGCCCGGCCACGCCGGTGACGAGATGCTCGTGCCGGTGTTCCTGTCCACGCCGGACTACCTCCATCAGGAAGCGGCGGCGCGTGCCGCCGCCGGGGACAGCTACGACTACACGGCCCTGCGTAGGTACTCCGTCACCAATGGCTGGGCCGCAGGGGCCACTCCGGCCGAGGCGATGGTCCACGCCATCAACGAAGTCATCGAACGCGACGCCATCTCGATACTGTTGATCGGACAGTTCCTTTCCCCGGCCCCGGCCACCCTGCCCGTCATCGACACCGGCACTCTGCCCGCAGCACTGGCAGCTCTGCACGAGGAGGCCGAACGTCGCCTCGATCGGCGGGTGTGGCTGCTGGAGATGACCACCGATGTGGGTGTGCCCGCCTACTGGGCCCACAGCCCGGCGACCGAGCCCGCGGTGCCGAGCCTCCTGCGGGGCTTCGGCGCTTCTCTGTCCGCCTGCTTCGCGGCAGAGCAGGCATTGAACGAACTGATCCAGACACACAGCGGCCTGAGAGCCGCATCCGGCGAGAAGGGCCGCAGGTATGTCTGCACTGAGGCTTATCCCGCGCTGCACCGCTGCTACCTGGCCGACTTCCGCATCCCCCGGACCGCCCGCATCCCCTTCAGCGAAACGCCCGCCCCGGCCACCCCGGCCGAGTACCTGGAGGCGCTCTGCGAGACCCTGCACCGTGCGGGCTTCACCCCGCGCGTGTGGCAGCGTCATGTGAGCGACCACCTGTCCGTCCTGAACGTGATCATCCCCGGCATGGAACGCTTCATGCTGGTCACGAGCGGCCAACTCGTCCTACCGGGACCGCGCGGACGCACCGCCCTGACCGGGTTGTCTCCCTCGTCACAGACGGCAGGCGGGGGCAACGGACGAGTGTCGGACACGTAGCGCTCCGGCTGGGGCCACCCGTACGCGAAGGGAACGGTACCGACGCGTCCCCGTGGTGGGGCTGAACGTCCCGGAGGTCTCCTCGGCCTGGCCGTGCACCTCGGGCTCCGGGACACCGGCCGCTTTCGCGAGGGCCGGCTCCCGTAGGTGGTCCAGGATGGTCGGCAGTGTGATCTGCTCATCGGTGTTCAGCCGCGGAGGGACGGGGACCGGGGCGAGGCTGCGCGGTCGTCACCGCGAAACCGTGGCTGATCGATTCGAATCCCGACTGGTCGTATGCGACCGGCGGTCACCTGCCGGGCTGCCCGGACCCGCTCGGTGTACCCACTGGCACGGTCGACGACCTCACAGCCCGGCGAGGAGGCCGTCGAGCGGGGGCGGCGTCCGGTCCGGCGGGAGGGCCTCGACCAGGAGACGGCCGTAGCGGATCTTGCGGCCCTTCTTCGTGCCGAGGAAGCGCCGCAGCAGCTGGCCCAGCTCCCGGCCGCGCTGTGCGGGCTGGCGCTGGAAGGTCCGCCAGGCGCGGAAGTCGCCCTCGGCGTGCAGGATCTCCTCGACTCCTGCCGTGCCGAGCGCGCGGATGAGTTCGTCCTCCAGATCCGCCGCGCATACGTGGACGTCCTCGGGCGGCGCCTGGACCCGTGTCAGACCACGCTCGTAGAAGCCCTGTTCGCGCTCGTCGCACAGTCCCGTCACACGCAGGCCGAGGCCGGGCCGCCCGAGGAGGCGGGCGTAACGGCCCACGCTCATCGCCCCGCCCATCGGCACGGCAACCACTCCCTCGGCGGCCAGGTCCCGACCCCGCCCGGCGGCCAACGCCTCGACGGCGGCGAGATCACTCAGCCCTTCCAGAAGCACCGCGGTGCGCGCCCCCAGGCTCTCCGCCAGGTCGCGCGCCGGCCCGTCAGGACCGCCCTTCGCCCAAGCCGTGAGCGCATCCCGGAACTCCCTCACGTCCGCCACAGAGCAAGTCTGCACGTCCATGGAATGGTTCGGCACACGATTTTCCGACGGCCCCGGCGATTCGACGGTCCTCGGGCCCCGGCCCGGCTGAGGTACACGTGGCCTGGAGGCCACCGACCACGTCACGCTCCTTGCCGCCCGCCCGGGCCATTCAGGCGTCGGCGCGCGTGGAGGATCCGGGATCGCGACGCGAGTCCTCTCCGCATCGCCCATCGGGCCACTCCGGGTGCCGGCCTGCGCCCGAATGCCGTCAGCAGTCGCTCATCGAACAAAGTGTCCGCGGCCCTGCGTGCCAGCGGCGCGAGGACGCGTGGCAGTCGCGAGGCCAGGAGGCCGCTGGTGGCCTCAAGCAGCGCCCGGCCTTCGGTTGTCGTCTCAAATGTGCGTACCTCGAAGTCGGACATCCAAGCTTCCAGTGCCGCATACGATCCCGGCACACCGGCTATTCCCATGCGGCGGCCCAGCCCCGCGTAGAACACGTAGGCGGCTTCCCGTTCCGCAGGTGTGACCGGCCGCCACCCGTACCGGTCGATGTACTCCAGCGGTGCGGTACAGAACGCCCCCAGGACGTACACGAACTCAGCCTCGTCGACCGGGAGATGAGCGTGCAGGGCCGTCAGGCGCGCCACAGCGGAAGTGCCCTCGGGCGTGTCGAGGCCGTTCTCGATGAGGCTGTACATCAAGGCACCGGTCGCCTTCGCACGTTCCTTCGGCCGCTCGATCATCTTGCCCGTCGTCGTCAGTACCGTGGCGATGCCGGGCACGGCGAACGTACGGTAGAAGCCCAGGTTCAGCCCCATGCGCACTTCCTCGGGGAAGTCGAGCAACGCCAGCTGACGGTAGACCTCGTGTGCCGCTGCCTCACTGATCATTGTGGTGTCGCCCTACCGCGCCGCAGCGCTCCGATGACGGGAATCCATCACCCTAGGGGAGACCGCGAACACCACACGCCAAACGCAATGGCACCGACCGGGCGGGGAGCGCGGCTCGCCGTACCGAGGCCCGCCAGGCCTCCCGGCCGCCGCGCCATGCCTCGCGGCACCCCTCCCCTGCCGACAGCCCCGTTCCTGCCCCGGCCCGACAGACGCTCAGCACACCGCTGCGTCCCGGCCCCCGCCGGCGCGAGGACGTGACGCGAGCCCGGCCTGGTGTCATTCGCGCCACTCACCACAACGGGTCTTTATCCGTGACGAATCGACCAATCCGTCGGCTGTGGGCCCGCCCGGTGATCCGCCGGCTGCGGCCGGCTGCCGCGCGTGCCCGATTCCTCTCCACGGCCACCAAGGTCGGCGATCACGGGCTTCGACGCTCCACCGCCAACCATGCACGGGCTCGTTAGGATCGGCGGTCATGGTCGATCTCTATCCGCCGACACGTCCCTACGATGCCGGTTTCCTCGACACCGGGGACGGCAACCGCGTCTACTACGAGCAACTCGGCAACCCCCAGGGCAAACCCGCCCTGATGGTCCACGGCGGCCCGGGGAGTGGCGCCTCGCGACGCCCCACGAGGGCCTGGGATCCCGAGGCGTACCGGATCATCCGCTACGACCAGCGCAACTGTGGCCGCAGCACCCCGCACGCCAGCGACCCTGCCACCGACATGAGCCTCAACACCACGCGGCACCTGATCGACGACATGGAGGCGCTGCGCGAACACCTCGGCATCGAGAAGTGGCTGCTCAACGGCGCCTCCTGGGGCCCGACGCTCGTCCTCGCCTACGCGGAGCAGTACCCCGAACGGGTCACCGAGATCGTCATCCAGGCGGTGATGACGAGTCGCCGCTCGGAGATCGAGTGGCTCTACCGGGGCGCCAGGCGGTTCCGCCCCGAGGCGTGGGACCGGTTCCGCGCGGGCGTTCCCGAGGGCGAGCGGGACGGCGAACTGCTCGCGGCCTACGCGCGGCTGATGGAGAACCCCGACCATGCGGTTCGCGAGAAGGCCGCCGCGAACTGGCTCGCCTGGGAGGATGCCGTCATCACCGACGAGCCCAACGGCGTCCCCGGCATGTACAGCGACCGGGAGGCGGACGCGCGGATCGCATTCGTCCGGATCTGCGCGCACTTCTTCAGTAACGGCGCCTGGCTGGAGGAAGATCAACTGATCCGTGACGCATACAAGTTGGCCGGGATTCCAGGGGTGATCGTGCACGGCAGGCACGACATGGGCTGCCCGGTCCGGACGGCATGGGAACTGGCGAAGGCGTGGCCCGGCGCACGGCTCCACATCATCGAGGACGCGGGGCATGCCGGAAGCGACGCCGCGGGCCACGTACTCCGGGACGCCATCGAGGAGTTCAAGAACCGCTGACTCCCCTGAGGAGGCCGATGCGGGTTCGCCGGCTCTCGTCGAGGCGCTGCTGGGTCACAGCACCGGGGCCGCTCCCCCAGGGCAGAGCTGCTGGAGATGCGTGAGCTCGCGCGCCACTGGCGCGAGACGGGCGTCCCCTGCGCACTGCGCCACCGCACGGGCACCCAGGACACTCCAATCCGCACGCGCGTCCAGGGCGACGAGAATGACAGGGGCGACGAGTGCACCCTCCGTGGCGCGACCGGTGCGGCCGCTGCGGCCGCTGCGACCGGTGCGACCGGTGCGACCGGTGCGGCCGGATGAAAGCCTGCCCGTCGGGCGCGAGAACAACGTGGCGAATGGAGCCCGTCCCTCACGCTCATCTTCAACTCCGACACGTTGGAGCCGCCTCGGACGGCGCCGCCGTGCAGCGGACGAGTGGCTCAACGACGATCGCCGGCCTCATTCGGGCTCTCGTCGGCCAGGCGGCCGAGGCCGGTGCCGGCCGAGGTGTTGCGCGGGGCCCTCCCGGTGCAGGCATGGGTCGGCGCTTGTGTCGATACCCGCAGCGTGGGACAGCGCTTCCAGCCGGAATGCCTCCGGCCGAGGCCCTGATGCCCCCGCCCGGCGGGGCGATAAGAGTCAAAACACCGATTTACTGTCTTGTTTGGCATGAGGACAAACATTCGCCTACCTTATTGCCCCGTCTCTTCGCGGAAGATGACACTCAATACCGGCTCATGGAAAGGGTTTTGGGCATGGCGGATTGGGTGAAGGTCGCGGGCAGTCTCACTGCCATCTCGGCGGGGTCCAGGACAACGGTGTGGGGTGTCAATGCGGCGAACGCCATCTATCGGTACACCAACTACGATGCCAACCCCTGGATCAACATTCCGGGGGCGCTGAGTGACATCGGCGCTGCGTCGGACGGCACGGTGTGGGGCGTCAACGGGGGCCACCAGATCTTCCGGTATGCCGGGGACCAGGGTGCTTCGAATCCGTGGCCGAGCATCTCCGGCAGCCTGGTCCGCATCGACGCGGGCTCCAGGACGAATGTGTGGGGGGTGGACTCCGCCGACGCCATCTACCGGTACACGAACCATGACGCCAATCCCTGGATCAAGATCCCCGGGGCCCTGAGTGACATCGGCGCGGGCGCTGACGGCACCGTGTGGGGCGTCAACAGGGGCAACCAGGTCTTCCGGTACACCGGTGACCAGGACGGCTCAAATCCGTGGGTGAACGTCCCCGGCAGCCTCAAACGCATCGCGGTGGGCTCCCGGACGAACGTGTGGGGCGTCGATCCCGCCGGCAGCATCTACCGATACACCAACAACGACGCCAGCGGCGCCAATCCGTGGGTCAAGATCCCCGGGACCGCCACTGACGTCGCCGCGGGTGCCGACGGCAACGCGTGGCACATCAACAGCGGCAACGAGATCTACCGCTACACGGGAGACCAGCCCAGCTGATCTCCGCCCCTCATCATTGCGGGCCCCGGCCAGAGAGTCCGGGGCCCGCACTATGACGTGGCCGGTCCCCCGCCGCGACGTCGCCCGGTCGAGCGCGACACCGACGCGAACGCCGTCCACTCCGGCACGATCCGCCCGGCGTCACCCGCGCCCGCGAGGCGGACCGCCTCCGACTGCCCGTCGCCATACGCGAAGAGGGCGACGTCCGTACGCGTCCGGGGACCCGCACGGGGCGGTACGGGCGGGGGCAGCGCGAGGAGCGGGACGCCGCCCAGCCCTCGACGCCGGGGCGCCGCGGTGGGCGGTCGCCGCGTACGCCCCAGTCAGCCCTCGGTCCACCTCACGACCGGGACGGACCGCGGGCACGAGGGCCCCCTACGCACCTGCGGAGCGTGTCAGTAGGCGGTGATGTCCCAGTGGTTTCCCTCGTCGCAATAAAGGTTGCCCGACGCGGCCTTCCACTGAGGGTAGCCGTCGCCGCGCAGGCCTATGGAGGTGAAACTGTTGTGCACGTAGCCGTCGAGGCAGGAGTTGTGCGAGGTGTCGACCTTGTAGCCGTTGTAGTGGCTGTAGGTGCCGGACGCGTGGCCTACCTCGGTGCCGCCCGTGATGTTGATGGCGCAGCCGCTGGCTTGTTTGAGGGTGATGATCGTGTCAACCGTGCCGGAGTTGATCTGATCGAAGGACGTGCAGGTCGAGTTGGAGCGGGTGGTGCAGTTGCCGCTGGAGCTCCAGGTGATGCCCGCCGCCCGGAACTGCGAGGCCGCTTGGGCCTGCGTCAGCTTGGTGCCGCTGGCGCTGGCGGATGGGGCCGAAATGACGCCGACCGTTGCCACGGCGGCCAGGACGGCCGGCGCGAGGAGTGCTCTTACCTTCATTTGACTCTCCAGAGTGTCGGAGCACAGTGCGCTCCCCAACCGGAATCCGCGCCGTACCAGGGGCGAGGACTCGCGGGATGCCGACAAGCGGATGCCTCCCCCGGTCTACGCGTGTTGAAACTGGCATGACAAGTCGAAGTCAGTGATGTGGCTTCATCGGAGACTGGCCGCCGCAAACTGCTCGCCGTCCCGGACCGTGCCGTCGGCACAGGGCCACCGTCGTCAACCCGCCGGCAGGGAGCGCGGCGAGTTCCGGGGGGTGCCCGAACGCCCCGGGGGCGTTCGGGCACCCCCCGGGGGACCGGGACCGCGGCGAGTTCCCGTGGACTCTTCGTGCGCTGCGTGGCAGAGCGCAGATCGGACGAAGCCCGCACGCGCGTCCGCTTGAACCGCGCAAGGGTGATCACATAGACGTGAACTTTCGGCAGCGCGTTTCCGGGACTTCAGTGGCGCGTTCAGTAGCCCGCGGTGAAGCGCTCGCCTACGTGATGGGCGTCCACGCACTCGTCGATGCTGGCGACGGCGTAGTCATCTGCGGAGATGCTGCTGCTCCCCCCGGCATCGATGACCAGATCGTCCAGAGCGGTGCGGTAGCCACCCGTGCGCTCGCGGGGTTCGATCGCGGCAGCCGGGCTGAAAACGGTCCACCCGACGTCGGGGACCGTGCGGAAGAAGTCCAAGGCGTCACCGTGGGCGTGCATGATCCGCACAGCGGAATCCGGCAGGCCCTCCATGTCCCAGGCCTGGCTGCCGTCCGGCATGCGCAGTGAGCCCGCGCCGCCGACCGAGATCAGGCGCGCGGCGTCGGCGCCCAACGTGCGTACCCCTCGACCAGGGATCTGGCAGCACGCTCGATGGTGGCCGCACCTGCCGGACCGCCGCCCCTGACCGCGCTGATGACGATGTCGCGTCCCTCCGCCACTTCGGCCACACATCCGGGGTCGAGGACATCGCCGGTGACAACGGTCAGATGCGGATGAGTAGCCATGACCTTGGCAGTGTCACGCGCCACTGCGGTCGCCTAGCGGTTGCGGTCAAGTGCCTCACGCAGGATCCGGCTGCCGAGGGTCCCGCTGACACCGAAGATCGTGATCTTGGCCTGGACGCTGCCCTCCTGGCCGACCGTGATCGGGCGTCAGAAGCACATCGGGCACCATATGATGCACCCGACATCTGCCAACCGAAGCCACCAATGGTCACCCCGGCTTCGTCTTCGTTGGGATCGGTCACGGACAGCGAGCCGCTCGGATCCGAGGGCACGGTCCTCACCGGATCCGCGCGACCGAATCCTTCAGCCGAACCAGTGCTTTGTCCCAGGCAGTGTCCCCGCACGGATCCGGCAACCGACAGCTCTCCCGGGAAGCCACCACCCATCGCCCACCATCCATGCGATCCGGGCAGTCGGGGGCGCTCGGGAGGACAGCACGAGACAAGCACAAGGATGGAGGCACTCGCTCCCCCATCACGAACAACGAACGCCTCTACACAGGCCCTGCCCGCCGTACAGCAGGCCACCGGGGGTGGCATCCGGCCCCCACCCGGCCGCCCACCCCCAGCCGCCCGACCCCGACTGCCCGACGCCGACGGTCAGCCGTCGGCGTCGGCGATCCTGTTCATGATCTCGGCCGCCCGCAGCAGCACCTGCTGCTCGCCCGGCTGCAGCAGGCGTTGCAGTACGCCTGCCAGCCACGCTTCCCGCGCCGCCGGAATCGTGGCTATCAGCGCGCGCCCCTCTCGGGTGGCGCTGATCAGCGTTTTCCGCCCGTCGTCCGGGTCCTGCTCGGACATGATCAGGCCGTGCCCGCGCAATGCGGAGAGGGTCTCCGCCATTGACTGGCGACGCACATGTTCGGCCTGCGCGAGTGCGCTGGTCGTCGTCGGCCCCTCTTCGACGACGCGGCCGAGGGTGGTCAGCTGCGACCACGTCCAGGGCATCTCATCAGGTGCGCTCTCGCTGCGCAGCCGTGCCCGCAGGCGCGTCATCGCCTTCGTCAGTTCAGCCGCGGTCTCATCCACCCGCTTCTCCTCGGCGCCCATGGGTCGACGATAACAGATAGGCAGGTAGCCTGCTATATTATTTGTCAGGCAGCCTGCACATCTCTCAGGGTCCCGAGCGGGACGACGGGAGGATCGCCGCCTTCATCCATCCGAGCACGAGAGGAGATTCGCCATGGATTCGACCGGCCGCGCAGGTGCTGGAGCCGGCGCGCACGCACCGGACGACCAGCACCAATCCCGCACCGGCGCGCACGCACCGGGTGCGCAGCCGTGGCGTCAGCGGCCTTTCGGTCCGCGATTCGTCGCGCCGCTGCTCATGGGCGCGACACTCAACCCCGTCAACAGCTCAGTCATCGCCACCGCCCTCGTCGCCATCGCCGCCTCCGTGGGTGTGAGCGTCGGCCAGACCGCGATCCTGATCTCCTGCCTGTACCTGACCAGCGCGATAGCCCAGCCGACCGCGGGGCGCCTGTCCGAGGAGTTCGGCCCCCGGCGGGTCTTCGTGACCGGGATCGTCGTGGTCTTCCTCGGTGGCCTGCTGGGAGGCATCGCCACCGACATGCCGATGCTGGTCGTGGCACGGGTACTGATCGGGTTGGGCACCTCCGCCGGCTACCCGGCAGCGATGCTGCTGATCCGCCGGCGAGCCACCGCGATCGGGCTCGACGCGCCTCCCGGCAAGGTACTCAGCAGCCTGGCCATCGCCGGCGCCGTCACGGTGGCGATCGGACCGGCGATCGGCGGCCTGCTCGTCGGATGGTTCGGCTGGCGTGCGGCGTTTCTCGTCAACGTGCCGTTTACCGTCCTCGCCTTCGCGATGGCGCTGGCCTGGATAGCCAAGGACACCGACGTCATCAGGGGCCGAGCGACGCGCGACGTCCTCGCTCGCATTGACGTGCCCGGCGTCCTGGGCTTCGGAGCCACGATGACGGCGCTGCTCGTCTTCCTCCTCTCGCTGCGAGAGCCGCATTGGGCCGCGCTCGGCTTCGCCGTCGCGTTCGCCGCCGCCCTCGTTTGGTGGGAACTGCGGGCGGCCAACCCGTTCCTCGACGTCCGGCTGCTCGCTTCGAACGGCGCACTCACCCGCACCTACCTGCGTAACGGACTCAGCCTGCTGGGCGTCTACGTCATGCTCTACGGGCTCACTCAGTGGCTGGAGGCCGCGCACGGGCTGTCCGCCTACGCGGCCGGGCTCGTGCTGCTGCCGATGGGCCTGCTCTCGGCGATCGCAGCCCGGCTGGTGGCCAACCACGTCGACGTGCGGGGGCCGCTGATCCTCGCGGCGCTCCTGCTCGTGGCCGGCTCGATATCGGCATTGTTCCTGACCAGCACCACCCCGGTGATCGCGGTCATCGGCGTGACCGCGCTGTTCGGCATCATGTCGGGCATCAGCAACCTCGCCAACCAGACCACCCTGTACCGCGAGGCGCCTCCCGAGAAGCTCGGCACCGCGTCCGGCCTGCTGCGCACGTTCGGCTACATCGGCTCGATCGCCTCGGCGACGATCACCGGCAGCGTGTTCCGCACCCACGTGAGCGACTCAGGTCTGCACCACGTCTCACTCATCCTCATCGGCATCGGCGCCGTCGTGCTGCTGATGTCCGTGTTCGACCCGCGCCTGAAGGCGCCGTCGGACGAGGTCCCCTCACCCCGCAAGGAGAACAACCCCATGTCCGCGGCCAGCATTTCCCCAGCCATCGTCCCGGCCCGTACCGCCCTTTTGCTGATGGACTACCAGAACGCCGTCCTGGGCTCCATCGCCGACGCCGAGCCGGTGCTCGACCACGCGCGGCAGGCCCTGGCCTGGGCGCGGGACCACGACATCCAGGTCGTCCACGTACGCGTCGCCTTCGCCGAGGAGGACTTCGACGAGATTCCCGCGCACAGCAAATCCTTCGCCGCCATCGCCGAGAGCCGGTTCCTGCTCGACGGCAGCCCGGAGGCCGCGCTGCACGCCTCACTGGAGGTCCGTACGAGCGACATCGTCGTGCGCAAGACCCGGTTCGGCGCCTTCAGCACCACCGAGCTCTACCGCGACCTGCGCCCCAAGGGCGTCAACACGCTCGTCGTCGCCGGCATATCGACCTCAGGCGTCGTACTCTCCACCCTGCGCGACGCGGCCGACCAGGATTACCGCCTGTTCGTCCTCGCCGACGCCACCTCCGACCCCGACGCCGAGGTGCACCGCGTTCTGATCGAGAAGGTCTTCCCCCAGCAGGCCGACATCCTCCGGACGGGCGACCTCGACGCGCTCACCGGCGCCTGACCACGGTAGGGACCGGCACGCGAGCGGGGGTCGGCATCACGCTCGGCACATGCCGGGACCCGACGGGAGCTGCGGCTTCCGGTCCTCGCTTCTCGGGAACTCGCCACCGGAGTCGTCGTCGCCCCGGAGCACGGAGTGCCCCGACGGAACTGTCACACGAGGGGTTCGCCGTCCGTGGCGGATTCGGAGATCTCGTCGCGCACGGCCTGGAGCATGGCTCTCGCGGCGGTCGACGCGTCGGTGGCCGTGACCATGAGGGTCTCTCTCTTGAGCACGAGGGCCGGGTCGTCGACGCGCAGCCACTTCACGCCGTGCGGGACCGTGTCCGCGGCCAGTCCGGGCAGGACCGAGACGCCCAGTCCCGCTGCGACGAGGCCCAGGCGTGTCTGCCAGCCGCGGGCCTCGTAGGCTACGCGCGGAGCCTCAAGGGTCGGCCAGGCACCGAACTGGGGTTCCCCCTCTCCGCCGACTCCCACGATCCACGCTTCCTGTGCCAGGTCGTCGACGTGCACGGAGTCCCGGGAGGCCAGCGGATGGTCCGCGCCGACCGCCACGCCCATGCCGCGGCCACTTCGTACGACTTCGATGCGCAGCCCGGTGAAGTCGTAGTCGGGGAGCCCGTCCCCGATCGCCACGACGGCCATCTCAAGGCGTCCGGCGCGAAGGCGGCGTAGCTGGGCGGGGCTGCCCGCCTCCCACAGGCTCACGGTGAGGGCCGGGTGCGCCTCTCGCAGGCGTGCGACGGCGCGCGGCACCAGCGCGGCCGCCGCGGTCGGATAGGCGCCGACGGCCAGGCGGCCCGCGAGGCGGTCCCGAAGCCCGGCGATCTCCAGTTCCGCCGCCTCCACGTGCGCGATCATGTGCCGCGCGTGCCGCAGCAGGGCCTCGCCGGACGGCGTCGGCCTGACCCCACGGGCGTGCCGTTCGAACAGCGAGGCCCCCACGGCGGCTTCCGTCGCGATGATCTGGCGGGAGACCGCAGACTGCGTGTAGCCGAGAGCCTCGGCTGCCGCGGTGAAGGACCCGCGCTGAGCGACTTCAAGCGTGACCCGCAGGCCCGTCAACGTCAGTTCCGGCATGGTGGGACGATATGCGTGCGCCGTGGGGTCGGCAAAGGATGGCCCTTCATGCCGCGCATGGCGCGGCGACGCGAAAGCGGGACGTGTGACGAGGCGCACGCGTGAGGACGCGCGGGACACGGGGAGTACGACGGGGGACGCACGAGGGCGGGTCCTCACGCCATCCTCGGCCCGGGGCCCGCCGTCGTCCGTGGCCCTGCCCGGACTGCTTCGTTGCCGCTCGCTCAGTCACGGGCTCCCCGGCATGTTCCTCTCAGCCGCCGAGCGGGACCGGGTACTCGGCGTCCGCGGCGTAGGCGGCCTCGCGCCGGCCTTCCAGGGACGCGAGCCGGCCACGGACCGTGGTGGTCACGGCCTCGTAGGCGTCGGAGTTCAGCAGCAGACGCAGCGGCGGGTCGTCGGACAGAGCCGCCTCGATCGTGGCGTGGGCGACGCCGGACCGGCTCGCGACCATGTCCTCGACCCGGAGCTCCGGCACGTCGGCCGGACCGCCGCGGTACGGCTCGCTCAGCGGGACCCGTGCGGCCGCGTCGTAGAAGCTCGTCCGTACCATTCCGGGCTCCACGAGCACCGTCTTGATCCCGAACGGCTCGACCTCGGCCGCCAGCGCCTCGAAGTACCCCTCCACTCCCCACTTCGTCGCGTGGTAGATCGCGAAGCCCGGGAAGGTGATGTGACCGCCCATGCTCGACAGCTGGACGAAAACGCCCCCGCCCTGGGCGCGAAGGTGCGGGATCGCACGGCGGGCGAGCTGGATCGAGCCGGTGAGATTCGTGGCGATCGCGCCCTCGACCTGCTCGTCGCTGAGGTCCTCGCCGGCGCCGAAGACGCCGAAACCGGCGTTCGAGACGACGACGTCTATACGCTCGTGGTCGGCGAACGCCCGTGCCATCACGTCCTCGATCTGGGCGCTGTCCGTCACGTCCAGAGGTGCGCGCCACAGCCGGTCGCCGAACTTTTCAGCGAGGTCGTCGAGTTGCTCGGGGCGGCGCAGTGTGGCGGCGACGCGGTCGCCGCGGGTCAGGGCCTGCTCGGCCATTTCGCGGCCGATGCCGCGGGACGCTCCGGTGATGAGCCAGGTGGTCATGGTCTTCTCCTGTGATGGATCCTGCTGAATGTCGTGCTGAATGTCCTGCCGCATGTCGAGCTGGGCGGCGGCAGTGCCGGTGCGGGCGTACATGGCTGGTGTCAGCCGCCGGTCGCGGCGTTCACGGCACGCACCGCGGCGTCGGAGGAACTGCGCAGCGCCTCGTAGATGTCCTTCGTCAGGCCGGCGTGGAGTTCGAACTCGTCGCGTTCCAGTGCGTCGAACAGCTCGGCGACCGCATCGGAGGCAGACACCTTCTGCTCGGAGATCACAGCGGCCGAGAAGGGCGAGTCGACGAGCGGGGCCATGAATTCGAAAACACTGACCGGCGAACCGTCGCGTTCGAGCTGGAGCCGGACCGACTGCGTCAGAGAGTGCAGTGCCGCTTTGGTGGCACTGTAGGTCGGGTTGGTGATGTCCGGAGCGAAGGCGACCCCGGAGGTGGTGACGATCAGCGCCGGGTCGGCCTGCCGCCGCAGCAGCGGAACGAAACCGTCGATGAGCCGGACCGCCGAAAGGTAGTTCGTGCGCATCTCGACTTCCGCGTGGGCGGGAGCGTCCTCCATGCCGAACAGCTTGTAGGTGTGGGTCACCCCGGCATTGAGCAGCACCGTGTCGAGGTCGGGGTGTTCCGCCACGACGGACTTCACCAGGCGCGCGACCTGCTCCTCGTTGGAGATGTCGCCGGGGAACGCGATGGCGCCCGGAAGTCGCGCTGCCTCGGTGCGCAGGCGGTCCGCGTTGCGCGCGACCATGATGACGCGGCTGCCCAGGTCGCTGAATCTCTTGGCGGCTTCCAGCCCCATGCCGGTGCCGGCGCCGGTGATCAGCACCTTCCGTCCTGTCGTCTTCATTCTTGTTCAGCTTCCTTGTCGTTGGATCCGCTCTGCGCCCTGACGGGGGCCGGCCGGTATGTGGCACCGGCACTGTCAGTCGCGACGGGCAGGAGGGTCAGCGTGCGAAGCGGCGCCGTCAGGAGCGGCATGACGCGCTGCACGGTGCCGTTACCGAGCACGAGGTCCTCGTGCCGCTGAGCGTCCGTGGCGCCGGCCCAGGTTTCGATCACGTAGAGGTCCAGGGGATGGTCCTGGTCGGCGAAGACGTCGTAGGTGAGGTGGCCGTACTCGGCCACGACCGACCCCTCGATCGCTCGCAGCTCGTCGAGCAGCCCCCTGGCGGCCGCATCGTCGACGGCGGTGAACCGGGTGACGAGACACACCGGATCAGGGCCCGGCACGGCCTGGCCCCGCTCCCGCCCCGTCTGCACGGTGTGACCCGCGTGTCCGACGGTGCTGTCTGCTGACGCGCTCACTGTGTTTCTCCTTGTCGTCGCGGTGGGGACATCTCCACGATGGCCCCGCCAATCCATGCGCACAAGCGATCGTTTTTCATCGCAAGCATGCGATCTGCGCATGGCAATGCCTGGAGGCCGAGTTCCGGGACGGGTGGCCGCGCGGGTCTCTGCGGCCGGTAGGAGAGCGCCGGTGCTGTTCGAGGCGACAGTGGGGTGGCTGCGCGAAGGGCGAATGCCGGCGCCCGGCGTGAGGCCACTCGCTCAACCGGCGGCCCCGGTGCGGAAGGGGAAGGAACCAACGGCGGCGGCACAGCCTCTACGGGGTCAGGACCATGCCGAGCGCGCGGTTGCGCCGCATGCCGTTCCGGGGGGCACGTCCACGACATCGTGCGTGTACAGCCCGCCGACCGCGCGGTGGGAGAAAATCGCCTCGCCTTACTGGTGCCGCGGCTGGACCAGCGCCGGACAGCCGGTCCCATGGCTCGCGGCCCGGTTCCCGGCCATGCCGGGGCGAGGTCTCGACGCCGCCACACCAACCGGTTCATGCCCTACCAGTCCACCCATCGAGCCAGGGCACCGAAAAGCAGGTCACCGAAATGCCTCGGCTCTCGCGCCATACCGCCGCAGGACCGATACGTGCGGATATGATTTGGTAAGGACGTGAAAAGGCAGTCACTGAACTGGGAGCTGGGATATGAGCACGTATCTGATCAACCACCTGCGCATCCCCGGTGGCATCCCCAACGAGGCGGGCCTGTCCTATCTTGAGCAGGTAGAGGAGACAGCGAAGCCGTTCGGCGGAAGATGGCTCGCCAATGGCGAAGCCACCGTCGTGGAAGGCACCTGGCCCGGGTCGGTCGTCCTGATGGAGTTCCCCGACCGCTCCGCCGCGGAACGGTGGTACGACTCACCCGGTTACCGGCGTATCCGACCGCTGCGCGTCAACAACTCCATCTCCGACATGGTGTTGATCGACAGCCTCCCTCAGGGATACACCGTCCGTGGTTTCGCCCAGCAGATCCGGGGAGCGGTCAAGGAAGACCCGTCCTCCGGGACCGCATAGCACTCTGGGTCAAAGCGCTGTGGTGAACTGGTTGCGTCTTGCCTCATGGGACCGATGGACCACCTGCGAGAGGCATCGTCAGAGGCGCGGCCACGGCTCGGTCGGCGTCCCGACTTCCCCGGTCCTGGGGAAGGAGCAACTCCTGAGGGCGAACGCTGCCGCGCGTCCGGCCAGATGACGATGACGGGCGGCGCGGAGTTCGGGGCCCCCTGTTGCCACCGGTGTCGAGATGGTGGCGCTCACGATCGAAGCCCGACGACCAGGGTGGCCGCGGTGAGGTATCGAGGAGCGGCCCGGCTCGTTTCCGCCCGTTCGCCCTGCCCGATCCCAGGGCGCGCCCACTCACCCTCCTGGCGGTCACGCCCGAGGTGGGAAGCGGCGGTCGGCAGCGCCACGTGGGGCCTGTGAGCCGGATATGCATCCGGCCCCCTCACCGTTGTGCTGTGGGGGGGCCGGAGTTGGTAGCGGGGACAGGATTTGAACCTGCGACCTCTGGGTTATGAGCCCAGCGAGCTACCGAGCTGCTCCACCCCGCGTCGGTAATGCTCACTGTACGGCATCCCGGGGCCGCCCCCGCGCACGTCGGCAAAGGTGCAGTCTCGTAGGCACAACAGGGGGAGAACCTGCTCGGCCCGAGCGGGGCCTCCCCTGCCTCGGACTCCACGATGCCTCGCTCATCGCCCAGATCGCCCGTTCTGCGCGGTGTGGCAACGGAGTTGAGCGTCGGTGCGAGACCACCCGGCGGCTGCAGGAAGCCGTCCTACGTCCCGAGGTGGTCCGGCCCCGGCCCTTCGACTGGCGGTCATGCCGACGCCTGTATGCGCCCAGGTTCCGTCTCGCCGGCATGCGGGGAGTGGGGATCTGCGGATCTTCGCGTCGTCCTCGCCCGCAGGGGGACTCCGGAGAGGCGCGTCCACTACGACACCGGACCGCGTGCGAGTCCGGGAACTTGCCCGGTCTTGCCCGGTCCGGATGCGCCACCGAGATCGAGCCGCGCCATCGCTACGTACCCGCCGAACGGTGCTGCTTCTTTGTGTTGCAACGGCTCCCGGGACCCCAGCCCACGCTCCCGCTACCACTCCCGCACCCACCCGACGACGGAGGAGGGGCCGGGGCCCGCCGGTCGCTCACCGTGTCACTGACCATTCGCTGGTGCCGGGGCACAACTCTCCCCGGGCCAGCGCGTATCGGTCAGCTCCGCCGCTCGAACCCACAGGTCCGTCGCGAGCTGCTGTTGGCGCGCGAGGCGAGGGACCCGGGCGGGCCGGGGCGCGCCGACAGCCTCGAAGTTGCGGGACGGGCCGAAGTAGTCACCGGACAGGGCGTCCACATCGGTGGCAGCCCGCAGCACAGGCAGGGCGCCCTGGTCGGCCCCCTGGTGCAGGCCGGGAAGGCGCATCACGAGTGTCGTGGCGTTGACGGGCCGCTTCGTCGTGTCCTTGCCGAAGCGATTGCCGGTCACCTGGAGGTTCGTGGTGCACGAACCGGGATGTGCGGCGGTGCTTGTGACACCCCAGGACCCGAGGGTGCTCCTGCGGCCCAGCTCGAAGGCGAACAGCAACGCGGCAAGCTTGGACTGCCCGTATGCCCGCATTCCCGAGTAGCGGCGCTCCCCTTGCAGGTCGTCCAGATCAAGCCGGGTCGTGGGGAAGTTCACGGCCAGGCTTCCGATGTTCACGACGCGGGCGCCCCGGGGCGACGCGCGAAGTATCCCGAGGAGCCCACCCGTCAGGGCGAAGTGACCCAGGAAGTTGGTCGCCAACTGGAGTTCGAAGCCGTCGACGGACAACTGCCGTCGGGGTACGCCCATAATGCCGGCGTTGTTGACCAGAATGTCCACCTGAGTGCCGGCCTCGGTGAGCCGTGCCGTGAACTCGCGCACCGACGCAAGGGAGGACACGTCCAGATGTTCCTGCGCCACGGCGGCGCCGGGTACCGCAGCGCGGATGGCCTCAACGCAGACCCGGCCCTTCTCCCGGTTACGGACGGCAAGGACCACCCGGCTGCCCGCCCGGGCCAGTTGCTTCGCGACCTCAAATCCGACGCCGCTGCTCCCTCCGGTCACGATCGCCGTGTATCCCCTGCGGTCAGGCATCGTCCATGTGTGGTGCTCACTCACTCTGCTCTGCTTTCTGTGCGGTGGAATGGTGTGTCCAGGGCGCGACGGGCACGGGTGCCGCCCCATCGCGGCCGGCCTCAGCCGACCCGGCTGCGGGCGGCCGGGCGAGGAGCCCGCAGCCGCGAGCCCTCGCTACGTCCGGCTGTCGGCGCCCGGGCCTTCCGAGTTCCACTGCACGAGGAACCGCAAGGCTTCCTCGGACGGAGAGCCGGGGACCGCGCTGTAGCTGACCAGGGACAGGCCCGGGCTCCCCTCAACGGAGAACACCTGGGCGTCCAGCGTCAGAGGTCCGGCGAGCGGGTGGTGGTACGTCTTACGGCGCAGTTTCGGGCTGCTGACCGACTGGGCCGCCCACCAATCACGGAATCGGGTGTCCCGGACGCACAGCTCGCCCACGAGTGCCTGGAGTGCGGCGTCATCCGGGCTCCGTCCGGCCTCCATACGGAGGGCGGCGACGGACTCCTTCGCCATGGGCTCCCAGCCCGCACCGAACAGGGACTGATAGGCGGGATCCAGAAAGGCGAGTGTCACCAGGTTGCACCGGGCTCTTGGCAGCGCCTCGAAGTCGACAAGCAGCCACGTCGCGGCCTTGTTCCAGGCAAGTACGTCCATACGGCGGTTGAGGACCAGGGCAGGCAGCGCGGTGAGCCCCTCAAGCAGCCGCCGGACGTTGTCCGGCACACGGTCCTCTTCCGCGACGGATCGATCAGCCGGCGACACGATGACGTCGGCCACCGCGAACAGGTACCGCCGCTCGTCCGCGCCCAGCTCCAGTGCGTCCGCCAGCGACGTGAGGACCGCCCGGGAGACACGCCGTTTGCGTCCCTGTTCGATACGGACGACATAGTCGACGCTGACGTGCGCGAGCTCAGCCAGCTCCTCGCGCCGGAGCCCCGGCACTCTCCTCACCCTGCCGTCGTCGAGCATTCCCAGCCGCACCGGATCGGCCCGGCCTCGCAAGGCGCGCAAGAAGTCGCCCAGGGCGCGGTCCCCCTGCCGCGCCGGGGCTGCTGTACGAGTTCCCGCCTGCCCCGGACCTGCCACTGCGGCGGTTTCGTCCGAATTCGTTCGCCTCATACCCTCAAGGATGCGGTGCGTGGTCCCGGACGCGCCTGGTACCCCTGGTCCCAGGCGGAGCGAAGATCTGGGCGACAAAGCCTGGAGGCTTCGCTCAGGGTTTCGCGGGTCGGATGTCAGGCTCTGCCGACACCCTGCAGCTGTGGCACGAGGTCCTGCCTGGTGGATATCGAGGCGGTCAACCATGTCCGGCCCTCCTCGGTCATGCTCTCCGACGCCGGGGCGAGCGCCGCCGGACCGACCCGCCGCTCCGGGCCAGGTCGACCTGCCCAGCCTCACACGGTCACGGCAGGCATCGGGCGGTGCTGTGACGCCGTCGTCGCGGGCTCACCCTCCCCTGGAGTTCAGGTGTCGACGAGGGACATGCCGACCGGATCCCAGTGCTCGGACGCGCAAGCTTCGCTCCCTGTGCTTGCTGCAGCTGAAACCCGCCTGCGTGTCCGGCGGACAACGACGCGGACAGGCAAGCACGAGAAGCCAGCCGCGTAGGCGGACGGCAGTGCGAGCACCATCGATGGTGCTGACGGCGTGGGTGCCGAGACGGACAGGCCCGCCGCGTGCCGTGCCCTGCCGGGTGGCCGACAGAGCAGTGTGCCATCGGACGAAGACGATGCCCTCCAGGGCGACCGGAGCCTGCGGTCGCCCGGGTGCCGGTCTCCACCATGTTCGGATCATCGTCTTCCGTGGAGGGAGGATCACTGTCACCCTGGTTGGCGTTGAGACCATCCAGAAGGATTTCAGGGGGAGTTCATGAAGTACAGCGTGATAGCCGCGGCGGTGGCCACCGCCGGTGCTCTGCTGGCCTGCTCGGCCACCAGTGCGGTTGCGGCACCTGACCGACCGGTCGGAAACAGGCACGCGACGGTCGACCTGGGCCGGCCGGCCGTCGCCGCTGCCATGCCCGCACAGGCGGCCGCACCCGCCACGTACAACAGCGCCTGCGGTTCCGGTTACAGCGTGATCGACACGTTGCCGATCACGACACTCGGCCACGTGTACCTGACCTACAACGCGTCCACCGGCTACAACTGTGTGGTCACCGTCCGCAACACCTCCGGCAGCGCGGTCCCCATGAACGCCTGGATCTCGCGTTCCGACGCGACAACCGACACGATCGACAAGGGGAACTTCCAGACGTACGCGGGGCCGGTCTACGTCCACGCGGCGGGCACCTGCATCGACTGGGGAGGCCTGATCAACGGGTACAGCGCGTTCCGAGAGCACGTCCACTGCGGGTAGCCGAGGGTTCGGGCCGAGGCGGTGGGGAGCACCTTCCGTCGGCGCTCGCGCCGCGGCTGCTGTGATGGCTGACGTCGCGCGGACGGGTCATCGACGCTTTCGGGACTGCCCCGGGCACAGCGCCCGATCCGCGCCCGGGGCGGTGGACGTCTCGTGTCCTGAGCGTGACCGGCTCAGGCGTACTGACCGGCGGACCCGCCAGGTTGAGGACACGGCCGGCACATGGCGGGCTCTCGCGCGTGGCGCGTCCGCGGTAGGCAGTGCGGCCGGTCCCCAGCACCGCAGCACACGGACGTTGACGGTCCCCCGCCTGGTATGAGGGGAGGGCCGGCGCGGGCTGTGGTGCGGGCTGGAGGGCCGGTTGCTGATGTCTGCCTCAGCAGGTCGTCGTAACGCCGGCCCACCGCCGACCCCCTGCGTGTAGACCTGGAACCTTCGGCGACCCACCGCAGGGGCCGGCCGTCAACCAGGACACGCCCGGCCGGACGCGGACGGCTCGTCCCGGGCGGGGGTACGTCACGGTAGGGCGTGACGCTGTTGATCGTTCCGTAGCGATGTGCCGGTCCACACCGACCCGGAGGCTCTCACTCGCTCAGGATTCATCCGCTCCGATCGCCGAACCGACCTCGGTGAACGGCGCACCCGACCGGCTCCGTACCCAGTGCGACGGACCCGTCCGTGGTGGTCCTGCGGCGTACCGGCCCGCCCACCGGACCACCGGCGAAGCCGTGGGGCCGACTTGCTCGGGATACGGCTCAGGAGCCGGTGACTCCATGCTCTTGTCATGCTGCGCGCAAGGTGATTACAGTAAGCGACCGCTCAAGTGGTTGAAGGTGGGCATCCGGTCGGCCCGTGGGCCGACGACGACATGAGGCGGACGTGTGTGGTCACCCGCTCCGGCGATTCGGCGGCCGCCGCTTCCTCCCGCGAACCCGATCGCGCCGCCGCACGGCTACGCCGGGTCCCGTCGGCACCTTCTGATCGCCTGCCCGACCGGCCCCCACCGCACGGCCGTTGATGCCGCAGCCGAGCGTGATCCCGCTCCGTGGAGCGGCAGCGGGCCACCGCCACCGCCACCGGGTGACATCGTGTCACGGGTCCCGGCCAACTCTCCGGGCGGCGCCGCGGCACCGCCCCATCAGAACCCGACGCGCCGCCGGCCTCTTGGCCATCGCACGTCACGACACAGCTCAAGGAGCAACTTCGGTGAAACGGCTATGGCGTCCACTCCTCGCGATGGTGATGGCGCTCGGCACGCTGACCGCCGCACCCGTCGCTATGGGCGCGGAAAGACAGGCGGCGGCACCCACACGTGCCGCCGCCACCGACGACGCGACGGTCGTCCCGATCCAGGTGACCGGCGACCCCTCGAACCGCTGGAACCTCGTCGTTCTCGGTGACGGCTACACCGCCGCGGAGATGCCCACGTTCCTCGACCAGGTCGACAAGCAACTGAACGTGCTCTGGGGGCTCCAGCCGTACAAGAGCTACCGGAACTACATCAACGTCTACGCGGTGGAGACACCGTCCCAGGAATCGGGCATCAGCTGCGATCCTGAGCTGACGTCGCCGGTGCGCACGACGCCGCTGAGCATGAAGTTGTGGAGCGGCTGCTCCAAGACCGGCATCCAGCGACTGTTGGTGATGGACGACGGCGCCGCGAAGAAGTACGCGGCCCTCGCGCCCAAGGCGGACCAGATCCTCGCACTCGCGAACAGCGACACCTATGGCGGTGCGGGAGGCTCCTACGCCACGGCGACGGGTGGCAACGCCATGTCCGCGCTGATCGCTCCGCATGAACTCGGGCACTCCGCCGGTGGTCTCCAGGACGAGTACGACTACTACACGCGGGGCGTGACGAGCGGGACGTACACCGGTGGGGAGCCCGATTCGGTGCACCACACGCTCCTGACCGAGCAGCAGATGCTCGACCAGAAGGCCAAGTGGTGGCGCTGGCTCGGGGAGAAGAGCGAATCCGGCGGCACCATAGGCCGGTTCGAGGGCGGCATGTACTACACCGAGGGGGTCTGGCGGCCGAGTCAGCACTCCATGATGAAGACCCTCGGGTACTACATGGACCAGGTGAGCCGGGAGCAGATGACCGCCGCCCTCTCGGGCGCTGTCGACCTCATCGAGGACTCGACACCGACGGACGGCCCGGTCGGCCCCACGGACGAAGTGTGGATCGACACCGTTCATCCGGTCCACGAGGATCTCGACGCCACGTGGAGTGTCAACGGCAAGGTCGTCCGCGGAACCGGCAACGCGCGCAGTGTCAACGTACGGGACCTGCACGCGCGACCGGGTGACACGATCAGTGTGAAGGTGGTCGACGACACGGACTTCGTCCGTGATCCCGCCCTGCGCGACAGCAGCAGGATGACCGCCACACGCGAGTGGACGGTCGGAACAGCCTCCGGCCCGGCAGGGCAGGACGGCGCTCCGACGATCAGCCTGGCGACGCCCGACACCCAGCCGGTCGGCGCGACCGACGTCCTGTGGGTCGACCCCGGCCACCCGCGCGACCACGCACTCGATGTGACCTGGCGCCTCGACGGCCGTGTCGTGGGCCACTCGACGAGCCTCCACCTCGCGAGCCTCGGGCTCAACAGGGGTACCCACCGCGTCCAGGTCGGTGTGAGCGATCCCCACAACCGCACGTCGCCGGTGGCCACCAAGCAGTGGACCGTCGACGACACTCCGGCGACCACGGATTACACCGTGTCGGACCCGGTCAGTGTCTCCAAGAACAGCGACGGTACGCCGCACTACACCGTCACGGACTCCTTCAGCCTGGCGCTGACGGCCCATGACGACCAGCAGGGTGCGCTGTTCTCCGAGTTCCGGGTCGACGGCGACGGCTGGTTCCACTACTTCGGCTGGCCCACCGACAGTTCGAAGCCGTTCCTCTTCACGCCCACGGGCACGAACGTCGACGATCTGATCTACGGAAACCTCGGGAGCGGCGGCTTGTCCACGTCGCCGTTCGCCGAACGTTCCCCCGGATACGGCACGCACCAGATCGAGTACCGCTCCGTCGACGCCGCCGGCAACGTCGCACCGGCGAAGAAGTTCACCGTCACGGTCCTGCCCAAGGACCCGCCCGCGCCCGGCGCGATCCCCGTCACGTCGAACGCGGTGACCCGCTGCGTCAAGGACGAGACGCGCATCGAGGTGTCCGCCCAGAACCGGTCGCAGGACCGTGCATCTCTGACGGTGCAGACGGCGTACGGCTCGAAGACCTTCAAGAATGTCCGGGCCGGCGGCAAGGTGACCGCGGTCTTCCGCACCGGCGAGCCGACCACCGAAACGGGCAGCGTGACCGTGACCGCGCACGCGACGGTAAAGGGCCCCCACGGTTCGGGGAAGCAGAACGTGGACGCCACCTACCAGGTCCCCTACAACCGGTTCGCCTGCTACGAGTGATCGGCGCCAGGGGCAGGGGGGTGGTCCGTCCCCGAACCCCCGGATGCGCCGCGTCAACGCGAGGGCAGGCACGAACCTGAGCCCTCGCCCGTCGCGGACCTCCACCAGAGGTGGGCACCGCCCCTTCGTCCTGCGCCTCGCATTCCCCTGAGGCCGGGCGGAGGGCGGCCCCCGCGGGCAGGAGCTGGGAAAATCGGTGCTGTCACGGACGGTTCCCGCGCAAGGAGTTCGGGGGCGCCTCCACCGCCGGCACCCCGGTCCGGCTCCCTCGGCCGCGCGTGCGGTGCGGGCCGGCGCGGCGTGTGCCGCTACTCCTCCGCCCGCTTGCCTTCTCCGCACCGCTTGAACGATCGGAGCTTCCGGGCTGGTCGCGCATGTGAGAAGCCCCGGACCGCAACGCGGGTCCGGGGCTTCTCACATGACCTCACACGTGCTCTCGCACCAGGTCGAGGAGCGAGAGCACCTGCGGGGGCCGGAGCTGCGTCAGCGGTTCACACAGGCGTTGCCGGCGGCCGGGTTCAGCAATCCGATGACGTTGATGCTGTTGCCACAGACGTTGACCGGCACGTGGACCGGGACCTGGATGACGTTGCCGGAAAGCAGACCCGGCGAGCCAATCGCCGCGGCCTGGGCGTTGGCGCCGTGGCCTTCGCCCCCGTGGCCGTCGGCGGCTGCGGCTCCCGCGCCACCGAGGACGGTGACAGCAGCCAGTGATGCGGCGACGCAAGCAGTCCGGATACGCATGTTGGTCCTCATTTCGTTCGAGGTCGAGCGGATGAGGATGAAGTCCCCTTGGCCCCGGGCCGTTAGTCGGACAGCATAGAAAATCACCCAAGGAGCTCATAAACTAGATCGAATTATATTAATTATGCCTGCTATTTTTCGTAACTCCTCGGATCAGACCTCTATCCGGCGCCACACCCCGCAGGCGGGGCAGATGCCCGTGCCCGCCCCTCCGGCAGGTGAAGGTCCCCTTTACCGTTAGCGGACAGCTTCTTGTGTCGTCAGGAGTGCCGACCACGGCCTTGCCGTACGCCCATGGCACGCGCCTCACGCATCCCGGCAGGCCCGCCGACCGGGTAGCCGTCATGCGTGTGCGCTCACCCTCAGCCCTGCCCCTCCGGTCGACGTGGCCGCGCTCCACCGCCGGACGTCGACCCGAGCACGACCCGGCGCCTCCGGGCCGGGGCCCGGGGACCGGCGCGCACCGGGGACGGGCGGTGCCGCACCGGTCCCGCGGCGGATCCCAGAGGGCAGGCTCGGCCCCTGATGCGATGTGCCTGCGCAGATCAGACGCGGACCGGTGTCAACGTCCGGACGATCTCCTCCATCCTGGACCTGGCGTCACCGAAGAGCATCCGCGAGTTCTCCCGGTAGAAGAGCGGGTTGGGGACGCCCGCATATCCGGTCGCCATCGACCGTTTGAAGACGAGGACGTTCTGGGCCTCCCACACCCGTAGCACCGGCATGCCCGCGATCGGGCTGCTCGGGTCCTCCGTAGCAGCCGGATTGACCGTGTCGTTGGCCCCGATGACGAGGACGACGTCGGTGTTGACGAAGTCGTCGTTGATCTCGTCCATCTCCAGCACGATGTCGTAGGGGACCTTGGCCTCGGCAAGGAGCACGTTCATGTGGCCCGGCAGCCGGCCCGCGACCGGGTGGATGCCGAAGCGCACCTCGGCGCCCCGCTCACGCAGACCGCGTACGAGCTCGGCGACCGGGTACTGCGCCTGTGCCACGGCCATGCCGTAGCCGGGGACGATGACGACGCTGCGGGCGTCGGCCAGCAGATCGGCGGTCTCCTGGACCGTGGTCTCCCGGTGCTCGCCCTGCTCTTGGCCCCCACCGGCCGCGGCCTCGATGCCGAAGCCCCCAGCGATGACGGAGAGGAAGGACCGGTTCATCGCCTGGCACATGATGTACGACAGGTAGGCGCCGCTGGAGCCGACGAGGGCGCCGGTCACGATCAGCAGGTCGTTGTCGAGGAGGAAGCCGGCCGCGGCGGCAGCCCATCCGGAATAGGAGTTGAGCATCGAGACGACGACCGGCATGTCACCGCCGCCGATCGAGGCGACCAGGTGCCAGCCGAGTGCGAGCGCCAGTACGGTGACCGCGATCATCAGCCACAGCGCCGGGTGCACGATGAAGATCACGGTCAGTGCGGCGAACGCCACCAGCGCGCCCACGTTGATCAGATTCTTTCCCGGCAGCATCAGCGGCTTGGAGTCGATTTTTCCGCTGAGCTTGAGGTTGGCCACGATGGAACCGGTGAAGGTGACCGCGCCGATGAAGATCCCGATGAAGACCTCGGCGTGATGGATGTGCAGCAGCGCGCCGTCGAGGCCGCCCCGACCGCCCCTTTCCACCTCCAGGTAGCCGTTCCAGCCGGTGAGGACGGCTGCCAGGCCCACAAAGCTGTGCAGCGCGGCGATGAGTTCCGGCATACCCGTCATCTCGACGACGCGGGCCCGCCACAACCCGATCGCCCCGCCGACCACGATCCCGCCGACCACCAGGTAGATGCCCCAGCCGGGGCTGTCGGAGGCGACCACCCCGATCGTGGCGGCCAGGGCGACGGCCATTCCGACGACGCCGTACAGCCACCCCTTGGCGGAGGTCTCGTGGCGGGAGAGGCCGGCCAGCGACAGAACGAACAGCAGGGCCGCGACGAGATACGCCGCGACGGCGACGGACTGTGACGTCATGTCATTTCCCCCTGCTGAACATGACGAGCATCCTGCGGGTCACCGCGAAGCCGCCGAAGACGTTGATGGAGGCGAGCAGGATCGCGACAGCGGCCAGGATCCGGATCACGGTGTCATGCATGCCGACCTGGAGCAGCGCACCGACCACCACCACTCCGGAGATGGCGTTCGTGACGCTCATCAAAGGAGTGTGCAGGGCGTGCGCCACCCGGCCGATGACGTAGTAACCGATGACGATCGCCAGCACCAGCACCGTGAAGTGCCGCGGGATCGGCTCGGGTGCGAGCGCGTTGACGACGAAGAGGGCTGCGGCGCCGGCGAAGACCAGGCCCAGCCTGACCGCCGGGGACCGCGGTTCGCGCTCCTCCTTCTCGGCCACCGGTTCCGCGCTGTGCACGGGAGCGGCCGAGACCTGTACCGGCGGCGGTGGCCACAGTTTCTCGCCCTCACGGACCACCGTGATGCCGCGCTGCACCACGTCATCGAGATCCAGGACTAGCCGTCCGTCCTTGCCCGGGGTCAGCAGCTTCAGCAGATTGACCAGATTGGTGCCGTACAGCTGGCTCGCCTGCACGGGCAGGCGCCCGGCGAGATCGGTGTAGCCGAGGATGACCACCCCGTTGTCGGTGACCACGCGCTGTCCGGCGAGGCTGCCTTCGACGTTGCCGCCCTGGGCCGCGGCCATGTCGACGATGACGCTTCCCGGCTTCATCGACGCGACGTCCGCGGCGGTGATCAGGCGAGGGGCCGAGCGGCCGGGGATGAGAGCGGTAGTGACGATGATGTCGACGTCGGCGGCCTGCTCCGAGTAGATCTCGGCGGCCCGGCGGTCGTACGTCTCACTGGTGTCCCTGGCGTAGCCGTCACTGGAGCGCTGGGCGCTCTCGTCCACGACCACCGGCAGGTACTGCCCGCCCAGCGAACCGACCTGGTCGGCGACCTCCGGACGAGGATCGGTGGCCCGCACGATCGCGCCGAGTGACGACGCCGCGCCGATGGCGGCGAGGCCCGCGACCCCGGCCCCTGCCACCAGGACCTTCGCCGGCGGCACCTTGCCCGCCGCGGTCACCTGGCCGGTGAAGAAGCGGCCGAACTCGTGGGCCGCCTCGATCACCGCACGGTAACCGGCGATGTTGGCCATCGAGGACAGGACGTCCAGGGACTGCGCCCGGCTGATCCGCGGGACGGCGTCGACCGCGAGGACGGTGACGGGGCGCTGGGCAAGCGCGTCGACCAGCCCGGGGTTGAGAGCCGGCGCTAGCGTCGAGATGAGGGTGGCGCCGTCCTTCGGCCGCGCGACGTCCAGCGGCTCGGGCGCGTTGACGCGCAGGACGACATCCGCGCCCCACGCCTGGTCGGCGGAACCGATCCGTGCCCCGGCGTCCGCGTACGCCTGGTCGGGAAATGAGGACTTGTCGCCCGCCCCCGACTCGATCAGGACGTCGTACCCGAGGCCGATCAGTTGCTTGACGGTCGCGGGGGTCGCGGCGACTCGTGTCTCCCCGGGCGCCTCGCGCGCGACTCCGACGAGCATGGGCGACGCCGCTCTGGGCTCAGCGGTGAGTGGGTCAGTGGTGAGCATGGTCTGCTCCATGGGTGTTCTCGACGATGGTCCGGGTGGTGGCTCGGCCCTGCGCGGCGCTTCCTGGGATCGGCGGCGGCGGACACCTGCGCGCACCGTGACTTGCTGGGTTCGCGTGCCGGTCCGCAGGGCCCAGGACGCGCCGGAACGAAGTGATGGATACGGAACCCGCCGGGCTCCGGGGCGGACAGGCCGGTGGTGCGGCGGCCAGGATCGGGCAGATCGACATCTCGACAATTCAACGCATCCGCATCCCGCGGCCGACCAGCGGATCGCTCCGGCACGATCGCCCTTCAACCGGGCCGGGGAGGCCTGCGGGGCAGTCTGGCACGCCGAGATCGGCCTGGGAACAAGCAACCCAGGAACCCCGGGCCGCCCCAGGCCAAAACCCCTCGTAAGGGCCTGCCTCGGCAGCAGCGCACGCAGGGGCGCCCGCCCGACGGCCGCGTCGGGCCGGTGGCCTCGCGAGTCCGCGGCCAGGTCTGATTCGCTCTCATGCACCGTCGAGGAGAGGCCAGTTGAGGGCTTTCGCCCTGCGACAGCGCCCGTGGCGTGCCGCCCTGAGAGAGACGCGACGGCGCGGGCCCCTTGATTGCGTTGCCGAGCGGGACGGCGCTTCGCTGGCGCGGGACGGTCCCTTCACCGGATCGGCCCGGGTCCCGGGTCGCGCGCGACGACCGACGGGCGACGGGCGACGGGTAGCGGGTAGCGGGTAGCGGGTAGCGGGTAGCGGGAGTCTGCCGATGTGGCCCCTCGGCACGTCGTGCACTGCCCGGCGTTTCCGGGGGCGCGCGGACGTGGCCGCGGGCACGCACAGCGGCGTGGTGTCCGCCGGACGAGACGACCGGGCTCCACGTTCTGGGGAGAATCCGCCGGCCATGGATGGCGAGCCTCCGTGACAAGGGGCAGGTGCCCGAGCGGATAGGCCTGTCCTCCCGCCTTCGCGTCCCGCGCATCGGCTCTCCCAAGCGGTGGCGCCGGGCACCGCGTGCCCCTCCCCCGCCGTGCGCGGGATGCCGATGATGCCGCCGGTCCCGGCCCGTGGCAGGGTCGAAGGGAGGCATGTGCCATCCGGCCGAAACGGCACCGGGCCGAACCGCGTGTCACCCGCGCGTGCCCGGACGGCTGCCCGGCAGGCCGGGCGGGCTCCGCATGGTCGGTCGCGGTTGCGAAACAGTCGCCGGCGGTCCGGAGCGGAGTCGTCCGGTCTCGGCCGTGGTGCTCAAGCGCCACGCCCCACCGGCGCGGGCACGGTGTGCGTACGTCATCCACGAGGAGGCAACGATGAGTGTGTGGTTCGTGACAGGAGCGTCCAGGGGTTTCGGCCAGGAGATCACCCGCGCGGCACTGGCCGCCGGCCATCAGGTCGCGGCCACCGCGCGCAGCGCTGACGCCGTCCGAAGCCGGTTTCCCGACGCCGGCGACGCGCTGCTCGCGGTGCCCCTGGACGTGACCGATCACCACAGCATCGAGGAGGGTGTCGCGGCCGCCGTCGAGCGTTTCGGAAGGATCGACGTTCTGGTCAACAACGCCGGCCGGGGTCTTCTCGCCGCGGTGGAGGAGGCCGACGACACGGCGGTGCGTGCGGTGTACGAGACCAACGTGCTCGGTGTCCTCGCCGTACAGCGGGCTGTGCTGCCGACGCTGCGGCAGCAGCGTTCCGGGCATGTGATCAACATCAGCTCCGTCGGAGGCTTCGCCGGCGGGGCGGGCTGGGGAATCTACGCGTCGACGAAGTTCGCGGTCGAGGGGTTCAGCGAAGCTCTCCACGCCGAGCTGGCGCCCTTGGGTATCCACGTGACGATCGTCGAGCCGGGATATTTCCGGACCGACTTCCTCGACCCGTCGAGCCTGCAGACCGGCGTCCACCTGATCGACGACTACGCGGCGACCTCCGGCGCGGTGCGTGATCGTGTCGCCGACATCAACCATGCCCAGCCCGGCGACCCGGTCAAGGCCGCCCGCGCGATCGTCGACGTGGCCGCCGCCTCCGACCCGCCGCTGCGACTCCAGCTCGGAACGGACACCCTGCAGGTCGTCGACGCCAAACTGGCCAGTGTTCGCAAGGAGATGGACGCTTGGCGCGGCGTTGCCGTCACTACCGACCACGACTGACGATCGGGCCGGGTCCGGCTCCGGCTCCGCGCGGCGGCCGTGCCCCACCGGGGCCCGCCGGGGCTCCAGCTCGCCGGGGCGGGTGGGCAGACAGGGCCGTGTCGACCGCGCGGGCAGACTGCGCGCTGGTGTCCGCGCAGTACGCGTCGCTACCGAGCGAGCCACTTCCCCGGCGGGTGGGCGCGAGGGCTCCTCCACCTTCCGCACAGCACGCCGACCACCTCGTGAGGAGGTCGTGCAGCCCTTCCTCGGTTCAGCCGGCCCTCGGAAGCAGCACTGCACCTCCGTATGCGGGGGAAACGCGGATCAGGGACGAGTCGATACCTCGCGCGAAAGGGCGCACCCCCGCGAACAGGCACCACCACGCCCTCGTGGGTCGGGATCGGCCTTGAGCCGACAATGCGCCCGCGAGCGGGCTCGTGGGCGTGTTCCTGACCGGGCTCCACCCACGGGCTTGGCGCGGGTCTCGGCTTGTTGATCATGGATTGCGCTGTTCGGGGCACACGTCCGTCGAAGCGGGTTCATGACGACGTGGAGGAGGCCCCGTGCTGATGCGGGAGACCAGGACCAGCACCGGCCGCCTCAGAGCGACAGGGTCGATGCCCCGGCCGGTTGTCATCCTCGCCATGGCGGGCGCCCTGCTCGCAGCCGCCGCGCTGTTCTTCGTGTGCTTCGCGCGCTGGGCCGGGGCGCATCCACTCACTGCGGTACTCCTCGCGATACTCGCGGTTCCCATGCTCTACACCTTGTTCCGGGCGATGCCGAGAGCCGGCGAGTTGCGTCGCGCCGCCCGGGCCGGGATGGCGCGGACGGACCGGGAACTCATCGAGCCGGCTCCGCTCGGCGAGGCCTTCGCGCCCTCCCTGGCCGGTGGGGGCGAAGATACGCTCGACCTCGCTCCCGCCACCGCTCAGGACGGCCTCACCGCCGTACTGCCTGCGCCCGCGCCTGCCGTCGACTTCACGGCCCTCGACCCTGACGGCTTCGAGGCGGCCGTCGCAGCGTTGTGCGAACGGGACGGCTGCCACGATGTCGCGGTTGTCGGCGGCGCCGGTGACCTGGGCGCCGACGTCCTCGCCACCGCACCGGACGGCCGGCGCGTCGTCGTGCAGTGCAAGCAGTACGGTCCTGCCCACAAGGTCGGCTCCCAGGATCTCCAGCGCTTCGGCGGCACCTGCTGGTCAGTACACGGAGCCCAGCTCGCTGCCGTCGTAACCACCAGTCAGTTCACCGCACCGGCGCGGGAGTACGCCGCGGAGTGCGGTATCCGCTGCGTGGACGGCGACTCCCTCGCTGCCTGGTCGGAGGGCTCGGGGCCCGCCCCCTGGGGCCCCGCCATGGTGGACGGAGCCTGAGAGGTGGCCGAGGCACGAAGGCCCCTACGGGCTGCGGATCGTAAACGCGATCCCCCGCACTCAGGTCGGCTTCGCCTGAGCCCACCTGCCGGTAAGGGGAGTTGACGTCCCTCTGGAACTCCCTCTGCGGCCTTCCACCACGCCGTCCGCGACGACGATCCGGAGCCTGCGATAAGTTGCCCGCCATGACCGAGGTCGGACCCGTCTCCTGGCCGCCCGCTCCGATCAGGACCGACCGGCTCGTGCTCCGCGCATCCGAGGCCCGGGACCGTGCGGCGTTCGTCGAGTTGCTGGCATCGCCTGAGGTGGGTGCCTACCTGGGCGGCCCTCGACAGCATGCGGAGTTGGAGCGTGCGTTGCCCGGGACGCCCGGCAGGCGCCCCGGGCTTTTCGTGATCGAACTCGACGGGGCGATGATCGGCACCATCGAACTCAACCGGCGCGACGCGGAGCATCGGAGCCATGTCGGTCCCGACGCCGGGGAGGCCGAACTCGGCTACCTGTTCCTGCCCCGGGCGTGGGGACGCGGGTACGCCACCGAGGCGTGCGCGGCGGCTCTCGGCTGGTTCGCCGACGCGCTTCCCGGTGAGCCGGTGGTGCTCTGCACCCATACCGCCAACGGCCGTTCGATGCGCCTCGCGGCGAAACTGGGCTTCACCGAGGTGCGACGGTTCGAGGCTTGGGGCGCCGAACAGTGGTTCGGCGTGTGGTCTCCGGTAACGCCGCCCGCCTGAGCTCGCGCCCGGCAGCCGGAGGTACGCGACCCCTCAGCGCTCGCCGGACCGGGAGGCACCAGTCCACGGCCGGCGTCGTCCCGCGCGACCCCCTGTCGATCGGCCGGGCCCCGCAGGCGCTGGACGACACCGGCCACACCCCTCGGGCCGCCGGCCTAGAACAAGACCGGATCATCGTGCTCCTGCTGCTCCTCTGCCTCGCCGAACAAATCGAGCTGCATGCCCGGATCGGGCAGCGTGACGACGTCCAGCGATCCGGGACAGGAGACCAGCGAACCGGAGCGCTCCCGGCGCACCCCCGGCTCGTCATGCCGGAAGATCCGGCCCATGCCCGGCCGCCCGGACACCGGCGCGGCCGCGATGAGGCGGTTGCAGGAAGGACATTCGACACGCGGCATCATGCCTACCAGTCTCCCCTGCGCCGGCGGCTGCCGTGCGAGGTTCGCCGGCAGGTCCGACCGCACCCGGACGTGCTGACGTGCCCGCAAGCCGGCCGCGGTCCCCCGATCAGGGGGCAGGATGAGAGCTTGCCCATCGCTCTCCCAGGAGTCCCGGCCGGATGAGCGGCCGGATGAGCGTCCGATGGGCCGCGTCGTCGGGTGCCGTGCATCGCAAGGCACCGAAGCGGTCTCGCGGAGCCCAGGGCCGCCAGGCCTCGCGGAGGAGCCTCCGGTCCTTGCCGGCCTGCGCCGCACGTGCCGTCCTCCGATTCGACGCGAGCTCCGCCTCGGACTTCGCGCGGCACGCTCACCCCGTACCTGTCCCACCCCCGTCCGTCGCGTTCGGGACCGGGCACACGGCACCGCATCCGGGCGTTGCGCCACCAGGCGGCCGCTCCCGCCCGTGCACTGCCCCTGCCGCCCGGCGGCACCGGCCCCACGAAACGCGGCACTTGGGCAGCCCCGCTGGATGCGGACAGCGTCGTCCCGAAGCAGCATCACCGGGGCCACCGCACCCCCGGCCACCGACTCACCTCTTGACGGCGACGCCCCCGTACACCGGCACCTCGAAGGCCTTCACCGAACCGACCGCGGCGAGCGCGGGACGCCAGAGGTTGCACGGCACGACGCCGGGCTCCAGCAGCTCCAGGCCGTCGAAGAAGCCCTGTACCTCCGGGCCGGAACGGGCGCGGAGGCTGGTGCCCGACTCGACGAAGGTCTTCTCGACGCCCGCGACGCCGTCGAAGATGTCGCTGGCCAGGTGCGTGATGATCAAGTAACTCCCGGGGGCGAGCGCGTCCATCAGGCGCCGCACGACCGCGTACGGGTCGCCGGGCAGCCAGTGCAGCAGGAGGAGCAGGCTCAGAGCGACGGGTTCGCCGAGATCCAGGGTCTCCCGCAACCCCGGTGCCCGCAGGATCGTGTCAGGATCCCCCGCGTCCGCCTGAAGGTAGGTGGTGCGTCCCTCGGGCGTGCTGGCGTGCAGGGCGCGCGAGTGCGCGAGAACGATCGGGTCGTTGTCCGTGTAGACGACGCGGCTTTCGGGCGCGATCCCCTGCGCCACCTCGTGCACGTTGGGGGAGGTGGGAATCCCGGTACCGACGTCGAAGAACTGCCGGATTCCCGCCTCGGCCGCGATCGTCACCGCACGCCTCATGAAGCCGCGGTTCTCGCGGGCGTCGCGCCCCGCGGTCGGCAGCGCCTCCAGCGTCTTGCGACCCGCCTCCCGGTCGGCGGGGTAATTCGTCTTGCCGCCGAGGACGAAGTCGTAGACCCGCGCCGCGTGGGGGCGATCGGTGTGCAGATCTATCGGCCCCGCCGCCGAAGCGTCCATCCAGCCCGAACCCGGCATTGCGCGCCCTCTCATAGTGGTCGTCAACTCCCGTTCATACCCTAGACGGTGGTGACCACGCGCACCGCACGTCGGATCATGGCGGAGCCACTTGCCACCGGCGAGGTGTTCGGCCGTCCGGCCCGCCACGAGGTACGGCACGACACGGCGTCGAACCGGAGAACGAGGAGGTCGGAGCCTGATTCTGAGCCTCCGCGGGCCGTCTCGGGCGCTCCGGGTGAAAAGGCCTGGGCCGTGCCGCGGCCGTACGGCATGCTGTCATGCATGTTGATCAGGGAAGCCGGCGCGGAGGATTGGCCCGCGATCTGGCCCTTCTTCCATACGATCGTCGCCGCGGGTGAGACCTTCACCTATCCGACGGATCTCGACGAGGACCAAGGCCGGGAATGGTGGCTGCTGTCGGCTCCGAACCGTACGGTCGTCGCGGTGAACGACTCGGGGACGGTCCTCGGGACCGCGAAGATGAATCGCAACCACATGGGCAACGGCTCGCACATCGCGAGCGCCAGTTACATGGTGGACCCGGCTCACACCGGGCAGGGTGTCGGGCGGGCGCTGTGCGCTTACACAGTGGACTGGGCGCGCGCGGCGGGTTATCGCGCGATGCAGTTCAACGCGGTTGTGGAGACCAACGTCCACGCGGTGAAGCTGTACCGGTCGCTCGGCTTCGAGGTCCTGGGCACACTGCCGGAGGGATTCCGGCATCCGACCGCTGGCTATGTCGGACTGCACGTCATGTACCGCTCCCTGTGAACGCCTCTTTTCGAACCTCGGAGCCGGCCCCTGCCCCGATGCGCTGTGCCCGTCCGCAAGCGGACGCGGGCGAAGGTGGGCCGGCGCGGGCGGACGCGGGCCGGCGCGCCACCGGGCGAACCCGCTCAGTTCGGATTCGGTGATGTTCGAGGGCGGGGCCGGGCCTGGTTCCGGGACAACCGCCCGGAGCGGTACGAGCGTTCGCCGCGACTTCCCCGGTGGGCGAAGTGGCGGACCTGGCGAGCGGGCGGGAACCTCCGATGCCAGCGAGGCTCGCGCCGCGATCACGGTGTGCGTGACCGCGACGTCCGTCAGCCGGTCTTGACGGCGAACGGACCACCGTCGCCGAACGCGAGCCGCGCGAAGTTCTCGCCGATGCGGCGGTGTCCCGCGGGATCGGGATGGATCTCGTCGGGCAGCGGCAGTTCGGCGTGGTCCGCCGCGCCGTAGAGGTCGCGGCCGTCGAGGTAGTGCAGATGCGTGTCGTCAGCCGCTCGCTGTCCGACGATCCGGGCGAGTTCACCACGGATGACGTTGAGCGTCAGACGCCCGGCAGCGCGTTCGGCCGGATCGCCCGTGGCCTTGAACCGCAGGGTCCCGCCGTCGAAGTCGGGAGCGAGGGGGCCGGGTGTGTCTTCCTGGACCGGGCACAGGATGGGGGACACGACCAGCAGCGGCGTGCTCGGATGCCCCTCACGGATGGTGTCGAGGAATCCGTGGACAGCGGGACCGAAGGCACGCAGACGCATCGCGTCGCTGTTGACTATATTGATGCCGATCTTGAGGCTGATCAGGTCGGCGGGGGTGTCCCGCATCGCACGGGCGGTGAACGGGTCGAGCAGCGCGCTGCCGCCGAACCCCAGGTTGACCAGCTCCGCTCCGCCCCGGGCCGCTGCCAGGGCCGGCCAGATGGCGGTCGGATGGGCGGCGTTCGAACCGTGACTGATGGAACTGCCGTGGTGCAGCCACACCCTGCGGCCGTGCTCCCCGGCCGGCTCGACCGGGGCGTCGGTGCGCAGGGCGATCAGTTCCGTGATCTCCGTATGCGGAAGCCAGATCTCGATGTCCTTGTCATGCGCCGCCAGGCCGGTGAACCGGGCGGTGCCGGCCGGACCCGCACGCAGTTCGGATGCCTGGCTGATCATGTCGGTGACCGTGCGGACGTTTCCGCCGGTCACCGTGGTCTGGCCGGCGAGCCGGCCGTCGACCAGCAGGTCGTAGACACCGTCCGCCGGGGCCGGAAACCCTTGGTAGACGCGCTTGGTGGGCAGCGTCTCCAGTTCGATGGTGGTGGCCCGGGTGCGGAAGACCAGGCGGACGCCGGAGGGCTGGGCCTCGGCCACGGCGAGTTGGCTGTCGGGGATCTGCTGCCGGGCCCGAGCGGGCAGCCGATGCGGCAGCAGGCCGTGCGCGGTGGTCTCCGCGTCGAGGTAGCCGCGCAGGATGTCCGCGGTGACAGGTGTGGTGATCCAGTCGCGCTCAGTGTTCATTGCCCCAGCCTGTTGATCTTTTTCCGGATGTTCGGGTACGCCGGTTCCCGATGGCCGGTGCTCGGTGCGCCGCTCGGCTCCGGCGATTCGGCCCGCTGCTGGTCAAGGGGCGGCGCGATGGCGCAGCAGGGCGTCGAGCGAATCCACGACCCAGTCCCAGGATTCCTGCGAGTCGACGGCGGTGTGACTGAAGCCTCCGGCCATCTCCAGGCTGACGTAGCCGTGGAAGACGCTGCCCAGCATCCGGACCGCGTGCGTCTGGTCGGGCTCCGTCAGGTCGTAACCGCGCAGGATCGCCCGCGTCATCTGCGCGTGCCGCACCCCGGCGCTGGCCGCGGCCGTCTCGGGATCGAGCCGCAGACGGGCGGCGTCGTAGCGGCCGGGATGCTCCCGGGCATAGTCGCGGTAGGCGTCCGCGAAGGCGGCCAGGGCGTCCTTGCCGGCCCGCCCGGCCAGGGCGGCGGCGACCCGGTCGGCGAGTTCCTCCAGCGCGAACAGCGCGATCCTGGTCCTGAGGTCCTGGGAGTTCTTCAGGTGCGAGTACAGACTCGCGACCTTGACGTCGAATCGGCGGGCCAGCGCCGAGACGGTCACCTGGTCGAAGCCGACCTCGTCGGCCATGTCGGCCCCGGCCCGGGTCAGGCGCTCGGGCGTCAGCCCTGCTCGAACCATGATGTTCCTCCCGTTCGGCGAAGCCCATTATGCATTTACCTAATGGCTTTAGGCAAATGCGCCATGGCCCGGGAAGGCAGAGGATGTGGGCCCGACGACGCCTTGGTCGTCGATATCCGGATGCACGGCGGCAGGCGGCATTGAGACACCCCCCGCATGCCGATCGCCGAAGTCTCACCAGGAGTGTCCATCGCGTACGAGACCTTCGGCGATCCCTCGGACCCGCCCGTCCTGCTCGTGATGGGTTTCGGTGCCCAGATGATCGCCTGGCACGAGGACTTCTGCCGTGCGCTCGCCGGACGCGGGCGCTACGTGATCCGGTACGACAACCGCGACTGCGGGTTGTCCACGAGGTTCGACGAGCACCCCGTCGATCTGGGCCGGTTCATCGGCCTCGTGACTGCGGGAGACATCCCGCCGGCCCTCGCGATGATGCCGTACAGAATGCAGGACATGGCCGACGACGGCCTCGGCCTGCTCTCCGCGCTCGGCATCGAACGGGCTCACGTGGTCGGATCCTCGATGGGCGGCATGATCGCCCAGACCATGGCCATCAGCCGGCCGGCCCGCGTCCTGACCCTGACGTCGATGATGTCCTCGACCGGCGAACCCGACCACGGCCGTCCCAGCGCCGAGGCCCAGGCGGTGCTCCTCAGTGCGAAGCCGTCGGATCGCGACGGGTATGTCGCTGCGGCGGAGAGAGAACTGGTGTGGTCCTCGAAGCGCTACGGCGACCCCGCGCTCCTTCGGGAGCTGGCCCGGGAGAGCTACGACCGCGCCTACTACCCGGCGGGCGTGGGACGCCAACTCGGGGCGATGGTCCTCGGCGGTTCACGCGCTGACGCGCTGCGCGGACTTCGCGTACCGACCCTGGTGGTCCATGGTCTCGATGACACACTGATCGATCCGAGCGGCGGCAAGCGCACCGCCGACCTGGTGCCCGGAGCGAAACTCCTGCTCGTTGCCGACATGGGACACGACCGTCCACGTGAGCTCTGGCGCGAGATCATCGACGCCTTGGACGCGCACATGCGCTGAGTGCTCGGTCGCACGGCCGGGTTTCGAGGCCTCACTCAGGGCTCAACACACCGCGCCCCGACGCCTGGAGGCGCCCGGACCCGGGTGACCGGACGCTGTGGTCGCGTGGTCGACCCACGAGCCGCTCAGCGGCGCGGCTTGCCGCCACCGCCGAGAACAGAACAGTGCCCGCCCGTTCTCCCGTTCCGGCCTGCTCTGTTCAGGCCTGCTCTGTCGCAGTGGCGACAGGAGTGGCGGCGACAGGAGTGGCGGCGACAGCAACAACGGTCACGGCGTGGCGGCCGTCGCGCGAACCCGGAATGCCGCCGGCGTCTCACCCTCCCGCTGCCGGAAGAACTTGGTGAACACCGTGGCACTGGAGAAGCCCAGCCTTTCGCCGATCGCGGTGGCGGACAGGCTCGTGTGCACGAGGAGGCGCTTGGCCTCCAGCAGGACGCGGTCGTCGATGAAGCGCTTCGCGCTGCGCCCGGTCGCGGCCCGGGTCGCACGGGTGAGGGTGCGCGGGCTGTAGCCCAGTCGGGCCGCATAGGCCTCCACGCGACGGCAACCGGGAAAACCGCGCTCCACCGCCTGCTGAAAGCGGCGGAAGGCATCGTTGGCGGCCTCCGCGTTCTCCTCACCGCCGTACGCGTGGGCCAGGCGCAGGAGGAGCACGGCGAGCAGGTGGCGCACCACTTCCACGTGCACGTCGGGCGGTGTGCCCTCCGACCTCCGGTACTCGCCTTCCAGGAGGTCCAGGATGCCCCTGAGCCGCTCCCCCTCGGGCTCCGGGATCCGGGCGAAACTCCAGACCGGCCGGTCGACGCGGGCCACGTCCGCGGTGGGGGTGTCCAGGAAACCGGGCTGGAAGAGCACGAGGGTGCCCTCTGCCGCGCCGAGATCCGAGCGGTACTGCTGGATCTGGCCGGGCCGAACCCACAGCCAGTCCCCCGCCGTCAGCTCGTGTTCGGTGAAGTCCACCGAGCAGCGCAGCACACCTGACCTCACGGCGATCAGCTCGTGGAAGGCGAGTCGTTTCGGTGAGTAGGGCGCCACCCCATGCCGCTGCGCACGGGTGAGCAGGGCCGGGAAGCCGAGGACCTCCGCGCCGGGCGGCGTCCCGGCGGATGGCTGGTAGGGCACCTCGGCCACACTGTGCTGTCCGTTTCTGTCCATAACGTGTCCCGACACTACAACCACGACGGTCTCCTCCGGACCTAGCGTGACGTGTGCGGACAACGCCTGCCGACCCTGTGGGCTCTCGTCGTCCGCACGTCTCAAGGAGAGCGCACTGACTGGAAATGTCCCTGCTGCCCGCCTCCGCCAAGACCCGAGGAGCAGAACACTGTGCGACTGATCGTGGGCATGACCGGCGCGACGGGTGCCGTGTTCGGTGTCCGCCTGCTGGAGAACCTGAGACGGCTGCCGGACGTGGAGACCCATCTCGTGCTCTCGCGGTGGGCGCGCACGACCGTCGAGTTCGAGACGGGTCTGTCCGTACGGTCCGTCGGCGCGCTCGCCGACGAGGTGTACGCCGCGGAGGACCAGGCCGCTCCCCTCTCCTCCGGCTCCTTCACGACCGACGGCATGGTCGTCGTGCCGTGCTCGATGAAAACACTCGCGGGCATACGCGCCGGATACGCCGACGGGCTCGTGGGCCGTGCCGCCGACGTGGTCCTCAAGGAGCGGCGACGGCTGATCCTGGTGCCGCGCGAGACGCCGCTGAGCGAGATCCATCTTGAGAACATGCTCGCGCTCTCCCGTATGGGTGTGCGCATCGTCCCGCCGATGCCCGCCTTCTACAACCACCCGGCGTCCGTCGACGACATCGTCGACCACGTCGTGGCCCGCGTCCTCGATCAGTTGGACCTCCCCGCACCCGCCGCCAAGAGGTGGCACGGCATGCGGGCCGCCCGGGAGACCAAGCACGCCCTGTGATGTCCGACCCCGGGGCGACCGTTCCTCCCCCGGGCCGAAGAAGGAGTTTTCATGCCATTCGACGACCTCCGCGGTTTCCTGAAGGCCCTCGACGACCAGGGCCAGTTGCTGCGGATCACCGACCAGGTGATGCCGGAGCCGGACATCGCCGCGGCGGCGGGCGCGGCGACGCGCCTCGGCGACGCCGCGCCCGCCCTGTACTTCGACAACGTCCAGGGCTTCACCGACGCTCGCATCGCCATGAACGTGCACGGCTCGTGGGCCAACCACGCGCTCGCCCTCGACCTGCCCAAGGAGACGGGCATCAAGGAGCAGGTGGACGAGTTCGTACGCCGCTGGGCCGAGTTCCCGATCATGCCGGAGTGGCGCGAGAATCCGCCCTGGGCCGAGAACACGCTTGAGGGCGACGACGTCGACATCTTCTCCGTGCTCCCGCTGATCCGCCTGAACGACGGGGACGGCGGGTTCTACATCGACAAGGCCGCCGTTGTCTCCCGGGACCCCGAGGACGCGGAGAACAACGGGAAGCAGAACGTCGGCATCTACCGCATCGAGGTGAAGGGGAAGCGGAAACTCGCCATCCAGCCGGTTCCGGTACACGATCTGGCCCAGCATCTGCGCAGGGCCGAGGAGGCCGGTGAGGACCTGCCGGTCGCCATCACGCTCGGCAACGACCCGGTGATCTCGATTGTCGCGTCGACTCCCATGAAGTACGAGGAGAACGAGTACGAGCTGGCCGGCGCCCTGCGCGGCGCGCCCGCTCCGATCGCCAGGGCGCCGCTGAGCGGGCTGCCGGTCCCGTGGGGCTCCGAGGTCGTCCTGGAAGGTGTGATCGAAAGTCACAAGCGGGAGATCGAGGGGCCGTTCGGGGAGTTCACCGGCCACTACTCCGGCGGACGGGCCCTGCCGGTCGTACGCATCGACCGGATCTCGCATCGCACCCACCCGGTCTTCGAGCACCTCCATCTCGGCATGCCCTGGACCGAGATCGACTACCTGATGGCCGCGAACACCTGTGCACCCCTGTACGAGCAGCTGAAGAAGGACTTCCCGGAGGTCCAGGCCGTGAACGCGATGTACACGCACGGCCTGGTGGTCATCGTCTCCACCGCGAAGCGCTACGGCGGCTTCGCCAAGGCCGTCGGGATGCGGGTGCTCACCACACCGCACGGCCTCGGCTACGCCGCCACGGTCATCGTCGTCGACGAGGACGTGGACCCCTTCAACCTGCCCCAGGTGATGTGGGCGCTGTCCACGAAGATGAACCCGGCCGACGACCTGGTCCACGTTCCGAACATGTCCGTCATGCAGTTGGCCCCGCAGGCAACGACACCGGGCATCGTCGACAAGCTCATCATCGACGCCACCACACCGGTCGGCGCGCAGAGCGGCGGCCACGCCGGCAATCCCGTCCGTGACCTGCCGGAAACCGACGAGTGGCTCGCCCGGCTGCGCCACCTCGCCGCCCGCCGCTGACCTGCCCCGACGGATCCCACCGCTCAACGCACTGCCCGATCCGACCCACTGGAAGGCCCCCCATGACCGCGACCATCTGCCCGCGGTGCGCGTACAGCGACATCGAGACACTGTTCAGTTCGCCGGTGCCGGGCGTCTGGCACGTACTCCAGTGCCAGCAGTGCCTGTACTGCTGGCGCACGAGCGAGCCGGACAGGCGCACCACCCGGGACGCCTATCCCGACAGTTTCAGGATGACCCGGGCGGACATCGACGCGGCGATCGAGGTACCCGCCCGCCCAGCAGTGATCAAGCGGGGCTGACGGGGTCGCGGCGCACACCACCACGTTCACCCGCAGAACACGAGCCCCCGGGATCGGTGAGGCCGGCCCGCGTGACGGTGTCCGGCCCCGCCGGGCCCGCCTGACGGCGGCCGGGCGTGCCCGGGCAGTCCAGAGACGTCGGCCGTACGACAGGCCAGGCACGCCACACAGTCACATACAGTGCTTTTCGTACGAATGGCTCCGACAATGGACTCATGGATATCCGGTGGCTGGATGACTTCCCGAGCCGTGCCTCAGGACGACTGCTGGCTGTCCCCCTGGCGCTGATCGTCGTGATCACCACGGCAGGTCTGGTGTCGCCGAACAATGTCCATCTCGGCCCGATGCTCGTGATCGCGCCGGCCCTGACCGCATCGTTCGCCGGACCGTGGCAGACGGCCATGATCGGGACTGTCGCGGCGGGCGCACAGGCTCTGCTGGCCGAACTCAACGGGGGGCTGGGCACTCCCAATCACGTCTGGCAGTTCATCGCGCTGGTGGTGCTGTCGGCCCTGGTGGTCTTCTTCTGCTACCTGCGGGAGCGGCACAGCCGTCAACTGAGCCGGGTACGGGTGGTGGCCGAGACCGCACAGCGCGTTCTTTTGCGACCACCGCCGCAACGGGTGGGACCGCTGCGGGTGGCCTGGCGGTATCGCACAGCCGACACCGACGCCCAGATGGGCGGCGATCTCTTCGCCGTCGTGCACACGGGCCGGTCCTGCAGCCGGGTCATCATCGGCGACGTCCGGGGGAAGGGGCTGGCCGCCATCGGTGAGGCGTCCGTGGTCCTCGGCGCCTTCCGGGAGAGCGCCCGCCACTGCGAGACCCTCTCCGAGATGGTGCAGGCCATGGAGGACAGTGTCGGCGCCGACATCGAGGACGCCGCCGACACCGAACAGGATCCCGGCGAGCACTTCGTCACCGCCCTCGTCCTGGACCTGCCCGACGGGTGCGGACACGGCACGATGATCAACTGCGGGCACCCCCCGCCCCTGCTCCTGCGCGACGGCCAGGTCACCGTCCTGCACGCCGGCTCCCCCGCGCCGCCGCTCGGTCTCGGCAATCTGGGACCCTCCGGGCTGCACAGCGAGACATTCGCCTTCACGGACGGCGACACCCTCCTGCTCTACACCGATGGCGTGATCGAAGCGCGCTCGCCCCAGGGCAGCTTCTATCCGCTGGCCGAGCGTGCCGCCACGTTCCCTGCGGCCGAACCGGAGGAACTGCTCCAGCGCCTGCTCCACGAGGTGAGTGCCCACACCGAGGGCCGACTCGCGGACGACGTGGCTGTCCTGGCCATCACACTGGCCCCGGCCCCGGCCAGGTCCGCCACGACGATGCCTTCACCGTCATGAGCACCCGCACCGCTCGTCCCTCAGGCTGCGGTCAGGCCCCCGTCGATGGCGAGTGCGGCTCCGGTGATGAACGTCGCCTCGTCACTGAGGAGGAAGGCCACGAACGCCGCGATCTCGCTCGGCTGCGCGATCCGCCCGAGCGGGTGATGCGCGCCCGCAACCCGGACGGCCTCCTCCGGCGGCATGCCCATGTTGCCTCGGAGCAGAGGGGTGTCGACGCCGCCGGTGACGAGCGCGTTGATACGGACACCCGCCGCCGCCGTGTCGAGGGCGGCCGACCGTGTGAGTCCGACGACCCCGTGCTTGGCGGCGCTGTAGGAGGCCATCCCGGCCGCTCCGGTGACGGCTAGGTTGGAGGCGTTGTTCACGATCGCACCGCCGCCTGACGCCCGCAGCAGGGGAATCTGGTGCTTCAGGCTGAAGAACACACTGCCGAGGTTGAGCGCCAGGTCCGCGTCCCAGGCCTTGCTGTCGATGTCGGTCAGCGGACCGATCGCGGTGGCCGCGCCGACGTTGTTGAAGGCCCCGTCGAGGCGCCCGTGCCGATCGGCCACCTGCTGGACCAACGCCGCGACGTCGGCCTCCGCAGTCACGTCGGTGCGTACGAAGAGGGCGTCGGCACCGCGGGAACGCAGTTCCGAGGCCAGTGCCTCCCCGGCCTCCTCGCCGCGTGCCGCGAGGACGACCTTCGCCCCCTCCGCGGCGATCCGCTCGGCGGCGGCACGGCCCATGCCGGAGGTGGCGCCGGTGATGAGGACCACCTTGTCCGTGAAGCGAGCTGACATTGCTGACCACTCCTGGTTGTGCTGGTAGTCGGGGGATTCAGAAGGTGATGACGAGCCGGCCGCGTACGCCGCCCGCGGCGAGCCGCCGGTGTGCTGCAGCGGCCTCGTCGGCGGAATAGGTCTGCGCGACCCGCGGGATCAGGACGCCCGCCTCGGCGAGTTCCCGGATCTGGTGAAGTTTGTCCGTGCGCCCGGCGTAATCGGGGACGAAAGTCGTCCGCACGGCGATCCTGCCGGTCGCGTCGGACTCGTAACCGCCCGGTTCCCCGGCACTTCGGAAGCGGACGAATGTGCCGCCATCGCGGACGGCTCCGAACAGGGCGGGGCCGATGAGGGCGGCATCGGCAAGCGCGTCCACGCCGTGGGGATACAGGGCGCGCAGCCGTTCGGTGATGCCGGATCCCCTGGCCACGATCTTGTCCGCGCCGAAACCGCGGACCAGGTCCTCATCAGCGGGTGCGGCATCGGCGATCACGGTGAGTCCCGCCTGTTCGGCCAGTTGCACCAGGTAGCTGCCGAGTGTCCCCGCCGCCCCGGCCACGGCCAGCACCGATCCGCCGGGCAGCCCCAGCAGGTCGATGGTCCACAGCGCGGTGAGCCCGTTCATGGGCAGGGTGGCAGCGTGCGCGTGGTCGGGGCCCTCGGGGCGCGGACGACCCAGCCGGCCGGCAGCACCCGGTACTCGGCGTAGCCGCCGACGGCGGCGATCCCCAGCGGCATGACCATCGCCATGACCGATTCGCCCACGCGCAGGTCGGTCCTGGTCTCCGGGCCGATCTCGTCGACCACGCCCGCGATGTCCATTCCGGGAACGTACGGCCCCGGAACCTCGCGGAACCGCTCCGCGAGCACACCGGCTCGCAGCAGTGTGTCCGCCGGACTGACCGCGGCCGCGTGAACGCGCACGCGGACCTCCCCCGGCCCGGCCTTCGGATTCGGCAGATCCACCACCCGCAATACGTCCGGCTCTCCGAACTCGTACAACCCCACAGCTCGCACGCACAGCTCCTCAGTGAGTACCCGATGAATACCAGGTACGCATTCCGTACCTGACATCGAGTCTCCGGAACGGGGAACCATGCGGCAAGAAGGCACTTCGAAGTGCTCAGGTATCCCTGAGAGAACACCCCGGACCGAGATCACGCGAGGCGATCCGGCCCGTACCCGATGGCGGGGGCCGTACCTGGTTCCGCTCGTATACTTTCGCCATGGACTCGGTCAGGGAACGCGGCGACACGGATCCCGCAGTGTGCGAACAGAGCCGTGACCTCATCCGCGACGTGCTGGAGCGCATCGGCGACAAGTGGTCCGTCGTGGTGATCTGCAGACTGGCCGACACCACACGCGGGTTCAACGAGCTGCGCCGCCTCAGCGGCCCCATCACCCAGCGCATGCTCAGCGCGACACTGCGCAGGCTGGAGCGCGACGGGCTCGTGACGCGGACCGTGCGCGACACCAAGCCCCCGCGCGTCGACTACGCCCTCACCGCCCGCGGACTCACTCTGCTGGAAACGGTTCAGGCGTTGGCCCGGTGGGCGGAGGAGCACGCGGTCGGCATCCTCGACTCACGGACGACGTTCGACGCCGGACAGGAGTGACGCCCCGGACCGCCGGCCTCGTGTAGCGCGGCCGCCACGCTAAGAACGCGAGGTGCCGGCGGTGTCCAGCCATTGGGCGAGCACCGCGGCCTCGCTGTGATCGATGTCCTTTGTGGCGGTGAGCAGAGTGACCTTGTCGTGGTCGGCCAGGTCGCGCAGGTGCTCCACCGCGGAGCGGTGGTCCGCGTCTTCGAGTTCGGCGATGTAGCGGTCACGGAAGCCGGGGAAGCGATCCCGGTCGTGCTGGTACCAGTGGCGCAGGTCGGTCGACGGCGCCACATCCCGGAGCCACTCGTCCAGGTGTGCCCGCTCCTTGCTCATTCCACGCGGCCACAGGCGGTCCACGAGCACGCGCTTGCCCTCCTGCGACGTGGAGTCCTCATAGATCCTCTGGCAGTTGAAACGTCCGGCCATGGCCGCCGTCACCCTTCCCGATCGGGCTGCCCGGCGCCCCCGCTGCAGACCCCGAGACGAGGCCGGGCATCAGGTACGACTCTATCGGCGGCCCGGCACCGGGGCTCATCGAGCGACGTGTGTCAGGTCGATCCGGCCCGTACGAAGGGCCGGCCGCGGTGTTCCATCCGCAACGTTCCATCCCGCTGTGAAGACGGTGACCGACGGGACCTCGCGGGCCTCGCCCGTCCGCTTCGCGAACACCGTCCGTGAGTGCGCCGGCACCGCTGCCTGCCCGCGCAATCGGCCACCGAAGACGTCATCCCAGTTCCCCGGGCCTCAATCGCTGTGGGCCGCCGGCTCGGCATCGGTGTCGAGTGCTTCCAGCACCGCGTCGCCGTTCGCCCTCGCCCACTCCGTCAGCATGTGGATCGGATCGATCAGCGTCGCCCCGAGCGGGGTGAGCTCGTACTCGACGCGGGGCGGCGCCTCGGCGTAGGCGTGCCGCCGGATGAGTCCGTGCGCCTCCAGCCGTCGGAGCGTCTGGGTGAGCATCTTGCGGGAGATGCCGCCGATCAGCTCGACCAGCTCGCCGTGGCGCACCGGTCCCCTGCTGAGGCCGTAGAGCACGACCGCCGTCCACTTGTCGGCGATCAACTCGACCGCCAGACGCGCCGGACAGTCGGCGAGAAAGGAGTCACCGTGACCGAAACCGCTCATGGCGTCAAAGGTACCTGGAGGTTCCTGTCGGATACATAGCCTGGATTCTCTCCCCCCTTCAAAGCCAGGAGAGTCATGCGAGTCATCACCCAGCAGACGCTCGGCGGTCCCGAGGTGCTCACCGTCGTGGACGCGCCCGAGCCCCGGCCCCTCCCGACCGAGGTACTCGTCCGCGTCAAGGCGATAGGGCTGAACCCCCTGGAGGCGCGCCTGCGTGCCGGTGAGTTCCCGCTGATCGGCCGGCCGCCGTTCATCCTGGGCTGGGACATCAGCGGCGTGGTCGAGGAGGCGCCGCAGACCTGGCGGTTCAGGCCCGGCGACGAGGTGTTCGGGATGCCGCTCTTCCCGCGGGCGGCGAGCGCGTACGCCGAGGTCGTGTCGGCGCCGGCGTTGCACCTGGCACGCAAGCCGGCGTCGCTCTCGCATGTCGAGGCGTCGGCGCTGCCGATCGTCGGGCTGACGGCGTGGCAGGGCCTCGTCGATCTCGGCGCCGTGAGGGAGGGAGACCGCGTCCTGGTGCACGGTGGTGGCGGCGGGGTCGGCCATGTCGCGATCCAGATCGCGAAAGCGCTCGGCGCGTACGTGATCACGACCGCAGGCGCGAGCAAGCGGAAGTTCGTCGAGGGGCTCGGCGCCGACGAGGTGATCGACTACACGGCGGTCGACTTCACCGAGGCGGTCCGCGACATCGACGTCGTGCTCGACACGATCGGCGGCGACACCGTCGAGCGGTCACTCGAAGTGCTCCGCCCAGGGGGTCACCTGGTGACGGCGGTCGCCGAGGAGGATGCGGAACTCGCCGCCGCATACGCGGCGGCCGGCATGCGCTTCAGCGGCATCGCGGTCGACCCCGATCCGGTCGCCCTGCGGGGTCTCGTCGAACTCGTCGAACAGGGCAGGCTCCAGGTCCACGTGCAGGAGACGTTCCCCTTCGAGCGCGTCGCCGACGCGCACCGGCTGCTCGAAGGCGGTCATCTCCAGGGCAAGCTCGTCCTCACCGTCTGATCCCGGCAGGGGGCCTCGTGTGGGCGAGGCCCCCTGCTGAACGGCTGGTACCGACCGGCCTGTTGCCACCCGGCAAGAGGTGATGAGCGGTGGGCATTTCGAGATCCGCGTCGACAGTCGCACCGGACCACTCCTCGGGACGGCCACCGTCCTGAACACCGACGGGTTCGACACCTATACCGGCCAGTCGACGCCGATCGCCTTCACCAAGGGTGTCCACGACGTGTACCTCGTTGCGGTGGGCGGCCAGGGCATCGCCAACATCGACTCATTCGCGCTCACCCGGCCGACCGCGAAGGGCTGACCGACTCCCCCGGCCCGGCAGGCGACATCGACCCTTGCCGTGACCGTCCACGCGCCACCCGAAGCGGGGTCGGCGTGTGGGCGTCAGCATGTCGGCGCCCTCCTGCTCGCTGAGCGGTCGATGGCCCGCTGTGCATCGGAAGTATCCGGTCTTCCTGTGCGGAGACTGTCAACTGCTGTTGTTGCCTGACCCGTTGATGCGACAGTGTCCGTGTGGACATACGGGTGGAAGTGATGGGGGAACAGTCCGGGGACGCGTTGCGGTCCCTGCGGGAGTGGCTGGTGTCCGACGATTCCCTGCGTGGCCGGGTGCACCTCGTCACCGTCGCACCGGCGGAAGGGACTCTCGGCTCCGGTCTGGACGCCCTGACGGTCGCCCTGGGCAACGGCGGTGCCGTCACGGTGTTCGCAACGGCCGCCGTGACCTGGTTGAGGCACCGGACGGGGCGGATGGACATCAAGGTCATCAGGTCGGACGGTGCGACGGTGGAGGTCAGTTCGGACGTGGACCGGCCGCAGACACCGGAGGAGGTGCAGCAGGCAGTCGAGCGCCTCCTGGAGCTTCTTGGTCCCGCCACCGAAGAAGAGACGGAGGTCTGATGGCGCTGTCCGCACTGCCGCACCGGCCGACCGCACTGGCTTCGCGGGGGTCCCGGGCGCTGATCGTGGGGTCGGGTCACCACGTACCGGGATCGGCGCTTCCCGACGTACCGGCAGTGGACGCGACGGTGCGGGAGCTGGGCCGGATTCTGGTGGAACGCTGCGGTCTTCGCCCCGACCACCTCCGCTCCCTGACCGACCCGAGGGGCCCTGACGCCGTGGGCACAGCGCTGAGCGAGGTCGCCTCCGAGGCGACCGACGTGCTGCTGCTGTACTACGTGGGGCACGGACTGGTCAGCTCCGGCAACGAGTTGTACCTCGCCACGCAGGCGACCGACGATCCCGTAGCCGGTCTGATGTACAAGGCCCTGCCGTACAAGGCCGTGCGCGAGGCCCTGAGCGAGTGCCGGGCGCGCTCGGTCGTCGTGGTACTCGACTGCTGTTTCGCGGGGCGCGCCAAGGGCCCGTTCGGCACCGCGGCCACCCACGCGTTCGAACTCGCCTCGCTCGGCGGGACATACGTCCTGGCCTCGGCGGCGGCGGACGAGCAGGCCCTGGCTCCCGCCGGGGCGCCGTACACGGCCTTCACGGGCGAGTTGCTGGACTTCCTACGGGAGGGCAGCGCCGCAGGGCTGCCGGACCTGACGGTCGAGGCCGCGTACCGGCATCTGCGGCGCACTCTGCCGCCTCGGGGTCTGCCCGCGCCGCAGCGTCACCTCAGCGGCGGCGGGGACGACCTGGTTCTCGCACCCAATACCGCCGCTGTCGCGACCCGGCCGTCGCACAAGATGTCCGGATCCGGGACCCAGGAGACAGGGGCCAGGCTGCCGTGCCCCTACCTCGGTCTGCGCTCGTTCACCGCGGACGACTCCGCTTACTACTTCGGCCGCGACCGGCTGGTCGGCGACGTCCTGGACAAGATCGCGGAGTGGTCCGACGAAGGTGCGCCCATAGCGGTCGTCGGAGCGTCCGGATCGGGCAAGTCCTCGCTGCTGCAGGCCGGTCTCCTGCCGGCGATCAGGCGGGGAGAGCTGGGGGGCACCGACGCGAGTGCCTGGCCGCACCTGTCGATGGCTCCCGGGCCGCACCCCCTGGCCACTTTGGCCGGACGGTTCGCCCGGGGCGCCGGAACCTCGCAGGAGGTGATCGCCGAGCGACTGCGCAAGCACCCGGAGCAGCTTTCGGCCGTGATCAGACAGGCACTCGGCAGAGGCGACGAGGCCGAGGGGCGACTGCTGCTCCTGGTCGACCAGTTCGAGGAGCTGTTCACCCAGTGCGCCGACGAGGCGGAGCGCCGCGCCTTCATCACCGCGCTCCGCACGGCCGGTGAACCGGACGGGACGCTGCCCGCGGCGGCACTGGTCCTGATCGCCGTCCGCGCGGACTTCTACGGTCAGTGCCTGGCCTATCCGGACCTGGCCCCGACGTTCCGGGACCACCAGGTGCCGGTGACGCCGATGACACCCGACGAGCTGCGCGACACCATCGAACGCCCGGCGGCGCTGAGCGGCCACCGCATGGAGGAGGGTCTCAGCCGGGTCGTGCTGCGTGACCTTCGTATCGGCGCGGGCCGTCAGGACCCCACCGAGCACGGCTTCCTCCCCCTGCTCTCGTACGCCCTTGAGCAGACGTGGGCACACAGCGAGGGGAGGGACCTGCTCATCCAGCGCTACGAGGACGGCGGCGGGGTGTGGAATGCCATCACCCGGCAGGCCGACCTCGTCTACGAAAAACTCGACGCCGACGCTCGCGACGCGGCACGCAAACTGCTCCTGCGTATGGTGAACGTCAGTGAGGACTTCGAGGACGCCCGTCGGCGAGCCGACCTGAACGAGCTCACCGAGGGGCGGTCCGAGGAGGAGGCCGCCCGCGTTTCGAGGGCCCTCCAGGCGCTGGCCGATGCCCGGCTGATCACCGTCGACGGTCACACGGCCCAGATCGCCCACGAGGCCCTTCTGCGTTGGTGGCCGACCTTGCGCGGGTGGATCGACCAGGACCGGGACGCACTGCGGATCCACCGTCAGCTCACCGACGCGGCACGTGAGTGGAAGAAGAAGCACGACAGTGGGGCCCTGCTCGGCGGTGCGCGCCTGGCTGCGGCACGGGAGCGGTTCACGGACCGCGACAGTCGAGCCGTTCTCACCCCGACCGAGGAGCGTTTCTTCAAACGGAGCGTCCTCGTTCACCGGCTGCGCCGCTCCTTGGCCGTTGCCGGTGTCGGCGCGCTCGTGGCCGCCCTCGTCAGCGGGGGCATCGCCGTGCGGAAAAGCGAACTGGCGCAAACCCGTCGGGACACCATCGATTCCAGGCAGCTGGGCCTGCTCGCGGACTCCCTGCGCGACGGCGATCCTGCGACAGCCCTCTCGTTGAGTCTGGCCGCCTACACCATCTCCCACACCGCCGAGGCCGGCGCCAGCGTGCTGCACTCGAGCGTGACGAGCGCCCCCGCCCCGCTGACCGGCGCCACGGGCAGGGTGTTCAACGTGGCGTACAGCGGTGACGGCCGCACCGTCGCGGCATCGTCCAAGGACAAGACGGTGAAGCTGTGGGACATCTCAGATCTCCAGCAACCGGCCGCCGGCAAGGTCATCCACACCGACGGGCTCGCGGCGATCGCCTACCAGCCGGGCGGACACACGCTGGCCGTGCAGACGAAGCGCACCCTGACCTTCTGGGACGTGACCCATCCCGCCGAGCCCGTGTCCACAGCGCACCGGGAGAGCCCCGCGCTGGTTCCGCAGGACATCGCCTACAGCCCGGACGGTTCGGAGCTGGCCGTGACCGACGCCCACGGGGTCGTCCACCTGTGGGACACGCACGGCGACCAGCCGACGGCGCTCCCCGACCTGACCGTTGGCACCGCTGACGTACACGCCGTCGCTTTCGCGCCCGATGGCAGGACGCTCGCTGTCGCCACCGCGGCAACCGCCCCCGGCCGGGGCGGCACAGCCGGAGTCACCCTGTGGAGCATCGACGAGCAGGGCAGAGCCGCGAAGGACCCGACGGCGACCCTGAAGACCGACTCCACCTGGAGTCTGGCCTTCAACCCGCAGGGGACCCTGCTGGCCGCGGGCGGATCGCTCGGATCCATGGCGGTGTGGGACACCACGAAGATCAACCGGCCCACCGCCAGGAACGTGGACGAGTTCACGGAGAGCGGTGCCGGCGACATTCTGTCGATCTCCTTCAAGCCGGACGGCAGGACGTTCCTCGCCGCCGACGGGACCGGGACGGTCGAACAGTGGGAGGCATCCGGTGGTGCCGACGACCAGCAGATTGACGTCTTCAGCAGCTTCCCCACCGCCCAGCCCGTCTACGCGGTCGCCTACAGCGCCGACGGTGCCACCTTCCTCAGTGGGGGTGAGAACGGCTCGCTGGGCCTGTGGAGTACACCGAGCCCCCTCCTGCCCGGGTACCTCAACCCGGGAGGCACGGACGTACCGGGCACCGGGTTCAGCGACGACGGCAGCCTGCTCGCCGTCATCGCGGGCGACGTCGATCACCAGCGCGCCCAGGTGTGGAACCTCGCGGACCACCGGCACCCGAAGGTAGCCGCGACTCTCCCGCGGCAGTGGACGAGAGCAGCGTTCATCGGCGGGGGGCGCACACTGATGGCACAGGACACCAGCGCCCACACCATCTCCCTGTGGAACATGGACGACCCCCGACACCCCGCGCACCTGTCCCAGTTCCGGGTGACCGGCACTCCCACCGTCTCCAATGACGCCGGCGTCATTGCCGTGGGCATCGCGGGGCAGTCGACGATCTCGGTCTTCGACATCGCCGATCCGAAACGTCCGAAGGCCGTCGGCGCGATCCCGGTGAAGAGCACACGGAGGGGCTCGCAGGTCCTCCTGCACCTGCTGAACGACGAGAGGCTCCTGGTCTGGGACGACGACGGTGCAAGCCTGTGGAAGATCGGCGGCACGGGCAAGCCCCGGCGCCTCAACACCTTCGGACAACCACAGGACCTCAGTGGCCTCGCCTACAACAACAGGACGCAGTTGCTCGCGATGTACGGCTTCGAAGGGGCGCTGTACCTGTTCGACCTGAAGCATCTCCCCCACACGAAAGCAGAACCCTCCAGCCGGATCCCGGCAAAGGTGCAGAGCGCGGCCTTCATCGGGGAACACACGCTGACCGTGGCCACCGCCAACGACTCCGCCATCACGATGTGGGACGTCGGCGAGACTGCCACGCACCCGGAGCGCACCGCAGTGGTCACCGGCGACAGCGAGCTGTCGAGCCTCACCCTCAGCCCGGACGCCCGCGTGCTGGCCGGCGAGCCCGGCTTCATCGGGCAGGCTCATCTGTGGGACATCAGTGACCCCAACAGCCCATCGGACAGGGGCCCGCTGCCTGATCCGGCCGCGAAGCCGGGCGAGTTCAGCCCCGACGGCCACACCCTCGCCATGACGACGAGCCGGTTGCCCAATGGCGACGAGGGCATCGAGCTCACCGACTACCAGCCCGCGGACGCCTACCGGCACCTCTGCGCTCTCCACCCGCGTCCCCTCAGCCGGACTCGGTGGGCACAACTGGTGGGCAAGATCCACGCCTACCAGGATCCGTGCGGCGAATGACAGGAGAGGGAGAGATCCGGACCGGCCCGCGCCCCTCGTCTCCGGGACCGCGCCCCTGAGAGGGCTCGCCGGGCACGCCGTCGGCGGGAACCCTCGCACAGCGGTTCACCACCGAACTCCATCAGAGTACGGAGGGACATGGCCGCCCCGCTCTCCCCGATCGGGCCGCCCTGGGCCGGTTGGCCGACCGCGCGGAACGCGAGGCGGTGCTGGAGAAGATCCGCGTCCCGAAGCACGGCCGGGCGGGCCGCGCACGGGGCCTGCCCGGCGCGTGGGATCGCGACCGGGTACCCGGCGTGCTGGTCACTCGTCGTTCCATCTGCGGGAGTTCTGGACCCCGAAAGCGTTGCCGAAGCCGGTGTCCGGTTCCTGGCTCCGCACCGCGGTGTGACCCTGTTCCGGCACGGTGGTGGTGGACTGCGACCATTCGCCCTCGCCCAGGATGAGCAGGGGATCGAACATGACGACCACTCCCGCGATGAGGAGGAACACCACGGGCCCGATCAGCATCGGGAACAGCAGCGACCTGGGAGAAGGACCGAGGGCCGCTGCCGAACGGTCCTGCACGGGGACGTGGATGGCAGCCATACCCGTGTAGTGCATGCCGGTCACAGCGATCCCCATGACCAGGCTCGCCCCGAGGCTGGCGAGGAAACCCCGGACGGACACGGCCGCCCACAGGGCCGCTGTCGCCGCGACGAGCGCGATGACCACGGACAGCACCACGATCGGCACGCTGTAGAGGAGATGGCCCTGGAAACGGATGCCCGCCATGCCCAGGTAGTGCATGGCCGCGACACCCAGGCCGGTGATGACGCCGGCTGCCAGCAGGTTCGTGCGCGTGGCTCCCGCCGCCGCCCCGCCCTCGCCGGCCACGCCGCAGGCGTCGTGGGGGGAAGCCGTCGTGGTACGAGGCCGCCGGGGCGCACGGCCCCTGTGGCGCAGTGCCGAGGCGACGTACGGCGGTTCTGGCGCGAGGCCGACGTGGCGTATGGCGATTCCGGCGCGAGGCCGACGTGGCGTACCACCGTTCTCACGCGAGGCCGCCGTGGCGGAGGCCCTGGCGCGACGCCGACGTGACTACCTTGCCGAGGCAGTACCCTTCTCCGGGTCCAGCGCCTGGCGCGCCGCCTTCAGGATCGCTTCCGACAGATCGGTCCCCACCGCGGCCCGGGCCAGCAGGACCGCGCCCACCAGAGTCGCCATGGTGGCGAGGCCGTCGGACTCGGCGCGCCCGCCCTGCTCATCCCCTTCGGCCCGATCGGACCCCGAGAGCCACTGCGCGAACTGTTCCAGGCCGTTCGTATAGGGGACGTGGGCCTCTCCCCTGCCCGCCTCCCGGGCCATGTCGCCGGCCAGGCCTGCGGCCGGGCAGCCGACGCCGGGGTGGTCGCGGTGCTCGGTGGACAGGTAGAAGTCGATCACCGCTTCTCGCGCGCCCGCCCGATCGTCGTGCTGCTCGTCGAAGCCCGTCAGAAGCGTCGCGAGATCCCCGAAGGCGTGGTCCGTCGCCTCCGAGACAAGAGCTTCCTTGGAAGCGAACTGTTTGTAGAAGCCACCGGTGGTCATGCCGACGGACTTCATCAGATCAGCGATGCTGAGGGCGTCGACCCCCCGCTCGCGCAGGAGGTGCGAAGCGGCCGCGACGGTCCGCGCACGGTTCTCCTGTGCCTGCGCCTGCGAAACGCGACTCATGGCCACCCACCACCTTGCGGTTTAGATTAGTCCGACTATCTATGATACGTCGACTCATCGCCGCCCGGAGCGAGCGCCACCCAAGGCACCGGCCCAAGGCTTCGAGACAGGGCTCCGAGGCGGGGACGACCGCTCCACCCCTGTCACCGGGCGACCACGGTCGGCTTCTTTTTGCACTAACCGTTCTCAATAGGTACGCTGACTGAGCACGACACGGAAGGGAGTCCCCATGGCCCGCACCAAGGAGTTCGACCCGGACAGCGTCCTGCGCCGCGCCATGGACCTGTTCTGGGAACGCGGCTACGAGCAGACGTCCCTGCAGGATCTCGTCGAGCGCATGAGCGTGGGACGCCGCAGCCTGTACGACACGTTCGGCGACAAGCACAAGCTCTTCGTCCGGGCGCTCACCCAGTACGTGGCAGAGCAGGAAGCCATGGCGGCGGAGAGCGCCGAGCTGGCGCCCGACGGGCGCCAGGCGGTCCAACGCCTGCTCGAAACGTCGATCACCACAGGCATGGTGCTCAGGCGAGGCTGCCTGGCCGTGAACACCGCGACCGAGGTGGCACCCGGGGATCCGGAGGCCTTCACCATCGTGGACAGCCACTTCGGACGCACTCGCCGGCTCCTGCTCGACCAGATCATCCGCGGGGGCACCGACGGCAGCATCTCCGGCGCGGGTGACCCGGAAGTCCTGACCGCGGCGCTGTTCAACGTCTGGCTGGGCCTTCGCGTGCGCGTCCGGGCCGGCACGGGCCTCGATCCCCTGATGGCCGACCTCCGGGCCACCCTGAACCTGCTCGACTGAACCCCGCTCGACCGAGCCCGCCCCCGCGTCGAGCAGGGGTCAGGCATGAGCCAATATTGCACTAATCGTTCTAGAAACGATCGCACCGCACCGCGCCGCCGGAGACGACGACGACCCCCACCACTCAAGGACGTGCGCCGCCCGCGCCGGCATTGCCACCGTCGCGACCGCGTCCGGCCGGAGGTTCCACCGAGTGGAACCTCTTAGATAGAGTGTGTAATCTAAATCCCGCGACCGGCTCTTCGTCCAAGAAGGCCGGATGCCGGTAACCGCCCCTGGTCACCCGCATGTCAAGGAAGAGAGACCCACCATGAGCACACCTCGCAAGTCCGCCGTCATCACCGGCGCCTCGGCCGGTCTGGGGGCCGCATACGCGCAGCGCCTGGCAGACCGCGGCTACGACCTGGTCCTCGTCGCCCGTAACGCGTCCCGGCTGGAGACCCTCGCCACCGCGATCGCCTCCCGCACCGGCCGGAAGGTGGAGGTCCTCGCCGCCGATCTGACCGACGAAGCCCAACTGAGCGCCGTGGAAGACCGGCTGCGCACCGACGAGAGCATCGAAGCGCTGATCAACAATGCGGGCGGATCTGGTTTCGCTCCCCTGAACGGCCTGGCCCCGTCCGCGTTCGGCGCCCTGATCGCCCTCAATGTGACGTCGCTGACCCGCCTCACGGCCGCGGTGCTGCCCGGGCTGACGGCCCGTGGCCGGGGCACGATCGTGAATGTCTCGTCCGCGCTCGCCCTCAACATCCTGCCGGTCAGCGCTGTCTACAGCGGCACCAAGAGCTACGTCCTCACCCTCACCCAGGCCCTCCAGCAGGAGCTCGCCGAGAGCCCGGTCACCGTGCAGGCGGTACTGCCCGGCGCCGTACGCACCGAGTTCTGGGAGGGCTCGGGCATCGAGCTCTCGGCGTTCCCGGACGAGTGGGTCATGACCGCGGAGGACGTCGTCGACGCCGCGCTCGCCGGCCTCGACGCCGGGGAACCCGTCACCATCCCCTCCCTGCCCGACATCAGCGACTGGGAGGCGTTCGAGAAGGCCCGGCAGACCCTCGTCCCCAACCTCTCCCGCTCCACTCCCGCCAACCGCTACCGCGGCTGAGGCTCGGCGGGTCCGGCCCCGCCCCGGGCCGGGAACCACCATGTGCTCCCCGGCCCGGGGACGTCGGCCGCCGCTCGCCGTGAGGCCGCTGCTGCCCGAGCCAGCGGGGCACACCACGCGCTCCGGCGCCCGCGCCCGGCTCCGCATTCCATCCACGGCTGTCCTGAGCGCCCCCTGCGGACGACGGCGCCAGGGTCCGTAAGAGACGGCAGACCCACCCCGGCCGTCCCACCATCCTTTTCGTCAAGGAGACATCATGCACATCGAGAACTCTGTCGCGCTGGTCACCGGTGCGAACCGTGGCTTCGGTCGCCACCTCACCGAACAGCTGTTGTCCCGCGGGGCGGCGAAGGTCTACGCGACGGCACGCGACACGAGCACCGTGGATCTGCCGGGAGTGGTCCCCCTCCGGCTCGACATCACCGATCCCGCCTCCATCGCCGAAGCCGCGGCCATCGCGTCGGACACGACCCTCCTGGTGAACAACGCGGGCATCAGCACCCACACCAACTTCCTCAGTGGCGAGATGGCGGACGTCCGGCTCGAAATGGAGACGCACTACTACGGAACGCTCGGCATGGTGCGTGCCTTCGCCCCCGCCCTCGCCCGCAACGGCGGCGGCGCCATCCTCAACGTGCTGTCGGTCCTCTCCTGGGTCCACTTCCCCAACTACGGCGCCTACAGTGCCGCGAAGGCCGCCGCCTGGGCGATGACGAACGTCGTCCGGCAGGAGCTCGCCGCGCAGCACACCGACGTGACGGCGCTGCACGTCGGTTACATGGACACCGACATGGCCTCCTACGTCGACGCGTCGGACAAGGCCGACCCGGTGAAGGTCGCGGCACTGGCGCTAGACGGCATCGAGGCCCGCGCCCTGGAAGTGATCGGGGACGACAAGAGCAGGAACGCCAAGGCAGGACTCTCCGGCGCACCGGAAGACGTGTACGTGGGGCTTCCCGCACAGCGGTAGCACTCCCGCGAAGTACCGGCCCGGGTGCGCCCCGTGATCCGCGCCCGCGGTCCATGAGGCGGGCGCGCGCCACAGCATCGGCGCGCCCGGCGTCGGACATCCGGCCCGCCACGCTCTGCACCGCGCGTCCGTGGCACGCGCGGTGCGGTGGCATTCCGTACGGAGCCCACGTGAGAGCCGAGCCGGCCACTGTCCGCCCCGTACGCACCGGGCGACGCCAAGGTAGCTGGTCACGTCCGGGAAAGGCGGAGTGCGGAGGCGGCAGAGCCTTCGAGCGCGGGAGGCGGACGCGGCGATCGGCACGGTCCACCGCCCGATCCGTGCGTGGCCACGGCCCGGCCCGCTGTGTCAGGCGCCCTCGGGGCCTGCCCTCACGTACTCAGCGCTCGCCGGCCCGGCCCGCACCCACGGGCAGTCGGGCGGGGGCGGGGGCGCGATCCCCCGTACGCCAGGTCACCGCTTGACGCCGATCCCGCTCCACGCCGGGACTACGCCCTTCGCCGCCAGCGCCGGATCACCGACCTGGACCGGCACCAGGGTCGGGCGCCACTGGTTCGTCGGGACGAGGCCGGGCTCCACCATCTCCAGTCCGTCGAACAGTGCCTCGACCTCGGGCCTGGTGGCGCCCTGCAGCTTGTTGGTGCTGCCGTTGGCGAAAGTGCCCTCCAGGGCGGCGGCGTCGCCCTCGTTGTCGAAGAGGTCCCGCGCCAGGTAGGAGACGACCAGGTGACTGCCGGGCGCGAGTTCGTTCATCAGTCGCCGCACAAGCCGGCTTCCGGCATCCGCGGGGAGCCAGTGCAGAAGGAGGAGCAGCGTGAGGCCGACCGGCCGGCTCAGGTCGAGCGTGTCACGCAGAGCCTCGGACCCCAGGATCGTGTCCGGGTCCTCCGCGTCGGCGGGCAGATAGACGGCGCGCCCTTCGGGGCTGCTGGTGTGCAGGGCCCGGGAGTGCGCCAGGACGATGGGGTCGTTGTCCGTGTAGACGACCCTGGACTCGGGCGACCGCGACTGCGCGACTTCGTGCAGGTTGGGAGAAGTGGGGATGCCGGTCCCGATGTCGAGGAACTGGCGTACGCCCTGGTCGACCATGTAGGTCGCGGCCCGGATCATGAAGTCCCTGGACGCACGTGCGTCACGACGGGCAGTCGGCAGCCCCCCGGTGAGCATCGCCTCCGCGGCGGCCCGGTCGGCAGGGTAGTTCGTCTTGCCACCCAGGAAGTAGTCGTACAACCGCGCCGGATGTGCCTTGCCCGTTTCCAATTCGACCGCCGGCTGCGCGGGCTGACGGTCCATCCACGACGTATCCATACGTACCCTCCCACAACACCCCTGCGAACCGGGGCCGTTACCTGCTCCCGTCCCAACCTAGTCCTTGCGCCGGGGCGGGGTCTCCCCCGGACTCGCGACAGAGTGCTGAGCTGCCCGTACCCGTGTGCGGTGCCCCCGCGCACACCATGGACGCACCGGGGAACCCCGAAGGTCCGGCTCACGACCGTGGTGTGCCGTCCCAGCGCCATGTGGACAGCCGTGCGTGCCCGGGCAGTTCGGCGCGCCCCGTGGCCCACAACAGGGTGAGCCAGTGATCCGCGCTCTCCGGGGCTTCCCGGAACAGCCGGGCGAGTACGCGCGAGCACAACTCTGCGGGCGGGGACCAGGTGAGCCCGAGCCCCTCCGCCAGGTCGTGCGTGTGCACGAGTGTCTCGACCACACCCATCGCCGCGAAGCCCTCGGGATCCGACACTCCCCAGGCATGGTGACTGCGGACCCGGTGCGGGGTCGTTCGCACCATGGCCACCAGCAGTGCGCCACTCGCCTCCAGTACCTGCAGCAGGCCGGCCGGGCCCGCCTCACGGTCCGCGAAAGTGAAGTTGGCCGGTCCGCCCGGCCTCTTCCGGCTCAGGGCGAAGGGGACATGGGTGTCCAGCGGCGGCCGCTGCGGGCCCAGTTGGACGGCGTAGAAGAACAGGTCGTCGGCCAGGTGCTCGGCGGTCTCCCAGCAGTCCCACTCCAACGAACCGGCCTTGCGGTCCCACGCCGCCGGGGGTGCCTCCCGAAGGACGGCCACCGAGAGCAGCACGGCAAGGCCGACGTCGTCCGCGGTGACGGGAGAGGGCGATGGTGCGGGTTCCGCTGGTCCTGACATGTCAGGACCGTATCGCGGGCGGGGAGGCCCGCGCCCTTCAACCGGCGGGCCCACCACCCGGTGGGGCTTCACGGTCACACCACGGGCACATGCCCGGGGCGATCACGTGTGCGGAACCAGTCCACCGGACGGTGTCCGGTCCCACGGCCACTGCACGGCTTCGGAGGACCGAGCCACAGGACGCGCAGCAAGGGGCGGCGCGGGAGCGGTTGGTGAGTGGCTCGACCGGGGCGCCACCACGGCCCATGAACGGGGAGTCCCCCACGGCGACGCCGCGCGCCCGTCAGGCGGGCGGAGGACGGGGCGTCGGGCTGTGGCTACCTGTCGTTGGCCAGCTTCCAGACATCGAGCTTCGGTCTCGCGTGCGGCTGCCCCCCGACGGGGCGGGCACTGCGCCCCATCGCACGAAGCGCGGTGTGAGCCTGCTCGGCGAGCTGTCGTTCCAGCGCCGACGGCCGGCGTAGGGGGCGTACGGGCCCCTGTGCGTGCCGGTCGAGCTGCCGCAGGGCGCGGGGGGCGTCGGGGTAGGGACGGTATGACATGGGGCCTCATCGTCGTCGCGGCGAGTCTGTCAGCACTGCTGCTCCTGAGCATGATCGTAGAGGGCGTCAGCGGCCGGTCGGACGCGGGCGCCGTCCCGGAGACAGCCGGGCACGGCCATCAGGGCGGAGGCGCCCGGGGTGATCGCGCACCGGCGCGGCGCGTGGTCGTCACGGGGCGCCTTCGACGTCCGGGCACGGGCCTGCGTGAGTGCCTTGCCCCCGGCCACGCCGCCGCCCCTCGGCCATCCCCTGGGTTGAACGGGCCTCCTCAGGAGCTCGGCGTGAGCGCCCTCGCCCTCACCCCCGTCGTCCTGCCGCCGGGGCGCTCCCGGTCCGCCGGGCCCTTCCCTCCGCCCTGCCCGTCCCTCGCGGTCCCGTTCGTCAGGCGGACCGAGGAGAGTTACTCGGGGGACGTGAGGGGCGGCGCGAGCAGGAGGGGAAGGTAGACCTCGTCGACGATCTCGGTGATGACATCCTCGGGGATCGGGGCCCCGTGCAGCAGGAACTGGTTGCGCAGCAGGTCGACCGCCACGGCGGCGCGCCGCGAGCCGAGGACCCACGACTCGATCTCACCGCGCTCCACGGCACGCCACAGGACCCCCTGGATCGGCCCGGAGCCCGCGGTCTGGACCCGCTCGCGGACCAGCCGGGCGAACTCGGGATCGTGCATGGCCTCGGTGAGCAGGCCGCGGAGGATGTCGCCGTGCGAGGCCGCCAGTTTGGCGGAGAGTTGCCGTAGCGCGGCGATCACATCGGTGCGCAGGGCGCCGGTGTCGGGCGGGTCGACATCGGTCAGACGGTGGGCTGCGCAGGCGTCGACGACGAGTTCGGCACGGCCGGGCCAGCGGCGGTACAGGACGGCCTTGCCGGTGCGGGCCCGTACGGCCACGCGTTCCATCGTCAGCCCGGCGTAACCGACCTCGGCGAGCTCTTCGAGAGCCGCCGTCAGGATGGCCTGCTCCAACTCCTCACCTCGGCGGCGAGGATTTCTTCGATGGTCGCCGACCGAACGGTCCAGCGCGTCCCCGGTGGTTGGAGGCATGACTCCCGGCCATTTGTCGGATCACCCGTTGTAGACCTCGGACCGATCACCCTAGCCTCAGATTAGAGAACTGACCGTTCTTTAAGCGTCGAGCACATCGAGGGACTGATGACCGAGACCGTTGCGACGCCACGATCAGGCGCCCCCTCCTTCCCCAGCGACCGCACCTGCCCCTACCGTCTGCCGGACCAGTACAACGACCTCCGGGAACGGGAGGGGCCGCTGCAGCGGGTCACCCTGTACGACGGTCGTGAGGCCTGGCTGGTGACCGGGTACGAAACGGCGCGGAAGCTGCTGGCCGATCCCCGGCTGTCCTCCGACCGGACGCACGCCGACTTCCCCGCGACCTCGGGGCGGGTGGAGAGTTTCCGGGATCGCCGGCCGGCGTTCATCAGCCTGGACCCACCCGAACACGGCCCGAAGCGGCGCATGACCATCAGCGAGTTCACCGTCCGGCGCATCAAGGGCATGCGGGCCGAGATCGAGCAGATCGTGCACGGCTTCCTGGACGAGATGATCGCCGCCGGGCCGACCGCCGACCTCGTCAGCCAGTTCGCCCTGCCCGTCCCGTCCATGGTGATCTGCCGGATGCTCGGCGTGCCCTACGCCGACCACGACTTCTTCCAGGACGCCAGCAAGCGGCTGATCCAGTCGCCGGACGCCGCGGGGGCGCTTGCCGCTCGGGACGACCTGGAGAGCTATCTGGGCGGCCTGGTCGACACCCTGCGGGACGAGCCCCGGCCGGGCCTGCTGAGCACCCTCGTCACGGAGCAGTTGGAGAAGGGCACGATCGACCGCGAGGAACTCGTCTCGACGGCCATCCTGCTGCTGGTCGCCGGCCATGAGACGACGGCGTCGATGACCTCGCTGAGCGTCATCACCCTGCTCGAACACCCCGACCAGTACGCCACGTTGCGCGACGACCGCTCGCTGGTGCCGGGCGCGGTGGAGGAACTGCTGCGCTACCTGGCGATCGCCGACATCGCCGGAGGGCGTATCGCGACGGCCGACATCGAGATCGACGGGCAGCGCATCCGGGCGGGTGAGGGGGTCATCGTCACCAACTCCATCGCCAACCGCGACGGTTCGGTCTTCGCGGAACCGGACACGTTCGACGTGCGGCGCGATGCCCGCCACCACCTGGCCTTCGGCTACGGGGTGCACCAGTGCCTCGGCCAGAACCTGGCCCGCCTCGAACTGGAGGTCATCCTCTCGGCGTTGTTCGACAGGCTGCCGAACCTGCGGCTGACGGTACCGGTCGACCGGTTGACACTGCGACCGGGCACGACGATCCAGGGTGTGAACGAACTCCCGGTCACCTGGTGACCGCGGCGAAAGGAGCAGCCATGCGGGTGACCGCAGACCGGGAGGTCTGCGTAGGGGCAGGCCTGTGCGCGTTGACGGCGCCGGAGGTCTTCGACCAGGACGACGACGGCGTGGTGACGGTCCTGGCCGCGGAGCCCGGTGACGAGACCCGCACCGCGGCACGCGAGGCGGGCATGCTCTGCCCGTCGGGTGCGGTGCGCGTCGTCGAGTAGACCCTCCCGGGGGCCGGCACACACGGTTGGGGCGCGGTGCCGCGCTCTCCCCCGTCGAGCCGGCCCCCGGGCGCGGGCGCGGTGCGGTGCGGTGCGGTGCGGTGTGTTTCGTGTCCACAGCGTTGTCGAGGGGGCCCGGAGTTCCGTTCCCGATCGCGTTCCCCGCTCCCCGCTCCCCGCTCCCCGCTCACTGATGGGCCACAGCCCGTACCGCGTCAGCCGGGTATCCCGGATCCCGGCATGGCCGCGAGGATCGGCCGGGCGATGAAGACCAGACGGCGTCGCAGACGGCGGGCGGCGAAGGCGCGACTGAGACACGCCTGCCTCCCCGGACGACCGTCAACGCCAGCCGACCGGCCCCCCTCAGGCCGTCGTGGACCCCGTCCGAACGGCTCCCTGCTGCCGCCACAGGTCGTACGGCGGCATGGGCTGCGGCCCGCTCCCCGCGATGCCGTAACCGTTCGAGAACCCGTTCCCTGCCGGCGTGGAGCCGCGTCCGGACGCGCGAACCGGCACCGCGACCCGGCGAAGCCCCCGGTGCCTCCCGCCCGCCGGGGCAGTGCGACGCGGCCGTGGACCACGCCACCGCCCCGCACGCGCCGGACCGTCCTCGGCCCCCGCGCCCGACCGCTCAGCGGCACGCGGGCCCTGTGGGATCGCGCGGCATGTGCCCGAGCGTCGCCGTTGCGGCGGAGCGGGTGCCGACACTCCTCCGCCGTACCGGCGCCACCCTCTCCCCGGGACTCCGCATGCGCGGGGGCCCGGGACCCACGAGAGCGATCTCCTGCCGCCCTCCCGGTCGGGTCGCAACACGGCCCGCGGACATGCCAGTTGCTTCGCCATCGCGAAGGGGTTCCTCGGGGCCTTCCATGTCACGTGACCGAGGTCACACGCCCCCTCTTCTTGCCAGATCTGCATCTAAACCGATTTAGTGACGGCACTACCGGCGCCTAAACCGGTTCAGTGCGGTGCCGGGGCGTCGCTCGACGGTGAGAGGGCTGATGATGCGGCGACCGACGATTGCCGACGTGGCGCAACGAGCGGGGGTCTCCCGCAGCTCCGTTTCCTTTGCTCTCAACAACCGTCCCGGGCTCGCCGCCGGGACCAAGGCCCGCATCCTGGCCGCCGCCGAGGAACTGGGCTGGCAGCCCAGCCGTCCCGCGCGGGCTCTCTCGCTCGGCAAGGCGGGCGCTCTCGGCCTGGTCCTGACCCGGGAGCCCGACCTCATCGGGGCGGACCCGTTCTACCCGGCCTTCACGGCGGGCATCGAGGCCGTTCTGTCCGAGGTGGGTGACGGCCTGGTCCTCCACATCGCCTCCCCCGACCGGGAGAGGGCCGTGTACGAGCGACTCGCCGCGGACCGCAGGGTCGACGGTGTCCTGCTCACCGACCTCCGGGTCGACGACCCCCGTCCCGCACTCACGACGTCGCTCGGCCTGCCGACCGTCGTCGTCGGACGGGCCGAGTGGGCCGAGGGGCACTGCGCGGTCGAACTCGACGACGAGCCCGCTTACGTCGCCGCGGTCCGGGCGCTCGCGGCGGCGGGCCACCGCCGGATAGCCCACGTCGAAGGCCCGCGGGAGTTCCGGCACGCGGGTCGGCGCCGGCTGGCCTGGGAGCACACCATGACGGAACTGGGCCTGCCGCGGGGTCCGCTGCGCCCCGGCGGCTTCACCGCCGAAGGCGGGGCGCACGCCACGCGGGAGCTGCTGGCGCTCGGCGAACCTCCCACCGCGATCGTGTACGGCAACGACCTGGCGGCCACCGCCGGACTCGCCGTCGCACACGAGCTGGGTGTGCCCGTGCCCGGGCGGCTGTCCGTCGTCGGCTACGACGACACTCCACTCGCCCAGTACACCCATCCGCCGCTGGCTTCGGCCCGGGCGGACGCAAGGGGGTGGGGCGAGGCCGCGGCCCGTGCTCTGCACACCGTGATCGCGGACGGCAGCGCACCCGATGTCGTCCTGCCCCCGGCCGCTTTCCTTCCCCGGGCGTCGATAGGCCCGGCTCCGGCCGGCCCCACGCCCTGAGCCGACGACCGACCCGGGGGACTCCGTCCGGCAACGAGGCCGGGCGTGCACATTTCGGAGAGAACCATGCTCAGGAGAACAGCGTCCGCGCTGGCCGTGATCGCCCTTGCGGGCACCGCGGCGGCGTGCGCGCGATCTGCTCCGGACCCGGCCACCGCGGCCGAGTCGCGCGGACCGATCACCATATGGCTGTCGAACAACGCCCAAGAGGTCCAGTGGGGCCAGAACATGGTCGCCGACTGGAACAGGCAGCATCCCGATCAGCGGGTCAGGGCGCAGAACATCCCCGCGGGCAAGACGTCCGAGGAGGCCATCAGCGCCTCGATCATCGCGGGGACCAGCGCGTGCCTGGTCTTCAACACCTCTCCCGCCTCGGTGCCGCAGTTCCAGAAGCAGGCCGGCCTCGTGCCGCTGAACGACTTCCCGGACGGCAAGAAGTACATCGAGTCCCGCAGTGGCTCCCTCGCCGGGCAGTACCGCTCCGAAGACGGCAAGTACTACCAGCTGCCGTGGAAGAGCAACCCGGTGATGATCCTCTACAACAAGAAGATCTTCGCGAAGGCGGGACTCGATCCCGAGCATCCCCGGCTGGCCACGTACGACCAGTTCCTCGCCACCTCGCGCAAGCTCGTGAAGAGCGGCGCGACCGACGCGGCGATCTGGCCCGCGCCGAGCAGCGAGTTCTTCCAGTCCTGGTTCGACTTCTACCCTGCCTTCGCCGCCGAGAGCGGCGGCACGTCCCTGGTGGTCGACGGCAAGCCGCAGTTCGACTCGCCCGCCGGCCTCAAGGTCGCCGATTTCTGGCGCTCGCTCTACCAGGAGAAGCTCGCTCCCCAAGAGCTTTATCCCGGAGACGCGCTGGCGGACGGCAAGGCCGCGATGGCGACGGTCGGCCCCTGGGCCATCGCCGCGTACAAGGACAAGATCGACTGGGGTGTCGTACCGGTGCCGACGTCCGACGGCCGGCCCGCGTCGCAGATCCACACCTTCAGCGACCAGAAGTCCATCGGCATGTTCTCCTCGTGCAAGAACCGTGCCACCGCCTGGGACGTGATGAAGTTCGCCACCTCCGAGCAGGAGGACGGGAAGTTCCTCTCCACGACCGGCCAGATGCCCGTGCGCGAGGACCTCGCGCACGAGTACGCCGGCTTCTTCGCGAAGAACCCCGCGTACAAGCCGTTCGCTGATCAGGCGAAGCGCGAGGTGGAGGTGCCGAACGTCGCCGGCTCCATCGACGTGTGGCAGACCTTCCGCGACGCATGGACCAGTTCGGTCGTCTTCGGCCGGCAGTCCCCCTCGTCGGCGCTGCGCGATGCCGCCGCGAAGACAGCCACGATTCTCGGCGAGTACTGAGGCGACCATGACCCTGACACAACGTCCCGCGCAGGTCCTGACCGCCCGCGGCACCGCCTCGCGCCACCGGCGCCGCCGCTCCGGCATCGGCGCGCTGTTCGTCACCCCGTACCTGCTGTACGTGCTGGCTGTCTTCGCGATACCCCTCGGCTACACGATCTGGATCTCCTTCCACCGCTTCTACTTCACGGCGCCCGGCGCCCACGCGCCGAGTCCGTGGGTCGGCTTCGCCAACTACCGTGACGTGCTGACGGATCCGGTGGTGGGGAAGTCCTTCCTCAACATCGGGATCTTCCTGGTCATCAACGTGCCGCTGACGGTGGTGCTGGCCCTCGTGCTCGCCACTGCCCTCAACGCGAAGATGCCGTTCCGGTCGTTCTTCCGTGCGGCGTACTACCTGCCGTACATCACCGCCAGCGTGGCGCTCGTCGCCGTCTGGCAGTTCCTCTTCGGCTCGGACGGCCTGGTCAACCACGCCCTCGGCGGTCTGGCTCCGGACCCGTCGTGGCTGGTCAACACGCACCTCGCGATGCCGATGATCGCCCTGTTCGTGACCTGGAAGCAGCTCGGCTTCTTCGTGATGCTCTACCTGGCCGCGCTGCAGAACGTCGGCAACGACCTGTACGAGGCGGCTTCCGTCGACGGCGCGGGAGCGGTCAGGAAGTTCTGGTCGATCACCGTGCCCGGCGTCCGGCCCGCCACGACCCTGGTGACGGTGTACGCCATCGTCACCGGCGCGAACCTGTTCAGCGAGCCGTACCTGCTCACCGGCGGCGGCGGTCCCGACAACTCGTCGACCTCCCCCGTCCTGCTCATGTACCAAAAGGGCATCGAGCAGGGCCACCCCGACTTCGCGGCCGCGCTCGGCGTCGTCCTCGTGGTCCTCGTGCTCGCCATATCCCTGATCACCCGCAAGCTCACCGAGAGGGGCAACTGACGCCATGAGCACGCACGCCCCCGCCTCCACCGCCCGACCCGAGCCGGTCCTCGCCCCCAGGCACTCGCGTCGGCGGGCGACCCGCGCGGTCCAGCTCGGCGTCCTGCTCCTCGGCGCCCTCGCGTTCCTCTTCCCCTTCTACTACATGGTGGTCGGGTCGCTGCGGAAGGTCACGGCAGGCGATCTGTCGTCGGCCGCGCCCAGTGGCCTGACCGGCGGCAACTACTCGGCGATCGACGGCGCCCTCTCGCTCGGCAGGTCCCTGGTCAACTCCGGGATCATGACCGTCGGTGTGCTGCTGTGCACCCTGGTCCTCGGCGTGCTCGCCGGATACGCCCTCGCCCGCCTGGAGTTCCGCGGCAGGAGCGGCGCTTTCTCCGTCCTGCTGCTCGTCCAGACCATCCCGTTCCAGCTGCTGACGCTGCCGCTGTACGTGCTGGTCGTGCGGGACTACGGACTCGGCGACAACTACGCGGGCATGATCCTCCCCTTCGCGATCAACTCGACCGCCGTCTTCCTCTTCCGGCAGTTCTTCCTGCAGATGCCGGCCTCCCTGTTCGAGGCCGCGCGGATCGACGGCGCCAGCGAGCTGCGCATCCTGTGGAAGATAGCGATCCCGATGGCCCGCCCCGCGCTGCTCACGGGCGCCCTGCTGACGTTCATCGGCCCCTGGAACGAGTTCCTCTGGCCCTTCCTCGTCACGAAGAACGCCGACATGCAGCCGCTGGCCGTCTCACTCGCCGGCTTCCTCAGCAATCTCCAGGGCACCGTGTCGAACCCGACCGGCGCGCTGATGGCCGGAGCGTGCGTGCTGGCCGCTCCCGCTGTGGTGCTCTTCCTCATCTTTCAGCGCCACTTCACCCACACGAACATCGATTCCGGAATAAAGGGCTGACCCGCGCCATGAGCAATACCGACCCCCACCACCACATCCCGTTCCGGCTGGTCCGCAAGGGCGTGGTGATGTCACCGCTGCCCGGCGAGGCCAACGAGACGGAAGGCGTCCTGAACCCCGCGTCCGGGCGTACGCCGGACGGCACGCTGCACCTGCTGCCCCGCCTGGTCTCGCAGGGCAACGTCTCCCGCGTCGGCCTCGCGGAGGTCACCTTCACCGACGGCGTGCCGTCCGGTGTCCAGCGCCGCGGCACGGTCCTCGAACCCGACGCCGGCTGGGAACGCGGCAAGAACAACGCGGGTGTCGAGGACCCCAGGACCACCTGGGTCCCGAGCCTCGGCCTGCACGTGATGTCGTACGTCGCCTACGGTCCGCTCGGCCCGAAGCCGGCCCTCGCGGTGTCGGAGAACCTGACCGACTGGACGCGCCTGGGCCCGGTGCAGTTCGCCTACCAGCCCGACCTGGACACGGACCTCAACCTCTTCCCCAACAAGGACGTCGTCCACTTCCCCGAGCCGGTCCCCGGCCCCGACGGGGAGCCCTCGTACGCGATGCTGCACCGCCCCATGTGGGACCTCGGCTGGTTCCGGCCCGGTGAGGGCGTCCACCTGCCGGCGGGTGTCACGGACGAGCGCCCCGGCATCTGGATCTCGTACGTGCCCGTCGCCGAGGTGGAGCGGGACATCCGGGCCCTGGCCCGGCCGCGCGACCACCGGCTCGTGGCGCTGTCCGCGTACCCGTGGGAGGCGCTGAAGATCGGCGCGGGTCCGGCCCCGGTCCGGGTGGACGAGGGCTGGCTGCTGATTCACCACGGTGTCTCCGGCGTCATGGGGGACGACCCGTTCGTCCCGAACCAGCGGGTCTCCTACGCGGCCGGTGCGATGATCCTGGACCCGGCCGATCCCTCGCGCGTCCTGGCTCGCTCCGCCGAGCCGCTGATGGCACCCGAGACGGAGCAGGAACGTTCCGGCACCGTGCCGAACGTCGTGTTCCCCACCGCGATCGAAGAGGTCGACGGCACCCGGTACGTCTTCTACGGCATGGCCGACGCGCACATCGGCGTCGCGGTACTGGAGCGCACCGCGTGAGCTCCGGCCACTTCGGAGTCGGGCTGGTCGGCTGCGGCGCGTTCGGGGCGTACGTCCTCGACGCCGTGGCCGGCCTGCCCGGCCTGCGGATCACCGGCGTCGCCGACCCGGACCGGCGCCGTGCCGAGCCGCTCGGTGCCCGCCACGGCGCCTCGGTGTGCGACGGGCTCGACGCGCTGCTCGCCCGCGACGACGTGGACGTCGTCGCCCTCGCCACCCCGCCCCACACCCACGCGGACCTCACCGTCCGGGCCCTGCGCGCCGGCCGCCACGTCTTCTGCGAGAAGCCGCTCGCCCTCACCGAGGCCGACGCGGCGCGGGTGAGCGCCGAGGCGGCGCGATCCGGCACGGTGCTGACCGTCGACCACGTCCTGCGCTACAACCCGCTGCTGCGCGCGGTCGAACGGCTGATGGCCGAGGGGCTGCTGGACCGGCCCCGGCGCTTCCTGTTCGAGAACGACGCCGCCGACGAGGACCTGGACCGCGACCACTGGTTCTGGGACCCCGCCCGCAGTGGCGGCATCTTCGTCGAACACGGTGTGCACTTCTTCGACGCGGCCCGTGCCCTGCTGGGCAGCGACCCGCGATCCGTGCGGGCCACGGCCGTACGCCGGCCCGACGGCCCGGTCGACATGGTCGTCGCGGACGTCGTCCACGAGAGCGGGGCCCTGGCCACGCACCTGCACTCCTTCACCCACGCCCACCGCGCGGAGAGGCAGCTGATGCGGCTCGACCACGGCTTCGCGCAGTCGCTGATCACCGGCTGGATCCCCACCCACGCGACGATCACCGCGTGGACCGACGACGAAGGCGCGGCCCGGTGGCAGCGGCTGCCGTCCCGTACGGCCGAACTCCTCGACGTCCCCGGCTTCCTGCCGAGCGGCGACGAGCGCGTCACCGTCCGCGTGGAGCGCGAGGCGGGCGGGGCCGCACCCGCGACCGGCCGCGGCGTATCGCGTACGGTGCCGCATCGCGTCGAGGCGGTCGTGGATCTCGGCGGTGAGGCGGCCAAGGCCCGCGTCTACACGCAGAGCGTACGTGCCGCCTTCGGCGACCTGCTGCGCTGCGCCGCCGACGGCGGCACGCCGCTCGCCGACGCGTACGCGGGCCACACCGCCGTCGCGATCGCCGAGGCCGCCGCCCACGCCGCACGGACGGGCGCCGAGCGGCAGGTCGCCCTTTCCGGGGGAGGTACAGCGTGAGCTGGTGGCGCGACGCCGTCTGTTACGAGGTCTACCCGCGGTCCTTCGCCGACTCGAACGGGGACGGCACCGGCGACCTGAAGGGCTTGGCCCGGCGCCTGCCGTACGTACAGCGGCTCGGCGCGGACGCGGTCTGGATCACGCCCTTCTACCCGTCACCGCTCGCCGACGGCGGCTACGACATCGCGGACCACACGGGCGTCGCCGCCGACCTGGGCACCCTGGACGACTTCGACGCGCTCACCGGACAGGCCCACACGCTGGGCCTCAAGGTCATCGTCGATCTGGTGCCCAACCACACCTCGGACGCGCATCCGTGGTTCCGCGCGGCGCTCGCGGCGGGGCCGGGCGCGAGCCGGGCCCGCGACCGCTACCTCTTCAGGGCAGGCCGCGGTGAAGGCGGCGAACAGCCGCCCAACGACTGGCAGTCGGCGTTCGGCGGACCCGCCTGGACCCGGGTGCCCGACGGCGAGTGGTACCTCCACCTGCACGCGCCGGAGCAGCCCGACCTCAACTGGCGTGACGCCGAAGTCCGTTCCGATTTCGAGCGTACGCTGCGATTCTGGCTCGACCACGGGGTCGACGGGTTCAGGGTCGACGTCGCGCATGCCCTGTACAAGGCCAAGGGGATGCCCGACGCGGGCCCCGGACAGCACCGGGATCCCGCGCGCAACCACCTGATGCCGTACTACGACCAGGAGGAACTGCACCCGCTCTACCGGAGCTGGCGCACCCTCCTGGACCAGCACCCGGCCGTCCCCGGCGCGGTGGCGCCCGAGGACCGGGTCCTGGTCGCCGAGTCCGCGGTGTTCGAACCGGCGCGCCTGGCCCGCTACATCCGGCCGGACGAGATGCAGCAGGCCTTCAACTTCGCCTTCCTGGAGGCGCCGTGGGACGCGCGGGCGCTGCGTCGCGTCGTCGACGACTCGCTCGCCGCGACCCGGCCCGTCGGCGCGCCCGTCACCTGGGTCCTGTCCAGCCACGACGCGGTACGCCCCGCCACCCGCTACGGCTCGCTCCTGCGCGCACGGTCCGCGGCGCTGGTGATGCTCGCGCTGCCCGGTGCCGCCTACCTCTACCAGGGTGAGGAACTCGGACTGCCCCAGGCGCGGATACCGGACGACCGCATCCGCGATCCGCTCTGGCCGCGCTCGGGCCATCGCGACCGGGGGCGCGACGGGGCCCGCGTACCACTCCCCTGGTCCGGGTCCCGGCCCCCGTACGGCTTCTCCACCGCGGCTCCCGAGGACACCTGGCTGCCCCAGCCGGGCGACTGGACCGGGCTGAGCGCCGAGGCACAGGAGGACGACCCCGGCTCCACGCTCGCGCTGTACCGCGCGGCGCTGCAGCTGCGGCGTGCCCGCCCGGCGCCCGCACACGGTTCGCTGCGCTGGCACTCGCCGGCCGACGCCCCGTATCTGGCCTTCGAGCGCGACGGCCTGGCGTGCGTGGTGAACCTCGGCGCGCGAGCCCTGCCGCTCGCGGAGACCGGGCTGCGCGGACGTCCCATACTGACGAGCGCCCTCGCGGACGGCGGCCCCGTGCCGTCGGCCGACGGCGTACTCGCGCCGGACACGGCGCTCTGGCTGTTCACCGACGAGGAAGGAGACGGCCGTGCCCAACGCTGAGCTGTCGCAGATCGTGAAGGCGTACGACGTCAGGGGCGTCGTCCCCGGCCAGTGGGGCGAGCGCGAGGCGGAACTGTTCGGCGCGGCCTTCGTGACGGTCACTGAGGCGACCGCCATCGTCGCGGGACACGACATGCGTCCCTCGTCACCCGGCCTCGCCGCCGCGTTCGCCCGGGGAGCCACCGCGCGCGGGGCGGACGTCACCCTGATCGGCCTGTGCTCCACCGACGAGCTGTACTACGCGTCGGGCACCCTCGGCCTGCCGGGAGCGATGTTCACCGCCTCGCACAACCCGGCGCGCTACAACGGCATCAAGATGTGCCGCGCCGGCGCCTCCCCGGTGGGGATGGAGACCGGGCTGCAGGAGATCGCCGAACTGGTCAGCGGATGGGCCGAGTCGGGCACTCCGGCCCCCGTCCCTGCTCCCGGGACAGTGGCCGAGGTCGACCTGCTGCCCGGCTACGCGGAGTACCTGCGTTCCCTCGCGGGCCCGGTCGTCCGTCCGCTGAAGGTCGTCGTGGACGCGGGCAACGGCATGGGAGGCCACACCGCACCGGCCGTCCTCGGCGCCCTGCCGCTCGATGTGGTCCCGCTGTACTTCGAACTGGACGGCACCTTCCCGCACCACGAGGCCAACCCCCTCGATCCGAAGAACATCGTCGACCTGCGACGACGCGTCGTGGCCGAACACGCGGACCTGGGACTGGCCTTCGACGGAGACGCCGACCGCTGCTTCGTGGTCGACGAGAAGGGCGACCCGGTCTCCCCCTCGGCCGTCACCGCGCTGATCGCGTCACGGGAGCTGGACCGCAACGGCGGCCACGGCACGGTCATCCACAACCTGATCACGTCGTGGTCGGTCCCGGAGACGATCCGCGAGCACGGGGGAACTCCCGTGCGCACGCGGGTCGGTCACTCGTTCATCAAGCAGCGGATGGCGGAGACGGGCGCGATCTTCGGCGGGGAGCACTCGGCGCACTACTACTTCCGTGACTTCTGGAACGCGGACACGGGCATGCTGGCCGCGCTCCATGTCCTGGCGACCCTCAGCGCCGGGCAGGCGCCCCTGTCGCGGCTGGTCGGGGAGTACAACCGGTACAGCGCGTCGGGGGAGATCAACTCAACGGTCGACGACCAAGCCGGCCGGCTGGCCGGGATCCGGGCGGCGTACGGGAACACACCGGGGATCGAGATGGACGGCCTCGACGGCCTCACGGTCACGGCGAAGGACTGGTGGTTCAACCTCCGCCCGTCCAACACGGAACCGCTGCTGCGCCTGAACGTGGAAGCACGCGACCAGGCGACGATGGAGCGGATCCGCGACGAGGTGCTGGGCCGGATCCGGGTCTGAGTGAACGTGCGACGCGGGAGGAGTCCGGTCCGCGCCGCGAAGGGACCGGCGAGAACACGGCGCCGAGCGTGGCGGTCCGGGGAACCTGACACCCCGGGCCGCCGCGCTGCCGTAGGTTCTTCCCGGATCGCGCCGTCAGCACGGGAGTACGGGCCGGGGCGACCTCACGCGCCGCCCCAAGGGCTCAAGGGTCTCAAGGGCTCAAGGTCCTCAAGGTCCTCAAGGTCCTCAGGGGTCGAGCCGCTCCAGCGCCGCCCTGGTCACGACCGCGTAGGCGAGGTGCGGCACCAGGTCGGAGACCCAGTCCGTGGTCGACCAGGTCCGCGGGTCCGTCACCTTCAGCGCAATCATGGGCCCGTTCGTGCCGGCCAGGGCGCCCACCGCCGCCACGGCAGCGGCGATCACGGTGGGCGGACGCCAGCCGGCCGCTCGTGCCAGACCGAGCAGGGCGCCCATGCCGACACCGGCAACGATGCCGGTCAGGGCGCCAAGTGCCACGGTCCGGTTCTCCCGCCGGTCGCCGTCGCCCGGGACATGCGTATGGGCCGCCTCGGCCAGTCGTTCCACCGTGGTCTCAGGGGTGTGGCTCGCGGGACGGGCACGGAGAACCATGTCCAGGTAGGTCACCGTGTCGAGCGCCACGGTCCCCGCGGCGCCCGCCGCCGCCCCGTACAGGGCCCCCATTGCACGACTGGTCATGGTTTCTCCACGGTTGGTCCGGACCCGCACGGCCGCGCGGCACTGTCGTGGCCCGTGCGCATGCGGGGATCTGGGTCAGTGCGGCGGGCCTCCGAGGCGCGAGCCGGCCGGCTCCAGCCGGGAGTCTCCGTCCGCCCACCGGTACGCACATCGACCACATCGCTCACATCGACACGCAAGACCAGTGAACACCAGGGCCGGGGGACACACCACTCGGAGTGATCGCAGCCGTCCGGTCACCGGCCGGAACACCTGTGCACCCGTGGGCGGGACCTCGCGGTGGGCGCGGACGCTGAATCCCGCGCTCGGGCCGGGCCGTCGCGAGGGCCCTCCGGGTACCGACGTCCCGCTCAGATCCAGCCGCGGCGTGCGGCGGCCAGGCCGGCCTGGAAGCGGGTGCTGGCGTCGAGCGCGCTCATCAGACGCTGGATGCGGCGCTGCGTGGTCCGCGGGCTCCAGCCCTGGGCTCGGGCGATGGCGGCGTCCGTCAGGCCGGAAGCGAGCAGGGTGAGCAGCACCCGTGTGTCCTCGTCGGACGTCCCCGTCTCCGCCGGGGCCCCGGGCGCGACGTGGGCGGGCCGGTCCGCGGCGGCCTCCCGTGCCCCGCTCGTCACCGGTTCGCCACCGGCCTCCGCTCTCGTCGTGTCGAGCGAGACGGCCCGGTCCCATTCCGCCTCGAAGAGCGCTTCGAGCGCGGCCAGCATCGGCGAAGGGTGGACGAGGTAGGCCGCGGAGTGGCCGCCCGGCGCCAGGCTGAAGGGAATGAGCGCCACGTCGTCGTCCCGTATCACGAGTTTCAGCGGCAGGTCCCCCTTCACTCTGGCCTGTTCACCCGCCCGTACGCTCGGCAGGATGTCGTCGAGCAGCCGACCCGGCCAGGACACCGCGTCGTGGGAGTAGATCACCCGGTGGGCCACGCCGGTCCGTTGGCGCCGCACCTGGTGCTGGAAGTTGCTGCCGGGCCGGTCGACGTAGGGTGGCCGGTCGAAGGCGCGCACCTGCCGCCGGGCTCCGTTGGTCAGCCGGTACGCGGCCTCGCTGATGTCCTCGCGGTGCGTCAGCAACTCCACGGCGATGTCCGGGTCGTTGATGCGGTTCGCCTCGCGGTGCGCGTGGGTGAGGCGCTCCACCAGTGAACGCGCCGCGTCGAGTTGGCGCTGTCGATCCTGGATCAGCGCGGTCACCGCGACGTCCGGCGGAATGGCACTGAACCGCGGCGGTCTGCTGCTGGTCCGCGAGGCGAGACCCTTGGCCACCAAGCCCGTCAGCACGCGGGAGGTGGCCGCCACGGTGGCACCGCCGGCGCCCGCGAGTTCCGACGCGGTGCAGCGCGGACGGTCGATCAGCGCGGTGTAGACGCGTTCTGTTTCGTCGCCAAGTCCCAGGACGTCAAGTTCCATCGTCGTATCGCTTCCTCGTGGCGGAAGGTCGCCACCTGGCACAACCAGGCCAGCGTGAAGGTCTTGCACATGATCGCCCCTGCTTGGCATCTTCCAGCGCACAGGGTGTGGTTCCGTGCCCGAGCGGCCCGGGACCACGCCTGCCCTGTGCGTCTGTATTCCCCCTCTGTCGGAAGGTGTTTCATGCACCGGTCCTCTCTGCCGGGCGGCCCGCCCGGCCGTGCCCGCGCCGCCGTGGTGGCGATCGCCGCGGCCTTCGCCACCGCTGTGGCCGCTCCGACAACGGTGTCAGCGGCCACGCCGCAGGCCACCGCTTCATCCGCGCGGGACGCGGCCACGACCGCGACGGCCACCGCCTCTCCCCTGCCCGCCCCCGCGCGCTCCGCGCTCGGCACGGGCGCCGGGCCGGCGGCGCCCGTGGCGCCGCGGCATCAGGGCGTCGTACCGGGGCGGGTGCTGATCACCCTCGACGCCTCCACGTCGGTGACCGGATCCGCGGTGCCGGGTGCCCGGATCGCCGCGCGCCGGCCCACCACCAGTGACACGGCGCTCAACACCCGTCTGCGGTCGGTCGGCGCGCAGTCGCTGCGCCCGATGCTGCCCGCGGTCACGACGGCCACGGCCGAGGCGCTGACCGGCGCGGCCACGTCCCAACTCGGTGCCGGCGCGTCGGACCTCGCCCACACCTACGTGCTGCAGACGTCGCAGCAGGACTCCACCGCCGTGGCCAAGGCCCTGAGCGGCAGCCCGGGCGCGGTCGCGGTCGAGCCCGACCGGTATGTGACGACCATGAACAGCGGGGCGCAGCCGCTGCCCGCCGGGGCACCGAAGCCCACGTCCCGGGCGGGCGCCACGGCGCCGGGTTCCCAGGGCGCCGCAGCGTCCGGCTCCGGCGCGGACACGGCGCCGGCCGGGCAGTCCGGCGCCTCGTCGGTGCCCGGCAACGCCTCCCTGGCCGACTCCTCCCAGGCGCTCCTCAACTCCGGCGGCGTCGACGCGGTCGGCGCCTACGCGATGCTCGGTGACCGGTTCGGGCAGCGCCCCGGCGCGGGCGAGACCATCACCAACGTCTCGGTCGGCGACCTCACCGACCAGTCGATGGCCGACGCGGGTGACGCGTACGTACGCGGCAACGGCCCGACCACGGTGGTCAAGGACGGCCGTCGGTACCTGGATCTGCCGTCGATGCCCCTGATCCCGACCTATGTCGCCAAGGAGGCGGGCGGACTCGACGCGGCGGCGTCGACCGAGGACCAGGACCCGACGCTGGATGAGGTCATGCTGGACTTCAGCGTGATGTCGCCACTCCCTCACGGCGATCAGCGGCCCGGAGCCACCGGCAGCGGTTACACGGACCTCCTCGGCATCGCGCCGGGCGCCGACTACCGCCTCGTCGTGCCCGAGCAGCCCACCACCGACCAGATAGCGGGCGCGCTGCTGGCGGCCGCCCAGCAGAGCCCCAAGCCGGACGTCATCACCGCAAGCCTCGGCTTCGGCACGGACGTGCAGGGGCTGCCCGGCCGCTACCTGGAGGACGACCCGGTGATCCGCTCGGTCGTGGCGTCCATCGTGCGGCACGACGGCATCGTGGTGTCCATCTCCTCCAACGACGGCACCCGCCTGTACACCCCGGCGGCCGTCGGCCCCGACGGCGGCGCCACACCGACCGACACGGCGACCGGCAGCGCCCCGGCGACGACCATCGACGACGACGCGCTGTCCACGACGCCGACCAGGGTGCCGGACACCGGCGCGATCGCGGCCGGCGGCACCACGCTGGACGACACCCTCGCGCAGGGCACGAGCGGACCGGCCACCACGGCGGAGACCCGCATCAGCGGCTTCGGGACCTTCGCCTCCGGCTTCGGCAGCCGGGTGGACCTCTCGGCCCCCAGCGACAACGTCCTCGCCTTCTCCCACACCGGGGGCGGTTCCGCGCAGGACGTCAGCGTCTCCCTGAACGGCGGCACTTCGGCGTCCGCCCCGGAGATCGCGGCGGCGGCCGCGGTGGTCCTCCAGTCCGGCAGGCTCGGCGGGCGGCACCTGAGCCCGCAGCAGGTACGCGACGTCCTGGAGCGCACCGGCCGCGCGGTGCCGACACCGCCGGGGATCGACCGCGCGCTGCACGTCGGTCCCCAGATCGACGTGACGGCGGCCGCGGAGAACGCGCTCGGCGGCGCGGCGCACCCGCGGCCCGGCCTGGTCCGCCTGTCCGTCGCGCACCGGGTGACCGCGGGCAGCCTGGGCGGCACCTTCCTGGAGACCACCGACCAGAGTCGTATCGACCTGGGTGACATGGCCTCCGGCGGCGACGGCGAGGGCCTCGTCGGCCCTGTGACCTTCGCCGGCGACCTGACGGGGCTGGGCGGCGCGGCGGCCTCATCCACCCTCACGGTGGGCCGAACCGTCTTCCATTCCACCACCCCCGCCGTCCGCGTGACGCCGACCCGACTGCTCACCGCGGCGGGACTCCCGGTCGTCTCCACGGCCGACCGCCGGGTCACCGTGGAGTACACGGCGCGTCTCGGCGGCAAGGCCGTCGCGACCGCCCGGCGCACCCTCACCGTGGGCCCGAGCGACGGGAGCTTCGCCGAGGCCCCCGCGCCCCAGGTGCCCGCCGTCGCCACGGCCGGGCGCTCCGTGAAGGTGTCGTACGACCTGACGGGTGTGGCCTCGACGTCGAGTCCGCAGCTCGTGGTGTCCACCGTCGGTCACTGGAACCCCCAGCTCGCGCCGCTGTTCACCGCCGCCTGGCACCAGGAACTGACGGCCACGCGCGGCACCGTCACCATCCCCGCGTCCGCCTTCGACGACGGCGGCGGGCTCTACGGGATCGGCATCGCGCAGTCCGGATTCGGCGGCAACCCGCAGCGCGTCGTGTACGGCGAGTTCGCTCCGGTGCGGGTCGCCGGGGCAACCGCCGAGCAGCGTCCGGCCGCGCCGGTGCTCACCGGTGCGGACCGCGTCGCGGGTCACACCGCCGAGGTCACGCGGGCCGCTTCGACGTTCTCGCTGCGCTACGACGTACGGCCGGTGGCGGGAGCGCACAGCGCCGAGGTGGAGTTCTCCGCTCCCGGTCCGACGAAGTACGGCGCACTGAACACCTTCAGCAACGCCAACGGCACGGCAGTGGACGACGACGGCGTGGACGCCCCGTCGACCGCGCACCGCGCGCTGCCCGCGACGGCCGGGACGGTCCGGCTGGACGCGGCCGCGCTGGGTCTGACCGGCTCGGACAGTTACGGGGTGCGGATCCTCGCACTCGACCGCGCAGGACACGTCGTGGGGCAGGCGTCCGCACTGTCCTCGCTGGCCTTCGACGACGGCCTCGCCCCGGACGGCTCGCTGGTGTCCGGGTTCGCGGCGGACGGCGACCACTCCGTCGCGGCGCTCGACACCGCGGTCGGCGGGACCGAGATCCGGCACTACTCGACGCGGACCGGACGGTACGGCGCGCTCATCGCCTCGGACGGCCCGGGTTCGGACTACGAGGTGCTGGGTACCGCACCCGGGCGCGTCCTGCTGCTGCACCGCTCGTCCGCCGGCACCGACCCGATCGTGGAGACGTGGAACACCACGGCCGGCACTCTGGTCGGCGCGGCTGCCCTGCCGGCTTCGGAAGGAACCTTCGTCACGGGCCGGGTGGACGCCGTACACAGTCGCGGCGCCCTGTTGCTGCACGGTCCGGACAAGGCCGATCTGGTGGTGCCGGTCGACCTGGCCTCCGGCGCGGTCGCAGCGCCCGTACCCGCCGATCCGACGGGCGTGCCCGCCGGCGCGTACACCCTGCTGACCTTCGACTCCTCGTCGGGGACGGTGTTCCTGGCGAAGGCCGCCGGGCAGGCGAACTGCCTGGGCAGCACCACCGTGGCCCGGGTGGACCTCGTCAGCCGGCAGCTGACGAGCGGCGGTACGACATCCGGCTGCAGCCACGGCATCGCCTCGGACAACGCCGGAACCCTGTACAACGCGTCGGCCACGGTTCCCAGCGTGAACATCGTGCCCACGTCCACGCTGTCCGGGATCAAGGAGAGCACCGGCGATTCCGTGGGCGACCCGGTGCCGCTGCGGCTGAGCGCACCGGCTGCCATGGCGGTGGACGGCACACACAAGATCGCCGTCGTCTCCTACGGGACGCCCGCGGGCACCGCGTACTTCGGTGCGGGCATGTGGGTACCGGACAACAACTCCACCGGTCAACTGCTCGTCGTCGACCTGACGTCGGGCACGGTCCTGAAGACGCTGCCCGGGTTCACGGTCGGCGGGCACGGCGGAGCCGACGCGCTCCAGCTCGACCCGACGACCCGTACCGGATGGACCTTCAGCCCGTACGGTGACCAGGTCCAGCAGTTCAGCTACTGACGACCGGCCTCTGCCTGATCCGTCCTGTCGACGGTGTGCCCCTCACCGGGCGCCCGTCGGCAGGACGTTGCCGTGCGCGGTCACCGGCGCGCCGCTGGCGCGGTAGGCAGCCGGGGGGCGGTAGTGCGTTGTGCCTGGCAACGACGCGACCCGTCCGCCGTTGCCTGCGTGACCGGCACAATGGCCCCATCGAGCCGACACGAAGGCGGAGACGAGAGCCGAGGAGAGCGCGGACGCGCCGGCGTGCGGGCCCGACCTCGCCGTACCCCGCCTGGTCGGCCGCGACCGTGACCTGTCCCTGATCGACCGGGCACTCGACGAGCGGGCAGGGCCGGTCATGGTCTCGGGCGAGGCGGGGATCGGAAAGACCCGGCTGATCCACGAACTGCTGCTACGGCGACGCGAGAGCGCGTTGGTCGCGGTGTGCCCGCCGTTGCGGGAGCCGTACACACTCGCGCCGGTCGTCGACGCCGTGCGCCAGGCGACCGAGGGTCTCGTGGACGTGCCGCTCACCGCGCCGGCGGGAGTGCTGCGGCCGGTCTTCCCGGAGTGGGCCGAGCAGTTGCCCCCCGCCTGCGACCCGTTGTCCGACCCCGCGGCGGCCCGGCGCTGTCTGCTCCGCGCGCTCATCGAACTCATCGACGCCCTCGGTGTCGAGCTGCTCGTGGTGGAGGACGCGCACTGGGCCGACGAAACGACCATGGAACTCCTGTTGCTGCTGCGGGCCCAGCGGGAGCGCGCCCCGCGACTCGTCCTGACCTACCGGCCCGAGGAGGTACGGCCCGGGGCGCTGCTGCGGCGGCTGGTCGCACAGACCGGTGGCGTCCGGGTGGAACCAGGGCCCCTGGACACCACGGCGACCGCGGAGCTGATGTCCTCGATGCTCGGCGGGGAACCGGTCTCGACGGAGTTCGCCGCGTTCCTGCACGCCCACACCGACGGACTGCCGCTCGCCATCGAGGAGTGCGTGCGCCTGCTGCACGACCGCGCGGACCTGGTCCGGGAGGACGGCGCCTGGCTGCGGCGCGACGTCGCGGAACTCGACGTGCCGCCCGGCATCCGCGAGGCGGTACTTGAGCGGACCAGTCGCCTCGGCCCCGACGCCGGGCGCGAGCAGCACCGATCGGCGCAGGGCCGCCGCGTTCCCGCCCGACGGGGGCCACCACGCGAGACGGCGTGCCCATCCGGCCGCCGAGCACTGTCACACATCGAGCCGCCCGCCCGTCCTGCGGGGGAGAACGAGGTCCTACGACGGAGCGCCCGGCAGGCGTGCTCCCCCGGCAGGGGTGCTCCCCCGCAGAAACGGAGAAATCGTGTTCGCCGCCTATGTCACGGTCACCATCCTCGGCGCGGTCTTCAACGGTGCCGCCGCCGTCACTTACCTGATCGGCCACGAATACCCCAAGACGCAGGCGGATATGAAGGGCATACCCCGCAAGTGGGTACCGGTACTGGGCACGCTGCTGGCAGCGGGCACCGTGGGGTTGGCGGCCGGCCTCGCGGTACCGCTCCTCGGGACCCTCGCCGCCTCCGGCCTCGTGCTGTACTTCATCGGAGCGATCATCGCCCACCTTCGGGTGGGCTCCCGCAACATCGTGGGCGGGATCGTCTTCCTCGCCACCGCGGCGGCCGTCCTGACCCTGGGCCTGCTCTACCACGGCCCCGTGTAGGCCGCGCCGGCCCGGGTGCGTTCCTGGTGGAGCCGGTGGCATCCGTCGACCGGTCCGCGGGGGCAGCCCGGCGCGGGCGGCGTGCAGACGTGCAGACGTGCAGAGGGGAAATGACGTCTCCGGCGGGCGACCCGCCGCCGGTGCGCGGACCCGGGCGAAGATCGTCCGCGCACCGGCGGCGCGTGGATCAGCTCCGCGATGACCGCAGCGCGTCCGGTCCGTGGTGACCGGCCCGGCTCCCATGCCGTGCCCGGCACGGCATGGGAGCCGACGTCGGGCGGTGCGGCGGGGACGGCGAGGACGGCGGTTACGGCGGTTACGGAGCATTCGAGGCGGCGGGCCCGCGGCACCGCTGCACTGCGGCAGCGTGGCACCCCCGCCGGTCACAGCATGTGACATCGCGGAGCTTTGCGCGGCCAGTGTGTTCCCGGACCCCGGCTCCTGGACTCCCCGGTACGACACAGCTGGGCACCCGTACGGGACGCCGCCGCGGGTCCCCGCCGCGACGGTCACGGACACGCCCGCAGGGGGCCCCGACAGCGCCGCACGACGGGGAGACAGCCGCTCGACGAGCGCGTTACTCCGTTCGGCCTGACACTGAAGGTCAGCGCAAGGAACGTAGTCCGTACTCCTTCAGAGAGGGCTCCGTGATCTTCATAGCCGTGTGCCTCCCCGTACTCATGATGCTGCTGATACTCGGGATGGATGCCTTCGAGAACTTCATCTCCCGACCGTCGTCCGGAACCAAGAAAGACGTGCCGGATCCAGCACCTGCCTCCGACAAGCCGCAATGACCCGTCGTCCCGGAGTGAGCCCGTCGCGGCCCCCGGGACGCGTGCCGTCTTGTCCCTGCCACGAGGCGCCGGCCTGCACCCGGCCTGCACCCGGCCTGCATCACTTCCGGGCCCGGGCAGCCGTTACGAAGCGTTACGTGCGGAGCCATCTCGGGAGTCCTGGGCCGACCCGGCTTTCCCGACGTCCGGCGCGGACCGTCGAGCGTTGTGTCGGTGCCCCTGGTGTGGCGCGTGGTGTGGCGAATGCCGGGCGGGACGAGAGGTCCGCGACCAGGTGCTCCTGGCACCGGCCCGGTCCCGCTCCTGCCGGGCACCGGCCCCCTCGGCAACGGGTGCGGCGGCGGGCGGAGGCGTAGGGTTTTTGTACGGGTCGTTGACGTGCCGCGATGAGGCCGGTTCGTTTGACCGCGCTCCGCAGAAGGGCGCGGAGCGGGCTTCCTCGCCTTAAGGAGAGAGACATGAGGGAATCCACAGATGACTGGGCAGAGCGCGTGAGCAATCTTCCCACGAAGCCATCACGGAAAGAGGCGACCGAGATCGTCCGGGAGGTGTACGAGTCCGCGCAGAAGGACCTCGACGACCAGCGGGCCCAGGCCGAGTTTGAACGCGAAGAGTGAACAACTGACGACTCGCCCTGTGCGGTAAGCCGCGACCGCTCTCGGGCGGTGGAGGCGGACGAGCGGGGTTCGGCAGCGTGGTGGCCGGGCCCTGCCGCCACGGCCCGCAGGCGGTCCGCCTGCGGTCCGGGCATCGGGACGGCACCCGCAGAGCAACTCCAGCCGGTGATGCGCCTGGGCCACGCGCTGGAGCCGTACCTTCGTGGCAGCGCGGTCACCGACATCTGCCGCGGTGACCACCACACTCAGCAGCAGGCCGAGAGCGCCGACTACGAGGTACCCTTCCGCCCGTTGATCAGTTTCCCGCCGTCGAAGCCCCGGCCGTCGGCGCCGACGACGGCGTCCGCCTTCACCGACAGCGAATCGATCACACCGGCCGTCGGCCCCGCGTCCTGCCCGTCCCTCTCACGGACCCGACCGCGCAACCGGTCGTGGCACTCCGTGGCCAGGCCGTGGTCGCACCAACGGCGGAAGAACGCGTAGACGCGGTCGCGTGGCGGGAACTCGGCCGGTATCGCCCGCCACTTGGTGCCGTCGTAGGCCGGGTACCGGGCCGCGTCCAGCAGCGCCCGGCGGCAGTAAGACTCCGGCGGCCCGCCCCGGCCCCGCACCCGGGTCGGCACTGGCAGCAACGGCAGGACCACCGCCCACTCCGCTCACCGCCCACTGCGCTCCGTCAAGTCCGAGGGATACCGGCGTACCCGATCGGGATGATCAGCAGCGTTGCCGTACACGTGCGCGAGACAATCACACGATGGGGCAGTCGAGTCGGACGATGTGGGCGCGAGCGCGTACCACTGCGGCAACAGGGTCGCCTGGGCGGATCGGCAGGCTTCAACACCCCCGACCTGCCAAGAGGCCCTGTCCTCATGCACCGATCACCCCGGGATCATCCGATCCAGTACCGTATTCGATCCGCAAGCTGGATGAGCGGCATGAATACGGCTTCTTACAGCACGCGCAAAGCCTGGCCGGCGTCACGTTCACGCCTGGCGAGCGCATGGAGCACGGCCTGATCGCCGTGCCGGTCACGAGCGGCTGCGACAAGGACATCGACCGCAATGGCCAGAAGGGCTTCGGGTGTCTGGTCCAGAGCGCCCACGCTCAGAGCCAGGTCATCAAGGTGCACTGCCAATTCGACGCATCGCGTTCGGAGGTAGCCATCGAGCAGCATTTCCTCTCCGGGTCGGTGGAGGATGGCCACGCGCCGATCGGCTGGCTCCCTGTCAAGCCGTTGTGTCAGCCTCTGCCATGCGGCGTGCGCCTGCTCGGCCACGGTGGTGGGGCCGGCGACTGCCGTCTCCTCGCTCCGCGCACGCACGCCGACGTTGAGTGCGGAGTCCGGCAGAGACGTGCCGACGAGCCGCGCGTAGTAGCGCACTGGCGACACCGGCGCCGCGCCGACTGTCTCGCCGTCGAGAAACCATTCGACCTGTAGGACGCTGCGCGCAAGATGACCGGCCAGCCCACCCACCGTCATCCCCGGCAGTACTGACTCCTTGTCCCAGCAACGCGCCACCTCTTCCGTGGCCAGCAGGTGCACGGCCTGCTCGGCGCCCAGCAGGTATGCCGTGCGTATCTCCTCAGTCATACGAGACATCGTGCCCGCGCCAGGATCACCACGACCATGGAGTCCACATGATGGAACTCTTGGCCAAAATATGGACAGGGTCGGTGGGTCCGAGGTCCCAACGGTCTCCGCGCGGCACCGGATCGCGTCGACCGAGCGTGCCCAACCCAAGATCGCCCTGACTGGGCAGTCGCAATCGAACCGATCCTCCCCGCGATCGACAGCGCAACGACTCTCAGGCACCCAGGCGCTCAGGCACTCAGTGAACATTTCCTGCCTGCCCAGCACAGATCATGACGATCCGTCACCGTAACGGGCATCGAACGCATCAGGGAGATTCCGGCCACGCGCGATCCGCCGCAGCGGCCTCTCGCGCGTGCTCACGTGTCAGGCCGCACGGTCACGTCGATTTTTTAGGTCATTCGCGCAATCGCAAGCATGCGTTCCGCCGGCCCATGCTTGCGGATGATCGTCGTCCAACAGGGGCGCGACAGCGGAGGGTCTGGCGATGAGTGGTATTCCGGAGGCGGGTTCACGCGATCCCGACGCGCAGGACGATCGCGGCCTCCACGACGAACAGGAAGAGCTCGAAGCGGCGGGGGACGGACAACCCGCCGCCGGTGATGTGCCTTCCGGCTACGAACCGCTCTGACACGCCTGTCCTCGAACGAAGGGTCCTTCACCCATGATGAGACGCGGGCGCCTGCGCGCTCCAGTTTCCTTCCTCATAGCCGCCTGCCTCGGCCTGTTCGCCGCGGCCCAGACCCCCGCCCTGGCGGCACCATCGGCCGTTGCGGCCGCCCGGACCACCGCGACGGCCACCGCCGGGACGGATCCGGCCGGTCGGACGGCCAAGGACGCGGCATCCGCGGCCCGTGACGCGAAAGCCTCCGCGGCCAAGCTCGACGACACCGCCCACCACTACACGCCCACCGACTGCAACACGGCGACGCTCGCGAAGCACACCGCACGATGTCTGTCGCTGGTGGCGACGACATCCGACCAGCGGCTGCGGGCCAACCAGGACGCGCCGCCCTCCACCGCCCTGACCCCGGCGGACATCCAGGCTGCCTACGGCCTGCCGGCGGGTGGCACCGGTCAGACTGTCGCGATCGTGGACGCCTTCGGCTACGGGGCAGCGGAGGCCGACCTGGCCCATTTCCGCTCGCAGTTCGGCCTGCCCGCCTGCACGACCGACAACGGCTGCTTCCGCAAGGTCGACCAGCGCGGCGGTACGGACTACCCGGCGGACGACGCCGGCTGGTCGCTGGAGACCGCGCTGGACGTCGACGCCGTCTCGTCGGCCTGCCCCACCTGCCACATCCTGCTGGTGCAGGGCGACAGCGCCTCGACGGACGACCTCGGTGCCGCGGTCAACGAGGCGGTGGCGCTCGGCGCCAAGTTCGTGTCCAACTCGTACGGTCTGGACGACGGAGCCGCGACCGGTCTCTCGGGAGCGGACTACGACCACCCCGGTGTCGTCGTGACCGTCTCCACCGGTGACACCGGCAACGCGATCGAGTGGCCCTCTTCCGACCCGCATGTCGTCGCGGCCGGGGGGACCCTCCTGACCCGCGCGGCCGGCACGGCGCGCGGCTGGACCGAGAAGGCATGGTCCGGGGGCGGCAGCGGCTGCTCGGCCTGGCAGCCCCGACCCGATGTGCAGGACGCGGTGGACAGCGGCTGCGCCGGCCGGGCGACCGCCGACATCTCCGCGGACGCGGACCCGAGCAGCGGTCTGGCCATCTACAACTCGCTCAACGAGGGCTGGGAGCAGGTCGGCGGCACGAGCCTGTCGTCCCCGCTCATCAGTGCGATGTACGCGCTGGCCGGCGCCCCTGACGCCGGTACGTACCCCAACACCTACCCGTACGCCCACCGCGGCAGCGGTCTCTTCGACCTCACCGACGGCACTGACGGCGACTGCGGCAACCAGCTGTGCGAGGCCAGGGCGGGCTGGGACGGACCCACCGGTCTGGGCTCCCCGGACGGCCTGAGCGCCCTGAAGCCGGGCACGCTCGCCACCGTGACAGGCCATGTCACCAACAAGGCGGACGGCTCGGCGCAGGCCGGAGCCACCGTCTCCCTGGTCGACGAGTCGAACCAGTTCACCTACCGCGCCACGACGGACAGCACGGGCACGTACCACGCCCACGTGAGCGCCGCCACCTACGACGTGTCGGCGTCCCGCTTCGGCTACGCGTCCGAGACACAGAAGGGCGTGGCGGTCGCCGCGGGCCAGAGCGCCGGCGCGGACTTCGCCCTCGCCAAGACGCCCACCCACACGGTGACCGGTACGGTGACCGACGGGTCCGGGCACGGCTGGCCCCTCTACGCCAAGCTCACCATCGACGGCTATCCCGACGGGCCGGTCTACACCGACCCCAGGACCGGCGCGTACTCGGTGGAACTGCCCGGACAGGCCGACTATTCGGTGCGCGTCTCCCCCGTCGCCCCGGGATACACCCCGCTCACCCTCGACCTGCCGGTCGCCGGGGCGGACGTCAAGCGCGATGTCCCCTTCGCCGCGGACACGACGCAGTGCAGTGCGCCCGGCTACTCCTACACGGCCCAGGCCGGCTTCGAGGGCTGGCGGTACGGCGCGAAGTACGGCTGGAGCGTCGTCAACCACGACCCCTCGCCGGGATGGCTGTTCGGCCAGCCCTCCGGGGGCGGTTTCCTTGGCTCGGGTGACTACGCGGCCGTCGAACCGGGGGTGCGCGGCGACACCGCCGAGGACACCGACCTCGTCTCACCGGTGTTCTCCCTGGCCGGGCAGAAGAGCGCGAACCTGGACTTCGACAGCATCTACCTGCTGGAGGACGGCGCCGCCTTCGACGCCTCCGTCTCCACCGACGGTGGCACGACGTGGACCCCGGTCTTCCAGCCTCCCACCGGCGAGGCGAACCTCGTGCACGGCGACATTCCGCTGACGAAGGCCCTGGGGCACAGCAAGGTCCGCGTTCGCTTCCACTTCAAGGGCGGAGCGAACTCACTCCTCCAGCTGGACAACGTGTCCGTGGGCTCGTGCCGGACGCTGGGCGGCGGCCTGATCGAGGGCACCGTCCGTGACGCCAACACCGGCGCCCCGGTCAACGGCGCCACCGTCTCCGTCAGTGCCGGCGGTGCCGAGAACATGTACGGCAGCGCGGTGAGCACCGCCACCCCTGACGACGCCAAGGTGGCTGACGGCTTCTACTGGCTGTACAGCCCGAAGGCGGGCGCCAACACGGTCAGCACGGCGAACCCCCGCTATGTGAGCGCCAAGTCGTCCGTCAGTGTCTCCTCGAAGGTCGCGCGCCACGACACCGCGCTGAAGGCGGGACGGCTGAAGCTCTCGTCGAGCCCGGTGTCCCTGCGGACCGGCCTGTCGGGGAAGGCCACCGGACATGTCACCCTCACCAACACCGGTGGCGGCCCGCTGAAGGTCACGGTGGCGGAGCAGAGCGCCGCCGCGACGGACACCGCCGCGCAGCCGGCGGCCGACGGGACGTGGCAGCAACTGCCCACCTACCCTGAGCCGATCCGCAACAACGTCGTGGGCTCGTACCAGGGCAGGACCTACTCGGTGGGCGGGATCGACAGCCCCTGGGGCGGGACTCCTTCCAAGCACGGTTACGTGTACGACCCGGCGGCCGGTTCCTGGTCGCCGATCGCCGACATGCCACAAGCGCGCACCGGCGCCTCGGGCGCCTTCCTGAACGGGACGCTCTACGTCGCGGGCGGCGCCTACACCGTCCACCCCGGCGACGCCGGAACCCTGAGCGCGAGCACCTTCGCGTACCACCCCGCAAGCGACTCCTGGTCGAAGGTGGCCGACCTCCCGCAGCCGGTGATGGATGCCGCCGTCGCCGTCCTCGACGGGAAGCTGTACGTGGTCGGGGGCGAGACGGGAGACGGAAGCCAGGAGAGCGCGGCCGCCTACCGCTACGACCCGGTGCACAACACGTGGACCCGGACAGCCGATTACCCGGCGCAGATGTCGGCCTTCGGCTGCGGCGGCACCTCGGCCGGGGTCGTGTGCGCCGGCGGGGTCAACACGCAGGGCGGCCACAGCGTCGCTCACAGCACCACCTACGTCTACCACCCGGGGAGCGACAAGTGGACGCGGGCGGCCGACATGCCGTACGAGGTCTTCGGCGCGTCGTACACCTCCGCCAACGGTGAACTCCAGGTCACGGCCGGCTTCACGACGGACTCGGTGTCGCAGAACGAGGCAGCGGCCGACACGAGGAAGGTCGTCCAGTACGACCCCGCGAGCGACACCTGGACCAGCCTCCCCGAAGCCCCCCAGGCCACCGACTTCAGCGGCTCGGGTACCGGCTGCGGGCTCACCCAGATCGGTGGGTCGGATCCCAACGGTCTGGCGGGAACCACCTGGGCGGCCGCCCGGTCCGGGTTCGCGCAGTGCACGGGCGACGACGTGAACTGGCTTTCGGAGAACGCGACCACGATCAGCCTGGCACCGGGCGCCTCCCGGCAGCTCACCGTCACCGCGGACGCCAAGGTCCTCGCGGCCCCCGGCGACTACGCGGCGATGCTGTCCATGATCTCGGACACGCCCTACCTCTACCAGCCGGTGCAGGTAGGCGTGAAGGCGACCGCCCCCGCCTCGTGGGGGGAGGTCTCCGGCACCGTCACCGAGGCCACCGGCGGCAAGCCGCTCGCGGGCGCCGCGGTCACACTGTCCCAGCACGGCAAGCAGCAGATCGCGGTCACGACCGACAGCCACGGCCGGTACGACCTCTGGCGTACGGCAGGCTCGTCGACGGTCTCGGTCACCGCTGACGGCCACCGCACGGGCAGCCGGGAGGTGGTGCTGAAGCACGGCGGAGCGACATCCGCCGACTTCGCCCTGGCGCAGAGCTGAGCACCCGTTCCGTCGAGTACAGCGAGGCCCCTGCCGGGATTCCCCGGCAGGGGCCTCGCCCACGTGCTGGGCCGCCCGTCGCGGTCGGTGCCTCCTGCCGTCCGCCGGGGGCCAGGCGGGCTCCTGGGCGCCCGGCCCTCCACCGGACCACCGGGTAGCCGCACTCCCCGAGTGCGAAGCAGAACGCCGTGTCAATACGTTGAATGACCCGAAGTCCGGCAGCCGTCGACCCGGGCGGACCGTGGTGGCGGCCCTGACGGCGCCCCGGCCGTCATGCTTCGGCCGGGGTGATGCCCGCCTGGGTCAGTCCCACCGCGAGCGCGGTGCGCGACGACACCCTGTACTTCCGCATCGCCGAGTTGAGTTGGGCCGCGACCGTCCGGGGAGAACGGGAGAGCACCCGGGCGATCTCCGGGTTGGTGAGCCCGCCGAGCATCAGCCGGGCCACCTCCAGCTCGCGCGGCGACAACTGATCGCCGTATCCGCGCCGGCCTCCCCGCCACACCGGCCGCACCGGCGCGTCGTGGGCGCGCAGCGTCCCTGCGACCACGGCGGCGTCCCGCCCGGCGCCCAGGCCCGACAGCCCGGCATGGACCTGCGTCAGCAGGGGGAGCGCCGAGGCGTGTTCGCCGCAGGAGAGCAGACACTCGCCCTGCCGGTGGCGGGCCAGCAACGCCTCGTACGGCTGGGGCAGTGCCTCCCAGGCGGCCGCTGCCCGCTCCCACGCCGCCGCGGCCGCCGCGTACTCACGCCGCCCCCCGACGAGCAGGGCGCGGCAGCCGGCCAGGGCCGCCCGCACGGACGGCGCGTCGCAGTCGCCCAGGCCCGCAGAGAACGCGGCGACCAACCCGGACGCCTCGCTCTCCCGCCCGGCCGCCATCAGCGCCTCGACCCTGACCGGGGCGATCTCCCTCGCCCACAGCCAGATTCCCTTGTCCCTCACGATCGCCATCGGGCGCTCGGTCAGTTCGAGCGCCTCCTCGGTCCGCTTCTCGGTGAGGCGTATACGGGCGAGCGCGGCGGCCGCTTCGATCGGCAGGTCCTGCATGCCCCGCCGGTCACCCTCCTCCATCGCGGGCCGCAGCTTCCCCTCGGCGACCGGGCCGCTGCCGCACACGGCGTCGAGCAGGCCCCCCACCAGGACCGCGTCCAGGCGGATGACGGGCTCCTCCTCCAGCCCGGCGAGGGCCGCCGACCGTTCGGCCAGCCCCTCCCACCGGCCCGTGTACCAGTCCAGGTGGACCATCGTCACCCGGGCCATGTCGCCCAGGCGGTGGTGCCCGTGCAGCTCCGCCCACTCGATCGCGGACGTCAGCCGCTGCCGCGCCTCGGTGTGCCGCCCCCAGCACATGGCGGCGTCCCCTAGGTTCAGCAGGCCGCGTCCCAGCTGGACCTGCCAGGCGAAGGCGTCGCCCAGCAACTGGTCGGCGACCGACCACCCGTCCCGGTCGCCCATGGCGAGCAGACCGGTGGCGATGTCCACCAGCAGGGACGCCCGGTCGTCCGGGGGGACCGACGCGTCCATCAGACGGGCCGCCCCGTCGAGCCAACGGCGGTGGGTCGCGGCCGGCACGTCGGCGCCTCCCGTTCGGCCGAGCACCACCATGGCCTTGGCGGCGTCGATCGGCCGCGCCAGGTCCGGGATCGCCCGCTCCAGTTCCGCCGCGCCGTCCCCGTACTCCCCGACCTGCATCAGCATCCTGCCGAGTTGAGCACGGACCTCGGCGCGTTCGTGGGTGCCGAGCGTCTCGTTGTCCAGGACCGCTCGGAGCGTCTCGACGACCTGGGCCAGGCCGACGTGACCGGTGAACGCGTAGATCGGCATCTTCTGCGCCAGCCGGGCCTTCGCGGTGCCGGGCAGTGCGGCATCGTTGAGGAGTTCGTGGAGGAAGGTGACCGCCGCGTGGTGGTCGCCCGACGCCAGGGCGAGATCCGCGGCCTGCTCGGCGTAATGGCTCCAGCGGGCGGTGTCCCCCGCCTGCCGGAAGTGGTGGGCCAGGCGCGCGACCGGCGGCGGCTGCCTCAGCGCCAGCGCCTCGCCCGCGCGCTGGTGGGCGGCCCGGCGCTCACGTCCCGTGATCGTGTCGTAGACCGCGCGCGCCGCCAGCACATGGCGGAAGGCGATCCGGCCTCCGTCGTCCTCGACCAGCAGCCCTCCTCTCAGCGCCTCGTCGACGGACGCGGGAGCCGACCGTTCCGAGAGCGCGGCCACCTCGATCAGGTTCGCTTCGAGGGTCGGCTCACCGAGTACGGCCGCGGCGCTCAGTACCCGTTGCGCGTCGGGGCCCAGGCGGGCGGCCCGCTCGGCCACCGCCTCCCGGATGGTGACCGGGACGGCGATGTCGTCCAGCGGGCGGCGGATCCACGCGTCGTGCTGACGGACCAGGTCGGCCCGGTCGCGCAGCAGCCGCACCGACTCCTCCAGCGCCAGCGGGAGGCCGTCGGTGCGCTCGTGCAGGAAGACGGCGAAACTCTCCGAGACGCTGTCGCCGTCGAGCATGGACGACACCAGCTCGCTGGTCTCGTCCACCCCTAGCGCACCCAGGGTGACGCGCGCGTGCCCGCCGTCCGCCGCCGGGCGCGAGGACAGCCGGGGCAACGGCGAATCCGCCGGGAGGTCCCCGGGCCGGTAGCTGAGGACCAGGCTGATCCGGGTGGCCGGACGGTAGGCGATGAACAGCAGGAAGTCGACGGTCGCGTCGTCCGCCCAGTGCACGTCCTCCACGACCAGCACCTCGACTCCCAGCTGGTCGAGCAGTTCGGCCAGCGCCCGCATCAGGCGGTGGCGGGCGGCCCCGGCGTCCGTGAGCGGTTCGGGCGCGGCCGGCAGCTCCTTCGTCCACTCGGGAAAGAGCGGCCGCAACGTCCCGGCGAGCGGGCTCAGTTCGAGCCCTGCCAGGCTGGCGCCGACCTGCTGGACGGCATCCACGATGGGGGCCAGGGTCAGCGCGTCACGAAACGGCGGGCAGGCCGCGATCAACGCCCGACGCCCCCGCGCCTCGGGCATGTCGAGCATCTCCCGGATCAGCCGGCTCTTCCCGATCCCGGCCTCGCCCTCCACCAGCACCAGGGCGGGAGGGTGGGCCAATGCCCGGAGCGACTCCTTCAGTTCGAAGCCGCGACCCACGAACCGGGGGATGCTCAGGCTCGGAAGGTCCCGCTCGGCTGTCGCCGGCTGATCGTTCAAGGAGGCGTCCCCACTGTGGCCAGGTCGTCTGGCGCATTGTCGCACCGGGCAGCCGGGTAACGGCAGGTGTCGCACGTCACATCCACGGTGTCGGATACGGGCCGGTCCTCGCGACGCGCCCACCGGGGAGCGGCCGGCTCAACGCGTCGCCCCACCCGGCCCCTTCTTCCCCGGTCCGGCGGCACGGCGCGACCGAGCCGTCCGTGGGAAACCTCCCGCCCGAACACCGGACCTGACCGTGACGGCCTTCGGGGGTGTCCGTTCCGCCGGGGCGCGTGACGCGGAAACGGCACGAAGACCCGCGTCCACCGTGTTGGCGGACTTGGGGGAACCCTCACGGCGGCGGACGGGTCAGTTGCCGTCACCCTCCAGGTAGAGGCAGAAGGGGTGACCGGCCGGGTCGAGCATCACCGTGACATTGTCCTGCGGTTGATGCCCGGCCTCCCGCGCACCGAGTTCGCGTGCGTGCGCGAGCGCCGCCGCCGGATCCGTCACTTCGAAGTCGAGGTGCATCGTCATCCGCTGGGCGCCTTCCTGAGCGGGCCACGCCGGGGGGACGTAGCCGTCCGATCGCTGGAAGGCGAGGTAGGCCACACCTTCCGGTGGAGCGACGGCGGCACTGTCGGCATCCTCCTTGGCGATCTCCCAGCCCAGCAGCTCGGAGTAGAAGCGCGCGAGCGCGTGCGGATCGGGGGCCTCCAGTACGACGCCCCACCAGTCGTGCCGCACCGTACGGGGAATACCGGCTTCGTGACGGGGACGTCCGCGCATATCGGTGCGTACTCCAGGCTCTCGTGACCAGCGGGCCACCGGAGCCTACTGGCACCGGCCGGGAGATGACCCCGGACCGTTCGCGGCTTCCCGCCCGGCACGGCCCGGTCCCTTTCACGGTGTGAGCCGGACGCCGCAGCCGCCGGCCGGCACCGACGTGTCCCGCCGGGCCGGAAGTGCCCGCCCCAGACGGGCGAGCGGGGACAGAGCCATCAGGACCGGGGACAGCATCATGCCCGCGGACATCGTCAGGAGGCTCGTGCGCAGCCCCCACTGCGCACCGAGAAATCCACCGAGCAGAGAGCCGAGCGGGGTCAGCCCCATGCCGACGAACGTGATCGTCGCGGCCGCGCGCCCCTGCATGGCGTCCGGGGTGAGGGACTGCCGCACTGCCATCAGCGCCACGCTCACCAGCTGCCCGCCCGCTCCGAACACGAAGTTGACGGCGAGAAGGGCGGGAAGCGTCACCGCTGGGGAGCCGTGCAGCGCGGGTACACACAGGAACGCGCCGTCGCCGAGGGCCGCCGCGGACATGAGCACCGGGCCGTAACCGAACCGGTCCGGCAGGCGTGCGGCCAGTACGGAGCCCAGCAGCGCGCCCGGTCCCGTCGCCGCGAGCGCCAGCCCGACGGCCGCCCCCGACAGGTGCAGTTCCCGCGGCAGGAAGAGCAGGTATCCGGTCATCACGGCGGCGAAGAAGAACTGGTAGGCGGCCGAGGCCAGGCACACGGTCCGCAACGTGGCATCAGCGATGACGAAGCGGAGCCCCGCATGGATCCGCCGCCGGACGCGAGCGGGACCGTCCGGGCGCCGCGGGACGGATTCGTTGCGACGGATCCGGCGGATCGACAGGAACGAGAGCGCGAGGAACAGCGCGCCGCACGCGATGGCGATCGGCGCCGACAGCAGGGACACCAGCGCACCACCGAGCGCGGGACCACCCGTCTGAGCCGCGGACCTGCTCCCCTCAAGCGCGCTGTTGGCGCGCAGCAGTTGATCGCGTCGTAGCAGCCGTACGGCAGAGGCCTGGTACGCCACGTCGAAGAACACGGACAGGGCGCCGATGGCGAAGGTGACGCCCAGGAGTGCGGGCAGGCCGAGCCACCCGAGGAGGGCGGCCACGGCGGCGGCGCCCAGGACCAGGGTCCGGCCGGCGTCCGCCGTCGCCATCACCGTACGGGTCCGCCACCTGTCCACCCAGGCGCCGACGAAGAGCGAGAGCACCAGGATCGGCGCCTGCCCCACCGCGCGGAGGACGCCCAACTGGCCGGCGCCGGCGTGGAGCGTCAGGACGGCGAAGAGCGGCAGGATCACCAGGCTCGCCTGTTCGCCGAGTTGGGAGGCGGTCTGGCCCGCCCACAGTCTGCGGAAGTCGCCGTCCTGCCGCAGTCGTGCGGAAGGTGACTGACCCGAATCGGTCGGGGAGGAGGAAGGGCGCGGCACGAGGACCCCTTGGGTTGCCGACAACGAGGCCCGTCACCGGGCGCACGCAGGGCGCACCGGCGGTTCAGGCAGGAGAAGGCTCGCTGTGCCGCGACATCAAGGGCAGCACGCGATGACGGGCCGGTTACGGCCTAGGACGTCAGCGCGCGCTCGAACGACCGGGCATGTCCAACTCCTCAGGGCTCACTCGTTGCCCCCGAACACTAGCCCTCGGCGGGCCCGGTGCGAAAGGCGATTGAGGAGCGTGCGGAGGGGGCCGCGGTGGCGGATGGGCGGTTGCGCGGCTGCGGCCACGGCCGTCGGCGGGCCGGCGGATCCGGCCGACACTATTAGTTGTGTGCAACTTGATTGTGCACTACTGTTCTCTCTGTCGGAGGGAGCAGGCGCCGGGGAGCACAACCTCCGGTGACCGCAGCAGCAGAACCCGCCGGAGAACCCAGCCCGCCCCCACGTCCCGAAGAACAGGAAGCACGCCATGAGCCTCACCGGATCCGCCACCGCCCAGGACACCCTCCCGACGATCGTGCTGGAGCACGGCGCGTTCGCCGACGGATCCAGCTGGAACGGGGTGATCCAGCACCTGCGCCAGGACGGCTACCGAGTCGTCGCCGCGGCCAACCCGCTGCGCGGCCCGCGCGATGACGCCGCCGCCCTGCGGACCGTCCTGGACCACATCGACGGCCCTGTCGTCCTGGTCGGCCACTCCTACGGGGGGTCGGTCATCAGCACCGCGGCGGCCGGCGACGACCGGGTCAAGGCGCTCGTCTACGTCGCGGCGTTCCTGCCCGACACGGGCGAGAGCGCGCTGGAACTCACCGGCAAGTTCCCCGGCAGCACCCTCCCGGACGCTCTGGACGCGGTTCCGACCGTGCTTCCCGACGGCACCGCGGACGTCGACCTCGCCATTCAGGCCGACCGTTTCCACCAGCAGTTCGCCGCGGACGTCCCGGCCGACACCGCCGCCCTGATGGCAGCCACCCAGCGCCCCATCGCGCAGGCCGCTCTGGCGGAGACCGCCACCGTCGCCGCCTGGGCGAGCGTCCCCTCCTGGGTCGTGGTCGCAACCGAGGACCTCAACATCCCGCCGGCCGCCCAGCGGTTCATGGCCGAGCGCGCCCGGGCCCACGTCACCGAGGTCGCCGCCTCGCACTCGGTGGCCGTCTCCCACCCGGACGTCGTCGCCCACGTCATCGACGAGGCCGCACGGGCCACCGCCCGCTGACAGCGGCCTCGGCGCGGGACGGCGAGGACCGGACTCGCGCCCCGAGGTGCTCACGTTCATCCGGGCCGCCGTCGGTCCGTGTGCGATCCGGCGGCGATCCCGTCGCCGAACGGCCAGGCCTCGATGTCGCGGTAGCGGATCGGTCCGCCACCGCGCAGGGGGTTGCTGCCGACCAGGTGCAGTCGTTCGGCGGACCATCCGCGGCCGGTGAACCCGGCGAAACCCTCGGCGATCTCTCCTGCCGAGGTCCGGTCTCCCCGGCGGGCGCGGGCCAAGGTCAGATGGGGACGCAGGGTCCGGTCCTCGAAGGCGACACCGCATTCCTTGACGGCGCTCCGCACGTCGGCCGCGAGCACGTGCAGTTCTTCGAGGTCTCCGTCGATCCCGCTCCACAGCACCCGGTCGTCGAAGTTCCCGCTGCCGAGCAGTGCCAGCCCCGGCGGCCGGTGGCCCGCCGCGACGCCCGCCAGGGGCGCGCCGAGGAGCGGCACCGTCTCGGCCGGCAGCTCTCCCAGGAACGCCAGAGTGATGTGCCAGTCCTCGATCCGGTTCCACCTCATGTGCGGGTGTGTGGCATAAGCGGGGCGCAGTTCCCGGGCCAACTCCTCCTTGGCGTGGTCGGGCGGCGCGAGGGCGATGAACACGCGGACGGTCGCGGGCTGAGTCTGTTCGTTCACACCTGACTTCGTACCGCATCAGGGTCCGTGGCGACCGGCAGGGCCGTCCGTGAGCCGGGCGGTGCCGGCGCCTGTTCTTCCTCGTGCGGTGTCCGCCTCCCGGGACCGGGACGTGGACACCGCGGGCTCACCAACGGCAGAGGCGGGCGGGCGTCGGCTGCTCCGGTCGGCCAGGAGCGGGGCACGTCGAACTCCGGAAGGCCCGCGCCCATCGGTGCGGGCCTTCGTCGCGGTCGCGTCCGCATCACCGGTGCACCCGTCGTCCGGGCCTTCCAACCTGTGCGGCCGACCCGCGGTCCGTTCCATGCGCGGCCGGCCGGCGTGCCCGTCAACTTCCGGCGCCACCCGACCAGCCCTTGATCACGTATCACGTGATCAACCCACATCACTGCTCATATACCTGGCGCGGACGGTCAGTTGACCCCGCAGGCCTCGGGCCCCGCTAGCCCCGCGCGCCTTGACAGCACAAGGAGGGGAAGCCAGGATCGTCACCATGGAAACCAGATGAGTATTCAGAGTTTCCATGGTGGCGGGCAGAACGCGGACGTCACCGTGGGGGCCGCCAACCGACCGACCTGTCCTTCCTCCGTGTTGCGGTTGCGCACGGATGAATGTGCATGGGTCGTTGTCCCTGTACCGACGTCGCCCACTGACGTCTCCCACCACCCTGCCCGCGCACGGGGCCATTGCCGTCCCCGTCCGGCCGACGGCCGGGCCGAAACCGGCACACCGTCACCTCGTAAGGAACACGTTCATGCACACGATCGATCTGGCCTACGTCGGGCGGGGACCGCACGAGGAACTGGTCACCTACATCGCCGACCAGCAGGACTTCTATGCCGACGAGGGCGTGCACGTCTCGCTGCGCGACGGCTGCACCTGGGACCCGGAGCGACTGCGCCGGTGCGCCACCATCGGGCTCGGCCGGACACTGCTGTCCCGACTGAGTGGTGGCATCCCCTGGGTCGCACTCAACGTCAACACCGACCGGCCACTGTTCTGGTTCCTCGCCCGCCCAGGGCTGACCTCCCTGGCCGACCTCGCCGGACGACGGCTCGCGGTACACCCGCCCCACACCGGCCCCGGGGTCTTCACCCGGATCATCCTGCGCCAGGCCGGCCTCGACCCCGACCGCGACCTCCACACCCTCGTCCGCCCGCCCGGCGACTACAGCATGGACCTGCGCCGGCTGCGCGACGGCGAGATCGACGCCGCCGTGGTGGGCGACACCATGGCGCCGGAGGCGGTGGCCGCCGAAAACGGCTGGCAGGTCCTGGCCTTCGTCGGTGATCACTTCCAGGTCCCCACGGTGGGCGTGGCCGTCGATCCCACCTACGTCGACCCGGACGGCCCCGCGGTGCAGGCTGTCGTACGAGCCCACCGGCGCGCCCTGCAGGTGATCCAGAACGATCCCGACACCACGGTACGTCACCTGCAGACGTTCCTCGGCGGGCACACCGCGGACGAAGTCCGCGCGCACTACGCGAAGTTCATCGCCCCGCATTTCACCACCGACGGCCAGGTCGACCCGGCCTTCGGCGCCGCCGTCATCACCGCGGTCGCTGCGGAACTCGGCCTCCGGGCCGACTTCACCGGGGCCGACTTCTACCGCACCGCGAACACCGCCCAGTAATCGAGAGCGTCCGCCCGCACGGGAGCGCCGTCGGGGCCGTCAGGTGAGGAACCCCGGTTCCTCCGGAGGCCCGCCGTGCCGGCGATGGCCACGTCGTCGCCGAAGCGGGTCCCCGGCGACGTCCAGCGTCGCGCGCGCCGCGTCGGTCGACCTGGATCTTCCCCCTCACGCTGCCGGTCCGGCCGGTTGACGGGCCGTCACGGTGACCCGGACAACCCCGAGCCGCGGGCGGCAGTCGGGAAAGGCCGACGCAGGCGATCAGCACGTCCTGCCTGTCCTGCCTGTCCCTGAGTGAACACGACCCGAGAACGCCCGAGAACATGAGAGAGGAAGAGGCCATGAAGGAGTTCCTGGTCGAGCTGACCGCCAATGTGCCCGAGGGGACCGATCCGGCAGAAGTCGACCGGCGCCGCGCCGCCGAAGCCGTGCGGGCCAAAGAGCTTGCCGCTGAATCCCACCTGGTCCGTCTCTGGCGCCCGGTCGGAGAGCTCCGCACCATCGGCGTATGGCGCGCCGACGACGAGGTGGAGTTGCGGGAGAAGGTCCTGGGGAGCCTGCCCCTCTGGCCCTGGGCGACCGCGGTGATCACCGCTTTGCAGTCGCATCCCAACGATCCGGGTCAGACCGGCTGAGCAAGCCGGAGGCATCCCGGCCCCGGACGCACACCACCGCGGGCCATGCAGACCGCCGAGACCCCCGGCGTTTTGTCACACGTGACGCGACCGCTCTCCACGCTTCGTGATGTCCGACTGCGAAGCGACGGAGAGCGGTCGCTCTCGTCGCGCCGTACATACCGGGCCAGTGGGTGACCGCGCCACCGGCCGGCGCGCAGACCCGACGATGCTCACTGGCGCGGGAGCCCTGGTGTGGAGCAGTAGGGGAGCGCCACACGAACGTGGGGCAGTGCTCTTGACGCTCCCCGCGTCGGAGGGACCGGCGCAAGCCGGGCTGGGCGGGACCGCGGCCGTTGCTTCACACGACGATGCTCCGCTGCCTCGGCGTGTGAAGGAACGGCCGCCCATTGCCCCGGGCGACAAAGAAGGATCAGCAGTATGAGCCCCTGGAGGCCGGCCGCCGGGCTCAGCGAACGCCGCGCGCGGTGTTCGGCGAGGGCCACCACGCCGCATCCGAGATCGGGGTCGCCGGTGCACCGGTGAGCCGGTGGACGACGTCGGAGACCGCGGCGACCTCGCCCTTCGCGATCGCCTGGTACCACGAGATCCAGGTCTCGATCTGCTGGCCGCTGATGCCCAGTCGCCACCGCCGCGCGAAGGCTTCCTCAAGGGTCTCGGGTTCGTAGCGGTAGGGCCGGCCCGTGGCCGCGGCGATGCGGGTGACCGCCTCGTCCAGGGTGAGCGCCTCCGGCCCGGTGATCTCAAGGATCGCGCCGTCGTGCTCGGAGCGGGGACCGTCGTCGAGGGCCACGGCCGCGATCACGGCGGCGATGTCGTCGTGAGTGACGAAGGCCGCGCGGCCGGTGCCACCGGAGCCCCGTACGACGAACTCCTCGTCCGCGAGAGCGGCGGGCGTCGACGTGTAGAAGCCCGCCCGCAACACCGTGTGACGGATCCCGGCTCCCGCCAGATACTGTTCGGTCAGCCACTGGTCACGGGCGTTGAGGTACGTGGCGGTGGGCGCCGCGCCGACGAGGGACACGTACAGGACCCTCTCCACGCCGACCGCGATCGCGGCCTCGACCGCGGTGGCGTGTTCCTCAAGTCGGCGTCCCGTGCGGTGTCCTGAGACGAGGATGAGCGTCGACGCGCCCTGAAGTGCCGTGCGCATGTCCGACGCGTCACCGTAGGCGGCCGGGCCCCGACGCCGGGCGCCCGGCAGCTCGGGTATGCGCTCCGGGCTGCGTCCGACGAGGAGTTGGGGTACTCCGTGGTCGGCGAGCCGTGCTGCGATCCGACTGCCCAGTGCCCCGGTGACCCCGGTGACAGCCACCGTGGGGCGATTCTTCTCAGGCATGAATGTCCTTTCCTCACGTGCCGCTGTTGGTCGCGGCACTCCTGTTACGGGTTGCGGCCGGTGAAGGACGCGATGCGGTTCGTCGACGGATCGTCGGCCGACGCAGTTGGTGTGGCGCCACGCGTGGGTCCCGGGCAGCCCGGAGCCGCGGACCGCCCGCCCGCCGTGGCCTTCCTTCAACGACCGGCGCCCGGGCTGCCGTCGGAATCAGCGCGGTGCGCGATTCCTCCCACCACGGCCGGGGCCCTTGAAGCGGGACCTACGCCGGGTTCCCGCCCACCGGCGCGGGGGCTGCGGGAGCCGGCCCCGCCCCGGCTGCGGACGCGTCGGGCAGCCCATCGTCTCCCCAGGGGCGTGCAGCACCGCTCACGGCGGCGGCGAGCAGCCGCACCGCCGGTTCGAACCGGGCCGGGTCCACCCCCTCCGGCTGCAGGAAGTTGTCCATCAGCAGGCCGCTGACCACGAGACGAGCAGCCGCCGCCCTGCCGTCGGCATCAGCTCGCACCCCCGGCAGGGCTGCCAGGAGACCGGCCAGGTCCCCGGTGGAGGAGGCCACCAACCCCGAAGCCAACTCCTGTATTTCCGGGTGGGTGTGAGCCTCACGGTACAAGATCACCTGAGTGTCCCGGTGGAGGTTGAACACCCGCGCCAGCTCCTCGACCGCGCGCCGCAGAATTTCCTCGGGCTCCTCTCCGCCTCCCTCGGCGATCACCTGGGGCAGACTCCCCCGGTAGGCGCGTTCCCGCACCACCGCCATGAGGAGGTCCCGCTTGGTCGGGAAGTAGTAGAACACCAGCCCGGCGGGTACGTCCGCCACCGTGGCCACACTCGCCGTCGAGGTGGCGTCGAAGCCGCCCTCGGCGAACAGTCGTTGCGCCGCGTCCATGATCCGCTCGCGGGTTCCCTCGGCATCAGGTGTCCGACGCGCGGACCTGCCGCGCCCCCCGCCATCCTGGCTCCGACGCTGTCCGTCCGCCACCAAAACCCCTCTCAATTGAGTGATCACTCAATACGAGCCTACAGGGTGTGTCCTGGGGGGTCGACGCAGGCGAGACCACCCCAACTCCGTTGCACACAGACCCGTCACGAGGTCTTCAAGAGGTGGACGCTTCCCTCCCGCAGGCGGGCGGGGTTCGCCCCGAGGACACCCGAATTGCGCGGTACACCCAGCGGACCGGAGGGACGGCCCGCGCCCGGCCCGCCGCGTTGCGCGCCACGCGGCGCCGGAGCTTGTCCACACCGACTGACGCAGAGCGATTCCTGACCGGCGGGGGCCCGGGGCCTTAAGATCCTGGCGGGCGGGCCACGGAGCGTCGCGGTGTCGGTGGCCCCGTTCAGCCGGGCCGGGTCGTCGTTCCGCCCGGCCCTGCGTGACTCCTGGAGCCCCCGAGCCGGGATGCGGTCCTGCCGCGGTGCGCCTCATCCCCTCACCACGGGGGGTCGCGTGGACGCAGCGTGTCGAGCCGACTCCGACGAGGGTCATAACGGTTGAATATGGCGCACACTGGATCTATGAAGTCATACACGGGTAACGCCGTCGTCCTCGTCAACGCGCGGGAGATCGAAGCCGAAGTCGACATGCGCCAGCACATCGAGTACGTGCAGGTCGGCAAGGACCACCTGCCGGGACCCACATCGTGGGACGGCCGCCTGAGCGTCCCCGCGAGGGAGGGCTGGACGATCGAGAGTGCCGACCAGCCGCACCTCCTCATCGGCGACAGCGCGGCCGAGTTCCTGATCAGTGGAGGCGACCCGAGCACCGGCGAATTCACCATCCGGGGCAACGGCGCCCAGCCCTTCTGACCCGCACCCCGCCTCCCGATCCCGGTCGCAGGGCGCACGCCTGCGCGGTGTCCCGTGGGCCCGCCGCAGAGGGCCCGGCGGAGGTGCGTTCCGGGCCGCCGTCGGGCACACCGGAACACGGCATCCCGTCCGCCTCAGCACCCGCCGGGGCACCTCGTCCACGCGCGTCCCGGGTCGGGGACGTCTGGCAACGCCTCGGCCTCACATAGGGCCGGTTGCCCCAACGGCCGTACGTGATGCGGCTGGTCGTGCCGTACCGAGGGCCGGCGCCGGCGCCCAGGCGCCCGTCCCCCAGCACACCGCCACGGTGTGCGGGCCCGGCCGAGCGCGCTCAGGTCACACCGGTTGCGGACATCGTGCTGCGGAGCCCGTAGAAATGCTCAGCCGGCTGACAGCCCGCGTCGCAGCCGCCCCGGTCGCCGCAGCCCCCAGCGCACCGCCCCGACCGCACCGCCCCGATGGGCACCTCCCGCACACAGGACGGGGCCCACCGGCGCGTGTCACGGAAGCCGACGCCGAGTCGGGCGTCAAGCCGTCAGAACAGGGGCGCCCCGTCACGGGTCAGCCGCCAGGCGTCGCCGCCGAAGGACGACGGGTCGATGGTGCCCTTGGCCTGCACCCAGGCGATGATCGTGTTGCGGATCTCGTCGCTGCTCGACCAGACCGACTGGGCGGTGGCGACATGCGGGTAGCCACTGCCGCCACCGGAGCGGTAGTTGTTGACCGCCAGCACGAAGGAGGCGGCCGGGTCGACGGGGGCGCCGCCGTGGGTGAGGCCCACGATGCGCGATCCCACGGGCTGCGCGATGTCGATGTCGTAGGAGACCCCGCTCAGCACGTCGTAGCTGAAGTCCGGGATGTCGTCGGCATTGGTGATCTTCGTGACGTCGACCGGGGCTCCCGCGGCCGTCTGCACGTAGTACTGGGCGGACCACTCCAGGTAGTCCTTGACCTGGGCGCCCGTGAGGATCTTGGCGTCGAGGGTGTTCTCGTAGACGTAGAGCCCCGCCACGTCGCGCAGGGAGACCTGACCGGCCGGGATGGCCGCGGTGCGGGAGAAGCAGGAGGCTTCCGACAGGACGGGCAGGCCGGCGTACTGGCCGCCCGTGAGGCCTGCCGTGACCGTGTCCGTCTGCACCCGGTTGATGAAGTCGATGATCGGGGTGTCCTTGTACGTGGACTCCGTGGCGCTCATCGCGACGGCGCAGGTGCCGACGATCTGGTTGACGTACGTGACGACGGCCTCGTGCTCCGCCTTGACGAGCGAGGCGACGCGCGGATCCTCCTCGACGCTGTCCGCGTTGCGTACGCCCGCCGTGACGGAGGTGACCGCCCAGCGGCCGTGGCGCAGTTCGAGGTCGAAGTCGAAGACGCTGAGCCGCATGCCCCACATCAGGGGTTCGGAGAGTACGACCTGCTTACCGGTCTCTTCGTTGGTGACGATCGTGCAGGGCCGCTCGACGTGGGTGTGGCCCACGAGGATCGCGTCGATGCCCGGTACCTGGGCAGCGACGAGTGACGAGGCGTTCTCCGGGTAGGGGATCGCGTCACCGTAGGTGGTGGAACCGTCCAGGCCCGAGTGGTCGGTGCAGAAAACGACGTCGCAGCCGAGGCTGCGCAGCTTGGGGACGTAGATCTTCGCCTGTTCGACCAGACCGGGGAACGTCATCTTGCCCTGCACGTTGGCCTTGTCCCAGATGGCGATGCCGGGGTTGGTCAGGCCGAGGATGCCCACCTTGATGTCGGGCCCGCCGGGGACGCGGACGTGCTTGACGACGTAGGGCTGGAAGGCGGGCTTGAGGGTCTTGGCATCCAGCGCGTTCGCCGCGATCAGCGGGAAGTCGCACTGCTCCTCGAACGCGCGCAGCACCGGGATGCCGTAGTTGAACTCGTGGTTGCCGAGGGCGGCCGCGTCGTACTTCATGTGGTTCATCGCCAGGGCCATCGGGTGTTTCGGCGGCCTCTTGCCGTTCCCCCCGGTGATCGGGTCCACCCGGGCGTAGTAGTAAGAGAGTTGGGTGCCCTGGATGATGTCGCCCGCGTCGACGAGCAGCGTGCGGTGGCGGCCGGCCTCCTCGCGGGCCTGCTCGACCAGCGTCGCGACCTTGGCAAGGCCCACGTCGTTGTGCGTGGCGTCGTCGTACTCGGCGTTGGTGAAGTAGTCCCAGTTCAGCACATGTCCGTGCACGTCCGTCGTGCCGAGCACGCGCAATGAGGTGGTGCGCGGGCCCCGGCCGCCGTGCCCGCCGAGCGGTGCGGCCTCGGCCGTGTCCGTCCCGGTGAGCGCCCCGCCGGCCAGTGCGACTCCCGCCCCGGTCGCGGCGGTCCGGTTGAGGAAGGTTCTGCGGTCGATCGGCATACGAGAGGCTCCTGTCAGACGACTGAGAATCAGCGACGCGCGTAGATTCTGCACCGGGCGGCGTCCGTACGGAAGTCCGGAAGACAGCCGACCGCTTCCACGGCCGTTCGCTGTCTCGCGCCGTCGGCGCGGGACGACGTGGTGGAGCCGGTCTGACGAGGACCGGGAGAAGCGGGCCGCCCTCGCCGCCGGCCCGGACGGAGAAGTCCCCTCATGTGGGCCCGCCCCCTTCCAGGTGACCGTCCGCGATCGCGGTATGAGCACCGGGACACAATTTGCCTGGGGATTTGATGGTGGACAGACACTTGATCTTCGTTTGTCATCTCACGTCTGCCCAGCTTGGACAGGTTCTGACTAGCCTCGTGGCGTTTGAGCTGTCGACCCGGGAAGAGCCCTTATGTCTGAGAACGGTGACACGTCGTCACAAGAGCCGAGCGGTCAGAACCGGCGGGGCTTCCTCCGCAACGCGGCACTGGCCGGTGCCGGAGCGGCAGCCGCGGGCGTCGGCGCGTCCGCGCTCGGCGCGACGCCCGCTGTCGCGGCGGACAACGCCAAGAGCGGCGGGACGGGTACCTGGAGACCGGATCCGACCGCCCTGCAGTTCACCCTCGCGGTCATGCCGGACACCCAGTTCCTGTACTGGGGCAGCCAGGACAGCGTCAACCGGACGCCGCAGGAGGAGTCGTTCCGCTACATCATCAACAACAGCGGGGATGCCGCCAACGACAACATCGTCTTCATGACGCACCTCGGTGACCTGACGCAGGACGCCGATCCGTCGTCGTTCCAGCAGGTCGACAAGGCGTTCGCGCTGCTGGACGCCCGCGGTGCCGCGTACAGCGTGCTGGCCGGCAACCACGACGTGACCGGCGACGACAGCCGTGGCGACACGCCGTACCTGCAGACCATGGGCCCGCAGCGGTTCAAGCACGCCAAGACGTTCGCCGGGGCGGATGCGACCGGCTACAACACCGCGCACATCTTCCAGGCCGCCGGCCGTTCGTGGCTCGTGCTGGCTCTGGACTGGCGGACCACCGACCAGGGCTTCGCCTGGGCCAACGACGTCATCAAGGCCCACCCGAAGATGCCGGTGATCCTCACGTCACACGACATCGTCTACTCGAACTACGACGACAACGTCTTCCCGTACGAGTCGGGCGACCCGGAGAACAACGCCGTCCTCTCCGACTACGGTCAGACGGTCTGGGACCAGCTGATCAACGACAATGACCAGATCTTCCTGACCCTCAACGGCCACTACTGGCCGTCCGCGCGTACGACCAAGAAGAACGCGGCCGGCAACGACGTGTCCCTGCACATCGCGAACTACCAGAACCGCTACTTCGGCGGCGGCGGCATGATCCGGCTGTACCACTTCGACCTGGCCCGCAACACGATCGACGTCGAGACGATCAACCCGTGGATCCTGGCCCAGGACCCCGAGTCACGCACCGAACTGGCGGCCGAGCACGCCCGGATCACCGGTCCGGTCGACACCTTCTCCGTGCCGATCGACTTCGAGGAGCGGTTCGCGGGCTTCGTCCCGGTCCCGGTCCGCCCGGCCCGCCCCGCGAGCAGGGAGCTGGTGAAGGGCACGCTGGCGTACTGGCGCTTCGACGGTGAGGGCGCGCCCGGCACATCGCTCGCCGCCGGCAGGACGATCCGCGACCTGTCCGGCAAGGGCAATGATCTGACGGTGGTGAGCGTGCCGGGCACGGCAGCCGACGCGCTGACCTGGTCCGCCGACCACCACCCCGACCAGCCGGGCCACGCCAGCCTGAAGTTCGTCGGTGGCAGGAACCCGGTGCACGGCGCGTACCTGACGACGGGAGCGAAGGCTCCGCTGAACGCCGAGACGTTCAAGAGCGGCTACACCATCGAGACGTTCGTGATGATGCCGCTCGACTGGGACGCCGGCAACAACGGCAACGCCTCGATACTCAGCCGCCGGGGTTCGGCCGGGACGGCCGGCAAGCACGGCAAGAACACCGATCCGAACGAGCCGCTCGCCCAGTTCGCCGTCACGAACAACGGCCGCGAGGCACAGTTCAACCACTACCCGCTGAACGACACCTACCCGACGACCAACTGGGGTCACGGCATGGTGGAGCTCCGGTGGTGGCACCTGGCGGTCGTCAACGACGGCCGCTACACGAAGCTGTACGTCGAGGGCGCTCCGGTCGTCGACAACCCGAACCGGGTCTCGGTCGGCCTCACCTCGCTCGGGCTGCCCTGGCTGGTGGGCGGGCACGAGTACGCGGGCGCCGTCGACGTCGTCTTCCACGGCAACGTCGGTGACATCCGCATCGTGAACCGGCCCCTGGCCCTCAGCGAGTTCCTGACCGCCAAGTAGCCCGCGCTTTCCAGGCTCCGCTTTCCGGGCCCCGCTCTCCCGTCTCCGGCTCGGCCGCCGGAGGCGGGAGACTACCGTTCCCGAGGACGGCGCATGCCGGCGGCCCCGCCCGGGACACGGCGTACCCGTGCCGGAAGCATTGAGGGCCACCCCGGGACCCGCGGGCGGGCACGTCCCCCGCGCGCGAGACGCACACCCGCACGGCCCGCCGCCACCACCCTCGCGTCATGATCATCCTCGAATACTCGCGGTCGACCGATGCCGAGCGACACGTTCACCGGGCCTCTTGCCGGGGGGAGTTCGCGGACGGCCCGGCAACGGAGGGGGTCTTCTCAAGGCGTGCCGGTTCGCGCAGGGTGCACAGCACAAGCGCGCCGATCGCCGGCAGCGCCACGAGAGGGGCAAGGGCCCACTGCAGCGAAGTGGCGTCGGCGATCGAGCCGACGAGCGGGCTCACCACTCCCCCGACGCTGACGGCCAGACCGAGAGTGACACCGCTCGCCGTACCGATCCGCCGCGGAAGGTAGTCCTGGCCGAGCGTGATGTGCAGGGAGAAAGGTACGTACAGCCCGGCCGAGGCCAGGGCGACGAACAGGTACAGCAGCGGCCCGGGAACGAAGACCACTCCGGCGACGGCGGGAACGCAGAGCACGTACGACCACCGCACCACGGCCACCCGCCCGAAACGTCCGGCGAGCCTGCTCCCGGCGACCGTCCCCACCGCTCCCCCGAGGTAGAGGAGGAAAAGGGCGGCGGTGCCCGCGATGTCGCCGCCGACGCGCCGGCCCGCGTACAGGGAGATGAACGCGCTCAGGCTGACGAACACGATCGAACGGCATGCGATGGCCACCGACAGTTTCACGAAGGACGCCCAGTCGTTCCTTCCCGGAACACGGGCCGCGTGCGACGCACCCACCCCGCCGGCACCGAGCGCCCGGACCGCGAACCCGCAGAGAACCGCGCCCGCCACCGCGGGAATCACGAGCAGGGGAGAAGCACGCAGACCACCGACGCCGACGACGGCGGCCACCAGGACAGGAGCGGCGGCGAAACCCACATTGCCGCCCAGCGAGAACCATCCCATCGCGGTGTGGCTCCCCCCGCTCGCCTGCCGGGCGATACGCGCGGCTTCCGGGTGATAGGCCGCGACCCCGGTCCCGGCGAGGGCGATCACCGCGAGAGTCAGCGGATAGGAATGGCCGAGGCCACTGAGCGCGACGCCCACCCCGCCGACGAGCGTGCTCACCGGCAGCAGCCAGGGCATCGCCCTCCTGTCGGTCAGGGCACCGAACAGCGGCTGCATCACGGAGGACAGCAGCGAAGCGGCCAGGACGATGCCGGAAGCCGCGGCGTAGGTGTAGTGGCGTTCGGAGACGAAGAACGGCACGAGCGCGGCGACAGCGCCCTGATAGATGTCCACACACGCGTGCCCGAAGGACATCGAGGTGATCGCTGAGCCGCGTGCGGGAGCTCGGTTCGTCGGCATGCCCACAGCGTGGCCCGAACGTCGCATGTCGCGCTTCCGATAAAGTGCCGAACCATGCCGGATATCCGCCACACGCCGCGGGCATCGACACTCACCCGGTCGATGACGGGCGGCGAGATCATCGACGCACACCGTCATGACGACCACCAGATCGTCTACGCGGGCTCCGGGGTCGTCGCCGTCACAACCGACCGCGGCACCTGGTTCGCCCCGAGGACACGCGCCATCTGGATCCCGGCGGGAACCGTCCACACCCATCAGGCGCACGGGCACCTCGACCTGCACCTGTTGGGGCTGCCGGTCAGCGACAGCCCCCTCGGCCTGAGCAGTCCCACCGCCCTGACCGTCGGCCCACTGCTGCGGGAACTGATCGTCGTCTGCACCCGGCACGGGCACGACGACAGCCCCGAGAGACGTCGGCTGCGAGCCGTCCTCTGCGACCAGCTGCGAGCCTCGCCGCACCAGCCGGTCCAACTGCCTACCCCCGTCGAACCCAGGCTGTCGGCCGTCTGCCGGATGCTGCGCGACGACCCGGCGGACCCTCGGACCCTGGCGGCGCTGGCGGCGGCAGCCGGTGTCGGCGAGCGCACGCTCAGCCGGCTGTTCCAGGCCGAACTGGGCATGACCTTCCCGCAGTGGCGTACGCAGTTGCGCCTCTACCACGCACTGCGGATGCTGGCCGACGGACTCCCTGTCACCACCATCGCCCACCGCTGCGGCTGGGCCTCCGCCAGCGCCTTCATCGACGTCTTCCACCGCGCTTTCGGGTACACCCCGGGTTCCTACCACCGCCGCTCGTGACGGGCGGGAAGTGCCGGCTGCGGCGGGGCGACGGGGAAGCGGGGCATCGGGGTCGGAGCACACCACCGCCGGTGTGCCGTCCACTCGCGCTGGCCAGCCCCGTCCCCTCGCCTTTCCCGTACGTGATGATCACGCTGATGATCACGCTGGGTACGACCTGCCGCGGGAAAAGCGGGCTCCGGCGACACGGATCGACCATAGGACCGTTATGGGGCGTATGTCCGTCCGGATTTTGGGAACGCGTAGCGGGTGTCCGTCGCTCGCAGGGGCGACTGGCCCGCAAGCCGCACACGACGGATGGGACGGCCATGAGCAACGGTTTCTCAGGTCCGGGAGCGTACGGTCCGGACCCGTTCGGAGATTTCCTGGGGCGCTTCCTCGGGAGCGGCCCCGGGAGGGGTCCCCAGCCGGTCGACATCAACCGGCTGATGAGCGAGCCCGCTCGCCAGCTGGTGGTGGACGCCGCGACGTACGCCGCGCAGCGCGGCAGCAACGACCTGGACACCGAGCACCTACTGCGGGCCGCCCTCGGCGTCGAGCCCACGCGGGGGCTGCTGGAGCGCTCGGGAGCGGATCCCGACCGCATCGCCGACGAGATCGACCGGCGGGTGGGACCGGCCGAATCCGGTCCTGACGCGAGGCCCCAGCCGACGTCGCTCGCGGTGACGCCGGCCGTCAAGCGGGCCCTGCTCGACGCCCGGGAGCTCGCCCGGGCCGGCGGCGCGGGATACATCGGACCCGAACACGTCCTGGCCGCGCTCGCCTCGAACCCCGACTCCGCGGCCGGCCACATCCTCCGCTCGTCCCGCTTCTCCCCCGGCCAGGTGCCCCCGCCCGGCGCCGGCGCGGCGGGCGGCGGCCTCCCGGAGACCGGCGCCGAGCAGCGTCCCGGCCCGGCGGCGGGCGGGGGTGACACGCCCACGCTCGACCGCTACGGGCACGACCTGACCGGGATGGCCGCACAGGGCCGTATCGACCCGGTGATCGGCCGGGACCACGAGATCGAGCAGACCATCGAGATCCTGTCCCGCCGCGGTAAGAACAACCCGGTGCTCATCGGTGAGGCGGGCGTCGGCAAGACCGCGATCGTCGAAGGCCTGGCCCAGCGCATCGCCGACAACGACGTGCCCGACATCCTCACCGGCCGCCGGGTCGTCGCCCTGGACATCAGCGGCGTCGTCGCCGGCACCCGCTACCGCGGCGACTTCGAAGAGCGCCTCAACAACATCGTCTCGGAGATCCGCGCGCACTCGGACGAGCTGATCGTCTTCATCGACGAGCTGCACACCGTGGTCGGCGCCGGCGGAGGCGGCGAGAGCGGCTCCATGGACGCGGGCAACATCCTCAAGCCCGCTCTCGCCCGAGGTGAACTGCACGTCATCGGGGCGACCACCCTCGACGAGTACCGGCGCTCCATCGAGAAGGACGCCGCGCTCGCCCGGCGTTTCCAGCCGGTGCTGGTTCCCGAGCCGACGCCGGCCGACGCCGTTCAGATCCTGCGCGGGCTGCGGGACCCCTACGAGGCGCACCACCAGGTCCGGTACACGGGCGAGGCGCTGCTGGCCGCCGTGGAACTGTCCGACCGGTATCTCACCGACCGCTACCTCCCCGACAAGGCCATCGACCTGATGGACCAGGCGGGCGCGCGGGTCCGGCTGCGTACGCGCACGAAGGGCAGCGACATGCGGGCCCTGGAGCGCGAGACGGAACAGCTCACCCGGGACAAGGACCAGGCCGTCGCCGCCGAACAGTACGAGCGGGCCACGGAACTGCGCGACCGGATCGCCGAGCTGACCGAGCGGATCGGTACGGACTCGGCCGACGCCCCGAACGCGCAAGGCGGCGAGGACCCGGTCGTGGAGGTCACGGCGGAGGACATCGCGGACATCGTGTCCCGGCAGACCGGTATCCCCGTCAGCACGCTCACCGAGGAGGAGAAGGACCGGCTCCTGGGTCTGGAGGCCCATCTGCACGAGCGGGTCATCGGGCAGGACGAGGCGGTCGGCGTCGTCTCCGACGCGGTGCTGCGCTCCCGGGCGGGCCTGTCCTCCCCGGCGCGCCCGACCGGCAGCTTCCTCTTCCTCGGCCCCACCGGCGTCGGCAAGACGGAGCTGGCCCGGGCGCTCTCAGAGGCGCTGTTCGGCAGCGACGAGCGGATGGTGCGCCTCGACATGAGTGAATACCAGGAGCGGCACACCGTGAGCCGCCTGGTGGGATCCCCGCCCGGATACGTCGGGCACGACGAGGCCGGCCAGCTGACCGAGGCGGTGCGCCGCCACCCGTACTCGCTGCTGCTGTTCGACGAGATCGAGAAGGCGCACCCGGACGTGTTCAACACACTGCTCCAGGTGCTCGACGACGGACGGCTGACCGACGCGCAGGGACGCACGGTCGACTTCTCCAACACCGTGGTGGTCATGACGAGCAACCTGGGCTCCGAGCGGATATCCGGCAGCAGCACTCCGCTGGGCTTCGGTGCCGGGGGCGGTGAGGCCGACGAGCAGGCCCGCCGCGAACGCGTGCTGCGTCCGCTGCGTGAGCACTTCAGGCCGGAGTTCCTGAACCGCATCGACGAGATCGTGGTGTTCCAGTCCCTGACCGATGAGCAACTGCGGCGCATCACCGACCTGCTGCTGGAAGAGACGCGCAGGCGCCTGCACGCCCAGGACGTCGTGCTCGCGTTCACGCCGGAGGCCGTCGACTGGCTGGCCCGCCGGGGCCGCGAGCCGGAGTACGGGGCCCGCCCGCTGCGCCGCACCATCCAGCGTGAGGTGGACACACCGCTGTCCCGGCTGCTGCTCGACGGCACGATCCCGCGCGGGAGCCACGTCAGGGTCGCCGTGGAGGGCGACTCGCTCACCTTTGAGCAGCTCTCGCCCGCCATGGGCTCGCCCTCGTCCGCCGACTGATCGGGGCGGTCCGCGCGTGCGTTTCTCGCGGCCGCGGCGCCATGCCGTGGCCGCGAGCGCGTCGAGGTGGCGGGAACATCGATGGGGCGGTGGGTGTGGCCTAGAGCGGCGCCGAGGCGGGGCATCGCCCGGGAGGCAGGCGTCCAGGTCACCGCGTACCGCGTCGGCAGGGGCGTCGAACGGGAGGCGGGCGCCCAGCGCCCAGGTCACCGCGCACCGCGCGGAGTTCCCTCGGCTCACGGAGGCGGTACGGGGTCCCCGGGCCCCAGCCACTCGCAGACCATGACGGTGGCGTCGTCGTCGAGCCTTCCCTCGTGGTGGCGCAGGACGGCGTGGATGAGGCGGCGCAACGTCTCCGCGACCGGCAGCTGGTCGGCGTGCTGCCGGACGATGAAGTCGAGGAACCGCTCCAGGCCGAACTCGTTTCCCGCGCTGTCCCGGGCCTCGATGATCCCGTCGGTGTAGAAGATGATCCGGTCCCCGGGCTCCAGTTGCCCGTGGCAGACGGTGACGGGAAGGCCGAGGCCGGTTCCCATGGGATGGGAGGGCGGGCACTCCAGGGAAGCGGCCCACCGCTCCCCGCGAACCACCACAGGCGGGTGATGGCCCCGGTTGACCCAGGTCACCGCGCCGGTGCGCAGGTCGACGTCGGCCAGGAGGCCGGTCGCGTAGTGCTCCTGCCCGAACTGGTCGCCGAGTACCTCGTCGACGGCGACGCTGACCTCCTTGACCGTGGCGTCCTGCCGTCGTTTGTTGCGGCAGGCGGCCATGGCCAGGCTCGCGCTGAGACCTGCGGCGATGTCGTGGCCCATGGCGTCGAAGAGGGCCAGGTGCACGACGTCACCCGCGAGCGCGTAGTCGAAGGCGTCCCCCGCGATGTGGTACGCGGGCTCCATCGCCGCGCTGATCCTGACGCGGTCGTTCGCGAAGAACCGCGGCGGCATCAGCGTCCACTGCATCTCGGCCACGACGTTCATCGTCCGGACGCGCGTGAGTCTGTCGTACGAGTCGCTGTTGGCCCGTTTGGAGACCACCAGAAGGCCCACTGCCGAGGCGAGGGCCCGCGCCGCCTCGACGCTCTGCGTCCCCTGCGTCCCCTGCGCCACTGGGCCGGGCCCGCTCTCGATGCCCAGTACACCGAGTCGTGCGGTGCCGTCCAGGACGGGGAGCCAGCGCTGGCGCAGGTCGGGCGAGGTGACCTCCTGGATGGTCTGGTAGGCCCGCCCTGCCAGCGTCCCCTCGATGCGCATCTCCTGACCGCCCTCGCCGGCGTCACGCCCGCGACCCGTCACTTGCCTCAGGATGTCCTCCTGCAGGTCGGCCAGCAGGATGCGCACACGTCCGAGGCCCGCGGCAGCGGCGTGACGCTCCACGAGCGCGGGCAGGTCGTCGAAGTTCGTGCTGTGGCTCTCGCGCAGCAGGCCGGCGAGCATGGACGCGATGTCGTGCGAAGACGTCATGGCGTGGCCCCTCGGATCGACAGCCGCCCGCGTCCGGCGCCCACGGGTGGCGTCGGAACAACGGGCCGCACAGCTAAGGGGTACCCGCATCGGGCCGTCCAACCGTCGGTTCCGGCCTTTCCGCCGGGCAGGCGCCTGTGTTCGCTGATCAGCACCCCGACCCGGCGCGGGCCGGGCGGTGTGCACCGTCCTGCGGTGACTCCCCGTAACGTCCGGTGCCCCGGCGTACCGTCACGCGACATGTCGGAACGGCCAGGGCCGCCACGAGTGCGACCCGCCCCCCGCATGCATGGAGGCCACGTCCGTCGCGCAGGCATCCCGGGCCGGCCCGCCGGCCGCGGCACGTATCCGCCCGTACAGTCGCGCGGCGGATACCCAGCGCCCCCTCCCGCGAGGGAGACCCGTACCTCAGCTTCGCGGCCGGCGCGCCTCCCGGCCAAGACTCGACCACCGGGCCCCCTCCACCACCGGTACCGCGGAACGTGACCAGGTCTGCCTTGCCCACTTCCCCCGTGCACGTCGGGAGGCGGAAGCACGGCGCGCCAGCGACGATCACCCCCTCGCCCTCGCCGAGCGCGCCGTTCCCGAGACGTCGCCGCCGTCCACTCCGCCGGGCACCTCCGCCCCCGTCGGTGTTCGCATGGCCAGGAGCAGGTCCTCGTAGGTGTGATGGCGGCGGGTGGAGATGCGGTGGTGCAGCAGTCCCGCCGCCCGTGCGGGCTCGCCCGCGTCCACGAGTGCGCGGGCCAGGGTGTCCTGGACGATCTCCCGTTCCACCCGCACTCCGCCGATCCGCGCCGCCGTGCCGCCGAGACCGCCCAGCAGGTTCACCGCCGCGCGCGGCCGACCCGCGGTGACCTCGGCCGGCGCCAGGACCACGGGGGCCAGCACCTCACGGTAGTCGGGGCGCTCGTCCGCCGCGGCCCGCCGTGCCAGCGCGTGGAGGTCATCGGTGGCGGCCTCCACCGCGAGGGCCGGCGCCAGGTTGAACGTGTGGAAGACCTCCGTCATCCCGCCCGGCGCGGCAAGCAGTTCCCTGACCTTCTCGGGGTCCGTGCGGCCTGCCGGTGTCTGTCCCGCCAGCAGCAGCCGCCAGTTGGTGGCCGCGCGCATGCCGACATCCGTGCGGGCGAGCGCCGTGTCGGCCCGCCGCCGCGCGTCGGTGAAGTCACCGCAGACGAGCGACTGCAGCGCGGCATGCCAGTGGAGGTGGCGGGACTGCACCGCCTGCGGATCCTCTGCGAGCCATGCGTCGAGGAAGTCGACGCCGGCCCGGCCCCAACCCCTCTCGTGCCGGGCGTGGGCGAGGGCATGATCGGCGACGCCCGAACGGGGATGCAGGGCCAGGGCGCGCTCGGCCAGTTCGCGGGCCTCCCGCACGCGGCCCTGCTCGGCCCGGGCCGAGGCGAGCCCTCCGTGGCGAGGGCGCGCCCCCCGGGTACGAGCGGGGCCCGGCAGCTCGCCCCCTCGGGGGTGGAACCGCCGGGCCCGCCCGGAGTGTCGCCGGGATCAGCCGGTGACGCTGCGCGAGCCGTCCTCCATGTGGCCGATGTACTGGCGCGACCACGACGAGTCGCCACTGAGCTTCACCGTCAGGTCGTACCAGCCGTCGCTCTTGTTCAACGGGTCGACCGTGTGGGTCGCGTGACCGCGCGCGGGGACGTGGTAGGTCACCGTGCGGTCCTTGAGGTAGTGGTCCGAGCGGACCGTGAACGTCACGGCCTTGTGCCCGTCGTTGGTCAGCCGCAGCGCGAGCCCGGGCCGCGAACCGTGACCCTCCTGCTGGTACTCGGCCTCCACCTGCGCGGTGCTGCCCGCGGCGTCGACGTCGCCCGTGAAACGGCGCAGGAACCGGTTCGGTCCGACGACCGTGATGTCGTAGGCGGAGTCGTTCGCGTCCTTGCCCACCGGCGCGGTCCCGGCCACGGTCCGCGAACCGCTCCTGGAGCCGTCGACCGTGTACTGCCCCGGGAACTTCGCCGGGTAGTCCGCCAGCGACGGGGAGTCCGCGCGGTTGTTGTAGACGGAGAAGTGGCTGGCCTTGGTCACGTGCGAGCCGTTGTTGCTGAACTCAAGCTTCGCTGTCGCGGGTCCGCCGGCGTGCCGCGTGAACCCGACGAGGTTCGCGTTGGGCTGGTACGGCAGCGGCCGGGCCTTCTTCGTACCGGACTCCTGCTTCGGCATCTTGTTCGTGGTCACGGGCGGGGCGTAGCCGACCGGCTCACCGATGGGTTCGAGACTGGGCAGCCGCGGCAGCCCGTACACCGGAGACGTGAAGTCGAAGGCCCCGGTCAGGTCACCACAGACCTTGCGGCGCCAGGCGCTGATGTTCGGGCTGATGGCCGGCTTGCCGAGCGCGCCGGACCACTTCTCCATGAACTGGATCACCGAGGTGTGGTCGGAGACCTCCGAGGTCACCCAGCCACCGCGCGTCCAGGGCGAGACCAGCAGCAACGGCACCCGGAAGCCGAGGCCCACCGGAGCGGGCGCCGAGAGGCCATACTGGGACAGGTCGGTGCCCGCGACGAACTCGTCGGCCTCCCCGGGGGCGGGGACCGGCGGCGGTACGTGGTCGAACTGGCCGTCGTTCTCGTCGAAGTTGATGATGACCAGCGTCGAGTTGAAGACGTCGGGGTCGGCGTTGAGTGCCTTGAGCACCTCGTGCACGTAGTACGCGCCGTCGGTGGGCGCGCCGTCGGGGTGCTCCGAGTAGCGCTGGTTCGTCACCACCCACGACACCTGCGGCAGCGTGCCGGCCAGCACGTCCTTCTTGATCGCGAGGGCCAGGTTGTCCGCGTTGCCGGTCTCCGGGTCGTGCGGCTCCGGGACGATCGCGACACCGTTGTCGTAGTAGACGTTGCCGGGCGCCGCGGTGCCGCCCTGCCCCGGGTCGTGCTGGGCGAACGTCTTGAAGTACTCCAGGCCGTTGTCGCCGTAGTTGTCGCTGCCCTGGTAGACCTTCCAGGTCATCCCGGCCTTCTGCAGGGTCTCGGCGTACGACTCCCAGAGGAGGTTGCGGCCGAGCTCGTCGCCACCGCTGTAGGCGGTGTAGCTGCTGTACTTGTTGGCGGCGTCGATGGTGCCGCCCCAGTGGTAGGTGCGGTTCGGGCCCGTCGCGCTGAGCACCGAGCAGTGGTAGGCGTCGCCGACCGTGTACTCGTCCGCCAGGGCGTAGTGGAACGGCAGGTCCCTGCGGTCCAGGTAGCCGAGGGTGGTCGGGCCGCCCTTGCTCACGTACCAGGCGTTCATCAGGCCGCCGTACCAGGCGGTGTGCTGGGACTCCCAGCTGTGGTCCGTCCCGCCGTAGTTCTGGGCACCGACCTCGGAGCTGGGCGGCTGGTGGCCCGCCGGGTAGGCGGAAACGGGCGCGTCCGCGAGGCGCCACGGGTACTGCGTCCCGGTGAGCGGCTGGCCGGGTGTCGACAACGGCTGCTCGAAGACCGAAAGGCCACCCGGCAGCTGGGTCGTGGAACGGTCACCGAAGCCGCGGACACCGCGCAGGGAACCGAAGTAGTGGTCGAAGCTGCGGTTCTCCTGCATCAGGACCACGACGCGCTTGATGTCGCGGATGTCACCGTGCGGCTTCCGCTTGGGGGCCGCTGCGGCCTCGGCGGCGGGCGCGGTGACACCGCCGACAGCGGCGGCGCCGGTGATCGCGGTGGCTGCGCCGATGAAGCCTCTGCGGGACAGGTCAGACATGGATCAACACCTCCGGAAGGGGTGGGGGGTATGGCGAACCTATGGACCCTGCCCGGGCGTGTCGGCGACGGTGGTGTGAATGCCAGCCAAAATGATCATATTTTCATGGCCATGCTGATGTGCCACCGACGGCCCGGGCGGTCCGCAGTGTGCGATGGGCGGAAGGCCGGGGCGGGGACGGTGTGCGGTGTGCGGTGTGCGATGAGCGGGAAGGGCGCGGCACCGGGCAGCGGGCGATGGCCTTCCCACCGGTGCCCGCCAGGGCTCTGGCCCGTCCGGGCCTGACCACCGACCCCGACAACGGCCATTGCCTCACCAGGCGCCGAGCCTCCCCCCGCCGGCCGGCCCGGTCCGCGCCGCGTCGGCCGGCCCGGGTGTTCCGAGCAGAGGCCCGATGTCCAGGGCTCCCCGGGAGCGGCCGGGCGTGCAAAGAAACCGGTGGTCGAAGAAGGCCCGGTTATCACGCGCCGGCGAGTGCGATACGGATTGTGTGGTGACCGGTGCCGTGCGCGGACAGCGTCGGCGTGCGGGGGCGCCGACCGTCGATCACACAGTCGTGGATCCGGTCGCCCGCACCGGTCAGCTCGATGTCGAGCGTCATGTCCCGGTACGCCAGCCCGCGCAGGGACACGTTCCCCCAGCCCTCGGGGAGCGCCGGTGCGAACCGCAGCCCGTCTGCCGCCAGGCGGAGGCCGAACAGGCCGTGATGGATGAGCCGCAGGTAGCCGGTGGCGGACCAGGCCTGGTCGGGCTGCGAGTCGAAATGTGTGTCCTCGCCGCTGCCGCCGGTCTGCCAGCCGCCGTCGGCCTCGCCCGTCACGGAGTCGTACAGCTCGTAGAAGCTGTTGCCCGTGCCCTGGACGAGCCCGGCGAGATCAGTGACGGCGCGGGCGAACAGGTCGGTCCTGCCGCCCTGCGCTGCCGCGTGCCCGAACAGCGAGTGGACCATCGGCCACACCATCACGTTGTGGCGGCCCGGGTGCTCGTCGCTGAAACGCGGGAAGTGCGGCCAGACGTTGACGATGCCGCGTGGCTGCCAGTGCGCGCCGTCGAGCAGCAGCCGGGTCCTGCGTCCGTCAGCCACGCCGAACAGGACCGCGAGCGCGAGCCCGGCACCCTCCTGCGAGGTGTCGAGCCGTCCGGCCCGCGCGTCCCCGCCGTGCACCAGGTAGCCGTACGTCCCGGCGTCCTCGCGCCACAGGTGCTGGTCGATCGCGGACCGCAGGGACGCGGCGGCCTTCCGGTACCCGGCGGCGGCCGAGGTGTGGCCGAGCGTCGCGGCCATGCCCTCGATGGCCTGATAGGCGCCGTAGTAGAGGCAGTTGGTCGACAGCACCATCAACTCGTCGGTGTGCGGGTAGTCGAGCACGAAGCTGGAGTCGATCCCCGCCGCCCAGGGCGGCGCCGGATAGCCGGCGATGCCGTCGTTCATGTATCCGGGGCCCTGGAAGAGGCCGGCGGCGGCGTTGAAGTTCTGTGCGGTGCGCAGGTCCAGTGTGCGGGCGGCTACACCGTAGGCGGTCGTGAGGAAGCCGCGCTCGCCGGTGACGAGGTAGTGGTTCCAGGCCCCGACGATCCAGACGACCTGGTCCCACCACTGGTTGTCCTGCTGCACGACCGGCGTGCCGTCCGTTTTCCCCGGGTCGATCACCGACCACAGGGTGTTCTCGCCGACGGACGGGCCGAGCAGGCTGACCGCGCTCCACGCATTGATGGCGGCGTCCCGCGTCCACCGCTGCGGTTCGGGGTACCCGCCGCCGGCCCGTACCAGAGTCCCCGGGGGATAACTGACGAGTCCGGCCTTGTCGTACGTGGCCGGATCGGCGTAGGTGGTGTTGATGCCGACCACGTCGGTGAGCGCCGACTCGTAGAGGGTTCCGAGCTTTCGCTGCACCGGCGACGCGTCGAAGGAGAGTGTCGGAAGGTCGTACACGACCCGGCGCACCGTGGGTGCCGCCGCCTCCGCTCCCGTCGCCTCGGCCCCCGTCGCCGTAAGGCCGGCGGCTCCGGCCGCCGCCGCCCCCGCGACCAGGAAACCCCGCCGGGAGGTAGTGCCCTGCCGTGCCGTCATAGCCGACTCCCACGCCTCGACAACGATGTCTTACGAGCGCTCGGAACCTAGGCAGAGCGTGCTGGACTGTCAAGAGGGCCTACGGCCGGCCCGGCGGGTGGCAGCGCCCGGGGCGGCCCGGTCCTGCGCGGGCACCGTCGCCCCGCGCGGGTGCGGGACGACAGCGCCATGGGGTGCGGGTTCACGCGATACCGGTTCTTGGGGTGCGGTTCAGCGGGCGGTGCGGGCTGACCGGGCCGGGCGGTTTCAGCGGGCGGTGCGGGCGGTGCGGGCCGGGCGGTTTCAGTGGGCGCTGCCGGGTCCGGCGGGCCGGGCGGTTTCAGTGGGCGCCGCCGGGTCCGGCGGGCCGTGCGGTTCAGTGGGCGGTGCGGGGCAGCACCTGGACCGTGTCACCGACGGCGCGCTCGCCGGTCGCGTCCGACGTGTGGTTGACGAGCGCGCCATCCACCGCCATGGCGGTGGAACCACCACCGTCGAGGTTGAGGGCCTGTACCGCGCCGAGCGAGCGCATGAACGCGGCCGCCTCCTGCAGGGTGAAGCCCTCACTGCCGCCTGCCCGCCGGCCGTCGACGGTGGCCAGAATCAGCCGGCCGCGCGCGTCGATGCCGGCCATGGTCCGCGGCTGGCGGGTGTTGGCCCACGCGTAGCCGAAGGAGAGGTCCTGCGGGTCCACCGTGCCCTCGGTCGCGGCGTCGATACTGACCCGCCCGTTCCTGACCAGGGTCGGGGCGGCGCTCACGATGCTGTCGCCCTTGCCGAGGACGACCCGGTGCCCGCTCGCGTCCTTCACGCTCTCGTCGACGGCCACGCGGCGCCCGGGCGTCGCGTGCGCGCTCAGCCAGTCCGCGGCGCCCCCGATGCCCTGCAGCACCGAGCCGCCGGCCGGCACCGAGCCACCGCGAGCGCCCGCCGACACGACCCGGCCGGAGCTGTCCAGCACGGCTTGGCTGCCCGCCCCCTTCGGCAGGGCGGCCCCGAACTCCGGCGTGAACAGCACCAGGTCGTCCGTCTCGTGGCAGGTGACGTCCTGCCAGGGTCGCGTGCTCGGCGTGCCGCCCGGACGGCCGCAGTCGCGGACGGTACCGGGCACCCGGTTGATGCCCTGGACCGCGTACCGCGCCCCGCCCACCTGGGCGACGGCGGTGCTGGTCAGGTCGGCCACGCGGGCATGGTGACCGCCGTCGTCGAGGACGAGCGCGGCGCGGGAGCCGGCGGACATCGACTCCAGGCGGCCGTCGTACGCGCCGAGGCCCGACTGGATGCCCTGCACGCCGTCGCTGTCCGAGGTCACGAAGAAGCCCGCGTTGACCCCGACCAGGGAGTGCAGTTTCGCGGCGACGGACGACGTGGTCTCGCGCCGCGCGACGTTCCCGTCGTGCGTGCCGGAGACGGTGCCCGCGAAGGTGCGGGGATCGATGACCGCTACGTGCAGGTTCTCCACGTCGGCCGCCTGGTCGGCGTCGTAGCCCGTCCACTCGACCGCGGTGTGGAACCCGGCGGCCGTGACGGCCTTGGCCGCGGTGGTCGCCTCCGCCTGCGTACCGTACGAACCGACGCGGACCCGCACGCCCATCAGGCCGCGGGGAGTGTCGGTGTAGGTCGGCCAGTCGACCCGGTCGACGCGCGGCGTGAAGCCGTCAGCGCGCAGTTTCCCCGCCGTGCTGTCGGCCCAGGCGCCCGGACCTACCTCGGCCCACGCGGCGGCGCCGGAGAGCCGTCCCGTCGTGGCCGCCTGCACGGTGATGGTCCACGCGGGTGCCGCCTTGGAATCGGTCACCGTGCCGGTGCGCACCTCCAGGCCCCGGGCCACCTGCTGGGTCGTCCAGTGGGCGGTGGACGCCGTGCGCGTGACGACGGGCCGGACGGCGGGCGGGGTGTGGGTCGCCAAGGGCCGGGCGGTGGAGGGGGTCGACGCCTGCGCGCTGCTGAGGGCACACAGCGACGTGGCCGCGAGCAGGACCGCGCCCGTGGTCAGCGCGGTGCGCGGGCGCACGGAACGACGGGACGCGGCAGCGTCCATTGCGGCTGCCGAGCGTGCATGCTGCATGATTCCTCACAGGGACGTAGGGAGACGAGCACACCGGGGACGGATCCCGCCGGGCTCTGCGAGCATGACTGATGACAATCGCGGAGAGCGACCGGATGGACACGAGGGACCGACATCAGGGCGAACGTTGGGCGCCGTTTCGGCTGAACCGCCGTGCGACGAAGGCCCCCGCCTGATCCCGGCGATGATCACGTCGCCCTCAGGAGGGGATATGTCGGTTGATTCGCGGGCCAGTTGGCGGGCGGGCGAGTCCAGGCCGCCCGGGGAGAACGGACACGTTCCGGCCCCGTGACGCGGCCTCGGGCCCCGAACCGGTCGTGGTGCGGGCGACATCGCCGAAGGCTGGTCGCCGGTCCCAGCGGCAGCCGGCAAGCGCCCTCTGACTGCCGGTCAGCAGTCAGGCTGTCACGCGGACCGGCCACGCCCGCAGCTCCTGGAACGCCGCTGGCGGTGCACGGACAGGACCCGGCACCGGAGCGGCTCCGCGACGGGCGTCGGCTCGAAGAGACGCCGAACACGCCCTGAACGGCGCTTCGATGATGTCCGGGCGTCCGCCGTCAGTTTCCGGGGAGCCGCTGCGACGCGGGCTTCAGCCCGTCCAGGGTGAGGTCGAGGAGGCGTTCGGCCCGCTCCCGCTGTTCGGGCCTTGCGGAGGTGAGGGCGATACCGGCGAGGGCGGCGAACATGTCGGTCGGGCTGATGTCGGACCGGATGGTCCCGGCTGCGGTATTGGCTTCCATGAGGGAGGAGAGGGCGGCCTGAATCATCTCGTGACTGTCGGCGTAGGGGTTCGTTCCCGAACTGACGACGGCTCGCAGGGCGTCGGCCATGCCGAACTTGGCGGTGGCGTAGTCGATGAAGCGGCGGGTCCACGCCCGCAGGGCCTCGGACGGCGGCATCGCCGCGAGAAGACCGGGGACGGCGTCGCACAGCCGGGCCACTTCGTTGCGGTACGCCGCCTCGATCAGCGCCTCCCGGGTCGGGAAGTTGCGATACAGGGTGCCGGTTCCCACGCCCGCTTCCCTGGCGATGCGCTCGAAGTGCGCGTCGAGCCCCTCCTCGGTGAACACGCGCACCGCCGCGGCCAGGATCTTGTCCCGGTTCCGCTGTGCGTCAGCCCTCAGCGGGCGTCCTGCGTCTCGGGCCATCGGCGGTTCTCCCCTGGGTCCATTTGCTAAGTGGAGGTGCCGCCACTTAGTGTGGGACGAAGTGGCGGCGCCTCCGCTTTCACTGTACGGCACGGCCCGGGGCATGGCCCGCCCCACTCACCTCCTGGAAGGACCGGTCCCTCATGTCGGGAATCGAAGGCAAAGTCGTGGCGATCACGGGTGCGAGCAGCGGCATCGGCGAGGCGACCGCGCTGCTGCTCGCCGCGCGCGGCGCGAAGACCGTCCTCGGGGCACGCCGTCCTGAGCGTCTTGCGGCCCTGGCCGCCCGGATCGAAAAGGCCGGGGGTGATGCTGTCTGGTCCCGCACGGACGTGACGCGACGCGAGGACCTTTCCGGCCTGGTCGAGCTGGCACGCGATCACTACGGCAAGCTCGACGTCCTCGTCAGCAATGCCGGGGTCGGTCTGATCTCCCGTCTGGACGACCTGCGTGTGGAGGACTGGGAGGAGATGATCGACGTCAACCTCAAAGGGGTCCTGTACGGGATCGCCGCAGCCCTCCCCGTCTTCCGGGAGCAGGGTTTCGGGCACTTCGTGAACACCGTGTCCACCGCCGGACTGCGCATCGTGCCCCTCCAGTCGGTGTACGCCGGCACGAAGAACGCCGTACGCACCATCTCCGAGGGCCTGCGCCAGGAGGCCGGCGACAGCCTGCGTGTGACCGTCGTCTCCCCCGGCGCGGTCCGCACCGACTTCGCAGAGCGCATGGACCCGGCGGTGAAGGGCCAGATCGACAAGATGATGGAAACCGCGCTTGCGCCGGACGCCGTGGCCCGCGCCATCGCCTTCGCCATCGAGCAGCCGGACGGTGTCGACGTCGGTGACATCGTCGTTCGCCCGACCGCCCAGGGATAGATCCGTGCCGTAACGTGGCCCGGCCTGACCCGACTTCGCAACCGACGGATCCCAGCGGCCGGCACACACGGGCCGGCATCCGGCTTCCCGGACAACGACGGGCGCCGGCGGACAACGAGGCCCACACGATCGACCACGCCCGGATAAACCGGCGTTCCCCCGGGTGCGGTGCCGGGATCATAGGACCCGTCACTGACACGCAACCCCGAGGAATCGCTCGCCATGCCACTTCCCGCCGACCCGACCGTGGTTCATCCGATGCCGGAACAGACCCGGGTGGTGCTGCTCAGGCCGCTGGTCACGTCCCCGTTGATCGAGGTCGGGGCGTACTCCTACTACGACGACCCGGACGACCCGACCGCGTTCGAGACGCGCAACGTGCTCTATCACTACGGGCCGGAAAAACTGGTCATCGGCGCGTTCTGCGCCCTCGGCACAGGGGTGCGCTTCCTCATGAACGGTGCCAACCACCGCATGGACGGCCCGTCGACGTTCCCCTTCCCGACGATGGGCGGCTCCTGGGCCGAGCATGTCGACCTGCTCACGGGCCTGCCGAACCGCGGTGACACCGTCGTCGGAAACGATGTCTGGCTGGGGTACGGGACGACCGTGATGCCCGGAGTACGCATCGGACACGGCGCGATCGTCGGCGCCGGTGCGGTGGTGACCTCGGACGTGCCCGACTACGCGATCGTCGGCGGGAACCCGGCCCGCCTCATCCGCACCCGCCACAGCGACGAGGACATCGCCCGCCTCCTCGCCGTGGCCTGGTGGGACTGGCCGGCGGAGCACATCACCGCACATGTGCGGACCATCATGTCGGGAAGCATCGACGACCTCGAAGACGCCATCCCGGACGGCCGCCGCCGGTGACGTCCCGGTGACGGCGGCCCAGGCGATCCCCCCGGCACGTCCTCGTATCCACGTGTCACGCTCCCTTCGCGCGGGGCGGCCCCGTGGTGGCCTCGCGCGATCCCCCGAGGTGCGGCCGGCCGCGCCCGCCCCGAAAACAGTGCGAAGATCAAGCCATGATCCGTGACCTGCGCGTCTGCTTCGTCGGGGACTCCTTCGTCGCCGGCGTCGGCGACCCCCGGTTCCTCGGCTGGGCAGGACGCCTGGCCGTGCGTGCCCTCGCCGACGGTCGGCCCCTCACCGGGTACAACCTCGGTGTGCGGCACGAGACCTCCCGCGACATCGTCGCCCGCTGGGAGAACGAGTGCGGTCCGCGGCTGCTGGGCGGCACCGACCTGAGGGTCGTCCTGTCCTTCGGCGTCAACGACACCACCCACGAGGGGGGCCGCCCGCGCGTGGCACCCGATGTGTCGTCGGCCAACCTGTCCCGGATGCTCGCTCGGGCGGCCGACCGGGACTGGCCCGTCCTGGTGGTGGCCCCGCCGCCCGTCGACGACGGCGAGCAGAACTCCCGCACGGCGCTGCTCGACGAACGGTTCGCCCGCATCTGCCTCGACGCGTCCGTCCCGTACGTGCCGGTACACCAGCCCCTGCGCGACAGCGCGGTCTGGACGCGCGAGGTACGTACCGGCGACGGCGCACATCCGGCCGCGGGCGGCTACGACGAGATCGCCGCCCTGATCGAACCCCACTGGCGGAACTGGCTGTCCGCCTGACCGCCCACCACCCCGCGCGGCCGCGCCTGGGCGCCCCTTCCGGGACAAAACCCGCGACGGGCGATGCTCGCGCGGCGTGGGGGCGACGACCGGCGAACGCCCACACCGCTGAGAGCGTCGGCCAGGGCCACCAAGGCCTCCTCCCCGGAGGCGCCGGGCTGAGCCGATCGGTGCAGGTGTCCGGTGCGCGGGCCTGCCGTCGGCGGGGTGCGGGCAGGGATGGAGGCGGAGGTGCATGCGCATGCCCAGCGGTGACGTCCTGGTACTCGTTGACGAGGCCGGCCGGGTGCTCGAATGGGGGCGTCCGGCCGAGGAACTGCTCGGCTGGTCCGCCGAGGAGGCCGTCGGCATGGAGGTGACCGCGCTCCTGCCGGAGGTCGCCGCTGACGACGAACTGCAGCGGGAAGAGCTTCCGGGAGCCACACCGGTGCTGGTCAAGCCGATGCTGCGGGGCACTTCCGTGGTGTGGCAGGTGCGTGCGGCGGGGGACACCGTTCCCGGGCGGGACGTGGCGATCCTGAGGGCCCTGTTCGCGCCGTCCCCGGTGGGGCTGCACGTCCTCGACGGCCGGCTGTGCGTCGTCGGTCCGGGTACGGGCCGCCGGGGGCAGCCCGACGGGTCGGTGGAGCACCTGATGGGCAGGCGTTTCACCGAGGCGTTCGAGCGCGCGGGCTCCGAGGAGGAGACCACCGTCGCACGCGGGGTGCTGGAGAACGGGGAGCCCGTGCTGAACCGGCTCGTCCGGGGCGTGCGGGTACCGGGCAAACCCGGACGCCGGACCCACTCCGTCTCCTACTTCCGTCTGGAGGGCCCCGACGGCGACGTGCTCGGGCTGGTGGCCTCCGAGGTCGACGTCACCGAGCGGGAGAAGGCACAGGACCGGCTGGCCCTCCTGGACGCCGTCCGCGCGCGGGTGGGCCAGGGGGCGAACCTGGGTGCCGTGTGCCGGGAGGTGGTGGCAACGGTGGTTCCCGCCTTCGCGTGTACGGCCGTGGTCGAGGTGATCGAGAATGTCGTGCGCGGGGAGGGGCCGCCTCCTGTGCCCGTCGCGGAGGACGTCCGCCTGCGCAGGGCCGCCTTCGAGGGGCCCGAACCCGCCTACCCGGTCGGCGAGGTGCGCCCCATGCCGGCCGGTACCCCCTTCTCGCACGTCCTGGCCGATCTCCAGCCGCGCCTGCTCACCATCGAGGACGACACCCCGTGGCTGGAGGCCGATCCGAGCCGAGCCGAGATCATCAGGAGATGCGGTGCGCACTCCCTGATCGTCGCTCCGCTGGTCGTGCACGGACTGGCACTCGGTGTGGTGAGCTTCTACCGCGACCAGCGCATGGATGCCTTCGAGAAGGACGACCTCACGGTGGCGGCCGGCGTGTGCGCGCACGCCGCGCTCTGCATCGACAGTGTGACCCGGTACATGCGCGAGTGGGTCGTGGCGCAGACCGTGCAGCACCGGCTGCTCCCCCAGGAACCTGCCACGCAGCCCAGCCTGGAGATCTCCCGGCTCCGCCTTCCGAACCCCGAGGGCGGCGGCGGCTGGTTCGACGCGATCCCCCTGCCCGGCGCGCGCACCGCGCTTGTCCTCGGCGACGTGACGGGGAAGGGCATCACCACGGCCATCACCATGGGGCTCCTGCGCACGGCCATCCACACCCTCGCCGCCATGGAACTGCAGCCCGACGAGTTGCTGGCCCGCCTCAACGACACCGCGAACCGCCTCGCCGCCGGGTATGCGCCGTCGGATCTCCCCGACCACCAGCCGCTGACCGCCAGTTGCGCCATCGCGATCTACGACCCGGTCGATCTCACCTGTACCGTCGCCTGCGCCGGCGGCGCCGGGCCGGTGGCGGTCTTTCCCGACGGCACCTCCGTCAACCTGCCCGTCCCCCTGGGGCCCATGCTGGCCGAACCGGGCAACGCCCCGTTCCCCGCGACAACCGTCGAGCTGCCGGAAGGAACCGTCCTCGCGATGGGCACCGCGGTCGTCGCCCGCGAGGTGCTGGCGCCGTCCGCCCCGTTGCGCCCGCTCCTCGACGCCGTCGGCACGGGGTCGTTGCAGGATCTGCGGAACAGGATCGCCACCGAGCTCAGCGTCGGCGACGGCAGCGGCGAGCCGCTGATGCTCCTCGCGCGGACGCGAGCGCTGTCCGGCGAACGTGTTCTGACACGCGGCCTGCCCGCGGATCCCGAGGCCGCACCGATCGCCCGGGAGGCGGCACGCCGGCAACTGGAGCTGTGGGGGGTGGACGAGGAGACGGCGTTCACCGGCGAACTCATCGTCAGTGAGCTCGTCGGCAACGCCGTCCGCCACGGCGCTCCGCCCCTGCGGCTGCGCCTGATCCTCGGGAAGATGCTGACCTGCGAGGTCAGTGACGCCGCTGCCAGCGCTCCGCATGTGCAGCACGCCCGTACCATCGATGAGACCGGTCGCGGGCTGTTCATCATGGCGACCCTCGCCGACCAGTGGGGCACCCGCTATCACCCGCAGGGTAAGACCGTATGGGCCGAGTTGCCGACGGAAGCCGCGACGGAGGCACCGTGAACCCGCCGCCACCGAAACGGGACGTCCGCGCCGGGGCCTCGGCCCGGGCGCCGCGAGAAAGGACTTGCCACCTCCGCGACAGCGGCTGCGTCGGAACCCATCACGGCCCGGCCGGTCGGCGTCGTACGCGCCAGTGCCTCCTGGGCGTGAGGGCAGGCGCCTGAGATCGATCCGCGCACGCTCGTCCATCCCAGGTGCTCCCGCCGTACGCACGCCCCCGGTGTTCGATGGTCCTACGCGTTCGCCAGAGCTTCACGCTCGATGCTCTTCGCGAAATTCGGAGTTTCCGAGTTTATTGTGCGCCGTCGAGGCGGTCTTGTGCTCCTCTGACGCCTGCTCGAACGTGACACCGGACTTGTCAATGAATTCCAGGAACTCATCGGTCGGGTGCACGGTCACCTCGTTGGTGAACTCGAGACCGTCACCATCGGCTCCGCCGTCAGCTCCCGGATCACCTGGATCTTGCTGCGGCCGTCGCCGGTGAACAGGTCGGAGGTCGACACCATCGTGCGGTGGAGCGTGTCCGTGACGTCACCGACATAGTGTTCGACGAGGAGCGCTTCTCCGATCTGGTCCACGTTGACGGACATGGGCCGACCGTCGTCCGTCGTGGTGTGGCCCGCTTAAATGTGGTCTCCCGGAGCGCGCTGGTATTCCGCATCGGGCATCGCCAGCAGCCATTTCGCGATATCGACCTTCTCCGCAGGCGCGTTGATCCGCGACGTGATGGCGGATGGTGCGAGAAGGAGGTCGGAGCGAACCTTCGTCATGGGGGTTCTTCCACGTCGGCTGACTCTGTTGTCGGACCACCGTGTCACCGTGCGAGGAACTCCGGCTCCACACAGTGGTCGCCGTGGCGGGCCGGGCCCATGGCCGGCCAATTCACACAGCGTCTCACTTGTGCGAAGTGCGCGCATCCGACTCGATCCCCGGATCACACGGGTCCGGACATGCCGACGGCCCCTGATCCCGGGCGGAGGTCCCGGGTCCAGCCTCGCGCTCGCGGGGACACCGTGCCGAGCGCGCTCCACGCTCTGGCGCCCGGTCGGGCAAAGGTGCCGCAGGACGGGCGGTGGGGCCCCGCCGCGTCACCCCCGGACGTGCTCAGCGGGCGATAAGCTGCTGTCCGCCGTCGACGTCGAAGGTCGCGCCGGTGAGCGCCTCGTTACCCATGATGTGCACGGCCAGTGAGGCGACGTCCTCCGGGCCGACGACCCGGCGAATGGGAAGCGTCCTGCGCAGCTCCTCCCGCCGCGCTTCCAACTGGTCACCGAGCAGCGAGGCGGACAGCGGGGTGTCAACGAATCCGGCGGCGATGAGGTTCGCCCGGATCGGCGCGAGTTCCAAGGCCAAGTTGGCGGTCAGCGCGGGCAGGGCCGCGGTCATGGCGGTCATGACGGACATGCCGACACCGGGCCGGCGGCCTCCGGTGCCGCCGAGGAAGAGCAGGGTGCCTCCGGCCCTCACCTTGTCGCGACTGCCGAGGGCCACCCCGAGCGTCATCGCCATGCGCTCGGCCATCGCGTTGCTCGCGTCGGCTATGTTCATGCCGTCCAGTGGCATGTACGCCGGGCTCCCCGCGGTGAGCAGAACGTGGTCGACCGGGCCGGGCAGATCCTGGAAGAAACGCGTCAGCCGGTCCGTGTCACTCGCGTCGAACGCGGCCGTACTGACCGGTTCCAGTTCGCGTGCCGCCTCCTGAAGCCGCTCCGGATTACGGCCGACCAGCACGACTCGCCCGCCCCCGGCCCGTACCTGCCGTGCCGTCTCCCGTCCGATGCCCGCGCTGGCGCCGATCACCACGACGGTCTGGCCGGCGATGACGGACTCGCCGGGCGTCCCCTGAGCATGTCGATCAGCGGTCATGTTGTGCCTCCCCGGCCTGCGGTCGCGTACACGTGGTGGGCGGTGCGCTACCCGTCATCCATCCGCTCAGGCAGCCGCACTCTCGCCCCATCGTCGCGCTTGGGCCGGAAGATCGCCTGTCGGCAGAACTGCCGTCCGGAATCAGCAAGATCATCGATTTCCCCCGCGTACGGGGGACGTACGAACCCACTCGGCCTCATCGCCGAGAAGCACCAGAGCCCCGCCGCCGGAACGGCACGAGCGATCACGTCGAGGCGCGATGCGCTCCGGCCGACGGGCGGAGCGTCGTCAACCGTTCCAGGAGTCCACCCCGTACTCACTCATCCGTCCCCTCGGGATGTGGGGACTCTCCGGTCGAGGAGCCCCACCGGCACGACGGCACGCGGCGTCACTGTTGTGCGCCGCTCGCTTCGCCAGATCCATCACCGACGCAATGTCGCATCAGGTCAAGGGGGCGAAGGACCGAAGAAACGGAGAAATCCCGGGACGTCAAGGGACATCAGAACAAGCCGCGGCGGCAACCGCGCCGCCTGTCATGGCCGTGGATGAGCCGTGCCGGTCCACACGCCGGCGAGCGCGGACGGCGCGGGGTATGTACGGCTGAAATGACGCGTCGTCCATGCCGGCATCGCAGGCGCGATGTCGATCCAAGATCGGATGGCGGCGGCGGTGGACGTCATGCGGCGAGGACGGCACCGGGGGCGGTGGAAGGCGCGACGGCCGACGGCTATCCGGTGTGGGCGGAACCAGTCTCCTCCGGCGGCTGCCTGGATGTCGTGGCGGCGGTGGCCAGCGCGTGACGGCCGGACCAGGCGAGCACCGCTGTCGCGGTCAGGGCGAGGAGAGGGACGGTGAAGCCGGCCCGTGTGCCGCCCGGACCGTCGACGAGCCCGCCGACCACGGCGGCGGAGACGGCGATGCCCGCCGCGCTCGCGGAGTTCGTCCAGGTGAAGGCCTGCGTCAGGACCGACCGGCCCATGACCGACTCGACCAGCGTCGAGGACACGATGATGCAGGGGGCGACGCCCGCACCGGGGAGCAGGAGGGCAAGGCCGAGTTGCCAGGGGGCGTCGGCCACGAGCGGCAGCAGGGACGCGCAGGCCAGAAAGGTCAGGATCAGCGGCAGTTGTGCGGCGGGCGGGGCAGACCCGCGATGCCGCCCGTAGGCGAGACCGCCCAGCAGGCTCGCCGCGCTCATCAGTGCGTACAGGAACCCGCCCGCCGCGGCGGCGTGATGAACGCCGGCGAAGGCGCTCACCGAGACCTGCGTCGAGCCGAAGAAGACACCGAGGGCCAGATTGACGGCCAGCAAGGTCGCGAAGTTCCGGGTCAGCAGGGTTCCGCTCCCCTGGGTGGCCGTACGGTCCCGGGCAGGCGTCGCCGCGGCAGGCGCCGTGCTCGTCGTGCCCAGCGAGGCGAAGACCAGTCCGGCGCCGACGACGAGCACTCCCGCCAGGACCGTACCCGCGGCCGGGTGCACCCGCGCCGCCGTCACCACCGCGAGGGCGGGGCCCAGGAGGAAGGCGACATCGTTGCTCGTCGTTTCCAGCGCGAACGCCGCGGTGAGTTCGGTCCTGCCGTGCAGCAGGGCCGACCAGCGGGCCGCACAGAGAGCGCCGAATGGCGGGATGGTCGCCCCGGTGACGGCGCCGGCAGCCATCAGCGGTACCGCGTGCGGCCCCGTCAGGCTCAGCGCGACCAGGACGGCGATCGCCACGGCGTGGGCGCACAGGAGGGGGACGAGGACACGCGGCTGTCCGTAACGGTCCATGAGGCGGGCCGTCTGCGGGCCCACCAGGGTCTCCGCCACGGCGAACGAACCGGTGACCAGCCCGGCCACCCCGAAGGACCCGGTCTCGCCATGGACCAGCCAGACGATGCCGAGGCCGGCCATCGCCACCCCGACCCGGCCCGGAGCCGCGGCCAGGAAGAACGCCGTCGCGCCGGGCGTGCGCAGGGCCGAGCGGTAGGAGGCGGTCCCCGTACGGGTGGGCGGTGACGTGCGAGACCCGCGGGTGGTACGGGGGACATCGGGCGCGGTACGACGAAACCACTGCCGCGGGGCCACGGTGAACCTTCCGCTGCGCGGTGGGACGGCCCGGGAGGAGGACACCCGTCGTGGGCACCGCCCCCCGCCGCCAGGAGTCGTCCAGGTGACGCGGACGCGCGGAAGTGGAGTCCACGTCGGCGTCGGCTCCAGCGCCGGCAGAAACGTCGAGTACTGAGATCGAGCGATCGGGATCGCAAAGCCGTTCACGCAGAAGGAGACACTAGCGGCGAGGGCGTGCGGGGAGAAGAGCGCCGCGGAGCAGGTCGGCCGGAGCGTCGACGCAACCGAGCGGCGCGGCCGCCACGGCGGGCGGCACGGAGGGCCCGCTCGGGAGGCGGAGGGCACGGTCCCGCTCGGCCCGGTCCCGCCCGGCGAGGATCGGCTCCCCCTCGCCCGGCCCGGTTCTGTGCTCGGTGCCACGATCGCACGTCAGGGACGGGGCCCGGCGTTCACCGTTCGCGGCACCGCAGGTGCCACCGCGACGGCCGCCGGCACCGGTCGGCCCCGTCAGGAAGCGGGTGTTCGCACGTCCCGTCGTGCTGACGAGCGGACATCGCGGCTCGCCCCCCGAGGTCACGAGGCCGCGGGTCATTCGCCTTCCCGCCCGAATCCTGTTTCCCCAGCAGAGGAAAGAGAGTCGGCCATACCCGGTGACGCACGTGTCCGAAATGGGCACCTCGCACATGTCACGCTTTTCGCGCCCCAGGAATCGGTGACCGGGCCGCGGCAAAGGGCGCTTCCCGCAGCTGGGAAGCCCCATCGAGCAGCGGCGGTCCGCTGCATCCCGGCGGCGTCCCCGACGTGTCTCCGCCTCCCGCCCAACCCGGACATCTCCGCCTTTCACCCGCGTCCAGCCACACCCCGACTCCGCCTGGAACAGGCCTGATTCATGCGGCGGACAAGTGATGACTAGCGTCCTCAAAGAATCCTCTGACCTGCTTCCTTCCCTTCTCGTAGGTTTTCCGGGGCCTTCTCCCAGGAAGTGATCGCATTTCATGTACCGGTAACACGCGACGTATTGACCGGCGGGGCCGAGGCGCTCACTAATGGACTCCCGGTGAATGCTTTCATTCGCCGTCGCCCCTGCACCGTTACGGGTCGACCCCTGCTCGCAGCATGGGAGTCACACGTTGCGCATGTCCGAGAGATCGAGCAGATCCGACAGATCCGATAGATCCGGCAGACCGACGAGAGCGCCCCGCGCCCGCCGAAGAATCGGAGCGGGACTCGCCGTCCTGAGCGCGGCCGCCATGGCCGTCCTGGGATTCCAGGCCCCCGCCCTTGCCGCGCCGGCCAACGCCGCGGCCACCGCCCCCTCCGCATCCTCCGTCAAGGCCCGCGTGTCCTACGAGGCGTCCTGCGCCACCCCGAAGCCGGGTGACGCGGCCTGTTACTCCCTACGCCGCACCGATGTGAAGGCCACCAAGGGTGTCCGCGCCGCCACCGACACACCGGCCGGAGTCGGCGCGAGCGATCTGCAAAGCGCCTACAACCTGCCCGCCGACGGCGGTGCGGGGCAGACGGTCGCCATCGTCGACGCGTACGACGACCCCACCGCCGAGAGCGACCTGGCCGTCTACCGCCAGCAGTACGGGCTCCCGGCGTGCACCTCAGCGAACGGCTGCCTCACCAAGGTCAGCCAGCGGGGCGGTACCGACTACCCGCAGTCCGACGCCGGCTGGGCGGGCGAGATATCCCTCGACCTCGACATGGTCTCGGCCGCCGCTCCCAACGCCCACATCCTGCTCGTCGAGGCGGACGACCCCAGCTTCGAGAACCTGGGCGCCGCAGTCGACGAAGCCGTCGCTCTCGGTGCCAAGTTCGTGTCCAACTCGTACGGCACCGACTACCGCGGTGGTGGCGGCGAGGACCCATCGGAGACGACCGAACTGGACGCCTACTACAACCACCCGGGTGTCGCGGTGGTCGCGTCCACCGGTGACTACGGGTACGGGGTCGGCTACCCTGCCGCGTCGCAGTACGTCACGGCGGCCGGCGGCACCTCGCTGACCCGCGACACGGGCTCCTCGCGCGGCTGGTCCGAGAGCGCGTGGAACGGGGCCGGCTCCGGCTGCTCCGCCTACGAGCCCAAGCCCGCGTTCCAGAAGGACACGGGATGCGCGAACCGCGCCCTCGCCGACGTCTCGTCCGACTCCGACCCGGCCACCGGTGTCTCCGTCTACCAGACCTTCGGCAACGGCGGCTGGGCCGTCTACGGCGGAACGAGCGCTGCATCGCCGCTGATCGCCGCCACCTACGCCGCGGCGGGCACCCCCGTCGCGGGCACGTACCCCAACGCCTACCCCTACGCGGGCGGCGGCTCCGGGCTCAACGACGTGTCGGGCGGCAGCAACGGCTCCTGCAGCCCGAGCTACCTGTGCAACGGCGGCGCGGGCTACGACGGTCCGACCGGACTCGGCAGTCCGAACGGGCTGGACGCGTTCCGCAGCGGTCCGCACGGTGAGCTGTCCGGCAAGGTGACCGACGCGGGAACCGGCAAGGCGGTGGCCGCGGCGACGGTCACGGCCGGCGGCAACGTCGCGACGACGGGAACCGACGGAAGCTACAAGCTCACTGTTCCGGCCGGGACCTACGACATCACCGTCGACGCCTTCGGATACACCTCAGGCAGCGCCTCGTCCCTGGACGTCGCGGACGGTGCCACGCTGACCAAGGACTTCTCCCTCACCCCCGTACCCAGCCAGACCGTCTCGGGGAAGGTCACCGACGGTTCGGGCCACGGCTGGCCCCTCTACGCGAAGATCACCGTCGACGGCGCACCGGGCGCCCCCGTGTGGACGGACCCGGCCACCGGTGCCTACGACCTGTCGTTGCCGCAGGGCCACGACTACACCCTGCACGTCGCCGCCACCACGCCCGGCTACCACGAAGCGGTCAAGACGATCTCGGTGGGCGACGCGCCGGTGAGCGCCGGGCTCAGCCTGAAGGCGGACCCGTTCGGCGGCACCACGCCCGGCTACACCTCCAAGGACTCCGGCACCACGGAGCCGTTCGACTCCACCACGTCGGCCCCGGACGGCTGGAAGGTCGTCAGCGCCGGAGACGGCGGGGGCTGGGTCTTCAACGACCCGGGCAACCGCGGCAACACCACGGGCGGCTCGGGCGCCTTCGCCATCGTCGACAGCGACAATCTCGGCAACGGCGAGACGCAGGACACCCAACTGATCAGCCCGGCCTATGACTTCAGCGATCAGTCCAATCCGCTGCTGTCCTTCGCCACCGATTACCGGGCGGTCGGGAGCCAGACGGCCTCCGTCGACGCGTCCACGGACGGCGGAGCCACCTGGAAGAGCGCGTGGTCCACCGTCGCCTCGGTCAGCGGTCCCACGAAGATCACGGTCCCGCTGGACGACTACGCGAACACCAAGGGCGTCACACTGCGCTTCCACTTCACCGGTTCCTTCGGCTGGTGGTGGCAGGTCGACAACGTACTCGTCGGCCAGCGCACCGTGACACCGACGCCCGGCGGCCTGTTCATCGGCAACGTGACGGACGCCAACACCGGTGACGGTCTCTCCGACGCCATCGTCAGCAGCGACGACGACCCGGCCGTCACCACGTCGACGGTCGCCACCCCCGACGACCCGGCCGTGAAGGACGGCTTCTACTCGGTGTTCTCGCCGGACCTGGGCAAGCACTCCCTCACCGCGGCGAAGGGCCGCTACACGAGTCTGTCGAAGTCCGCGAAGACAGCGGCCGACAGTGCGGTGTCCGTGAACTTCAAGCTCGCCGCCGGGCAGTTGACCGTGACGCCGGGCACTGTCGACAAGACAGTCGCCTGGGGCGGGCAGGCCACCCAGAAGCTGACCGTGAAGAACACGGGCGGTACGTCCGCGACGCTGAAGGTGAGCGAGGCGCCGGGTACGTTCCAGGCCCAGAACGCGCTGCCGGGAGCGCCGCTGCAGAAGATCAAGGGCAGCTACTCGCCGGAGGCCAGCAGGGCACAGGCGGGTCCGTCCGGCACGTCACATGCGGCGGGGAGCCCGTCCGCCAAGCCGGCCGACAGCCCCTGGCAGAGCGTCGCCGACTCACCCGAGACGACGATGGGCAATGTCGTCGCCGTCAACGACGGCACGGTGTACTCCGGCTTCGGCTTCACCGGAAGTGACGATTCGAACAGCATCTTCGCCCTGGACCCGGCAGCCGGCTCCTGGACGAAGAAGGCCTCCGCCGCCGACAAGCGCGAGGCGCCCTCCGGTGGGTTCATCGACGGCAAGCTCTATGTCGTCGGCGGCTGGGCGACGTCGGGCAGCACCGACCCGAAGCTGGAGGTCTACGACCCCGGCACGGACAGCTGGAGCACCGGAGCGTCCGCACCGCAGCCCCTCGCGGGCAGCGGCAACGCCGTCCTGGACGGGAAGCTGTACGTGATCGGCGGCTGCACCGCCAGCTGTGGCACCACCACCGCGGCCGTGTACGACCCGTCGTCCGACAACTGGTCGGCGATAGCGGCCTACCCGGAGCCCGTCGCGTGGGAGTCGTGCGGCGGCATCGGCGGCGAGCTCTACTGCGCCGGCGGCACCGGAGGCACGAGCGACATCAAGCACGCCTACTCCTACGACCCGGCCAGCAACAGCTGGTCCCCGGTCGCCGACCTGCCCGCACCGGTGTGGGGTTCGGCGTACGCGTCGGCCAACGGTCAGCTGGTGATCTCCGGCGGTGTCAGCGCGAACGCCCTCACCAACCAGAGCTACGCCTTCGACCCGGCGGCCGGCACCTGGGCCGACCTGCCGAACTCCAACGTCGCGACCTACCGTGGCGGCGGCAGCATCGGCTTCTACAAGATCGGCGGCGGCAACGCTCCCAACACACCGTCCGCGGCCGCGGAGTTCCTGCCCGGTTACGACCAGGGCGGTGGCGGAGACGTCACCTGGCTGAGCGAGAGCGCCACGCAGCTCACGATCCAGCCGGGCGCGAGCGCGACCCTCACCGTCTCGCTCGACGCGTCGGTCCCCGAGGTCACCCAGCCTGGCGCATACCAGGCCGGGCTCACCCTCGGCAGCGACACTCCGTACTCCACGCCCAAGATCCCCGTGACGCTGCACGTCAATCCCCCGAAGACCTGGGGGAAGATCACGGGGACGGTCCTCGGCACGACAGCCACCGGAACCGCTCCGCTCGCCGGCGCGACCGTGCAGATCGACAGCTGGGCGACCACCTACACCCTGAAGACCGCCGCGGACGGCACCTACGCGCTGTGGCTCGACACCCGCAACAACCCCCTCACCGTCATCGTGGCCAAGGACGGCTACCAGCCGACCGTGACCACGGTGAAGCTCACCAAGGGGGCCACCGTGACCAGTAACTTCACGCTCAAGAAGCAGTAGCGCTCCCGTCACACCGTACGAGGGTGGGCCGCTCCTTCCGGGGTGCGGCCCACCCTTCGTCTCCGGTGCACCTGCCGGCGCGGACAGACCCGGTGCCGTCGCGCTGTCGCGGGCCGGGGTCAGTCAGTGCTCCGCCCTGAGCAGTGCTTCCTCGTGCTCACGGAGGCGGTTGCCGGCCCACACCGTCGCCAACTGCAGCCCGCCCACGGCGGAGAGCGGGGCCGCGAGCACCAACGCGGTCACGGGACCGGGCCAGTCGCGGCCCTGCGCGCAGATCTCCGCGCGATCGTGCGCGTCGTCGTCGCGGCCGCTGTAGAGGTCCTCGTGATCGGCGAACGCCGGTGCGGAACAGTGCACGTGGCCGTACGTGGAGGTGAACGGAACGAACACCTCCCATGCCGCGTACGCCCAGCACAGCGCGGCGGCGACGAGCAGCCCCGCTCCCCAGGCCTGGAGCCGCCCCGTCCGGTCCCTGAAGTCCCGCTCCACCACGGCCGGATGCATACCTCGTCCCCCTTGCCCTCGAACCATCACGCGAGCCTCGGACTATAAGCCAGGACCTCTCGTCGGAGGGACCCAGCCGGTTCAGGCCGGCCGCCGGGGATGCCGGTCCGCCACTCCTCGCGCCGACTCAGCAGCCGTTCGCGCCGCACGTGAAGCCCGTCGCGTCCGCGTGCGCACCGGCGCCCTGACGACCTCCTCCCCTCCCGGCCGGGCAGGCGGGCATATCAAGCCGGTCAGCCGAAAGGGGCGCCGTGGACAGCAGGAAGCGGTCGGCGTCGCCCCGCGCCCGGCAGCACCTCGCATGCGGCATCCGGGAACAGGCCGGCGAACTCCCCTACCGACCGCGGGAGGCTGTTCACGTCGTACTCCCCGGCGAGCAGCAGGACGCGGGCCCGCACGCGGCGAGTGCCCCACGGATCTCCCGGGAGTGAAACGCCCCCTGAAACGCCCCCTCGGCCCCGAAGCGGGCCACAGCCTCCTGATGGCGCGGACAGGCGGCCGCATGGTGCTCTCGCTTAGCGGCGTCCCACCGGCCGTGGAGAAAGGGGGCCCCGGCCTCCCAGTCGCTGCCCGTAACCGCGACGATCGCAGCTACCGGGACTCGTACGACATGATCAGCCGCAGCCCCGACGTCCCGCCGAAGATCACCGACGCCGCCACCGCGCCGGCCCCGGCGCGCCGGACCCTCGCCCATCAGATCCAGCGACTTCACCTGCGGGCCGGTCTCTGAACACCGGGCGTCACGGACCCGCACGGCACCCTCGGGGCGCGCGGGTGAACCGACGGCGCGACGGGCCGTCGGCCCCTCGCCGCCACGCGAAGCCCGCCGCCCGAAGCCCGCCGCCCGAAGTCCGCCGCACGACGGCACGCATGGTCCGGGCGCGCCACGCGGCTCTCCCACGCACCGGCTCTCCCACGCACCGTCGCTCCTCGCTCCCCGCTCGCCACGGCCGGGGGCTCCCCGGGGCGGCAGGCCCCGTCCCGCCCGAAGGAGGGATCTCAGCGCGCGGATCACGCCGACCCGACATCTAATGGTGAGCGCTGTCCCTGCTCCGTGGGCGCCGACGTCGTCAGCGCACGCACAGCAGGCTCGGCTGCCGGTCGGCTTCGCCCACAGAGAAGGAGCAGCACATGGGTGTACGTGTTGCGGTGATCTACTACAGCGCTACGGGCAATGTGCACGCGCTCGCCCAGTCGGCGGCCGAGGGGGCCCGCAGCCGCAATGCCGAGGTCAGACTGCGGCGGGTTCCCGAGCTCGCGCCCGACTCCGCGATCGACGCGAACCCCGCCTGGCGCGCCCACTTCGACTCGACCAAGAACACGGTGCCCGAGGCCACGCTTGAGGACCTCGAATGGGCGACCGCCTACGCGTGGGGGTCCCCCACCCGGTTCGGCAACGTCGCCTCCCAGCTCAAGCAGTTCATCGACCTCACCGGCGGCCTGTGGCAGGCCGGGGTGTTCCACAACAAGCCGGCCACCAGTTTCACGTCGTCGATCAACCGGCACGGCGGCCAGGAGTCGACGATCCTGTCCCTCAACAACGTCTTCTACCACTGGGGTTGCCTTATCGTGCCCGTCGGGTACACCGACCCGCTGCTCTTCGCGGCCGGTGGAAACCCCTATGGCACGTCCTGGCCCAGTGGCGGTGGCGAGGGGCCCGACGAGGCCGTTCTCGCCGCGGCCCACTACCAGGGCCGCCACCTCGCCGACATCTCCGAGCGGCTTGAGGCGTAGGACCGCCACGTCACAGATCGCCTCTGCGCCGAGCCCGCGAGGACCGCGCGCGGCATCCCGAGCCGGCACGACAGGACGCGCGGCCGGCGTCGGCCCAGGACCGCAACCGCGCGAGCGGAAGGTGCGGCCCTGGGCGGCCGGCAGTCCGGGCCGAGCGAGGTCCGGGCCGCCGGAGCGGACGATCACGGTACTCGCGGTACTGCGTCCGTCCTCCGCGCACGCGTCCACCTCATCAAGAACGGAGAGTGGCCGCCGCCCGCACGGTGCCGGGGCGCCCCGGTCGGCGGAGGGCGTTCGGCGGGGCGAGCGGCGCACATTCAGCGGCAGGTCCAGCTCCCGCCGCAGCAGGGCGAGTACCCGGCGCTCGGGGCAGGCGCGGGGTACGGGTGGACGCGGCTGTATTCGTGCTGGGAGAGCAGGAGCACCGGCCGGCACCCCGGCGGCGAGGAGTTGCGACAGCACGGTCCAGGGCGCGCGGGCCAGTCCCGCGAGTACCGCGAGGACGAGTGTGGCGAACAGGAAGTGCTCCGTCCCGCCGATGCTCGCCCGTTGGGTCGCGTCGATCTCCGCCCGCATCCCCTGCGCCGCCCATATCCGCAGGCCGTAGCCGAAAATCATCCATACACAGACGACGGCCTCGGCGACGAGGAGCGCGACCCCGCCACCCACGTCCACGCCGACGGACGTCCTGCTCGACCACGGCAAGCCGCGTCTCGACGCCGGATTCGGGGGCGGATATGTCATCTCCACACCGTGCCGTGACGCTCGCGGCCCGCGCATGAGTACGCGCAGTCAACCGGCACGGCCATTCCCCGACCCGGACACGGTCCGGTCCCGCCGCGCGACGCGCCGGGCTCAGTCGGACAGCTCGGAGGACGGGCACCCCTCCACGACCGAGGAACAGGGGCGCGCCCACACGGCTCCCGGGCGACCGTGCGGGCTTGTCGGCAGCGGGCCCCCGCCCTCCCGTGCGTCGGAACCGGAAGGCCGGTGACGGGGCGGTGACTCCGGTCCGTAGACTTGATCTCCGTCTCACAGCCAGCTTGGGAAGGACTTACGCCTCATGGCCTACACCGAACATGCGGACGCCCCGATCTACGGCCGCCTGGTGCAGGAGCGGGGCGACGTGCCCGATGACGTCCGGCGGACCGCCGAGAACGTGTGGCGCGAAGTGGAGCGGGCCATGGCGTTCAAGCAGGCAAGTCACTGGCAGCCGTTCGGCCGAGGGCAGGCACAGGGCCCCGGAGCCGGGCAAGCCCAGGGGTAACAGGGGTTTCGGCCGACGCCGATGACCGGGTAACAGATCCGGCCGGCCGGAGTCACCACGAGGGCGCGGCCGACCGTCTCATGACGGGGCGTCGGCGTCTCCGCGTCATCGACGGAGCGTGCCGTGATCCTCGCCCGGCCCCTCCAGGAGGGGTCCGACCAGGTCCAGGCACCAGTCATTACTGCGCATCACGGTCTCGCTGCCCCCGGGATAAACGAAGTCGCACGCGCCGCGGAGAATGAAACCGAGGCGCCCGCACAGGGCGTTCGAGGCGGCGTTGCGGACCGAGGGGAAGGCGTGCAGGTCGCTGGGGGCGCAGGGGCGACGAGCGGCCTCACGTACGACGGCGATCAGGGCCGCACCGGCTGCGGTGGCGACACCGCGCCCCTGGTGGGGCGGCAGGACGTTCCAGCCGGTCTCGTAGATCTGCTCGCCCCGCCACTCGCGTCGGTGGTACGCGATACTGCCGACCGCCTCGTCCCCGAGCAGGACGGCGAACATGCGGCCCCGGCCGGTCTCGGGCATCGCGAGGTAGCGGCGGTGCCGCGCGAGCAGCGCCTCCTCCGGTTCGGGCCCGCCGACGTGGTGCCGCATCTGAGGGGTGTTGATGCGCCGAAGCAGGTCGAGTGAGGCGGGCGACCAGGGTTCGAGGCGAACGTCCATGCGGGGCAGCCTGGCATGGACGGGACCGTCGGGCACCCGTTTGCGACGCGGCGACGGAGAAGGAGGACGCGGAATGAGACCGACCGTCGGGTGGGCTCGCCAACCGATCGCGGGGGTCAGTGCTCCCGGGCCAGCAGGTCGACCAGACCGCTGTCGAGCATGATGCGGTCGACGGTCACCGCGAGACTGCTGTCGGCGCCGATGACGGTTTCGACGCCGCCCGGCAGGAGATCCATCGGCCGGTACCAGGCCCGTAACTGCGCCTCGCCGACCTCGTCGGCGATCGGCTTGGTGGCGTGGCGGGCGAGCGTCCCCGCCAGCGGCACGTGGAGGTAGTAGGCGTGCGTCGGGCCCCGGTGGTCGGCGCGCAGCCGGCTGAGCATGGCGCCGTAGTGGTCGGCGTTCAGGATGCCCTCGACCACGACGTGGTACCCCGCGTCCAAGGCGTAACGGGCCGTCAGGTCGATCAGGCCGATGTTCGCCCCACCGGGCCGGTCGAGTTCGCGCAGGACGATACGGCGCAGGTTGTCCTGGCCGACCAGGGCGAGGCCCCGGCCGAACCTCTCGCGGAGACCGGCCGCCACCGACGACTTCCCCGACGCGCTGTTGCCACGCAGGGTCACGAGCCGTGTCTCTTCGCTGCCCACCATCACGGCCGTCACGGTAGCGAACGCGGACGAGCCTCGCGGTCCGCTGCCGCAATCCCGCACGCACGTCGAAGTTCCCGGCCGCCCACGACCGGGCAGCTGCGCTTCGCCACCATGGCCATCGGCACGCCACCCGTACGAAGGACCGTGCCGCCGCGACACCTGGTGACGCGGCGGCACGCCAGACATTGCGAGGACGGGGCCTGGACTCCGCACACGGGCCTCGCCCAGGAGCGCCCACGGGATGACCGTCGGCGGCATCCGCCGGCACCGTGTCATTCGACGGGGTAGATGTCTCCGGCCGCCATCATGCTCTCCTGTTCACAGTTGAACTCCAACGTGCCTGCCTCCCGCTGGAGTTGCCGACGCTTTTCGGCGTCATCCGTCTGCTCGGCGTCCGCCTTCAGCGCGAGGGCCTTCTCCCGCATCTCTCGGACATGGCGGTGTGATTCGCCTATCTCGTCCATGATCGAGCCTCGATCCGTGCTGATCTCTTCCTTCCAGCGAAACAGGCCCGCTGGACGATCGCCAACTCTGCGGCCCGATTGCCGGGACGCCCCACTCGCGGTGTCCGGGGACGCACGCTCGGCGACCGAGCCAGGAACCGGCAGCTGCTGTCCATCCGTCGGGCCGTCCGCTCGTCCGTCTGTCCGCCCGTCCGGCCCTCCGCCCCTCCATCCGTACGCTCGTCCGTCCATCGACTCTCTCCCGCTCGGTCCAGTACTCCGCGCTTCCTTCCGTACACGCTCGGAGGGTCCGCCTCCGCCGGCGGAGGCGGACCCTCGGGCGCCCAGGCCCCGCCCCCGGCACGGACGGCGGGGGCCGGGCGGCTACCAACCGTAGTTCGTGGTCAGCCACTTGGCGACGTAGTCGAACGTCTCCCCGACCGTGTCACCGAACTCGCCCGGCGTCGTGGCACACGCCGTACACGGGGTGAAGCCGTGCTCCGCGCCCTTGACGAAGACCAGCGTCTTGTTCTTCGCGTGGGTCGCGTTGTCGTAGTACATCTCGGAGGGCACCAGCCAGTAGTGCCCGGTCATCGACATGATCAGCAACGGGGAACTGATGCCCTTGACGTTGTTCACCGTGGCCGTGTTACTGGACGACCAGTCGATGCCGCTGACCGAGTCGGACGTGATCTTCGGGGCCGTGGCGCGGATGGCCCCCACCGAGAGGAACGAGTCGGCGGTGAAACCACCCTTGCTGGAATCCCATACGTCGTTGGCCGAGGCGTCCGCCGAGGTGACACGCACCGAGTGGATCACCTGTGGCGCACTCCCGTCCGGGTGCTGCGGCGAGATCAGCGGATACGCACCCTTCGTGTGCGACAGGAGTGAGAGGTCGGCCTCCCAGATGCGCGCGGTGTCCCGGCCCACCGGCATGGGCGTGTCGTCGGAGTACTGCCCCTTCCCGTTCGCCACCTGCCGACGGAGCTTTTGCGCCTGGGCCGTCAGGCCGGTCTCCCGGTCGGCCTGACCCGCGAGGTAGCGATTGATGAACGCCTGGCTGTAGTCGGAGGACCCCGAGGCGCTGTAGCCGTTGCGAGCGGCGAACATGTCCAGTGATTCGTCGCGGACCGTGAGGTTCCGTTCGTTCGTCACCGAGGCGTCGAGGGCCGTCAGATCCGAGAACGCGATACCGGGGATCGCGTCGAGCAGGACCACGCCGTCGGCGGGCGGCAGATGCGCGAGATCGTCGCCGCACGGGTCGATACGGGCCTTGGCCTGGCAGGTGGCGAGGCCGTTCTGCGCGACGTTCTGGTAGTACGACATGATCGCGCCGCCGCCGGACCAGCCGACGAGCACCACCTTCTTGACGGTGGGCAACCCGCGCAGATAGGTGACGCTCGCCGATACGTCGAGCGCCAGCTTGTCCCAGTTCGCCGCCGCCTGGTCGGCGTACTGCGATTTCACGCACAGCACCGTGAACCCGCGCTGCGCCAACTGCACGCACGGGATACTGCCGATGAAGTCGTTGTTCTCGTGGGTGAGGAAGAGGGCCGTGGACCGGTTCGGGCTCGGGGAGCTCGGCCGGTACAGGGCACCGATCACCTGGTCCTGGCCGAGCAGCACGGTCGAGGTGCTGTACGCGACGGGTGCGCCGGGCGTCGGCGCCGCGGAGGAGCGTGCGGTGTCGGCCTGCGCCGACGAGACGAGCAGCGGTGCCACGAGCAGGACGCACGCGCTGATGAGCGCGAGATACAGCCGACGAGTCAGCCGACGGGTTCTGCGTCTTCCGGAATGTTCCGTGACGGCAGCCATGAGTGCACCTTCCTGCGTTGACGGAGGTGTTCAGGGATCAGCCGGACGAGGATCCGCCCCCGGCCGCGGGGCAGGCCCGGCGTGATGAGTCTGACCATTGGCCTTATGGTCAGTCAATAGAGCCGTTGCATCGTGTTGTCAGCGTCCGCCGGCGCCCGCTCGGCCGCGACGCACCTCGGCCGTCGGCCACCGGCCGCCGGGCAGCAGGTCCGGAGGCCGGGAAGTCCGGAGGCTGATAGGTCCGGAGGCCGATAGGCCCGGAGGTCAGGCGCCCGGCAGCACCGACGCCTGCCGCAGCCACGCGTCCAGGGTGCGGTAGTCGTCCTCGGCGAGGCCCCGACGGGGATCGACCCAGTGGAGCAGGGCGGGTCCTTCGTGGTGCGTGGAGACCCACGTCCGATCGATGCCGGTGATCTCGTCGTCGACCCAGGCGAACGGGCGACCCGCGGCCCACTCGACGAGGGTGCGGGTCTTCCAGTGCAGCCCGCTGCGCTCGTCCTCGTCGTCGGTGCCCGACGGCTCCGGCCAGACCACCACGGCCAACCGGGGCAGGCCGAGGCGCGGGGCGACACCCTCGTTGGCGTCGGCCATCCAGGCCGTGGCCCAGACCAGGTCGCACGGCAGCGCCGCCAGGCGAGGGCCGTGCGCCGGGTTGATCCTCGCCAGCAGTGGATTCGCAGCGGCACCGTCCCGCCCGGAACCGGCCGGGTACGTCGGAGTGCCGTGCGCCGACCCGAAGGGAAGAAGTGGTCCGTCGACATCGAGGAAGAGCAGCGGGCGCGGTGAAGATCCAGTCACGACGGCACGATAGCGAGCCGTGGCACACGCCGCGTCCCACGTGTTCGGGGCGCGGATCGGCGCGAGTGAGCGCTCTGCCCGCGCCGGCCGGCACGGCCGCTCCGTCCATCACGTCGAGTCCCGGCCGGGCGGACGGCGCTGCCTGCCACCGGATCCCCCACCGCCCGAGCCGGCGCCGGTCATCGATACGCGTACGGAGGTTCGGCGATGCAGAATGTCGATCGTTCGCGATCCCTTGACGGAGCCCCGGAGTCCGATGTGCGGGCACGGACGAACGAGACGGAGTCAGTGCCGTGCCGACCACCGAACCGACGATCGACGTCCTCTCACCGGAAAGGACGGGGCTGTCCGCGCCGACCCGCCTCTTGCGGTCGGAGGTTCCCGAGGTGACGGACTTCCTGCGACGATCCGACCTGACACTGAGCGGACTGGATTCGCCGGCTCTGCGCCTGTGGCTGCTGCGCGACGGCGAGGGAGTCGTACGGGGCAGCACCGGATACGAGGTCGACGCGAGCGGTGAGCACGCCCTGGTGCGGAGCGTCGCCGTGGACGACGCGTGGCGCGGACACAACCTCGGGCTCCGGCTGGGTCGATTCGCTCTCGGCCGGGCGGCGGCGGAGGGCGCGCGACACGCCTGGTTGTTCAGCCGCCGGTCGGGCGGCTTCTGGCAGCGGCTCGGTTTCCTGCCGGCGGACCGGGCCGAGCTGGCACGGGCGCTCGCCGGCACCCGACAGGTGCGGTTGTTCGTGGAGTCGGGCCAGTTGGAGCGCGAGGTCGCCTGGTCCCGGCCGCTGCCGAGCGCGGACGGTGACCGCAACGGTGCGTTCCGGCGGCCGTCCCCCACGAGATGAGCACGGGCGGGCACCCCGGAGGTGCCGCGCTCAACGCGCCCGCCGTTCACGTGGGTTCACCCGTGGGCCAGCCGACGGTGCGGCCACGTACGGCGCTTGAGGCGTCAGTGGGGAGACGGCGTGGATGACGCGGTCGAGTGGACCGTGCGTTCCGTCGTGCCCGGCGGTGTCGTGGAGCGGGGATTTCGACTCACCCGCGAAGCCGGAGCCGTTCCGGGCGTGCTGTGGCTGCCGCCCGCGCCCGTCGCGTCGCCGCCTGCGGTGGTTCTCCTCGGGCACGGGGGAAGCGGACACAAGCGGAGCGCGCGAAACCGCGCGTTGGCGGGCTGGTTCGCGTCCCGGGCCGGCCTCGCCGTACTCGCGATCGACGGGCCTTACCACGGAGATCGGGTGCCCGGCCCGCTCACGCCCCGCGCGTATCAGGCTCGTATCGCCCAAGAGGGGATCGAGGCCGTCCTCGACCGGATGGCGGACGACTGGCAGAGCGTGCTCGGCGCCCTCGCGGCCCCGGGCATCGTGAGCGCCGACCGTCTCGCCTACGTGGGACTGTCGATGGGAACACGGTTCGGACTCCCCCTGGCGGCCGCCCTGGGCACCCGTCTGCGGTGCGCGGTCCTCGGGAAGTTCGGCCTCCGGCAGGGGCCGGCGCTGGACGGGGGCATGGCAGCGCCGGAGCGCGCCGCGGCGGACGCCCGCCGGATCACCGCCCCGGTCCTGTTCCACGTCCAACGGGACGACGAGATCTTTCCCAGGGAGGGCCAACTCGCCCTCTTCGACGCGCTGGGCTCGCAGGACAAGCGACTGATCTGCTTCGACGGCCCGCACACCACGACGGATCCCCGTGCGATCACCCGCTGGCACCGATTCGTCTCCCACCATCTGACGGTCGACGGCAGTCGGCCGGATGACGGGCCCCCGGCGCCCAACAGCCGTGCGTCCCCACCTCCTTCACCTTGACGCACGGAACGGGCCGGTCACGTCCCCGGAGGTCCGCCGGCGCGGCCGGTTCCGTGAGGGACGGGGGCGCGGGCCCGAGCGGAAATGCCCGGCACAGGGGTAGCGCCCCTCAGCAGCGCTCGCTTAAGCTGACGCGCCACGATTGAATCGTTTCATGTCGGAGGCGGCCCCTTCCCCCGTTCGCGGGGCCGCCGACGTCGCGAGCTGATGGGGACGTGATGTTGTTCGATCACCGCAGGACGAGGTCGACTTACTGGATCGGGGTCGTGGCGATCGTCATCGCCCTGGCGTGCGGCGGACTTCCCTTCTCCTCCCTCCCCGAGGCAGAGGCCGCCTCCGCGCCTCTCTCGGTGGCGCGGCTCACGACGGACTCCGCCACGGATCCGCTCGGGATCGACGACGTGCACCCCGCGCTCGGCTGGACGCTGCGCTCCCCCGTCAACAACCAGCGGCAGAGCGCCTACCGGCTCCTCGTGGCGAGCAGCAAGGCGCGACTGGACCGGGGCGACGCGGACGTCTGGGACAGCGGCAAAGTCGCCACAGCGCAATCGACCGGAATCGCGTACGGCGGCCCCCAGCCTGCGTCCGGGCACCGCTACTACTGGAAGGTGCAGGTCTGGGACGCGCGGGGCCGGACCTCGGCGTGGAGCGAAACGGCCTGGTGGGAGATGGGCCTGCTGAACACCGCGGACTGGGGCGGCGCCCAGTGGATCAGCCCCGACACCGGTTCCTCCATGACCTGGTCGGACTTCACACTCGACACCGACTTCACCATCAAGGCCGGCGCGGCGAGCGTCCTGTTCCGTGCGAAGGACGCACGGAACTACTACATGTGGCAGGTCAACACGGTGACCACGCCGGGCAAGGTGATGCTGCGTCCGCAGCTGCAGAGCGACGGACACTTCAGCACGCTCGGCGAGGTCGATCTCACTCCCGTGATCACCGACGCGAACGCGTCGGCCCGGCACCACATGAAGATCACGGCGGACGGCGCCACGATCACGACCTGGATCGACGGGACGCGGGTCGACACCCGCACCGACGCCACCCTGACGCGGGGCACGCTCGGCTTCCGCACCTCCACCAGCGCGAACGTGGCCGAGGACGCCCTCTACGACAACCTCGCGGTGACCGGACCCGACGGCACGCGGCTGTTCGCTGATGACTTCTCCACCGCGGCGGACCCCCGCTTCCCCGGCTCCACCGTCACGGACGGACAGCTCGAACCGAAGGGCGACCCCGTCCTGCTCGACCCGGATCCCGACGCGCCCATGCTGCGCAAGTCGTTCAGCCTGCCCAAGAAGGTCGCGCGCGCCCGGGCCTACGTGTACGGCCTGGGCTTCTACGAGATGCACCTGAACGGGCACAAGGTGGGCGACCATGTGCTGGCGCCCGGGAGCACCCCGTACGACCAGCGTGACCTGTACTCCACCTACGACGTCACGGACCAGCTGCACAAGGGCGCCAACGCGGTCGGGATGTGGCTCGGCAACGGCTACGGCGATCAGTTCAGCCCGTACGGCTTTCGGTGGACGGGGCCGAAGCAGGCTCTCATGCTGCTCACGGTCACCTACACCGACGGGACGCGCCAGAACATCACCACGGACCCGACGTGGAAGTGGTCGTCCGGCGCGATCACCAGCAACGACCTGTACGCGGGCGAGAGTTACGACGCCCAGCAGGATCAGCCCGGCTGGGACGCGCCCGGCTTCACCGACATCTCCTGGCAGGGGGTACGGACCGTGCCCGCCCCGGCCGGACGCCTCACGGCGGACACCGCGCCGCCGGTGAGGGTCACCGGAACGCTCCGTCCCGTCACGCTCGACGAACCCCGGCCCGGCGTCTACGTGTACGACTTCGGCCAGAACGTCGCCGGCTGGCCCCGCCTGCGGGTCCACGGCCCGGCGGGAACCACCGTCCGGATGCGCACGGCCGAGGAGGTCGGTGAGGACGGGATGCTCGACACCGTCACGAACAGGGCCGCCGCCTCCACCGACAGCTACACCCTTGCGGGCGCCCGCGGATCCGAGACCTACGAACCTCGCTTCACTTACCACGGTTTCCGCTACGTCGAGGTCACCGGATACCCGGGCACCCCGAGCGCGAGCAGCCTCGACGCACGCGTGGTGCACGCCGACGTCGCCTCGACCGCCACCTTCGACTCGTCAGACCCGCTGCTGAACCGCATCTGGCAGAACAACCGGTGGAGCATCCTGAACAACTCGATGAGCCTTCCCACCGACAACCCGGTCCGCGACGAGCGCACACCGCCTGGCATGGACGTGCAGGCCTACCACGACGCGTCCACCACCGAGTTCGGCATGGACCGCTTCTACGCGAGCTACCTGAAGGACATGCCGCCGGGCACGGCGCTGCCCAACGACGCGTCCAACGCCCAGCAGCCCGACATGGGCGGCGACCAGATCAGCCTGGCCTGGACCCTCTACGAGCAGTACGGCGACCGGGCCACCCTCGAAGCCGCCTATCGGGCCATGAAGGCGTTCGTCGACACCAACGCCTCCGACGTACCCGGCCACATCTGGCCCGAGAACCGCGGTTTCGGTGACTGGTGCCCGCCCGACCTCGGCCCCCACGCGAACGGCGGGATGGGCGACGCGAGCGCGGGCAGTTGCACGAGCGAGGTGTCCGTGGTCAACACCGCCCTTTCCTATCTCCAGGCCACGGACGTGGCCAAGGCGGCCGGGGCACTCGGCCACCCCGACGACGCAGCTCGCTACCGGCAACTGGCCGACAGCATCAAAGCGGCCTTCAACGCACACTTCCTCAACGCGGCGGGTGACACGTACGGGGACGGCCGCCAGGTGACGAGTGTGCTCCCGCTGGCCTTCGGCATGGTGCCCGCCGAGGACCTGCACGCCGTGGGCGCACAGTTCGCCGACACCGTCCTGCACAAGGACGCGGGCCACCTCGACACCGGGATCTTCGGGACCCGGTATCTGATGGACGCCCTGTCGGCGATCGGCAGGACCGACATCGCGATGACGGTCCTCGACGCGAAGAGCTATCCCGGCTTCGGCTTCGAGATCGCGCAGGGCGCGACGAGCTCCTGGGAGGAGTGGACCTACCGCTCCAGCATGGAAACGCACGACCACGCCATGTTCGCCGGGATCAACGCCTCCTTCTCCAGCCTGCTGGGCGGCATCAGTCCCAGCGCTCCCGGCTACCGCACCGTCATGATCGACCCGCAGGTGCCGGACGGCCTGCGGCACGCGTCCGCCTCCGTCGACACCGTGCACGGCACCGTCGCCACGTCGTGGACCAGGACCGGCAGCCGCTTCGCCCTGACCGTGTCCGTCCCGGTGGGGGTGACGGCCACCGTCCACGTACCCCGGACGAGCGGGAGCGCCCCGAGCGCCGCCACCGCAGGCGCGAGGACACTGCGGAAGGACGGTCAGGAGACGCTCTACACCGTCGGCTCGGGGACCTGGCACTTCGCGAGCTGACAGCACCGCAGCGCGGCAACGACCGCAGTGGGGGGCCGGCTCGCCGGCCCCCCACTGACCTCTTCGCCCGCCCGCAGATGTCCGCGTGCCCGCCCGCCCGGGCCTGCTGGCCCGAAGGGCCCCGTTCCCCTCGGAGGCCGGCACCGCGCAGGGCGCGGCCGGAGCCGCAGGGCCGGGCACGGCTCTCGCGCCGAACGCCCGGTCCTCCCGTGCGCCGGGGCATCGGCGCGACGCAACCGGCCGGCGACAGCGAGGGCGGAGGACAGCGTGCCACAGGACAGCGAGGCGGCGGCCAGGTCGGCGGCGTCAGCGCGGGCCGGTCGTCCCGTTCACCGTCCGACTCGTTGACGCGCACATGCAGACTGGCTACATTCGGCGAGCACTCTCCATGCGTAGCGGCGCCCCAACGCGCCCAGAAGGTAAGGGAGTTGCTCATGAGATCGCTGCCGCCACCGGCATCGCGCCACCCCCAGCAGACAACGTTGTCCGACCCTCTCCCGAGCTCCTCGCCCGGCGGATCTGACAACGTTGTCCAACCTGCACGGCCAGGGCTCGGCGTGCCCGGGCGACGCTCCGCGACCGCACGGCCGCGCAGGACGTTCGGCCGTGCCGCCGGAGGCGTACTGACCGTCGCGGCGCTGGCCGCGGCCGGCCTCGGAACGCCCGCCCTGGCCGCGAGCGGCCCCGCTCTGGTGGCCTCCCCCGCCGCCCTGGTCAACCCGCTGATCGGCACCTCCAACCAGGCCGACGACTTCCCCGGGGCCGACGTCCCCTTCGGCATGGTGCAGTGGAGCCCCGACACACCCTCCCGCCCCTCCGGCGGCGGTTACGAGTACAACGACTCCTCGATCACCGGCTTCAGCCTCACGCACATCGCGGGACCGGGCTGCGGCGCCGCGGGCGACGTGCCCGTCCTGCCGACGGTGGGGGCGGTCAGCACCACGGCGACGGACTCGTACGCGCACGGCAACGAGTCCGCGTCGCCCGGCTCGTACAAGGTCGCCCTCGACAACCACGTGACCACCGAGCTGACCACCACCACCCGCAGTGGCATGGCGCGCTTCACCTTCCCCGCCACGACCCAGGCCAACCTGATCTTCAAGCTGGCGGGCAGCCAGAACGGGGACACCGCGCCCCAGTTCACCGTCGTCTCCAGCACGGAGATCAGCGGCCAGGTGACCAGCGGCAAGTTCTGCGGCGCGGGCAACACGTACACCGTGCACTTCGACATGGTCTTCGACCAGCCGTTCACCGGGTCGGGCACGAGCGCCGCGACGAAGGCACAGGCCGCACCCGCGCCGTCCGCGAAGCGTGCGTCCAAGAACGCCCCGGAGAAGCCGAACAAGCCCCAGCTGCACGGCTCGATGCCGAAGGCCGCGACGTCGGCGTCCACGGCCGCACCCGACGCGGCGGCGTCGAGCGCGCACCTCACCTTCAACACCACCTCCCAGCAGGTGGTGCAGGCCAAGGTGGGCATCTCCTACGTCTCCACCGCCAACGCGGTCGCCAACCGCACCGCGGAGAACACGGGCTGGAACTTCGACTCCACACGGGACGCCGCACGTGACGCGTGGAACGCCGAGCTCGGGAAGATCCAGACTGCGGGCGGCACCGCCGACCAGCAGACGGTCTTCTACACCGCGCTCTACCACTCACTCCTGCACCCCAACGTCATCAGCGACACCAACGGCCAGTACTCGGGCTTCGACGGCAAGACCCACACCGTCGACTCCGGCCACCGCGCCGCGTACGCCAACTACTCCGGCTGGGACACGTACCGCTCCCAGGCGCAGCTGGAGGCACTGGTCGATCCGCAGACCGCGTCGGACACGGCGCAGTCGATGGTCGACGACTACGCCCAGACCGGCACGTTCCCCAAGTGGTCGGAGAACAACGGCGAGAGCTACGTGATGGTCGGCGACCCGGCCGCCGCGATCCTCGCCGACTTCCACGCGTTCGGGGCGACGAACTTCGACACGTCCACCGCGCTGACGGACATGGTCTCCGAGGCGAGCAGGACGAACAACAACCGCCCGGGCCTGAACTACCTGAGCAGCCCCGGATACATGCCGCACGACGGCAGCTACGGCTGCTGCAACTTCTACGGTCCCGTCTCGACGACGCTGGAGTACAACACCGCGGACTTCGCCCTGTCGGCGTACGCCGGGGCACTCGGCGACAGCGCCGACCAGAAGACGTACGCGGACCGCGCCCAGGACTGGCGCAACGTCCTGAACCCGGCCTCGGGCTTCGTCCAGCCGCGCGACGCCGACGGCACCTGGGTCGGCGGCTTCGATCCCACCAGCGGCAACGACATGGTCGAGGCCGACTCGTGGATCTACACCGGCATGGTGCCGTTCGACGTCGCGGGTCTGGCCACCGCCAAGGGCGGCAACGCGGCGATGAACCACTACCTGGACACCACGCTGCGCAGCTACACCGGCGCGAACGGCTACGCCTGGGTCGGCAACGAGCCCAGCATCGAACTCCCCTGGGAGTACGACTACACCGGTGAGCCGTACCGGACGCAGTCGACGGTCCGCAGCGTCCAGGACCAGATCTGGACGAACACACCGGGCGGCCTGGCCGACGGCAACGACGACCTCGGCGCGATGAGCGCCTGGTACGTGTGGTCCGCACTCGGGATGTATCCCATGACACCCGGCACCTCGGACCTGGCGCTCGGCTCCCCGCTGTTCACCCAGGCCGTGGTCACCCTGCCGTCGGGCAAGACCCTGACGATCAACGGGAACGGCGCGGCGGACAACGCCCCGTACGTGCAGTCCGCCTCCTGGAACGGGGCGTCCTGGAACAACGCCTACGCACCCACCGCGGCGATCACCGGCGGTGGAACCCTCTCGTACACCCTCGGTACCGCAGCGAACACCTCGTGGGCCGCGGGGACTTCGGCGGCTCCCCCGTCGTACGGCGGCAGCCTGGCCGCTCCCGCCAAGCCGCGGGTCGGGCCCGTCACCGCGGGCGTGTCCGCGAGCCTGTGCGTGGACGACCAGGGCTCCTCGACCACGGACGGCAGCCACGTCCAGCTCTGGGGCTGTGACAGCACGGCGGCGCAGGACTGGACGATCGCGGCCGACGGCACCCTGCGCACCCTCGGCAAGTGCCTGGACGTGTCGAACAGCGGCACGACCAACGGAACGCCCGTCCAGCTGTGGAACTGCAACGGCACGGGCGCGCAGAAGTGGACCGCCGGCTCCAACGGGTCCCTGGTCAACCCCGGGTCGGGGCTCTGCCTGGACGACCCGTCCTCGTCCACGACGCAGGGCACACAACTGGCGCTCTACACCTGCAACAGCAGCGCGGCACAGAAGTGGGGGCTGCCTTCCTGAACCGTCGCGCCGTGGTGGCGCCGCCCACACCGGGCGGCGCCACGACGGCCTGCTCCGCCGCGAGCCCGGGACCGCGCTGCGGCGCGGATACCGGTGGCGGGTGCGGCAAGACCTGCTACCGGGGCACGGGCCCTCGCGGGTACAGGCGCGCGAGCGCCCGGGCCCTGGCTTCCACGACGGCCGTGCGGGCCTGCCACTCCGCCTTGTCAGCGTGCGCCCGCTGCCCGGTGACCTGGCCGGGCCACTTGCGGTAGAGCAGGCCCGGCTCACGGGTGAACCAGCCCGGCCCGGTGGCCTCCAGGGCCAGGAGCAGACCGGTGTCCTCGGAGGCCGGCAGCGCCATCCAGCCGCCCAGGGCGAGCAGCAGTTCGCGGCGGACGCACAGCGTCGCCGGGTGGACGAGCAGCCGGTGGTCGTGACCGGCCCAGTGGGCGAGGATGCCGCCCGGTTCCAGCCGCCCGTGAGCGGGGTCCGTCTCGAACGAGACGGTGGAACCGTCAGGCAGCAGGTCCAGTGCGCGAGATGTCGTCCAGCCGATGTCCGCATGGCCCTCCAGCGCGAGGATGTCGCGGGCGAGGGCGCCGGGCGGGAGCTGGTCGTCGGCGTCCAGGACGCGGACGTAAGGGCCGTGCGCGTGCGCGAGGGCCAGCGTCCTCGCGGTGCCGGGACCGCCGGGACGTCCCTGGTGGAAGGAGACGCGTGGATCGGCCGGCACGTAGGGGGCGACGGTGTCGCTGTCGCCGTCCTGCTGTATCAGCCAGTGCCACTCCCAGCCCTCGGGCATGCGCTGCCCGCGCAGGGAGCGGTAGGCGTCCGCCAGGTAGCGGGCGGAGGGCGCGTGCACCGCGGTGATGACGTCGATCCGGCGCGGCACGGCACTCTCCATCTGTTCCCAGGCAACTTCGCCAGCATAGAAGCGCGGGCAGCGGACACGTCCGCGGGCCCGTCCTGCGGCGCCGTCCGCGTTCCACCACGCGCACGGGCCGCACGGCGGCCCTCCGGGAGCGGCCCACCCCCGGACCGCGCGGCGCGGGATGGGCGCGTTAGGCTGGTGGGACCGGACACGGGGTGCCCCGCGCGGGGCTGAGATCACACCCGTCGAACCTGAACCAGCTCGTACTGGCGGAGGGATGTCTCTCATGGCGCAGCCGCGTACTTCTCTGCAGGACCGCGACGATGTCGCGGACGGGGCGCGTGCGTCCGCCTTCGAGGGCCGGATGCCCGCCGCCGCGGGGGATCTGCGGATCGAGACCCAGGGCATCGCGCCCGTTCCCGGGGACCACCGTTACGGCCGGGCAGGACGGCTGTTCACCGTGTGGTTCGCGCCGAACCTCACGATGACGGGGGTGTTCACCGGGACGCTGGGCGTGGTGCTGGGGCTGGACTTCACGACGGCCCTGGTGGCGGTGGTTGTCGGCACGGTGCTGGGCGCCGTGCCGGTGGCGGGGCTGGGAACGTGGGGCAGCAGCACCGGAGCCGGGCAACTGCCGCTGGCCCGCCTGGCCTTCGGCCGCTCGGTGGTCGTGCCGGGGCTGCTCCAGTGGATGTCGTCGGTGGCCTGGGACGCGCTGATCGGCCTGTTCGGCGGGGACGCGCTGGCCCGGCTGTTCGGCTGGCCCTTCTGGCTCGGGGTGCTGGTGATGATGGCCGGGCAGGGACTGGTCGGGGTGCTGGGCTACGAGGCGATCCACCGGCTCCAGAAGGTCATGACGCTGGGGCTCGCGGTGGCTTTCGCGCTCCTCGCCGTGAAGATGCTCGGCGGGGTGCATCCCGCCGCCGTCTCGCAGGTGCACGGGGCCGACCGGTTCGGCGCCTTCATGCTGACCAGCACGGTGGCGTTGAGCCTGTCGCTGTCCTGGGCGCCGTACGCCAGCGACTTCAGCCGCTATCTGCCCAGGGAGACGTCCCGTACCCGCATGTTCTGGTACACACTCCTCGGTGTGAGTGTCTCGTTCGTCGCGGTGCAGGCGCTCGGCCTCTGGGGCGCCTCGGTGTTCACCGACCAGAGTGCGGCGGGGGTGGACCGCCTGCTCGGTGGCGGCGCGCTGGGCGCGTTCGGGCTGCTCGCGGTGGCGTGTGCGGCGCTGTGCAGCAACGCGATGAACGACTACAGCGGCTCGCTGGCCCTCCAGACGGTCGGGGTGCGGCTGCCGCGGCCTCTCGCCGCGGTGCTCGCCGCGGCCCTGGGCTTCCCGCTGGTGCTGTGGATGCACGCCGCCGACACGGTGGCGCGCTTCCAGAACGTGCTGCTGTTCGTCGGGTACTGGATTCCCGGCTTCGTCGCCGTGGTGTCGGTTGACTGGTACGCGCGCTCGCGGGCCCGGGGCGGGGCGCCGGTGGACCTGGCGGCGGAGCAGGCGGAGCGCCGCCCGTGGTGGCCCGCGCTGCTCGCGTTCGTCGTCGGTTTCGGCGCCGCGGTGCCCTTCATGAACACCTCCGTGTACGAGGGCTCCGTCGCCCACGCGCTGCACGGGGCGGATCTCGCGTACTACGTGGCGTTCGTGGCGGCTCTCGTCGTGTACGTCCCGTTCAGGCTGCGGCGCGCCGTTCGCGTCTGACGCGCCGCAGCCCTCATCGAAGTGCCCTGCTGTCAGATCTTGTTGAAGATCTTGGAGTAGGCGTATCCGACGGCCTTGTCGTACTCGTCGACCTCCCAGAAGGACAGTTCCTGCACGCCCTTGCCGGCCGCGAAGCTCTCCAGGGCGGAGGCGTCGGACTGGCTGAAGTTCTCGTCGTCGTCGTTCTGGCCCGCGATGGGCGTCAGTCCCATGCGGGCCCAGTTGGCGGCGGTGGAGCCGCCGTAGATCGAGACGAACTGCTTCACGGCGGCGTTGGCGCCGGACTCCGAGTCCTGGAGGGCGTTCTCGCCGTCGCCGAAGTCCATGGTCATGAGGTTGACGACGGTGGTCTTGACACCGGCCGACTGGGCGCCGGTCAGCAGTCCGGTGACGTCGGACTCCATCCCGTCGGGGTCGACGGCGACGGTCCAGTCGATCTGCACGGCGGGTTCGGCCTTCTGGAGCGCGGCGAGGGCCTGGGCGCGCCGCGTGTTGGCGCTGGTGTCGCCGAGGGTGCCGCCCTCGATGTCGAAGTCGAGGCGGTTGACGCCGTAGGTGTCAACGACCTTCTTGTACGCGGCGGTCAGGCTGGAGACCGAGGTACAGGTCTGGGCGAGTTCCTTGCTCCCCGCGCCGCCGAAGGAGATGGCGACGTCGCCGCCGGAGGACTTGAGCGCGTTGATCTCGGTGCTGTGGGCGCCGACCGCGTCGCCACCGTCCTCCCAGTTCAGGGTGCAGCCGGACTGCGAGGTGAGGAAGGCGAGCGTGTAGTGGTTCACGCCGGACGCCTTCTGGTCCGCGGCCATGTCCTTGGCGGTGCTGTTGTCGATCTGGAGGTAGGGAGCGGCGTACTGGGCGGGGAAGGAGGCCGTGGCGGCGTGGGCCGAGGGGCCGGCGACGAGCAGCGCCATGGCGGGGCAGAGCGCGGCGGTGAGGGCGACGAGGGGGCGGCGAAGGGTTCTGGGCATGACGGCCTTCCGCGATGTGGGGGGATGTTAGGAAGGTTTCCTAACCGCTTGGCCCAGGATGCTCCGCCGGGCGGCGCGCTCATGTCAAGACTGTTGTGCCAGGTACAGGTAAAGGACGCCGGCCCGCCCGCGCGGTCCGGCGTCACTCGCCGGGACCCTCCCGGATCGTGCGGTTCGCGCAGTGGTGGAAGGGTCGTCCGTGGACAGGGGCCGGGCCTCGTGCCGCCGCGGTGACGCGCGACGGACACGGCGGAGAGGGAGGAACGGCGCCGTGCTCCCCCGCTCCGCGCACCGACGAGTCGCACGCAATGGAGAAGCGCATGACCCAGACACAGCCGGCCGCCGACGAGGAAGCCGCGGACCCCGGGACCACGGGCCGTGCCCGGCATGCGCGGGAGGCGTCGGGGGGCGTCACCGACCTCCGGCGGGTCGGGATCGCCCCGGACTTCTGGTATCCGGTGGCGACCTCGCGGAAGGTGGCGAGGAACAAGACGTACGCCGCCTCCTTCGCGGGTGAGCGGATCGCGCTGTACCGCGGCCGCAGCGGCACGGTGTACGCGCTGGAGGACCGGTGTGCGCACCGTCAGGTCCCGCTGAGCATGGGTGTGGTGGAGGGCGAGGCACTCCGCTGCTGCTACCACGCCTGGGCCTACCGCGGGAACGGGCGCGTCTCGCAGATCCCGTACCTGCCCAAGGGGGTCGAGGGGGTCCCGCGCGGTGTGCGGGCCTACCCGGCGCGGGAGCGGTACGGCCTGGTGTTCGTCTTCCCCGGCGACCCGGAGAAGGCCGCGACCACACCGCTGCCGGACCTGCCGCAGTTCGACTCGCCGCGGCACAGGACGATGACGTTCTCCCGTACCGTGCGGTGCCACTACTCGTTCATGCACGAGAACCTGCTCGACATGAACCACCAGTTCCTGCACCGCAGTGTGCTCGGCCGGATCCAGCCCGAACTGCTCGGGTACGAGAAGGGCCCGGAGTTCGTCGAGGCGCGGTACCTGTTCACGCCCGCCGGCGGGCGCAAGGACCGCGGCGCGGGACTCCTCTCCGCCGAGGGGGTCGGCGGTTCCGCCTCGCCGGACGTCGTCACGATCCGGACGCAGTACCCGTACCAGACGCTGCAGGCGGTGCCGGAGAAGGCGGATCTGCCCGCGTTCTCACTCTGGGTCGCGTATGTGCCCGAGGACGCGGAGCAGCGCACGAACCACGCCTACGGGCTGCTCATGATCGAGAAGCCGCCGGTCCCCGGGGCGCTGCACGCCGCCTGGCCGCTGATCCGGCGGTTCACCGAACGGGTCTTCGCGCAGGACCGGATGGCGGTCGAGGCGGAGCAGCGGGCCTGGGACGAGCAGGGGGAGGACTGGAACCGGGAGGTCTTCCCGCTGATCCAGGACGTCCGCGGGGTGCTGCGCGCGAACGGCGTGCCGATCGGGTCGCCGGCCGCCGTGCACGGCGCGGCCTCGCTGTGCGGGGCCGGGGGGCAGGCGTGCGCGCCGTCGGCCGCGGCGCGAGGCGCTCGCCCCTGAGCCGGCCCGGGCACCGGGCGGCCGTCGGCGCCACGGTCCGAGCGGGGGTCCGGCAGGCTCCGGACGGCGCGAGGTGCGGCGGCTTCCGGCCACGGACGACGTGGCGTCCAGTGCGGTGCGCCGACGAGCTTCGCAGGTCAGGCGCGATCCGTCGTCGCCGGAGATCGGCCGGAACACCGGCGCTGTCCCGTTCCGGCAGACGCGCGGACGTGTCCTAGGGTGCGAGCACCATCGACGGGATGACGTGTTCCCGTCAATCACGCAAGGGGGAGACAGCATGACGAAGCAGATACGGAGGATCTCGGCACTGGTGACGGCCGGCGTCTCGGTGGCGGCCCTCGCCACGGTCCTCACCGGCACGGCGGAGGCGGCCACACCCTGCACGTACGACGGACGTACGTCGTGGTACTGCCACAACGTCGTGGGGGCGACCGTGTACGCCGCGCCCGACACCAGCCGGCCGGTGGGCACCATGAACACCAACCCGAGCTGGTTCGAGTGCAGGACCGACAACGGTGCCTACGTCGGCGGCCCGCACCCCTACCGCTGGCTGTGGACCGAGGCCGACAACGGCGAGTGGGGCTACATGAAGGACACCGACATCTCCAGCGAGACCGATCCGCTGCCCACCGAGATCGGCAACGGCATCCCGGTGCCCTGCTGACACTCCCGCGCCCCGCCACGAGGCGCAACGGCCGCCGGGCAAAGGCCGGGTGAGGAACGCGGAGCCGGCGCGCCGCGCGGCACGGGGGCCTGCCAGAATCGTGGCAGCGCAGAGACGGCGACCACGCCGCGGACCTTGGAGGACCCCCGTGCCGCAGACCTCGCAACCGCTCAGAAAGCTCGGGTTCCTGACCATCGGGCTGTTCGACGGCGACAACCCCCGGGCGGGTCACGAATCGACCCTCGCCGTCATCGAACTCGGCGAGCGCCTCGGTTTCGACAGCGCCTGGGTCCGCCACCGGCACCTGCAGTACGGCATCTCGTCACCGACGGCCGTGCTCGCGGCCGCCACGCAGCGTACGAGCCGTATCGAGCTGGGCACGGCCGTCATCCCGCTGGGCTGGGAGAACCCGCTGCGACTCGCGGAGGACCTGTCGACAGTCGACATCCTCTCGGGCGGCCGGCTCAATCCCGGCGTCAGCGTCGGCCCGCCGACGCACTACGACCGGGTCAAGGACGCGCTGTACCCGGGCACCGCCGACGAGGAGGACTTCGGCTACGGACGGGTGCGGCGTCTGCTGGACTTCGTGCGCGGCGAGCCCGTCACGGACTTCAGCGGCACGGAGGGCTTCGAGACGTACTCCGAGCGTGTGCAGCCGCATTCCCCCGGGCTGGGGCGGCGCATGTGGTACGGCGGTGCGAGTCTGCGCTCCGCCCGCTGGGCGGGTGAGCAAGGGATGAACTTCCTGACCAGCAGCGTCGTGCGGGCCGAGGAGTCCGAGGACTTCGCCGCGATCCAGCTCTCGCATGTGCGGGAGTTCCGCGCCCACCACCCCGACGGCGACCGGGGGCGGGTCTCGCAGGGACTCGTCGTCGTGCCCACCGACTCCGCCACGCCGGGGCAGCGCGCCAAGTACGAGGAGTACGCGAGGAAGCGGCTGCCGCGGACCGCCGCCCCGCAGGGCCCCGGGCGGATGCTGTTCGCGCGGGACCTGGTGGGCACGTCGGACCGGATCGCCGAACAGCTCTACGCCCTGCCCGCGTTCCGGGAGATCGACGAGGTCGCCTTCGCGTTGCCGTTCGCCTTCGACCACGAGGACTACGTCCAGATCCTCACGGACATCGCGACCAGGCTGGGGCCCGCGCTCGGCAGGCCCTCGACCGTATGAACAGCGGCCGCCGGGGGTGGTCGAAGTTGGGCTGCGATCGCCCCCAACCACCCGTGCACGTGCGCCCTGTCGAAGGCTGGTGTGTCCCCAACTCTTGACAGGCGCCTGCCGAGGGCGATTAATGGTCCAGACCATTGACCCTTCCGGTCCCCCTACGAAGGGAGAACGGTCCATGCCCGGACCCGTTCGCAGACCCGCCCGCACTCTTCTCGCCGTCCTCGCCACCGGCGCCGCCGCCCTCGGGATGGCGGTGACAGGTGCGGCCACAGCCCAGGCCGCCACCGCGCTGCCCTCCCACCTGTACGCCCCGTACTTCGAGGCGTACAACGGCGACAGCCCGGCCCAACTCGCCTCGCAGTCCGGCAACAAGTACCTGACCATGGCCTTCCTGCAGACCTCGTCCGTAGGCTCCTGCACGCCGTACTGGAACGGCGACAGCAGCATGCCCGTCGCCCAGTCCACCTTCGGCAGCGACATCGACACGATCCAGGCGGGCGGCGGCGACGTCATCCCGTCCTTCGGTGGATACGCGGCCGACGACGGCGGCACCGAGATCGCCGACAGCTGCACCAACGTCGCCTCCATCGCTGCGGCTTACGAGAAGGTCATCACGACCTACGACGTCAGTCGCATCGACCTCGACATCGAGGACAACTCGCTGCGGAACGCGGCGGGCATCGACCGGCGCAACAAGGCCGTGAAGATGGTCCAGGACTGGGCGGCCGCCAACAACCGCCCCATCCAGTTCTCCTACACACTTCCCACCACGACACACGGCCTCACCGACGGCACCGCCGGCGACGGCAGCGGGCTCTCCGTCCTGAAGAACGCCGTGTCGAACGGGGTGAAGCTCGACGTCGTGAACCTCATGACGTTCGACTACTACGACAACGCCACCCACAACATGGCCACGGACACGCAGACCGCCGCCCAGGGCCTGCACGACCAACTCGCCGCGCTCTACCCGTCCAAGAGCGACGCACAGCTGTGGAACATGGTCGGCGTCACCGAGATGCCGGGCATCGACGACTTCGGCGCGCCGGAGACGTTCACCACCGCCAACGCCACCTCCGTCTACAACTGGGCGGTGACGAAGGGCATCAACACGCTGTCCATCTGGGCGCTGCAGCGGGACAACGGCGGCTGTGCCGGTCAGGGCGGCTCCGACTCGTGCTCCGGCACAACGCAGAGCACCTGGCAGTTCAGCCACACCTTCGAGCCGTTCAACGGCGGCACCACCACCCCGCCGGCGAACGGCATCTCGGTGTCGCTCTCCCCGGCCTCGGGCTCTCTCGCGCCCGGCGGGTCCACCACCTCGTCGGTCGCCACGGCCTTCTCCGGCAGCGGTACGGCCCCGTCGGTGAAACTCAGCGTCAGCGGGGCGCCCGCCGGCGTCACAGCGAGTGTCAGCCCCGGCTCCGTGACCGCGGGCGGCAGCGCCACCCTGTCCGTGAAGACGACGTCGGCCGCCGCACCGGGCACGTACACCCTCACGGTGAACGGCGCGGCCGGTTCGACGACCGGCTCCGCCACCTACAAGCTGACCGTGACCGGCGGCGGTTCGTGCTCCGCGACCGGCTGGAACGCCTCGTCGGTGTACGTCGGCGGCGACTCCGTGTCGTACGGCGGGCACACCTGGAAGGCCAAGTGGTGGACGCAGGGCGAGCAGCCCGGCACCACTGGCGAGTGGGGCGTCTGGCAGGACCTCGGGGCCTGCTGATCCCGGCGCCGCGGCACTGAACTGCGCGGCGCGCTCCACTCGTTCGTCCGCTCGCGGGGGCCGGTGCGTACCGGCCCCCGCGTGCGTGCCGGGGTCTTCCGGTGCCGGACACGCGAAGAAAGGCCGGTGCGGCGCGGCGAGGGGACATCACCCGACATGACGGCCTTCGGCATCCGATGCGCGGCGGACCTGACCGGGCCGGGGGGCGAGGGGGCCTTGTGGGGCACGCGGGGACAGCGCTTTCATACACCCGGAGCCCCCCAACCGCGGTCCCCGACACCGCGGCTCCACCAAGGAGCGGTTGATGCGCATCAGAAGTCTCTTCCGTACGTTCGCGCTGGCCGCCGCCGTCGGTCTCGGCGCGCCGCTCGTCGCGGCGGCGCCCGCCGGCGCCGCGCAGTCGGCCGCACCGGCGGCCACGAGCAAGCGCGTGGTCGTCTACTACCAGACGCAGTTCAACAACGGCACCTACGTCTCGCCGCGCGCGATGACCGACAACAACACGGGTGTCACCGATGTCGTCGTCGGCGCCATCCACCTCAACGGCGACGGCAGTGTGGCACTGAACGACGACTCGCCCGACAACGCGAAGTTCGACCAGATGTGGAGCGACCTCGGGGCCATGCAGGCCAAGGGCGTCCACGTCGAGGGGATGGTCGGCGGCGCCGCGCAGGGCAGCTTCCAGCGCCTGGACAGCGACTTCGCCACGTACTACCCGAAGTTGAAGAACGTCATCACGACCCACCACCTCGACGGCGTCGACCTCGACGTCGAGGAGTCGATGTCCCTCGGCGGGATCGAACACCTCATCGACCAGCTGCACACCGACTTCGGCTCGGGCTTCACCGTGACGCTCGCCCCGGTCGCCACCGCCCTCAACGGCGGCGGCAACCTGTCCGGCTTCAGCTACGACAGCCTCTACCGCGACCGCGCGTCGTCCATCAGCTGGTTCAACACGCAGTTCTACTGCGGCTGGGGCAGCCTCTCCTCCACCAGCGGCTACGACGGGATCATCGCCCACGGCGTCGTGCCCGCGTCCAAGGTGGTGGCCGGCACGCTGACCAACGCCGCGAACTGCGGCAGCGGTTACGTACCGATGAACACCCTCACCGCCACGGTCAAATCCCTCGTGGCGAAGTACCCGACCTTCGGCGGAGTGGCCGGCTGGGAGTACTTCAACTCCGACCCGGGCGGTACGGCGGCACCCTGGCAGTGGGCGGCGAACATGTCGGCGGCCATGCGCTGACGCCCCGCCCACGGCTCGTACGCGACGGCGTCCCCCGGGACCCCTGCGCACTGCCTCCCGCGCCCCTCGCCACCCGACCCCCGCGCCCTGCCCCTGCGCGCGCGGTTCCGGCGGGGGGCGCGGCCGTGTGCGGTCCGCGGCGCGGACCCGTGGTGCGCAGTCCCGGGGGCGTCATGGCGCGCAGTCCCGGGGCATCGTGATGCGGGGGTTCCGGCCGGGCGGTCGTCGTCACCGGCGGGCGTCGTCGCGGTCGCGGGCCGCCGGGCGCCGATCTCCCACGGGGACGGTCAGTACCGCGCCCGCGACGACGAAGAGCCCGAGGGCCACGACATTCAGGATCTGGTCCCTCGTGCCGTACATGTCGAGGTGCCGCACGTGGAAGATGAGGTGCGGAACGCTGAAGACGAGCCAGGTGAGGCCCGTCACCGCACTCAGCCGCCGGTCGCGCGCGGCATACGCGGCACAGGCGCTCAGCACCGCGAGCGCCAGGTAGAGGGCGCCGACGTCCTTGGACAGATGCTCGTTGTACGGGCCGAGGACGGGCAGCCAGCGCAGCCCGAACCCCGGGAACGACCGGTACCAGGAGCCGGTCAGGAAGTACGCCCAGATTCCGACATACGCCCCGAGGGCGGCCAGCAGGAGAAGAAGCACGCGTCGTGCGGTGACACTCATGCCCGGGAGACGACGCGGGGCGGTGAAACGTGACACCGGGGCCCGCGCGACAACCCGTTTGGCCGTGTCATGTCACATTCGGGGCCGGTACGTCGTCTCCTGCCGGGGGGAACAGTGAGTGACGTGACCGACGTCATCGACGTATCCGAGAGGCACATGTCATGCGTATCGCAGTCGCCGGTGGAACCGGCTGGGCAGGCAGGCTCGTGGTCGACGCCGTAGTGGCGGCCGGGCACGAACCTCGGGTGCTCGCCCGGTCCCGCGGGGTGGACCTGACGACCGGCCGAGGGCTGGAGGCGGCGCTGGACGGCGTATCGCGGGTGATCGACGCCAGCAACGTGACGACCACGAGCAGGGCGAAGTCCGTCGCGTTCTTCGAGGCGGCGGCCGGCCACCTGCTGCCCGCGCTGGAGAGCGCGGGCGTGGAACACCATGTGGTGCTGTCCATCGTGGGGATCGACCGGGTCGGCTTCGGCTACTACCAGGGCAAGCTCCGCCAGGAGGAACGGGTGCGGGAGAGCCGCGTGCCGTACACCGTGCTGCGGACGACACAGTTCCACGAGTTCGCGGCCCAGATGCTGGCGCGCGGCGGCCCGCTCGCCGTCGTGCCCCGGATGCGCTGCCGTCCGGTCGCGGCACGGGAGGTGGCCGACACGCTCGTGCGGCTCGTCCTCGCCGAGCCGGCGGGTCACGCGCCCGAACTGGCCGGACCTGAGGTACGGGAGATGGTCGCCATGGTGAGGCAACTGCAGCGGGCACGCGGCGGCCGCCGTCCCGTGCTGCCGGTCAGCCTGCCGGGAGCGGTGGGCAAGGCCATGGCGGGGGGCGGCCTGCTGCCCCTCGGTGACAGCGCGCGTGGGACCTGCACCTTCGACGAATGGGTCGCGGCCGGCTGACCCGGGCGGCGAGACCCCGGCCGCCCGCTCCGCCGTCCCCGCGCGGCCGGCGGCGCGGGTTGCCGGGCCTCGGGGTGACGGCGCCGGGCCGCGGGCCGACCCGCACAGCCCCGCCACCGGCGGGCACCACCGCACGGTGGGTGCGGTCAGTCACCCTCCGGAGGGACGACGGTCCGCAGCGCCTCGGGAATGTTGTGTTCGACGACGCGGTGGAGCGCGCGATGGAGGGCTGCCCGCTCGCGTTCGGGCAGCACACCGAACATCTCGTCCTGCACACGCTCCAGCGCGGACTGGGCCCGCTCGGCCAGGGCCAGGCCCTCGTCCGTGACGTGCAGCCGCTGCACCCGCCGGTTCTCCGGGTGCGGCGAGCGCTCCAGCGCGCCCCGGTCCACGAGCCCCTGGACGGCGGCGCCCATGGACTGGGCGGTCAGCCCGGACCTGCGGGCGAGTTCAGCGCTGGAGATCCCGGGGTCCAGCGAGGCCAGTACCACCGCGCGCACCTGGGCGAGGCTGATCCCGATGGGCCGCAGTGCCTTCTCCAGACGTTGTGCCGTCGCCTGACCGAGTTGCCAGGTCAGGTAGCCGGTGTGGTGGGACGGGTCGTGGATCACTACTGCTCCGTGTGGGTTCGGTGGCATGTAAGCTAGGCCGGAGAATATAAGGCACCTTACATTATGGAGAGGCCACGATGTCGACCGCCACCAGCGAGGAACCGGAGACGCAGTCCGCACACCGCCACCGCGCTCACGCGATGGACTCCGCGACGACCGTCCGCGGTGCCGCGGGAATGAAGGGCGTGCTGCTGCCGGTGCTGATCGTCCTCGGCATCGGCTCGATCTTCGTCAGTGTCTACCTCGCCGCCTTCCACGCACCGGCACCGCACCACCTGCCGGTGGCAGTGGTCGGCGACGAGCGGACGCTCGCCGGTGTGGAGCGCGGCCTGGAGCACGGGCAGCCCGGCGGCTTCACCGTGCGCGGGTACGCGAGCGAGAGCGAGGCCCGCACCGCCCTGCACGACCGGCAGGTGTACGCGGCCTACATCGCACCGGGCGCGGGCAGCGCCTCGTCCGCCGCGGGAAGTGGTCCGTCCGGCGCGAAGGCCGGCACGTCGGCTAATACGTCCGCGACCACCACGGTGGCAGCCGTCGCCAACCCCGCACCGTCCGCGGGCCGTTCCGCGACGGGCGGGCCCGGGACAGCACCGGAACTGCTGTACGCGGGCGCCAACGGCTCCGGGGTGACGGCCACCGTGACCGGTGCGTTCGGTGCCGTCGCCACAGCCCAGGGACAGCAACTGACCGCGCACGACGTGGTGCCCGCGAGCACCGGTGACTCACGGGGTCTGTCCGTGTTCTACGCGGCGTTCGGTGTGGTGCTCGCCGGATTCCTGTACGGGACCATGACCTACCAGTTGGCGCCGCGGCTCGAATACCGCCTGCGCATGCTGAGCCTCGGCCTGTTCGGGGCACTGGGCGGGCTGGTGGTGTCACTCATCGGCGGGCACGCCTTCGGCGCCGTCCCGGGACCGTTCCTGGAGGTCGCGGTCGTGGTGGCGTTGATGGCCACGGCGGCGGGCGGGGCCACGATGGCACTGATGCGACTGTTCGGCCCCGCGGGTGTGATGCTCTCCACGATCATGCTGCTGATCTTCGGCAACGCGACCTGCGGTGGTGTCCTGCCCGCGCCCTATCTGCCCGACTGGCTGCATCCGCTGCATGCCATCCTGCCGGTGGGTGCCGGTGTGCGGGCCATCCAGGGCGTGTCGTACTTCCGCTCCGACGGCCTGGCAACGGGCCTGATCGTGCTGGGCCTGTGGACTCTGGTGTGCACGGGAGTGCTGTACGTCCGTGACGTGTGGTCCGTACGGCTCCTGGCCCGTACACCGTGAGCGCACATCGCCGACGCGCACCGGGGTGACATCTCCCGCCCCGCACGCCCGCGTCCACACCCACCAACCACCAACCACAGCACGCAGCACGCAGCACGCAGCACACAGCACACAGCACCGATCCGTCGCGTACCCGGCTGACGTCCCGACCCGCCAGAAGCGGGAAGAGCGGACCCCGCTCCCAGGCGGAACACACCGAGCGGGATCACGCGGAGCCGGCCAGGGAACAGGAACACACCGTCCCCGTGCGGCCGGTGGGCGGGACAGCGTCGTCCCGCCCACCGACCGGACGGGGACGTCCGGGTCCGGGCCGCCGGGCATGAGAGCGGAACGCGCCGCGCGAGGCGACCGGCGACCCGGCCGCCCTCCAGGTCCGCGGCCGGCAGCGCGGCGGAACCGGCCGCCCGGCGGTGCGGAACCGGCCGCCCGGCGGTGCGGGACCGAGACGTCCCGCAGATCTCCGGCCACCCGCCCACGGGTGTCGCCTCAGGTCAGGCCCTCCGGCACGCGCGTATGCGCCGGCTGAGGGACCGATACCCACCCCTATGTGGAAAGAGTTCACTGTCTACCCTTTTCGCGGCGGGTCTTGACAGAAAGCGGAAGGAAATAGAGCCTATGGCAACGTTGTCAAAGAGATGATCCCGAGGGCCGGACGGTCCCCCGGGCTCCTCCGATCGAACGGGCCGCACATGTCAGAGCAGTTGCCGTCGCCGTCGCCGTCGCTGTCTTCCCACTCCTCTCCCTCCCGCCGGTCGATCGTGGCCTCCGGAACGGTCCTGCTCGCCGGATTCGGACTCGGAGTCGCCCTTCCCGGCACCGGATTCGCGGCCGAGCCCACCGCGGCGGGCGGCTCCTCGCCCGCCGCCGGGCGCCCGGGTGAGCTGGCCGCCTACCGACCGGTCACCGTCTCCTCCACCGATTACGCCCCCACCCCGGCCGAGTTCGCCGTGGACGGCGTCAGCACGACCGGTGTGAAGGGCACGGGGTGGCGGGCCGCCGCCGGTGACCCGCAGTGGATCAGCGTCGACCTCCAGGCCCTGTGCGGCGTCCAGTCCGTGCGCCTCACCTTCGAGGCCACGAGCGACGACCCGGTCTTCACGCCGTCCACGAGCGGCAACCCCCGGGACAGCACGACCGGCACGGAGATCCTGTCGAGCTGCGCCGTGGACTTCGTCCTGGAGACGTCCCGCGACGAGAAGACCTGGACCAGCGTGTACACGACGACGTCCGGCAAGGGCGGCGTGGTGGACATCCCGCTGGACAAGCCCGTGACGGCCCGCTGGGTCCGGCTGACGGTGACCAAGCGGTCCAACGCCAACCCCCTCGGCCTCAACGGCTTCGAGGTGTACGGCACGGCGCAGGGCCACCGGCCCGCGGCGACCGGCTGGACGGACTGGGGCACCCACTCCCACGCGGCCCCGGACCTGAAGGTGGCCGAGGACGGCACGGTCGCGCTGGAGTCCGGCTGGACGCTGACGATGGACGACTGGGCGAAGGGCACCGGCGCGCAGCTCTCGCTCCCCTCGCTCGACACGAGTGCCTGGCTGCCCGCGACCGTGCCGGGCACGGTGCTCACCTCGCTGGTCGACCAGGGGCACCTGCCGGACCCGGTGATCGGCATGAACAACATGCACGTGCCCGAGGCGCTGTCGCGGCACGCCTGGTGGTACCGCCGGGAGTTCAAGCTGCCGCGCGGGCTGCGCACGGGGTCCGGGCGCCATGTGTGGCTGGAGTTCGACGGGGTCAACCACAAGGCGGACATCTGGCTCAACGGCCATCAGGTCGGCGATGTCACCTACCCGTTCGCGCGCTCCTCGCACGACGTGACCGCGCTGCTGGCGAGCGGCGAGCAGGCCCTCGCGGTGCAGGTGACACCGATGCCGCACCCCGGCAGCCCGGGCGACAAGGGCCCTGAGGGGCTGTCGTTCGTGGACGCGGGCGCGAACATCATGAACCTCGACTCCCCCACCTACCTGGCCGCTTCGGGCTGGGACTGGATGCCCGCCGTGCGCGACCGGGTCTCCGGCATCTGGAACCACGTGCGGCTGCGCTCCACCGGGCACGCGGTGATCGGCGACCCCCGCGTCGACACGTCCCTGCCGGACCTGCCGGACACCGGCACCGCCGAGGTGACCGTCGTGGTGCCGGTGACCAACGCCGACACGGCCGACCACGCGGTGACGGTGACCGCCTCGTTCGACCGGATACGGGTCTCGCGGACCGTCACGGTCCCCGCCGGCGGCTCCACGGACGTGACGTTCGCCCCGGACGCCTACAAGCAGCTGCGGCTGCGCGACCCGGAGCTGTGGTGGCCCAACGGGTACGGTGAACCGGCCCTGCACGACCTGACGCTGACGGCCGAGGTCGGCGGGCAGGAGAGCGACCGGCGCACGACCCGGTTCGGCATCCGGCAGTTCGGTTACGCGTACGAGGTGCCGCTCCAGTTCGTGGCGACGGGCGACTCGTACACCCAGAGCGTCGATGTGGGCGCGCGTACCGCCCGCTACGTACGGATCAGATGCCTGACGCGGGCCACCGGCTGGGGCTCCTCGCTGTGGAGCCTGTCCGTCTTCGACAGCTCGGCGCCGTCCGTCGACCTCGCCCTGCACAAGACGGCCACGGCGTTGTCCGTGGACGAGTCCGACCACGCGGCGTCCAACGCGACCGACGGGGACGCCGCCACCCGCTGGTCGTCGTCCTTCGACGACGACCAGTGGGTCCAGGTCGACCTCGGAACGTCCGTGGCCTTCGACCGGGTCGACCTGGCGTGGGAGCAGGCGTACGCGAAGACCTACGTGGTGCAGGTCTCGCCGGACGGTTCAACGTGGACGGACGCGCAGTCCGTGGACAACTCCGCGGTGCCGCTGCCGTTCAACAACGGTGACGCGAGCCTGCAGACGGTGGACTTCACGGCGCGGACCGCCCGCTACGTGCGGCTCGCGTGTGCCGCGAGGGCCACCAGCTGGGGATTCTCCCTGTGGTCGCTGTCCGTGGTGGACTCCGCCACGCCCGGCACCGACCTGGCCCTGCACAGGAAGGCGACCGCGTCGAGCGACGACTCCTCGAACCCGGCGTCCAACGCCACGGACGGCGACGCGGGCAGCCGCTGGTCCTCCGCCTACGAGGACGACCAGTGGATCCAGGTCGACCTCGGGGCGTCCGTCCCGTTCGACCGGGTCGCGATCGTGTGGGAGCAGGCGTACGCGAAGACGTACACGGTGCAGACGTCCGACGACGGCAGCACCTGGACCGACGCGCAGACGGTCGACAACACCACCGATCCGCTGAAGATCAGCGTGAACGGGGTGCGCGTCTTCTGCCGCGGCGGCAACTGGGGCTGGGACGAGTTGCTGCGCCGCATGCCGGCGTCGCGCATGGACGCCGCGGTGCGCATGCACCGCGACATGAACTTCACGATGATCCGCAACTGGGTCGCCAGCAGCAACCGCGAGGAGTTCTTCGCCAGTTGCGACGAGCACGGACTGCTGGTGTGGAACGACTTCCCGAACGCCTGGGCGATGGACCCGCCGGACCACCAGGGGTACAACGACGTCGCCCTGGACACCGTGAAGCGCTACCGCATCCACCCGAGCGTCGTCGTGTGGTGCGGCGCGAATGAGGGCAACCCGCCCGCCGCGATCGACACGGGGATGCGCACCGCGGTCCAGACGCAGGCGCCGGGCATCCTGTACCAGAACAACTCGGCGGGCGGCATCATCACGGGCGGCGGCCCCTACGGCTGGACGGAGCCGGCGAACTACTTCAAGCCGTCGACCTACGGGAGCGGCAGCTTCGGCTTCCACACCGAGATCGGCATGCCCGTGGTGTCGACGGCCGAGTCCACCCGGGCCATGGTCGGCGACGAGCCGGAGTGGCCCATCGGGGGCGCCTGGTACTACCACGACTGGAGCACGAAGGGGAACCAGGCCCCGCAGAACTACCAGGCGGCGATCGAGGCCCGCCTCGGCGCGGCGACCGGCGTCGACGACTTCACGCGCAAGGCGCAGTTCGTCAACTTCGAAAACACACGCGCCATGTTCGAGGCCTGGAACGCGAACCTGTGGAAGGACGCCAGCGGCCTGATGCTCTGGATGTCCCACCCCGCGTGGCACAGCACGGTGTGGCAGACGTACGACTACGACTTCGACGTCAACGGCGTTTACTACGGGGCGCGTTCGGGATGCGAACCGCACCATGTGCAGGCCGACCCGCAGGACTGGCGGGTGCTCGCGGTCAACCACACCCCGACCGCGCTCAAGGGTGCACGGGTCACGGCGCAGTTGTACGACCTCAGCGGCCGCACGCTGGGCCCGGCCAGGAGCCAGAAGGTGGATGTCGCCGCGGCGGCCACGACCGCTGCGTTCACCACCGCCTGGAGCGGCTCCCTTCCCGCGCTGCACCTGCTGCGGCTGACCCTTGAGGACGCACGGGGCACGGTCCTGTCGCGGAACACGTACTGGCGCTACCGCGACCCGGCCGACATGAAGGCCCTCAACAGTGCCCGCAAGGCCACCGTTTCGGCCACGCTCGGCACGGTGAAGAGCGTGGACGGGAACCGCAGGGAGGTGACCGCCACGGTGCACAACCGGGGTGCGGGTGTCGCCTCCATGGTGCGGCTCTCGCTGCTGGACGCGCGCAGTGGCGACCGGGTGCTGCCGACGCTGTACGGCGACAACTACCTGTGGCTGCTGCCCGGTGAGTCGCGCACGGTGACCCTGTCGTGGCCCGCGGCGGCGCTGCCGTCGGGCCGGCCGGCCCTGCGGACCGAGGGGTACAACGCGCCGCGGGCGGTGACGCGCGGCTGAGGTATCGGCGCGGGCCGGACCGGGGAGGGCGGGAGCGGGAGCGCATCCGCCCTCCCCGGTTCGCGGCGCGGACGTCGCGGGCGCGCGGGCCGCGCGCCCTGCCCGATGGGCCGTCACATCGGCCCGTGGTGCACGGACGCGGTGGTCAGTAGGGTCGTGGGCAGCGCGTACGACCCGATGACACGGAGGAACCCCCGCTGTGAACGACCGACCCTCCTGGGCGCCCCGCGACGTCGACATCACCCAGGCCAACGTGTCCCGTATATACGACTACTTCCTGGGCGGTTCGCACAACTTCGCGGTGGACCGGGAGGCGGCGAAGGCGGCGCTCCGCTCCATGCCGGGCATACCGGCGATCGCCCGCGCCAACCGGGCCGCCATGCAGCGGGCGCTGCGGTTCGCCACCGGCCGGGGTGTCACACAGTTCCTCGACGTGGGTTCCGGCATTCCGACGTTCGGCAGCGTCCACGAGGTGGTCCGGGCCCAGCGACCTGACTCCCGGGTGGTCTACGTCGACAACGATCCGGTGGCCGTGGCACACAGCCGGGCGGTCCTGGCGGGGAACCCGGACGCGGCGATCGCCGCCGCCGATCTCCGCGACCCGGCGGCGCTGCTCGGCCATCCGGTGACTCGCTCTTTGGACTTCGACCGGCCGATCGCGCTGCTGCTGGTCGCCGTCGTGCACTTCCTGTCGGACGCCGACCGGCCCGCGGGGATCATCGCCGCGTTGCGGGACGCGCTCGCTCCGGGCAGTGTCCTCGTCATCACCCACGCGACCCTGGACCACGGTCCCGCCCCGGACGGGCAACGCGCGGTGCAGGACGTCTACGATCGGACACCGACCCCCCTCGTCATGCGCGGCAGGGCCGAACTGAGGCCGTTCTTCGCGGGGTTCGACCTCGTGGAGCCGGGGATCGTGTCCCTGCCGCACTGGCGCCCCGACTCGCCGGACGAGCCTTTCGACCGGGCGGAGCTGCACGGTCTGGTGGGGGTGGGTGTCAAGCCCTGACCGTACCGGCAGCCCCGCCGCCGGGCTTGTGCCGCGGCGGCGGGGCTACGACGGCGGCGCGTCAGGAGCGGCGCGTCAGGAGCGGTCGCCGAGCCCGTGCAGGGGCACCGAGGCGCCGGGGGCGAGCCGTACCGTCCGGGACCGTCCGTGCGCGCTCACCGTCGTCGTACGCCCGCCGACGCTGCGGAGTACCGCTGTGACGACACGGCCGTCCCGCCAACTGAGGTCGAGTACGAAACCGCCTCGTACACCCACGCCGTTGATGTGCCCGGACGCCGCCCACGCCCCGGGCAGGGCAGGCAGCAGGTCGACCTGCCCGGGCCTCGACCGGACGAGCATCTCGGTGATCGCCGCGGGTGTACCGAAGTTCGCGTCGATCTGGAAGATGCTGCGGCCCGCGTCGACCTGGTAGATGTCGAACAGGTTGGGTGCGGTGCCGTTGCTGTTGCCCTCGGAGGGACGGAGGTTGGTGGCGATGAGCTGGTACGCCGTCTCGGCCTCCCCCAGCCGTGCCCAGCACAGGGCGCGCCAGGCGTTGGCCCACCCGTAGCTGTCCATGCCCCGGGCGGTGAGCAGGTTGCGTACGCCGGTGAGGACGGCCTCGGACGTCTCACCGGGACGTATACGGTCGCCCGGGAACAGGCCGATCAGGGGCGAGAGGTGGCGGTGCTGGTCCTCGCCGAGGTTGTCCGGGGACATCCACTCCTCCAGCCAGCCCGTCGTCGGGCTGACGACCGGGAGGTAGAGGCGGTCGCGGAGGCCCGCGACGGTACGGGCGTAGGCGCGGTCCCGGCCCAGGACCCGGGTCGCGGTGGCGTAGTTGCCGAACAGTGCCCACACGAGTTCCTGCGCGTACGTGTTGCCGACGGCGTCCTGCGGCCCCTGCTCGGGCGACCAGTCCTTGTCGTCGACGAGGACCTCGCGCGTGCCGCCGGGGCTCGCTGGGTCGTCGACCGTGGTGGTGATGAGCCGGGACTCCCAGAACTCGCAGGCGCCCTTCAGCAGGGGGTAGATCCTGGCGAGGGTGCGGGTGTCCTGGGTGTACGCGTAGTGGTCGAAGAGGGTGTTGGCCAGCCAGGCGTTGGCCGCGGGATGCCACCACCAGCCGGAGCCGCCGTGGATGTTCGTCGAGAAGGCGACGGCCCAGCCCGCGACCTTTCCGGTCGAGTTGCGGAACCGGTTGCGGGAGTCGTTGAAGGTCCTGCCCGTCACGTCGGTCCAGGACGGCAGCTGGCTCAGGCAGTAGTCGGTGAAGGCGTCGAAGGACGCGGGCAGGCCGGCCCGGTCGGGCAGCCAGTAGTTCATCTCGACGTTGATGTCGGTGTGGTAGTCGCCCATCCAGTCCGGGTCGTTGCCGTCGAGCCAGAGGCCCTGGAGGCCGAGCGGAACACTGTCGCGCGACCCGGCGACCAGCAGGTAGCGGCCGAAGTGGAAGTAGGAGGACTCCAGTTCCGGGTCGGGTGCGGCGCCGGCCGCCGCGCGGGCGGCGAGACGACTCGGGGTGTCGAGGGCCCGCTGATGTGCGTCCGATGTCCCGAGCGAGAGCGACAGGCTCTCGAACAGCCGCCGGTGGTCTGCCACATGGGTGGCACGCAGAACGGAAGCCGGGTGGCGCGCGGCCGCGTGGGCCGTATGCGCGGCGAGGTCGGCGGGGTGCGCCGACGGGTCACGGTAGCCGTGGTCCGGGTCGGGGGCGTAGTCGGTGCCGCCGCCGAACACGACGGTGAGGTCGGCGCAGTCGGTGAAGGTCACGCGGGTGCCGGTGATCTCGACAGTGCCGTGCGTGGCGGTAGCGGTGACGGCGCCGGCGTAGGAGAGAGCGTTGTCGAAGGATGCCGCGAAGGCCAGCAACGGGCCCGCCCCGGCCGCTTGTGTGCCGGTCACGCGCGCACCGTTCGCGGAACTCGCTGCCGCCGCGGTCGCGGTGACGCTCTCGCCGTGCGTGCCCGCGAGGTCGACGGTGCCGGTGTACGTGCCGCCGCCGCTCTGGGTCAGGGCCAGGACGACCACGTTGTCCGGGTGGCTCGCGAACGTCTCACGGCGGTACGTCACATTGTCGAGCGTGTACGAGGCGGTGGCGACGCCGTTGCTGAGGTCCAGGGCGCGCCGGTATCCGCTGATCCGGTCGGCGCTGTGGGCGGGAACCGCGACCGTGACATGGGCGAGCTGCGTCAGCGACCCGAACTGGACTCTCTCGTACGGGAATTGCCCGTCAGCGTCGAGCGTGTCATTGAGGCCGCCCGTCCACATCGTGCCGTCGGTGATGCAGAGGAGGTCCGCCGCCGGGTCGCCGCCGACGAGGGCGCCGAGACGGCCGTTGCCGACGGGGAGAGCCGTCTGGATCATGTTGGCGGAGTCGGCGGGCCCCGGGTACCACAGCTCCAGGGTCCGGTCCTCGGGCACGCGGGGGTCGGCCGCCGGGCGGTGCGGTTCGGCGGCGGACGCGGTGAAGACGGGAAGGCCCGCCCCCGCGAGGGCACCGAGGCCCGCGGCGGCGAGGAAGCCTCGACGGCTGGGACGCTGCGGCTGGTGCGGGCGGTGTTCCGGCGTCAGGGGATCGTGAGAGGTCATGGGGGATGTTCCTCCTCGGCGGATATGACGTGCGGATGGCGTCGTGCGGTGGTCCGTGGCCCTGCAGGTCGCTTCGGGAACCCTCTCCTCGGGGATCACCGGAAGGCGTCGGGACGATGCCTCCGGAGGGCCGCGGGCCGGCTCGGCTGCTCCGGGGCTCGGTTCGGGGAGTGCCGTCAGGGAAGGGACCGCGGCGGGCCGGATGCGACCGGTCAGTGGGCGGACCAGGTCGCCGGGTCGGCGGCCAGCAGCCGGTCCACGGTCTCCGGCGGCGGCAGTGCGCCGTGGTCCCCGGTGACGCGCAGCGCGGAGGACGCGGTGAGGTGACCGCGGCGCAGCGCGCGTACGGGGTCGTCGCCGCGCAGCAGCCCCGCCAGGTATCCGGCGGCGAACGCGTCGCCCGCTCCGACGGGTTCCACGACGTCGACGCGGGGCGCGGGGACGGTGTGGCGGGCCTCGCCGGTGAAGGCGGTGGCCGTGTGGGCGCCGTCCTTGACGACGAGCGTGCGGGGACGCGGCAGCAGGGCGCGCACACCGGCCTCGGTGAGCTGCGCGCCCCACAGGTCACGGGCCTCGTCCAGGCCGACGAAGACGATGTCGGCGCGGTCGGCGAGGGCGCGCAGGACGTCGGCGGCGGGTTCGGCCGCGCCGGCCCACAGGGCGGGGCGGTGGTTGACGTCGAAACTGACGGGCCAGGGCCGGTCGGCGGACAGCGCCTTCTCCACCAGGTCGCGGCAGGACGCGGACAGGGCGGGCGTGATGCCGGTCAGGTGCAGCAGCCGGGCGCCGCGCAGGCACGCGTCGGAGAGGATCTCGGGACCGAGGGCGGCGGCGGCCGAAGCGCCCCGGTAGTAGTGGACACGGGTGGCGAGCGGGCCGGGGTCCTTGAACAGCAGTCCGGTCGGGCGCATGGAGTCGGTCCGCACGCCCGACACGTCCACACCCGCGGTCCCGACCCGGCGCACGATCAGCCGGCCGAACGGGTCGTCACCGACCGCCGACACCCAGCGCGCCGGTATGCCGTGGTCGGCGAGGTAGAGCGCGACGTTGGACTCGGCCCCGGCGACGTCGACCCGCAGCAGGTCCGCCGTGTCGAGGGCGCCGACGGGTTCGGGCGCCATGGCCGCCATGGTCTCTCCGAGGCACACCACCGGTCCGTCACCGTCCGGCGGGAGCGGTGGCACCGGCGCGGTCAACGGGCCGCCCTGGACGCGGCGGACTCCCGGACGACATCCAGGAAGGCGCGGGCGCGGGTGCGCAGCGCGGCCAGGTCCCCGCCGTCGGCGGCGTCCCCCAGGAGGGGCGAGCCGACGCCGACCGCCACGGCTCCCCCGGCGAGGTAGGCACGGGCCGCCTCGGCGTCCACTCCTCCGACGGGAACGACCGGCAGGCCGGGGAACGGGCCAGAGAGGGCCTTGAGGTAACCGGGACCTCCCGCGTCCGCGGCGGGGAACAGCTTGAGCGCGGTCGCTCCGAGGGCCCCCGCCGCGATGATCTCGGTGGGCGTCATGACCCCGGCGAGCACCGGCAGATCCAGGTCGCGTGCGGCCCGTACGCCGTCGCCGAGGCCTGGGGTCACCACGAAGCCGGCGCCCGCCCGGTGCGCCGCTCGCGCGTCCTGCGCGCTCAGTACCGTGCCCGCGCCGAGCGCCACGCCGGGTCCGAGAGCCTCGCGCGCGCGGGAGATGACGTCGAGCGCGTCCCGGCCGGAGAGGGAGACCTCTATGAGATGCACGCCCTCGTCGACGAGGGCGAGCACCGCGGAGAGGGAGGCGTCGGGGTCGCTGCCCCGGACGATGGCGAGGAGGCGATGACTGCGCAGCGCGTTCAACAGGTCCACTTCGGCGCTTCCTTAGGGCTGGGGCTGGGGCGGGGACGGGGGCAGAGGGGCAGGGCTCGTGGCGGTCGGACGGAGCGGCGGACGGCGGTTCCCTGGCGGCGCCGCGCGCAGGGGTGCCTCGCGGGCGGTGGCTCCGGGTCGGTCGTGGGCCGCGCGGTCGGTACGGCAAGGGCGCCGGGGCGCCTGACGCGGCGGGATGTCTTGACGTGGCGTGATGTCTTGACGCGGCGGGGTCGGTGCGGACGGTCGAGGGGCTCGCTTCGGCGCGGCGGGGGCCGGTGGCCGGTCGGGCCGACGGGCCCAGCGGCCCGCCGGTCGCTGGTGCGCGCGGCTGTCCGCCACTCGACTGCCGCCTCCGGGCGGCCCCGGGCCCGCCGGTTCCTAGGGACTCGCGCCGTCACCGCGCCGGAGTGCTGTGACGGTCAGTCGCCAGCGCAGTTCCCCGGTCCCTGGCACGCAGGCGGTGTCACCGTCCTCGGCTCCCTCCCGGTCGAAGACCCGGCCGAGCATCGGCTCCACGCCGACGGAACGGTACGGGGCCTCGCGCGGGAAGCCTCCCAGATTTCGCCAGAGCGCGACCGCCACAGGTGCGCCGTCCGCCTCGATCCGCAGCGTGAGACGGTCGGCGCCGTCGTGCACGGTCGCTTCCGGCGTCTCGATCACGGCACCGAGCGCGGTGCCGTCGGACGGCCCGAGCCGGTCGAGCGGGACGCCGCCCGCCAGGGGCCAGCGGCCCGCGCTCCAGGCAGGGCCCTCGTCCGGGTAGAGCCGCAGCGGGGTGCCGGGTGCGATCTCGATGTGCGCCTCCTCGGACAGGTCGAGCAGTGCGTGGGCCGCCCAGACGAAGCGGTATCCGGCCCGTGCGCTCAGCCGGTAGTCCACGACGGTCTCGGCGTCCCCCGTACCGATGCGCCGGTCGAGTCGGAAGTCGGGGCACTCGACGTACGCTCCCGGGCCGTCGGGCCGCCAGGGCCGCGACCAGGCGTCACCGTGGTCGGGCGCCCCGCGCACCGTCGGTACGCACTCCTCCAGGCCGCCCGCGTCGGCGAACGCGTCGCCGGGGCGGACGCCCGCCCTGGCCGGGTCCGTGCGGTGCCAGAGCCAGTCGCGGCCGTGCGCCACGAGCGAGGTCCAGCGTCCGCCGTGTCCGAGATCGGCGGTGATACGGGGACCCGCCGGCCCTGCCGCCGGATCGCTCACCATTCCGCGAACGACCCGTCTGCGTGCCGCCACACGGGGTTGCGCCAGGCGTGGCCCGCCCGGTCGGCGGCCCGTACGGCACTCTCGTCCACGGTGATGCCCAGGCCGGGTGTCGTGGTGCGCCGGGCGTGTCCCTCCTCGAAGCGGAAGGGTTCGGTGTCGACGAGGTACGACAGCAGGTCGGCGTCCTTGTTGTAGTGGATGCCCCGGCTCTGCTCCTGGATGAGGAAGTTGGGGGTGCAGAAGGCTATCTGGAGGCTGGCGGCAAGCGCCACGGGGCCGAGCGGGCAGTGCGGTGCGAGCTGCGCGCCGTACACGTCTGCGAGGGACGCGATGCGGTGCACCTCCGAGATGCCGCCCGCGTGCGACAGGTCCGGCTGGGCGACCGCGATGCCCGCGGCGAGCGCCGGCAGGAACTCGGCCCGTCCGTAGAGCCGTTCGCCGGTCGCGATGGGTACCGGGCTCGCGGCGACGAGCGCGGGCAGCGCGTGGCCGTGCTCGGGCAGCAGCGGTTCCTCCGCGAACAGCGGGTGCAGAGGGCCCAGTTCGGCGAGGACCCGGCGGGCGCCGGCAGGGGTGAAGCGGCCGTGGAAGTCGACCGCGACGTCCCGGTCCGGGCCGAGCGCCTCGCGGGCGGCGGCGACGCGCGCGACGACACCCGCCGTCTCGGCGGCGCTGACCATCGGGGAGGTGCGTCCCGCCGCGTTCATCTTCACCGCGGTGAAACCGGCCTCGACCTGCGCGGCCACCTCCTCGTTGATGTGGGAAGGGTCGTCGCCGCCGACCCACGCGTAGACGCGGACACGGTCGCGGACCGGGCCGCCGAGGAGGGCGTGCACAGGTGCCTCGTACGCCTTGCCCGCGATGTCCCAGAGGGCCTGGTCGAGGCCGGCCACGGCGCTGGAGAGCACCGGGCCACCCCGGTAGAAGCCGCCCTTGGTCATCACCTGCCAGTGGTCCTCGATGCGCAACGGGTCCTGGCCGATGAGGTATTCGGCGAGGACGTCGACGGCGGCCCGGACGACCTCCGCCCTGCCCTCGACGACGGGCTCGCCCCAGCCGACGAGCCCGTCGTCCGTCTCCACCCGGCAGAACAGCCAGCGCGGCGGAACGAGGAACGTCTCGATACGGACGATCTTCACCGGGTCTCGTCACCCTTCGTCGGGGGGGCGATGCGCGCCGCGGCGTCGCCGTGGACCTTGTGCAGGTCGCGCAGGGCCTGGTCGAGCAGAGCACGCATCGCGCGTTCCGCGCGGTCGCCGTCACCGTCGCGGACGGCGTCGAGGACAGCCCGGTGACTGGGCACCGGGTCCTCGCCGTGCGGTGAGGAGTGGACGATCTCGTCGCGGTGCGCCAGCCCGGACTCGATGACCATCTCCATCCGTTCGAGGAGTTCGTTGTGGGTGGCGCGCAGCAGGGCGCGGTGGAAGGAGAGGTCCGCCTCCACGGCGGCCTCGGCACGCCCGCCGGTGTCGGCGGCCATGGCGTCGATCGCGGCCTCCAGCGTTTCCAGGTCCGTGGCGTCGCGGCGGACCGCGGCGAGACGGGCGGCGGCGGGCTCGACGATGCCGCGGACCTCACCGAGGTTCTGCAGGAGCGCGAGATCGGCGCCGCTGTTCGTGCTGCCGGCGAACTGCCAGCGCAGCACGTCGGCGTCGAGGAGGTTCCAGTCGGAACGGGCGGTGACGAACGTGCCGCGCTTCTGGCGGGCGTCGACCATGCCCTTGGCGGCCAGGACCTTCAGGGATTCGCGCAGGGCGGTGAGACTGACGTCCAGCTCGTCCCGCAGCGCGGGGAGGTCGAGCACCGCTCCCTCGGGCAACTCGCCGCTGAGGACCCGCCGCGCGAGTGTCTCCACGGTCTGGCCGTGCACTCCGCGGCGCGCGTATGGCGTCATGTCGTTCTCTGCCTTTCTGCTGCTCGTTGCGGTGCCACCACGCGGGAACGGATCACCGCTCGTGTGCGTGTCACCAGGTCTCGTGCCACCAGGCTCTCGTGCCTGCCACCCGCCCCGGGGGCGGGGCGCGTCAGGCGGATGCCTTGACGACGCTCCAGCCGCCGTCGACGAGGAGGCTCGCGCCGGTGATGTATCCCGCTTCCCCGGCGGCGAGGAACGCGATCGCGGCGGCGACCTCCTCGGGGGTGCCGAAGCGGCGGGCCGCGGTCTCCGCGACGCTGCGGACGCGGTCCTCCTCGGGCACGCGGTCCCAGGCGGCGGTCAGGATGGGCCCCGGCAGGACCGCGTTGACGCGGATGTCGGGCCCGTACTCCACGGCGAGCTGCCCGCTGAGGGAGAGCAGCGCGCCCTTGGACGCGGCGTACGCCGGGTGCCCGGGGATGCCCTTGTGTGCGTGGACGGACGAGGTCAGGACCACTGCGCCGCGCTGGGCCCGCAGGTCGGGCAGGAGGGTGCGGAAGCCGAGGAAGCCGCCGGTGAGGTTCACCGAGAGCTGGCGCTGCCAGGACTCCAGCGTCATCTCCCCGGCCGGCACGACGTCGACGGTGTACGCGTTGCTGACGAGGACGCCGACCTGGCCGTAGGTGTGGGCAGCGGACGCGACCCGCTCCCACGCGTCGGGATCGGCGACGTCGGCGGCGACGAACAGGGCTCGTCCGCCGTCGGCGGTGACGGCGTCCGCGACGGCCTGCCCGCGCTCCTCGGCGACGTCGACGAGGACGACCGCCGCACCCTCCTGCGCGAGACGGTGGGCGGTGGCCGCGCCGATGCCGGAGGCCGCGCCGGTCACGACGGCGACACGGTCGGTGAAGCGTGCGGCGGGATGCATGGGACGGGTCCTCTCCTCGGGGCGCTCCGCTCCGGGCGGAGCGGTGCCTGGGTCGGTGTGACGGTGCCCCGCGGGTCCGGGGGCGCCGCTCGCGGCGGGGGGAGCCGCCGCAGGGCGAGGGGTCACCCGGCGCACGGGCTCACCACCGGTCCAGCACGACGAGATCGGCGTCGTACGTGGCCGTCCACGCCAACGGCAGCCCCGCGTGAGCGAGATGGGCCCCGCTGTAGAGGGCACCAGTCCTCGCGTCACGGTAGCGTGCCGCCGGGTCGGCCAGTCCGCGCAGGCGGAGCCTCGCGGGCCGGCCCGGTACGAGCGGCGCGCCGTCGAGCGGGCCGGTGTTCCAGGCCGCGATGACGATCCGGCCGCTGACCGGGTGGTCGTACTGGATGCCGCAGGTGGCGTCCGCCGGGCCGCCGAGCAGGCGCGCCTCACCGTGGTGGACGGTGTCGCGGACCTCCTTGTAGCGGGCGATCCACTCCGCGGCCTCCGCGAGCTGTTCGGGGCTCCAGCGCAGGATGTCGGCGCCGATGCCGAGGACGCCGGCGGCGGCGGTCACGAAACGGAACGCGAGGGAGCGCGGCCGGGGGTCGAACACGCCGGGCGCGTCGGTGACCCAGGAGCTCATGGTGTGCGGGGCGTGGGCGTGGAGGTAGCCGTACTGGACGGCGAGCCGGTCGAGCGGCGCGGTGTTGTCACTCGGCCACACGACGTCGGTACGGGCGAGGGTGTCGTGTTCGATGCGGCCGCCGCCGCCCGCGCAGCCCTCGACGGTGACGCCGGGGTGGCGGGAGCGGAGGTGGTCCAGGACGCGGAGGTAGCCCGCCACATGGGCGGCGTCGAGGTCCTGGGTCTCGGCGGGGCCGCCGTCCGGCCGGCCGCGCTCGGTGGGCGGCCGGTTCATGTCCCACTTGAGGTAGCTGATGTCGTGGGCGCCGAGAAGCCGGTCGAGTGTTCCGAGCACGAAGTCCTGCACGTCGGCGCGGCCGAGGTCGAGGAGGAGCTGGTTGCGCACGAGGGTGGCCGGCCGGCCGTCGAGGCGATAGGCCCATTCGGGGTGGCGGGCGTACAACTGCGACCTGGGGCTGACGGCCTCGGGTTCCACCCAGAGCCCGAAGTCCATGCCGAGAGCGCGCACTTCGCCGATGAAGTGGTCGAACCCGTCGGGGAAGGCGGCCGGGTCGGGCGTCCAGTCGCCGAGGCCGCCCGTGTCGTCGTCGCGGCCGGGGAACCAGCCGTCGTCGACGACGAACAGTTCGGCGCCCAGATCGGCGGCCGCGCGGGCGAGGTCCAGCTGACCGGCCGCGTGGACGTCGAACCCGGTCGCCTCCCAGGAGTTGTAGAGGACCTTGCGGGTGCGGTGCAGCCGGTCGCCCGCGAGCCGGCGTTCGTAGCGGTGCCAGACGCGGGCCAGTCCGTCGAGTCCCTGGGCGCTGAACGCGCAGGCGAGCCAGGGAGTGGTGAGGGTGGCGCCGGGGGCCAGGCGCACCGCGCCCTCGTGCGGCAGCCGCCCGGCCCGGACGCGCACGGCGCCGCCCGGTTCGGCGTCGGCGGTGATGTGCCAGTTGCCGGACCAGGCGAGGGCGACCCCGTAGGTGGGGGTGTCCCCCTCGGCGGGGGCGGCGGCCTCCTGGACGGCGAGCCACGGCGCGTAGGCGTGGCCCGGCACGCCCTGGGTGCTGGTCATCTCGAAGCGTCCGCGCCCGAGTTCGAGTTGGGTGAGCTGGAACTCGTGCGACCACTGGCCGGTGAGGTAGCTCAGACGGGCCGCGTCGGTGACCGGGACGTTGACCGCTGCGGAGTCGAAGCGTTCCAGGCGCAGTTCGCGCGCGCCCGTGTTGGTGTGTTCGGTCCTGCGCCGGATCACGTCGGTGCCGGGCACGGTCTCGTAGACGAGGGTGGTGCCCAGGCCGAGGCGTTCGTCGGTGAAGGTGAGCCGGAGGCTCTGCCCCCCGCCGGTAGCGCCGTCGTCCGCGGTGGAGCCGTCGTCCGCGGTGGCCCCGGTGAAGGTCCACCAGGTGCCGCGCTCCTCGCCCGGGTGCCCGGCGACGAGGTCCGCGCCGGTGAAGGGGCGCAGCCCGTACGGGATGTACTCGGCGGGCGCGACGTCGGCGGGGGTGATGAAGTGGGTCCGGTGGGACCAGTCGAGCGGCGAGGGGCCGTTCTCGGCGCCGGCCGGTCCCCAGGCCGCGAGTTCGGGCCAGGGACCGTCGGGCGAGAGCCGTACGACGTACACGGTGGTGTCGGTGCGCAGGGCCCACGGGCCGTGGCCGGGGTCCCCCTGCGGGGCGGTGTGCCCCGGACCGTGCGGGTGCTGGAGGTCGTGCGGGTGCTCAGGGTCGTGCGCATGCTGGGGGCCCTGCGCGTGCTGGGGGTCGTGCGGGGTCACTTGACTGCTCCGAGGTTGAGTCCTGCCACGAAGTGGCGCTGGAACCGCAGGAACACGATCACCGTGGGCGCGGCCGCGATGACCGAGCCCGCCGCGATCACGTTCCAGTCCGAGACGTACTGCCCCTGAAGTCCGATGAGGGACGCGGTGATCGGCATCTTGCTGTCGGTGCGCAGCACGGTGATCGACCACAGCAGGTCATTGAAGATCCAGGTGAACGACAGGGCGCACAAGGCGGCGAGCGCGGGCTTCGCGAGCGGCATCACGATGCGGCTGTAGATGGTCCAGGGACCCGCGCCGTCGATCACCGCCGCCTGCTGGATCTCGGGCGGGATGGACCGCATGAAGCCGTGCAGGACGAACACGTAGAAGCCGACGCCGAAGCCGACCTGGACGCCGATGACCGCGTAGAGGCTGTCGTACAGACCCAGCATCTCGGTGAGCCTGGAGACCGGGACGAGGAGGATCTGCGGGGGCAGCAGGTTGCCCGCGAGCATGACGAGCAGGAGCGTGCGGCGCAGCGGCAGGTTGTAGCGGCTGAGCGCGAACGCGGCCATGGAGGCGAGCAGCAGCGAGATCAGCACGCTCGGGACGGTGATCAGGATGCTGTTGAGCAGGGCCCTGGCCTGGCCGCCGTCGGTCCACGCCTGGCCGAAGCCGTCCAGGGTGAACGAGTGCGGCAGGGCGCCGAGGCCGTTGCCCGCGATGTCGTCGAAGGACCGGGTGGCCGTGACGAGGACGAGTGCGACGGGCAGCAGCCACAGCGCCGACAGCAGCACGGCTCCGGCGTGGAAGCCGGCCGTACCGGCCCGGCGGCGGCGTGCCACCGGGTCGCGGTGCGGCGGGCGGGCCCCGGGGGGCGCCGCCTTCTCCACGGCGGGCGCCGTGGGGTGGGTGACGGTCATCAGTCGGCCTCCCGGAAGGCGCGGACGAGATAGGAGACGATGACCCCGAAGGCCAGGATGAAGATCACGACCGCGAGGGCGGATCCGTAGCCGAGCCGCAGGGACTGGAAGGCCGTGGAGTACATGTAGGTGCTGAGCAGTTCGGAGGAGTGGTACGGGCCGCCCCGGGTCAGCGCCCACACCACGTCGAACGAGCGCAGCGAGTCGATGATGACGACGGAGACGACGACGGCGTTGACACTGCTGAGCTGCGGCAGGGTGATGTGCCGGAACAGCTGCCGGCGGTTGGCTCCGTCGACCTTCGCCGCCTCGTACAGCGCGGGGTCGATGCCCTTGAGGCCGGCGAGGTAGAGCACCATCACGTAGCCGATCTCGCGCCACAGGGCGGGCACGATCACGGCGTACAGCGCGGTGGACTGGTCGGCGAGCCAGGGGTGTTCCCAGCTGCCGAGGCCGAGTCCGCCGAGTGTCTTGTCGATGAGGCCGTCCGGCTGGTACATCGCCTGCCACACCAGGGCGGTGGCCACCAGGGAGAAGACGACGGGCAGGAACAGTGCCGCCCGGTAGAACCCGACGCCCCGGCGCTCCTGCTGGAGGAACATGGCGGCGCCGAGCCCGAGGACGATGGACAGTCCCCCGAAGAGGACCAGCCACAGTACGGTGTCGAGGAGCGCCGTGCGAAAGACACTGTCGCCGAACATCTCGCGGAAGTTCGCGAGGCCGACGAACTTCGCGGGGGCGACGCCGTTCCAGTCGGTGAGGGAGAGGTAGAAGCCCTGGATGGCGGGCCAGAACACCCAGAACGCCTCGGCGAGCAGCGGGACGAGGACGAACGCCAGCACCACGGGCGGGACCCGGGTGGCCCCCCTGCGGCGGCCCGGCGCGGTCAGGAGCGCCATGTCACTGGCTCCAGATCTTCTGCGCGTCGCGCTGCCACGTGGTGAGGATGCTGCTGATCTCCTTCGGCTTGGACAGGTAGTGGGTGAGCGCGGTGTCCGCGGACGGCTGGAGCGCGTCGCTGGAGTCGCGGTTGAAGAACTGGGTGACGTCGGAGGCGTTCTCGATGAGCGCCCGGCCCTTCTTCACCAGGGGCGTACCGCTGTCCTTGGCCTTCGGGTTGACGGGTATCGCGGTGCCCGAGGAACCCTTGAGGTAGGTCTCCTGGGCCTCGACGGTCGCCATGTACCGCATGAGTTCCTTGACGTCGTCCGGGTGGTGGGTGCGGGCGCTGGCGAAGTACCCGTCCGTGGGGCCCTCCTCGGCGGCGGGCACCTTCGGGTCGATGATCGGGAAGCGGAAGAAGTCGATGTCGTCGAGGGCGTCCTTGGGGGCGGCGTCGGCGAAGAACGTGCCGATCAGCATCATGCCCGTGCGGCCCTGGAGGAGGGCGGTGGTGGCGTCCTGGAAGGCCAGGGCGGTGCCGTTGGGGTCGAAGTAGGGCAGGGCCTCGCTCCACCGGTCGAAGACCTTGTGGACCTCGGGGTCGTCGAAGCGGTGCTTGCCCGCGAGCAGGTCGCGGTGGTACTGGGCCCCGTTGATACGGATGTTGAGGTAGTCGAACCAGGAGGACGCCACCCAGGTGGTGCCGTTGCCGGCGCCGAGGCCGATGGGGGCGACCTTCTTGGCCTTGAGCTTGTCGCACAGGTCGATGAACTCGTCCCAGGTCTTGGGCTCCTTCACGCCCCACTTGGCGAAGTTCGACTTCCGGTAGAAGACGCCCCACCAGTAGTAGGAGGCGGGCACGAAGACCTTCTTGCCCTCCGAGTCGGTGCAGAGCTTCTTCTGGGCGTCGGAGTAGGTGGCGAGGTCGCCGCTGGTCCACAGGTCGCTGACGTCGAGCAGCAGCTTCTGCTTGGCGTACGAGTCGGCGACGGAGCCGGGGTACCAGGTCAGCACGTCCGGCGGGTTCGCGGAGGTGAGGTACGTCGGCAGCTGGGTGCGGAAGGTCTCGGACGCGACGGTGTTGAGGGACGCCTTCGCGCCGCCCTTCTTGTCGAAGGCGTCGACGAGCTTCTGCATCGCCGCCTTGGCCTGCGGGGAGGACAGGTTCGACTGGAGGGTCACCGGGCCGCCGCCGGATGCGCTGCTGCCTCCGGAGGAGCTGGTGGAGGTGACGCATCCGCTCATCAGGGCGGCGGCTCCGGCCGCTCCGGCTCCCGCGAGGAACGTGCGACGGCTGGGTGGTGTGGCGATCATGGGTGAACTCCTTTGGTACCCACGGACGGGGGCCCGCACCACCCGTGGCGGGCGGGCCCCTTCGTTCGGCTGGATCAGACTGTCGGGACAGAGCGTCACCGTCAAGATTAATTACTAATTTATTTCTTGAAGGTGATGAGAAAATCAGGTCAGAGCGTCGCTTCGCGGACGCGTCCGGCCACGGAACGGTAGGCGGCGACCACCTGACCGCCGGGTTCGGCGGCCGTGCCGAGCGCGCCGTCGAAAGCGCCGCTGGCCCAGGCGGTGTCCTTGGACCAGCCGCCCCAACCGTCGCCGCCGCTCGCGGAGTACGTGCGCTGCCAGAGCGTGTAGTCACTGGCCCGCGCGTAGAGGCGCACGGTGTCCCCGGTGGCCACCAGCGCCGGACTGCCGCTCACCGTACCGCCGAGCGAGGTCCAGTCGGACCAGGTGCCGGAGGCGTCGCGCACCCGCTCCCAGACGGCGTCGTCGTTCGTGCGGACGGCCACGTGCAGCCGCCCCGCCGCGTCGAGCGCCGCCGCGGGACGGCCCGTCACGGTGAGCCCGGCGGGCGCGCCCGCGGAACCCGTACCGGACCGGTCGATCGAGAGCACTCCGCCGTCACGGTCCGTGGCGAACAGTGTCCAGTCATCAGGACCGGCGAACGCCACGGCCGGGGCGCTCACGAGAGCGCCGCCGAGCCGCTGCCAACGGCCCCAGTGGCGGCCGTCGTACGTCCTGCGGTACGCGGCGTCGTCGGTGCCGCGCACGAAGACGTCGATCCGGCCACCGGACGAACCGTAGGCGGCGGGCGCACCGCTGATCCGGCCGCCGGTGGGGCCGCCGAGGTCCGTCACACGCGAGGACGGCGCGCCGCCGGTGCCGCTCTGCTCACGCAGCGAGCCGTCGGCCCCCCGGGTGAACACCGTCGTCCGCGTGCCGTCCGCGACGAGCGCGGGGTCGTCCGTCGAGGTGGTGCCGAGCGCCGTACCGGGGGCCGCGTCCGTGCCGGACAGCTTGAGGAACGCGGTGCCGTGGGCGGGGACGGTCACGGTGTACGAGCCGGTGTGCGTACCCCGGTCGGCGCGGGCCCGCAGGTCCCGCACGGCGACCCGGCCGCCGAGCCCCGTGTCGGCGAAGCTCACGCTCCGCTGGACGGCCTGGTCGGACCGGTTGAGCAGGACGACGGCGCGCTTGCCGCTCCCGCTGAGCACCTTGCTGTACACGTCGCCGCTCGCGTCGGTGGCGACCCGTACGCCCTGGATGTCCAGCGGGTCCTGGTCGACGGCGAGGATCTCCGGGTTCGTCAGCGTGCCGATCATCGACTTCGGCAGGGTGCGCGGGTCCGAGCCGATGACCAGCGGGGAGGCCATCTCGGCCCACATCACCAGCTGGCTGGTGGACTCCTCCTGCGTCAGCTCGTACGACCCGTCCGCCAGCTTCCGCATGGGGATGAGGTAGTCGGGGTCGCTGTAGTGGCCCGGGCTCTGGGCCTCCGGGTGCTGGGCGTTGGCATCCATGCTGCGCAGGATGTTCGGCCACTCCCCCGCCGTCGGCGTCCCCCACGCGATGTCGGTGCCGGTGCGCCAGGAGGTCGCGATGCTCGGCCCGTACGCGTAGGAGTTGTGAGCGTCCTCGGCGGGGGTGTGCGGGACGCCCCAGTCATCGGTGAGCGGGTTGCACAGGTTGAGCAGGATCGGGCGGCCCGTGGCGGCGATCGCCGCGCTGAACTCGCCGAAGGCGGTGGCCGGGTCGAGCTTCTCCGAGATGCCGCACAGGAAGTCGACCTTGACGGCGTCGACCTTCCAGTCGGCGAACTGCTGGGCGTCCTGCTGGTAGTGGCCGCGGCTGCCGAGACCGCAGCTCTTGCCGCCGTCGTAGTCGCCCGCGTCGGTGTAGATGCCGACGCGCAGACCGAGCCGGTGCAGCCGGCTGACCAGGGCGGGGATGCCGGAGGGGAAGCGTTCGGGGTTCGCGACGAGGTGGCCCGCACTGTCGCGGGGGTTGTCGGCCTGCCAGCCCCCGTCCAGCCAGACGATGTCGTAACCGGCCTTGGCGAGGCCGCTCTTGACCAGGTTGTCGGCGACGCCCATGACCTGGTCCTCGGTGGGGGCACCGAGCCCGTAGTACGTGTTCCAGCCCATGTACGGGGTGGCCGCGGCGGATCGCGGGCCGGCGGCGGCCGGCGGTGCGCTCGCGGCACGCGGTGCGGCAGCGGCCGGGTGGGTCGCGGCCTGCGCGGCGGGCACGGTCACCGCGACGAGTGCCGCGGCACCGAGCACGGCGGCCAGCCGACGGGCGTGCGACGTCCCTGCACGGGGTGAAGTCATTGAGGCCTTCTCGGAGTTGAGGCGGGGTGGGGTGTGGGGTCCAACCAGGGCACCCGCCGCACGGAAGGCGAGCGGGCCAGCACGAAGACTGTGGCCACGCTTGCGCGGTGTCAATATTTATTACTAATTTAATGAGAGTTGCTGAGGCACGGGCCGAGGCGAAGGAGCCGCGTGAACGAAACGAGTACCTGCTCAGGCCGCCTTGGCATGGGACGCTATCCACGCGTCCATCCGGGCCCAGTGCGCGAACAGCCAGTCGCTGCGCGCCTCGTCACCCGCCGGTATCCGCCCGGCGGGAACCTGCCACCAGTGGGCTTCGACACTCTCGCGCAGCGGCAGCTCGGCCCACCCCGTCCGCGCGGAGGTGATCCGGTCGAGACCGGTGTGGGCCACGAAGACCACGTCGGCCGTGGGCGCGGCCTCCAGCACCGCCAGCACACCGGCCGTGTGCGGCGCGAGGACATGCGGCATCGCCTCGGCGCGGACCGCCTGCCGCTCACGGCCGAGACCGCGCAGCGCGCCGATCGCCCGACGGTGGCGCCGCGCCGTGAAGTTGCCGCCCTCGGGGAACAGCACGAGCGCGTCGCCCGGGCCCAGCCGGGCGGCGAGCGCCGCCATGCCGCGCTCGGTGGCCACGCCACGGGGCGCCGGCACGAAGCAGTGCGGTACCCGGCTGAGGAGGATGTCGAGGCAGGGGTCCAGGCGGAGCAGGCGCTTGAGGACGATGTGCGGCCTCAGCCCGGCGCCGGCCAGCAGGCTGTGCACGAGAAGGAACGAGTCGCCGGGACCGGCGTGCCGCGCGAGCACCAGCAACGGCCCTCGCCCCGGGGCCGGTCGGGCGGGTACGAGGGGCGGTGTGATGTGCAGGTCCAGCCCGAACGTCCGCACGGCCGCGCGGTACAGCACACCCAGCACACTGGCCAGTTCGGTGTACGCCGCGGTGTCGCCGCCGCCGCCCGGGCCGCCCCGGCGCGCCGAGGCGCGTACCGGATGGCGCAGCCAGTGTGCCGTGGCCGCCACCACACCCGAGACGTCGACCACCAGGTACAGCAGAGCGAACGCGGCGATCCTGGGGGCGCGCCAGCGACCGTGCCGGGCCAGTGACACCGGTCCCGTGCACAGGGTCACGCAGATCAGGAGCGCCGTGGCGAGAGGGATCAGGGCGGTCAGCAACACGGTCGCGACCAGCCGCCGGACCGTCTTCACCCGCGCCGTCCGCGCGCGGGGCCGAAGGGACGCGCGGTGCCTCGTGGTTGCGCTTTGCCGGACGAGCGCGCGGGGCCGGGTGCCTGCACGGGGCCCGACGGGCGCGCGGAGCCGGGGGCTTGCGTGGTGTCCGCCCCGTCGGCGTCCCTCGGCCGTGGCTCGTGCACCGGGGGCGCGGAGTCCGGCGCGGCCGGCGCGCCGGCCGAGTCGGCCACGCCCTCCAGGTAGCGCGACGACGCCTCGTACGCCTGCTCGATGCGTTCCGCGGTGCGCGCGAAGTCCCGGTGCCGCAACTGGTTCACCGGCGTCCACTCACGCGCGGACGCACCACTGGGCAGGACGTGGACGGTGACATCGTCGGGCAGGTCCGCCATGTCCCGGGCGAACCGGTGCCTGCGGGCGATCTCGAACGACACCATCGCCACCTGCCAGGGGTAGCGCGGCGGCCGCAGCGGCGCCTCGATCCGTCCGACCTGGAGGACGTACACGGTCCTGGCGCCGAGTGCGACGGCCCGGCCCACGGGGATGCTGTTGACCAGCCCGCCGTCGATGTAGTGCCGCTCGCCGATCTCGGCGGGCGGCAGCAGGCCCGGTACGGAGCACGACGCGACGACGGCGTCCGCGAGCGGCCCCTCGGCGAACCAGTGCTCGGCCGCCCCCTCGATTCCGGCCGCCACACACTGGAACGGCAGCCGCAGGTCCTCGATCCGCTCCACGGGCAGGTGTTCCGCGAGCAGTCTGCGCAGCGGTTCCGCCGAGTAGAGATGGGTTCCGCCGCTGCGCACCACGGTGGCGAACCGGTTCGCCAACGACCCCGAGAAGACGCCCGCATGGCCGAGTCCGGTCCACAGGTCGGTGAGCCGCTCCACGGCGCCCTGCGTCGGATCAGCGGCGACAGCGGCGCCGTTGATGGCACCGACGGAGGTGCCCACCACAAGATCGGGGGTGATCCCCGCCGTGAACAGGGCCTGGAGCATGCCCACTTCGTGCGCGCCGAGCGCTCCACCGCCGCCGAGCACGAACGCGCAGTCGTGGCCGTCCCGCCGGGCCCGGCGATCCTCTCCGTCTCTCATGACCTCTCTGCTGCCCCGCTCCCCGGCGCGCACTCCCGGACCGCGCGCGCCGTGCCCGGCGGCGCACACGGGGTCATCAACCCGTTGTCCGGGAGCGCCACTTCCTCGCGCGGCCACCGCCGCTCGCCCCCTCTCCCGCCGGATACGGGTGGCTGAATGGCCTGTGCCGGATCGCGCGCATGCGCGTAGGGCTGCTTCGACGTGCCGCGAGCCCGGCCCTCTTCGCTCTTGCACGGGGTGGACTGCTCCTCGCGGCATGGGCGGATCATCACGGTATGTCGTGCCTGGGCATGAGCTGCGGCGGGCTGCCGCGCGATCGCCTCGGAGCTGACCGCCCGACGCGCTCCCCCGCGCGCGGCGCAGGCCGCTGGTTTCGGACCGGCCCTCGCGACCGCCCCGGCGGAGGCCGGAGCGCGGCGGGCGGCGCCCGTAGGTATCCGGGACGCCCGTACGACCGGAACCAGCCGCCCGTCCGGCACGTTCCCCGGGCCGATATGGATCAGCGTCTTGACCGCACATCAGCGCAGGAGTAGACAACTCCCTGACTGAGAGAGCGCTCTCAGTAGGAGTCCCCGCCCTGAACGGTCCCCCACCCTGTCAGGAGAGGTCATGGTTCCTCATTCTCCGGCGGACACACCGTGCAGGGCAGACCCCCACATCGGGCTCACACGGAACAGGAGTACAACCATGGCCCCTGGAGACATACCCAGGCCATCAGCACGAAGCGGAACCCGGCGGTCCAGGATCCGTCGCGGATTCGTCGGACTGTCCGTCGGCGCCCTGACCCTGGCCGGGCTCACGGCCACGGCGCAGCACGGCGCGGTGGCCGCTCCCGCCGACGCGCGCGCCGCAGCGGTGGCACCGTCCGACGTACCGGGTCCGCCCGCCGGCTTCACCACGACCTGGAGCGACGACTTCAACGGCGGTGCCGGCAGCGGTCTCGACGGCGGCAGCTGGAAGTACGACACCGGTCCCGGCAGCAACTTCGGCACCGGTGAGATCGAAACCATGACCAACTCCACGGACAACGTCTACCAGGACGGCAGCGGCCATCTCGTCCTCAAGGCGCTGCACTCCGGCAGTGACCCAGGCTCCGGCTGGACCTCGGGCCGGGTGGAGACGCAGAACGACTCGTTCGGGGCGCCCGCCGGCGGAGTCGTCATGATGCAGTCGTCCATCCAGCAGCCGGACGTGTCGACGGCGAACGGTGCGGGCTACTGGCCCGCGTTCTGGATGCTGGGGCAGCCGCTGCGCACCGGAACGACCTGGCCCACCTCCGGCGAGGTCGACATCCTGGAGGACATCAACGGGCGCAGCTCGGTCTTCGGCACACTGCACTGCGGGGTGAGCCCGGGCGGTCCGTGCAACGAGTCCACCGGAATCGGCAGCGGCGAGCACGCGTGCCCGGGCTGCCAGTCCGGCTACCACACGTACGCCGTGCAGATCGACCGGTCGACCTCGCCCGAGCAGATCCGCTGGTACCTCGACGGCCAGAACTACTTCACCATCAACTCGACGCAGGTCGACGCGGACACCTGGTCGAAGGCCGTCGACCACCCGTTCTTCATCATCTACGACCTGGCGATGGGAGGCGGCTTCCCCGGAGCGTTCGGCGGCGGGCCCAACGCGGCCACCGTGTCCGGCGGCCAGATGAACGTCGACTACGTGGCGGTCTACAACAAGGCCCCCTGAGACACCACCTGGTGGCGGCGCCACGCCACAGCGGTCCCAGGTCCCGTCCGGCGGCACTGCCGGGCGGGACCCGTCCGCGTCCCGCGACGTCCGCTCCCCCGACGTCCGCCCACCCGACGTTCCGGCATCGGGCGTCCCGTCCCGCCCCACCGGCCATCCGGGGGAGGCCACGCGACACGCCGCCGTACGGCCGGAGCCCCACTCATCGCCGAGCGGTCGGGGCCGACACGCGTCATCACGCGAAAAGGACGCCGGTTGGTCGAACGTCGGCGATTCGTCCCGCGTCGTGCCCCGGCTCCGGTGTGCCGTGGCGCCTACCGTCTGCGGCGTGAGACTTCTGACGCCCTCCCTCGCCCGCGTACTCGCCCCAGGAGGACGGCCGCGCAGCGCGGGACCCTGGCGCAGCCCGCTCCGTGGCCGCTGGCTGACCTCCGTGTTCGGCGCGGCCCTGCTCGCCGGCGTGCCCGTCGTCTTCGTCACGGGCCTGCTGTCCTACGCCGCCTACAACCCGGACCTCGCGGCGGTGAACGACAAGACGCCCGGCAAGGGACTCCTCGGCTTCTACCTCTTCGCCTGGCCGACGGACCCGTACTGGATCTACCGCCTCACGCAGGGCGTGCACGTGACACTGGGCATCGTGCTGGTGCCGGTGCTGCTGGCGAAACTCTGGTCGGTGGCGCCGAAACTGTTCACCCTGCCGCCCCTGCGGTCGGTGGGCCACGCGCTGGACCGGCTGTCCCTGCTGCTCCTGGTGGGCGGCGGACTGTTCGAATTCCTCACCGGTGTACTGAACGTGCAGATCACCTACCTCTTCCCCGGGTCCTTCTACCCGCTGCACTTCTACGGCGCGTGGGTGTTCTCCGGCGCTCTCGCCGCCCATGTCGCGCTGAGAGCGCCCCGCGCGGTACGGGCGCTGCGCGGCCGGGACCTGCGCGCGGAACTGCGCACCCCCGCTTCGGCGACCCGGCAGGAACCGGCGGACGACTCGGGACTGGTCACGCAGCGGCCCGCCGCGCCCACGATGTCGCGGCGCGGCGCGCTCGGCACGGTGGGGCTCGGCTCGCTGACGCTGCTGGTGGTGACGGCGGGGCAGAGCATCGGCGGCTCGCTCCGGCGCACGGCCCTGCTGGCACCGCACGGCCGCGAACCAGGAACGGGTCCCGGCGGATTCCAGATCAACAAGACGGCGGCGTACGCGCGGATCCGGCCGCGCGACATCGGCGACGACTGGCGGCTGACGGTACGGGGCGGCGGCCGCAGGACCGTACTGACCCTGCACGACCTGCTGGCGCTCCCCCAGCACCGCTCCCTGCTGCCGATCGCGTGCGTGGAGGGCTGGTCGACGGACGATCAGGAGTGGGAGGGCGTACGGCTCGCCGACCTCGCCGCGCTCGTGGGGACGGCCGACCCGCCCCCCGGTGTGTTCGTGGAGTCGGTGCAGACGGCGGGGTCGTTCCGCTCGGTGGTCCTGCGGGACAACCAGGTGCGCGACACCCGCTCGCTCCTCGCGCTGCGCGTCAACGGAGCTCCGCTGACCGAGGACCACGGCCGGCCCGTGTCATCGTGCCGGGCGCCCCCGGGGTGATGAACACCAAGTGGGTGGGCCGCCTGAGCTTCGGGGAGACGGCATGGCGAGCCTGAGGCCCGGACGGACGAGGCGGCGGCCCGGATTCCACCGCCTGTACGGGGAATCGCCGGTCCATCTGCTGGTGCTGTGCGCCTCGTTCGCGGTCTGCGGCTATGCCGCTGTCGGGCTGCTGAGCGGCGACTGGCCGGGCGTGGTGCTGTGGTTCGTGGGCGCGGCGGTACTGCACGACCTGGTTTTGCTGCCGCTGTACACGGCGACGGACCGGCTGCTGTGCACGGTGCTGCGCGGACGGCGGCCCGCTCCCGGCACCGCGCTCAACCACGTGCGGGTCCCTGCCTTCCTGTCGCTGCTGCTGCTCGCGGTGTACTGGCCGCTCGTGCTGCGGCAGGCACCGCACTTCCGCCTGTCGACAGGCCTCTCGCCGGACGTGTTCCTGGGCAGCTGGCTGCTGATCACGGCGGCGCTGTTCGCCCTGTCCGCGCTCTGGCTGGCGGTGCGGATGGTACGCGACGGCGCCCGTGCACGGCGCCGGGCGGCGGACCGGGCAGGGCGCTGAGGTGACGGGGGTGCAGCGCTCCGGCCGTACCCGCCGCCGCATGCCCCACCCCCGGCGTCGGCATGTCCTGTCCACGGCCGGCCGGACCATCTGTCCTGCGGGCGGGGCGGCCCGGCTGCGCCCGCGCTGAGCCGGCGCGTTCCCCATGGACGGGCCGGCCCCCTCCCTCTAGGCTCCTGCGCACGGCATCGCGTGCCGGTCACCGGCCGGGTGAGGCATGGAGGTGCCCGTGAGTGCCTTACGGAGGCATTCGACCCATGCCAGTCGAGCTCAACCACACCATCGTCCACGCACGGAACAACCGGGAGTCCGCCGACTTCCTCGCCCACGTCCTCGGCCTGACGGCCGGTGAGCAAGGGGGCCCGTTCGTCCCCCTGGTGCTGGCCAACGGCGTCACCCTGGACTTCGCGACGATCCCCGCCGGGTCCATCACCGTCCAGCACTACGCCTTCCTCGTCACCGACGACGAGTTCGCGGCGGCGTTCGCCCGGATCCGGGAGGCGGGGATCACGTACTACGCGGACCCGCACGGGAAGCGTCCGGGCGAGATCAACCACCACGACGGCGGAAGCGGGGTGTACTTCACGGACCCGGCGGGTCACGGCATGGAGATCATCACCCGGCCGTACGGTAGTGGCGGGCAAGGGACGCCCTCCGCGTGACCACTGCGGGCGCCGTGCGCCGCCCGCTCACCCCGGGGCGGACCTGGCGGCGCACGGTCCGGGCCGGGGCGGAAGTGCGTAGACGCCCGACCATGTGCCGCCCGCAGCCCAGGGGACCTCAGGTCGCGCGCCAGGTGGATGAACCGAACACCCGGCATGTCGCGTCCATGCAAAGGGAGCGGTCCTCGGACCGCGTCCACGACCAGGCAACGAAACACCAACGGGGAAGGAACATCTCATGGGGATGAGGACCAGGGCTATCGCCGCCACCGGCGTCGGCATCATCACCGCGGGGCTGCTCGCGACCGGGGCAGCAGCGGCCCAGGCCGCACCGGCGGGCCTGCCCTACGGCGTGACGCCGTACGAGAACGCCAACGTCCGCTCCGGTCCGTCGACTTCGTACGGAATCACCGGGCACGTCACGGCGGGCGAGCCGCGCGGCGCCTCCTGCTACGCGCACGGCCAGTCGGTCACGGACAACGGCTACACGAACGACGTCTGGGTCCGCCTCGCGGAGGGCTTCGTCAGCGCCGTCTACCTCAAGGGCGACCAGTACGGCGGCCTCCCGGCGTCAGCCATCTGCTGACCCGGCCTCCCGCCGAGCGGTGCCGCACCCACGCCGGGCGCGGCACCGCCGTGCGGGGCGGCACCGCCGCGAGGTGATGCGGCACCTTCACGAGGCGGTCGCGACCGAGCGCCCAGGTCGAGACCCTTGTGCGACCGCCGGGGCCTTCAGGGCACCGACGGCACGAACGGCTGTGACCTGTCCGCCGCCGCCCGGCACCGGCACCGGCACCGGTCAGACGGCGGCCGTACGGCACGCCGGGTGGCCCCAGCCGTCGTCGTTCTTGGAGATCTCCTCGCCGGCCGCGTACGAGCGCCCGCACCGGCAGCGGCCGGGGAACTTCGCCTTGAGCGTGCGGACCGCTCCCCCGGCCCGCTTGCGCGGCGCGGCACCGGACGAACGCGGGACGCGGGACGCGGCCGCGGAGCCCTGGCCGGTCGCGCTCGGCGGCGGGTCCTCGGATCCGTACGCGCTGCCCGCGGCCTGCTGGGCGACGGCGACCATGCTGGCGGCCCGGTCGGCGAAGTCGTTGAGGGGGTCTCCGCCGACCTGGTGCGCGGGCACGTACCGGAACTCGACGGGGCGGCCCGTCAGGAGCGCGTCGATCCGCTGGACCAGCTCCTGGTTGGCGACCGGCTTGCCCGCGGAGGTCTTCCAGCCCTTGCGCTTCCAGCCGGGGAGCCATTCCGTGACGGCCTTCATGGCGTACTGGGAGTCCATCCGGACCTCCAGCGGCACCGCGGGGTCGGTCGCGGTCAGCAGCTCTTCCAGGGCGGTCAGTTCCGCGACGTTGTTCGTCGCCGTACCGAGCGGGCCCGCCTCCCAGCGGACCGGCCCGCCCTCGTCGTCGCCGACGACCCAGCCCCAGGCCGCCGGTCCCGGATTGCCCTTCGATGCCCCGTCGCACGCGGCGACCACACGTTCCACCATGCCCCCGATCATGCCAGCTCCGGACAGGTGCCCCGCGCGGGAGGGCGTCACGGCGGCCAGGGGATCGCCCCGCGCACCCTACTCGCGGCTCCCTTGCGGGCCGGACCCGCCCGAACCCGGGACCGGCCGCGCGCGGCACCCGGAACGGACCCAAATCCCGCCGGAACCGCGTCCGGATCCCGCCCGGACCGCGTCTCGGCCGCCTTCAGCGAATGATTACGGTTTTCATTGCATGAAGGAGCGGCGCACTGGAAAGGCTGCATCGGGCACACAACCGACCACGAGCGGTGACCAGCCGCTCACCGAGGAGGTCCGAACGCCGTGGGGGGCCCGCCGAACCAGCCGAATCCGCTCTACCTGCGACCGGCGCTCGCGCCGCGGTCCGCGGCCCTGACCGCGGCCGCCGCGTTCCTGCACACGCTCGCCGACGGCCTGAGCACACCGCTCAACGTCGTGATACCCGATCAGATCGCGGAGAACGCGGCGCGCTTCGACGCCGTCCTGCGCCGGCACCGGCTCGCCGGCGGCGTCTACTTCGCGCACAAGGCGTCCGCGTCGAGCGCGCTGCTGCGGCGCCTCGCCGCGACGGACTCCTGTGTCGACGTCGCGTCCCTCGAAGAGTTGCAGCACGCTCTCGCCTGCGGATTCACCCCGGACCGCATCACGGCCACGGGCCCGAAGGACCCCGCGTTCCGCTACCTCGGCACGCGCGTCGGCGTCACCTTTCACGTGGACGGACAAGGCGAGCTGGAGGCGCTGGCCGGGCTCGTCCGAAGCCACGGCCTCGCTCCGGTCCGGGTGCTGCTGCGGTTGTCCGGGTTCCCCTCCTCCGGGGTCCGCAGGCTGACGCGGCGCAGCAGGTTCGGTACGCCGGTGGCGGACGTGCCCCGGCTGCTGGACGTGGTGGAGCGGTGCGGGGACGCCGTCGAACTCCTGGGGGTGGGGTACCACCTCGACACCGTCAGTGCGGACGAGAAGGCACTGGCGCTCGAAGGCTGCGTGAAGGTCATGGACATGTGCCGCGCGCGGGGTCTGCGCCCCCGGGTGGTGGACATCGGCGGTGGTTTCGGTGTCAGCTACCTCGCCGAGGCCGGGCAGTGGGAGGCGTACACGACGGAACTGATCCGCGCGGTACTGGCCGCGCGCCCGCCGCTGGCCTGGGGCAACCACGGATACGGGCTGCGCAACGAGGGCGGGACGCTGGCCGGGGGGCTCTCCCTCTATCCGGCGCACCGCGAGGTGGCGGGGCCCGCCTATCTGGACGATCTGCTCTCGACGCGTGCGCCGTCGCTCGGCCGGCCGCTCGCCGCGCTGCTACTGGAGAACCTGTACGACCTGCACGTGGAGCCGGGCCGCGCGCTGGCGGACCAGTGCGGTCTCACCCTGGCGCGCGTGCTGGAGGTCCGGCGTGACGGCTCCGGCGAGGGCGGGGACGTCTGGTCGCTGCGGCTCGATCTCAACACCGGGGACTGTCCACTGGAGGACCACGGCATCCTGGTGGACCCGCTGGTGATCCCGACACCGGCGGCCGGCCGGGGACGTGGAAGCGACGTGGTGAGCGACGGGCCCGTCGGGGTGCACCTGTTCGGCAACCTCTGCCTGGAGTCCGACCTGATCACCAGACGACGGGTCTTCCTGCCGCGGCTGCCGGCCCCCGGCGACCTGCTGTGTTTCGTGAACACCGCGGCCTACTGCATGGACTTCGGCGCCCACGAGGCCGAACGCAGGCCCCGGGCACGGAAGGTGGCGGTCACAGCCGGTCCGCAGGGCGACACCTGGCGGTGGCGTCTGGACACCCACTACTGGCCGCTCGCGCCGGAGGCACCGGCGCACCGCAACGGAACCGACCGGCAGGAAGAGGCGAGCGCATGAGATACGACAGCGTCACGGACATCATCGGCGACACTCCCCTGCTGCGCATCGATCCGGCCGTGCACGCCCTGCGCTCGGTGGATCTGTACGCGAAGCTCGAACTCTTCAATCCATTCGGCTCCGTGAAGGACCGCGCGGCATGGAACATGGCGCGCCCCGGACTGCCGGACGCCCTCGCCCGCGGCAGCCAGGTGGTGGAGCTGTCCAGCGGCAACACGGCCAAGGCACTGGCCTTGATCGCCGGCATGCACGGGCTCGGCTTCAAGAGCGTCACGAACCGGATGAAGGTGCCGGAGATCAAGGACCTCCTGCTGCTGCTCGGGGCGGAGATCGAGGAGTTGCCGGGGCGCAGCGAGTGCCTGGACCCCACCGACACCCAGGACCCGCTGACCCGTTTCCACCAGGCGCTCGGCGAGGGGGGCGGCACGTACCTCCACACCGACCAGTACTTCAACCCGCGCAACGCGGACGCGCACGCGGCGGGCACGGGCCCGGAGATCGTGCGCGATCTGGACGGCCGGGCGCCGGACTTCTTCGTCGCGTGTGTCGGCACGGCGGGGTCGTCGACCGGTGTGGCGCGGGTGCTGCGCGCACACGACCCCGACGTCGAGGTCGTGGGGCTGGTGGCGCACAAGTCGGACTTCGTGCCGGGCATCCGCACGATCGACGAGGTGCAGGAGGTGGGTCTGTTCGACCCGGCGGTGTACGGGCGGATCGACGCGGTGACGTCCGGTGAGGCCATCGACGGGATGCTGACGCTGGCCCGCAGGTGCGGGGTGCTCTCCGGACCCACGGGTGGCGCCGCGTACTTCGGCGCCGTACGGCATCTCCGCGCTGTCGATGAGGAGTTGACGGCGTCCGGGCGGCGCGCCTCCGCGGTGTTCATCGTGTGCGACCGGATCGAGAGCTATCTGGGTTACGTGCGCACGCGGCGTCCCGACCTGTTCGGCGCCGAGGTGCGCGGCGCCTCGGCGGCGGCGCTGTCCGAGGACGAGGTCGCCAAGGCGGCGTCCGTCGACGTGGCGGGTGCGCGCGCGTGGATCGCTCAGGCGGATCCACTCGTGGTGGACCTGCGCAGTCCGTTCGCGTACGCGGCGCTGCACATCGCCGGGTCCGTCAACATCGTGGACGAGCTGTTCGAGGAACTGGTGCGGGACGGTCTTCCGTTCAGCCGGAGCCAGCCGGTGCTGCTGGCCTGTCCGGTCGGCGAGCGGTCGGCGCGGTACGCGGCGCTGCTGGCCCGGCTCGGCCATCCGGACGTTCGCAGCCTCGCCGGCGGGATCGTCGCCTGGCGGGACGGCGGCGGCGAACTGGTCAGGGAGTGAGGGCGGATGGCTCCGTTCCCGGATCACCTGCGGCCGTGGCACGAGGCGTTGCGGGCCCAGTTCCCGATCGTCACGGCGCATCCCGCTCTCGCCTACCTGGACAGTGCGGCCACCTCGCAGAAACCGGACGCCGTGCTCGACGCCGTACGGACGTACCTGACCGGTTCCAACGCGAACGCGGGCCGGGGCACCTACCCCTGGGCCAACGCGACGACGGCGATGGTGGAGCGCGTACGCGGCCGGGTGAAGGCGTTCCTCGGCGACCCGGCACCGGAGCGCTCGCGGGTGGATTTCACCAGCGGTACGAGCGAGGGGCTGCGCGCGGTGGCGCTCGACTGGCTGCCCGGTGTGCTCGCGGACGGCGACGAGATCGTCGTCCCGTTCGGCGACCACCAGGCCAACACGCTGCCGTGGCTGGAGGCGCGGGACCTGCTGGCGCGGCGCGGCGTGCGCGTCGCGGTGCGGGAGATGCCGTACCAGGAGGGTTCCCGGGACTACGACACCGCCGAGCTGGCCCGGCAGGTCACCCCCCGCACGCGGTTCGTCGCGGCGACGCACGTCCACCACGTCTACGGCGGCGACATGAACGTGCGGCGGGTGCGGCGGGCGGTCGGACCGGATGCCGTGATCTGCCTGGACGCGGCGCAGAGCGTGGGCCACGTGCCGGTCCGCCTGGGGGAGCTGGACGTGGACTTCGTGGTCTTCTCCGGGCACAAGGCGCTGGCGCTGCCGGGCACGGGGGCGGTGTGGTCGCGCGGACTGCGCGGGCCCGCCTTAGCACCGGGCGGCTGGGCGGGGACGCCGAACACCGTGGGCATCGCGAGCCTGGAGGCCGCGCTCGACTGGCTGGACGCGGCAGGCGTCGGCCGGATCGAGACGTGGACGGAGGCACTCGTGGCGCGGCTCACGGACGGGCTGCGCCGGATGCCGCGCTACGAGGTCCTGGGCTGCGCGCTCAGCCTGGCGGCGGACGCGGAGGTCCAGCGGCGGCGGGCGGTCGTCACCCTGCGGCACGAGCGGATCGAGGCCGCGGACCTGGGGTTCATCCTCTACAGCCACGGGTTCATGGTGCGCTCGGACAGCCACTGCCAGGGGCCCGCGGGGGAAAGGCGGACGTCGGTGCGGGTGAGCCTGCACGTGTACAACACGCCGGACGAGATCGACCGGCTGCTGGCGGTTCTTGACACGCTGTGAACCCGTCCGGCCCATCAGTGCAGATGAAAACCGTTTTCGAGTGTAGATTTCTGTCACCTCCCCCGGAGGCGGATCGAGAACGAGGGGTGACCGAGCACGATGGGCCTGAGCACGACCACGGCGGCACGGTGGGTGGAGCGCTGGGAACTGCAGCAGCAGCGGTACGCGATCGACCGCGAGGAGCGTTTCACCGTCATCGCCGACGTGGTCGAACACGTGACGGCGGGCCGGCGGCACCCGCTGGTCGTCGATCTGGGCTGCGGTCCCGGATCACTCGCGGTGCGGCTGGCGCGGCGGCTGCCCCGGGCCCGGATCGTCGCCGTCGACATGGACCCGGTCCTGCTGGAACTGGCCCGGGCCCACGCCGGGTCCGGGGGGCCGGCCCACGCGGTGCGGTACGTGGAGGCGGTGATCGGCGCCGAGGGCTGGACCTCCGCGCTGGGCCTCGACGGGCCACTGGACGCGGCGGTCTCCACGACGGCTCTGCACTATCTGCCCGGTCACCGCCTCCAGCGGGTGTACGGGCAACTCGCGGGGATACTGCGGCCGGGCGGCGTCCTCGTCAACGCCGACCACCTGGTCCCGGAGGACGCGTCCGACATCGCGGTGCACGTGGGACGCCGACGGGCGCGGCGGCAGCGGGCGTTCGCCCACGAGGACTGGGAGTCCTGGTGGGCGGCGGCGGAACAGGACCCGGAACTGACGGACCTGTTCGCGCAGCGCAGGCGCCTGCATGGCTCCGTGCCGGGCACAACGGGCGGCGACGCACACCCCACCGCCGCCGGGCACACCGCCGGCGCACGGGACGGCGGCGGGTGGGACAGCGGACGGCGCGACGCGGGGCGGGAGAGCGCCCGGCGCGACGACGGGCGCGGCTCGGGCAACAACGGGCTGACGCTCGACCGCCACACCGCGATGCTGCGAGCGGCGGGCTTCGGCCAGGCGGCCCCGGTGTGGCAGGTCGGCAGCAGTTGCGTGCTCGTGGCAGTGCGCTGAACGGGTGGCCGTGCGGGTACGTCGTGCTCGATCCTCACGGAGCCTTTGCCGCCGGAATACCTGAAGTCCGACGGTTGCGGGGCGCCCGGCTCCAGCGAAGCGTGCCGGCCGGGGCGCACGCGTCACCCGGCCCGGCCCGGGGAGGCCTTACGCGCCCGGGCGTTGTGGCCCCGTGCCCGGGGCGAGGCCGGGGTGGGCTTCGAGCAGCCGGGGCGGCGCCGCCTGACGCCAGGAGTCGACGAGGATGTCGTAGAGCTCGGCCAGGTCCTCCAGGGCGGCGAGCCGGGCCCGTACCCAGTGCGAGGCCGCCTCGTGGGGCGGCACCCAGAACTTCCCGGGCTCCGCCGCGATCAGCTCCGCCCGCTCGTGACGGGGGCAGCGGACCGCGAAGGACGTCTCGTCGTCCGGGACGGTGACGAACATCTTGCCCGCCACCCGGAAGGTGGGCATGCGCCAGGCCTCCTTCTCCACGGTCTCGGGAAGGGACAGCGCGATACGGCGGACGTCGGCGGAATCGGTCACGGGCATGACGCTAACGCGGCAGATCACCCCACGTGGACGCGGGGGCGGCGGGACGGGTCGGGTTCGGCGCGGCGCAGCACCTCCCGGGTGACCGGCGCGACCTCGCCGTCACCGAAGACGAGGAAACGCACGAGGTGGCCGAACGGATCGCCCTCCGTCCAGTTGAAGTAGACGTGCGGCACCTCCTCCGTGCGGTCGCGGAGTTCGAGCAGCACGGCCGCGATGGTATTGGGCACGGTCGGGCCCTGGACGCGCAGCCGGTGGACGCCGTGTTTCGTGTCGCCGCGTACCGCGACGTCCGAGCTGAACTCGGACGAGTCACGGACGAAGACCTCCAGGAAGAGCACCGGGCTGTCGGCGGGGATGTGCGTGTCGGCGCGCTGGGCGGCCTCCTTGGCGCGGTATTCGGCGGCGGTGTGCTCCTGCGGTTCGTTGGCGACGATCCGCAGGGGACCCGCCTGCGCGGCGTGCGCGACGAGACGTTCCGCCTCCGCGTCCAGCGTCACGTCGACGGTGCGCAGTTCGAAGGCCCGGTGCACGCGCGAGGCGAGGGAGCTGATCATGATGGTCACGATGAACAGGAGCGCGATCTTGATGCCGTCCGGCCGTTCGACGACGTTGGCGACGACCGTGTACGCGAACACGGCGGTGATCACGCCGAATCCGGCGGTGGCGGCCCGGCGACCGCGCCGGTGCACGGCGACCGTGGAGGCGAAGGAAGCGGACAGCATGAGCACCAGCACACCGGTCGCGTAGGCGCCGCTCTGCGCGTCGACGCTCGCGTCGAAGTACGCGGTGATGGCGACGGCGATCGCCATGAACGTCAGCACGAGGGGGCGCACCGCGCCGGCCCACTCGGGTGCCATGCCGTACCGGGGCAGGTAGCGCGGTACGAGGTTGAGCAGCCCGGCGAGCGCGGAGGCACCGGCGAACCAGAGGATGGCGATGGTCGAGACGTCGTAGATGGTGCCGAAAGCCTGGCCCAGTTCGGCGTGGGCGAGGAAGGCGAGGGCGCGGCCGTTGGCGGGGCCCCCGGCCTTGAACGCGGACTGCGGGATCAGGAGCGTCGTCGCGACGCTCGACAGGAGCAGGAAGCAGGACATGATGACGGCCGCGGTCGTCAGCAGGGTACGGGTGTCCCTGATGCGTCCCGCGGGCCGCTCGTAGGTGTCGGACTCGGCACCGCGCACCTGCGGCATGACGGCGACGCCGGTCTCGAACCCCGACATGCCGAGGGCGAGTTTGGGGAACACCAGCAGCGCGATGCCGATCATGGCGAGGGGTGAGGAGTGCTCCCGGGTGGCGGCCGACCACCAGTCGTGGAAGTCGCCGGGGTGGGTGGCGATCCGGACCACCGCGTCGCCGAGCACCACCACGTTGAGGCTGAGGTAGACACCGACGAGGACGACGGCGATGCCGATGGCCTCCTTGAAGCCCTTGAGGAAGATCCCGCCGAGTGCGGCGAGCAGGACGAGGGTGATCCACACGCCGGCGCCGTGCAGCCAGGACGGTGCGAACGGGTTCTCGGCCACGTGCGCGGAGGCGTCGGCCGCCGACAGCGTGATGGTGATCATGAAGTCGGTCGCCGCGAACCCGAGGAGCACCAGCACGAGGAGTTTGCCCGCCCAGCCCGGCAGCAGCCGCTCCAGCATCGCGATGGAGCCCTGGCCGTGGGGGCTCTCGCGAGCGACGCGCCGGTAGACGGGCAACGCGCCGAACAGGGTCAGCGCGAGCAGGACGAGCGTGGCGAGAGGGGAGAGCAGCCCGGCGGCGAGCGCCGCGATGCCCGGCTGGTAGCCCAGGGTGGAGAAGTAGTCGACACCGGTGAGGCACATGACACGCCACCAGCTGTGCCCCACGTGCTCCTGGGGCAGGGTCGCGTGCGGACCGGGGTGGCGAGCGCTGCGCTCGCTGAGTCCTTCGAGGAGCCACGCCCGAAAGCGTGGACCGCGGCGCACGGACGGGGTTCCGGCCGGGAGGGGTGTCTGGCTGCCGGTCATGCTGTACGTCTTCCTGCCGTTCCGCCGGGCGAGGACGGGGAGTTGGGAACGTCGGGCCCCGTGGGGAGCGCCCCCACGGGGCCCGGCACACGAGGCGCGGGGAGCGCGGCGGCCGTGCGGGTTCGTCAGCCGGGCAGCGGTGTGTACGTGATGGTCTCCCGCGAGTCGGCGGAGCCGGTCTCGTACAGCAGGCCGACCTGGGCCGGCGTGCGTTGCACCAGATCGGAGTAGCCGGCGGGGTCCTCGGACACGGTCCACAGCGACCGCCAGGTCCGGCCGCCGTCGGCGCTCGATCTGATCTCCATGCGCTGCCGCCTGTCCGGGTCGGCGGGGCCCGAATACAGCAGCCGGCCGCCGGATCGCACCGTGGTCCGCAGGACGCTGCCCTGCACCTCGGGCCCGGACAGGTCCGGCCGGCTCCGGAAGGGCGTCGAGAGCGAGGTACCGCCGTCGGTGCTGTACGCGTCGTCGCGGGCGGCGGCACGCCCGCCCTGGTCGCGGGCGTTGATGTAGAGGGTGCCGCCCGGGAGTTCGGTGAGCGTGCTCTCGTTGACGGTGCCGAGGTCGTCGCTGACGTAGCCGATGCGCCAGGTCCTTCCGCCGTCGTCGCTGAGGAGCGCGTGGCCGCCGCTCGTGCCGTCGGCGGCGAGCGAGTGGTCGGCGGGCACGACCAGCCGGCCGCGGTGGGGGCCGCCGCGCAGGACGATCGCGTGGCCGGGGCCCGTCGCGTACCAGTTCCAGTCCGCACGCTTGACGTCGCGGGTGATGTCGCGCCGGGGTGAGAAGGTGGCACCGCCGTCGGCACTGCGCTGCACGTAGACGCGGCGTGCGGAGGCGTCAGCCGCTCCGTACACGATGTCGTGCTCGGTGGCGCCGCCGAGCGTGCCGCAGGACAGCAGCACGACGTCGCCGGTGGCCGGGTCGACGACGGGTGCGGGGTTGCCGGCGGTGTCCTTGCCCGCGTCGGCGACGACCTGGAGGGGGCCCCAGGTGCAGCCCCCGTCCCTGGAGCGGCGCAGGACGAGGTCGATGTCCCCGTCGTCCGCGGCGGAGTCGCGGCGGCCCTCGGCGAACGCGAGGAGCGCGCCGTCGGCGGTGGCGACCGCGGCCGGGATGCGGAAGGTGTGGTAACCGGACGTGCCGGAGCGGTACGGGACGCTCGCGGCGCAGGGCGCGCCGGTCGCGTGCGCGGCGGGGGCGGCGGACAGCGGGGCGAGGCCGCCCGCGAGGAGTGGGAGGAGGAGGCCGAGGGAGCGGGGGAAGGTGGCGCGACGACGTTGCTGGCGTTTCATCGTGTCCCTTGGGTCGCCGGCCCGGCCTGCCGGGCCGGTGGACATCAGATCCGTAGCGAACATAGCCGTAGCGGCGGATCGGCCCTGTCACCGCCACGGTTGACGGTGGCGGGGTCCCGTCCCGCGTCGTCCGTGTGGTCCGTCCGGGTGGGATATCGGCCTTTCTCAGTGTTTCTTAATATTTTCGGCTCGGGATCATGACATCAAGTGGGCGTCCGGTCGACCGGTATGACAATCACACGGCTTGAAGGAGCCCCGCATGTCCCTCTCGGCATCTTTCCGTTCGCGCCGTCCCCGCACGGGCCCGGTGGCTCTGGCCACGCTGATCCTCGCCGGCACGACGTTGCTGTCCGTCTCCACCGCCGTCGCCGCTCCCGGTGACAGCGGCGACATCAAGGTCCACCCCGCCGGTGTGCCCGCCGCCAACACCAGCGACGCGCCCCAGGTCTGCTCGTTCGGCCTGGCCGCGACCAACTTCCAGACCCTTCCCGCCGTGGCGTACACGATCACACCGCTGCCCAAGGCCCTGAACAAGCCGACCCTCGTGGGTCAGCTGACGCTCACCCAGGGCAGGGGCGCCACCGCCCAGCCCCTCTCCCTGCCGAACGGGACGTACACCCTCGCCTGGACGTTCCCCGGCGGGGTGCCGAAGCAGAAGACGTTCAAGGTCAACTGCGGCAACGTCGACGACAAGCCGCGCGGCCCGGTGCACGCGGGCGGTGGCGGCGTGCCGCCGACGACCGGCGGCGAGGACGGCGGTTCCTCCGTGGCGGCGCCCCTCCTGGTCTCGGGTGCCGTGGCGACCGCCGGGCTGATCTTCCTGCGCCGGGCCCGCCGTCGCGTCCATGGCGCCGCGTAACACACCGAGGCCCCGTCCCCGCCCACAACCCCGTCCGTACGCGCGTCCGTATCCGCAGCGCCGTCGCCGCCGCCGCGGCCCGAGCCGGGCCGTCCGCCTCACCCTGACCCTCAGCGTGACCGCCACGCTGCTGTTCGGTGTGGTGCGCGGCTGCGGCGGCGACGGAGAGGACGCGCGCACGGCCACCGTCGCCGCCTCCGACGGGGCCGGCGGCGGGGCGCGGCGGCCGGCCCCGGTGACCTCCCACGCGCCCCTGCCGCCCTCGGCGCCGGTGAAGCTCGCGATGCCCCGGATCGTGGTCGAGGCGAAGGTCGTCCGGCTCCGGCTCGACCGGCACGGCCACCTCGGCACCCCGCCCATGAGCAGACCGCACCTGGTGGGGTGGTACGCCGGAGGACCATCCCCCGGGGCGCAGGGGACAGCGGTGATCGTCGGCCACCGCGACACGATGACCGGGCCCGCCGTGTTCCTCAACCTCAACGCCCTCCACCCCGGTGACGTCCTCAAGGTCACCCGCGAGGACGGGACGACCGCCGTGTTCACCGTGGACTCGGTACGGACCTTCCCCCGCGCCTCCTTTCCCGACAAGACGGTCTACGGGGACACAGGGCGCCCGGAACTGCGGCTGCTCACCTGCGGCGGGCGCTTCGAGCGCAGGTCGGGCTACTCCGCCAACGTGGTCGTCTTCGCCCACCTCACTTCCGTCACCGGGACCTGACCGGGCCGGGGGCGCGCCCTCGCCGGCCGCCCCCGGCCCCTCGGGTACGGCCGATCCTGTGGCGGTGGTGCGCAAGGCTCGCGAAGATGGGGGTGATGGACTGGGATCAGGGGGCAGTCGAGTGACGACCGCGCAGCACTGAGAAGGGACCGACACCGTGGCACGACAGAAGATCCTCGTGGTGGGCGCCGGATTCGCCGGCGTCGCCTGCGTACACCGTCTCGAACGCAGTCTCGCTCCCGGCGAGGCGGACGTCGCTCTGGTGGCCCCCTTCTCGTATCAGCTCTATCTGCCACTGCTCCCCCAGGTGGCGTCCGGTGTCCTCACCCCCCAGTCGGTCGCCGTCTCGCTGCGCCGCAGCCAGCGGCACCGGACCCGGATCATCCCCGGCGGCGCGATCGGCGTGGACCACCAGGCGAAAGTCTGCGTCGTGCGCAAGATCACCGGTGAGATCGTCAACGAGCCGTACGACTACCTCGTCCTCACGCCCGGCAGTATCACCCGCACTTTCGACATCCCGGGTCTGCTGGACAACGCGCGGGGCATGAAGACGCTGGCGGAGGCCGCGTACATCCGTGACCACGTCATCGCACAGCTGGACCTGGCCGACGCGAGCCAGGACGAGGCGGAACGCGCCTCGCGGCTCCAGTTCGTGGTGGTGGGCGGAGGCTACGCGGGCACCGAGACCGCCGCCTGCCTCCAGCGGCTGACGGTCAACGCCGCCAAGCGCTACCCGCGGCTCGACCCGAAGCTGATCAAGTGGCACCTCATCGACATCGCCCCGAAACTGATGCCGGAACTCGGCGACAAACTCGGCAGCAGCGCGCTGGAGATCCTGCGGGGCCGCGGTATCGAGGTCTCCCTCGGGGTGTCCGTCGCCAAGGCGGCGCCCGAGGAGGTCACGTTCACGGACGGCCGTGTACTGCCGTGCCGGACCCTCATCTGGACGGCCGGGGTCGCCGCGAGTCCGCTGATGCGGACCCTCGACTCCGACACCGTCAAGGGACGGCTCGTGGTGACACCGGAGATGACGGTCCCGGGCACCGAAGGCGTGTTCGCCCTCGGTGACGCGGCGGCCGTGCCGGACCTGGCGGCCGGCGACGGCGCCATCTGCCCGCCGACCGCACAGCACGCGATGCGCCAGGGCAAGAAGGTCGCCGCGAACATCGTCGCGGCGGTACGCCGACAGCCGCTGCGTCCCTACGAGCACAAGGACCTGGGGCTGGTCGTGGACCTCGGCGGCCGGGACGCGGTGTCCAAGCCCCTCGGCATCGAACTGCGCGGCATGCCCGCACAGGCCGTGGCGCGCGGCTACCACTGGTCGGCGCTGCGCACCAACGTCGCCAGGACACGTGTCATGACCAACTGGCTGCTCAACGCTGTCGCCGGCGACGACTTCGTCCGCACCGGGTTCCAGGCCCAAAAGCGCGCCACGCTCAGGGAGTTCGAGCACACCGACGCGTACCTCACGGATGATCAGATCCGCGAGCAGGTGCGCGGTGGTACGGCGCTGAAGGGGTAGACGGGAGCTGCCGCCGCGGGACGGCGGCCATGACACCGACCGGCGCGCGGCGCACCCGGCCGGGACATCCGCCGCGACCCGGAGCGCGCGGTGCGACTGTGCGCCGTCCACGGACGTTCGCCGGCCCCGCCGGTAGCGCGTCCCGGCCTCGGCCCGCCTGTGCGTGGCCGAGGCCGGACCAGGATTTCGTACCGCCGGCCTTCGGTGTGTACGGGGCGGGGGCTACGCGATCCGCACCCCGGGCTCCCGTACGACGGGCCCGGTGTCCGCCGCGCACCCCGTCCCTTCCCCCGCCGTCCCGGCGGGGACGGCCGCGTCCCGCGCGCCCGCCGTCGCCGCCTCACCGGTTCCGGGCACGTAACGCGCGCGCATGCCAGGTCCCGCCGACGGGCCCGCCGTGAACACGTACGCCTCGCTGTCCTCCAGCCTGCGGCCCGTCTTCGCGTCCACGACCACCGGCTCGACCTCTTCACCGGTCACCGCGTCGACCAGGATCATCTCCCGCTGCCGGGGTGCCAGCCGCGCGTTCCCCCAGGCCGCCATCGTCACGATCACCGGCCGCAGGGAGCGGCCGAGTTCGGTGAGCTCGTAGGCGTGGCGCACCGGGTTCGTCTGGTATGGCCTGCGCTCGACGAGCCCGTCGGCGACGAGCGATTTGAGGCGTGTCGTGAGCATGCTGGAGGAAATGCCCAGGCTCTCCTGGAACTGATCGAAGCGGGTGTAGCCGTCGAAGAGGTCGTGCAGCAGGAGGAGCGTCCACCACTCCCCCACGTGCTGCACCGTCGTGGACAGCGGGCAGCTGCGGTCCTCCAGCCTCATCCGCTTCACCAAGGTCCTCACCCCTCCAGAGTGTCTGCTAAAATCGAATTCACTCACTTCTATTTTAGCAGTAATAACGAGTGCGGTTCCGTATGCCCGCACTCCCCTTCGGAGCAGCTTATGACCTCCCCCTCGACCACCGTTCCCCTCAGTGAGTCCCTCCAGGGCCGCAGAGCCCTCGTCACCGGCGGCACCAAGGGCACCGGCGCGGCGATCGCGGCCCGCCTCGCGTACGCGGGCGCGACGGTCCTCGTCACGGCCCGCAACGCCCCGGTCCACGGGGACGGGACGACCGGCACTGGGCCGCGCGGCTTCATCGCCGCCGACATCTCCACCCCCGAGGGCACCGACACGGTCGTGCGCGAGGTGAGCGAGCGGCTCGGCGGCGCCGACATCGTCGTGCACACCGTCGGTGGCTCCCAAGCGCCCGCGGGCGGCTTCTCGGCCCTGGACGACGACACCTGGCACACCGAGCTCCACACCAACCTGCTGGGCGCCGTACGGCTCGATCGGGGGCTGCTGCCCGGCATGATCGAGCGGGGCGCCGGCGCCGTCGTACACGTCACGTCGATCCAGCGCACCATGCCGCTGTGGAACGGCACCCTCGGATACGCGGCGGCCAAGGCCGCGCTCACCACCTACAGCAAGGGCCTCGCCCGCCAGGTGGCGCCGCACGGCGTGCGGGTGAACACCGTCTCGCCCGGGTTCGTTCGTACACCCGCCGCGCAGGAACTGGTGGAGCGCATCGCCGAAGAGGCGGGCATCACCACCGAGGCCGCGCTCGGCAGACTGATGGACTCGCTCGGCGGAATCCCGGTGGGCCGCCCCAACGAGCCCGCGGAAGTGGCCGAACTGGTCGCCTTCCTCGTCTCCGACCGCGCGCGGACGATCAGCGGCGCGGAGCACGTCATCGACGGCGGCACGATCCCCACGGTCTGACGCCGGCACCCGGCAGCCGCCGACACCCGGGCACCGACACCCGGGCACCGACACCACCAGCACCAGCACCACAGACACAGACGGGAACCCCATGACCGACAGCGCGTTCCGGCCGATCGACGCCGCCCTGCTCCCCGACGCCGTCACCGCCTACCTGCGGGCCCATCAGGCCCGCGACACGGCCGCGTCCCTCGCCACCTTCACCCCGGACGCCGCGGTGACCGACGAGGGCAGGACACACGAGGGCATCACGGCGATCCAGTCCTGGCTGGAGCGTGCCGGGAGCCAGTACACGTACACGACGACGCTCACCGGCGCCTACCGGGCCGACGACGCGCACTATGTCGCGGACCATCGCCTGGAGGGCGACTTTCCGGGCGGCGTCGCCGATCTGCACTTCCGCTTCACGCTGCGCGACGGCTCCATCGAGCGGCTGGTCATCGAGCCCTGACCCTCCCCGTGCCCGTGCCGGCCGCGCGTCAGACCCGGATCAGGCCGCGGGCCCGCAGGAACCTGAGCACCGGCGACACCAGTACGAGCACGAGGAGGCTGTAGTACTGGAGGTGGGGCACCAGCAAGGCGATGACGAACGCCACGACCAGCGCGCAGACGTTGGCCAGGCCGGCGACGAGGAACGCGTCGAACTCGTCGGCCCCCGAGCTCAGCAGCTCCGGGTTGCGGCGCAGGATCTGGACCATGACGGTCGAACACACCATGGAGGCGACGACGTTGGCGTAGTACAGGGTGCCGGTGAAGCGGTCCTGCCCGAACTCCCCCACCATCTCCGTCGGGAAGGGAAGGACGTGATCGACAGCAGCCACCCCAGGTTTCACAGGACGAGTGCGTCGTTGTACGACTTCACCGTGGCGAACAACCGGTGGTGCACCAGCCACAGCCGGGCGATGACGAGGAAACTCAACGCGAAACTGCCGACCTGGTCGAGGTGGTCACCGATCACGTCCCGCGCGTGGACGTGATCGTGCGCCGCCTCGGGGACGATGTCGACGAGCGGCAGGATCAGCAGCGTGATGGCGATGGCCGCCACCGCGTCGGTGAACAGCATCAGCCGTTCGGCCGACCTGGCCTCGACGACCGCCTCCCCGGCGGGCTCCACCGGTTCCTCGCTGACACTCATCGCCGCACCTCGCACCTCGGGTCGCACCGCCTCGCGGGCGCCGGCCCGCACCCGCCGGCGGCGAAGCCCATGGCACCCCGCCGGCGGATGGCCGGGCGATCCCCGGCTTCAGCGTGTCACTCGACGAAGTAAGTGGGGTTCGGCAGTTTGTACGTGTGGTCGGCGTGCCCGCCCGTCAGGTCGGACTGCTGGTCACCGAAGTTGCCGATGATGTCGTAGCCACTCGCCTCCAAGTGCTGCCGGGTGCCTGCCTTGAACTGGACCGTCGTGCAGTTCCAGGCCGCGGCCGTGGCGCAGTCGGCCAGGTAGGCGGGCGGGGCGGTCTTGTCCTTCGTGAAGAAGTGGGTGCGGTCCAGGTCGGTGTCGTAGCCGTCCTTGCGCAGGTTCTGGACGGCCGGGTCGCGCAGGTTCTCGGCGAGTCCGGTGAGGAAGAAGACGGTGACGCCGTGCTTCTTGGCGTACGAGACGAGGCCGGGCATGCCGTAGACGGCCGGGCGGTCGGCCTTGGAGACGAAGGCGTTCCAGGTCGCGTCGGTGTAGACGTAGTTGGTGTCGCGCTCGTACGTGAAGCTGAGCAGCGCGGTGTCGTCGACGTCCAGGACGATCGCGGGCTTGCCGTGCCGGGCGCCGGTGTGGTGGCCGCCGGCGGTCTCCGCCGCGATGTCGTGTTCGGCGCGGGCCTCGATCGCGGCGAGGTCGTGCGCGTAGGGGCTGTCCGGCGAGGCCTGCCATGTGCCGTCGGCAGCCTGGGTGGCGCCGTAGTAGTCGTCTATCTGGCCGGTGAGCAGCCCGATGTTCTCCGGCTCGGAGCCCGGGTGCCCGTGGCTTCCGGTGTCGGCGCCGGCGACGCCGGTTCCGTAGAGGATGCCGGCGGTCAGCGCCCCGGTGGCGAGGGCGGCGGCGGCCACCTGGTGGAACGTTCGCATGAAGACGCTTCTCCCGTCTCGAAGACATGTCATGTTCATCTTGTGTCTACGCGCATCACACCACAGGTTCACCAAGCGCGGGGCGGTGACGGAGGATTGACCACAGGGACACCCTCCGCACGCCGTACCCCGCACCCGCACCCGCACCCGCACGAACCTCGCCGCTCCCGCGGCCCCCGGACCGCGACCCCCGCCGACCACCAGCCGTTCCCGAGGACTTCACCTGAATCCCCGCGTGACGTGCACGCGTCACGTTCTACTCTCGCGGTGCACGTCCCCCCGTCCCCCGTACCGGAGGTACGCCGTGTCCGGCTCCCCCGCTCGACGGTTCCTCTCCCGCCCCGCCCGTACCGCCGCCGCCTCGCTGACCTGCCTCGCAGCGGCGGGCGCCGGGCTGTGGGCCGCCCTCGGCGGCGCACCGGCCGCCCAGGCGGCGGGCAGCGTCCCCACACCCGACCACGTGGTCGTGGTCGTCATGGAGAACCACGCCTACAGCCAGATCATCGGCAGTTCCAGCGCGCCGTACATCAACTCCCTCAAGTCCGGCGGCGCGGACCTCGCGTCGTCGTACGCCATCACCCACCCGAGCCAGCCCAACTACTTCGCGCTGTTCTCCGGCTCGACCCAGGGCGTCACGGACGACAGCTGCTACACGCCCGGCTTCTCCTCGGCGGCGAACCTCGGCTCCGAACTGGCCTCGGCGGGCAAGTCGTTCGCGAGCTACAACGAGACCCTGCCGAGCGCCGGCTCCACCACGTGCAGCAGTGGCAAGTACGCCCGCAAGCACAACCCGTGGTTCGGCTTCAGGAACGTGCCGACCTCGACGGCCCACACCTTCGCCCAGTTCCCGACCGACTTCACCCAGCTGCCGCAGGTCTCGTTCGTGACGCCGAACCTGTGCAGCGACATGCACGACTGCTCCGTCGCCACCGGCGACACCTGGCTGCAGAACAACCTGGGCGCGTACGCGACCTGGGCCAAGACGCACCACAGCCTGCTCCTCGTCACCTTCGACGAGGACAACTCGCTGTCCGGCAACAAGATCACCACCGTCCTGTACGGGCAGCCCGTCAAGCCCGGTTCGTCGTCCTCGGCGAAGTACACGCACTACAACGTGCTGCGCACGATCGAGGACATGTACGGGACCGGCCACGCCGGTCAGGCCGCGGGTGCCACCGACATCTCCGGCATCTGGACGTCCTGACGTGTACGTAGCCGACAGTCGCGGCACACCGCCCGCGTCGGCGGCGCCCGCCCGGATCCGTTCCGGGCGGCGCGCGGCCGTCGCGCCCACGGTCCTCGCACTCGGTTCTGTCAGCCTCGTCACCGACATCTCCTCGGAGATGGTCACCGCGGTCCTGCCGCTGTACCTGGTGACCGGGCTCGGCCTGTCACCGCTCGGCTTCGGCCTGCTCGACGGGGTGTACAACGGCTTCAGCGCGCTCGTCCGGCTCGTCGGCGGGCATCTCGCCGACCGGGGCGGCCGGTACAAGGCGGTCGCCGTGTTCGGCTACGGCCTCTCCGCACTGTGCAAGCCCCTTCTGCTGCTGGTGGGTTCCCTGCCGCTGATCGGCGCGGTGCTCGCCGCCGACCGTACGGGCAAGGGCCTGCGCACCGCGCCGCGCGACGCGATGATCTCGCTGGCATGCGAACCCGCCACGCGTGGCCGCGCGTTCGGGGTGCACCGGGCGATGGACACGGCGGGTGCCCTGCTCGGGCCGCTGGCCGCGTTCCTGATCCTGCGGTTCGCCGTGGACGGTTACGACGCCGTGTTCACGGTGAGTTTCTGCGTGGCGATCGTCGGTGTGCTGGTGCTGGTCCTGTTCGTGCCTGGCCGGACGCTCGGCGCACGTGGCGGCGGGACGGCGAAGGCAACCGCGTCCGGGGCCGGCGCCCTCGCGTCCCCCACTCCCGCTCCCCCGGCCCCCGCCGACGCCGTCTCGCTGCGGGCCGCGCTCCGGCTGCTGCGCCGGCGGGACGTGCGGCGGCTCACCGTCTGCGCGCTGCTGCTGGGTCTCGCCACCGTCAGCGACTCGTTCGTCTACCTGCTCCTTCAGCACCGGCTGGGCGTCTCGGACCGCTGGTTCGCGCTGCTGCCGCTGGGCACCGCCGCGGCGTTCCTGCTGCTCGCCGTCCCGCTCGGCCGGCTCGCGGACCGGATCGGCCGCTGGCAGGTCTTCCTCGGCGGGCATCTCGCGCTGCTCGCCGCCTACGGTGTCATCCTCTCGTCCTGGCACTCTGTCGCGCTGCCGTACGTGGTGCTCGCCCTGCACGGCTGCTTCTACGCGGCGACGGACGGCGTGCTGATGGCCGCGGCCTTCGCGCTGCGCCCCGCCACGATCGCGCCCCAGGCCGCCGGGGGCGATGCCCGATGACCGGGGCCGAGGCGGGCGCGGGAGCGCCGGCCGTACGCGGCAAGGTGCTGATCCTGGTGGCGGCGGTGGTCGTGCTGTCGCTGGTGGCCGGGGCCGCCGTGCTGCACGCGGGCCACCGGGCCGCCGTCAAGGACCGTACGCAGGCCGGGGGTCCCCCGGTGGCGGCGGGCCCGGTGACGCTGGGGCCCGCCGCGGCCGGGCGCGTCGTCTTCCGCAACATGGCCTACGGCCCGCACCGGGACGAACTGAGCAGCGTGCCGGCGGCCACCCCGGGCGGAAAGAGGACCGCGTCCGGGATGCGGTGCCTGCGCTTCTACGCGGCGGGCGGCACCGGCATCTGCCTGCAGGCGGTGCACGGCCCGCTGAGCGACAGCTACCGCGCGGTCGTCCTGGACAGTGCGCTGAGGGAGCGTGCCCGCTACCCGCTGCCCGGCATCCCGACCCGCGCGCGGGTGTCACCGAGCGGGCACCTCCTCGCGTGGACCGTGTTCGTCGGCGGCGACTCGTACGCGGGATCGGACTTCTCGACCCGCACCGGCATCCTCGACACCCGTACCGGCGCTCTCGACGCGTCACTCGAGTCGTACCGTGCCGTCAGGGACGGGCAGCCGGTGCACGCCTCCGACATCAACTACTGGGGTGTCACCTTCGCCGACGACCGGCACTTCTACGCGACCATGGGGACCGGCGGCCGGACGTACCTGGTGCGCGGCGACATCGCGGCCCGCACCGTCACCACGGTGCGCACGAACGTCGAATGCCCCTCCCTTTCCCCCGACGGCACCCGCATCGCCTTCAAGAAGCGCGTACCCGGGCTGCCGGCCGACGCGCCGTGGCGGCTGTACGTACTGGATCTGCGGACCGGGCGCGAGAGGGCGCTGGCGGAACCGCGCAGCGTCGACGACCAGGTCGTGTGGCCGGACGACCACACCGTCGTGTACGCAATGCCGAGCGACTACGGATCCGACCTCTACACGCTGCCCGCCGACGGCACGGGCGCCCCCAGGCGCCTGATGACGGCGGCCCTGGCCCCCGCCTACCTGCGCTGACGCCGCTTCACGCCGCCGCGCGGGGGGAGCGAGGAGCGGCCCGCTCGGGGGCGGACGGGGCGGTGGCCGCCCGACGGGGCAGGAGGCTTAGTGTACGAGCCAGCAATCCGCGCTGAAGGGACCCAGATGTACGACGCAGTGCTGGCCGAGACCATCACCATCACCGGTCACGGCGGAGACGCCATCGAGGCGTACTCCGCGCGCCCAATGGCCGCGGGGCCGCTCGGCGGTGTCGTGGTGATCCACCACATGCCCGGCTACGACGCCCCCAGCAAGGAGATCGTCCGGCGTTTCGCGGCCGAGGGCTACGCGGCGGTCTGCCCCAACCTCTACAGCCGCGAGGCCCCCGGCGCGGAGCCCGACGACGCGGCCGCCGCGGCGCGCGCCGCGGGCGGCGTGCCGGACGAGCGTCTCGTCGGCGATGTCGCCGGTGCCGCCGCGTACCTGCGGGGCCTGCCCTCGTCCAACGGCAAGGTCGGCACGATCGGTTACTGCTCCGGCGGCCGCCAGTCGTTCCTGGCGCTCGCGAGCCTCGACCTCCAGGCGGGCGTCGACTGCTACGGCGCGTTCGTCACCGGCACGCCCCCGGAGGGCTTCCCGCTCCAGGTGTCGCCGCTCAAGGACCGCGTCAAGGATCTGCGCGGCCCGCTGCTCGGCCTGTTCGGCAACGACGACCAGTACCCGTCGCCGGAGCACGTCGACGAGCTGGAGCAGGAGCTCAAGGCGCAGGGCAAGCCCTACGAGTTCCACCGCTACGACGACGCCGGCCACGCGTTCTTCGCCGTGGACCGGCCGAGCTACCGGCCCGCTGCCGTCGTCGACGGCTGGCAGAAGATCCTCCGTTTCTACGGGGAGCACCTCTGATGTGCACCTACCTCACCGAGAAGTTCGCGCTGGACGGCAGCGGCAAGGGAGCCGGCGGCTACTTCACGCTGACCGACGCGATGGTCTACGTCGACCACCCGCAGCACGCCCCCCACGAACACACCGTCAACATCGACTTCCTCAACCCCTCGCAGGGCCCTTCGTCGCGTGTGGCGGTGGAGCTGACCGAGGAGTCGGCGCTGGCCCTGATCGACGCGATCCGCTCCGCACTGGCCGCGGCCCCTCCAGGGCTGACGTCCACCGCTCCGGCGAGGACGGCGGCCTGACAACAGCCGAAGGGCACGTCGACCGGGCCCACGGCGGCCCGGTCCTGACCGCCTGACCGGCCGAGTGGTGACGCTCGTCGGCCGGATCCAGGGCCGCCGCGCCACCTCGGCCGGCCGGCGAGGTGCGGACGGCCGCCACCGTCCGTGCCCGCGCCCGCCGCCCGGCACGACCCTGCTCCGGGCGGGATATTCGCTCGTGCGCCGGCGTCCTCCTCGCCTAGGGTCGGGCGCATGACCTCCGTACCCGAGCGCGGTCCGGCGCACATCGCCATGTTCTCCACCGCGTTGCACGGCCATGTGAACCCCAACCTCGGTGTCGTCAGGGAGCTGGTGGCCCGCGGCCACCGGGTCAGTTACGCGGTACCGCCGTCGTTCACCGGCGTGGTCGCCGAGACGGGGGCGCGGCCCGTCCCGTACAGCTCCGTGCTGCCGGCCGACGGCGATCAGGACGCGTGGGGTACGGAGCTGGTCGACCACCTCGAACCGTTCCTCACCGACGCCATCCAGGCGCTTCCGCAGCTCGCCGGCGCCTTCGAGAACGACCGGCCCGACCTCGTCCTGTACGACATCACGTCCTATCCGGCGCGCGTGCTCGCGCACCGCTGGGGCGTGCCGGTCATCCAGCTCTCGCCGGCCATGGTGGCGTGGCGGGGCTACGAGGAGGAAGTCGGCCGGGCGGTGTTCGAGCCGATGAAACAGACCGTGCGCGGCAAGGAGTTCTACGGCACGTTCGCCCGGTGGATCGCCGAGAACGGCATGGACATCGCCGTCGAGGACTTCATGGGCCGGCCGGACCGGTGCCTCGTGCTCATCCCCGGGGTGCTCCAGCCGAACGTGGACCGGGTGGACACCCCGGTGTACACGTTCGTCGGCTCGTGCCAGGGCGAGCGCGCGGAGCAGGGGGTGTGGTCGCGCCCCCCGGGCGCGGAGCGGGTGCTGCTCGTTTCGCTGGGTTCGACGTTCACCAAGCAGCCCGCCTTCTACCGCGCCTGCGTCGAAGCCTTCGGCAACCTTCCCGGCTGGCACGTCGTGCTCCAGATCGGACGGCACGTCGACGCGGCGGTACTCGGCGACGTCCCCGCGAACGTCGACGTGCGCACCTGGGTACCGCAGTTGTCGGTGCTGCGGCAGGCGGACGCGTTCATCACCCACGCGGGCGCGGGCGGCGCCCAGGAGGGCCTCGCCACCGGGACTCCGATGGTGGCCGTCCCGCAGGCGGTGGACCAGTTCGGTAACGCGGACACGCTGGTCGCGCTCGGGGTCGCCCGCCGCCTCGACACTCCGGACGCGACGCCTGACGCGCTGCGCGACGCGGTGCTCTCGCTCGTCGGGGACCCGGAAGTGGCCCGCAGGCTGCGGGAGATCGGCGCCGCCATGGCAGCGGAAGGCGGCGCGCCGAGGGCCGCGGACCTGATCGAGGCGGAACTCCTCGCACGCGCCTCGGACTGACACCGGGCGCACCGAGGGCCTGTCGATCCCTCTGCCTCGGTCCTTGCCTCCGCGAGCGCCAGCGGGGCTTGTGGCAAGGCCCCGCAGCGCGAAACCGCGGTCGGACTCGTCCTCTCCCGACCGCGGTTTCGCCGCCTGGGGTTCACCCCGCCGGCCTGCGGCGGCTCTTGAGGACGGGGAGCCGCACCGCGCCCCCGAACGGCCTCACTTGCCCTTTCTGCGGGCCCGGCGGACGGCGAGGGCCGCGACGAGGACGGCACCCGCGCCCGCCGCCAGCACCGGTGTGCGGTTGCGACGGGCAAGGCTCCTCGCCTGCTGCGCCTTCTCGCGCAGCGGTTCGGGCGTGCTGTCCTGCACACGGCCCTTGAGAGCGGCGGCCTTCTCCTTGGCCCGCGCCACGACATCGGTCTTCGCCGCGAGCGCCTCCACGGTGGAGCCGAGCCTCGCCCGCGTATCTTCGACCTCGGCACGCAGTTCGTCCATGCTCTCGGCCGTCTCCGCGCCGCTCGTGACGTCGTCGTGGGCCTCGTCGGTCATCGGTGTGCCCTCTCCTTGATCTCGGCCACATCGCTGCGTACACCGTCGATCGCCTGCTCCGGTGCCGGCGGGGCCGCCTTGCCGAACTCCTTGCGCCCCAGCATCGCCAGCACAGCCGCGAGCGCGAGCAGTACCCCGCCCACGATCAGCGCCGACCCCCACAGGGGCAGCGCGAGTGCGAGTCCGGCGACGGCCGCGGCGACCAGGGCCGCGAGCGCGAGGAAGCCGACGACGGCGGCCGAGCCGAAGAGGCCACCGCCACGGCCGTACCTCTTGCCCTTCACCCGCATCTCGGCCTGGGCGAGCCGCAGTTCCTGCCGTACGAGCTGGGAGAGATCCTCGGAGGCGTCCTTGACCAGGGCCCCCACCGAGTCGGAGCCGCGGGCGGCCGGCCGGTCGAAGGTCTGGGTCACCGTCCTCACCTGCCTTTCCGTGCTGTTCGGTCCGTTCCGTTTCGTGCTTCTTGTACGTCGCCTACCCGGGGATCGACGGTGCATCCGTCAGCGTGGCGGCAGCCGGTGAAACACGACCTCGCTCAGCCGGCCGCCCGTCACCTCGGCGGTGACGTAGGTGCAATGGGGCTGACGCCTGCGGTCGGTGGGCGAGCCCGGGTTCAGCAGCCGCAGCCCGCCGGGTGCCGTGGTGTCCCACGGAATGTGGCTGTGACCGAAGACGAGGACGTCGATGCCGGGGAACCGCTCGGCGCACCGTCGTTCGCGGCCCTGCGCGGGGCCCGTCTCATGGACGACGGCGAACCGCAGGCCCCCGAGATCCGCGGACGCCACCTCGGGCAGCCGCGCCCGCAGCCCCGGCCCGTCGTTGTTGCCGTACACGCCGACGAGCCGGCGGGCACGCGCCTCGAACAGGTCCAGTGCCGGCTCGTCCACCCAGTCGCCCGCGTGGACGACGACGTCGGCGGCGGCGATCGCGTCGAGGAGTTCGCCCGGCAGCACCTTGGCCCGCTTGGGGAGATGGGTGTCGGACGTCAGCAGGATGCGCATGCGGCCCAGGCTAGTGACCGGGACGGCGGACATGGGGCCGCGCGCGCCGCGCCGGGGCGTGCCCGTAGCGTCCGTCGTACGAGCGGCCGAACCCAAGGAGCACCGTGGCACAGCACCAACTCGAATCCGCACCCACCACCGTCACCAACGTCTTCTCCCGCGACACGCCTCCCGTCCTGACCGTAGAGCCGGGCGACACCCTCGTCGTCCACACCCTCGACTGCTCGGGCCACCTGGAGCGGCTGCGGTCACCGGGCGAGACCCGTCCCCGCATGTTCGACTCGAAGCCGGGCCACTGCCTCGTCGGTCCCGTCGCCGTACGCGGCGCCGTACCCGGTGCGACGCTCGCCGTCCAGTTGGCCGAGCTCCATCCCGACGCGTGGGGCTTCACCGCCGCCAACTCCCGGGACACACCCCTCAACCGCCGCCTGGGCCTCACCGGCGCCGGGCCCGCCCATCTGCTGTGGGACATCGACGAGGAGGCCGGCACGGCCACCGAACAGCACGGTCACACCGTGCCCCTCGCCCCCTTCCTCGGTGTCGTCGGGCTGCCGCCGGCCGAACCGGGCGAGCATCCCACCGGACCTCCCCGGGCCGAGGGCGGCGGCAACATCGACTGCCGTGAACTGGTGGCGGGTTCGACGCTGTACCTGCCCGTGACGGTCCCCGGGGCCCTTCTGTGCGTGGGGGACGGGCACGCGGCGCAGGGGGACGGCGAGGTCTCCGGCACGGCGATCGAGTGCGGCATGACGACCACGCTCCGCCTCGACCTGATCGAGGAGAAGCCTCCCGTGCCGGGCATCCACGCCGTCACTCCCGCGGGGCGCGTCACCTTCGGTTTCGACGCGGACCTGAACGAGGCGTCCGCCCAGGCCCTCGACGCCATGCTGGTCTGGCTCGGCGCCCTGTACGGCCTCGACAGGCCCACGGCGCTCGCACTCGCCAGCACCGTCGTCGACCTGCGGGTGACGCAGATCGCGAACGGCGTCTGGGGTGTGCACGCGCTGCTCCCCGACGGCGCCCTGACCACGCGGACCGCATAGCTGCCGGCGTGCGGGCCCGGCACGGCCGGGAAACGGCCGGGCCCGCTGCCACCGGGAGGGGCCCGTCCCGTGCCGCGGGCCCGGTGCGGGCCCCGCCGCCGCTCACGCACGGTGTCGCGGCCACGGCGTCGCACGTGCGTGCGCGGGGTGCTCGCTCCGGCGTTTCCCGCGCGGGCGGGGACCGGAATCCCTAGGGTGCCGGGATGTCCGTGAAGCAGTGGTTCGCGTCGTTGTTCCCTTCTCAGCGCTCCCGCCCGTATCCGCCCGGTCCCGGAGCCCTCCCTCCCCTGGCCTTCGAGGCCGATTTCTCGTCGGCGGAGCAGTGGGTGGAGGGGCGGTCCTGGAGCTATCCGGACGGCGGTCCCGTCAACCCCGGCGACAACAAGCTCGACCACCTGGTGACTGATCCCGCCTTCTGCCGGACCGGGGTCTTCCGCGCGGAGCGCCGCCCGGACGGGCTGTGGAACACCGGTCTGCTCACCACCGAGGGCAGCGAGGAGGGGTTCATGGTGCGCACAGGGGACGTGCTGGAGGTACGGGCCCGGCTGTCCGAGGGGATCGGGGCCTGGCCCGCGGTGTGGACGTGGCGGGACGGCGGCAACGAGGTCGACGTATTCGAGTACCACCCGGACAACCCGGATCTGCTGGAGCTGTCGAACCACGTCGGCGGCGGGTCGTACGACCACCGGGACCCGGCGCTGCGGCCCGGGGCATGGGTCTCCGTGCGGACCGAGTTCGGCGCGCGCTCGGTCGTGTGGTGGGTCAACGGCAGGCGGGTCTTCGCGGACGGGCGCGGCGTGGGGCGCGGCTGGGAGGCGTACCTGATCGTGAACCTGTCCGTGTCCGCGGGCCGCTACCACCCCGCGCCGGAGCGGTCACAGTCCGCACTCAGCTTCGAAGTCGGGCGGCTACGGGTACACCGTCCCTAGACTGGGACACGAAGCGGTGTCCGACGACCATCGGGAGCAGTCCGGATGATGGCGCCATGACGAATCCGACGATCTTGACCGTGGATGACGACCCCACGGTATCCCGCGCCGTGGCCAGGGACATCCGGCGCCGGTACGGCGACCGGTACCGGGTGGTACGCGCGGTGTCCGGCCAGGAGGCGCTGGAGGCGCTGAGCGAGATCAAGCTGCGCGGCGACCAGCTGGCCGTGATGCTCGCCGACTACCGGATGCCGCGGATGAACGGCATCGAGTTCCTTGAGCGGGCCATGGACCTGTTCCCCCTGGCCCGCCGGGTGCTGCTGACCGCGTACGCGGACACGGACGCGGCGATCGACGCGATCAACGTCGTCGATCTCGACCACTACCTGCTCAAGCCGTGGAACCCGCCGGAGCAGAACCTCTACCCGGTGATCGACACCCTGCTGGAGGCGTGGCTGGCGACGCCCGATCCGGCGAGCGCCATGACGCGGGTGGTCGGCCACCGGTGGTCGCGCCCGTCGTACGCGGCCCGCGACTTCCTGGCCCGCAACCTCGTGCCGTACCAGTGGCTGCCGGTGGACGAGCCGGAGGGCGAGCGGCTGCTCGCCGCCGCCGGCCTGGACACCGAGGCGCGGCTGCCGCTGGTCGTACTGGCGGACGGCAGCTCGCTGGTGGCGCCCACGGAGAGTGAACTCGCCGCGCACGTCGGCCTGTCCACGACCCCCGCGTCCGACTTCTACGACCTGGTCGTCATCGGCGCCGGGCCCGCGGGGCTGGGCGCCGCCGTCTACGGCGCGTCGGAGGGCCTGAACACGGTGCTGGTGGAGCGCGAGGCGACCGGCGGACAGGCCGGCCAGTCGAGCCGCATCGAGAACTACCTGGGGTTCCCCGACGGCGTCTCGGGCTCCCAGCTCACCGACCGGGCGCGGCGGCAGGCGCTCAAGTTCGGCGCGGAGATCCTCAGCGCCCGGGAGGTGGTGTCGCTGGAGGCGGCGGGTTCCGCGCGGGTCCTGCACCTCGGCAGCGGCGAGACGATCGGCGCGCACACCGTCGTCCTCGCCACGGGCGTCTCCTACCGGCGCCTGCCCGCCCCCGGCCTGGAGGAGTTCACGGGCGCCGGCGTCTACTACGGCTCGGCCGTCACCGAGGCCCAGGGATGCGAGGGCGCGGAGGTGTACGTGGTCGGCGGCGCCAACTCGGCGGGGCAGGCCGCGGTGTACTTCTCGCGCTACGCGAGCCGGGTGCACATGCTGGTGCGCTCGGGCGACCTGACGCGTTCCATGTCGAGCTACCTGATCGACCAGATCGCGGCGATCGACAACATCGTGGTCCATCCGTACACCGAGGTGGCCGACGCCAAGGGCGACCACCATCTCCAGCAGCTCACCCTGCGGGACGTGCGCTCCGGTACGACGGACACGGTCGACGCCTCATGGCTGTTCGTGTTCATCGGCGCGGCGCCGCGCACGAAGTGGCTCGACGGGGTGCTGGCCCGCGACCCGGGCGGGTTCGTGGTCACGGGCCCCGATCTGGTGGCGGGCGGGAAGCGGATCGCGGGCTGGTCCCTGCCGCGTGACCCCTACCACCTGGAATCCAGTGTGCCCGGTGTGTTCGCGGCGGGGGACGTGCGGGCCGCGTCCGTCAAGCGCGTGGCGTCGGCCGTCGGCGAGGGCGCGATGGCGGTATCGCTGGCGCATCGTTATCTGGAGGCACAGTGAGCGCGGCGGACGGCATGACTCCACAGGAACTGCGCGGGCTCTTCCTCTTCGAGAAGCTGGACGAGAAACAGCTCGGCTGGCTCTCCGAGCGGGGCCGGCTGGAACAGCGCACGGCGGGCAGCTTCGTGTACCGCGAGGGCGAGCCGGCCACCTGCTTCTACGTCCTGCTCAGCGGCACGGTCGCGCTGAGCCGGGAGATGCACGGCGACGACGTCGAGACGTCGAGGACCGAGCAGCGGGGCGTGTACGCGGGCTCCACGCAGGCCTACCTCGGGGACCGGGTCGACCAGACGTACAAGAACTCGCTGAGGGCGATCAGCGACAGCGAGTTCTTCGTGCTGGCCGCCGACGAGTTCGCCACGGCCGTCCGTACGTGGTTCCCGATGGCTCTGCACCTGCTGGAGGGGCTGTTCTTCGGCTACCGGGCCGCGAACTCACTGGTGAACGAGCGGGAGCGGCTGCTGGCGCTCGGGTCGCTGTCCGCCGGCCTGACGCATGAGCTGAACAACCCGGCGGCGGCGGCCGTGCGCGCGACGGAAGCGCTGCGCGACCGGGTGGCGGGCATGCGGCACAAGCTGGCGCTGATCGCCGACGGGCGGCTCGACGGCAGCCGGCTCCACCAGCTCGTCGAACTGCAGGACACCGCGGTGAAACAGGCGGCGTCCGCGCCGTCGCTGTCCGCCCTGGAGACGTCGGACGCGGAGGACGTGCTGTCGGACTGGCTCGACGAGCGCGGTGTGGTCAACCCGTGGGACATCGCTCCGACGCTGGTCGCGGGCGGTGTCGGGGTGCCGTGGCTGGAAACGGTGGCGGACACCGTCGGCGACACGTATCTCGACTCGGCGGTGCGCTGGCTCGCGTACGCGATCGACACCGAGCTGCTGATGGGCGAGATCGACGACGCGGTCACCAGGGTCTCCGACCTGGTGGGAGCGGCGAAGAAGTACTCGCAGCTCGACCGGGCGCCGCAGCAGACGGTCGACGTGCACGAGCTGCTCGAAGCGACGCTGACGATGCTGCGCGCGAAGATCCCGACCGGCATCAGGATCGTCAAGGACTACGACAGGACACTGCCCGAGGTCCCCGCGTACGGCGCCGAACTGAACCAGGTGTGGACGAACCTCATCGACAACGCCGTGGACGCGATGGGCACCACCGGCACGCTCTCCATCCGCACCTGGGGCGACGACAACAACCATCTGCTGGTGGGAATCGGCGACACGGGCACGGGCATCGCGCCGGAGATCAGGCCGCGCATCTTCGAGCCGTTCTTCACGACGAAGGGCGTCGGCGAGGGCACCGGCCTCGGCCTGGACATCTCGTACCGCATCGTGGTCAACAAGCACCACGGCGACATCAGGGTCGAGTCCCGGCCCGGCGACACGCAGTTCATCGTGTGCCTGCCGATGACGCAGGAGGAGGAGCCGGGGCCGGAAGGCCCCGAGGGGGCCGATGCCTCGCCGGGCTCGTCAGCTGCGCAGGACAACGCTCCGACCGGCCCCCGGCCGGGTACCCCGTAGCCCAGGCCGGGCACCTCGGCCACGGCGTGGCCGAGGTCGCGGACGAGCGGCTGCTCCGAGCCGGGCGGCGGGCCGAGCGTACGTCCGCCCCTGGTGCGCCCGAGGTGCGCACAGGAAGGGTGACGGCAGCCCGCCGTGTTGCCGCAGGCCGCCGGCCGTTAACGGAGTGGTCACCTCCAGATCCTCTTCGGGCGCGACGATCTCGCCATGACTCCTCGCATGACCCATGTCAGATGGGCTTCCTGCGCCGTGGCAGCGGCCGCCGTGCTCACGAGCGTGACGGCTCAGACCGCCGGCGCGGCCCCGGCCTCCCACTCGTCCCACTCGTCCCACCCCTCCGGCTCGCAGCGGACCTCCCCGCGCATCCCCTTCACCGCTGCCGAGGTCACGGCGCAGGAGAACGGCTCGTACAAGATCACCTGGAAGGCGCCGGGTGTGCGGCACGTCGCCATCCGCGCCAACGGCCGGACCGTCGCCTCCGGCGGTTCGACCGGTTCCGTCACGGTCAGGGGCCTGCCCGCCACCCTCGACCGGCAGTGGTTCGACCTCGTACCCGACAGGGGCGGCAAACTCCACCTGGCCGACCGTCTGGTGAAGCTCGACGGGACGGACAACTTCCGTGACGCGGGCGGTTACCGCACCGCCGACGGCCACTGGGTGAAGATGGGCGTCGTATACCGTTCGAACGCCCTGAACAACCTCACGGACGCCGACATCGCCAAGCTCAAGCGCCTCGGCATCTCCGTCGACTACGACCTGCGCATGACCTCGGAGCGGACCGCTGGACCGGACCGCCTGCCCCGAGGGGTGCGCTATGTGGTCGCCAACGTCACCGGCGACTCCACCAGCACGACCGATCTGCCCACAACGGTCGAGGGCGCCGAGCAGTTGATGACCGACGGCGAGAAGTCGATGGTCAGCTCGGCGACCGCCAAGGACGCCTACTCCACGGTCTTCAACGGGATCCTCGCGGACGCCGACGGCTCGCTGTACCACTGCACCGCCGGAAAGGACCGTACGGGCTGGGCGAGCGCCGTCCTGCTCACCGCGCTGGGTGTGCCCCGCGAGACGGTCTTCGAGGACTACCTCGCGTCCAACACGTACCGTGCGGCGGCCAACGCTGCGGCCCTGGCAGCGATGCCGGCCGCCCAGGCCGCCGTGTACAAGCCGCTCCTGGACGTGCGAGCGGAGTACCTGAACTCCGGTTTCGACGAGGTGAAGGACCAGTACGGCTCCTTCGCCTCGTACGAGAAGAAGGCGCTCGGTCTCGACGCCAAGGACATCAAGCGGCTCAAGTCCGAGTTGCTGACCGGCTGACGGGTGTGACGGCGCCGAAGGGGCGGCCGGCATGAGGCCTTCGCCCCTTCCCCGGACCCGGGTCAGCCGGGCGCGCCCAGGGCGGCGCGCACGCGGGCGGTCCGGACAGCCGTCGACAGGTGGTCGATGTCGTAGGCCCCGGTGTGGCGGCGGCCGTTGACGAAGAAGGTCGGTGTTCCCGAGACGCCGCTCTGGTCGGCGGACTCGACGTCGTCCGCCACGCGGGACGCGCCCGCGTGGTGGCGGAGATGGCGGCCGAAGCGTTCCATGTCGAGGCCGAGCTGCTGCGCGTAACCGCGCAGGTCCTCCACCCGCAGCGCCCCCTGGTGGTCCAGCAGCAGGTCGTGCATCTCCCAGAAACGGCCCTGCTCGGCTGCCGCCTCGGACGCCTCGGCGGCGATCTGCGCCCGCGGGTGCACATCGGTGAGCGGGAGGTGGCGCCACACGTAGCGCACGTCGTCGCCGAACTCCTTGAGCAGCGCGCGGATCGCCGATTCGGCGCGGCCGCAGTACGGGCATTCGAAGTCGCCGTACTCGACGACGGTCACCGGGGCGTCGTGCGGGCCGCGCACCTTGTCCCGCTCGGGGTCGACGGGCACCGCGAGATCCACAATGGTCTCGGCGGTCCCCAGCAGGGCCCGGCCGCGCAGCGGCTTCGGGAGGCGGCCGATGACCGCGGTGACCGTCCAGGTGAGGACGAACGCACCGATCATGGCGGTCAGGATGCCGATCTTGGCCTCGGCCAGCCGCTGCCCGTGGAAGGCCAGCGTCGCGATCAGCAGCGACACGGTGAAGCCGACACCCGCGACGGTGCCGCCCGCGGCGACCGCGCCCCAGCCGACCGGTGGGCGCACCTTCCCGCGGGTGACGGTGGAGGTGACCAGCGAGGAGCCCAGGATCGCGATCGGCTTGCCGAGCACGAGGCCGCCGAGGATGCCCCAGGTCACCGTCGAGGAGAAGGCGCGCGAGAGCTCGCCCGAGCTGAACTCGATGCCCGCGTTGGCGAGGGCGAACACCGGGACGATGACGTAGCTCGTCCAGGGGTGGAACGCGCGCTGGAGCCGCTCGTTCGGGGAGATGGCGGAGGCGAGTCCGCGGCGCGCGGTGCGCTCCAGTTCGGGGGTGGGCTGCTCGCGGAACCTGCGGAAGAGACCGCTCGCCCGTTCCAGGTCGCCGCGCGCGGCCGGGTAGGCGTACGTCAGCAGTCCCATCACGAGACCGGTGACGACGGGATCGATGCCCGACTTCTGCAGGGCGACCCAGATGGCCAGGGCGAGTACCGCGTAGACGGCGCCCTGGTGCATTCCGAGCGCCCGGATCACCAGGACCGCGACCAGGATGCCGACGGCGGTCAGCAAGGCGGGCACGACGACGGTCCCGCTGTACGCGAAGGCGATGACGGCGAGGGCGACGAAGTCGTCGACCACGGCGACCGACAGCACGAACGTGCGCAGCCCGGCGGGCAGCCGCCGTCGCCCGAGCAGGGCGAGCATGCCGAGCGCGAAGGCGGTGTCGGTCGACATCGCGGCGCCCCAGCCGTGTTCGGTGCCGTGCCCCGCGTTGACGGCCACGAAGATCAGTACGGGCACGCAGAGCCCGCACGCCCCCGCGATCAGCGGCAGCGCCACGCGGCGCCGGTCGCGCAGTTCGCCCATGTCGAACTCGCGGCGGGCCTCCAGGCCGACGACGAAGAAGAACATCGCCATCAGCCCGCTGTTGACCCAGCCGCGCAGGTCGAGGGAGACATCCATGCTCCCGAGTCGCACGGACAGCGTGGTGCGCCAGACCATCTCGTACGCGCCGAAGCCCGTATTGGCCCAGATGAGTGCGGCGACGACCCCGGCCAGCAGGACGGCGGCACTGCCCGTCTCGGTGCGGAGGAAGTCGCGCCAAGGAGATCGGACGCGGGAGTTGCATTCCGTCCGGCCGGTGTACGCGTCGCCTGTCGCGGATTCCGTCACCTGGCAATTCTGCCTCGTCCGTCCCCTCCGCACCGCATCGACCTGCGCCACGGGGCCGCGTCGTCCACACGGTCGACCGCCTGCCGAGGGTTTCCGGCGCGGGCGTGACCGGCGCGTGTACGAGGACGGCGCCGCGAGGACGGACGAGGGGGAGCGCCGGGGCAAGGCCATGAGCCGCCATTACTTGATCTTGATGTCCGACCGGGGCCGGCCGTCACCCGTTCGGCCGAGGGTCGTTGGTGCTGACACTGCCGATCCCCGGGCCTGGGGCGGGACGTGGGACGTCGATCGAACGGACCGCGTACCCGCGCTTCAAGCGGCAGATCAGCGCTGACCACCGCTGATCACCGGGCGCGAGCCGCAGCGGAGGGGATCTCGACGTCGTCGGCCCGGACCAGGCCGCGTGATGCCGGGTGCGGCCACGAGCGGTCAGGCGGCGGGCTGCCCCGTGCGCGCGAGCCGGTGTCCGCACCGGGCCGGGTGCGGCCGCGGCGACGACGTGGGCGCCGCGTCGTCAGGCGGGCTGCAAGGTGACGGTGCAAAGGCGCTTGGTGGCCCGGGTCAGGGCCACGTACAAATCCCTTTCCCCACCGGGGCGGGCCGTGATGATTTCCTCGGGGTTCATGACGACGACCCCGTCGAATTCCAGGCCGCGCGCTTCGGACGCCGGCACGATGCGTGCGTGGTGGGCGATGCCCTGGGCCGTCAGATCGCTCACCCTGGTGTCCGCGCAGATCACTCCCAGAAACTCGCCCGGGTGCGCGGCGCTCTGGGCGCGGAGTTCCTGAACGACGGCGGTGACCGACCCGTCCGGAGGTGCGGTCACGGTGCGAGGCGTCTCACCGCTTCGCAGGGACCGGGTGGGCTTCTGGTCCGGCGCGATCCGCGTGAGCAGGTCCCGGACGCTCTCAAGGATCTCCTGCGTGGTGCGGTAGCTGACGGTCAGGTTGTGCAGTGCGAACCGCGGCCCGACGTGGGGGCTCAGTGCTTCCTTCCAGTCGCGTGCTGTCGCGACCGGGCCTGCCTGGGCGAAGTCACCCACCAGTGTCATCGCCCTCGCCGGACAGCGGCGGACGATCATCCGCCACTGCATGGCGGTCAGTTCCTGCGCCTCGTCGACGACGACGTGCCCGTACGTCCGCCCGGGAGGGCCGTCGACCAGGCTCGCCGCCTCGTCCAGCAACGGCACATCGGCATCGGTGAACGGGTCGCCAGGACCGCGCAGCAGAAGGGACCGCTCCTGCGCGGTCAGCCGGGGCAGGCGCTCCGCGAGAGCGGCGGCGTTCGTCAGGAGCGCCTTCACGAGGTCACCGGGTACCAGCCGCGGCCACAACACCTCGACCGCTCGCTCGACACCGGCGTCGTCGAGGAGATCGGCTCGGATGGCGTCCAGGTCGAGCTCGTGGACCGGACCCGAGTCGGCCGCACCTTCGGCACGGCGCTGGGCGGCTCCCGTGAACCGGTCGAGGTCCAGGCCCGTCATCCTCTCGGTATCGGCGTCGATCTGCTCCAGGAGGTCGCCCATGTCCCGTTGCATCGCGTCGGTGACGGCGTCGACCAAGAGCTCCCTGAACACCTGGCGCGCGGGGTTGTGCCCCGGTGCGGCTGCCACTGCGGCGTCGCGTGCCGTGGCGACCTCCTCGCCGGACAGGTGCACCACTTCCCGTCCGACCCGCACGGTGAAGTCACCGCAGGGGGCTTGGTGGACGCGCAGCAGACCGGCCAAGGCGTCGGCGAGGTCGGAGCCGCCCTTGAGACGCGCCGTCTCGACCGGGTCCACCGCGTCCGTGGACACTGCGGCCAGTTCCCGGCAGGTCGCCAGAACGACGTCGTTCTCCCCGAGCGAGGGAAGGACCTGGGAGATGTAGTCGAGGAACCGGGCGGTCGGGCCCACCACCAGGACTCCCTCCTCCGCGGCGCGCGGGAACGCGTACAGGACGTAGGCCGCCCGGTGCAGGGCGACCACCGTCTTGCCGGTGCCGGGCCCGCCCTGCACCACGGTCACCCCGCGGTGGGTGGAGCGGACGATCTCGTCCTGCTCCGCCTGCAGCGTCGCGACGGCCGCGTGCATCCTGCCCGTGCGCCGTGCCGACAGAGCCTCCGTCAACGGGCCGTCCCCCACGACGTCCTCGTCGGTCGGAGCGGTCCCGTCCAGCAGTTCGTCGCTCACCGAGACGACCGTGCGCTCCTGGAGGCGCAGGTGCCGGCGCCTCCGCAGATCCATCGGATGGACCGGTGTCGCTTCGTAGAAGGGCCGCGCCGCGTTCGCACGCCAGTCCACGAGCAGAGGAAGGTCATCCTCCTCCGTATGCAGTCCGATCCGCCCGATGCGCAGGACCGTGCCGTCCGTCCCGTCGATGCGCCCGAAGACCAGCCCCTTTTCGGCCCCCTCCAGCCGGCCGATTTCCTTGGCCAGATTCTCGGCGGCGATTTCTCTCTCATATGCCTCGCCGGCGCTTTCCGCCGGGACCTTCAGCACACTCGCCCGGTGTACTCGCGTCTCGGAAAGCCGCTCGGACAGCAACTCATACAAGGAGGACACATAATCCCGCTCCGATTCAACCGCACGAACAATGGGATCATTCATTTCCGACAACAGGGGCTCCTTCGATTCGAGCCACACCATACGGCCAAAGTTCCCCAAAGGTAAGTCTTGACTTACCTGTTGAAGCCATGTCTCCGACACAGAATCCACGACGGCCGACCGTATTACGCGTCCCGCAATTCGCCCTATCGCTCATTGCGCTCCCGCTGTCCGTGCGCCTTATGGGCGAGCGCGCGCCTGGAAACCGGCGGTGATGTGCCGCGCTCGGGAAAAGGGGGGAGTTCCGGTGAGGCGACCGGCGCCATCGAGCTCACTGCCAGGCCCGAATGCGACCACCGCAACAGGGAGCGGCCTGGCCGGCCTGGTCCCGGAGCGGGTGTCGGCCGGTCAGCAAGCGAGCGACCAGCAGTCGACCGACCGCCAGAACCTGGTGCCGGCGAGGCCGGGATCGAGGCCCTGGTCGTCTTCGAGGAGCAGGCCGGGACCTTGAGCCGCCTTCACCCACCATGGGTCAGGCCATCACCGTACGACGCGGCCTGGGCCTCACCCCGCGCCTCGCAGCCGTCCTCGCGGCCCACCGGCGGCTCCTCTGCCTCTGCCAGGTCCTCGACGGCACCACGGCGCTCCCGGCCCGGCGCGGGCCCCGCCGCGCCTGCGAGAACCGCGTCAACGCTCTCCCGACTGCCGGCCCGCGTCGAGCCGACCGGCCACCACACCCCCAAGATGCACAACCGGCGGCTTCTGGGCTTACGTTGGCGGCGCCCCGAGGAGGGGCCTCGGGGCGGATGACGGGCCGCGGGGACGAGGGCGGTCGGCCCCGGAGGGGTGCGGCCGCACCGAGGTGAGACGCGGAGCCGACGCAACTGGCGGAATTTTTTTGCCCTTTCGGGCCGCACTTGCCCTCTTATGGCCGAATGACGCTGCCGCCGCACGCGGCACAATCGCAGCGCATACCCCATGCGGCCCTGCGTCACACACCGCATCCACGAAGGGAACGTCGGTGAAGTCAGAACCCTGCCCCCGCTGTTTCGCCCCCGCGGGCGAGGACGGCAGCCCGGACTGCGCCTGCGCGGTCACCGTGGAGGCGCGCCGTGTCGCCGCCGCGGCCTCGGACGGGGAGACCGGCCCCGGGGGCGGAGCCGCTGACCAGGGCGTCCGGGACGCCAGTACGGACGGCACGCGTGGCACGGACGGCACGGGCGGCTCGGACGGCACGGGCGGCACGGAAACCGGGAAGCCCGGCCACGCCGCCGCTCGCGGCTCCACCTCCGCCACTGCCTCCGCCGCCACTGCCCCTGCCACTGCTTCCGACGCATCCGAGGCCTCCGGTGCGCCCGGGCCGACGACGGATCAGAACCCGGCCAGGGATGTCGCGACGGCGGCGGACGACTCCGGATCGGGCGACGTGGCCGGGCCCGGTGCCGGGCGACGCGCCGCGGAAGAACCCCCTATCACCGCCGCTTCCGGGGCGGGAGCCTCCAAGAAGGGCACGAGCACGGCCGAGGCCGGGGCGGTGGGTGAAGCGCCGGCGCAGGAGAGCACTGCTCCGACGGCCCTGGAGAGCACCGCTCCGACACAGGCCGACCGGGCTCCCGGTGCCTCGGCCCCCGCGGACGAGGGGACGACGGGCGAGGGGACGACGGGCGAGGCGGCCGGTCCCCTCGCGGGCTCCGTGATCGACGCCGGCGGCTCCGCCGCGACCGGCGCCGAGCCGGACGGACCCGGACGCCGCAAGAGGAAGGGCCTGCTCATCGCGGTCGCGGCGGGCGTGGTCGTCGCGGCGGTCGCGGTCGGGGCCGGCACCGGCGTGTTCGGGGGCGACGACTCGAAGGCCTCGGCCGGCACGGGGTCCTCGACGTCGGACGCCGCGCTGCCCGGCGGTCAGGACGGCGCGCGGAGATCGGGCGCCGCCGCGAGTGCCGGTGCGTCGCAGCAGGCGTCGGCCCCGTCGGCGACGCCTTCGTCGAAGGGGGCGGAGAAGAAGGCCGCGGCAGGAGCGGCCGGCAGTCCCTCGGCGTCCGCCTCGGGCGGCGTGGCGCGGCGGAGCGCGGACACGGGCTCCTCTCCCTCGGCGACCGGGGAGGGTTCCGCGCCGGCCGCCGGTTCGCCCTCGGGCGCCGCGAGCACGCCCGGCGGGCCGGCGATCCTGCAGGAGGGCGACAGCGGTCCCCAGGTGGTGGATTTGCAGAAGCGGCTCGGCCAACTGCTGCTGGTCTATCTGGGCGCGCCCGACGGTCAGTACGACGCGGGCGTGAAGGACGCCGTCGCGCGCTACCAGGACGCGCACGGCATCACGGGCGACCCCTCCGGTGTGTACGGCGCCGCGACCCGCGAGGACCTGGAGTCGCGTACGCACGCTCCCTGACCCGGCACGGGGACGCCCGGCACGGGGACGCCCGGCACGGGGACGCCCGGCACGGCTTCGCTCCCGGAGTCCCCGTGTCGCGGGATCGGACGACGGGACGGCGTGCTGCCCCCAGGCGGCCGCGTGGTCCCGGTCAGTCCGGGAACCGCGTCCCGACCAGCCCGTCCCCGGCGGCCGTGCGGTAGTAGAGCACCGATCTGCCTGCCCGGCGCCGCCGTACCAGGCCCGCCTCCAGCAGGATTTTGAGATGACGGCCGACTGAGCCGAGGCCCTGTCCGGTCAACGCGACAAGGTGCGTGGTGCTCTTGGGGTCGTCCAGCAGCACCAGGACAGCGGCGCGCGCCGGGCCCAGGAGCCTGCCGAGCGCGCCCGGCACCCGCGGCCCCGCGGGTTCCGCGAGCGCGCCGGTGCAGGGGTGGACCAGGGCGAACCGGTCGGTCGTCCACGACACCCACCCCCTTCGGGGTGTGACCGGCACGAACAGCAGGGCACCGCGGGCCGTGCGGGGCGGGAAGTCCCGTTCGTTGATCTGCAGCCGTCCCTCCCCCAGCCACCGCGTTCCGGGCCGCAGGTCGTCCAGCACGGCGGACCACCCGGCCGTGCCGAGCCGCCCCGCCCTGGCGACGACGTCCGCCTCCAGGGCGCGCCGCCGCACCGGCCAGTACGGCTCCACGGCGTGGGACCACACCCATTCCAGCAGGCCCGCGAGCCGCTCCGCCGCATCCGGTACACGCAGTCGCCGGGGCAGCGGGCGGCCGTGGCAGACCGTGAGGTCCGTGTGGGCGCGCAGCGCGGAGGTGGCGCGTACCGGGGCGAGTTCGTCGCGGAAGCCACGCGGCCCGTCGGGTCCCGGTTCGGGTACGGGGGTGAGGAAGCCGGCGTTCCAGGAACCGGCGAGCCCGATCCGTACCAGGGCCGCCGTCACGGGGTCCGCGGCCAGGAACCCCCGGTAGGCGCGCAGGTGATGTCCGAGCCAGCGGTGCTCGCCCGGATGGGCCGCCGTACCCGCCTCCAGGGTCTGCACGCAGGCGAGCGTCTCGGCGAGCGGTGAGAGCACGAAGCGGCTGCTCGCCAGGGTGTCGGTGTCCACCAGCCACAAGCCCATGTCGTTTCGCCTCCGCGCGAAACATTAACGGGCGACCCGGGCCACCCGTGAGACTCCCGGCCATGCGCACCTACCACGAGCTCTTCCGTACGGCCGAGTTCACGGCTCTCTTCGCCTCCTCCGGGGCGCAGGTCGCGGGCCAGACGGTGAGCGGCCTGGCCCTCGGCACGCTGGTGTTCGGTGCGACGGGGTCGCCGCTGCTGTCGTCGCTGGCGATGTTCGGCACCTCGTTCGCCCAGGTGGTCGGCGCGCTCGCCCTGCTGTCCGCCGCGGACCGGCTGCCCGCGCGGGCGGCGCTGACCTGTACGTCGGCGGTGTTCGGCGTCGGCACGGCGGTGCTCGCGCTGCCGGGGCTGCCGTTGTGGGCGCTGTTCGCGGTGCTGGCCGTGCTGGGGCTCGCCTCGTCGTTGAGCGGCGGGGTGCGGTACGGACTGCTGGGCGAGGTGCTGCCCGCGCCGGGCTACATCCTCGGCAGGTCGGTCCTGAACATGGCCGCGGGCACCACCCAGGTCGTGGGCTACGCGGTGGGCGGTGCGCTGGTGGCACTCGTGTCCCCGCGCGGCACGCTCCTGGTGGCGGCCGGGCTCTACCTGCTGGCGTCGGGCGCCGCGCGGTGGGGGCTCACCAGCAGACCGGCGCGGGCGGCCGGCCGCCCCTCGGTGTCCGCGACCTGGCGCACCGACGTGCTGCTGTGGTCCTCGGCGCACCGCCGCCGCGTCTACCTCGCGCTGTGGGTGCCCAACGGTCTGATCGTCGGGTGCGAGGCGCTGTTCGTCCCGTACGCGGGGCACCGGGCGGCGCTGCTGTTCGCGACGGCGGCGGTCGGGATGCTCGCGGGAGACACGCTGGCGGGTCGCTTCGTCCCGCCGCGGTGGCGGGCACGCTCCGGTGCGCCGCTGCGCCTGGTACTCGCGGTGCCCTACCTGGTCTTCGCCGTGGGGCCGCCGCTCGCGGTGGCGGCCGGGGCCGTGCTGTTCGCCTCGGTGGGGTACGCGGCGAGTCTGCTGCTCCAGGAGCAGTTGGTCGCGCTCACACCGCGGAGCGTGCGGGGACATGCCCTCGGGCTGCACTCGTCGGGGATGCTGACGGCACAGGGCCTGGGCGCCGCGCTGGCCGGGGCGGTGGCGGAGCGCACGTCGGTGCCGGCCGCCATGGCCACGCTCGCGGCACTGTCCGTGGCCGTGACGCTGGCGCTGGCGCCGGGGCTGGCCAGGGCGCGCAGGGCGGCCGCGGCGCTGCAGGAAGGGGAGGCACAGGACGGGGCCGCAGGGGACGCGGGGGCCGCTGCCCCCGCCGCGTGACGGCGGCGGGGCGGCGGGAGCGGCGACGGCGCGCGTCAGACGGTGTGCACGCCCGGGTGACCGTCGTCGACCCGCAGGCGGGAGAGGGTGGTGGCCGCCGACGCCGGCTTGCTGACCGTCCCGACGCCGCGCACCTGGGCGTCGACCCCCTGGCGGTCGATGTCGAAGAGGTGGTAGCCGCGGTGGCAGTCGATGAACTTCCAGTGCGGGTTGTCCGGGCGCAGCGGGTCCCACTGGGCGTTGAAGGCGGCGACGTCCTGGTCCCCGTTGGAGCTGATGGAGGTTCCGACGAACTCGGCGCCGACCACGGCTGACTTGGGGTCGGAGAAGTCCTTCTTCAGGTCGCTGATCATCGTCAGGTGGCGGTCGCCGCTGAGCACGACGGGGTTGCTGACGTGCTGGAAGCGGGCCATGAGGTCGTTGCGCTCGACCTGGTAGCCGTCCCACGCGTCGTAGAACCAGTTCTTGCCGGCCCCGGCGACGTTGTCGGTCTCGGCCATCATGATCTGCGAGGCGATCAGGTTCCAGCGGGCGGGCGACCCCTCAAGACCGCTGGTCAGCCAGGCCTTCTGGGTGGCTCCGAGCATGGTCAGCTTCGGGTCCTCGGCGGCGGCGTCCGAGGTGACCTGGTTGCTGCGGAACTGGCGGGTGTCGAGGACGCTGAGGCGGGCCAGGCCACCGAAGTCGAAGCGCCGGTACATCTGGATGTGCGGTCCGTTGGGGACCGCGGTGGCGCGCACCGGCATGTGTTCGTAGTACGCCTGGTAGGCAGCGGTCAGCCGGCTGACGAAGGCGTCGTGGGGCTGCTTGTCCGGGTCCTGGGGCACCTCGCCCGCGAAGTCGTTGTCGACCTCGTGGTCGTCGAAGGTGACGATCCAGGGGGTGGTGGCGTGGATCGCGTTGAGATCGGGGTCCGTGCGGTACTGGGCGTACCGGTTGCGGTACTGGTCGAGGGTGACCGGTTCGCCCTTGCCCTCGTGGACCCGTACGGACGACGTGGTCGGCGCGGACTCGTAGATGTAGTCGCCGACGAACAGGACGAAGTCGGGCTCCTGCTCGCGCATGTCGGCGTACGAGTTGAAGTAGCCCTGCTGCCAGTTCTGGCACGAGGCGAGGGCGACGCGCAGTTTGGAGGGGGCGGAGTCCATGGTGCGGGTCCGGCCGACGGGCGAGAGCTGGTCCCCGGTGCGGAAGCGGTACCAGTACTCGTGACCGGGGAGCAGACCGCGCACGTCGACGTGGACGCTGTGGCCGAACGCGGCCTGGGCGTAGGCGGTGCCCGTGCGCACGATCCGGCTGAACTTCTGGTCCTCGGCGACCTGCCAGGTCACCTCGACGGCCTGGTCGGGCATGCCGCCGCCGTGCAGCGGATCAAGGGCGAGGCGGGTCCAGATGACGACGGCGGTCGTGAGCGGGTCCCCCGACGCGATGCCGAGCGTGAACGGGTCGGGCGCGCGTCTGCGGGCTCGGCGCGGTGCCGCCGAGGCGGCTGCGGCGGTGGTCAACTGTCCTGCGACAAGGGCTCCGGACGCGGCTGCACCGGCGGCGATCAGCCGGCGGCGGGAGATTTCGGGCATGGCGTGGTCCCTTCTGGTGGCGGCAGGGCCGCAGGCAAGATGACAGGCGTACAGGCGTGGGAACCCGACCTTCAGTGGGCAGGGCCATGACATCGACATGTCGATCGGCCCCGCATCAGGTCATATCCGGCGAAGGCGTCCGCCACGCGCGGCGGAACGGATGCGGTCCGCCCGCGGCCATCCGGATGACACGTCGTCAGAAGACATGTCCTGTGCCTACCATGAGCCGGGCCGCCGATGGCGGAACGCGGCGCGAGGAGGCGTCAACATACTCCGCGGGCGGGCCCGGTCCTCGGCCCCGCAACGGATCGCACGTCCCCGCCGTCGCACCTCAGGCCACACGCCCGGATCGCCCGCCGCACCCGGCTCGCTCCCTCCTCCGCCCGGCCGGCTCTCCGACCCGGGATCGCCGCGGGCCCGTGCTCGCGGCCTCTCGGGGCGCCGGGAGGAGCCCGGGGGCTCACGCCTCGTCGACGCGTTCCCCGTGTTCCGCGCCCTGGGCCGGCTGTATCCGCTCCGGCTGCGGCGGCGGTGCGGCCGGTGGCAGGGACACGGCGGCGACCGTGCTGCGCCGGTGGCGGGTGCCGGTGGTGGCGAACTCCGAATACCGCGGCACCCAGCGCAGCAGGGCGCCCGCGGCGACGACGCCCATCGCGCCCATCGCGACGATCCCGGCCGCGAGGCTGCCGAGCGACGCGGCGGCGGAGACGACGAGAGGGCCGCCCGCGCTCCCCGAGTCCGCGCAGAGCCGCCACACCCCGAGGAACTGCGTCCGGGTCCCGGGCGGCGCGACATCCGCGCCGAGTGTCATCAGGATGCCGCTGCCGATGCCGTTGCCGAAGCCCATCAGCATCGCGACCACCGTCAGCGAGACCAGCCCGTGCGTAAGGGGCAGGGCGGCCTGGGTCAGTCCGAGCACCAGCATGGACGGGATGGCGACCCACAGCCGTCCGAGCCGGTCCATGACCATGCCCGACGGGTAGAAGGTGAGCATGTCGATCAGGCCGGCGATGCCGAAGACGACGCTCGTTGTGGAGGCGTTCTGCCCGAGGTGCTCGGCCCACAGCGGCAGCACGGTCTGCCGGGTCGCGCGGACCGATCCGACGAGCAGCACCGCCATGCCGAGCGTGAGGAAGACCTGCTTGTGGTCGCGGACCACCGCGCGCACCGAGACGGGGTTCCTGGCGCCCGTCGCGTGGGCGGACGTCGGATCGGAGACGTCCGGCACGAACAGCAGCACACCCGCGGTGACCGCGGTGAAGCCGAGCGCCAGCCAGTAGATGTCGTGCACGGGCCGGTCCCGCAGCACGGCGGCGCCGATGAACGGTCCGATGAAGGCGCCCACCCTCGACATGCCACCGAGCGTCGACAGCGCCCGGGCCCGCAGACCGACCGGGATGACCTCGGTCAGGTAGGCCTGCCGGGCCAGCACGAACACCGCGTTGGTCGCGCCCGTCGCCGTGACGGCGATCGCCAGCTCCCACACCGTACGGGCGAACGCGCAGCCGCACAGGGTGAGCGCGGCGACGCCCGCGGCCACCAGCATGGCCTTGCGGTCGCCGAGCCGGGCGGCGAGCGCGCCCGCCGGCACGTCGCCGAGGATCTGCCCGACGCCGAGCAGGGCGAGGACGAGCCCGGCGGCGCCCACGGAGGCGCCGAGTGCCCTGCCGCTGAGCGCGAGGATCGGCGCCAGCGCGCCCATGCCCGTCTCGAAGGTGAGCGCCGGAAGGAAGACGGCGGGTACCAGGCTGAGCAGGGTCACAGGGCGGGAGGACACCGTGAGCGGCCTCATTTCACAGATGCGGGACCGGAGGCGGACTCCACAAGATAACCAGAGCCGCCGTCCCGTTTGGCGACCCGTCCGATGGTTGGACGTTCAGACCTTTCCGACTGTCCGCTGGTCATCCTGCGGGTCGTCCTCACTGAAGTCCAGAGCCGGGGGCGGCCTGCGGAACAGACGAGTCAGCCATGCCAGATAGAGGATGCCGATGACCAGCCACGCGAGGCCCAGCTCGATGGCCCTGCCATCCAGGTGCGCGAGCAGCCACACGTCGACGGCGGCGCCGATGAGCGGCGCGACGACGTGGCCCGCGACACCCGGCGCACGACCGGCCCTGCGCTCTCTGATGAAGGTCACGATCACCGAGAGGTTGACGAAGGTGAAGGCGGTGAAGGCACCGAAGTTGATGAACGACGTGGACGTCGCCACGTCGAGCGTCAGGGCGATCAGGCCCACCGCCCCGGTCAGCAGCACATTGAACGCGGGGGTGCGGAAGCGCTGGTGGATATAGCCGAAGACACGCCTGGGCAGCGCGTCGTCACGCCCCATTGCATACAGCAACCGGGCGGTGCTGGCCTGCGCCGCGATGCCCGAGGCCGTCTGCGCGACGACCAGACCGGCGAGGAAGACCGACGAGAAGACGTCGCCGCCGATGGTCTTGGCGATCTCGAAGGCCGCCGAGCCGGTGTCGTCGAAGTGGCTGCCGGGGTGCGCGAGCTGGGTGACGTACGCCACAAGGACGAAGATGCCGCCGCCGATGAGGGCGATCAGCAGGATCGCGCGCGGCATGGTCCTGCGCGGGTCGACGGTCTCCTCAGTGAGGGTCGTGACAGCGTCGAAGCCCAGGAAGGAGTACGCGGCGAGCGCCGCTCCGGAGGAGACCGCGGAGACCGTGGTGGCGTTGTTCCAGAAGGGGGTGGAGTCCGCGAGTCCGCCGCCGCCGTGCAACTGGACGATGTGGTGGGCCGACAGGACGACGAACGCCGCGATGACCAGCACCTGGAAGACCATCAGCAGGTCGTTGACGCGCTCCGCGGTCCTGATGCCCCGGACGTTGAGCGCGGTGGTGAGCAGGATGAACGCGAGGATCCACACCCAGAACGGCACACCCGGCCACTGGGCCTGCAGATAGGACGCGCCGATCAGCCAGATCACCATCGGCAGGAAGAAGTAGTCGAGCAGGGTGGCCCAGCCGATCAGGAACCCGACGCGGCCGTCGATCGCGCGGCTGACATACGTGTATGCGGAGCCCGCCACGGGGTGCGTGGCGGCCATCCGGCCGTAACTGTGCGCGGTGAACAGCATGGCGACCAGCGCCAGCGCGTACGCGATGGGCACCGCGCCGTGGGTCGCGTCGGCGACGACGCCGAAGGTGCCGAGCACGATCAGCGGGGTCATGTACGCGAGGCCGAACAGGACGACGGACCGAAGGCCCAGCGTCCTGTTCAGCTTCGGTGAGGACGGCTCAGAGGGCGAGGACGGCCCGGAGGGTGACGAAGGGGTCGACGAACTCATGCGCGGGCCTCCCCCGCCGTCGCCGGTCGCCACTGGCGGGGATCGATCCGGCCCCCGTACAGGGGCAGTTCGAGCGGGCTGTCGTCCTCGCCGAACACGTCCCACACACGGGTGACGCCGGCGGTGCCGTACTTCCTGACCCGCGTCACGTCGTCCAGGTCCAGCACATCGGTCAGCACGGTGGGCGCCTCGGACGGCGCTTCGACGCGCACGCGCCCCTCCGGGTCGACGGTGAGGCTGCGCCCCGTGCCGACCGGACCCGCGGTGTTCACACTCACCACATGGACCTGGTTGACGATGGCGTTGGCCCGCGCGAGCACGATCTCCTGCGCACGGTCCGCGGTCGTGGTCATCACCGGGTTGACGACCACCTCGGCCCCCATCCACGCCAGATGGCGGGTCACCTCGGGGTACCACGCGTCGTAGCAGACGGAGAAACCGATCCGTCCCGTGTCCGGGACGTCGAAGACGACGAAGCGGTCGCCCGCGTCGTAGGGCTCGTAGGGGCGCCACGGGAAGATCTTGCGGTACGAGGCGACGAGGCGGCCCTCGGGTGAGAACGCGAGCGCGGTGTTGAACAGCTCACCACCGGAGCCGAGTTCGCACACCGTGCCGGGCAGCAGCCACACCTTCAGGTCGCCGGCGAGTTCGGCGAGCGCGGTGACGCGGGGACCGTCGAGCGGTTCGGCGGCGGCCCTGAGCTGCTCGTGGTTGTCCGGCGCGCCGGGATCGACGCCGCACAGGTGCATTTCGGGATGGATCACCATCCGGGTGCCGGGGAGGCGGCCCAGCAGGTGTTCGGTGTCCGAGGCGAAGCCGGCGAAGGCAGCGGAGGCCGGGTGGGGAGGCGCCTGGACCAGTGCGAGGGGGAGTGGTCGGGACATGGCCTCGAAACTAGATCAGAACGATCACAGGGGCCAGATGACGCGGCGCCCCCGCGGTCCCCGCCCATGCCGCCGCCCGGTCGTGGTAGTCTTCGTCCAGTACGTCGTACGCCCGATCCCACAAACCGCATGGAGCGGTGGGTCGCAGCGCGTCCGTACTGGCCTCTCGGATCTCACCAGCTCCTGTTTCACGTACCCGTTGGCGTGCGTGTCGGAGCTCTGACGATGGACGGCCGCCGCCCGACGAACGGGCCTGGCACAACCCCCTCCCGCTCCACCACCGGCCGGTCAGCGGCCGATCCGCCGTATGCGAAAGGCACTTCATGACCACCACCACACTCCACCGCTCCCCCGCGGCGACCGACGGGCACCAGGCCGCGCCGGCGGCGGGGATCCTCGACATCACGCCCGCGGGGCACGGATTCCTGCGCGGACCCGGCCTGTTGCCGGAGCCGGGCGACCTTCAGGTACCGGCCGCGTTGATCCGCCGCTTCGGCCTGCGGACCGGCGACGCGGTCGAGGGCGTTCGCGAGGGCGGCCGTGCCCTCACCCGAGTCGAACGGCTCGCCGGGCTGCCGCCGGAAACGCTCACCGCCAGGCCCCGCTTCCAGGACCTGACTCCTCTCCACCCGGCCGGGCGGCTGCGGTTCGAGACCCCGCGCGGCGGCCTCGCGGGCCGTGTCCTCGACCTCGTCGCCCCCGTCGGCAAGGGACAGCGGGGACTGATCGTCGCGCCGCCGAAGACCGGAAAGACCGTCCTGCTCCAGCAGATCGCCGCGGCTGTGGCCCACAACCACCCGGAGTGCGCCCTGATGGTGCTGCTCCTCGACGAACGGCCCGAGGAGGTCACCGACATGCGCAGGTCCGTGCGCGGCCAGGTGTTCGCGTCCACCTTCGACCGGCCCGCCAAGGAGCACATCGCACTCGCCGGGCTCGCCGTCGAGACCGCCAAGCGGCGGGTGGAGCGCGGCGAGGACGTCGTGCTGCTGCTCGACTCGCTGACCCGACTGTGCCGGGCACACAACAACGCGGCCTCGTCCGGCGGGCGTACGCTCAGCGGCGGCGTGGACGCGGGCGCGCTCCTCGGCCCCAAGCGGCTGTTCGGCGCCGCCCGCCGCACCGAGGAGGCCGGCTCGCTGACGATCCTCGCGACGGCCCTCGTGGAGACGGGTTCACGCGCGGACGACTTCTACTTCGAGGAGCTCAAGAGCACGGGGAACATGGAACTCCGGCTCGACCGCGCGGCGGCCGACCGCCGGATCTTCCCCGCCGTCGACATCGCCCCCTCGGGCACACGGCGCGAGGAACTCCTGCTCTCGCCAGGAGAGTTGGCAACCGTACGGGGACTGCGCCGGGCCCTGCGCGGCCGCGAGGGCCAAGGGGGCCTGGAGACCCTGCTCGACCGCCTCAGGAGCACCCCGGACAACGCGGCCTTCCTGCGGCAGGTGCACGGGACCGTACCCGGCGCCACCGCGTAGGCCCGGCACCCGGAGGAGGCGTACGGGCACGCCGGGCCGGCGCACCGCCCTCACGAGTAATCCGCGCGTATTCTTCGCAGCTCGTCACGGCTCTCCCGCACGGACCGGGCGCGCGCCGAGAGGTTGTCGAGCACCTCCAGGTAGGCGGAGCTGTCGGGCCGCCGGTCGAGGTAGACGGCGCCGGTGAGGTTCTCGGTGTAGACGATGTCCGGCAGTTCCACCACGTCGAAACGGAACAGGTGGAAGGGGCCGAAGGCACCGAGGTGCGGTCCGATCGAGAACGGCAGCAGCTGGAGTGTGACGTTCGGCAGCGTGGTCGCCTCGATGAGCCGGTCCAACTGGCCGTCCATCACACCGGTGTCGCCCACCGGCCGGCTCAGCACGGCCTCCTCCATGAGGATCCAGAGCATCGGGGCGTCGGCCTTGGTCAGCAGCTGCTGACGCTTGACGCGCAGCGCGACCCGCCGCTCAAGGACCTCCGCGTTCCGGGGCATGCCCGCGCCGAGCACCCCCCTGGCGTACTCCTCGGTCTGCAACAGGCCAGGCACGTAGTGGGGTTCGTAGGCCCTGATCAGGCTGGCCTCGTCCTCCAGGCTGACGTAGGCGCCGAACCACCCCGGTACCGCGTCGCGGTAACGGTGCCACCATCCCGGCTTGTTGGCGGCCTTGACCAGTTCCACGAACTGGTCGGCCTCCGCGGAGTCGACTCCGTACAGACCCAACAGCAGCCGCACATACGGCAGTTTGAAGGTGACCTCGGAGTTCTCCATCCTGCGGATGGTCAGCGGGGTGACATCCAGCAGCCGGGCCGCACTCTCCCGGCTCGCTCCGGCGCGCTCGCGCAGCGCGAGAAGACGCTTGCCGATCACCATGCGCAGGACTGTGGGGGCGCTGGCACCGCCGGAACCTCCCGGCCGGGCCTCACTCATCGTGCGATCACCGCCTGACACCCTTTCACCCAGCCGATTCTGGCAGGTGATTCGGCGATCATCCAGGGATGTGCCGGTCTTCGTCTCATGCCCCCGCCTCCCTCGCGTTGCCCGGCAGGTCGAACCCGAGGTCGCGCGCGGCGGCCTCCGGGGTCGGCTGCGACCAGCGGTCGCGCACGTCCTGGGTGCTGGACAGGGACCGGATCTCGGCGATGTCGAGGTACAGCGTCCCGTCGAGGTGGTCGGTCTCGTGCTGGACGATGCGGGCGGGCCACCCGGCGAACTCCTCGTCCAGTTCCCTGCCGTGCTCGTCCTGGCCGCGCAGGCGGACCGCGGCGTGGCGTACGGTCACGGCGCCCCAGCCCGGCACGCTCAGGCAGCCCTCGAAGAACGCTGCCCGCCCCGGGCCGGCCGCCTCGTAGCGCGGGTTGACCAGGACCCGGAAGGGCTGCGGCACCCGCCCCCTGACCACGGCGACCTCCTCGGGCACCTCCGCGGGGTCCTCGATGACGGCGAGTCGCAGCGGGATCCCGATCTGCGGGGCCGCGAGGCCCACACCCGGGGCGGCGTGCAGCGTCTCGCGCATCGCGGCGACGAGGCGGGCGAGACGGTCCGGGCCGAGCTCCCCCTCGTACGGCGGGACGGGCCGGCGCAGCACCGGGTCGCCCGCGCTGACGACGGCGGCGGGCCGCTCGCCTTCGAGGAGGGCGTCCACGAGTTCGACTGGGGTCCTGGTTCGCATGCAACAAGCCTGCCAGACGCCGCCCCGGGCCCCGAGGCGGCGTCCCTCTCACGGGGTGGTCAGTGACCGGCGACGCTGTGCGGCCGGTACGCCTCCTCCAACTGCGCGACCTCGTCCGCCTCCAGGCGCAGGTCGAGGGAGGCCACGGCGTCCTCCAACTGCCCGGAGCGGGTGACGCCGACGATGGGCGACGTCACGACGGGCCGCTGCGAGACCCAGGCCAGCGCCACCTGCGCAGGGGAGACGGAGTGCTTGAGCGCCACGTCGGCGACCCGCTCCACCACGGTCCGGTCCTCGGGGTGGTACAGCGTCTTGCCGAACCCGTCGGTGTCGGAGCGCGCCGTCTGCGCGTCCCAGGGCCTCGTGAGCCTGCCGCGGGCGAGCGGACTCCACGGGATGACGCCGATGCCCTGGTCGGCGCAGAAGGGGAGCATGTCCCGCTCCTCCTCGCGGTAGATCAGGTTGTAGTGGTTCTGCATGGACACGAACCGCGTCCAGCCGTGCAGGTCCGCGGTGTAGAGCGCCTTGGCGAACTGCCAGGTGTACATCGAACTGGCACCTATGTAACGCGCCTTGCCGGCCTTGACCACGTCGTGCAGGGCCTCCAGGGTCTCCTCGATGGGGGTGAGCGGGTCCCAGCGGTGGATCTGGTAGAGGTCGACGTAGTCGGTGCCGAGCCGGCGCAGGCTGTTGTCGATCTCCGCGAGGATGGCCTTGCGCGAGAGGCCCGCGCCGTTCGGGCCGGGCCGCATCCGGTTGAAGATCTTGGTCGCGATGACGACCTCGTCGCGGCGCGCGAAGTCCTTCAGCGCCCGGCCGGTGATCTCCTCGCTCGACCCGTCCGAGTAGACGTTCGCCGTGTCGAAGGTGGTGATGCCGGCGTCCAGTGCCTGCTTGATGAGGGCCCGGCTCGCCTCCTCGCCGAGACTCCAGGGGTGCGTGCCCCGCTCGGGCTCGCCGAAGCTCATACAGCCCAGGGTGATGGCGGAGACCTCAAGACCGGTGTTGCCCAACCGCGTGTAGCGCACGAACCGCTTCTTTCTCGTTCACTCCCGACGGCCGCCGGGACGGGCCTGACCTGACGGGCCTACCGGGGCACGGGGATGCCCTGGTCAGCCCATTGACCCTAACGAGAGGGGTCATCCGGGGACAAGGGCCCCCCGGTCGGCCCTTCTCCCCCTCCGCTGCCCGCGCGCTGCCCGGTCGGCGCCGGGGCGCGCGCCGGGAGCGCCACGAGCAGCCCGAGCGTGATCCAGACGAACGCGTTCGAGCCGACGAACGCGAGCGGCCCGGTGGACCCGTCGTGCCACAGCCATACGAGAGAGCTGCACAGGAGGACGTACAGCACCGCGCAGAGCGCCAGCGGACCCCGCGCGCGGCGCCGGAGACCCCCGTCGAGGAGCACCGCGAGCGCGGGCAGGGCCCACACCAGGTGGTGCACCCAGGTGACGGGGCTGACCAGGCAGGCAGCAAGGCCGGTCAGGGCGAACCCCGCGGGGTCGTCGCCGGCTGCCACGGCGGCCCGGGCCCTGCGGATCCAGACGGCGAGCACGGCGGCGGCGCACAGCAGCCACGCCGTGTGGGTGTCGGAGCCGGGCGCGAGGCGGGCCAGCACACCCTGCAAGGACTGGTTGGAGACGTACGAGAGCCGGCCGACGCGGCCGGTGTCGAAGAGGGCGCCGGTCCAGAACGTCCGCGACGCGCCGGGATCGACCGCCGCGGCGAGCAGGGTGGCCGCGGCAGCGGTGCCCGCCGCGACGGCGGCCTGCCTGCGGCGCCCGGTGACGAGGAGGTAGCCGATGAACAGGGCTGGGGTGAGCTTCACGGCGGCGGCCAGCCCGGTGGCGACACCCGCGTACCGGCCGCGCCCGGTGGCCAGCAGCCGGGCGTCCGCCTGGACGAGCACGACGAGGACGAGGTTGACCTGGCCGAAGCTGAAGGTGTCGTTGACCGGTTCGAGGAGCGCGAAGAGACAGCCGATGACGGTGTACGCGAACCAGGGCCGCCAGCCCTGGCGGCGTATGACGTGATCCAGCCACCAGTACAGCAGCAGGCAGGACGCGAGGGCCGAGAGGGCGAGGCCGATCGCGACGGCGCCGGGCCACGACACCAGCGCCATCGGAGCCATCACGACGGCGGCGAACGGCGGATAGGTGAAGCCGTAGTGGGTGCCGGGGCGTACGTAGTCGTAGATGCGGCCCCCGTGGTGCGTCCACGCGTCGACGGTGCCGTAGTAGACGCCGATGTCGAAGAAGTGCCGGAACAGCGGGACGGTCACGAGGAAAACTGCCGTCGCGGCGACCAGCGCACCCGCGGTGGTGGCGCGGCGCCCCGCCGAGGAGGTCGGCGCGGCCGCGGCCCGGGACACACCGCCCCGGACCCGAGAGGCCGGCCGGGCCGGCAGCGCGTCGCGGGCGGTGGCCGGGGAGCGCGGCGCCGGATGGACGGGGAGGGGGACGGGGACGGGGACGGGGACGGGTGAACGGTGCCCGGTCGCCGGGGGTCCGGACGCCTGCAGGGGTGGCGGGGACGAAGAAGGCTGAGTGACGGGCCGGTTCTTCGCGGCGCGGGCCGAACCGGCCGCGGCGCGCCCGCCGTTCACAGCGCGGTCCTCGGGAGCGAGGGCGCCACCGGCGACGCGGCAGGGGCGAGCAGGAGCATCCACCACAACGCCAGGACAGCGAGCACACCACCGCACACGGCCAGGGTCAACTGGAGCCCACCGGGCGGGAATCCGTCCGGCATGAGGACGAACGCGAGGGCTCCGCCCACCGCCGCGGCGCCGGTGCGCAGCCGGCCGGCCGGCGCCGACGCGCCCACCAGGACGAGACCCCACAGCGCGTACCAGGGCCGCAGCGCCGGGCCCAGCAGGAAGACGGCCAGGAGACTCAAGCCGAGGGCGTGGACGGCCCCGAGCCGGGCCCGGCGCAGCCAGGCCGCCACCACCAGCGCGGCGGTGCCCGCGAGCCCGAGCCTGCGCCACAGCGGCACGGCCAACCGCGCCAGTGCGTCGTCGCCGGGCACGGCGCCCAGGACAGCGGCGGTGATCCGGCCGAGACCGCTGGTCAGTGACCAGTTCCCGGACGAGACGGGCGTGCCGAGGGTGCCGATCCAGCCGTATCCGGTACCGACGAGAGCGGTCACCAAAACCGTGGTCGCGAGGGCGAGCACCGCCGTCATGGCGAGGGCCCTGACGGTACGTGCCCTGCCCGTGAGGGCGGGCGCCCACAGTGCCGCGACGGCGGGCAGGCCCAGCGCGGCGGGCGCCTTGACGAGGCCGGCGAGTGTGACGAGCACGGTGGCGACGAGCGGCCGGCCGCCGGCCGCCACCGCGAGTCCCGCGACGAGCAGCCCGAGCATCAGGGCGTCGTTGTGGGCACCGGAGACGAGGTGCAGCACCACCAGCGGGTTGAGCGCGCCCAGCCACAGGGCCGCCGCCGGGTCGACACCGCAACGGCGGGCGAGGACCGGCAACAGCGCGACGAGCAGACCCACGCCGAGCAGCGCCACACCGCGCATGCCGAGGACGCCCGCGCCCACATCGGACCCGGTGAGCCGGGCGGCCCGGCCCGCGACGGCGAGGAAGACCGGACCGTAGGGGGCAGGGGTGTGCGCCCACACCGGCGCGACCTCGGCGGCGAGCGGGCCGCCAAGGTCGGCGGGGCCGTGGTGGTACACGTCGATCCCGCCGTCGACCATGGCGCCCTGCGCGAGGTAGCTGTAGACGTCCCTGCTGAACAGCGGCGGGCCGCACAGCAGCGGAGCGGCCCACACGAACAGGGTGAGCACCAGCTCGCGCGGCGCGGGCGGACGCGGCCCGCGCAGTGCGCCGCCGAGCCACCACCACGCGGCCACCAGCAGCACGAGCCCGAAGTACCCGCACAGCACGCCGAGGGCGACGCGGCCGGCGGAGGGCGGGAAGGTGTCGTGCACCGGGAGGGCGCCGGCCGTGAGCCCGCCCGCCGTCAGCGCGAGTGACCCGGTGAACCCGAGGATGCGGCAGCGGCCCGGGTCGAGGTCCACGTTCAGGGCGAGCATCCGTGGACGATCTCAGTCCCCGGTGACGCCGGGGGAACGGCAGCGCCACGCCGGGATGGCGGACGCCTGGCGTCCGTTCGCCGGGGCCGCGGGGCGAGAGCTGCGGCGCTCGCCGCCCGGGAGCCGCGCCCCGCCAGGCGGCACGGCCCTCAGCCGTGCCGCGTACGCGGGAGGAAGCCGGCCGTCAGTGCGCGATGCCGTCGATCAGGTCGCGCGCGCCCTGGCGGAGCAGGCTGACCGCGACCGAGGTGCCGAGCGTCGCCGGGTCGAGCGGGCCCGCCCACTCGTGCGCGTTGAGGACGGTCTTGCCGTCCGGGGAGAACACGCACGCGCGCAGCGACAGGTCGCCGCCCCGCTCGGCCTTCGCGAAGCCCGCGATGGGCGAGTTGCAGTGGCCCTGAAGGACGTGCAGGAACATCCGCTCGGCGGTGGTCTCGCGGTAGGTGTCCGGGTCGCCGAGGTCGCTCACCGTGTCGATGACGGCGGTGTCGCCCTCGCGGCACTGCAGGGCCAGCACTCCGGCGCCGATCGGCGGGCACATCGTGTCCGTGGACAGGATCTCCGTGATCACGTCCTCGCGGCCGATCCGGGCGAGCCCGGCGGCGGCGAGCAGCAGCGCGTCGACATCGCCCGCTGCGAGCTTGTCGAGCCGGCGGTTGGCGTTGCCCCGCAGCGGAACGCACTCCAGGTGCGGGTGCGACGCGGCGAGCTGGGCGACGCGGCGCACGGACGACGTGCCGATCCTGGTGCCGTCCGGCAGTTCGTCGAGGGTGAGTCCGCCGGGGTGGATCAGCGCGTCCCGCACGTCGTCCCGCTTGAGGAACGCCGCGAAGGTGGTGCCCGCGGGCAGCGGCCGGTCCGCGGGGATGTCCTTCACGCAGTGCACCGCGAGGTCGGCCTCGCCCGCGAGGAGGGCCGCGTCGACCTCCTTGGTGAACGCGCCCTTGCCCTCGACCTTGGACAGGTCCCCGAGCCACTTGTCGCCCGTGGTCTTCACCGGGACGACCTCGGTGGTGATGCCGGGGTGGGCCGCGCTCAGCTCGGCGCGGACGCGCTCCACCTGGGCCAGGGCCATCGGCGAGTCGCGGGAGACGATACGGACGATCTCAGGGACGGACATGTCGACCTACGATAGTCGCTCCCGGCCGCCGCCCGGCGCCGGGCCCACCCGTCCGGCGGCAGGCGGCCCGGCGCACAACCCCCGCCCGGCGTCAGTGCGGGCTGGTGAACACGGCTCCTGTGCGAAGGGCCCAGGTCACGGTGGAGCGGGCGGTGTCGGCCAGCGGACGGGCCCGGTACCCCGCGTCCCGCGCGCGCCGTGTGGAGAGCTGGAAGACGGCGTCGTCACTGCCGTCGGCCGGCTGCACGATGCCTGCCGCATGCTCGTCGACGTTGCGGGCGGGCCCTCCGTGGCGGACACCCGACGCGTTCGCCGCGTGTCGGCTGTCGCCGTCCTGCGCCTCGGGCGTCCCGCACCCCTCGGGCGTCCGGTGTCCCTTTCCCTTGTTCATCTCGTTCATCTCGTTCGTCTCGGGCGTCCCGTTGGTCTCGGGGTACCCGTATGCCTCGGCGCCCTTCCGTGGTCCCGGCTCGTTCCACGGACCCGTCCACCGCACACGAGCCGTACCGCCGCAGGCCGCCCGGCAGGTCTCCAGCATCGTCGCGAACGTGACGGGCGGCGCGGTCACGTTGTAGGGACCGGGCAACGGGACGGTCGCCATGCGGACCATGAACGCCGCGAGATCACGGGCGTCGGTGATCTGGAGGGGCTGGCCGGGGCGGGCCGCGCACGGCACGGTGCCGTCCCTCCCGCCCTCTCCCGCCATGGCGAGTGCCCAGCCGGGGAAGGCACCGAAGGGGTCCCCGGGACCCGTGACGAGCCCGGCCCGCACCAGTGTCGCGCGGCCGTCGCACTCCTCCACCGCGGCGCGCTCCGCCGCCGCCTTCAGCGGTCCGTACGTCTGCGCCGTGAAGCTCCCGACCTCCTCAGGCGTGCGCCCCGGGGGCAGGTCGAGCCGCCGCAGCGGGACGTCCTCGGTGCGACCGGCGGTGGCCGAGCGCGGGTAGACGGCGATGCTCGACATCAGCACGTAGTGACGGACGCGGGGCGCGAGCAGGCGGGCGGTGGCCCTCACCTGCCGGGGCAGGAAACCGCTGAAGTCGACGACGGCGTCCCACTCCCCCGTGCGCAACGCGGCAAGACCGCTCCGCGGGTCCGTGTCCCGGTCGCCGAACAGGCGCCGCACGCCCGGGAACAGCGCGGGCCCGGTGCGGCCGCGGTGGAACAGCGTCAGGTCGTGCCCCCGACTCAGGGCGTGGGTGACGAAGTGGCGGCCGAGGTACTTGGTACCGCCGAGGACGAGCAGACGCACAGGAACTCCCTGACAGGACGGGCCGGCAGGCGGGGAAGGCGGCAGCGGGCTCTTCGATCGCGGCCCGGCGCCGGCCTGGCGGCTGTTGACGGTGGCTGGTGACTGGTGGCAGTGGCAGGTAGCGCATGGCCGGTGATGCGGGCAGGTGGGCGTTCTGCTGCCCGGGCCGCATGATGGCGCGGTGGATCACGTATCGGGTACCGGTTTTCCCGTCCCTCCCTTCCGCGGCACCACCGGGCCTCCCGGCGTGTCGGCCGCCGCACTGCCCGCCTGGCTGACGGACGGGTACGTACCGCTAGGACGCGGTGCGAAGCCGGTACGGGGCTGGCGGCTGCGCGCGTGGGGCCTCTCCGAGGTGTGGCGGCTCGAACTCACAGGCGGGAAAGGGCCGAAGACCGTGATCGTGAAGCGCGCGACGGGCGGGATGGCGGCCGAGGCCGCCCGCTACCGGAGCCTGGTGGTGCCGCTCGGGCTGCCGGCGCCGCGCCTGCTGGCGTCGGTGGGCGGCGAAGGCGACGGCGCGGTGGTGCTGGTCCTGACCGACGCGGGAACGCACACGCTGGAGCAGCGGCCGAGCGCCGAGGGGTACGGCGAGGCCGTACGGGCACTGGCGCGGATGCGCGCGGCGGCATCGCGGCGGCTCACCCGGCAGGACAGAGCGCCGGCGCCGGTGCGTGACGCGGCACGCTTCGCCGAGTCCGCGCGGGTCGCGGCGGCGGGCGTGGCCCGGTTGCGGCCACGGCTCGCCGGAGCGCTGGACGGGCCCGCCCGGTGGCTCGCCGCGCACCTGGACGACACCGCGCCGCCCACGGTGGTGCACAGCGACTTCCACCCGAAGAACCTGGTGCTCGGTCCGGACGGCGCCGTCACGGTCGTCGACTGGCCACTCGCGTATGTGGGCGGGCATCTCGGCGATCTGTACTGCCTGCTGCGGGACGCGCGAAAGGCAGGACTGGCCGAGCAGGTCGGCGTGGCGGCACTGCCCGGGGTCTTCGCGCGGGCGGCGGGCCTGCCTCCCGGTGGGGTCCTGTCGGATCTGGCGGTCGGCGGGCTGTGCTGGACGGTGCAGGCGCTGCGGTGGGTCGTCGAGGAGGGTGTCGGTGTGGTGGCGGACTGGCCGCAGTGGCTGGACGAGTTGGTGGCGGACGCCAGGGGGCTCACGGGCGGCGCCTACGCTGGGGGGTGATGTTCTTCGACCGTGGGCCCTCCCTCACCGAACTGGCCGTTCAGGCACTGTCGTCCGTGGAACACGGATACGACCTGCTGGCGCCGAAGTTCGACGCGACTCCCTTCCGCACGCCGGGGCCGTTCCTCGACGCGGTGGTCTCCGCGGTGCGCCCGCTCGGCCCGTTCCGCACCGGGCTCGACGTGTGCTGCGGTACCGGAGCGGGGGTACGGGCACTGCGCCGCGTGTGCGAGGAGCGGGTGACCGGCCTCGACTTCAGTCCTGGCATGCTCGCGCAGGCCCGGAGAGCGTTCGCGGGGGTCCCGTCGGATTCCGGCGGGGCGCCGGATGTGGAGTGGGTACGGGCGGACGCACGGGCACTTCCGTTCGACGAAGTGTTCGATCTCGCCACCAGTTTCGGCGCTTTCGGGCACTTCCTGCCCACCGAGCGGCCCGCGGTGTTCGCGGGTGTGCACGCGGCGCTGAGGCCGGGCGGCCTCTTCGTTTTCCCGCTCCCCGCGCCGGCGCGGGTGGGGTCACTGCCCTACTGGGCGATGTGGGGGTTCGACGCCGCGATGCGGGTGCGCAACGCGGTGTGGAGGCCGCCGTTCGTCATGTACTACCGGACCTTCGGGCTGCCCGACGCGCTGCGCGAGTTGGCGGACGCGGGCTTCTCCGTGCGGTTGCGGGCCGCCGAGAGCTTCGGCAGGAGGGCCGACGGCGCCCCCCGGTGTCTGACGGTCCTCGCACGCAAGGCGTGAACGGTACACCGCCACGCGGTCGGGTGCGCCCATAGCCCGGAAAGCGCGCGTCAACTACCGTGCACGTTCTACGCTTTCTGTCACACGCACGGTACCGGGGCCCCCGAATCCGCCGCCGGCGACCGCGACGGGGACGGAAGGGTTTGTGGGAAGGGCGCGTTCATGCACGTCAGGAAGGGTGTGTACGGTGGTGCCCGATGCGTTCGCCGTGAACAGGAACCGGTGTCGAACCCGAGTCGTTGTGCATGCGTGTGACGCCGAACGATCACCTGCCGCCCACGTGGCGCCGTGGAGAGCCTAGGCTTTGTTGGCACAGGCCACCGACGGGAACAACGGCCGGTGGCTCCTGACGGAAAGGGACACCAATGACATCCGCACCCGCCTCTCCCAGCAGTGTCGAGGCGACAACCACTCTCCTCCAGGCGGAACTTCCCCGCCTTGAGGCACACCAGCAGTCTCTGGAGAAGGAACTCGCCGCGGTCACCGAGCGCCTCGAATCGGTGCGTTCGGCCCTGACGGCGCTCCAGGCGCTGTCCGGTGTGCCGCACGTGCTGGAAGGGACCGAGGAGGCCGCCGCCACAGAGGCCGAGACCGTCGCCGAGCCGGCCGAGGAGCCGGTCGCCTCGGTGCCGGCACCGCGCCGCTCCGGCTCGAAGAAGGCCGTCGCCAAGAAGCGCGGCCCGGCCAAGAAGCCCGTGCGTGCGGCCAAGGCGGCGGCCAAGCCCGCCCCCGCGAAGAAGTCCGAGGAGCGCACCGAGGACAAGGAGCAGGCCAACGGCCTCACCCGGCAGGTGCTCGACATCCTCGCCGACGCCAAGGGCGGCACGGTCAGGGCACGTGACGTGGCGAAGGTCCTCGGCCGTGACGGGAGCCCCGGTGACATCAACGCCGTGCGCAGCACACTCGACCGTCTGGTCGCGACGTCCCGCGCCGACCGCGCGGGCCGGGGTCTGTACCGCGAGCGCGTCTGATCCGGGGGGCGGCCCCGTACCGGGCCGCCCCTCCCGCCGTCCGCTCCCATCGCCCTGCCACTCCCGGCCCCGCGGTGGGAGCTGTCCGCACCGGGCCGGCGCCCGAGGCGCTGTCCGCGCGCCGCGCCGGGGCCCCGCCACGGTCCCTTCGCGGGGCCGTACTCGGCTTTTCCGGGCGGGGGTTGGCGACGTCCGGGACGGATGGTGGCGGTTCCCGTCCAGTGATGCCGGGGTCCGCGGGGGTGCGGAGCCCGCGGCCGGGGGCACCACACCGCGTCGGGTCCCCGGGGGCGGACGCGGTGCGTGGGGCCCGGAGCCGAACCGGCCACCCGCGGGCACGGGCCCGAGCGTTCAGGCGCACCCCGGGATGTGTCGCCTACCTGTGGAGACAAGAACCTGACGTCTTCACATCGCTGTTGCCCCGGGTACGCCCGCTCGCGCTTTCATGGGGCGAATGGACCACATCACCTTCCTTGTGGCAGTGGTGATCGTCACGGCTCTGGCCTTCGACTTCACCAACGGATTCCATGACACCGCGAACGCCATGGCGACCTCCATCGCGACCGGGGCACTGCGCCCCAAAGTGGCCGTCCTCATCAGCGGTGTCCTCAACCTCGTCGGCGCCTTCGTCTCCACGGAGGTCGCCCGGACCATCTCCGGCGGCATCGTTCAGGACAACCTGGTCACGCCGGGCATGATCTTCGCCGGTCTGGTCGGTGCCATCCTCTGGAACCTGGCGACGTGGCTGCTCGGGCTCCCCTCCTCCTCCTCGCACGCCCTGTTCGGCGGTCTGATCGGCGCCGTGTGGGTGGGCGCCGGGCAGCGCGGAGTCCACTTCGACCAGGTCGTACAGAAGATCATCATCCCGGCGGTGGCATCGCCGCTCGTCGCGGGGCTCGCGGCGCTGTTCGCGACGTATCTCGCGTACCGGATCACGCGGCGCGGCGGGTCCGGTCCGGTCGAGCGGGGTTTCCGCATCGGGCAGATCGCCTCGGCCTCGCTGGTCTCGCTCGCCCACGGCACCAACGACGCGCAGAAGACCATGGGCGTGATCACGCTGACGCTGATCTCGGCGGGCGCCCTGGGCCCGGACGCGGGCCCGCCCGTCTGGGTCATCGGCGCCGCCGGGCTCGCCATCGGTCTCGGTACCTACATCGGCGGCTGGCGGATCATCAGGACGATGGGCAAGGGCCTTACCGACATCAAGTCGCCGCAGGGGTTCGCCGCCGAGGCCGCGTCGACGACGGTGATCCTCACCTCGGCGCACCTCGGCTTCGCGCTGTCGACGACGCAGGTGTGCTCGGGCGGCATCCTCGGCGCCGGGCTCGGCCGCAGGCTGGCCGAGGTCCGATGGGGCGTCGCAGGACGGATGGCCGCGGCGTGGTGCATCACGCTTCCCGCGGCCGCGGCGGTCGGCGCGGTGGCGGCGGGGGTCGTGGTGCACGGTGGCACGGCGGGCACGATCGTGATCGCCCTGGTGGCCGCCGCGGTGTCGGGCTTCATCGTCCACATGTCCCGGCGCAACCCGGTGACGTCCGGCAATGTCAACGAGGACCACGCCGTGCCCGTCCGGGCGCAGGCGGCCAGGGCCGGCGTCTGATCCGGCGGGAGGAGACCGCACATGAGTATCGACTTCAGCGCCCTCGGTGAGGTGGCGGGCGTGAGCATCGGCGCCACGGTCGCCGTCGTGGTCGTCTTCGCCCTCGGTGTACGGGTGTTGTCAGAGCCGGGACCGGACGGCGAGCCGGCCGCCACGACGCCGGAGCAGGCAGGGCTCTCCGGGGGCGCGGCTCCCGGGACGGCAGGACCGGCGCCCCTGTCGCGGTTCGTGGCCGGGCTGTGCTTCCTGGCCTGCCTCGCGGCGGTCGCGTACGGGCTGTACCTGATCGTCCCCCAGTTCCACTGAGACGCGCGCCCGGACCCGGAACGAACAACCGGCCGCACCCGGGCGCACGACGGCCCCCGTGGGCCCCGGGCGGAGGAAAACTCCGCCCGGGAACCGCACGGGGGCCGTCGTGTGCGAGGCAGTGCCACGCTCCCTGACGCCGTGGCGCCCCGGAGAGTGCCGGATCAGCGCGTCTTGTAGGACGACACGTAGTTGCCCGCGGGAGTGCCCACACCGGTCACGTCGTCGTAGCCGACGGTCGCCGACAGCGAGCTGTCGTGGCCGAGGGTGCGGATCGACGTCTTGACCGGGCTGGTCGGGTCCTGCGTGTTCGTGTAGTCGTTACGGACGACCGCGATGTCCTGGCCCGCACCCAGCGGGTGGTCCGTGACGTCGTGGAGCGCCGACGTGCCGTAGCGCTGGTAGATGCCCGGGTTGGCGAAGCCGATCGGCACACCGTGCCGGGCCTGCTGCGCCAGTGCCTGGATACCCGCGATGACCGGCGAGGCCAGCGAGGTGCCACCGAGGCGGTACTCGCTGTACTGCTGCTTGCCGTTCGCCTGGGTCTGCGTCATGCCGATCAGGAAGCCGGTGTTGGGGTCGGCGACCGCGGAGATGTCGGGCATGGTGCGCATCGGGGACGACGTACCGTTCGCCTGCGACAGCGAGGTGGGCACGACACCCTTCTGGTAGAACGGCTGCGCCACCGTGGTGCTGGTGCCGCCGCCGGCGCCCGAGGTGAAGGCGCCCGGGAAACCGGTCCAGTTCTTGCCCTCGGCCGACAGGGACGCCTGGAGGGTGCCCCAGCCGGTCTCCCACTGGTACTTGTCGTTCTTGCCGACCGCGAGGGAGGTACCGCCGACGGCGGTGACCCACGAGGAGTTGGCGGGAACGTCGACCTGCTTGGTGCCGGTCGCCGCCTTGAAGTCGCCGTCGTCACCCGTGGAGAAGTAGAAGCCGATGCCCTCGACGGCGCCCATCTGGAACACCTGGTCGTAGGCGGCCTGCGACGCCGGGGTCTGGTCGGCCTCGACGTCACCCCACGAGTTGGAGACGATGTCGGCGAGGTGGCTGTCGACGACCTTGCTGAGCGAGTCGAGCAGGTCGTCGTCCAGGCAGGACTTCGCGCCGACGTAGGTGATGTCCGCGTCGGGCGCGACCGCGTGCACCGACTCGACGTCGAGCGACTCCTCGCCGTACCAGCCGGCGGGGTCGGGGCAGTTGGTCTCGTCGACGGTGAAGTCGTTCGGGACCACCTGCGAGAACTGGCCCGCCTTGTACTTCTTGTCGCCGTTGCGCTTGGCGTACTTGCTGGCGTCCTGCGCGATCGTCGGCGACGCGTAGGCGTCGGTGATGGCGACCGTCACGCCCTTGCCGGTGTAGGTCTTCGCGCCGTAGGCGGCCCGGAGCTGTTCCCCGGTGTAGCCCTTGATCGTGTACGGAGCCTTCGAACCGTAGGCGTTCGGCAGCTTCTTGTTCACGTTCGAGCCGAAGTACGTGGAGAACGGCCCGGCGTTCAGGAACGCGGCGTCCGGCGGCGGCAGCGCGTCGTCGTGCTGCGAGGCCTTCGGGGCGTTGTCCAGGCCGGTGACGGTCAGGACCGCGCCGTGCAGCGAGGCCGGGACCGACGCCGTCGTGTCGGGCGCGTGGTACGTCTTGCCGGACTTGGCGTAGTTGTGCAGCTTGGTGGAGAACGCCTTGGCCACGGCCGTCGCGTCACCCGAGACCGAGACGTAGTGACTGGTGGTACCGGTGACCTTCAGCCCCGCGGAGGTCAGCCACTTGGTGACCTCCGCCACCTGCTGCTGCGTCGCTCCGAAGCGTGCCTTGACCTGCTTGGCGCTCAGGTACTTGCCGTAGCTCGCGGAGGAAGGGTCGGAGACCTCCTTCGCGTACGTGGCCAGACCCGCGGCGTCCCGCCCCGCCAGGTACACGCGTGCGGAGACCTTGTTGGACGCGGCCGTACTGCCCTTGTCGGCCTGCGCGGTGGCCCACAGCGGCTTGGTGCCGTGCAGCATGGCGCGTCCGGCCGGGCCGGTGTCGGCACCGGCCGCCTGGACGCCGAGTGCGAGAGCGCCGGTCACCATGGACAGCGTGGCTGCCACGGCCATTCCGGTGCGCAGGCGCGGTCGGCTGGATCTCATAAAACCCCCTGCGTTGCGAGTGAACGCGTGCGGCGCGGTGAGAGGTGCAGACCACACGCAGACCCTCACTCTGTCGATCAAGTGTTCTCAGGGGGAACACGCGTAGACCAAAGGAATACCAAAGGAACCGCATGTTCAGGTCAACACGCAGGTCAGGCCAGTGATCTTCTCCATGCCTCAGGCACCTTTCCGCCATGGGCAGTTGGGGGACGAAGAAGCCCACGTCCGGACATCACCCACGACGCCGGAGAAGCCCGGGAAGGCATGGAAAAACCCGACGCATCCCTCTCGCACCCTCCGGTGGGTCCCTCGGTGAAGGGCCCGCGCCCGATGAACCGGGCTCCCACGGGCGCCGCCGACACCTCGTCAGGCGCACCACCACCGCCGACGCAGGAGCGGCTCCCCCACCGTCCGGAGAGACGCGGGCGGCCGCGGCGGCCGCCCGTACGGCGACTGCCACGGCCGCCCGGCCGTGTGACGGGGCGACACGGAGCGGAACATCCCGGCCCGCGTCGCGAGATCAGGCCGAGGGGCCCGACGGCGCCGGCAGCGTGCCGGTACGCGCGACCTGCGCGTACCACCGGGCGCTCGCCTTCGGGATGCGCCGCTGCGTCTCGTAGTCCACGTAGACGGCGCCGAACCGCTTGCTGTAGCCGTACCCCCACTCGAAGTTGTCGAGCAACGACCACAGGAAGTATCCGCGCACGTCCACACCCGCCGTCAGCGCGCGGTGGACCTCGCCGAGGTGGCCCCGGAGGTAGGCGATGCGCTCCGGGTCGTCCACGACGCCGTCCGCGCCGATCCGGTCGTCGAAGGCGGCGCCGTTCTCCGTGATGACGACCGGCAGGTCCGGGTGCTCGCCGCCGACCCGCCGCAGCAGGTCGTACAGACCGGTGGGGTCGATGCCCCAGCCCATCGCCGTGCGCGGGCCGGGAGCCTGATGGAAGGCCACCCCCTCGCCCGCGGGCCAGGGGCTGTGCTCACTCGCGCCGTGCCCGTCGGAACCGTGCGCGGCACCCTCCTTGTCGTACGAGACGAGGGTCGGCGAGTAGTAGTTCACCCCCAGGAAGTCCAGGGGCTGGTGGATGATCGCCGTGTCGCCGTCCCGCACGAACGACCAGTCGGTGAGGTGCGCGGTGTCGGCCAGCACGTCGTCGGGGTAGGCGCCGTCGAGCATGGGGCCGGTGAAGACGCGGTTGGCGGTGCCGTCGATGCGACGGGCCGCGTCGAGGTCCTCGGCGCCCTCGCTGAGCGGCCTTACCTGGTGGAGGTTGAGCGTGACCGACACCTGCGCCTCAGCGGGCAGCCGCTCGCGCAGCTCCCGTACGGCGAGGCCGTGGGCGAGGTTGAGGTGGTGGGCGGCCCGCAGCGAGTCGGCGGCGTCGGTCCTGCCGGGGGCGTGCACACCGGAGCCGTAGCCGAGGAATGCGCTGCACCAGGGCTCGTTGAGGGTGGTCCAGGTGCGGACGCGGTCGCCGAGCGCATCGGCGACGACGCCCGCGTATTCGGCGAAGCGGTAGGCCGTCTCGCGTTCGGGCCAGCCGCCCGCGTCCTCCAGCTCCTGCGGGAGGTCCCAGTGGTACAGCGTGGCGACGGGCTGGACACCCTTCTCCAGCAGGCCGTCCACGAGCTTGCTGTAGAAGTCGAGCCCCTTGGCGTTGGCCGGCCCGCTGCCGGTCGGCTGGACCCTCGGCCAGGCGACGGAGAAGCGGTACGCGCCGACGCCGAGGTCCGCCAGGATGCCGAGGTCCTCGTGCCAGCGGTGGTAGTGGTCGTCGGCCACGTCACCCGTGTCGCCGTTCAGCACCCGCCCCGGGGTGTGGGAGTAGACGTCCCAGATGGACGGCGTGCGGCCGTCCTCCCGGGCCGCGCCCTCGATCTGGTACGAGGCGGTGGCCGTCCCCCACAGGAAGTCCGGCGGAAAGCTGATCGCCTGTTGGGGGTCGGGGGCCTGGCCTGGGATGGGTGCTGAGGTGGCCACGGGGGTCCTTCCAGGGAGGTTCGTCGTCGCGGTCACCGGCGACAGCCGGTTTTCTGAGAGCGCTCTCAGCACGTAGCCGCGATGGGAGCGCTCTCAGGACGTCCCCCAGCGTCTCCGCCCGCACCCGACCACGTCAAGTGCCCGCCTCCGTGGCCTTCATAACCCTATGGGGGTTACATTGGGGGTTCAATGCGCGGACGGCGCATGGCAACCGTCGAGAGGTGCTCCGATGCCCAAGATCAACGTGTATCTGCCCGACGAGCTCGCGGAGACGGTGAAGCAGGCGGGCGTACCGGTGTCCGCCGTCTGCCAGCGGGCTCTGGAGACGGCGGTCCGGCGCGTGACCGCCATCCGCGAGACGGCCCTGCACGGACCGGACACGGCCGCGGCCCAGGGCGCGTTCGGCCAGTTCACCGCGCGCACGAAGACCGTGATGGAACGGGCGGCACAGGAGGCCAGGTCGACGGGAAGGCCCGAGGTGGACACGGGCGCCCTGCTCGCCGGGATCCTCGCCGAGGGGGAGAACCTGGGGCTCAGGGTCCTGCTCGCCATGGAGATCCCGCCCGAGCACGTGGGACGCGAGCTGGCGGCGCGGCGCGGGCTGGCGGCGCAGGGGCGCCCGCCCACGGACGACACGCTCGTGAACGCCGAAGCCGTTGACGACGTACGGGGCGAAGGCGCGGCTCCCCGGTTCGACGCCGAGGCCGCCGCCGCGGTGGAACTGTCGGTCACGGAGGCGATCGGCCTCGGACACAACTACGTGGGCTGCGAGCACCTGTTGCTGGGCCTGGCCGCCGAACCGAACGGTGTGGGCGGTCAGGTGCTGCGGTCCCTGGGCGCCGAGCCGCGACTGCTGCGCCGGGCGGTGACTGCCGCGCTGGCGGGCTACGTCCACCTCCAGGCGCAGACGGCGGGCCGGGCCACCGCGGACGCGCCCGGCACGCCGCAGGCCGCGCTCCTCACCGCCCTGCGGCAGGAGCTGAAGCCGCTCGCCGAGCGCATCGACCGCCTGGAGGCGCACGCCGGTCTCACCCAGGCGGAGTAGGAAGCTTCCGGACCGGGGCAACGGGTCGGCGGACAACCATTGTTGGCCGCGTCCGCACGCCCTTGACCGGACGCGGCCCCCCGCGCGCCCACCGGCGGACGGGTGCCCGGTGGCGGGAAGTCCACCGGGCACCTCGCGTCGCCCACCCGCGGCGCCCGGTCCTGGGACGGGTCCTTGTGGGAGAGCGGGCGATCACCGGGCCGGCCCGCAGTCAGCGGCCGGCCCGCGCGTCTCCTTCCTGTTCCTTCCTACTGGTAGGTGACGGTGACCGGGGAGTGGACCGACCGGCGGGGCAGCGTGACCGTCAGAACCCCGGTGGTGCTGTTCCAGTGGTACGCGTGCGGAGACAGCCGTACCCCGGACGCGGTGACCTTGGTGGGCGCGTGGGTTCCCATCAGCGCGAGGGTCCACGCGCGTTCCCGCACCTGTCCGGGGAAGGACCCCTTCACCGCGCCGATGGACACCGTGTGGCGCGAGCCGCTCTCCTGGTAGCGGACCGTCGTCGTGGCACTCCGGTTCTTCTGCGGGGCCGCCCCGTCGTCCTCGTAGAGGCTGTACGAACCCGAGGCCCCGGTGGCGATGCTCAGTGTGACGTCCGTCAGCGGATTGCGGTCGTTGTCCGTGACGTTGTGGGTGCGCGTCGGCACGATGCCGCCGGCCTTGACGAAGACCGGCATCGTGTCGAGGCCGGTGGTGACGGACTGCGTGGTCCCGCCGGCGTACGTCCTGCCGGTGAAGTAGTCGGTCCACCGGCCGGGCGGGAACCAGACGGAAGTGGTGGCGGAGTCGCCCGGCGAGGTCACCGGCGCCACCAGGACGTCGGAGCCGTAGAAGTACTCGTCTGCGGACGTCGCGTACGCCTGTGGCTCGTCGGGGTACTCCAGGTAGGTGGGGCGGACGATCGGCAGGCCGGTACGGTTCGCCTCGGCCGCGAGCGTGTAGGTGTACGGCAGCAGGTTCTCGCGCAGGTTGAGGAACGCGTCGGCCGACTTCCTGGCCGCGTCACCGTACTGCCAGGGCAGCCGGTCGCTGTGGTTGCTGTGCAGCCGGTCGATCGGCTGGAACGCGCCGAACTGCACCCAGCGGGCGTACAGGTCGTCGGGGAGCTTGTGCGTGCTGAGCGTCTGCCCGCCGTCGGTGTACGTCTCCGAACCCGTCAGCCCCGTCGTGTCGTTGTGGCCGCCGATGTCATGCGTGATGGCCGCCATCCCGGTCGCCGCGGACTCGCCCGGGGTGTAGCCGACCTCCAGCTTCAGTGTGCCCCACGTCGAGGACGTGTCGCCGGTGAAATGCACGGTGGTGCGCTTGTCCGCCCACGGCCCCGTCGGCAGTGCCTGCTGGCCGCTGTACCCGCCGGCCTGCAGGGATCCGTACGCACGGGAGAGGACGAATCCCCGGCCGAGGGTCCTCGCGGTGAGGTCGGCGTACTGCTGGTTGATCCACGCGTCCGGGGTGACCCCCTGCAGCGACGACTGCGACGCGTCGCAGCACCAGTCCAGCCACCAGAAGTCGTTGCCCTCCTGGTCCATGGTCCGGTGCAGGCCGAGGTACGCCTTCAGCTGGTCCGGGTCGCCGAAGTCGAAGGTGTAGCAGTTGTCCTGGACCTCTGCGCCCGAGGCGCAACCCCCCTTCTGCAGCTTGCCCTTGGCCGTTGCCTGCGCCTGGGCGAACTGGGGGTCGGACGCGAGGATGCTGGGGTGCACGTTGAGCGTGTTGTGCAGTCCCTGCGCGGCCGACCAGTCGAAGAATCCCTTCGCGTCGGGGAACTTCGACGGGTCCAGCTCCCAGCCGCTCCAGTCGTTGACCGCCTTGTAGTCGGTGTCGGTGACCAGGACGTCCAGGGGTACGCCTTCGGACCGGAAGGACGGCAGGATCGTGTTCTCGTAGTCGGCCGCGGTGCGGTCGATGTACTCCGAGTACCAGACGCCGTAGGCCCATGACGGCAGCAGGGCGGGCGGCCCGGTCAGCGTGGCCAGATCCTTGAGTCCCTGCTTGTAGTCGTGTCCGTATCCGAAGACATAGCCGTCCTGGTACGGATCGCCGCCGTGGCCGGGGCGCGGTGTGACCTTGTGCGCCGCGGTGTCGTAGAGGGCCGACGGGGTGTCGTCGAGCAGGTACCAGCCGTCCTGGTTGAGCAGTCCGGGGGTGGTCGCGGGTGCGGCGCCGTTGCCGGTCACGCCGTCCAGACCCCGGCGGTAGCCGCCGAGTGCGAGGTGCGGCGGGGGCGCGGCCTCCTTGGGCGCGGCCACGGACAGGGTGTCCGCGTTGATGTGGCAGTCCGCGGCGCCCGGGCAGGTGAGGGCGACGTCGTCCGAGCCCGCCTTGAGGCTCACCGGCACGGACGCCGTCTGCCAGTCGTCCCAGTCCTTCGTCGCGGGGAGCGACAGCGTCGTGCTGGCTCCGCCCGCGGTGACGGTGGCGTCGCGCGTCTGGTGGAGTCCGTCGCCGCCCGGGCCGTTGGCGTAACGCACCCGGAGCGTGTAGTCGCCGTCGGCGGGCACGCCGACCACGTGGGTGGCCACGCTCGATCCCTGATCGAGTTCGGCGACGAAGCCGCTGCCGGCGTATCCCGTGTGGTCCGTAGCGACGACCGCCGAGCCGCCGGTCCGTCCTGCCTCCGCCTCGCAGCTCACGCCGTAGCCGCAGTCGGAGATCGCGGTGGTGGAGGCCGGGGGGTACGCGTCGCCGGGCCGGACGAGCGCGACACTGTCGACGTTGACGTCGCCGGAGTCCGTCGCGGTCCTGGCCAGGGTGATGGTGTGGTGCCCGGCGGTGAGCCCGAGGCTCGCGGTGGCGAGTTTCCAGGTGTCCCAGTTCGCCGTGGTCGGCAGAGTGACGCTCTGCGGATCGCCGCCGTCCACGGAGAGCGTCAGCGTACGGGTCGTGGTCTGGCCGTCACCGCCGAGGGAGTTGGCGTACCGCACGTCGAACTGGTAGGTCCCGGCGCTGCTGACATCGATGTCAGCCGACGCGGACGCACCGGTGCTCTCGAAGCCCGCCGCGAAGCCGGCCCCCGTGTGGCCCACGTGGTCGGAGCCCACGGAGACACCGCTCAGCTGCAATTCCTCGGCCTCGCACAACGCGCCGAGCCCACAGCTCAGATGCTGCCAGGGCGTGGCGGTCACCGGGGTGTCGCCCGCGACCGTGTGCACGGTGAGGTTCTGCGCGTCGAACTGGCCCGAGCCGACCCGGTAGCGCAGGGTCACCGCGCTCGTCCTGATGGTGAGCCAGCCACCGGAGGTCCTCACCGTGTAGGCGGCCGGTGCGAAGCCGTCACGGCCGATCGCGTTGAACGTCGCGTCGTCCGTGAACTTCCGGTCCCCCGCGTACTCGGTACGGATCAGCGTCGGCGACAGGATCTCGAAGCGGGCGTCTCCCGACGAGACGGTCGGGATGCGGTGGGCCGGAGCTCCGGCCTGGGCCGCGCCGGCCGCCGCCGTGCCACCGCCGGCCAGTGTCGTGGTGGCGGCCGCGCTCAGGACGGCGGCCAGTCCGATCCCCTTCCGCAGGGACCTGGGCCATCGCCTCTTTGCTGGGGCTCTCATGGACAACTCCGCTCTCCGGTCGACCGGGTGACACGTCCGCGCCGGGCCGGCCGAGAAGCGCCGCGACCGGCTCGTTCCCTTGCGGCACGGACTGTTCCATCGTTGTAATGCAGGCAGTTGGCATGACAGCACGTCCGCCGGGCGATGTCCATAAGCGTGCAGCGCGCCATGGGAAGCGCTCATCCGGGATGGGGCCGGAACACCACGAAACGCCGGTGCCGTTCCGTCCTCGCAGGTGGCGGCGCCCGCAGCGGAGACGGTGGAACTCACTGCCGCTCGGGCAATCCGCACGGGTGCGCGGCCGGGCGGCGGGCGTACGCGGACGAACCGCCGCCGCGGACCGACGGGTTCGTCACCTCAGCGAACGGCGCGAAGCGCGTGGCCCGGCCGCACGCTCCGAGGCCCGCGGCTGCCCCGGCCCCTCACTGGCGTCGCCTCCCGCCGCCCCGTACACGCGGCTTCACGCGGTACGCGGCTTCGCGCTGCCATGCGCGGCTTCACGCCGTACGCGCCATTCGTACGCGCCGTACGCGGCTTCAGGCTGCCGTACGCGGCTCACCGGCTCCGTGAGCGGCGCGTCCTTGTTGCGGATCCGCCGGGCGGAGCGTCAACGGGCTGCCGACGCGCCCGACATGACGGGCACCTGCCGGAGGAGGGCGGCGCGGCAGCCGCCGCGGCGACCTGGACCCTGACACTCTTCATCAGCGGCTGGTCGCTCTGGACGCTGTAGTCCCCCGCCGCGATCAGGGCGTTCATCTCCGGCAGGTAGCCGGCGGCACATCCGTGCGGGATGTCGTAGGGAAGCGCGATGTAACCCCGCAGGACGCGTGGTGATCCGTCCTTCGCGGTGCTGGTGATGTCGACGCTGTCGCGTCGGGCCAACTGCCGCGCCCGCATGTCGTCCGCGTTCAGGAACACCAGGGTCCGCAGGTTCTCGATACCCCGGTAGCGGTCGTTGTCCGAGTAGATCGTGGTGTTCCACTGGTCGTGCGAAACGCATCGTCTGCAGGATCAGGGTGCCGTCCTGGGGCGCGACGTCCGGCAGCGGGGCGGCCGAGAACTCCGCCTTGCCCGACGGGGTCAGGAACACGATTTCGCGGGCGGGCCGAAGGATCCGGAACCCCAGGGGGAGCCGGACCCGGCGGTTGAAGTCTTCGAAGCCGTCGTTAAGCGGGACGCCTCAGACGACGGCGACGCCCGCCCCGTCACCAACCTCCGTGGACGGAACAGCCAGGGCGTCGTCGCGCACAACGCCCGGGCCACGGCGAAGCCGAGGAGGCGGCACCGGAACCGGCCACGGCGCAGGCGACCACGTTCACTGCGGGCCCATCGAAGGGGACTCTGATCGCCGCACGTCGTGGAGGGTCCACGACCTCCCGGCCCGCTCCCCACCCGGCCGGTGACGGGAGGTCCCGCGCGCCGGACGGGCCTGGGGCAGGCGCCGGGGCGCCGGCGTCCGTGCCGGCACCCCGACACCCGGTGCCCGCCGCCCGACGATCCGGCGCCCCCGGGCGAAACCACCGGCGAGCCCGCCACCTGACCGGCAGCCCGGGCGCACCGTTCGCCGTCACCGCGGGCCCGCGGTGACGGCCGCCTGTCCGTTCTCGTTCCGTGCGACCGCGCGGCCGGACCCGGCGGCGGGGCCCCACAGGTGCGTCGCGGCGGGCGCCCAGGGCCCGGCACCGCTCCCCCGGCGACGGCGTCGCCTGCGGTGTGAGCCCCGGCCCGTGGCGGCCGTCGCCGCAGGCCGCGGCGACTGTGTGCGGCAGCGGTCAGGAGACCGCGGGGAACGCGTTGACACCGGTCAGCGCGGCAGACAACTTCCAGAGCCTGGAGGCCTGTTCCGGGTCCACCGCGTAATCGCGCACACCGCCGCCCACCTGGGGGTCGTCGTTGCGTTCTGCGATGTCACAGTCCTCGCAGTAGACACCGCCCGCACCGTCGAGCTGCGGCGAGGTGGCGGCCCACACCTCGGTCGAGGCACCCTGCTCCGGCGTCTTGAAGGAGTCGTTGACCGGGTTGCCCTCCTCGTCGATCCAGCCGAAGGCCACCATCTCCTCCTTGGGAAGGTGCCGCTGGAGCGGCGTGAGGATGCCTCCCGGGTGCAGCGCGAACGCACGGACGCCCGACTCCCTTGCGAGACGGTCGAGTTCGACGGCGAACAGCACGTTCGCCGTCTTGGCCTGCCCGTACGCCTCCCACTTGTCGTAGTCGCGCTCGAAGTGGATGTCGTCCCAGCGGATCGGGGAACGCCGGTGGCCGCCGGACGAGACCGAGACCACGCGCGCCCCGCTCGCCACCGCCGGCCAGAGCCGGTTGACGAGCGCGAAGTGGCCGAGGTGGTTGGTGGCGAACTGCGCTTCCCAGCCGGGCCCCACGCGCGTCTCGGGGCACGCCATCACGCCCGCGTTGTCGATGATCATGTCGATGGAGCGACCCGAGGCGAGGAAGCGCTCGGCGAAAGCGCGCACGCTGTCGAGGTCGGCGAGGTCGAGTTCGTCGACCTCGACGTTCGCGATGCCCTCCAGTGCGGACCTGGCCTGCTCCGGCCGCCGCGCGGGTACGACGACGTGCGCGCCCGCGCCCGCCAGCGCCCGTGTCGCCTCGATGCCGATGCCCGAGTAGCCGCCCGTCAGGATCACGAGCTTGCCCGTGAGGTCGATTCCCCGAAGGACTTCGGCGGCGGTGGTACGGGCTCCGAACCCTGTTCCGATCTTGTGCTGAGGCGTGTTCATGAAGCCAGGCTACGAATTGGAGCGCGCTCGAAGTCAAACCGCGAGGCTCCGTCCGGCCGGCAGCGGGCTCCGGGCGGTACGGGCGCGCGACGGACGCACCACACGTTCGCCCGCACGACATGCGTACGACCGCCACAGGCCATGGCACCCGCCAACGGCGCCGCCCTCGGTGGCGGCTCTCGTACAGCCGCCACCGTCGCGGGCGCTTTCGTCCGGCCGCCCCCTCGTGGTGCTTTCGCACGGCCGCCTCGGCGTGGCATCTCCGCGCCACCACCACGATCCGCACCGGCCGCGACGCCCGTGTACGCGCGGGGCGACCGCCCGGGCCACCCGGCCCGGCACCGGGCCGGGCGGACAGCCGAGCGGCCCCGCGTCAGACGCCCTTGCCGTTCCCGCTGTCCCCGGCGCCCGCAGGCGCGGCCTTGATGCCCTTGACGATGGTGTTCAGGACGCTCAGCGCCGGCGCCTTGCTGTTCACGTCGAACCCGGCACGGACCATCACCATCTGTCCCTCGGCCGCCGGGGAAGCAAAGGCCAGGGACTCGACGTACCCGTCGTCGCCCTTGCTCGTGACGACCTTCCACAGCACCAGGTAACCGTCCTTGCCGGCCACCTTCACGGCCTCCGACTTCAGCTGCTGGTGCGAGGTGATCTTCCCGTAGACACCGTCGTCGCCGTACGACTCCTGGGCGTTGGCCGGGATGTCCTGCAGCGCCGCGGCCTTCGCCGTCTTCGCGGTGACCTTGAGGCTGGACGCGGGAGCCGAGAACACGCCACCGCGGACACAGGTCTGGGAGGCGTCCCCGGGGCACTTGTAGTTCCCGGTGGTCACGCCGGCGCCCGCGAGCCCGGACTGACCCGCCCAGCCGCTCGGCACGGGGAGGTCGATCCCACTGGCCGCGTCGGTGGCGAAGCCCTTCTCCGTCTGCGGGAGTTGGCCCTGCCCGTCGCCGCCGGCACTGCCGCCGTCGCCACCCTGCGGGTCGTCGGGACTGCCGGGGAGGCCGCCGCCGTCCGAGCCGCCCAGGGAGCCGCCGGAACCGCCCTCCGAGCCGCCCAGGGAGCCGCCGGATCCACCGTCCGAGCCGCCGAGGCCGCCACCACCCTGGGAACCCCCTTCGCCCTGCCCCGCCTGGGGGGGCGCGGACGGGACGGAGTCCGCCGCCTTCGACCCGTCGCCGCTGTCGTTCTTGCCGAGCAGGTAGAAACCGCCCGCGAGCGCGAGAACCACCACTCCCGCGGTGACCGAGACGGCGACCTTGCGCCCGCGGGCGCCGCGTGGCGTGCTCTGCGGCATCGGCGGATAGCCGGGGAGGCCGGGTGCGTCCGTCGCGTTCCACGTGTCGGACGCTGCCGGGTGCACGTGGTCGGTCCAGGCGGAGCCGTCCCACCAGCGCTGCTGATGGGCGCCTTCACCTGTCTGCGCCGGATCGGGGTACCAGCCGGGAGGAGTCGAGTTGGTCACTCCTCCACTCTATTCAGCTTGTCGTATCGTCCGGTGAGAGGGGGATGAGAATCAGGTGCCCAGTGCCCGCTTGGTGATTTTGCCCATGTCGTTGCGCGGCAGCGCCTCCAGGAACCGCACCTCCCGGGGCCGCTTGTGCGCCGCGAGTTCCCTCGCCACATGTGCCGCCAGTTCGTCCGCGGCCGGGGGCGCCGCCGGGTCGGCCGGCACCACCCAGGCGATGATCCGCTCCCCCAGGTCGTCGTCGGGCTCGCCGGTGACCGCCGCCTCCGCCACCCCGGGGTGATCGAGCAGGACGTTCTCGATCTCACCCGCCCCGATCTTGTAACCGCCGCTCTTGATCAGGTCGGTGGCCCGGCGGCCGACGATGCGGACGTATCCGTCGCCGTCACGTGTCGCCATGTCACCGGTCCGGAACCAACCGGCCCAGAACGCGGCCTCGGTGGCCTCCGGGCGGTTCAGGTATTGCGTGAACACGTTCGCGCCGCGCACCTGGATCTCCCCGATCGTCGCGCCGTCGTCCGTGTCGAGCACACCGCCCTCGTCGTCCACGAGCCGCAGTTCCACGCCGGGCAGCGGCACGCCGACGCTCCCGGCGCGTGGTTCACCGTCCGCACGCACACTCGTGTTCATGAGGGTCTCCGTCATGCCGTACCGCTCGATCACCTGACGCCCGGTCGCCTCGGTGATCCTCCGGTGGTCCGGCAGCGGGAGCGGCGCGGAGCCGGACACGAGCAGCCGGGCTCCGGACAGGGCGCTGACGAGCGCGGCGTCCACCGCGACCGCCAGCGCGATGCGGTGGTACATCGTGGGAACGCCGAACAGCATGGTCCCGCCGTCCGCCAGTTCGCGCGCGACCGCGCCGGTGTCGAACCTGCCGAGGTGCCGCATCGAGCCGCCGCGCCGCAGCGGGCCGAGCACCCCGAGCACGAGGCCGTGGACGTGGAACAGCGGCAGCGCGTGCACGACCACGTCGTCCGCCGTCCACTGCCAGGCGTCGGCCAGCGCGTCGAGGGTGGCGGCGAGCGCGCGGCGGGGCAGCACCGCCCCCTTCGGCGGGCCCGTGGTGCCCGAGGTGTAGATGATCAGGGCCGGGCTCTCCGCGTCGGGCTCCCCCGGCAGCGGCGCGGCAGGACCACCCGTCTCGGGTACGACGGGCACGGCCGCCCGCTCGATGCCGTCCAGCGCGGCGGGCAGCACGGCGTCCCGTTCCGCGATCACGAGTTCGGGTTCGCTGTCGGCGACGACATGCCCGAGCTCGCGCTCTCCGCTGCGCGGGTTCAGCGGTACGGCGGGCACCCCGGCGAGCAGCGCCGCCACGACGGCGACGGCGGTGTCGACGCTCGGCGTGGCCCAGATCGCGATCCGGCGGGCGCCGTCGATCCTGGCGGCGAGAGCGGTGGCGGTGGCGGCGAGTTCCGCGTAGCCGACGGTGCGCTCGCCGAAGCGCAGGGCTGGACGGCCGTCGGGCACGGCGAGGGCCGGGAAGAGGGGGGACACACGGGGACCTGTCGGCTGCTGCGTCATGAGGCGCAGTATGCCGGGCGGGTCTCGTCGTGCCCTGCAGGATCGGGTGACCGGCCGAGCGGCCCCGGATCCGGGGAGACCGAGGGCCCGAGGGAACCGGGGGTGGGCGGAACCGGGGGTCGGTGGAACCGGGGCGCCACAAGCGCGGAAAGACCCGGACAGGAGGGAGAAGACCCCGCGGACATGGGGAGGCCCCGGCTGGATTCGGGGGATTCCAGCCGGGGCCGTTCAGAGGTGGTCACGGAGGGCGGTCGCCTCGCGGCGAAAGGCTCCATGGGGCTTCAGCCGAACGATCTTCCCCATGGGCAAGGGGTGAGGCCCGGGGACACTGTCCCCTCCGCGGCCACGTACAGGTGAACGCTCAACCGGATCCGCGTGTTCCGCCGCTTTCCCGTGCCGTCCTGTGAACTGGGCCACGGGCCGCGCGGCGGACGCGGGTCCGCACGGTCAGCTGTTGCCGCTGTCGTCCTTGCGGTACGAGCCGTACTTGCGCTCGAACCTCTCCACGCGGCCCGCCGTGTCCACGACCCGGCCCTTGCCGGTGTAGAAGGGGTGGCTCGCGGAGGAGATCTCCACGTCGACGAGAGGATAGGTGTTGCCGTCCTCCCAGTCGACGCGCTTGTCGGAGTCGAGCGTCGAGTGCGTCAGGAAGGCGTCGCCGGTGGCGGTGTCACGGAAGACGACCGCACGGGACTCGGGGTGGATGCCAGGCTTCATAACGTAGTCCTTCCTCGTCTACGGACGGCTCCTACGGGTACCCCCGCAGGTCAGCGCGATTCGCGGTACAGCACGTGCGTTCCGGCCGTCGGGTCGAACTTGCGCAGTTCGAGGCGGTCGGGGTCGTTGCGGCGGTTCTTCCGCGTCACGTACGTGTGCCCGGTCCCTGCGGTGGACCGGAGAGTGACGACGGGGCGGGTCTCACTGCGTGCCATGCGTGCTCCAGACAGGGCGTTCCGACTCCGTCGCGGAGGTCGCCCGACTCTCGCCCGGCTTCTCCGTTCTGGATGTCATGTTCATCAACTGGACGCCCGGTGTAACGCACCCCCTCCGTGTGGCATTCCCGCCCTGTGGGGGAAGCAGGGAGAGGGGACACTGGGAGGACATCACGGGGTCGCCCGCCCGGATCCGCGGGGACGGGCGACCGGAATGCGGCGCCCTCCGGGCGGGTTGTCCCCCTCGGAAACGGCCCAGGCCGCAGGAACTGCACACGAGTGGAAGCGGGTGGCACGAGCCATGGGCGAGTTGATCCTGGTACGGCACGGGGAGACCGAGTGGACACTGTCCGGGCAGCACACCGGGAACACCGACATCCCTCTCACCGCGCGCGGCGAGGACCAGGCCCGCGCCGTCGCGCCGCTGCTCGCCGACCGCAGGGTGGGCCTGACGATGGTGAGCCCGCTGGGACGTACGGAGCGCACAGCCGAACTCGCTGGCCTCACGGACTACCGGGTGACGACCGACCTGCACGAGTGGGACTACGGCGGGTACGAAGGCATCACCACGAACGAGATCCACAGGACTCGCCCCGACTGGTATCTGTGGACCGACGGCGTGATCCCCGGCGACGCGGCCCATCCGGGCGAGACACCGGAGGAGGTGGGCGAGCGCGCCGACCGGGTCCTCGCCGAGGTCCGCAAGGCGATGGCGGAGACGGACGACGACGTCGTTCTGGTCTCGCACGGGCATTTCCTGCGGGTACTGACCGCCCGCTACCTGGAGCTCACACCGGCCGAGGGCAGACTGTTCAAGCTGGAGACCGGCACGGTCTCGCGGCTGGGCACCGAGCACGACCGCCCCGTCATCACCGCGTGGAACATCGAGATGCCCGAGAGCGTGCGGCACGCGCAGCCGCGGTCCTGCGACACGGCCGACGCCTGAGGCGCGGACCGTCCGCCACCCGTCGCCCCGCCCCCCGGAAGGCGCTCACGGCCGAGCATGACGGCTCTGCCCGTACAGCGGCGCCGCAGGCGGCCCTGCCAGGTTCCGGCTCTCCAGGGCGGAGGCGTTCCGGGACAGTGGCACTCCCCCGGCCGCCCTCGGCCGCTACGGAAGCCGGTCCCGCCCGGCCGTCGGCGCGGCGGCGGGAACGGGGACGTGGTCCTCGTGGCGGGCCCCGCGAAAGCTGAGCCGCCTCGCCGGGAAGGCCGCCCCGGCGCGCGGACCCGCCCCGGCCGGAGGGGCCGGGGCCCCTGACAGCGCGGCCGTGAGCGTTCCCGGCCTCTGCTCCGCTCCGCCACTCGGCCGTCCCGGCGTCGTACGCTCTCGCTCCGCGCCGCCGGGAGGCCTGACCAGGACCGTGCGGCCCGTCGGCCGAGGTGCGCGGACGCACCGTCAATACCGCTCCCCGGGAGTCATTCGATCGGGCACGCGTCGCCTCGCGTTCCCCGGCCCTCCCAACTGGACGCGAAACCCGGCGGTTTACCCACTTTGATCATCGGGTAACCGCAGCCAACCATCATCGGCGTGTCCCACGCGCCGTACAGCATGCGCCGCCGGGCAGGAGTCTCAAACGATGAGTCAATCCGCGCAACCCGCGATCGGGACGGTCACCACTCAGGTCCCGTCCAGACTGGACCGGCTGCCCTGGTCCCGGTGGCACTGGCTGATCGTGATCGGGCTGGGCACCGTATGGATTCTCGACGGCCTTGAGGTGACCGTCGTCGGCAACATCGCGAGCCGGCTCTCCGAGGACGGCAGCGGCCTGAGCATCAGCGACGGCCAGGTCACCGGCATCGGTGCGGCCCTCTATGTGGCGGGGGCCTGCGCGGGCGCGCTGGTCTTCGGCTGGCTCACCGACCGGTTCGGCCGCAAGAAGCTCTTCCTGATCACCCTCGCGGTCTACCTGGCTGCCACGGCGGCCACGGCGCTGTCGTTCTCCGCGTGGTGGTTCTTCCTGTTCCGCTTCCTCACCGGTTTCGGCATCGGCGGCGAGTACGCGGCGATCAACTCGGCCATCGACGAACTCATCCCGAGCAAGTACCGGGGCCGGGTCGACCTCATCATCAACGGCAGTTACTGGCTCGGCGCGGTGGGGGGAGCGCTGCTGTCCGTCCTGGCGCTGAACACCGACATCTTCCCCAAGGACGTCGGCTGGCGGCTGACGTTCGCGCTCGGTGTCGTACTCGGACTCGTGATCCTGCTGGTGCGCCGCCATGTGCCCGAGAGCCCGCGCTGGATGTTCATCCACGGCTACGAGCGGGAGGCGGAGGACCTGGTCTCGGACGTGGAGCGGCAGGTGGAGGAGGAAAGGGGGGAGCGGCTGCCCGCGCCGGAGGGCTCGATCACCGTCGAGCAGCACAAGAGCATCAGCCTCTGGACGATCGCGAAGACGCTCATCGCGGGCTATCCCCGGCGCGCGGTGCTCGGCTTCTCCCTCTTCGTGGGGCAGGCCTTCCTGTACAACGCCATCACGTTCGGCTTCGGGTCGATCCTGGTGAACTTCTTCGACGTCTCCAGCAGCACGACGGGTTACTTCTTCGCAGCCATCGCCGTGGGCAACTTCCTGGGCCCGCTGCTGCTGGGGAAGCTGTTCGACACCGTGGGCCGCAAGAAGATGATCTCCGGGACGTACATCCTCTCGGGTGTCCTGCTGTTCATCACCGCCTGGGTGTTCAACGAGGGCTGGCTCAACGCCACCACGATGACGGTGTGCTGGGGCGTGGTGCTCTTCTTCGCCTCCGCGGGCGCCAGTTCCGCCTATCTCACGGTGAGCGAGATCTTCCCCATGGAGACCAGGGCGCTCGCGATCGCCCTGTTCTACTCGATCGGCACCGCGGCGGGCGGCATCTCGGGGCCGCTGGTCTTCTCCTCGCTGACGAGCAGCGGCAATGTCGGTGACGCGGTGATCGCGTTCTGCGTCGGTGCCGGGCTGATGGTGGCAGCGGGACTGGTCGCGGTGTTCCTCGCGGTCTCCGCGGAGGGCAGGTCCCTGGAGGACATCGCCACTCCCCTGTCGGCACGCGGCGTCAACGACGGCGGCACGAAACCCACTTCGAGCACCCCCGCCACCTGACCGGGCGCCGGCCGCGCGACCCGTCGCAGTGCGCCGTGCCCGGCCGACGGCGCGCCTCCCTGTCCGTGCCGTGCGCGGACACGGAGACGCGCCGTCGCACCGCGGGCGCGGTACCTCAGGACCGGCCCTGCTCGATCCGCTCCGCGGCCCAGCGGGCCCACTCCTGCTCCATCGCGCGCAGTCTCAGGCCGTACTCCAGCGCCAGCGCGCCACCGGTGGACAGCATGTCCTCACCCCAGTCGACGCCCTCCCGGAGTCCGACCAGTTGCTGGTGCTGCGCCTCCGAGAGCTCCGCCCAGCGGCGCATGCGCGCCGCGGCCTCGTCCTTCGCGAGCACCCCGAGGAAGAAGACCTGCAGTAGCGGCTCACTGCGCTGCGGCTTGTGCTCCTCGTTCTCCACCAGCCAGCGGTGCAGCTCGGCCTTCCCGTCCGCGGTGATGCCGTAATCCTTGCGGCCCCTGGCGCCCTCGGCGACGACCTCGATCAGGCCCCCGGCGTCGAGCCGGTTGAGCTCGCCGTAGACCTGGCTCTGGGTGGCCGGCCAGACGCTCGCGAGTGAGGTGTCGAACAGCTTCATCAGGTCGTAGCCACTGCCGGTGCGTTCCACCAGGAGTCCGAGAAGTGCGTGCCGAAGGCTCATGGGAACGACCCTACCTTCCAGTGTTGACACATCAAAGGAAGACCTTCTACTTTTGACCTGTCAATATTGGAATAACGGAGTTCTCAGGGAGAGCAGCCGTGGGCTACCTGCGTGGTTTCATTCCGTGGATCGTGTTCGCCGCCGTGTCGTCGGCCGACTGGCGCTGGGGGGCCGTCGCCGCCCTCGCCACCGGCAGCATCCTGCTGGCGGGCGGGCTGCGCGGCGGGATCGCCGCGGACGCCCTGATCCTCGACATCAGCACGGTGATCTACTTCGTGCCCCTCGGCGCACTCGCGTTCGCCGATCCCGGCTCCGCGCTGAAGCCCTACGACAGCGCGATGTCGTTCGTGTGGCTCTGCCTGACCGCCTGGCTGTCGCTGGCCATCCGCAGGCCCTTCACCCTGGGCATCGCCCGGCAGCAGACACCGCGGGAGTACTGGCACACGCCGGGCTTCCTCCGGGTCAACGTGATCATCACGTCGGTCTGGGCCACCGCCTTCACCTTCTCCGGTGCCGCGCTCATCGCCTGCTCGGCCAAGGACGCGCCCGACTGGGTCATCATCCTGGTCCACGTCGTGGGGCTGGCCACGCCCGCCCTCTTCACCTCCCTCTATCCGCGCCGGGTCCGCGCCCGCCTCGCCCGTACGGGAGCCGCCGCGGGAGCCGCCCCGACATCCTCCGGCAGCGCGGGCGAAGCGGCCTGAACCGGCGCACCCCACCCCGCGGACCGTTCCGCGCCCCGCCCACAGGCCCGCGACCACACGAGCCGCACCACTCCCGACCCTCACGAAGGGACCGATCATGACCACGGCCGACGCACCCGCGCCGCACCTCGCGGGGAACTACGCCCCCGTGCCCGACGAACTCACCACCCGGGCGCTGGAAGTGACCGGGGCGGTACCGCCCGAGCTGACCGGCTGGTACCTGCGCAACGGACCCAACCCCCGCGAGGCCGCGTCCGCCCACTGGTTCCTCGGTGACGGCATGGTGCACGGCGTCCGGCTGGAGAGCGGCCGCGCTGTCGCCTACCGCAACCGATGGGTCCGCACCAGCACCTTCGAACACGGCGCCCGGACCCGGGACGTTCACGGCCGCAGCGACCTGACCGCAGGCGTCGCCAACACCCATGTCGTACGGCACGCCGGGCGCACGCTCGCCCTCGTCGAGTCGTCGTTCCCCTACGAGCTGACCTGCGAGCCCGGTCACGAACTCGGGACCGTCGGACCGTACGACTTCGGCGGGCGGCTCGGCACGGCGATGACCGCTCACCCGAAGGTCTGCCCCACCACGGGCGAGCTGCACTTCTTCGGGTACGGCGCGGGAAGGCCCCCGTATCTGACCTACCACCGCGCCGACGCGGCCGGGCAGCTGACGGTCAGCCGGGAGATCGAGGTGCCCGCGGCGACGATGATGCACGACTTCCACCTCACCGCCCGCCATGTGGTCTTCATGGACCTCCCGGTCGTCTTCGACCGTGGGCGGGCGACGGCCCCCGGCGGCGGCATGCCGTACGTGTGGTCGCCGCAGAACGGGGCCCGGCTCGGGGTGCTGCGGCGCGACGACCCGTTCGGTCCGGTCCGCTGGTTCGACATCGAACCCTGCTACGTCTTCCACACGCTCAACGCCCACGAGGGGGCGGACGGAACCCGCCTGGTGCTCCACGTGTCGCGCTACCCCTCCCTCGGCGACGGCGTGGCCCTCGACGGGAGCGCGTCGCTGTGGCGGTGGACGATCGACCTGACCACCGGCGCGGTCCGCGAGGAGCGGCTGGACGACCGGCGCGCCGAGTTCCCGCGGATCGACGACCGGCTCGCCGGACTGCCCAGCGCGTTCGGCCACGCGACGCAGGCGGCCGGGCGGACGGACGGGGGGCACGGCCGTGGCGCGCTGCACCGCTACCACCTGGACTCCGGTGCGGTGACGAGCCATGTCTTCGGCGCCGGCAGAGCGCCGGGGGAGGCGGCCTTCGCGCCGGCCGACGATGTCCCCGGCGGCCCCGGCTGGCTCATGACCTTCGTGTACGACGCGGCCACCGACCGCAGCGACCTGGTGATACTCGACGCCGACCACCTTGCTGCGCCGCCTGTCGCGGTCGTCCACCTGCCGCGCCGCGTCCCGGCCGGCTTCCACGGCAACTGGCTGCCCGACCGGACCGCCTGACGCACGCGGCGGCGCCCCCTGGAACGCGTTGACGGCAGGGGGCGCCGCCGTCGCACGGGACGGGTCGCGGGCTACGAGCCGACGTCACCGGTGACGCCCTGCGGGTGCCTGCGCATCAGCGCCGAGCCGCTCAGGGCGAGTGCCGCGATCGCGCAGACCAGCGCGATGGCGCTCGCCCACCTGTACGCCCCGCCGAGGCTGCTGCCCGGCAGTGTGATGCTGCCGAAGCCGACCATCGAGTGGATGACCAGCACCGCGCCCGCGACCACCGCGCTCGCGCCCCAGGTCCACGCCATGTCCCGCACCATCAGCCAGGCCGCGAGCACCAGGCAGAGCACGGTGATGACCACGCAGAGCATGTCGGTGACGCCGCCGGAGCGGAGTTCGCCGAGGTCCTCGGGCAGATGGAGCAGGCCCATGACGATCAGCACCGCACCGGCGGGCCAACGCAGGACGGACCCGAGCGCCGGGGACGGGGCCGGGCGGGCGGCCCGGGCGTCACGGTCGGGCACGGCGGTCCTGGCGGCGTGCCGCGCGGCCGGGCGGGGCGCCGGTGACGCGGGAGCAATCCGGGTCCGGGTGGTGGCGGGCGGCACGAAGCGGAACGTGTCGACACCGGGGGGCTCGGCGCCGGCTGTCCGTACCGCGGACGCCTGTCGGCGCGCCGGCTCGGGAGCGTCGACGACGGCAGCCGCCTGCGCGTCCGCGACGACCGGCGGCTCCCCCGCCGCGGGTCCCGCTTCGGACACGGCTTCCAGCACGGCCTCCCGCGCCGGTGCCAGAACGGGTTCGTGCGCTGTCACGCGCTCCGCGACCGAGGCCGCCGTCGCCGCGCGGACGGGACGCTCCCCCGCTGTCCCGGCCGGCTCGGAGCCCTCGAATCCCAGGATGCTGACGAGGTGGGCGACATCCTCGATGGGACGCCCCACAGCGACGGCGCGCAGGGCCGCGTCCATCTCGTCCTGTCGATCCGGCGGTTCGTTGAGCATGAGGACGAGCTGCCTGACCTCATCCAGCGGACGGGCGACGGCCGCCGCCCTGAGCGCCTCGTCCGCGGGGCTCGGCACCTCCCCCGTACGCCGGAGCAGGCTGACGAGCGCGGCGACCTCGTCCAGCGGGCGGATGGTCGCCGCCGTCCACAGGAGGGTACGTATGGGTTCCCGGGTCGTGTCCCCGCCCGCTCGGGGAGGCGGAGGATCCTGTTCTCCTTCTGCGGTATGCGGGTCACGAGGCATTGGCGCGGCTCCCTTTGCCGAGACGACCACGGGTGGGGCACCCACCGTGTCGGTCATCGGGCGCCACGGGTGACGCCCTCTTCGCTCCATGACAGCCGTCCCCCAGCGCTCACGCCATCGGGGAAGCGCAGAAGAGGGACCCCAGACCCGACAGTGGCCCGGGAGGCGCGAAGGGCGTGGGCCCGGTGGCCGACTGCCACCGGGCCCACGCCCCGGGATCGTCCTCGTGTCCGCCGCGGGGGCGGACGCCGTGGATCAATCAGGAGGGGAGGATGTTCTCCGCCTGGGGGCCCTTGTTGCCCTGGGTCACGTCGAAGGTGACCTTCTGGCCCTCCGCCAGCTCGCGGTAGCCGGTCGTCGAGATGTTGGAGTAGTGCGCGAAGACGTCCGGTCCGCCGCTGTCCTGCGCGATGAAGCCGAAGCCCTTTTCCGAGTTGAACCACTTGACGGTGCCACTGGCCATGCCGATTCTCCGTATTCCGCGAAGCGAGGGCCGCCGCACGGCGCGGCGGCCCGGAGGTGATCGCCTTGGTCCGGACACGCTGGACAGCATGAACGCCCGTAACGGAGCGTCACGGGCGAGCGGTACTTCGGAACCACGACAGCTGATCATGACGCTACATCGCCGGGCGCGGTACAGCCACAGAAGACGGCACCATGGGTCCGCCTCGTGTCGCCCACCGCGCCCAGGAGTTCACCCCTGCGGCCCAGTCGGTCCCCGGCGCACTACCAGCGACCGTGCACGGACTCCCTGATCCTGCGGTCGTACAGGTCGCGCACCGCCGCCACCACCTCGGGACCCAGCGGGGGCAGCTCGGCGGCCGACGCGTTGCCTTTCGCCTGCGCCACCGACCTGGCACCGGGAATGACACTGCTGACGCCGGGCTGCTGGACGATCCAGCGCAGCGCCGTCTGCGCGGACGTGGCGCCCGCGGGGACCAGGCCGGCGAACTCGGCCGCGGCGGCGAGACCCGTCTCGTAGTCGACGCCGGAGAACGTCTCGCCCTGGTCGAACGCCTCACCGTGCCGGTTGAAGGAGCGGTGGTCGTTCTCCGCGAAGACCGTGTCCTTCGTGTACTTCCCGGTCAGCAGACCGGAGGCGAGCGGGACACGGGCGATGATGCCCACGCCGGCCGCGCGGGCCGCCGGGAGCACCTCGTCCAGCGGCTTGAGGCGGAACGGGTTGAGGATGATCTGCACACTCGCGACGCCGGGCCGCGCGATGGCGGTCAGCGCCTGCGCGCAGGTCTCGACGCTCACGCCGTACGCGGCGATCCGCTGTTCCTCGACGAGGGTGTCGAGCGCGTCGAACACCTCGTCGGACGCGAAGACCGCGGTCGGCGGGCAGTGCAGCTGGACCAGATCGAGGGTGTCGACGCCCAGGTTGGCCCGGGACCTGTCGTTCCACGCCCGGAAGTTGGCGAGGACGTAGTTCTCGGGCAGCTGCTCGGCGCGGCGGCCCATCTTCGTCGCGACGAAGATCCCGGCGTCCGGGCGCTCCTTGAGATAACTGCCGATCAGCTGTTCGCTGCGGCCGTCGCCGTAGACGTCCGCGGTGTCGAAGAAGGTCACACCCGACTCGACGGCGGCGTCGAGCACGGCGGCGGCGTCTGCCTCCGCCACCTCGCCCCAGTCGGCGCCGAGCTGCCAGGTCCCGAGTCCGACCACGGATACGTCACGGCCGGTCCGGCCCAATACACGCTGCTCCATACGGTGCATGCTACGACGTGGCGGAATTGCGTGCTCCGCTCCCCCGGCCCCCTGCGTCCGCCCCCGGAGCCGACGCGGTGGGGCGGGACGGACGCTGCCCGTGCCGGGACGCAGAAGGCCCGTGCCGGCAGGCGGGACGCCGTCAGCGCGGAAGGGCCGCGAGTTCCCCGCCCGGGCGCTCGCGCACGCCCAGGTTCTGGTGGATCTCCAGGGTCGCCGTCGAGCGGTTGAGCGTGATGTAGTGCAGGCCAGGGGCGCCCTCCGCGAGCAGCCGCTCAGCCATCGCGGTGGCGTGCTCGACACCGATCCGGTGCCCCTCGGCGGCGTCGTCGCGCGCGGCTTCGAGGCGCTGGGCCAGGACGTCGGGGAAGCGCGCGTCGCTGAGCTCGGCGAAGCGGCGGATCTGCCGTACGTCCGTGGCCGGCATGATCTCGGGGATGATTGGCGTCACGCAGCCGGCGGCGGCGAGCCGGTCCCGCAGCCGCAGGTAGTCCTCCACGTCGAAGAACATCTGGGTGATGGCGTAGTCCGCCCCGGCCCGGCACTTGGCGGCGAAGTTGCGGATGTCGCTGTCCCAGTCCGCCGAGCGCGGGTGCCGCTCGGGGAAGGCGGCGACGCCGACGCTGAAGTCGCCGAGCTCCTTGATGAGCGTCACCAGCTCGTGCGCCTGGCCGAACCCCTCGGGATGCCGCACCCACTCGCCCTTCGGGTCACCCGGAGGGTCGCCTCGCAGCGCGAGCACGTCACGGATCCCGGCGTCGGCGTACTGGCCGATGATGTGCCGCAGCTCGGTGACGGAGTGGCCGACGGCGGTCAGGTGGGCGACGGGCCGCAGTGTGGTCTCGGCGGCGATGCGCTTGGTCACCTCGACGGTCCGGTCGCGGGAGGAGCCGCCCGCCCCGTACGTCACCGAGACGAAGGACGGCGACAGCGGCTCGATGCGACGGATCGCCTTCCACAGGGTCCGCTCGCCCGCCTCCGTCTTCGGCGGGAAGAACTCGAAGGAGAACGAGGGCCGGCCGGACGCCAGGAGGGCGCGCAGCCCCTGCCCCTCTCCCTGGGAGTACGGACGGTCTGCGGTCGTGGCCGCCATGCGGGGTCCTTCCTCGGGCTCGTCGACGACGCCGCGCGTCGTGGATCTCCAACCCTAGCGAGCCGGGAGGGCCGGCGGGGCGCTCCCCGCCCTCGAAAGGGACGTCGTCCGCCGGCCGGCCGCCACCGTCCGCACGAGGCGGCGCGGGCCGCGTGCGCTCCGGGAGCGGCGCACCATGTCCACGACCTTCGTCGTCGTTCACGACCATCGTCGTCGACGGGTACGGGCAGGGGTGCGTGGGTGCACGGGTGAACAGGGCAGGCGGGTGCCCGCCCGCGCCACGGCACGCGTGACACCGGCCGGCCCCGGCCCTCAGGCGACGCGGTGGCGCCGCACCTGTTCCCGGCGCAGGGTCAGCCCGAGGCCGGGGGCGCCGGACGCACCCGGCTCCACGGTGCCTCCCGCCGGGTCCAGCACGCCGTCGAAGAGCGCGCTCTCGACGCGGACATGGTCGTGGGACCACTCGATGTGGCGCAGGTTCGGCACCGCGGCGGCGACATGGGCGTGGGCGTGGGGCGCGCCGTGCCCTGAGATCTCCAGTCCGCCGGCCTCCGCGACAGCCGCGGCGCGCAGCCAGCCGGTGACGCCGCCGCAGCGGGTGACGTCCGCCTGGAGGCAGTCCACGGCGTCCGCCCGCAGCAGGCGGGCGAAGCAGGCCGGGTCCCAGCCGTCCGCACCCGCGGTGACCTCGGCGGTGACGGCTTCCCGCACCTGCGCCAGCAGCGCGGGGTGGCCTGCGGGCACGGGCTCCTCGAACCAGCTCACGCCGTCGTCGGCGAACATCTCGGCAATCCGGACCGCCTGCTTGACGCTGTACGCTCCGCCAGCGTCCACGTACAACTCGGGGACCGGACCCAGGATCTCACGTGCCACATGCACCCGGTCGAGGTCGCGCTGGGGCGCGCGGCCCCGGTCCTCGCCGATCCTGATCTTGACGCGGCCGATGCCCAGGTCCTCGGTCCACCCGCGCAGTTGCCGTTCGAGCAGCAACTGGCCGTACGAGACAGGCCCGCCGCTCCCGTACACCGGCACCCGGTGTTCCACGGCCCCGAGCAGGCGCGTCAGCGGCAGGCCGACCAGCCGGGCCTTCAGGTCCCACAGGGCGATGTCGACGGCGGAGATCGCCGCTCGGACGAGTCCGGGCCCGCCGAAGGTCCCCACCGCGCCGCTCATCGCCCGGTGTGCGGCCGGCACGTCGTGGACCGCGCGCCCCGTGACCACGGGCGCGAGGGCGCCGGTGACCACCTGGCCCACGGCCGGGTCGCCGTAGGTCCAGCCGAGTCCGGTGACACCCCCGGCGGCGATCTCCACAAGGACGACCGTGGTCACGGTCCTGGCGAGGGGAGTGTCGGCCTCGGGGCCCTCGGTCGGCACCCTGCACACGGACACGTCGAGGCGGTCGACGACGGGCCCCGCGGAACCTTCACCGGGGCGGTCCGGGGTGATCGGCATGGTTCTCCTCCACGCGGCCGCCGGTGCGCCACTCGGGCGTGAGGGGCCGCGTCTCGTGGTGGGAACGGGGACGCCTGCGTCGCACTCGCAGGGGTCCGCCGCGGCGGGCAGGACCGCGACGGAGCGTACGGACGCGACTGAGTGGGCCCGTCCGGGCGGGGTGCCGGGGCAGGTGGCTCTTTGTCAGGGGACGACAGGACGGCAGCTTCACCCTTCCCCGCGGTCCCGCGCTCCACGCTGCGAAGCGGCGGCCGTGGTCCGTACGGACCTGGGCTTGCGCGGGCGGCCGACCTGCTGTGCTCGGGTGCAAGGCGGCCGTCGCGGCCCGGTGCGGGCACCGCTGGCGCACGAGTGATCGCGGCCATAAGGTGTAGCGTCATGGCCTCGCACGGCCGCCCTCGTGCCTCCCCACCTTCCAGCTTCCAGCGCAGGAGCAGACCAGCCGTGAACGCCTTCAGCGACGACCGCACGTACAGCCTCCTGCTCGTGGAGGATGACCCGGCGGACGCACTGCTGATCGAGGACGCGCTGGTGGAGCGCAGCACGGCACGCACGATCGACCATGTCACGGACGGTGTGGCCGCCCTGGAGCACCTGCGAGACCCGTCCAAGGACCGTCCGGACCTGATCGTCCTGGACCTCAACATGCCCCGCATGAACGGACGCGAGCTCCTGGCCGTGTTGAAGGAGGACGGCGACCTCGGCAGCATTCCGGTCGTGGTCCTCACGACGTCGACCGCCCCGGACGACATCGAGGACGCCTACCGGCAGCACGCGAACGCCTACGTGACCAAGCCGATGAACCTGGACGAGTTCATGCGCTCCGTCCAGGACATCGACTCGTTCTTCCTGGACACAGCAGCCACACCGCCCCGCGACTGACACCGGCCCGGCGGGCGGGCAGACCCAAGAGGGAGCGCGCAGCATGGAAGACACCGCCGCCGAACAAGGACCGTCCCCGCGGCCGGGTGGACCGTCCCGGACCGGCGTTCCCGTCGGCCCCGGCAGCCCCACGGCGCCCGGGCAGGCCCCGGCTCCGGCATCGGCATCGGCCGGAGGCGGTTCCCGTGCGGCCACGGGCGCGGCGCCCGGTACGGAGACGGCGGCGCCCGGTGCGGCTCCCCTGGCCGGCACGACATCAGATTCCGTCCCCGACCCGAAATCCGACCCGCTGCCCGTGACTCCTGCGGCAGCTTCCGGCCCCGTCGCCGATTTCGACGAGGAGACGTCGGCCGAGCTCGTCAACGCGTCCTGGGCCGATGCCACTGACGAGCGGTCGCGCGAGCTGCTGTCCGGTCTCGTCAGCCATCTGCACGCCTTCGTCAAGGAGACGGAACCCACGCACGAGGAGTGGGAACGCGCCCTCCGGTTCCTCACGGACGTCGGCCAGAAGTGCGACGACACCCGGCAGGAGTTCATCCTCCTGTCCGATGTGCTGGGGGTGTCGATGCTGGTCGACGCGATCAACAACCGCAAGCCGCAGGGGGCGACGGAGAGCACCGTCCTCGGCCCGTTCCACCTGGTCGACTCCCCCGCGCGCACACTCGGTGCCGACATCGCCCTGGACCACGTGGGCGAGCCCTGCGTGGTGGCGGGCACGGTCAGGTCGATCGACGGCACACCGGTGCCCGGGGCTCTGGTCGACGTCTGGCAGGCCAACGGTGACGGCTTCTACGACGTGCAGCAGCCGGGCGTGCAGCCTGAGCTGAACCTGCGGGGCCTGTTCACCACGGACGACGAGGGCAGGTACTGGTTCCGCAGTGTCGTACCGCGCCACTACCCCATTCCGCAGGACGGCCCGGTGGCCGCACTCCTGCGTGCCACCGGCCGCCACCCGTACCGCCCGGCGCACATCCACTTCATCGGCGGGGCACGCGGGCACCAGCCGGTGACGACCCATCTGTTCCTCGACGGCAGCCCGTACCTCGACTCGGACGCGGTGTTCGGGGTGAAGCGCAGTCTGGTGACACCGGTGCGGGAGGTCCGCGACGCCGGGCGTGCCGCCGCGTTCGGTGTCGAGGCGCCCTTCCGGCTCATCGAGTTCGACCTCGTTCTGACGCCGGACACGTCGGCCTCCTGAGCCGACGCGCCGGTACGGCGTCGCCGGCGGGACGCATCACCCCGTGCGGTGCGTCCCCCGGGCCGGGCCTCATTACTCCGGAGGTAATCGACCGGCCCGGGTGAAGGACGGCAGGGTGAGGTCATCGGGTCCCAAGGAGTACGGCCCCGGTGGTGAACCGACCTGCCGACCGAGCGGAAGCGAGACCATCGCCATGTCCGAGAACCCTTACCAGGCCGCCGCCGACCGCTACCTCGCCGCGTGGAACGCCGACGAGGAGTCCCGCTCCGCGGCGGTCGCCGCCGCCTGGAGCGAGCACGGCGGCTACACGGACCCGCTCGCCGAGGTCACCGGGCACGCGGCCATCGCGGAGGTGATCGCAGGCGCGCGGGCGCAGTTCCCCGGCTTCACCTTCCGGCCGAACGGACCGGTCGACGGCCACCACGACACAGCGCGTTTCGGCTGGGAACTGGTCTCGGCGGCGGACGGTTCCGCCCCCGTCGCGGGGTTCGACGTGGTGACGCTCGCCCCGGACGGCCGGATCGCCACGGTCCGGGGGTTCCTGGACCGGGTTCCCGCCTCGGCCTGAGCGACCGGCACCCCGGGAGGGGACACCGGCGGGCCGGGAGGTGGCGGACGGGACGGGCGGCGGGGGCGGGGCGGGGTGGAAGAGGGGTGGGAGAGCGGTTGTGAGAGCGCTCTCAGAGACGCAGAATGTCTGACATGCTGCCACCTGCCACCCCCGCCGCCTCGCATGCCGTCCCCGGTACGGCCTCCGCGTCCCCCACATCGTCCGCCGCGACGTCCAGTTCGCCCTCCGGCGCCTTCGTCCGGCCGTACCGGCCGGGAGACCGCGACGCGCTGTACGACATCTGCGTACGCACGGCCCTGGAAGGCGGCGACTCCCGTCAGCTCTACCCCGATCTCGACCTGCTGCCGTCGATCTTCGCCGCACCGTACGTGGAACTGGAGCCCTCTCTCGCGTTCGTCCTGGACGACGGGTCCGGCCGGGCCGTCGGCTATGTGCTCGGCGCGGCCGACACGGCCGCGTTCGTCCGCGCCTTCCGCGACAGCTGGCTGCCCCGGGTCCGTGACCGCTACCCCCGCCCGGCCGCCACGCCCGCCACGCCGAGCGAGGAGATGGCCGAACTGCTGCACACTCCCGAGCGGATGGTGCTGCCCGAACTGGCCGGATATCCGGCGCACCTGCACATCGACCTGCTGCCCGCGTGGCAGCGCAAGGGTCACGGGCGGGCCCTGATGCACGCGCTCCTGCGCGCGCTGCACGCCCGGGGCTCGGAAGCCGTACACCTGTCGATGGTCACCGCGAACACGGCCGCGCGCGCCTTCTACGACCGGCTGGGATTCGAGGTCCTTCCCGTACCCGATCCGGGCCCCCTCACATATCTGGGACGTTCCACGGAGGTCGCCGCGGGGGCGGACGAGAGCAGCGCCGCGACGCCCGGTACGGTCCTCGGACTGACGGGATGGCAGTGGTTCAACCCGCCGTCGGCGTGGGCCGCTTCCGACGCCGCCTTCGACATCACCACGGACCGGGACACCGACCTCTGGGTGCGGACGCATTACGGGTTCGTCCGGGACACCGGGCACGCGCTGCTGAGGCCGGTACCGGCGGCGTTCACGCTGCGGGTCACCTTCGCCGGCGACTACCGCGACCAGTACGACCAGGCCGGGCTGCTGCTGCGGCTGGACGCCACGAACTGGATCAAGACGGGCATCGAGTACGTGGACGGCCGCCGCCAGGTGAGCGCCGTCGTCACGCGGGACGTGTCGGACTGGAGCGTCGCCCCGCTGGACGGTCCGGCGACCGGACCCGTGACCGTGGAGCTGGAGCGCGCGGGCGACAGCGTGACCGTCCGGTACGGGACCGACGGCGCCGAGCCCTCGACACTGCTGCGGCTGGCGTACTTCCCCGAGGGCGCGGCGGCGACAGCGGGGCCGATGTGCGCGTCACCGGACGGCAGCGGGTTCACAACGCGGTTCACGGACCTCCGGCTGGCGCAGTCCCCCGCTCCGGCCGCCGGCTGACCTCGGGCCCCGGCACCGCTCGTCGGTCGGTAGGCGGGTTCGTTCCGTTCGTTCGGTTCTTTCGGTTGGTTCGGCTCGTTCGGCTCGTTCGGCATGTCGATTCAGGCGGCCGGTCGGTCGGTCGGCACAAGCGAAGTGCCCGACTCCGACCTGGGATCGGGGGCCGATGGACCGGCGGGACCGACCGCCGCGGGGACGCCGGGCATCCGGCGCCGGGTGCACCGGCGCCGGTGTACCCGTCAGCGCGGCCGCAGTCCGTCCACCAGGGTCCTGATCGTGTCCGACACCAGGACGGCGACCTCCCGGTCGCCGCTTGCCCGGGACGAGGACCTGGCGCGCCGACTCTGGTCGGTGTCCGAGGAACTGACGGGAATGCGCTGCGGGGTGGCGTAGCGCCCGTCGCCGGCTCCCGGGCCGGGGGGCAGCCGGAGAGGGGTCTCCGCACCGAAGGCGGTACCGGGCGCCCGCCCTGGCCCCGGTGCCCGAGGGACGTGCCGGACCGGGGCACCGGCCGCCACCCGCGGGCGACGGCTCCCCGTCGGCCCTCCGGTCCGCGTCAGCGCCGTCCCCCGCGGGGTTGCGCGCTCCGCGTCAGCGTCGCGTCACCTGGATATCCGTGCTGCGCGTCACCCCGCTCACCGTCACCGCGATCCGGACCGTGCCCGGTTCGTGTCCCGCCATGAGCGTCCCTGTCGACGGGTCGAGTCGCGCGGGACCGGTGACGCGCCAGTCGGCGCTCACCGGGAACGCCACGGGGACCTCCCGCGTGCCCTGCGTGAGACGCGCCGTCACCTTCGCCGCGCCGCCTTCGGCCAGGGCCGCCGGTGCCGTGAGCGAGAGCGCGTCGGTCCTCGGCCGGGTCTGGACGGAGATCCAGTCGGGGGCGCCCCGCCACGGCGCGCGCCGCGCCGCGGCCTGCGCCGCCTGCGAGACGCCGTCGACGCCGATCAGCGACCAGCCGGTGAAGCCGCCCTGGTCGGCGGGTGCCGACGGGCTCTTCCCCGAGTTCCCGTTGATCAGGTAGGGCACACCGTCGACGTGCGAGGCGTCGAACACCCCGACGTGCCCGCTCACGAACACCGCGCCCTTGCCCGTACGGTGCTGGAAGTCCGCCAGCCAGCCCTCCAGCAGCGCCGCCTCCTTGCGGTCCGTCAGCTGGCTGCCCTTCTGCGTGGTGGGGTCGCGCGGCGGCACGTGTTCGATCACCGCGACCGACCGGACGCGCTCGTCGGCCGCCGCCGCGTCGAGCTGGGCGCGCAACTGCTCGATCTGGTCGAGTCCGCCGCCCCGGAGCGTCAGACTCGACGTGTCGAGTGTGACGAACCGTGTGCCCTTGTGGTCGAAGACCTGGTGTGCCGGCCCGAACTCGGCCGTGAAGTCGGCGATCGAGCCGCCCATCACCTCATGGTTGCCGGGGACGTAGTACCAGGGCACGGCGTCTCCCAGCTCCTGCTGGAGCACCTGGTGCGCGAAGGCGAGGTCCGCCGGGGAGCCCTCGTCGACCAGGTCCCCGTCGATGACGACGAAGTCCGGCTTCGCCGCCTTGATCTGACGCAGCGTGCGCCGCGCCTGCGCCACGATGTCGCTGTCGGGGGCCGCCGCGACGAACTGCGCGTCGGACATCACGGCGAAGCGCCAGTCCCTGTCCTGGGTGCCCGCGGCCGTGTCGATCAGCGGATCGGTGGGGGGTTGCGCCATGGGCAGGTCGACGGCGGGCGGGACCTGCGCCGCCAGGTCGTCGATCTGGATCTGCCCCGTGTACGACTTCGTGGCGTCGGTCTCGGCCAGGTAGAAGCGGTAGACGCTGACGGGCATGGCCACCGCGTCGGGGACCGTGAAGGTCACCTGCTGCCAGCCGGTCCAGGTGACGTACGGGCCGCGCAGCAGCTGGTCCGTGCCGGCCCCGTCCTTGAGGTGCAGCGTGGGCCACGCCCCGTGCCCGTCGCCCTTGATCCACAGCGTGAAGGACTGCGGCTGTCCGGGGACCGGGATCGGCGCGGGCGGGCTCGCGTAGGCGGCCCGGGTCGCCGTCGACTGGCCGAAGTCGTAGCTCAGCGAGAGCGCCGTACCTGTGTGCCCGTCGGGTGCGGCGGCGAGTGATCCGCTCGCGCGCGCCTGGCTGAAGGTCCACGATGCCGCGTCGTCGAAGGACGCGACCTGCTGTTGCTGCAGGCCGACGCTGACCGCGAGTTCGGTCCGTACCCCGCCGGCACTCGCAGTGATCGCTCCCGAGCCGCCCGGGGCCAGGGACTTCACGCTGAAGGAGCCCTTGCCGTCGTCGGTGACGGAGAACAGCGTGTGGTCGTAGCCGAGGTCCACGTCGCGGGGTTCGACCGGTGCGCTGTCGCCGTGCGCGTCGAGCCCGACGAGACCGAAGGTACCGGTGGCCGACGTGTCGGCGAGGCCGACCCGCTCCGTCGTCGGCCGCAGGGTGGTGAGCCGGTCGAGGACCTGGAGGGTGGTGGAGCCGCTCGCGCCTCCCCGGACCGCCCGCACCCGGGTCGTACCGCCTGAGCGCGCTGTGAACAGGCCGTGCGGGTCGACGCGGCCCACCGACCCGTCCGATGTGCGCCACGCGGGCGTGCCCGCGGCGGGTCCGTACGTCTCGTCGTAACCGGCCGCCGTGAGCTGCCTGCTGAGGCCGGGGAAGACCCGCTCGGGGTGGCCGCCGGTGACCGGGTCGACGGTGGGCGCGTCGGTCGCGGACGTCCGCGGCTCGACCCGGAAACCCTTGAGGCGTCCGCTGCCGTCCGGGGCGGTCAGGGCCAGGCCGTTGGCGACGGCGCGCTCGCTGCCGTCCGAGGGGCTGTTGTCGACGTGCAGGGCGTCGGTGCCCGGCTCGCGGGTCACCAGCGTCGTGGAACCGCCGCCGTCCAGGTTGAGTGCGCTGTACGAGCCGGCCTTCTTCATCATCCCGCCCAGTTCGGTCAGGGTGACGCCCGCGCTGTCGGCCTGGCGGCCGTCGACGGTCAGGATCTGCATCCGGCTGCCGTCGCGGGAGAAGCCGACAGCGGTACGGGGCGCCGGTGTGTTGTTGCCCTCGCCGTCGTGGTTCTGTGCGACGCCGTCGATGACGAGCGGCTCGCGGCCGGCGACGGCGGTACGGGGCACGGCGCCGCCGTCCGTGCGGGGCCGGTAGGTGAGCGACACCGGGTCGCCGGGTTCGAGCGCGCCGAGTGCGGTGGCACCCGACTCGCGGCCGACGAGTTCCGTGGTCCCGGCGGGAATGGTCCCGCCGCCGGGCGTCGTGGCGACGGAGACGACCCTGCCGTCCCGTACGGTCGCCTCGGCGAGCGGCCCCTTCGAGGCGTTCACGGTCAGCGCGCGGTCCGCGGTGCCCCACGCGGGGGTGTAGACACCGATGGAGTCGGCGGGGATGTCGGCCGCGTTGTACGTGGCGAGCGGCCGCTGTCCTGACGGCAGGGTGAGCGTGCCGTCGAAGTAGAGCTGCAGGATGCGTCCCGCGTTGTCGGGGCCGAGGGCCACGGCCGGCGAGGGGCCCGCGCTGGGGGACTGCGCGAGGGCGCCGTCGCTGATGCCCTCGCCCTCCGGCGCCCCCGTCTCGTTGATGTCGAAGAAGTCCGCGTTGATGGCGGCGACGGTGCGCCGCCCCGTGCCGGGGTCGTGCCGGGCCGCCATGTCCGACACGGTGTCACGTCCCGAGACCGTGCCGGAGGAGAGGTAGTCCGCGCGGGCTCCGGTGCCGTCGAGGTCGACGTTCAGCGCCTGCACGCGGAGCCACTTGTCCGCTTCGAGACGGTCGTACGAGGTGAGCAGAACGCCCGGTGCGACGGGGTGCGAGGCGGAGTCGGTCTCGATGCCGTCGGGGCCGTCCGCGCGTCTCGCCCCGGATCTCGTGCCGTCGGATCTCGTGCCGCCCGCGAGGGCGCTCGCGGGTGGCGGTGCGACCGGGCGCAGTACCTCAGCCGTGGTGCGGGGGTGCGGATCTGCCCCCGTGTCGGCGAGGGAGGGCGCGGCCGCCCCGATGGTCAGAGCGGTCAGGGCGGCGAACACGACGGCCGAACGGCCGGCGATACGAGGTCCCACACGTTCTCCTGAGAATGGCGGGTCACCCGGGTGCGGGCGAGGTCACGCGCCAGCATCGCCGTGCACACGCCAATGATCCAGGGATGTGGGGGAACATCGCGAAGAACAGGCAGTGACGCGGTCCGACCGTACCGGTGGTGACGGCCCCTCAGTGTGACGGCGCGTCACCGGGGTGAGTCTCGCGGGCCCCGGCCGGTGATCGCGGTGCCGGCACGGCCGGGTGCGCGACAGTCGCGGGCATCCCCGCCGGACACGGGATCACCGGGTACGAAGCCGCCGCGCCCGGACCTCGGGTCCGGGCGCCGCAGCAGCGCGGAGGATCAGGCTCCGGCGAGGTCCGGTGCCCCGTCCGGCGCGTCGTCGCGGCGCAGCAGGAGGAGCGCCATGTCGTCGCCGCCGTTGAGGTCGGCCGCCTTGTCCAGCAGGTATCCGGCGAGCGCCTCCACCTCCTCGGGGCCCTCGGCCACCGTGTCGCTCAGCACCCGCATCCGGGTGCCCAGGTCGGTGCCCGGCACTTCGACCAGACCGTCCGTGCACAGCAGCACCGTCTCACCGGGCCCGAGCCGCGCCTCCGTGACGGGGTAGTCGATGGCCCCGGACCCGGCGAACTCGGCGGAGAGCCCGAGCGGCAGTCCGCCGCCGGACGGGATCCACTCACAGGTGCCGTCCCGTCGCCGTATCAGGGCGTCGAGGTGTCCTGCCCGGACGATGCGCAGCCGGCCCGTCGCAAGGTCCGTGTTCACGTAGGTGCAGGTCGCGAACCGGTCCGTGTCGAGCTCACGCAGGAACGCCGAGGTCCGGGCCATCGCGGTGGCCGCCGGGTGTCCCTCGGCGACGTATGCGGAGAGCACCATGCGCAGCTGGCCCATCACGACGGCCGCGTCCGTGTCGTGGCCCTGCACGTCGCCGATGGTCAGACCCACTCCGCCGGCGGCCAGTGGGACCACGTCGTACCAGTCACCGCCGACGCTGCGGCCGAGCCGTGCCGACCGATAGCGGACGGCGACGGCCGCGCCGGGGATGCACGGGACGACGCGCGGCAGCATGGCCTGCTGCAGGTTCTCCGCCAGGTCGTGCTCCTGGCTGTGCAGCAGGGCACCCTGCAGGCTCTGGCCGATGCCGCTGGCGAGCGTCAGCAGGAGGTTGCGCTCCGCCGCGTGGAAGGAGTGCGGCTCGGGGAAGAGCGCACCGAGCACGCCGATGGTCCTGCCCTCGGTGATGAGCGGCAGGTAGGCCCCCGCTCCGAGCGGGAACGGTTCGGTGTCCGGCCACATCGTCGGGTAGTCCGTACGGAACTGCTTGGGGGAGCGTACGAACAGGGGCTGGTTCGTCCTGATGACCTGCGCCATCGGCAGCGGTTCGTCGAGCCGCGGCCGGTCTACGACCGGAAGGCCAAGTTCCAGGTCCGGCAGGGCGAGCAGGTGGATCCGGCCTCCCTCCACCATCCCGAGCGTCATGCCGAGGGCTCCGAGGCTGCCGAGCACCTCGCGGTCGTTGAGGGCGGCGCTGACGTCCCCCACCGACACGGCCTGCCCCATCAGCAAGGTCAGGCGCTCGGTCAGGTCGGTGCGGCCGGCACTCTCGCCGATGCCCGTACCCGCGCTGTCCGCCTCGCGCACCACCCCGACGAGCCGGCATGGCCGGCCCCTGCCGTCGTAGCGGATCTGGGCCTGCGAGTGCAGGGTGCGCAGCACGCCGTCCTGTCCCCGCGTGCGGTAGTAGGCCCCGAAACCGTCGGCGCCCTGCAGCAGCACGAGCCGGGCCCTGGCCCGCAGCCGGGCGGCCTCCTCCGGCGGGACCAGCCGCGTGGCGCTCGTCGCCCGGCCGTCGTACTCGTCGGGGCGCAGGCCGAGCACGTCGAGCGCCGACGGGTCGAGGTCGAGCCGGCCGCGGCGCAGATCCCAGTCGAAACTGCCCATACGGCCCGGCACATGCGCCTGGGCCGGATGGGCAGGCGAGCTGTGCGTCTCCGGCGCGACACCACCGGGGGGACCCCCATCGGCCATGCGTCAACCATCCCACCATTCGGGCCCTCGCACTTCCCGGCGGCCGTACGTCCTCGCGGCCCGGCGTCCGGGCGATGGCGGGGCGCGGCGCGACCGGGTCAGGAGCCGGTGATCCGGTCCACGGCCTCCATGGCGAGCGGAGGCGCGGACAGATGCTCGGGCGCCCGGCGCAGACCCGCCGACACGAAGTCGAGGTGGCGCTGCCAGGCGTCCGGGGCGAGGTCGCCCGCGGTCTCGATGACGCCGCGCACCGCCCAGACGACCGTGGCGACGTCCGAGACGGTGACACGCGGGTCGACCGCCCCGGCCGCCTTGGCGTCGTCGAGCAGCCGGCCCGTCAACGCGCGCAGGTGGCCGACCTGCTCGGGCCCCGCGAGCTCCCCCCAGGCGAAGGGCAGGTAGCCGCGCGCGGTCGCGATGCGGTGGCCCACCGTGCGCAGCAGCCGGTCCAGTCCCTCTCCCGGCGGCAGCCGCAGCGCTTCCTCGGCGAGCCCGACCAGTTCGCCGTAGAAGACCGACACGAGTTCGCCGATGAGGGCCTCCTTCGAGGGGAAGCGCCGGTACAGCGTCGCGGGGGCGACACCCGCGAGGCGGGCGATCTCCTCCAGGGACACGTTCCGGCCGTGCGCGGCGAAGGCGTCCGTCGCCGCGCCGAGGATGCGCGTGCGGTTCTCGGCCGCGTCCCGGCGCAGTCCCCCGGCCGCCGTCAGCGCTCGTCCTCGGGGAAGTCGGCCGACCGGCTGGTCTGTGCCCAGGCACGGGTCTCGGCCGCGCGCTCGTGCGAGGACTTCTCGGCCAGGGCAACGGCGCCCGCTCCCAGCAGCAGCCGGGTGGGCGGCTCCGGATGGCGCACGACCTCGACGATGACGCGCGCGGCGCGCTTCGGGTCGCCCGGCTCCGATCCCTCGCTCTCGGCGCGCAGGCGGTGGGTCGCGCCGACGCTGGCCTCGTAGTCGGGACCGACCTCGGCCCTGCGCATCGAGGCGCCCTGCCACTCGGTGCGGAAGGCCCCCGGCTCCACGATGATGACCTTCACGCCGAAGGGCCCGACCTCGTTCTTGAGTACCTCGGAGAAGCCCTCGACGGCGAACTTGGCGCTCTGGTAGGCGCTCAGTCCGGGAGAGCCGCCGACGCGGCCGCCGATGGACGAGAACTGTACGAAGGTGCCCGAGCGCTGAGCGCGCAGAACCGGCAGCGCTGCCCGGGTCACATGGAACACGCCGAACAGGTTGGCCTCGATCTGGGCGCGGAAGTCGTCCTCGTCCACTTCCTCGATGGGGGAGGAATTGGCGTAGCCGGCGTTGTTCACGACGACGTCGAGCCCGCCGAACGCGTCGACGGCGACCTGGACGGCCAGGGCGGCGGCGGCCGGGTCCGTGACGTCGAGCGGCGCCGTACGGACCCGGTCGCCGTACCTCCGCACCAGGTCGTCCAGCTGCTCGGGGCGGCGGGCCGTCGCGACGACGTTGTCGCCCGCGTCCAGGGCGGCCACGGCCAGTTCACGGCCGAAGCCGCGGGAGCTCCCGGTGATGAGCCACGTCTGTGTCATGTCCGGACCCTCTTCTCCGTGTTCGTCGTTCCTGTACGTCTCAGTAAATGACGGTCACACTCTCACTTATTCCCCGGACCCTCATGGACTCTTATTCCCCGGGCTCGCCGTCCGGCCGGGCCGCCGGGTCGATCCGGCCCGGCCGGACATGCTCGTAGACCATCGTCGTCTGCACGTCGGCGACCTCGCGCCGTTCGGTGAGCCGGTCGATGACGAACGCGTAGACGCCGTTCACGTCCGGCACGGCGACATGCAGCAGGAAATCGTGCGTACCCGAGGTGACGAAGAGGCCGATGACCTCGGGGAGCCGGGCCGCCCAGTTGCGGAACCCCTCGATCACCGGCCGTGCCGGCGGCCTGATCCGTACGGAGATCAGCGCCTGCACCGGACGGCCCATGGCGTCCAGGTCGACGGAGGCGTGGTAGCCCGTGATGGCTCCCCGCTCGCGCAGCAGCTTGACGCGCTCCAGCGAGGTCGAGGGCGAGACGCCCGTCTTGGCCGCCAGGTCGCGATTGGTCTGTCGGGCGTCGTCCTGCAACTCCCGCAGCAAAGCACGGTCGACCGCATCAAATTTCATGGTGACTCCCTCGTGGCACACGACATGCGGCGTACGGTGCCAGGTCCGGTACGCATGACCATCGTATTCCGGAACCTCCGTCCCACCGATCGGCTCCGGAGCGCGCCCCGCCGGCTCCGGAGCGCGCCCCGCCGGCTCCCGAGCGCGTGCCCGGCGGCTCCGGAAGCGGACCCGGTCGCGCGACCCCCTGAGCCCCGCGCGGCGCTCGGCTTACACCCGTTCGGCAGTGTTCTGCCGCGCATCCGTTACCCGGCGTGAGTCCCGGCGTTGTAGGTGCGTGAGGCCGCACATCGTGCGGCTGTGCAACAAACGTTCAAGGAGATTCCTGATGTCGCGTATCACGAAGGCCACCGCCGTTCTGGTCGGCGCCGGTGCCGTCCTGGCCGGCGGTGCCGGAATGGCCGCCGCCGACGCCGGAGCGGGTGCCGCCGCCGTCGGTTCGCCCGGTGTCCTGTCGGGCAACATCCTCCAGGTGCCGGTGCACGTGCCGGTCAACCTCTGCGGCAACACGGTCAACGTCGTCGGCCTGCTGAACCCGGCCTTCGGCAACACCTGCGCCAACGTCGACTCCCACCAGCACCGCAGCCACGACGACGCCGGCTACGGCGGCTGACACCCGCGGGCCCTTGCGGGTCCGCGGCCCCCGTCGGTGCGGCGTCCGCAGGACACCGCGCCGAGGGACCCCTCGTGACACGGCCTCCCGCGCGGCGCGCGGGGGGCCGTGTCCCGTTGTCGCCCGCCGACCGCTCCGCCGCGGCACCCCGGGGTCGCACACGGCTCAGGCGTAGCGGTAGATCCCCGCGTGGCCGAGCAGGGCACTCGGCTTCACGTTCCAGGGCGGCATCGGCTCGTCCAGGCTGAGCACCCGTCCGGCCTGCCGGTCGCCCGTTACCAGCTTCTTCGCCGGCTGGTAACCCGCCTTCGGGTGGCGCTGTTGCCAGCGGTCCCACAGCAGGTCGATGAAGGCGTGGTGGAGCCAGAAGACCGGGTCGTTCGGGGACGCGGCCCCCAGCATCTCGCCGCCGACCCAGCGGTGCACGCGGTTGTGGTTGCGCCAGGGCTGGTCCGCACCCGGTCCCACCCAGCCCTCCAGGCCGTTGCGGAACCCGCGCGACGGGGTCGAGTCCCAGGGCGACACGTCGTAGACGCTCTCCGACAGGGCCCGCTCCAGTTCCTGCCCGGTGGGCAGGGCGATGGGGTCGCGGCCGGGACGCCCGAGGTCCCGCGTCAGGAACGCGTCGTCGGTCACGTTGCCCTCGATCCGCCAGTTGCCCGTCGTGTACGCGAACGGGCCGGTCATCACCTGCTGGTCCTCCTGACGGCCCGTGCCGCCGAGGAAGTCCTCGCCCCACAGGGCGGCGGCCGGGGTGTTGTCCGTACTCCAGTCCCAGTACGGGACGGTGACCTTGGGGTCGACCGACCGCAGCGCCTGCTCGAACTCCAGCAGGAAGCGGCGGTGCCAGGGAAAGAAAGTGGGGGCCATGTGGCCGGAACGCAGGCCGCTCTCCCCGTCCGGCGTGTAGAACTCGACATGCGTACGGACGAATCCGTCGTAGTCGCCGCGCCGTTTCAGTTCGAGTACCGCCTCGACGAAGCTCCTCTTCTCCGCCGCGCCGAGATCGCGCTGGTTCTTCCTGGTGTACATGCGGTGGCTGTCCTCCCGGAGACGTCAGGCGTGGTGGATCATCGGGTCGTCCAGGGCGAGCCGGGCCCCGCGCAGGTCGTCCACGGCGGCGCGGGCCGCGGCGACCAGCGTGGGGAACGACTCGTAGTGGTTGACCGCGCTCAGGTAGCTGCCGTCGGCGCGTCGCATCACGGGCAGCGGTCTGCCGTCGATCAGGACGTCGTCCGACGCGGCGGCGGGGTACACGCCCGGAGCCGGCACGGCGGCCTCGACGGCATCCTGCCCGGCGCTGTGCCGCACCCTGATGTGACGCCCCCGGTATGTCTCCTCCGTAACGGGCCCGGTGGACGGCCCGTATGGATCGGCTCCCGCGCCGGGCGCCGCCGCGGCAGCGGAATCCGGCACGGCCGCCCCGCCGAGGGCCGCTCCGTCGGCCCGTACGAGCGGGCTGAGAGCGGCGGCCGTACCGCCGAGCACACCGAGGCCGAACAAGGTGCGCACAAGGGTGCGCCTGGGGCTTCCACCGTGCGTCGCCGCGCCCGCCATGAAGTTCTCCGCTCGCCGGTTCGTCCGGGACACCGAGGCGGTGTCCCGCATCCCCCAACGAGAGGACGGCACAACAGTTCTGCGGCGGCGGTCGGATTTTCGGACTCGGCGGCGGTGCCCGGCGCCACCGGCGAGGCCCGGGCACCGGATCGCGGGACGAACGGGCGAGAGGCCGGGGCTTGCCCGGCGCCGTCAGGCTCGGCGGCGCGGCTGCAGGGTCGAGGCGCGCACCACGAGTTCGGGCTCCAGCACGATCCGGCGGTGCCGGTGACCGGCCGCCTGCTCCCCCGTCTCCTCGATGAGCAGGCCGGCCGCCAGTTCCCCCATCCGGCGCGCGGGCTGGCGCACCGAGGTGAGGGGCACCGCCGCGGCGGCCGCGAACTCCATGTCGTCGTACCCGACGAGGGCGACGTCCTCCGGAACACGGACCCCCGCCTCGTACAGCGCCTGCAGCACCCCGAGGGCCAGGAGGTCGTTGGCGCAGAACACCCCGGTCGGCAGCGGCTGGGTGCCGAGCAGCCGGGCGCCCGCGTCACGCCCGGAGGCCACGTCGAGGCGCGCGGCTCCGATGTGCCGCATCGTGCCGGGCGGCAGGCCCGCCGCAGCGAGCGCGGCGAGGCCCCCCTCATACCGCTCCTGGCACTGGGTCAGGTGCATCGGGCCGCTGATGTACGCGAGTGAGCGGTGCCCGCCCAGCAGCAGGTGGTGCACGGCGAGCGAGCCGCCCGTCACGTCGTCCACGGACACGGAGCAGCCGTCCTCGCTCGGCACGACGCGGTCGACGGAGACGAACGGTATGCCGTGGTGGCGGAGGATGCCGAGGGTGTGCCCCGTCCGGTCGGCCGGCGTGACGAGGACCCCACGGACCCGCTGCTCGGAGAAGATCGTCAGGTAGGCGGCCTCCTCGTCGGTGCTCTCCGCGCTGTCGCACACCATCACGCCGAGCCCGGCGTCACGCGCGGAGCGCTCCGCGCCGGAGGCCAGCGCGACGAAGAACGGGTTGGCCAGGTCGAGCACGAGCAGGCCCAGCATGCGGCTGCTGCCGGCGCGCAGTTGCCGGGCCGACTCGCTGCGGACATAGCCGAGGCGGGCGATGGCCCCGAGGACCCGGCGGCGGGTGCCGTCCGTGACGGTGTCGGGGCGGTTGATGACGTTGGACACGGTGCCGACGGACACTCCGGCCGCGTCGGCGACGTCCTTGATCCCCGCCGGCCGGGCCCGGTCCATCAGACGGTGACCTCGACGAGGTCGAGCCCCGTCAGGCCGGCCAGCGCGCGCAGGTCGGGCAGCAGCCGCCCGGTGGCGAGGGCCCAGTGGTGGCCGACGCCGCTCGCGCTCCAGGCGTCCGTCCACTCCCCCGGGTCGCAGCCGAAGTCGACGCGCGAGGTGGTGTTGCCGATCTCCAGCAGCGGCCCGCCGACGACCTCACCCTCGGCGGCGACCAGCCGGTAGGCACCGTCCCTGCTCTGGCCGAGGCCCACGAGCGTGACGGGCCCGTGCCGTACATCGAACTCCACGGACACGCCCCAGCCGCGCTTGCCGTGGTACACGCCGAGTCCCCGCAGCAGCGGTTTGTGCTCACTGATGGCGAGGTGGCCGGGGCCGTCGTGGCCCATCTCGACGACGCCCGCGTCGAAGTCGAGCGCCTGCAGTTCGGTGAAGGAGCCGCCGGCGCCGAACCGGTCGGCGATGAGCATCGCCAGCGAGGTCCGCAGCTCGTACTCGCCGCAGGCAGGCACACCGCGCGCGGTGAGCAGCGAGGCGCCGAGGATCATGCCGGCGCCCAGGCGTTCGTGCGTCTCACCGTCGAGGCCGCGGTGGTAGTAGGCGAGGGAGTCCAGATCGAACTCGGCGACGAGGGAGTCGAGCCCGACGGAGACCCGGGCGGCCCAGCGCAGGTCGTCCTCCACCACGGAGTCCGCGATGTCGAAGACCGTGCGGGTCTCGGCGAGCTTGGCGTCGACCTCGTCGTCGGAGACCTTCTCGGCCCGGACCCTGAGGTCGTCGAACTCCAGGACCTCCATGTGGCCGCCGAGGTTGCCGGTGACCATGGTGAGGTCCGTGGACACGTCGTACATGCCGGGGTAGAGGTGCCCCATGAGGCCGTGCCTGCCGTTTTTGAGGACGGAGCGGACCCCGGCGGCCGTGATCCAGCGCCCGATGCGTGCCCAGGCCCGTTCGTCCTCCAGATGGCCGGAGACGGAGCGGAAGGGGACCCCGACGCGTTCGAAGCCGTTGGCCATCTCGGGCAGCGGGCAGGCACCGCAGTAGGCGAGCCACTGGCCGGTGTCGAAGCTCGCGTGGTCCATCGACGGTGACGGCTGCAGGTTGATCAGCAGGACGGGGGCGCCACTGCGCTGGGCGACGGGCACCAGCATGCTCGCGGTCATGTAGGTCGTCAGGAATCCCACGATGAGGTCGCAGTCGGCGACGCGGAGCTTCTCGGCCGCCGCCGCGCCCTCCTGGGCGTCGGAGATGAAGCCGACGTCGATCACCTCGGCGTCGAAGGCCCCCATGCGTTCCGTGACGCGCGCGGCGGACTTCCGCAGCTGCGGGAGGAGGTCGGGGAACTGCGGCCAGTAGGCGCCGAGGCCTCCGGCGACGAGCCCGATGCGGGGCTTGCGGGCGACGGCGGGGGTACGGGGGATCATGGCGCTCCATCAGGTTCGGGCGGGCGGGATGACGGCGTGTCGCACGCAGGTCGCGTGCGACACGCCCGTCGTTCGTCAGGCGAGGTGGAAGATCTCGGTGAGCGGGACCATCGCCTCGTCGGGCGCGGGCCCCGCGCCGTCGTCCCGCCCGCCGGGCGGTTCGAAGAAAGGGGCCATGTCGGCCTGCCAGCGGGCGTTGACTTCGGTGCGGCCCATGGCCTCACGGGCCGCCTCGAAGTCCTCGGTCTCCAGATACCCGACGAGCGTGCCGTCCTCGCGCAGGAAGAGCGAGTAATTCTGCCAGCCGGAGTCGCTCAGGGCCCGGAGCATGCCGGGCCAGACCTCGGCGTGGCGCGCACGGTACTCGGCTGCCCGCTCCGCCCGGACCTTCAGCAGGAAACACACACGCTGCACGGTGGGGTCGTCCTCCCGGTCAGAAGTGGAACTGGTCGATGTTCGCCTTGTCGAAGACGGTGGGCGCGCCGAGGATGACCTCGCCGTCCTTGCCGACGGTGAACTTGCCGAGCTTGCCCGCCGTGAAGGTGTCGCCCTGCGCGCCGGTGATCTGGCCTGACGCCAGGGCCGCGGCCGCGTAGGAGCCGAGGTAGCCGAGGTTGTTCGGGTTCCACAGCGAGAACTGGGCGACCGTGCCGTCCTTGACGTACTTGCGCATCTGGTCGGGCGTGCCGAGGCCGTTGAGGACGACCTTGTCCTTGTACGAGGAGTCGTCCAGGTAGCGGGCCGCGGCGGCGATGCCGACGGTGGTGGGCGAGATGATGCCCTTGAGGTCGGGGTATGCCTGCAGGAGGCCCTGGGTCTGCTGGAAGGACTTCTGGTCGTCGTCGTCCCCGTAGGCGACCTTGACCAGCTGCATGTTCTTGTACTTGGGGTCCTTCAGCTCCTCCTTCATGTACTCGATCCAGGTGTTCTGGTTGGTGGCGTTCTGGGTCGCGGAGAGGATCGCGATCTTGCCCTTGTAGCCGACCTGCTCCCCGATGTGCTGGATGAGGCTGCGTCCGATGGACTCCGAGCTGGCCTGGTTGATGAAGACCTGCCGGCAGTCCTTGGCGGTGTCGGAGTCGTACGAGACGACCTTGATGCCTTGCTTCATGGCCTGCTTCAGCGGGCCGCACACCGCGTTCGGGTCGTTGGCGGCGATGAGGATCGCGTTCTGCCGCTGCTGGATCAGGGTGTTGATGTACGAGACCTGGGAGGAGGCGCTCGCGTCGGACGGGCCGACCTCCTTGGCGGTGCCCTGGAAGCTCTTGGCGGCCGCGATGCCGGCGTCGTCGACGATCTTCTCGTAGGGGTTGTTGATCTGCTTCGGCAGGAACGCCATCGTGAGGTTCTTCTTCAGCGGGGCATTCGGGTCCGCCTTGGCGGAACTGGCGGCGGGGCCACCCGCCGAGTCGTCCTTGGAGTCGTTCTTGGTGGTGCCTGAGCACGCGGCGAGCGAGACGGCCAGGGCGCAGACGGCGGCGGCCGTGGCGGCGGCGCGCCCGCGGGAGGCGGTACGGATCGTCATGGGTCGTGGCCTTTCACGAGGTTCGCTGGAGGGTGTGTGCGGGGGCGCGGGTCCGGCCGTGACGGCACGGACGTGGGGGCGGCGGGATGCCGGGTGACACAGGGTTCGGGTGGTGCGTCCTGCGCGACGCACGGGCTCGGGTGGTGCGCCGGGCGCGACGCGCGGATCAGGTGACGGCGCCGCCCGCGGGCCCTGCCGCCATGGCCGCTCGCCGTTGCCGCCGTTCGGTGATGACTCCGATGACGCGAGGGGTGAGGACGGAGGCGACGAGGAGCAGGCCCGTGACGACGGTCTGGACCTCGTTGGGCACGTCGTTGAGGGTCAGGAGATTGCGCAGCACACCGACCAGGAGGATGCCCGCGACGGCGCCCACCAGGGTGCCCTTGCCGCCGTCGAAGTCGATTCCGCCGAGCAGGATCGCGCTGATGGCGAGCAGTTCGTAGCCGGTGCCGTTGTCGGCCCTGGCACTGCCGTAGCGCAGGGTGAAGATGATGCCCGCGAAGGCGGAGAACAGGCCGGTGAGCACGAACAGCAGCAGCTTGTAGCGCTTGACCCGGATGCCCGCGAAGAACGCCGCGTCCTCCTGCGAGCCGATCGCGAACAGGGACCGGCCGAACGACGTCGAGTGCAGGACGAAGGCCGTGACGATCGCGAGGACGATGAACAGGACGATCGGGTACGTCAGGAACGTACCCGGGACGGTCGTCGTGTTGGCCGTCCAGTTGGCGTACCGCTCCGGGAAGTCGGTGACGGCGTCGCTGCCGAGGACCACGGACGCGAGGCCCCGGTAGAGGGCGAGCGTGCCGATGGTGACGGCGAGGGAGGGCAGCCCGACCCGGGTGACGAGCCATCCGTTGAGGAGCCCGCCGAGGACACCGATGACGAGGACCACGGGCACGATGGTCTCGAAGGCCCAGCCCGCGTTCCACAGCGAGCCGGCCAGCGCACTGCTGAAGCCGAGCATGGAACCGACCGAGAGGTCGATCTCACCGGCGACGACCAGGAGCGTCATCGGCAGTGCGATCAGGGCGACCTCGGAGATGTCGTTGAAGGCGAAGGCGAGGTTGCCGCTGCCGGTGAAGCCGTCCGTGGTGCCGAGGCCGACGAGGAAGACGGCGATCAGCAGGATGACGACGGCCGTGTCCCAGCGCAGTGCGACGGACCGCATCCGGAGCCCCGCCGTCAGCGGCGGCTCCGCCTTCGCTCCCGCGCCGGGCGCGGGACTCCGGGTGTCAGGCGCCATTGCCATGGCGGGCGCTCCTCTTCCTCAGTGCGGCTGTCATCCGCAGGTTGACGACGCGGTCGACACTGATCGCCGCGAGCAGGAGCGCGCCGGTGATGGCGCCCTGCCAGAACGAGTTCACCTTCAGCACGACCAGGGCGCTGCCGATGGTGGTCACCAGCAGGGCGCCGAGGGCGGCGCCCCAGGCGGTTCCGGTGCCGCCGGTGATGGCGACGCCGCCGACGACGACGGCACTGACGACCGTCAGCTCGTAGCCGTGCGCGTTGTCCGCGACGACGGTGCCGAAGCGGGCGAGCCAGAGCGCCCCGGCGAACCCGGCCACCGCCCCGGAGAACAGGTAGGCGCCCAGCACGCGACGGCGCATGGGGATGCCGGCGAGTCGCGCGGCCTCGGGGTTGGACCCGATCGCGTACATCTCGCGGCCCGCGCGGTAACTGCGCAGGAAGTACGTGGTGACGGCGAGCAGGGCCACCGCGATCAGCGGCAGGTACGGCACGCCGAGCACGCTCCCGCTGCCCAGGTGGAGGATCGCGTCGGGCACCTGCGCGGCGTTGATCTGGTCGCCGTGCGCCCACCAGTAGTCGAGGCCCTGGATGATGTACAGCATGCCGAGGGTCACCACGAGCGCGGGGACCCGGCCGAAGCTGACGAGGGCTCCGCTGACGAGGCCGCAGACGAGCCCGATGAGCACGCCGAGAACCAGCGTGATCAGGACGCCGTGGTGCGTGTCGGCGACGAACTTGCCGCAGGCGAACGCCGACAGGCCGGTCACGGAGCCGACGGACAGGTCGATGTTGCGGGTGACGACGACCACCGACTGCCCGATCGCGAGCAGCACCAGGATGGACGCGTTGAGCAGAAGGTCCTTGATCCCCTGGCTGTCCAGGAAGCGGGGGTTGGCGATCCAGGTGCCCAGGATCAGCAGGGCGAGGGCGCCCGCGATGCTGATCTCACGGGCCCGGAAGACGGTGTCCACGAGGGAGCGGGCGGACCCGGTCCCGCCCGCGGCCGTGGTCGGCTTGTCGGTCAGGGTGGTCATGCCGCCGCCCTCTCTCGTCCGGTCGCCGCCGCCATCACGGTCTCCTCGGTGGCCTCGGAACGGGGTATCTCGGCCGCGATGCGGCCCTCGTGCATGACCAGCACCCGGTCGGCCATGCCGAGCACCTCGGGCAGGTCGGAGGAGATCATCAGCACGGCGAGCCCGTCGGCGGCGAGTGAGGACAGCAGGCGGTGCACCTCGGCCTTCGTCCCGACGTCGATGCCGCGGGTCGGTTCGTCCACGATCAGGACAGCGGGCCGGGTGGCCAGCCACTTGGCCAGGACGACCTTCTGCTGGTTGCCGCCGGACAGTACCGCCACGGGGTCCGCCAGCCGGTTGTACTTGAGCTGGAGCCGGACGGCCCAGTCTGCGGCCCGGCCGTGTTCGAGGGCGCGCCGCACCACGCCGGCCGGGCCGAGGGCGCCGAGGCCGGTGAGGCCGATGTTGCGCTCGATGGACATGTCCATCACCAGACCGCGCTGCCTGCGGTCCTCGGGCACGAGCGCGAGCCCGGCCGCCATGGCGGACGTCGGTGAGCCCTTCGGCAGGATCCGGCCGGCCACCTCGACCTCGCCCGCGTCGGCGCGGTCCACACCGAAGACGGCCTGCGCGACCTCACTGCGGCCTGCGCCCACGAGTCCGGCGAGCGCGACGATCTCGCCGCGCCTGACCTCGAACGAGACGTCGTGGAAGACCCCTTCCCGGGTCAGCCGGCGCACCGACAGGGCCCTCTCGCCGAGCTTCGCGGGCTGCTTGGGGTAGAGCTCGCCGAGGTCGCGGCCGACCATGCGGCGCACCAGGTCGTCCTCGGTGAGACCGTCGAGCGGCTCAGAGCTGATCAGCCGTCCGTCGCGCAGCGTGGTGACCCGCGAGCACAGCTGGAAGATCTCCTCCAGCCGGTGCGAGATGAACAGGACGGCCGCCCCCTCCGCCTCCAGGGCCCGCACGACGGCGAACAGGCGCGCGGTCTCGCTGCCGGTCAGGGCGGCGGTCGGCTCGTCCATGACGAGGACGCGCGCGTCGAACGAGAGCGCCTTGGCGATCTCCACGATCTGCTGGTCCGCGATGGACAGGCCGCGGGCGGGCCGGTCGGGGTCGAGCGCCACCCCGAGCCGCTTCAGCAGGGCCTCGGTGGTGGCGCGGACGGCGGCGTGGTCGATCCGGCCGAGCCCCCGGCGCGGCTGACGGCCCATGAAGATGTTCTCGGCGACGGACAGATCGGGGAAGAGCGTCGGCTCCTGGTAGATGACGGCGATCCCGGCGTCGCGCGCGTCGGCGGGTCCGCCGAAGGTGACGGGCGCCCCGTCGAGCAGCACCTGCCCGCCGTCCGGCCGGTGCACCCCGGCGAGCGTCTTGATCAGCGTGGACTTGCCCGCGCCGTTCTCCCCGGCGAGTGCGTGCACCTCGCCGGGGAACAGCTGGAGGGACACGTCCTCCAGGGCCCGTACCGCGCCGAAGGACTTGCTCACGTCCCTCAGTGCCAGAACGGGGGCTCCACCCGTGTCGGGCTGGTTCATCGAAAGCTCCTCGGCGTGGCCGACTCCCGGCCGTGAAAGGTTTCAAACAAGATGCCAGGGAAGCTAGACGCCGTGGCCCGACGGCGTCAACGGGTATGCCCGACATTTTCCGGCGCACCCAGGACACGGGGTCCCGAACGCGAGGTTCCGACGCGAACTGCCAGGTGCGACGGGAGTCTTGACTGGCCGGAGGCCGTCCTCTACGTTGAACGCCCAATGAAACGATTCAGCCTCTCGATCGACTCAGGCTGCATTGCCGGCACGGCCCGCGCGGCGGGTCCCCACCATGGGAGCTCCGAGAGATGACAGGTCAGTCCGCTGTGTCCGCGGCGAAGGCCGCGCTCAAGTCGCAGGCCATCGAGTTGCCGTCCTGGGCGTTCGGCAATTCAGGTACGCGCTTCAAGGTCTTCACGCAGCCCGGTGTGCCCAGGTCCCCCGAGGAGAAACTGGCGGACGCGGCTCAGGTGCACGCGCACACAGGGGTCGCACCGACCGTGGCGCTGCACATCCCCTGGGACCGCGTCGACGACTACGCCACGCTCGGCGCGTACGCCGGGGACCTGGGACTGAAGCTCGGGGCCGTCAACACCAACGTCTTCCAGGACGACGACTACAAGCTCGGCTCGGTCACCAACCCGGACGAGGCGGTACGCCGCAAGGCGCTCGCCCATCTGCTGGAATGCGTCGACATCATGGACGCGACCGGCTCGCGCGATCTGAAGCTCTGGTTCTCCGACGGCACCAACTACCCCGGGCAGGACGACATCTCGGCCCGCCAGGGCCGTCTCGCGGAAGCCCTGTCCGCGGTGTACGAGCGGCTCGGCGACAACCAGCGGATGCTGCTGGAGTACAAGCTGTTCGAGCCGGCCTTCTACGCGACGGACGTACCGGACTGGGGCACGGCCTACGCACACTGCCTGCGGCTCGGCCCCAAGGCGCAGGTCGTCGTCGACACCGGACACCACGCTCCGGGCACGAACATCGAGTTCATCGTGGCGATGCTGCTGCGGGAGGGCAAGCTCGGCGGCTTCGACTTCAACTCGCGGTTCTACGCCGACGACGACCTGATGGTCGGCGCCGCGGACCCCTTCCAGCTCTTCCGCATCATGTACGAGGTGGTCCACGGCGGCGGCCTCACCGCGGGCATCGCGTTCATGCTCGACCAGTGCCACAACATCGAGGAGAAGATCCCCGCGATCATCCGGTCGGTGATGAACGTGCAGGAAGCCACGGCCAAGGCGCTGCTGGTCGACGCGGACGCGCTCGCGGCGGCCCAGCGCGCGGGCGACGTGCTGGAGGCGAACGCGGTGCTGATGGACGCGTACAACACGGACGTGCGTCCGCTGGTGGCCGAGGTCCGCGACGAACTCGGCGCCGACGCGGACCCGGTCGGCGCCTACCGTGCGTCCGGTTACGCGCAGAAAATCGTGGCCGACCGGGTCGGCGGAACGCAGGCGGGCTGGGGCGCCTGACCCGCCCGCGTCCTCCGCGGCCGCCCACCGCGGACGTCCGGCCGCCCGGCCCGCGCATATGATGGTGGGCCCGGGTCCGGACCCCGGTCCGCGGGGGGCGCGGGGGTGCCGGAGCGAGGCGACCTAGGGCGGGCGAAGTGACGCAGACGGTGGGCATCAAGGACGTGGCCCGGCTCGCCGGTGTCTCCGTCGGCACCGTGTCCAACGTACTGAACCGCCCCGACAAGGTCGCGGAGAGCACGCGGGTGCGGGTGCGGGCAGTGATCGACGAGCTGGGCTTCGTGCGCAGCGAGACCGCGCGGCAGCTGCGTGTAGGCACCAGCAGGATCCTCGCGATACTCGTTCTGGACATGGCGAACCCGTTCTTCGTCGCCATGGCCAAGGGCGCCGAGCGCACGGCCCGCGAGGCCGGACTCGGCGTGATGCTCTGCAACAGCGCGGGCAGCGCCGCGGAGGAGGCGGAGTACCTGTCCCTCTTCGCCGAGCAAAGGGTCCGGGGCGTGCTGGTCACGCCCGCGGACCCGACGGGACGCAACGTGCGGGACTTCGCCCGCCGAGGAATTCCGTTCGTCCACGTGGACCGGGCGGTACCGCAGAGCGCGGGCTGCTCGGTCTCGGTGGACGACGTGGTCGGCGGCACCCTCGCGGTCCGTCACCTGCTCGCGGCCGGGCACCGCTCGGTCACCTACATCAGCGGCCCGATGCAACTCGCGCAGTGCCGGGACCGGCGTACCGGCGCGCTGCTCGCCCTGCACGAGGCGGGCCTGCCGGACGAGGCCCTGCGCCAGGTCGAGGCCCGCCGCCTGGACGTGGCCTCCGGCATCGACGCGGGCGCCCGGCTCCTGGGCCTGCCGGAGCGCCCGACCGCTGTGTTCTGCGCCAACGACCTGCTGGCGCTCGGCGTCCTCCAGGCGATGTACGGCGCGGGCGTCGACGTACCGGGCGACGTGTCGATCGTGGGCTACGACGACATCGAGTTCGCGGCCGCGGCCGTCGTACCGCTGACCTCCGTGCGGCAGCCCGCCGAGCAGATGGGGCGCACGGCCGCCGGGATGCTGATGGACGAGACGGGCGAGGACGCCGAGCAGCACACGCACCGCGCGGTGGTGCTGCAGCCCGAGTTGGTGGTCCGCAGCTCCACCCGCCACCTGCGCTGAGCCGGAGGCCCTCGACTCACCCGTGACGCACGGCGTGCGGCCGGACCGGGGCGGGGCGGGCCGAGCCAGGCCGGGGAGGCCGCAGCGGGGGCCCGGGTCGCGGAGGCCGCAGCGCGGGTCGGGGTCGCGGATCGCGTCGGGGTCTTGGATCGGGGACGCGCGTCAGAGGCCCCGGCCGGGGCCCGCTCAGGGGCTCGGGCTGGGCCACGGATCAAGCGCTGTGCTCGGGCAGGGATCAAGATCTCGGGGCCGGGGCACGGGGCTCGGGCCGGGAGCCGGAACAGGAGTTCGGGCCGGGGACTCGGGCCAGGACTCCGATCAGGGAACGATGGAGTCGATGTAACCGCCGTCGACGCGCACCGCGGCGCCCGTCGTCGCGGACGCGAGCGGCGAACTGAGGTAGACCACCATGTTCGCGATCTCCTCGGGTTCGATCAGCCGCTGGAGCAACGACTGCGGGCGGTGCTCCCGCATGAAGACCCGCTGCGCCTGGTCCCACGGCAGTTCGTCGCCGACCATCTGGCGGACGAACCCCTCGACGCCACCGGTGTGGGTCGGCCCGGCCAGCACGGAGTTGACCGTGACACCCGTACCGGCCGCGGTCTTCGCGAACCCCCGCGCGACGGCGAGGAGCGAGGTCTTGGAGACGCCGTAGTGGATCATCTCGGCGGGGATGACGATCGCGGAGTCGCTGGCGATGTACTGCACCCGGCCGAATCCCCGCGCGCTCATGCCCGGCAGGTAGGCCCGGGTGAGCCGGACGCCTGAGAGGACATTGGTCTCGAAGTAGCGGCGCCACTCGTCGTCGGTGATCTCCAGGGCGGGTTCCGCACCGAAGACGCCGAGGTTGTTGATCAGGATGTCGGTGCGTGGCAGGGCGTCGATCACCGCGCGCGCCCCCTCCTCGGTGGCCACGTCGCCGGCCAGACCGATGAAGTCGGCCCCCGGCGCCCCGTCGCGCAGCTCGTCCAGCGCCTTGTCGACGGACTCGTGCGAACGGCCGTTGACGGCGACCCGGGCGCCCGCCCTGGCCAGTCCCGTCGCGATGGCCGCGCCGATCCCCCGGGTGGAGCCGGTCACGAGGGCAGTCTTTCCCGCGAGGTCGATGCGCAAAGGTCCGGGTCCTTCCGTCTGAGGTCGAGGGGCTTCCGCACGGCCGTCATGGTCCGCTCGTGCACGGCCGTCGCGGTCGGGGCCATTGTGGGCCCTCCCGCAGCCGGTCCCGGCCCCCGCGTCCCGCCGGGTGTGTCGCCGCCCGGCATCGCCGGGGTGCGGCCGGCGCTGTTTCCCGTACCCGTCAGACCGTCGCGCACCCCGGCGACGCCGCGCCGGTCCCCTGGATGTCGTCGAGATGGTCCTCGACCCAGCCCCGTACGGCACCGAGCGGCACAGCGACGCTCCTGCCGAGCTCCGTGAGGGCGTACTCCACATGGAGCGGCACCGCGGGGTAGACCGTACGGTCAAGGAAGCCGAAGTCCTGCAGTCGCCGCAGTGTGCTCGTCAGCACCTTGGGGCTGACGCCTTGGAGCCTCTTCTGCAGCGCGCCGAAGCGCTGCGGACCGTCCTCCAGCGCGCCTATCGCGAGTGCCGCCCACTTGTTGGCGATCAGGGTCAGCACTTCGCGGCACGGACAGAGTTCCGCGTACACGTCGTGATCCGCGTGGCGTCCTGTCGTACAGGCCATGGCCATGGTGCCGTCCCTTCGTGCTGCGGGAACGCGACGACTCCCGCCCGCCTCAACCTGCTCGTATGCACACCGACGTACGTGCTTCCTTTTAGATAGTAGCTACCCTTGCGGGATACCGGTACCCCGGAGATAGCGTGATGGTTGTCCGCAGGCGGCCGGAACGAGTCCGGCCGATCCGTTCGCGCACCCGGGAGAGTCTTGATGAGCAGCGAAGAAACCATGCGTGCGATCACGCAGGACAGCCTCGGCGGCCCCGAGGTCCTTGTCCCCGCCCGTCTCACGGTGCCGGAGCCGCTGCCGACCGAGGTGCAGGTCCAGGTCCATGCAGCCGGAGTGAATCCGGTGGACTGGAAGACACGCACGGGCGGCGGCATGGCCGGTGTGCTCGGCGACCCTCCGTTCGTCGTCGGCTGGGACGTCTCGGGCATCGTGACGAAGGTGGGCTTCGGCGTCACCACCCTGAAGGCCGGTGACGAGGTCTACGGCATGCCGTGGTTCCCCCGCCAGGCAGGCGCGTACGCCGAGTACGTGACGGCGCCGTCCCGGCAGTTCGCCCGCAAGCCCACGACGATCGACCACGACCACGCGGCGGCCGTGCCCCTCGCCGCACTCACCGCCTGGCAGACACTCGTGGACACCGCGCACGTCGAGAAGGGCACACGCGTCCTCATCCACGCCGCCGCCGGGGGCGTCGGGCACTTCGCCGTGCAGATCGCGAAGCATCTGGGTGCCCACGTCATCGGCACGGCCCGCGCCGACAAGCACGCGTGGCTGCGCACCCTCGGTGCGGACGAGGTGATCGACTACACCTCGGTGCGCTTCGAGGAGGCCGTCCAGGACATCGACGTCGTCGTCGACCTCGTCGGGGACGAGGTCGACTCCACGAGTACCCGTTCGCTCGACACGCTGCGCAGCGGCGGTCTTGTGGTCGCCGTGCCGTCCGGCGTGTCGCCCGATCTCGTCGACAAGGCGAAGGAGCGCGGCCTGCGGGCGAGCGCCTTCCTCGTGGAGCCCGACGGCCCGGCACTCACCCGGATCGCGGACCTGATCGACCAGGGCGCCATCCACGTCGAGGTGGCGAGCATCCTGCCGCTCGAAGAGGCCGCCGAGGCCCACCGCCTCGGTGAGACCAGCCGGACCCGGGGCAAGATCGTGCTGCACGTCGCCCCCTGAGGTCCGCCTCACCGTCCGGCCCCTGCCTCGCTGTCCGCCTCCGGCGGGGGGACGTCCTCCCGGACCGCATCGCCACTCCGCCGGCCACGCAGGCGGCCCAGCAGCCCCGCCCGTGCGTGGCCTCCCGGCCTTGGCGGTTCGTCCCCCGGGATGGCGTACCCCGCGGAACCACGGCCGCTCGCGGAGGCCGCGACGACGCGGCCAGGCCGTGCGGGCTCCGCCCGGCGCGCCACGGACCCCGCGAGCACAGCGGCGCCGATCCCACCCGCGACCGGCACTCCGACCGCGAGCGGGGCGGTAGCCGCGGTGATTCGCGCCGGGGCGTCACCGGGCCCGCTCCGGAGGAGCATCTGTCGTGGCGCCCACGCACGGGGCGGCACGCGCGCAGGCAGCCCCGGGGCCCCTGCGTCGCCCGGGTCAGGGGCCGGGGCCGCGGTGTCCGGCGCCTTCGGCACCGCCGCCCCCGGCCCGCTCCGGGAGGCGCAGAGCGTCAGAAGCGCTTCGACGTGCGCCGTGTACCAGGCGATCTCGTGGGCGTCCTGCGCCGTGACCACCTCGCGCAGGACCTCCGCCGCCCGCTCCGTCGGCGGCCGGACGGCGCCCAGGCGCGGCCGTACGCTCGCGACGCGCGCCCGCTCGGACGCGTCGGGGACCAGGCGCTCCAGCTCCTCGGGGGCCAGCCCCGCCGAGGCCGCGGCGACGTGCTCCCAGGGCCCCTGTGCCTGACGCAGGAGCGCGCTCACCCGCCGGGCCCGCCAGTTCCGCCCCCGGCGGTCCCCGTCGTCCGCGAGGGCCCGCAACGGCGCCGGCAGGCGCCCCCGCAGCAGCAGGGGCTCGGCGGCGGCGAACACCGTCAGCTCCTCCACGAGGTAGAGCCACACGACCGCCCGGTAGCGGTTCAGATAGAACCGCGCGGGCGTGAGCAGTCCGGCCCGCGCCAGCCGCGTGAAGCGGCCGGGACTGATGCCCATCAGCTCGGCGCCCCGTGCCGCGCCCACCGTACGCACCCGCTCGCGCAGCCGCTCCGGGAAGCCTTCCGCCGATCGCAGCCGATCGATCTCGCTTCGCGCGACCCGCCTGCGGCCGAGCGGCCCCCGTGTTGTCACCCCGACGTGCCCGAGCTCCACCGCGAGCTCGAACTCACCCCTCATCAGGACCAGTTCACGAGCGGCACGGTCCGCGCCCACCAGTTCGTCATCCCTCGTGCCACCATCTCGCACGCGCACACTCTCCGCCATACCGGCACTCCCCCGTGATGAGCGGCCACCGACGGCCGCGACTACTCTCGGTGATGACCGTAGCGCGAGGGAAAGACACTCCGCGACCCCTGTGGACAGAGCCTGTGGACAACTCCCACGACCCGGAAGACACGCAGCTCACCATGGAGGTTCGCGTCCGTCCCGGAGGTCGCCGCAGCCGGATCAGAGGCCGTCGATGAAGGTGTCCCGCTTGCGGGCGGAGATCCCGAGGTGCTCCCCCACCCGGTTCACCAACAGGGTCATCTCGTAAGCGATCTGCCCGACATCCGCCTCGGCCGTGCTGAGTACGCACAGGCAACTGCCGTCCCCGGCGGCGGTGACGAACAGCAGCGCCTCGTCGAACTCGACCATGGTCTGCCGTGCCTGCCCCGCGTTGAAATGGCGCCCCGAGCCGCGCGCCAGGCTCTGCAGCCCCGAGGCGACGGCGGCGAGGTGCTCCGCGTCCTCCCTCGGGAGTCCCGAACTCGCCCCCGTCACCAGGCCGTCGTTCGACAGCACCAGCGTGTGCCGTATGTGGTCGACCCGCTCCGTCAGATCGTCGAGCAGCCAGTCGAGCCCTTTGTCCGCCGCCATTCCCCGCCCCTTCGCATCGAGCCGTTCGATTCCGCCCGCCCGCCGTGCCCGTAAGCCTCGCGCACCGTCCACCCGTGAGCAAGGAGTGCCCCGTTTCCGGGGAGTCGCGTCAACAGCGTGCGGCGTCAAGACCGATGATGTCGGCCATGGGCAAACGAATGAACGAGGACGAGTGGCGGTCCTTTCTCTCGGAGGGCGCGCGCACCGGAAAGCTGTCGACAGTCGGCGCCGACGGGGGCCCGCACGTCGCCCCTGTCTGGTTCCTGGTGGAGGGTGGTGACCTGGTGTTCAACACCGGCAAGGAGACCGTGAAGGGCCGCAACCTGCTGCGCGAGGGCCGTGCCGCGCTGTGTGTGGACGACGAACGTGAACCGTTCGCCTTCGTCGTGGTGCGCGGGCCGGTGACGATCAGCGAGGAGCCCCGGGAGCTGCGCGACGTCGCGACCCGCGTCGCCGCCCGCTACATGGGCGCGGAGCGTGCGCGACTGTTCGGCGAGCGCAACGGCGTGCCGGGGGAACTCGTCGTGCGGCTGCGCATGGACAAGGTCACAGCGCTCTCGTCCGTCTCGGACTGAGCCGATCCGGGCCCTGATCCCCCGGGCCGCCTGTCGGCCGCACCCCGCCGCCCGGCGGGCTCCAGGGCCCGGCCCACGGAACCGAGGTACGGAACGGGGCGCACGCAACCGGACGTACGAGTCCGGCATCCGGCGTCCGGGGTCGGGCCCACGAGGCCCGGTGCAGGTCCGCCGGTCCGGCACGCGGCGTGGGGCATCCGGGTTCCGGGCCGTGGTTCACGTGCCGCGCGACCGGCGGTGGTCCCGACCGGTCGCGCGGCAGGGCACGGCCGCGCGAAAGAGCCGGCCTCAGGCCTGGCGCCCCGACAGCCCCTCGACCGGGCCGGAGAGCGCCGTCTTGAAGTTGCGGCTGATGTCGTCCACCAGAACCTCGCTCTCGCCCTTCTCCAGCGCGTCGACCACCGCGACGGCCACCTCGGTCGGGGCGGTCTTGGGCACGTCGAGGTCCTTGATCATGTCGGTGTCCGCGTAGCCGAGGTGAACACCCAGCACCTGGGTTCCGGCCGGGGCCAGTTCGATACGCAGCGAGTTCGTCAGCGACCACAGCGCCGCCTTCGACGCTCCGTAGGCCCCGAATCCCGCGATCCAGGACAGGACGGAGTGCATGTCGACCAGGGCGCCGCCGCCGTTGCCCGCGACCACCGGCGCGAAGGCCCGGGCCACCCGCAGTGCGCCGAAGACGTTGATCTCGAAGACGGCCCGCACCTCGCTCTCGTCGGCATCGGTGAGCGAAGTGCCACCCGTCACCCCCGCGTTGTTGAAGACGATCGAGACATCGCCCGCGGCCTTCACCAGGTCGGCCACCGAAGCGGGGTCCGACACCTCCAGCGGCAGGGGCACGATTCTGGGGTCGCTCTCCTCGATCGGCTTACGCGACGTCACGTAGACCTTCGCCGCGCCGCGCTCCAGCAGTTCACGTGTGAACGCCTTTCCGAGCCCCCGCTGTCCTCCTGTGACCAGTGCCACAGCGCCGTTGATCGTGGTCATATCGCTCTCCTCCAACACGCGCCTCGCACCTCGACAGAGGCGTAAGGCTTTTGGCTAGGTCGCTACATCGAGAGAATGTTGGGGCTTCACATCGACATAGTCAAGTAAGGTTGGGGTATGTCATGGATGGCGACGGGGCGCTACAGGCTCCGACAGGCACCAGGTGGCCTCGCGCTCGTACAGGACCTGGTCAACACCAAGGGGATCCAGGCGTACCGACCGGATCTGCTGGCCACCCCGGAGAGCGCCTCCGCGTGGCTGGCCGACGCCGTACAGGCCTGGGCCGGGGAGCGCGACACCAACGCGCCAGAGGATGTGTCACACATCACAGCTGACGATCTGCCACGGCTGCGCGAACTGCGGGCCGCCGTCGACGCCCTGCTGCCCGCCGGCACCGGTGCGCGACAGCCGGTGGAGGACATCCCCTCCACGCGTATCCGGCTGACCCCCGGGCCCGAGGGCCGCGTGGCCGTCGTCCCCGTGGGCAGCGGCGCCGCCTGGGCCGCGTCGGCGGTCTGGTCGGAGATCCTGCTGGCGCAGTTGGACGGCGCGTGGTCCCGGCTCAAACTGTGCCGGAACGAGGACTGCGCGTCGGCGTTCTACGACACGTCCCGCAACAACAGCGGCGTCTGGCACGACGTACGCACCTGCGGGAACGCCGCGAACCTGCGCGCCTCCCGGGCCCGCAGGCGCCGGCGCGAAGCATCGGCGACCGGGGACATCTGACGACGAGGCGGGGGATCATGGAGCGATGAGCCACGATCTCGCCCACGTGAGGGGACTTCTTCGGCGCCAGGGCGGCCGGCTGGGAGACCCGGTTCCCCGATGACGGACCGGCCTACGCCGCGGCCGTGCGGGCCCTCAGCCTGCGCCAGGGGGAGCGCGTGCTCGACGCCGGATGCGGTACGGGCCGGGCCCTGCCCTCGCTGCGCGCGTCCGTCGGCCCGAGCGGTGCCGTAGTGGGTGCGGACGTCACCCCTCAGATGCTGGACGAGGCCGCACGTCTCGGGCGCCACCAGGACGGTGCGCTGCTCCTCGCCGACGTGGCGGCTCTCCCGATCCGTACCGGAGCCCTCGACGCGGTCTTCGCCGCCGGGCTCATCGCGCATCTGCCCGACCCGGTCGGAAATGTGCGGGAGCTCGCCCGCGTGGTGCGGCCGGGCGGACGGCTCGCCCTCTTCCACCCGGTCGGGCGGGCGGCGCTGGCCGCCCGGCAGGGGCGGCGGATCACCGAGGACGACCTGCGCGCCGAGCCCCGCCTGCGCCCGCTGCTCGCGGATTCCGGTTGGCGCCTGCAAACGTACGCGGACGAGGATCGCAGGTTCCTCGCGCTCGCCGTCCGCACGGACAACGCGGCCTCCGGCGCCGCGCTACCGGTCTCGCATGACGGACGGACCGGGGACGAATCGGGGCAAGGGTAGCTCCGCAGGTGGACGGGGGTGCGCACAGGTCTCGACGTCCGGGTTACCGACTGGTTAGGGTCTCCGGCAGCCGACAGGACAGGAGTTGCTGGTGAGCACCACGAAGGAGGCGTCCGAAGAGGACGCCCTGTACGTACTGACGGCGGCATTGTTGACGCCGGCCCAGTTCCCTTCGGCGCTCGGCGACGACTTCACCTTGGCGTGCGCGACGCTCGGTCTGACGCCGGACGAGCGGGGGTACGGGCTGGTGCTGGGCCAGGACGGCGTCGGCGCGCGCTGGACCGTGGTGGTGGACGACGTCTCGCTGGTCGCCGTCGCGATCGCGGCATGGGACTGCGGTATGGAGCACGAGCTCTCCCCTCCGGAGCAGACGGTGATCGCCGCCCTGCCCGGCTGGCCCCTCGCGCTGACCGTCACGGCACCGGGCCTGCCCGCCCCGCACGACCCCGTCGGTGGTGACGATCCGCTGACCCCGCCTGACACCACCGTCTGGGGTTCCGCACAGCGACGTCTCGGTGCGGACGAGATCGCCGCCCAGTGGTTCACGTGGCGCGAGGCGTTCGACACGCCGGTGGCGGCGGACGGGCCTGACCCTCGACCTCGGGCCGAGGCGGAGGCCGGAGAAACCCGGCCTGAGCCTGAAGTAGAGGTGGAGGGTGCGGGCGGGAGCGCGACCGGAAGCCCGTCAGGCGAGGCCGGGGCGCCGGGTCCGGCGCCCGCCGGTCACGACGTCGCGCCGGCTGGCGCGATCGGCGCGGGAGCGGCCCGCGCGGACACGAACGACGCAGGCACCGACGTCCGGGACCCGACCGAGGCCCACTCCCACGCCGGGGCAGCCCCCGCCGAAGCCGTGGCCGGGACGGGCAGCCAGACCGGGGGCCAACGGCCTGGCGCACCGGTGGCACACACCACCGACGCCGGCGCGCTGCCCGGACTCTCCCACCCCGGAGTGCACCACGTCCTTCGCGCCCTGCACGGCTATGTGGAGCAGGCTCCTCCCCCCGGCCGCATCCGCTCCAGCTTCGCGCCGGAGGGGGCCCGCACGCTCCGGGCCGACGGACCGGGCTGGTCGTTCGTGGCGCGGACCGACGACATGGCCTTCGTCCTCCTCGACGACGAGCCGGGCAAGGTGCTGCCCGTGGGGCGCGGCGCGGAACTTCCCGCACTGCTCACCGCGCTCGACGCCATCGCCGTACGCCCCGTATGACGCATGGCACCGCCCGCGCGGAGCGGGCGGTGCCATGACCGAGGTCAGGTCCTGATGACGGTCAGCGGCCGATTTCCTTCTTGCCGAGCCTCCGAAGCCGCTTGCGCTGGGACGAGTCCAGCGCCAGGTACGCGACGGCGGGCACGCCGACCATCACGATCACCGCGATCCAGAAGCTGGTCAGGATCCACAGAACGAGGCCGACGGCCACTCCTCCGACAGCGATCTTTGCCCTTGTCGACATCTACGACGCCTCCTCTGCGGCTGTCGCCGCTCACTGCTTGATGTAACGCATGGACGCGTGCATCAGTTCCACTATGCGTCCGCACGCAGCGGTTCGCCGACCTCGTGCAGGTGCCCGAGCGCCTGGCGGTAGGAGTCGATCACGCCGGTCTGCGCGTAGGGGATCCCGAGCGACCGGCAGTGCGCGCGGACCAGCGGCTGCGCGAGCCGCAGATGGGGGCGGGGCATGCTCGGGAAGAGGTGGTGCTCGATCTGGTAGTTCAGCCCGCCGAGAAACCAGTCCGTCAGTGCCCCGCCGCGGATGTTCCGCGAGGTCAGCACCTGCTTGCGCAGGTGACCGAGCGTGTCGTACGTGTCGGGGTCGGGCATCTCCATGCCCTTGTGGTTGGGCGCGAAGGACATGCCAAGGTGCAGGCCGAGGAGCATCTGGTGGATCAGCAGGAAGACCAGCGCCTGCGGCAGGGAGAGCGTCGTCACCAGCAGCGCCACGTACGCGCCGACGTGGACCGTGAGCAGCGCGGCCTCCCGCGCGCGGTGCGCGGGGGTCATGTGGTTGTCCTCCCGGGAGAACACCGCGCGGAACCCGTGGATCTTGAGCGCGATGCCCTCCAGCGTCGTCAGCGGGAAGAAAAGCCACGCCTGGTGCCGGGTGAGCCATCCGGCGAAGCCGGAGCGGCCCGCCGCGTGGTCCTTGCTGAAGACGATGATGTCGGGCGAGACGTCCGGATCCTTGTCGAGGTGGTTGGGGTTGGCGTGGTGCTTGTTGTGCTTGTCGTTCCACCACTCCTGACTCATCCCGAGCAGCAGGTTCGCGTGCACCAGCTGCACCAGCCGTCCCCGGGCCCGGTCCGCGGTGATCTGCGCGTGTCCCGCGTCGTGGCCGATGAAGGCCATGCGCGCCGTGACGACCGCGAAAGGAGGCGCGAGCAGCAGGGCCCACCAGGACGGGCCGAGTGCCACGAGACCGAAGACGATCGCACCGAGGACGCTCAGGTTGACGGTTATGGTGCGCGCGTACCAGCCGGTCCTGCGTTCCAGGAGTCCTTGTTCCTTCACCTGGCGCAGCAGCGGCGCGAACTCACTGCCTGTAGTCGTCCTGGCGGACGCGGCGGGTGCGGAGCTCCGCTGTGGCTCCGTCTCTACGGAGAGGGCGACGGCCTGGGACATGAGGTCTCCGGTCTGTGGTCGGATGGCGCGGCCGCGTCGGGCCGGTGCATGACGCGCTCACTGCGCTGACCTCAACAAACCTAGGATTGGGGGCCTCCCGGAACCATGGCGGCACCACCCGCTCCCCTGGCGGCTGCCCCCCGTGGCGACAGTGGTGCTGGCCACACCCCCGCCCGGCTCCCGGCCACACCCCGTGGCGACCAGCCCTCCCGGGCCCGCGGTGACGGGACGGACAGCGTTGCGCGGCTGACCGGCCCGTTCCCCGGCCGGCCAGGTCCCTTCCCCGGCCGGCTCGACGGCTGCGGTTCCGTGTCCGGCACGACGCATGGCACCGCCGTCGCCCCCGGCCCGCCGTCGCCCGCGAACCGGGCGGGCGGCATCCCGTGCCCCGACCCGCCTCCCGTCTTCCGCGCGACGGCGCGGTGATCGTACGGTGGGCCCGCGCCGACAAGCCCGCGCATGGCTGGGCGGGACGACGCCACATCCGCGACGACAGGAGCAGCACACCCATGAGTGACCCGAGGATCCTGACCGTACGCCCCGAGAAGGGCGAGTACGCCTGGACGTTCGGCGGGAACGCCCCCGTGGCGCGGATCGCGCCGGGCACCGTCCTCGACCTGTTCACCGAGGACTGCTTCGCGGGCCGGGTGCGTTCCACGAGCGACCTGGTGTCCGAGGTCTGCGAGTTCCCGTTCCTCAACCCGCAGACGGGGCCGTTCCACGTGGAGGGCGCGGAGCCGGGCGACACCGTCGCCGTGCACTTCGTGTCGATCGAGCCCGCGCGCGACTGGGCCGCGTCGACCACGGTCCCCCTCTTCGGCGCCCTGACCTCCACCCACACGACGGCGACGCTGCAGGCTCCGCTGCCCGAGGTGGTGTGGATGTGGCAGCTCGACAGGGAGCGCAGGACCTGCAGATTCACCGCGCGCGACAGCGACATCGAGATCGACCTGCCGATGGACCCGATGCACGGAACCGTCGGCGTGGCGCCCGCCAACCTCGAAGTGCGCTCCGCCCTGGTGCCGGACGCGCACGGCGGCAACATGGACACGCCCGAGATGCGGGCGGGGGTGACCTGCTACCTCGGCGTCAACGTCGAGGGGGCACTGCTGAGCCTCGGTGACGGGCACGCCCGCCAGGGCGAGGGCGAGACCTGCGGGGTGGCCGTGGAGTGCGCGATGAACACCGTCGTCGTGGTGGAACTGCTCAAGGGCGTCTCGACTCCCTGGCCGCGCATCGAGTCGGACACGCACATCATGTCGACGGGCTCCGCGAGGCCGCTGGAGGACGCCTTCCGGATCTCGCAGCTGGATCTCGTGCAGTGGCTGGCCCGCGACTACGGGCTGTCCGAGCTCGACGCCTACCAACTGGTCTCGCAGGCCGGTGAGGCGCCCATCGCGAACGTCTGCGACACCAACTACACGTGCGTGGCCAAGATCCGCAAGGAGTGGCTGCCCGCGGGAGAACCGCACCGCGGTCTGCATCAGCATCTGAGGGAGACCTCCGCGATCCTGCCCCGATCCTGACGGGCCCCCGGCGAAACGGCCGGCGAGGCGGCCGGCGCCCCGGCGGCCCTCGCCGAACCGCGGCGCACCACCGGGAGCGCCGGGCGAAGGGCCGGGCCAAAGCCTCGCGAACCGGCTCGTGCACGGTGCTTGCCGGGGCCCGCCCAGGGGACGACGATGGCCGTCATCCGGTGAATCGCGCCCCGGGAGGCCGTGTTGACCGAGTCATGGGTGGCGTTGACGGCCGGGGCCGATCCGGCCGAGCAGCGCCGGAAGCTGGGGCGCGCGTACGAGTCGTTCACCGCGGCCGGACGAGTGGAGCGCCCCGTACGACAGGTGGTCGCGGAGTCCTGGCGGCGCTCGGCGCACGCCCGGGTCAGCCCCGAGGGCACGGCGGCCGTGGAGATCGCCGACGACACGCTCGCCGCGTACCGGGACGGCCATCCGCTGGCCCGCGTGATGCCGCTGATCCGCGAACTCACCTGCGGGTACGCGATGGACGGCGAGCACCTGGTGGCGGTGTGCGACGCGCGCGGCAGGCTGCTGTGGGTGGAGGGGCACGCCGGCGCCAGGAAGCGGGCGGACGCCATGAACTTCGTACCGGGTGCCGGCTGGGCCGAAGCCGCGGCGGGCACGAACGCCCCGGGGACGGCGATCGCCGAGGACCGGCCCGTGCAGGTCTTCGCCGCCGAGCACTTCCGGCGTCCCGTGCACCACTGGACCTGCGCGGCCGCACCCGTGCACGACCCGCGCACGGGACGGGTGCTCGGCGCGGTCGACATCACCGGCGGGGACCGGCTCGCCCACCCGCACAGCCTCGCCTTCATCGGCGCGGTCGCGAGGGCCGCGGAGTCGCACCTCGCGCTCCTGCAACCCGCCGCGCCCACCGAGAACCTTCGGCTCTCGGCCCTCGGCAGGAACGAGGCGCTGCTGGTGACGGGCGGTCGGCGGACGGCACTGAGCCGCCGTCACAGCGAGATCGTGACCCTGCTGGCGGGCCGACCCGAGGGCGTGCCGGGCGACGAGTTGCTGGTCGAGCTGTACGAGGACGAGTCGGTCACGCCCGTCACGCTGCGCGCCGAGCTGTCCAGGCTGCGCGGTGTCCTCGGCCCGGAGCCGCTGCGCTCACGGCCGTACCGGCTGGCCGCCCGCGTCGACACGGACTTCGCCGCCGTCGGGCGGCTGCTGGCCTCCGGTGCGGTGACGGCGGCGGCCAACGCGTACACGGGTCCCCTGCTGCCGGGTTCGCAGGCGCCCGCCGTGGTGCGGCTGCGGCGCCGCCTGGCCGACCAGTTACGGGCCGCGCTCGTCGCGCGGGCCGATCCGGTGCTGCTCGCCGACTGGGCGAACAGCCCGTGGGGGGAGGAGGACCTCCCGGTGTGGCGGGCGCTGGCCCGCGCGCTCCCCGGCGGTCAGCGGGCCCCGGCCCTGGCGAGGCTGCGTGAGCTGGACCGGACGCAGCGTGGCTGATCCCGGCGAGCCGCCCCCGTACGTCCGCCGTCCCACGCCCTTCAGCCACCGCTCCCACCGTCCCGCGCCCCTCAGCAGCCACCCTCACAACCCACCATCAGGGCCGGTGTGCCGGGCCCCCGATGCCGGAGCGCCCCCCCACGGCCCATCCCACGGTGCGCGACCCGCTCCCCCTCCTTAATCTCTTGTCATGGCGGGGCCCCGGGGTGCCGAAGTCCCGACGCTTCCAGCCGTCCGTCCCGTTCGCTCTTCCGTTCGTTCCTCCGTTCGTCCCTCGGAGAGACCACCGGCGTCCTGCCGCAGTCCGGCGACGCGTATACACAGGTATGACTTGTCAGGTGTGCCGGACGATCTTCCGGGTAGGCACCTCGACCCAACGGTAGGAGCGTGCATGCCTGAGCTGTTCATCGGCGGCAAGTGGACGTCGGCGGTCGAGGGAAAGGTACGGGAGATCCGTTGCCCCGCGGACGGCACCCTGGTCGCGGCGGTCGACGAGGCAGGCCCCCGGGACGCCGCCGCCGCGATCGCGGCCGCGCGGGACGCCTTCGACAGCGGCCCTTGGCCGCACACGTCGGCGGCGGAGCGGGGGGCACTGCTGCTGCGCGTCGCGGACCTGCTGGTGCGTGACAAGGAAGCGCTCGCGCGCGCCGAGTCCCTGGATACGGGGAAACGGTTCGTCGAGAGCGAGTTCGACATGGACGACATCGCCAAGTGCTTCCGGTACTTCGGCAACCTGGTGGCGGCGGGCGGCACGGACCGGATCGTGGACGCCGGTGACCCCACCGTCGACAGCCGCGTCGTGCAGGAGCCGGTGGGCGTCTGTTCACTGATCACGCCCTGGAACTACCCCCTGCTGCAGACGGCGTGGAAGGTCGCGCCGGCGATCGGCGCGGGCAACACGTTCATCCTCAAGCCCAGCGAGCTGACCCCGCACACGGCGATCCACCTGATGCGGCTGCTGAGCGAGGCGGGACTACCGGACGGCGTGGCCAACCTGGTCCTCGGCACCGGTGCCGAGGCGGGTGCCCCGCTGACGGAGGATCCGCGCGTCGACATGGTCTCGTTCACCGGCGGCCTCCTCACGGGCCGCCGCATCATGGCGGCGGCGGCGCCGACCGTGAAGAAGGTGGCTCTTGAGCTCGGTGGCAAGAACCCGAACATCGTCTTTGCCGACGCGGACTACGAGACAGCCGTCGATTACGCGCTGACCGCGATCTTCCTGCACTCCGGGCAGGTGTGCTCCGCGGGCGCGCGGCTGCTGGTCGAGGACAGCCTGCACGACCGGTTCGTGGACGACGTCGTCGAGCGCGCACGGGCCATCCCGATGGGCGGCCCCTTCGACGAACACGCGCGGACCGGGCCGCTGATCTCCGCCGCGCACCGCGAGAAGGTCGAGCGGTACGTGGCGGCCGGGATCGCGGAGGGCGCCGTGCTGCGCTGCGGCGGCAAGCGTCCGGACGGTGCCGCCTTCGAAGACGGTTTCTACTACCTGCCGACCGTGCTGGACGAGTGTGCCGCCGGCATGTCGGTGGTCACCGATGAGTCCTTCGGACCGGTGCTCACCGTCGAGCGGTTCCACACCGAGGACGAGGCGGTGGGGCTCGCGAACGACACGATCTACGGTCTCGCGGGTGCCGTGTGGTCGCAGGACGTCGGCAAGGCGCACCGGGTGGCGGCGAGAATGCGGGCGGGCACCGTGTGGATCAACGACTTCCAGCCGTACGTGCCGCAGGCCGAGTGGGGCGGTTACAAACAGTCCGGCTTCGGGCGGGAGCTGGGACCCGCGGGTCTCGCCGAGTACCAGGAGGCCAAGCACGTGTGGCGCAACCTCGAACCGAGTCCCCTGAGGTGGTTCGAATGAGTGCCACGATCCCCGACGACGAGCACGACGACGGCGACCAGTCGATCTCGGACTTCGGATACAAGCCGCAGCTGAAGCGGACCCTCGGCAACTTCCACACCTTCGCGGCCGGCATCAGCTACATCTCGATCCTGACCGGCACCTTCCAGCTGTTCAACCTCGGTGTCGGCTTCGGCGGGCCTGCCTACTGGTGGTCCTGGCCGATGGTGTTCGTGGGCCAGCTGATGGTGGCGCTCTGCTTCTGCGAGCTGGCGGCCCGCTATCCCGTCGCCGGCTCGGTCTACAACTGGTCGAAGAAGCTCGGCGGTGAGCATCTGGGCTGGCTCGGCGGCTGGATGATGGTGACGGCCACCATGGTCTCGCTCTCGGCGGTCGCCCTCGCCTACCAGCAGACCCTCCCCCAGATCTCGTCGGTGTTCTGGGTCATCGGGAACGGCAGCGACCCCGCCGACGCCGCCAAGAACGCCGTGTTCCTCGGCAGTTGCCTGATCGTCTTCACCACTCTCGTCAACGCCTTCGGTGTGAAGCTGATGGCGAGGATCAACTCGGGCGGTGTGCTGATCGAGCTGATCGCCGCCGTCGTCCTGATCGCCCTGCTGGCCGCCCACATCACCCGCGGCGCGGGCACGATCACCGAGTCCCACGGGCTCGGCAAGGGGCAGCCCCTCGGCTACTTCGGCGCCTTCCTCACCGCGTCGCTGGCCTCCGCGTACGTCATGTACGGCTTCGACACCGCGTCGTCGCTCGGCGAGGAGTCGAAGAACCCCAGCCGCAACGCACCACGCGCGATCCTGCGCGCCCTGATCGCCTCGTTCCTCATCGGCGGCCTGATCCTGCTGTTCGCGCTGCTGGCCGTGCCGAACCTGAACTCGTCCAAACTCTCCACCGATGGACTGCAGTTCGTCGTGCTGTCGACGCTCGGTTCGAGCGTCGGTCAGGGCGTGCTGTGGTGCGTGTTCATCGCCATCACGGTGTGCGAGCTCGCCGTCCACACGGCCGGAATCCGGCTCGCGTTCGCGATGGCGCGGGACAACGGTCTGCCCGCGTCGTCGTGGGTGGCCAAGGTGAGTCCCCGCTTCCAGACCCCGATCGTCCCGGCGGTGGTCATCGGGCTGGTCGCGATCGGCATCCTCGTCATCAACATCGACCAGCCGCAGATCTTCTCCGTCGTCACCAGCATCGCGATCATCATGATCTATCTGGCGTACCTCTCGGTGACGGTACCCATGCTGTGGCAGCGCCTGCGCGGCAACTGGCACCCCGTCAAGGGGCAGTTCTCACTGGGCAAGTTCGGCCTCCCGGTCAACATCGTCGCTGTCCTGTGGGGCGGCGCCATGGCCCTCAACCTCGCCTGGCCGCGCGCCAGTATCTACAACGCGACGTCCCCGCACCACTGGTACCTGCAGTGGGGGGCGTTCCTCTACATCGGTGTGATCGCCGGCGCCGGCTTCATCTACTACTGGTTCCGCAAGCGCGGCCGGATCAATGTCATCGAGGGCAGCCGCGCCGCCGTCCCCGACCCGGAGCAGCCGGCGGCCCCGTAGCACGGCGGCGCGCCCCGTCGCCTGCCGCCGGCGGCGCGCCCCCTCCCCACTCCGCCTCCCCGCACCGGTCGTGCCCGCCTCCACGCTGCCCTCCCCGCGCAGGTCCGCACCGGTTCCCACTGAACACTCTGAACTCTGGAGCAGTGATGTCCGCTCAGTCCGCAGATACTTCCGCACCCGTCTACGACTACGTCGTTGTCGGCGGCGGCACGGCAGGTGCCGTCGTGGCCGCACGGCTCAGTGAGGACCCCGACGTCACGGTGTGCGTCGTGGAGGCAGGGCCGTCGGACGTCGGCGACGAGAACGTGCTGCGGCTTGAGAAGTGGATGGCCCTGCTGGAGTCCGGCTACGACTGGGACTACCCCATCGAGCCGCAGCAGTTCGGCAACAGCTTCATGCGGCACGCACGGGCGAAGGTGCTCGGCGGCTGCTCGTCCCACAACTCGTGTATCGCCTTCTGGGCGCCGGCGGAGGACCTGGACGAGTGGGGCGCGCTCGGCTGCTCGGGCTGGAGCGCCGCCGACTGCTTCCCGCTCTACCAGCGCCTGGAGACCAACGACGCGCCGGGCGACCACCACGGTCGCTCGGGCCCGGTCACCATCCGTACGGTGCCGCCGCACGACCCGTGCGGCGCCGCCCTCCTCTCGGCGTGCGCAGAAGCGGGCATCCCCACCACGCCGTTCAACAGCGGTACGACCGTGACACACGGAGCGAACTGGTTCCAGATCAACGCCCGTGAGGACGGTACGCGTTCGTCGGCATCCGTGTCGTATCTGCACCCGATCCTCGGCAAGCGGGCCAATCTGGAGATCCGCACCGGACTCCAGGCGACGCGGTTGCTGTTCGACGGCGAGCGGTGCTCCGGCGTGGAGTTCCTGCTGCCCGACACGCTCCACCGGGACAAGGTGCTGGCCCGCCGGGAGGTGATCGTCTCCTGTGGCGCGATCGACGCGCCGAAGCTGCTGATGCTCTCGGGCATCGGCCCGGCGGAGCACCTGCGGGAGACGGGCATCCCGGTACGGGTCGACTCCCCCGGCGTCGGCTCGCACCTGCAGGACCACCCGGAGGGCGTCATCATGTGGGAGGCCAAGCGCCCCATGGTGACCTCCTCGACGCAGTGGTGGGAGATCGGGATCTTCACGCAGACCGAAGAGGGCCTCGACCGGCCCGATCTGATGTTCCACTACGGTTCCGTGCCGTTCGACATGAACACCTACCGGCGCGGATACCCCACCACCGACAACGCGTTCTGCCTCACCCCGAACGTGACGAGGTCGCGGTCGAAGGGCACGGTGCGGCTGCGCACACGGGACTTCCGGGACAAGCCGAGGGTCGACCCGCGCTACTTCACCGACGAGCACGACATCCGTGTGATGACGTACGGTCTGCGGCTCGCGCGCACCATCGCGGCGCAGGCCCCGATGGCCGAGTGGACGGGTCCCGAACTGGCCCCCGGCCCCGGGGCGCAGAGCGACGAGGAGCTGTTCCAGTACATCCGCGAGACTCACAACACCGTCTACCACCCCGCGGGTACGGTGCGGATGGGCGCGGAGTCCGACGTCGACTCGCCGCTCGACCCCCAGTTGCGGGTGAAGGGTGTGACGGGGCTGCGCGTGGCGGACGCCTCGGTGATGCCGTTCCTGCCCGCCGTGAACCCGTGCATCACCACGATGATGATCGGCGAGAAGTGCGCCGACATGATCAAGTCGGCTCAGCTCGCGTCCCGGTGACCCTCCTGGCCGTCAGGCGTCTCGCAACCTGGTTGCAACGTAGCGGTGTCTAGCCTCGGTTCCGTGCCGTCCAACGGCGGGCGGCACGGACTCCGGGAGGTCCCCAGCGATGACCCGCTACGCAAGCCCCGGCACGGAGGGCTCCGTCGTCTCGTACCAGGCGCGCTACGACCACTGGATCGGCGGCGAGTACGTGCCGCCCGCCCGGGGCCAGTACTTCGAGAACCCGAGCCCGGTCGACGGACGGCCCTTCACGGAGATCGCACGCGGTACGGCGGACGACGTGGAGCGGGCGCTCGACGCCGCGCACGGCGCGGCACCCCGGTGGGCCGCGACCTCCGCCGCCGACCGGGCGAACGTCCTGAACAGGATCGCCGACCGGATGGAGGCGCACCTGGAGGAACTCGCGGTCGCGGAGAGCTGGGAGAACGGCAAGCCCGTCCGGGAGACACTGGCCGCCGACATACCGCTGGCGATCGACCACTTCCGCTACTTCGCCGGTGCCCTTCGCGCGCAGGAGGGCTCACTCAGCGAACTGGACGGGGACACGGTCGCGTACCACTTCCACGAGCCGCTGGGCGTGGTCGCGCAGATCATCCCGTGGAACTTCCCCATCCTGATGGCGACATGGAAGCTGGCGCCGGCGCTGGCCGCGGGCAACGCGATCGTCCTCAAACCGGCTGAGCAGACGCCCGCGTCGATCCACCTGTGGATGAGCCTTGTGGCGGATCTGCTCCCGCCGGGTGTCCTCAACATCGTCAACGGCTTCGGTGTGGAGGCCGGCAAGCCGCTCGCGTCGAGCCCGCGTGTCGCGAAGGTCGCGTTCACCGGCGAGACCACGACCGGCCGGCTGATCATGCAGTACGCGTCTGAGAACATCAAACCGGTCACACTGGAACTCGGCGGCAAGAGCCCCAACATCTTCTTCGACGACGTGTGCGCGGCGGACGACGACTTCCGCGACAAGGCACTCGAAGGCTTCACCATGTTCGCCCTCAACCAGGGTGAGGTGTGCACCTGTCCTTCGCGGGCGCTCATCCAGCGGGGCCACTACAGCGAGTTCCTGGAGGCGGGTGTCGCCCGCACCGAACAGATCCGGCCGGGACACCCGCTCGACACCACCACGATGATCGGCGCGCAGGCCTCCAACGACCAGCTGGAGAAGATCCTCTCGTACCTGGACATCGGCCGGCAGGAGGGCGCGAAGATCCTCACCGGGGGTGAACGCGCCGAGTTCAGCGGGGACATGGCAGGCGGCTACTACGTACAGCCCACGATCTTCGAGGGCGACAACCGCATGCGGATCTTCCAGGAGGAGATCTTCGGCCCGGTGCTCGCCGTCGCGTCGTTCAACGACTTCGACGACGCGATCAAAACGGCCAACGACACCCTGTACGGCCTCGGCGCGGGCGTCTGGACCCGCGACGGAGCCACGGCCTACCGAGCGGGCCGCGCGATCCAGGCGGGCCGGGTGTGGACGAACTGCTACCACCTCTACCCGGCGCACGCCGCGTTCGGCGGCTACAAGCAGTCCGGGATCGGCCGGGAGAACCACCGGATGATGCTGGAGCACTACCAGCAGACGAAGAACCTCCTGGTGTCGTACTCGGCGAAGAGGCTCGGGCTCTTCTAGGCGTGCACGGAGGGCGCCTGACCAGGCACTTTACCTGGCAGGCGCCCTGGGTGTCTCAGGTGGAGCCACGCTGCGAGATATACGGTAACTCCCGATATCTCCCACGTCTGTGCCACCTGTGACCAGCTGTTCCGGGGCATTTCCGGGCCAGAACGCCCCTCACACGTCCTGCTCTGTACTGCCCGGCCTCTCCCACCGCCGCATCGACTCCTCGATCAGGCCGTTGGCGTGATCACGCGCCTCGGCAATGAACTTGGCGTAGTAGCGGAAGAGGACCTGGATACTTTGACCGGCCCGGCGAGCACACTCAGCTGGGTCAACACCCGAGGCGAGCCAGAACGAGATGCCTGCGTGACGCAGGTCGTAGGGACGCTTTGCCAGCTCGAGGGCACGCTCATCAAGAGTGAGCACATCTTCACGCCCCCGTCGCCAGGTGATGCCGTAAGCAGCGGGATCGATGTAGTTCCCGTTGGCGTTACGGAACAAGCGCCCGTCTGATGCGACACCGAAGGTGTCCATGTGCTCGCGAAGCATACGGACGAGGACGGGCGGAATGGGGACTGGTCGAGTCGCCTTGGTCGCGCGTCGCTTGAGGGAGTGAATCTCGTGGACAGCACCGTCGTCGGACCACTCCTTCCCCGCCGTCACGACTCCTCCCTTGAGATTGAGGAGTCCCCATCCTTCAACTGGCAGCCGGCACTGCGACTTTTGCAATTGGATAACCTCTGCTGGCCGCATTGCGGCGTAATACATGCAGCCGAAGAACGCATACAGGTGTGGACCGCGCCCGGGCAGGTTCTTAACACCGTCCAGCAGACGCCTGACCTGCGCGGGGTTAGGGACACAGTCTGGGTCGACTTCGTCGGCGACTTCTGGCGCGGTCCAGCGCAGTCCCGTGAGAGGGTTTTGATTGAAGTATCCGCGTTCTACTGCGACACCAAATACCTATTCACTGCCGCTTTTTTCCGCTTTGTCGTTTTCGCGGCAGCCGCCCCACCGTCGATCTTGCGGCATAGGGCATCGAGCCCTCGCCGCAAGACGTCGGGGTCCTCCAACTCGCTGACGGGAAGTGAGTGACGCTGTAGCCACTCGAGCGCCCGCTGCCACTCTTCGCAAGGGTCGCTCCTCCAGGCGTTCTTGTTGTACGCCCACGAGTACAGCGCGCGCCGCAGTCCCGGAGGGGCCTGAGACCTGACTGCTGGCCCCACAAAGGCAGGGGTGATGGTCGCGAGGGCATCAGCGAGAGTGCGGCGCGTGTTACCTGGCGTTCGGTCCCAGCGCAGGTCTATGTACTCCTTCGCCAACACGTACCACGTGGTGCGCTGCTTCAAGGCCCGCACCTCGGAAGCCGGAAGGCCAGTCCTTGTATCGAACTGCTCCCCTTCACGTGCGGCCGTCACGAGCTTGGAACGTCGGCTCTCCGCCAGCCCCTTCGTCAGGAAAGACTCGGACTTCTCCCGGCCAGCTACCGTCCATCGAACCTCGTAGCCCTTGCGACGGTCGGACCGCTCACGGATTTCCCAGAATCTAACCCGATAACTCATCGCCATTCAGGTGTATCCCTTTCGCATGCCGCCCACCAAGCATCCAGATCCACTCGACGGCAGCGCAGTTCACCATTCGGGAGTTTGATCATTCGAGGCGCCTTGCCGCGGGCACGGAGACGGTAGAACGCCGATGCGCTCATTCGAATCTCCGCAAGGACTTCGGCGAGTTTTAGGGAGGCAGGTCGCGTCATAGTTCGTGGATCACATCTCATGAGTCACCAATCCAGCACTGACTCCTCCACGGTCTCGGCTACTGCCGGTTTGGCTAACCGGAAATCGTGGGCTATGTTGCGCGCCTCCAAGGTGTGCGTAGAGACCCCGCTTCGCTCAGGTAGACGGCTCTAGGTTTGCTTACGCTGCCGCGAGAGGCCACACCGTTCAGGCGTCCAATGTGTCTGCCGTCGGCGAATGGCCAACGTGCGGCCGGCCCGCAGGCGGATGCTGCCAAGCTGATCGGCCGGACCATCCTCCTCGCCGCTGCGGCCCGGCCAGGCGGGCAGGCGGCGGGGCAGCTGGTGGAGGGGATCGGCGCCTTCGCCGCAGGCGTGGCCCACGCCTCGGCGGGTGAGGGGTGGCTGTGGGAGGTCGCCGTGCTGTGGCTCGCGGACACGGTGAACATCCTGAGCACGTATCTCTCAGCCCCGGCCGACCTGCCCCTGCCGGACGCCGCCGAGCGCCTCATCGCCCGCGCACCCGCCTTGGCGGAATTCCTGGACCGGACGACGGCCTACCTCATGGGGGCGACGCAGGAGCGCGCGCTGTGGGAGCGGCTGCTGTCCGTCACGGCGACGGCGGTGGCCGGGTGACCCCCGGCCCATCGGCGTTGTCGGCGCCGGGGCGGTCGGCCAGGCCGTGTGCACCGTGCTGATCAGCGGCGGCCTGGACGGGCGGCTCCTTGTAGCCTCCCGCACCATCACGCAGGCCGGCGCGCTCGCCGCGGACCTCGACGACATGCGCTCCGCCCTGCGCCATCCTGCCGCGCCGCAAGCCGTGCCCGTCGAGGAGCTGCAGGGCTGCGACGCCGTGGTCATCGCGGCCCGGGCAGACTTCGTGAACCACAACACCCACGACGTGCGCCAGGGCTGGGCCGTCGCGAACGCCCACGTGATCCGCGAACTCGCCACCGTGCTGCACGGTTTCGACGGTGTCGTCCTCGTGGTCACCAACCCAGTCGACCTCATGACCCGCCTGTTCGCCGAGACATCAGGATGCCGGCGCTTGTTCAGAATCGGCTCGAACCTCGACAGCGCCCGCTACCGCCTCGCGCTTGCCACCCACCTCGGTATGCCGCTGCACACCGTGGAAGGGCACGTCATCGGCGAGCACGGCGACCACGCCGTGGTGTGCGCCACTCCACCCACTCCGGGTCGTCCAGCAGCTCCTCAGCGTCCGGCAGCCCAGCGCCCTCCAGAAACACCAACAGGTCGACATCACTGTGCGCGAGGCCGAGAACCTCCCCGCGGGCAGTGACACGCAGGCCCCCGGTGGATGAGGGCGGATGCACGACAATCGGAGCCATCCCTCCAGGATCACGCAGGCCGCTCACTCCAGCACTCCGAGCTGCGCGGCGCCAGCGTGTACTCCTTCAGCGCGGCTCGCGGAGCCCCGGCGGTACGTCGGGGTCTGTCAAACGAGCGGCTCTGTTCCGTAGTCGGTGGTAACGGCAGGTGACAGGTGTCGTTGACCTGGTATCCGCGATGTCAACTCCCTTGTGGCAATGGTGTTTTCAGGGCTCTCGGCACTGGTCATCGAAGACGTGGCAGATGACGGCGAGGTGATCCGGGTCATCGCCCGGACCCGGGATGTTCCGGTGCCCTGCCCCGTGTGCGGGGTGCCGACGGGGAAGGTGCACGGGTATCACGTCCGGACGGTGGCGGATGTGCCGGTGGACGGTCGGCAGGTCGTGGCCAGCGTCCGGGTGCGACGCCTGGTCTGCCCGGTCCTGGGCTGCCGGCGGCAGACCTTCCGCGAGCAAGTCCCTGGGCTGATCGAGCGCCTTCAACGTCGCACCATGCGTCTGACCAGCCAAGTCTCTAAGGTAGTCAAGGAGTTATGCGGCCGGGCGGCCTCCCGTCTCGCCCGGTTCCTGGCCACGCCCCTCTCCTACGCCACCGCCCTGCGCCTGCTGCGGCGCATCCCCCCACCGACGGTGCGGATCCCGAGGGTGATCGGGGTCGACGACTTCGCCCTGCGCCGCCGCCACCGCTACGCCACGATCATCATCGACGCCGAGACCGGGGAACGCGTCGACGTCCTGCCCGACCGCGAGGCCGCCACCTTGGAGGCATGGCTGCGCGGGAAGAAGGAGGTGGAGGTCGTGTGCCGGGACGGCTCGGCCACCTACGCCGAGGCGATCCGCCGGGCACTGCCCGACGCGGTGCAGGTCAGCGACCGCTGGCACCTGTGGCGCAACCTGTGCGACAAGATTCTGGCCGAAGTCCGCGCCCACGCCCCTTGCTGGGCCACCGTCAATCCGCCCCGGCCCGGCGGGGTACGCGAGCAGACCACCCGCGAGCGCTGGCACACAGTCCACGCCCTCCTCGACTCCGGCGTCGGCCTGCTCGAATGCGCCCGCAGACTGAACCTCGCCCTGAACACCGTCAAGCGCTACGCCCGCATCCCTGAACCGTCCGCCGATCGCATCGCCCCACGCTACCGGCCTACCCTCGTTGATCCCTACCGCGACCACCTGCGTCAACGACGGGCGGAAGACCCGACCGTCCCCGTCACCCACCTCCTCCACGAGATCCGGGAACTGGGCTACACCGGCAGTGCCAACCTGCTGGTCCGCTACCTCAACCAGGGCCGCGCCGAAGGCGACCGCCCCGTGACAACCCCACGCCGCGTCGCCCGGCTTCTGCTCACCCACCCCGAGCACCTGTCGACCAAGGACACCGACCTGCTCGGACTCCTCACCGCTGCCTGCCCGGAGATGACCGCGCTCGCCCGACTCACCGGCGAGTTCGCCGCTCTCCTGACCCCGGCCCAGGCCAACGACAACAAGCTCACCCAGTGGATCACCACCGTCCGCACCGTCGACCTGCCCCACCTGCACAGCTTCTGCAACGGCCTCGAACTCGACCGCGCCGCCGTGAACGCCGGCCTCACCCTGCCCCACCACAACGGCCGGACCGAGGGCGTCAACACCCACACCAAGCGGATCATGCGGCAGATGCACGGCCGTGCCGGATTCGAACTCCTCCGCCACCGCATCTTGCTCAGCGCATAGGCACGCAACGTCACCACCGACTACGGAACAGAGCCCGCCCAGTACGTGGAGCTGATCGACGGGCAGGCGGACCGGGTGCGGCAGTGTGCTCACCCCGACTGCGTTCTGTTCTTCCTTGACACGTCCAGAAACGGCACCCGCCGCTGGCATTCGATGGAAACCTGCGGCGCCCGCTCCAAGGCACAGCGCCATTACCACCGTGCCCAGGGGCGCTCCACGGAGGGGGACGCCTGACAGTCGGACCGCGCTGAGACCCTGCCCGACGGCACAGTTGCTCCGGCGGACGGTGACAGACTGTCCGTGCCGCGCTCCAGGAAGCGCCGCTGCGGACCGTCTGTTGAGCGGCACGCGACCGTCGGCACGATCCGCGACAATTGAGTCAGCGCTCGGGCCGTCGTACGACAACGGCCCCAGGGCCCTGCTGACCGTCGAAGTGCCTTCTGGCAGCCTCGATGTGTCGGGCGTGCTGCCTGGTCCATGTGCACATCTCATTGACCGTGTCCCTGAGGCCGCGCCCGGCCTCCGTGAGGCTGTACTCGACCCGTGGTGGCACGGTCGCGTACACGCGGCGGTCGACGACTCCGTCCCGTTCCAGCGTGCGCCGTGTCTGCGCGAGCATCTTGTGGCTGATGCCCTGGACCGCTGTGTGCAGGTGCGTGAAACGCAGGGTGCCGTCACCCAGGGCATTGACGATGAGAAGTGCCCACTTGTTCGCGATATGCGTGAAGATCTCCTGTGCGAGAGAGTTGATATGCACCATGGTGTGCATCACATCGTGAGGTTCGTGCGCAATTCTGACCTCGTCGGTCACCTCCGGGTTCCTTCCTATCCTTGGGGTGCGTTCTTTCCGGGTATTCACTGCTCGGCTACGGTGACGGAGTAGCGCACGAAAACGGCGTAAGGAGTCACATGCTCATCTTTGACCACCAAGGAAATCCTTTGCGGTCTGCTCGGGCCGCCGTCAACGGAACGCGACTGCACTACCGCATGGGCGGATCAGGTGAGCCCGTGGTTCTGCTGCACGGCGTTCCCAAGACCGGCTACCACTGGCGCCACATCGTTCCGCTGCTCACCCCGAATTATACCGTCGTGGTCCCGGATCTGCGGGGGCTGGGCGACTCATTTTCAGCGGAGGAAGGCTACGACACCGTCACCTTGAGCGAGGACATCGCACAGTTGATGGATTCGCTGGGACACCGTGAATACCGTGTCGTCGGTGAGGACTGGGGAGCTGCGACGGCTTACCAACTTGCGGCGCGGTACCCCGACCGAGTACGGCAACTCGTCTACCAGGAGGCGCTGCTCGCCGGTTTCGGCTGGGAGGACACTACGCACCTCACCCGGTCGAACGTGTCTCAGGGGTCATTCGTGTTTCATCTAGGATTCTTCTTCAAGCCCGACGTTCCCGAGCTTCTCATATCCGGACATGAGCGCGAGTTCATCACCTGGTGGCTCAAGAACGAGGCATACAACGTCGATGCCCTGACTGCGGAGGCACTCGACGAATACGTGCGCTGTTACTCGTCCCCGGGCAGCCTCCGGGCCATGCTGTCGATATACCGGGCAAGCCTCGATGATGCTGACAGCAATCACCTTGCAGCGCGGACTCCTCTGGACATTCCGGTTCTCGCAGTGGGCGGGCAGTTCGCCATAGGAGCGGACACCGAGCGTCAGATGCGCGAGGTGGCACGGGACGTCCGGGGTATCGTGCTGGCCACGGGGCACCAGGTGGCCGAGGAGGCTCCGGCGGAGACCGCGGCGGCTTACCTTGAATTCTTCCGCACGTTGCCCTCGTCTTGAGTTGCTGACCGACAACCGTCCCGGCCGACGAGAAGAACCAGGTACGGCATACCGCTGTTGTGGTGTGCCGTACCTGCCCGGCGGGCCGGGCGGCCGGGGCCAGGGGTGGCGGCAGCCCCTGGCGATTACGGAGCGGACGCAGGCATACCGGAGCGGCTTCGAGGGAACGCCTCAGGTTCGCACATCCTGCCTCCTGGATCCCACAGATTCCCCTGATATCATATTGGCACCGCCAGGAGTTGAGGGCCACACTGTTCAGTTCCACCGCTTTCACTGTTTCACTCCAGGGGAGCAGTGGGCCGGAAGCCATCTAGGATTCTTAAATGCCGTCCATCACCCGTTCACCCTCCGATTCCGAAGAAAACCGCGCAAAAGTGGAGTCCGCCGTCTTCGAGGCGGTCAAAAATCTGCTCGACAGCGGAATGAAATATACCGAAATCAGCGTCCAAAAGATTATCGTCGAGGCGCAGATTGCGCGTTCGACTTTCTATTCGCACTTCCGGGACAAGTCTGATCTCTTGTCCCGGCTTGGTAGGTCACTCAGCAAAAGCTTTTTCGAGGAGGCGACTTCTGATGCCCTCGATGTGTGGGACGCAGTGGAATCGCCGGACGGCCTGCAGGGCATCACCAAACTCCTCGAAGGGTCGATCGCGCGGCATCGGAGGCATTTCTCCGTACTGTCGGCCATCAGTGAGACCGCCGCGTATGACTCTTCGGTGCACAACTTTTACACGACTGATCTGGAAGAATTTGAGAAAAGGGTCGTCAGTGACTTGAGACGGCGCCAGGAGGAGGGGATGACAGACAGCCGAGTGGATCCGATCGTGGCCGGGCGGATCATTGTCTGGGGTGGGGAGCAGGCGATCGCCCACCACATCAGCAAGGTGGACCAGAGCGGCGACGCGGCTTTCGCCCTGGAACTGGCCTCCATCTGGTGGTACGGCGCATACAACCGCCGCCTTTCCTGAGCGGCCGCTGACCAGCATCTCGAAGCACCACTCCGGGTGCGCCGCGGTCGAGAGAACGCTCTCCGCCCTCCTTCAGCCCGGTCCGAGGCGCGCCCGCGTAGTGGCGGACCACACTCCTGCATCGGCCTTCGCCTACCAGTGATCCCAGTGGGAGAACTGTTCGGCATGCGCCCGGGAACCCTGCTTGAAGTCCGTCCCGATCGTGTAGGCGACCGGCGTGAGGGCCACCTGGACCACCTCGTCGTACGGGATGCCAAGCATCTCCGCCATCTCGCGCTCGTAGCTGAGATGGCTCGTGGTCCATGCGGTTCCCAGCCCCCGTTCACGGGCCGCGAGCATGAAGCTCCAAAAGGCGGGGATGACAGAACCCCAGGCCCCTGCCTGACCACGGACCGAGTCGAGCTCAGCCCGGTCGGCCACGCGCAGACAAGGAATGAGGATGAGCGGGACCTCGTGGAGATGCCGGGCAAGATGATCAAGGCTGCCGGCGATGCGAGCCCACTCCGAAGACCCGAAGTCCATGCGTGTGGGCTCCGGACCCACCACCCCGGGGGTTGCGGGAGCAGCCAGACCGCGCCGCCACACTTCCGCCACAGCCGCCCTCGTCTTCCGGTCCTCAACGAAGACGAAGTCCCAACGTTGCCTGTTACGGCCACTGGGCGCCTGAAGGGCGACGCGGACGCATTCGTCCACCACCTCCCGCGGCACCGGTCGTTCCATGTCCAGCCGACGGCGTACAGCTCGGGTGGTGGTGAGAACCTCGTCGGCGGACAAGCCGAGGCGCATTCGCGGGTCCGGCTGCTGGGAATCGTTCGCATGGTGCATATGTCAGTCCAAAGCGAGAGAGAGCAGGGGTTGCGGCTGGGCGGTACCGAAAAAACCTAACATTTCGGCGGACACTGTGTCCGACATAGTGTATGGCACGGTGGGAAGGAACCGGACGCGGCGGATCCGTCAAGACGGACCGCCGCTCAGGGATCCACGGACCACTCGGCCACTCCCATGCCACCGCTGACCCCCGCACGACCGCCGCGCCGATTCCTTCACTGGCGGATGTTGAAATCAAGCCGCTCCTGGCTGAACGCCGGAGCCGACCACGACCACACTCCCGCTCCATGGGCGGGCATCCGCCCAGCGGGAAACCCGCACGCACGGCCATCTGCTCGGCAGCAGGCCACACCCGGCGGGCCGCCCGAGAGCCGTGCGGGCCCGGCGGACCGCGTGAGCATGACCAGGAACCACAGGGTCAGAGAGCGGCGAGAGCGTTCACGGGCAAGCCTCCGCGCGCCCGCGTTAGGCGTAGAGGCAGGACTGGGCAGTGGTGCGGGTTTGGGGACCCGGTCGAGCCACGACGGCATCGACCGGAGAAAGACAGGGGAGGCGCACGCCGAGCGATGTCAGCGGCGGTCAGGGTTCAGGCGTCGCCGCCCGGGTCCGCCGCAGTGCGCTTGCGGGTGCGATAGGCCGCCACGTTGGCGCGGTTGCCGCACAGCTCGTAGGAGTGCCACCGCTGGGAGCGGCTGCGGGTCGTGTCGTAGAACACCGCCCGGCAGTTCCCGTTGCCGCAGACGCGAAACCGCGTCCAGGCCCCTTCCCGGACCAGTTCGGCCACGCTGGTGACGAGACCGCCCACCAACGGGTCACCCCCCACCTGGCGCAGTCGCGCCCCGTCGGTCGAGAACGTCTGCCGGAATTCGGCCGACGCCGAGTGCTCGGTAAGGGTGTCCCATCCGCGAGCCTCCGCTTCAGCGTCCGGCATGTCGATGACGTCCATCAGATCCGCGCGCAAGGCGCGGACGAGGGCGAGCTGTTCGGACGAGGGGCCGGCGGCCGCGAACGGGCCGAACGGCATCAAAATCCTCTTCGCGGCCTGCGGGTCGTCGAGCCTGTCCGGCAGGACCGGATTGGCATGGGGGCGCGAATTGAGCAGTTCCACGACCGCGCCGGCCAAGTCAGCGATCCGCGCCTTCGCCGTGCCCACTGTCTCCATGTCAACCATGCAGCCAGCGTACGACGACAGGCCCTATCTCGAAAAGGGCTTTACGACCGACACAGGCGCCCCCGCGTCGACCACGAGGACCCGCCCACCGCCCTCGGCCGGCCGGATCGCCGTCAGGGGGAACCGGCAGTTCCCGTCGGTCGCGAACCCGGGGGCATCACCCAAGGCGTCACCCTCCATGGCGTACGCACGCCGCCGTCTCAAGATCCTGGGAACAGCCAGGGTCCGCGGCGACCGCCAGGCAAGGAGGGCGTCACGCGCTTACATAAGACGACCGGTCATATTAGCGTGGAGCCCATTGCGGCTTCCCGCGTACCGGACGAAGGGCTCGATGATGAACATGCTGACAGCGGGGCCGCAACGGACGGGCCCCCGGCTCGGGCTCGGCATCATGGGCATGTCCGAGGTCTACGGGCCGGCCGACGACAGGGAATCCCCGGCCACACTCCGGGCCTCCCTCGACGGCGGAGTGCGGCTGGTCGAGACCGGCGACGCCTACGGCATGGGGCACGGCGAGCTCCTGCTGGGCGAGGCACTGCGTGCCCGTAGCCGCGAGTCGGTCGTCATCAGCATCAGGTTCGGCGCCCTTCGGGAGCCTGGTGGCGGCTGGACAGGCTCGGACAGCCGGCCCGTAGCCGTCAAGAACGCGCTCGCCTTCTCACTGCGCCGGATGAGGCACTGACCACATCGCCCTCTACCGGCCGGGGCGCTCCGATCCCGATGTACCGCTGGAAGAGACCGTAGGAGCACTGGGCGAGCTGGTCCAGGCCGGCTGCATCCGGAACATCGGGCTGTCCGAGGTCAGCGCGCGGACCCTGCGCCGGGCCCACGCGGTCCACCCGATCGCGAATGTACAGACGGAGTACTCGCTGTTCTCCCGGGATGCCGAAGACGACATCATCCCCACCGCGCGGGAACTCGGGATCGCCGTGACCGCATACGGAGTCCTCTCCCGCAGGCTGCTCTCCGGACACTGGTCACGGGAGCGCCAACAGCGCTTGGCACCAGGGGACTTCCGTCTTGGGCTCCCGCGTTTCCAGGAGCCTCCTCTCTCACACAACCTCGCACCGGCCGCGGCACTTGGCGAGACGGCTGAGCGGTACGGCGTCACCACCGCGCAGCTCGCCCTGGCCTGGGTCGCCGCACAAGGCCAGGACATCACCCCCCCTCGTCGGCGCACGCACCGGTCCGCAACTGACGGAAGTGCTCGCCGGCGCGGCGCTCAACATCGACGGGGCTGCGATCGCCGAGGCCCAGAAGGCGGTCCCCGCGGTGCGGCCGCGGGGCAGCGCTACATGAAGCCGCTACTCGGTCTGCTCGACAGCGAACGGTGAGCCGGCGCCGGACGGCTGTCAAGCCGTCCGGCCGCGACGTCCGCGCCCACCGCCCGGCGGCCGGACTACGCCGGACCGACCGCCGAGAAGAGCATGTTCAGCCCCTCGGTCATCGTGGGATGGGTGATCACCATGTCCCGCAGGGCGGTGTACGGCAAACCCGCGATCATCGCGGTCTGTACAGTGGCGAGAGTCTCGCCGGACTCCGGACCCAGCAGAGTGACACCGAGGATCCGGCCGGTGCCGGCCTCGATCACGGCCTTCCACAGTCCGTAGGTCTCCCCCATCGTACGGGCGCGCGGAATGGCCGCCACCGGAAGCCGGGCAATCCGCACTGCGTGGCCGCGCGCCCGCGCCTGCTCCTCGGTGAGGCCGACGTGCGCGAGGTCGAAGCTCAAGAACGTTGTGCGCGGGATCAACCGGTCCCGGGTGGAACGTCGGCCACCCGCAAGATTCGTTTTCAGTACTCGGTAGTCGTCCAGTGACGCATGAGTGAACTGCGTGGTGCCGGCCACGTCGCCCGCCGCCCAGGTATGCGGGGCGCTCGTAGCGAGATACTCGTCCACCTCGATGAAACCGTCGCCGGTCAGCGCCACATTGGCCCTGTCCGGTTCGAGCGCCTCGGTCACGGGGGTACGGCCGACCGCGACCAGCACGTCATCTCCATGCAGCAGGCTGCCGTCCGCGAGCGACACGGCCACCGCACCGTCCGCCTCGCGGGTCACCCGTGTCACCTCACGGCCCAACAACACGGTGACACCGTGGTCGGACAACAACTGGTGTACCGCGTCCGCGAACTCCGGCTCCTCACGCGGCAGCAACTGCTGCCGCCCAGCCACGACCGTGACGTCGCTGCCGAAGGCCGCGAACATGTCCGCGAACTCCAGGCCGATCGGCCCGGCCCCGATCACGACCAAACGATCCGGGAGGCGCCGGAGTTCGAGCAGGGTGTCACTCACCAGCACACCGGCTTGGGCGAGCCCGGGGATGTCCGGGATCCGGGGCCGGGTGCCGGTGTTGATCACCGTGTCCGCACCGCGCAGGACCCGGGTCCCGCCGCCCTCCAGGGCGATCTCCACCGTCCGTTCCGCGACGAAGCGGGCCTGCCCGATGACCAGGTCCATGCCCGAGTCCCTGAACTGCTCGCGGTTGATGGCGACCATTCCCTGGACAACATCGTTCTTGTGCTCTCGCAACGAGTCGGCATCGGCTCGCACCTCGCCACCGATCAGGCCCAGGGCCCGGCCCCGATCGAAGGTACGCAGGGCGCGCGCGCTCGCCACCAGCGCCTTGGTCGGGATGCAGGCCACATTGATGCAGGAGCCGCCAATCATCTCCCGCTCGACCATGGCGACGCGCAGGCCGCCCCTCGCCCGATCCATCGCCAGGGTCTTGCCGGCTTTACCGCCGCCGACCACCAGCAGGTCGAAATCCTCCACCGCCACTGTCACCACTCCTTTCCCCGGCGCTTTTCCGGACGCGCCCTCGAACAGTGAGGAGGTCGGGTACAGCGCTCGCCCGTCGCTGTCGGCGACCGGGCCGCACCGGTCCGATCACGGTTCCCACCCTCGGGATCACGGGGCGGCACGACTCGGGCAACGGTCGGCGTCGGGACCAGAAGCTCCATGAACACGTTGCCGGTCCCCAAATCCGCATAGTAGAAGAAAAAGGTTATTTCGGCCACAAGGAGCAGCTGCGCAGTCCACCCGACCCGGACCTCAACAGTCCGCGAGGGGGTGCTGGTGGCGCCGAAGCGCTTTTCCGCCGAGCCGCGAACCTGTACCCCCGCCGGCACGGATGGCGGATTGGGCTGGGGGCAACTCCCCGCGCGCGTGGCGGAAAGGGCGCCGGGGAGAGCCTGTCCGGAAGCTGGGGCGGGGACGGCCGTGCGTGCCCCCCGCCCCGGCTTCCGGTGCGGTCACCGGGTGGTTCCGGCGGGGACGAAGAGGATCTTGCCGGTGCGTCCTGTCCGCGCGGCGTGTGCGAGTGCCTCCTGATGCTTCGCGAGAGGATAGGTCGCTTCGACAGTGGCGTTGATGACGTCCTGCTCGACCAGTTCGGCAAGCTCGGCGTAGATGCGCTCCAGTTCGGCCCGCGGCGTGGTGCGGATCCAGTTGAGGATGAAGAAGGAACGCAGGACAACCCCTCGGTAGATCAGGTCAGCGAGGGGGAGGGCCGGAGACTGGCCGGTGGCGGCGGAGAACGCGACCACGGTGCCGCCCGCTTCGACCGAGCGTGCCAGTTGTTCAAGCGGTTCGGTGCCGCCAACGCCTTCGAGCAGGAGGCGCAGTTGCTTTCCGTCCAGGGCCTGGGCGACACGGTCGCCGAGGTCCTCTCCGTCGACAACCACCAGTGTGGCGCCGAGCTCGCGCACCAGCGGGACGGTCTCCTCGCGGCGCACCACGGCGAGTACGTTGACGCCGGCCTTCTTGGCCAGGGCGATGACGTACTGTCCGACCGCGGAGTTGGCCATGTCGATGCCGACCCAATCGCCGGCGCGCAGCTCGACGTAGTCGTGGAGCAGCGAGTACGCCGTCGCGGGGTTGACCGGGAGCATGGCGAGCTGCAGCGGGTCGGCCTTCCCGGTCACGGGAACGACGTTGCCGGCCGGCACGACGACCTGGTCGGCCCAGGTCCCCTGCACGAAGGTCGGCAGGACAAGGACTCGCTCGCCCACGAGGGAACTGCTCACGCCGGCGCCCACGGCGACCACGCGTCCGACGCCCTCGGCTCCCATGGCATTGGGCACCTGTGGGTAGACGCCGAACCATCCGGCCGCGAAGAGCAGGTCCGCGTTGTTGACCGGAGCGGCCTCGACGGCGACGAGCACTTCGTCCGCGCCGGGAGTGGGAGTGGGTTCCTGCACGAGGGCGACGGTTTCGTCGGTGTTCCCGCCCACGGCGGTCAAGATGATCTTGTTCATGGTGTGCGTGCTCCTCGTACGGCGATGACGCCACTGTTTCGTAAGGCCCAAAATCGAATTCACGCTTACTTTCTATCAGCACCTCCCTCGACTTGTAAAGGTCTTAATGCAAAAGACCATGTCGCGTTGTCGTGTCGCCACGCCACCCGCGCACTCTCGCCCCCCCACCCCGGACGGGGCGCCGATCTCCGGCCGGATTGCGGCACATTGACGGAAGATCGGGGCCGCGCGGACCGGCCGGCCTCGTCCCAGGCGGCCGAGCGCCCTGGGCGGCTCCGTCGGCCAGGGGTTGCGGAGTCTTCCGGCCGACGGCGGGCACCGCACCCGGGCGAGGACCGCGACATCAGCCGCGACGATGGCCCCGCCGGTCGGCGCAGCCCCGGTAAGGGCGCCGCCGGCGGTGGCTCGCGACTCCGCCACGTGGCGTTCACTGCGCCCCCGGCGAAGCAGGGAAGCTCAGTGGTACGCGTGGACGACGGCATGGCCCTTGCCGCGGCCGATCATCCACCGATTGACCGGCGTCGTGATCAGGAAGGCGAGTACCAGGGAAGCCGCGAGCGAACTCCAGAACAGGGCGTCCACCAGCCCGGCATCCATCGCGCCTGGGATGCCGACCATGACCGTATTGTCGATGACCTCCATGACGGCGACAGAGAGCGTGTCGGCGGCCAGAGCGATCTTCAGCGCCTGACGGCGCGAAAGCCCTGCCCGTAGTACGCCGCGCATGGTCAGCGCGTAGCCGAAGACGAACGCCAGGGCGACCGAGAGGGCGACCGTCGCACCGTTGTCCAGGCCCGCCGCCGTACCGATGACCATGCCCAGGACCTCGCCGATCGCGCAGCCGGTCAGGCAGTGCAGTGTGGCCTGCGCGGCCATCCGCCAGGGCGCGCCACCCATTGCAGTGTGTCCTGAGTGGTCGTGATTGCCGTGGCCGTGGCCGGATACGTGATTCATCGTGCCGCCCTCTCGCGATGCCCGCATGGGGAGGCCGTTGCCTCCCCCACCTCAACCTGGTACCCCCAGGGGGTATTCCGCCGCTGGATGGCGTTGACACGGATGCCACGGCATCAGCGGGAAGGCCTTCTCGACGAGACCCTCGATGTTGATGTTCAGGTGGCGGTCACCCCGGTCCCGGTGAGGGCCGCGGAGGGGGTTCCACGATGGAGGCGTTGGCGAAGAGGACGCCGATGTCACCGCGTACCTGCCGGACGCACGTGCGGAGACGGTCGAGGTCCCCGAGCACGGCAGCGTCCGTCCACACGCCGAGCGTGCTGCACTGTCCGACCGGCCAGGCGATCGTTAGGTCCTCGCGAGGTGCGTCCTGCCCTGCCCTTGCTTCAGCCGAGTGGACCGTCGAGCCCGCCGACGAGGGCCAAGAAGCGTCCGGCCATCTTCCGGTAGCCGGCGGCGTTGGGGTGTAGGCCGTCCGTCATGTCCTTGACATCGTCCGCTCCGAAGAGCGCGAGTCCATCGATCACACTGAGCTTGGAGTCGCCCTCCTTGATGCGGACGTCAACCTCTCGCACAAGCAGTTCGCGGACGCGCGTCAGACTGAGCGCTCCAGCGGCGAGCTCTGCGGGGCGCCCGACGGTACGCATCTGGTAATTGGCATCGAAAAGCGTCGGCCCGGGGTGCTGCTCGGCGACCGGGCAGATGATCGGCGTCACGATCGCGATGGGCGTGTTGGGATGACCGTCACGCACGGTGTCGAGGAAACCGTGGAACGCCGAGGCGAAGGTGCGTTCACGCATGGTGTCGAAGTTGACGACGTTCGTGCCGAGTTCGAGGCTGATCGCGCTCGCGGGCAGGTCACGAACAGTACGGGCCATGAACTGGTCGAGTTGGCAGTGTCCGCCGATTCCGAGGTTCAGCAGGGACCTGCCGGTCTCGCGGGCGACCATCGCCGGCCACGTCTCCGTGGGCCGGTCGGCCTGCGAACACTGACTGATCGAACTGCCGTGATGCACCCAGAGCGGGGCACCGGCCGGCGCCGGTCGCAGTGACGCCCCCGCGGCGATCCGCACGTCGAGCAGTTTGAGCATCGAGGACGCGGGGAACCAGATCTCGACCCGGCGGTCCGCTGCCCCCTCGCCGAGTTCAAAGCGCACAGTGGTGGGCCCGGCGGGATGGAACTGCGTCTCCAGCGTGACGGGATCAACGATGACGAGGTTCTCCGTCGCGCGCACCGGTTCCTGGAGGACTCCGTCAACCACCAGGTCGAACGTGCTGCCGGGAGACGTCGTGCCGGGAAGCAGATCACGTGTGAGCTCGACGTCGAACTCGAACACGGACGTGTCGGTGAGTGCCTCAAGACGTGCGCCCGACGGCACCGCGCTCATGAGATCGAAGTAGTCGTCCGCCATCCGCGCTCTCGCGGTGGCAGGCGTGCGGTGGAACGTGACGCCGGTCGCGTCGGTTGTCGTCTCGAGAGCGCCGACGACGTGGCCGACAGCAGTTTCCAAGACGGAGTACATGGGGATCCCATCATTCAGCAGGGACAGGTGTGCTGTCGGCGAAAACACCACGCCGACTCAGGTGCTCACCTGCCCCCTTGCGGTGGACTGAATTGCCGCTGCTTTCCTCACAGTTGCCGGGACCCCCGACCGTCACACGCGTGCGTGGGCCGGGACTCGCCGTGTCGTTGTGCTCCTGCGGGGACTGATGCGGGGGCGCTCACAGCCAGGGCTGCCGGACAGGGAAGAAGCGGGGCGCCCGAAGTCCGGAGCGTTTCGCGAACCCGCGCTCACCTGGCGAGACACGTCCGGCTTCGCGCCGAGCAGTCGCGCGTACGTCCCATGGAGGGACGCTGTCCGTCTTGCCCTTGCACGGCTCAAACGCCGCCAGACCTGTGAGGTGGCGAATCTACCTCGAACCCACGCCCTGCAGCGCTTCGTTCACGAGGGGAAACGCGTAGTCCCAGAGGCGATCCGCCGCCGCGGGGTCCACGGCCCAATCGGCCACACCCGTCGTGGCGCCAGCGCCTCCTGGCACGACTGCCGACTCCTGATTGTCCTCGAAGTAGCGTCCGGTCACACCCTCCAGCAGGGGCGATGCGGCCAGCAACACGGAGGTGGCGGCCCCTTGACCCGGTGTCTTGAAGTAGTCGTGCGTGATCAGATTCCCGTCGGCGTCCATGGCCCCCATGGCCTGCATGGTCTCCACGGGGATGTGGCGTGAGAGGTTGGTGTGAATGAATCCGGGGGCGCAGGCGTTGGCACGTATCCCGTCGTCGGCCCACCTGCGGCTGATCCCGACGGCCAGCAGCACGTCCGCGGTCTTGGACTGTGCGTACGCCGCGAAAGGGTCGTACGGGCGTCGCACGAACTGGGGATCATCGAAATCGAAGCCGCCCATGAGGTGAGCGCCTGAACTGACCATGACCACGCGCGCCCGCCCAGCAGCCTGGAGGGCCGGCCGCAGGCCGGTGACCAGGGCGAAGTGGCCAAGGTAGTTAGTCGCGAGCTGCAGCTCCCAGCCTTGCGGGTTCTTCTGGTGTGTGGGCAGGGCCATCACGCCCGCGTTGGCGACGATCGCGTCCACGGGGCCTTCCCACCCGTCACAGAACGTACGCACCGAGGCCAGGTCGGCGAGGTCGAGCGCCGCGGCGTCGACGCCGGCGAACTCCTCGGTGAGAGCCTTCGCGTGGCCCGGATCGCGCGTGGCGACCGTGACCCGGGCACCGGCACCGGCAAGAGCGCGGACCGTCTCCGTGCCCAGCCCGGAAGCGCCGCCCGTAACGATCAGGCGCTGCCCGGTCAGGTCCACGCCGGCCAGGACATCCGCAGCAGTGGCCCTGAGGTCGAAGGGTGTTGATAGGAGTGACACGCGGTATTTCCTTCTCGATCGAGTGGGGTGGGTGTGAGTGGGTGTTGTATCGGAAACGCGACGGACGTAACCCGCTCCGTGGCCTCATCCGGCACCGGTCGCACGCCCAGAGGGCGACGACGCCAGACCTCTACCGGACCGGTTCCGCTCAGGTGAAGCCGGAGGGTGCGGGTCAGGCAGTGACCGGCACGAGCTTGGGCCGAATCTGCCACCACGTCGCCCTCGCACGATCCGGGATCTCGGCGGAGCGCATCGCGCTGGGATCACGGGCCGCGACGGTGCGTGCTCCATGGGCCTCTGTCGTGCCACCAGGGCAGTCGCAGGTCCGTTCGGCCAACAACGCGTAGCAGGTGTTGTGCAACATGCTGACAGGGTCAAGATCATCGAAGTGAGCGATCACGGGGAGGGGCACGCCGTGTTCGTCAGGGCGATGGGGACCGTCGTGGTGGCTCAACAGCCATAGAAAATCCTTCTCTTCACGGTTTGCAGCTATTACCGACCTTCGCCTGTCGGGGACGCGATCACCGAGGGGAGCGCCTTACACACACGCCCACCCACTTGGGAACACTGGCCCGCAGCGCGTCAACAATCTTGCCATACATCCTGTCGTACAGAGTGTACGGCACGATGGGCTCTGTCGCGGTGCCACCGATTCCGACCTGACCGGCGCCCGCACCGCCGGACGTTCCGGGGATGCGATGAGGGTGGGAGCCTGCTCTGGGATACGGGCTGCCCTGCCCCACAGGTGTCTTCTCCCGGTGTCTTCGCCTCCTCTGCCTCACTGCGACGGGATGCCGCGCGCGTGGCTCCCATAGCGAGCGGTGACAGCCCGACGCGAGATCTCGCCGGCGCCCACCCGCACGACCAAGGGCGTGCCATATGTCCGCCGCGTCGCGACGCCGCCTGTGCGGGGCGGCGTCGCGTGAGACCGTGTACGTTTTGTCCTCCGGGAACCGGATGCGACGCTCCGTCAAGCCCTTGGCCGTCGCTGCCGTGGTCGGCTGTGGACCGTGATGGTGCTGGTCATGCTGACCGGCGCATCGTTCCGGGACTCACTCGTGTTCGACGGAATCGACGACTCGGATGTCGAGGCTGTGACGGGCCGCTTCAGCACGGTCGAGGTGGTGGCGAGAGGCCGGGCAGCCGGAGCGGGGTGTCCGGGCTGCGGCTCTCTCGGACCGGGGCCACGACCGCTGTCGGCTCGGGTCGAAGGATCTTCCACTCGCCGAGCAGGGTCATGTGATCCTGTTGGCGGTCCGGCCTTTCACGCCGACAGGCACACAACCGCACTTCCTGGTGCGCGGCGGTGGTCGTCCGACTGATGCGACTGACCGTTGTCCCGGAGAGAATCGGGAGACGGGACGAAGGTGGGAGGTTGTCTCCGCGAGATGTCTCCTGTGCCGCGCAGCACAACACCTCCCCCGCCTCCCCCTACGACCCGAAGAGCCACGGTCGTCGTCGGCCCATTCGCACACCGAGGGAGATCCCGAACATGCCCCAGCCTCAGGCGACCAGTTACGAAGTCACCCGTTTTGACATTCCACCGCCAGGCTCGTTCGACGACGCTGTGCGGCGTTATGAGAGTCTCGTACCGCCCCTGGATTCCGCCGAGATTCGGAGTCTTCCCGAGTCGCGAGCACCGTGGAATTCATTTCTGGAGCAGGCCGAGAGGAATGCGCCTCACGGGTTCGTGATCTTCCGAAAGAACGCGGGAAGCTCGCTGATGAGCCGGGCAGGCGAGGACACCGAGTTCGTGATGTGCCTCATGGGGAACCACACGATCGCCCAGCGGATGTTCCACCATTGACGCGCCGGTCATGCTGCACGCGCCCCTGCGCACCGCAGATCTACCAGAGTTCCGGCCGACCGCGATGCGTGATCGACAAGCCCAGTTCCCACTTCGGCAGTTACCGCAGGCGGGAGATCGCGCAGGTGGGCGCGGAGCTCGACCAGAAGGATGCCCCGGTTCCCGCGGGTCTTCGCTGACCGTACAGCCGGCGTGCCCGCTGTCGCCGACGGCGAAGGAGCACCGTCATCCAGACGACCGGCGTGCGGTGCCACTCGGCGCTCACTCGATCCCCGGCCTGGCGGTCGTCGTCGCGGATTCCGCCTTGAGTGCTCCGGTGATCTTTCTGGCCGCCGAGCGAACAGATGGCACAAGCGCACGAAACGACTGCGTTCCGGCCCGAAAACATACCGACGCGGCCGCCACCACGGCGGTCGGCGGCGTGCCTCACCGGCGGCCGTCCACGCGTCCTTTTCACCGACGGTAGTCCTTCATCCACTCAAGATCATCCGGATCGCCGCTCCCCGCCTGTTCCTGGTCTACCGGCAGCCGCGTCGGCGCCGGTGTCCGGGGGCGACCCCGGCTCATTTGGTTCGATGGGCGAACCATGTTTGCTACGCTCCGGGACATGGATGACACCACGCCTGTCGGGGCGCCCTCCTTGGACGAGCGGCTGCGTGCCACGCAGGCGGTGCGGGCCCTGGCGCGCCTGTCGCGTGTGGTCGAACGGGCCGGCGCGGGACTGAACCTGGCGCACTACCGGGTGCTGTCCGCGGTCGCCGCCGGCGACGAGCGGGCCTCGCGTCTGGCGGCCCGGCTGGCGCTGGGCAGGCCGACGGTCAGCTCCGCGGTCGACGCGCTGTGCCGGCGCGGACTGCTGCTGCGTGCCGAGGCGGAGGAGGACCAGCGCGCGGTCACCCTCTCCCTCACTGAGGCGGGCCGGCGACTCCTGGGCGAGGTCGAGGACGAGATGTTCGCCCGCATCGCCGAGCTGTGCGCCCTGACTCCGGACGGCGCGCGGGTGCTGGAGTCCCTGGTGTGGCTCGGTGACGCGCTGGACGAGAGTTATCCGCAGCGCCTGGAGCAGGCGAGGGCCGCCCGACGTAAGCAGCCCCGGTGACGGCGGCCGAGGCCGGCTGGATCCGGCGCCTGGGTGACATGGCCCTGGGGCACCGGCGTGATCTTTCGCTGGCTCTGGGGGCGGCGGTTCTGGGCAGTGCCTGCCAGGTGGTGGTTCCGCTGCTGGAGCGCCAGATCGTCGACCACGTCATCATCCGCCCCGGCAGCGCGCTGTGGCCGTGGCTGGTGACCCTGCTGGTGCTGGCCGCAGCCGGTTTCGGCTTCGCCTACCTGCGGCGTTTCCACGGCAGCAAGGTCGCGCTGGCGGTGCAACTGGATCTGCGTGACGCCATGCACGCGAAGCTGCAGCGGATGGACTTCGCGAGCCTGGACCGGATGCCGACGGGCCAGCTCGTCGCCCGTGCCAACTCCGACTCCTCCCTCGTACAAGGACTGTTGAGCTATCTGCCCAACGTGGGCGGCAACGTGCTGGCGATGCTGCTCTCGCTTGTTGTGATGGTGTGGTTGTCACCGCTGCTGGCGCTGGTGAGCCTGGTCATGGTCCCCGGTCTGCTGGTGGTCTCGTACCGGATGCGGTGGCGGATGTTCCCGGCCACCTGGGACGCCCAGCAGCGGGAGGGCGACGTGGCGCAGATCGTCGACGAGGACGTCAACGGTGTGCGCGTGGTCAAGGCGTTCGGCCAGGAACAGCGCGAACTGGAACGCCTGGCGGACGCGAGCCAGGCCCTGTACGGAACGCAGATGCGCACGGTGCGGCTGCAGGCGCGCTACCAGCCCCTGCTGCAGGCCATCCCCTCGCTCGGGCAGGTCGCCGTTCTCGCCCTGGGCGGCTGGCTGGCGCTGCGTGGCAGCCTGAGCCTCGGGACGTTCCTGGCGTTCTCCACCTACGTGGCCCAACTGCTGGCACCCGCAAGGCAACTCGCGGGCATCCTGGTGGTCGCCCAGCAGGCCAGGGCGGGCATGGACCGGATCCTGCAGCTACTGGACCGCGCGCCCGCTGTCGCCGACCCGCCGGGTGCCGTCACTGTCGGACGGTTGCGGGGCGACATCGAGTTCACCGGCGTGCGCTTCGGTTACGACGCCGAGGGCGGCTCCGGCGAACCAGCCGGGCACGAGGTACTGAGCGGATTCGACCTGCGCGTCGGCGCCGGCGAACGCGTGGCCCTCGTGGGCTCCAGCGGCAGCGGCAAGACCACGGCCACCCTGCTCGTCTCCCGCTTCTACGACCCGACCGCCGGGGTGGTGCGGGTCGACGGCCACGATCTGCGGAACCTGGCGCTGGACCCGCTGCGCTCCCAGATCGGGACGGTCTTCGAGGAGAGTTTCCTGTTCTCCGACACCGTGGCCGCCAACATCCGCTACGGCCGTCCCGACGCCACCGAGGAGCAGGTCCGGGCCGCGGCCCGGGTCGCCCACGCGGACGCGTTCATCACCGGCCTGCCCGCCGGGTACGACACGCAGGTCGGAGAGCGCGGCCTGACCCTGTCCGGCGGCCAGCGCCAGCGCGTCGCCCTGGCCAGGGCCGTGCTCAGCGATCCGCGGATACTGATCCTGGACGACGCCACCAGCGCGGTGGACGCGAACACCGAGGAGGCCATCAACGCCTCCCTGCGCGACGTCATGGCCGGTCGCACCACCCTCCTCGTGGCCCACCGTCGCTCCACCCTTCACCTGGCGGACCGGATCGTCGTCATGGACCGCGGACGGGTGGCCGACCAGGGCAGCCATGAAGACCTGCTGGAACGCTGCGCGCTCTACCGAACCCTGCTCACCGGGGACGAGGAGGACCAGGCCGAGCCGGCCGGCGAGCCCGTCGAAGCACTGACACCGGCGGCGCGGGCAGCGACGACCGCCGCCGCCTGGACCCGCGGCGGCGCCACCGGGCGCCGGTACTCCGCTGTCACCACCGGCGCGCCCAGTCTGGGAGCGGGCCTGGGCCGAAGCGGCCGCGGCGGCGGACACCGCAGCCTGGCAGCGACACCCGAACTTCTGGCCCGGGTGGCCCGGTTGAAGCCGGTGCGCGACGCGGCCAGGATCGATCTGGCCTCGGAATCGGCGCGGATGCCCGGGTTCTCCCTGCTTCGGCTGCTGCGGGACTTCCGCCGCCCTTTGCTGTTCGGCCTGGTCCTCGTCGTGCTGGACGCCCTGGCCGCACTGGCCGGTCCCGTCCTGGTGAAGACCGGAATCGACAGCGGTGTGTCGGCCGGCTCGGCCGCGGTGCTGCTCGCCGCCTCGGCACTGTTCCTGGCGGTGACCCTGGCCGATCTGCTCGTCGGCGTCGGCGAGACCTTCGTGACCGGGCGCACCGCACAACGGGTCATGCTCTCCCTGCGCGTTCGCGTCTTCGCCCAGCTCCAGCGGCTGTCGCTGGACTACTACGAGCGGGAGATGGCCGGCCGGATCATGACCCGGATGACCACCGACGTCGACCAGTTCGAGTCCCTGGTCGAGAACGGACTGCTCTCCGCGCTCGTCTCGCTGGTGACCTTCGTCGGAGTGGGCATCGCCCTGGTTGCGTCCGACACCGAGCTCGGCCTGTGCACCCTGGCCATCGTGGTACCCCTGGCCGCAGCGACCGCGGTCTTCCGCCGCCGCTCCAGGAAGCTGTACACCGAGGCCCGGGACCGGATCGCGGTCCTCAACGCCGACTTCCAGGAAAGCCTGTCAGGAGTGCGCGAATCACAGGCGTTCGTGCACCAGGAGCACACCCAGCGGCGCTTTCGCCGGCTGGGCCGCGACTACCTGACCGCGCGGGTCAGGGCGCAGCGGCTGGCGGCTACCTACTTCCCCTTCGTGCAGTTCCTCTCCGCGGTCGCGGACGCGATCGTGCTGGGAGTGGGTGCGGGCATGATCGCCTCAGGGCACCTGACCACGGGCGCGCTCATCGCCTTCATCCTCTACATCGACCTCTTCTTCTCGCCCATCCAGCAGCTTTCCCAGGTCTTCGACTCCTGGCAGCAGACACGTATCTCCGTGGGCCGGATCGGCGAACTGATGGACCTGGACACCAGCACCCCCCAAGCTGACCGGCCCCGCGTCCCCGAGCGCCTCCGCGGCGCGGTGAGCCTGCGTGACGTGCGCTTCGCCTATCCCACGGCCTCCGGGACCGAGCGCCGCGAACGCAGGGGACCGGCCGACGCCCGGCCGCTGCCGGGCTTTAACGAGGCGATGGCCAGACCACCGGAGGCGCTGCGCGGCGTCGACCTGTCGATCGCCGCGGGTGAGACCCTCGCGCTCGTCGGGGAGACGGGAGCCGGGAAATCGACGGCTCTCAAGCTGCTGGCCCGCTTCTACGACCCGGTGACCGGCAGCATCCAGGTCGACGGCCATGACCTGCGCACACTGGACACACCCTGGTTCCGGGCGCAGCTCGGCTACGTACCCCAGGAGGCGTTCCTGTTCACCGGCACGCTGCGCGACAACATCGCCTACGGGCGCCCCGACGCCACCGACGCGCGGGTCGAAGCAGCCGCGCGAGCGGTGGGAGCGCACGAGTTCATCGCCGCTCTGCCCGGCGGTTACCACCACCAGGTCGCCGAACGGGGTCGCTCCCTTTCGGCCGGACAACGGCAACTGATAGCGCTGGCCCGCGCCGAACTCGTCGATCCCGTGATCCTGCTGCTCGACGAGGCCACCTCCAACCTCGACCTCGCCACAGAGGCCCGCGTGACGGAGGCGATGCAGCGCGTGGCGCGGGACCGCACCACGATCGTGATCGCCCACCGGCTCCAGACCGCCCGTGCGGCCGACCGCATCGCGGTCCTCGGCGACGGTCGCGTACAGCAGATCGGCAGTCACGACGAACTGCTCTCCCGCGGTGGCCCCTACGCCCGGATGTGGAAGGCCTTCGAACTGCTCGGCGGGGACAGGCCGGCACCGCCGGCCGCCGACCGGGCCGCCCGGTAGCCGGCCCCCTCGCTGACCAAGGACACAGGTCATGACCTGACCGGCATCGACCCCGTACCGTCACTGACAGTGTTCAGGCCGGGACCACTCCTCCCACGACTGTCTCCCCGGGGCCCTGGCGGTCCCGCACGGGGCACGGACCCCGCGGGCGCGAGGGGGTCCCGAAGGCGATGAGGACACCGACGGGACATCGCCCGGACCGGGGCCGTCGCAGCACGCCAGCCGTGAGGCACGGCGGATCCCGCGGCCGGGCCCGGTGGCGGAGGTCTTCCCGGGCCCCGCCCCCCGGGCAGGCCGGATCGCCGTCTCCTTTCGCGTCCCACGTTCCGAGCGGTGCTGCCCAAGACGCGCCGCGCCGTCTAGGCTGGACCATGCAGCTGGTTCGCCCTGCCCGCCAGGCAGACGCGTCGTAAGAGGGAACCCGGTGGGAATCCGGGACTGCCCCGCAGCGGTGAGCGGGAACGACCGCCGTCATCAGCACTGGGCCTGAAGGTACGGGCCTGGGAAGCGACGGCCAGTAGATGTCCTCCCCCGGGAGGGCGTGCCCGCGAGTCCGAAGACCTGCCAACTGCCCGCGTGCGGAGCCAGCCTCGTACGCGGACCTCCCGGTGACCTCGTGGGCGGGTCGGCGTACGCACCGGACGGAGCATCGCGCCGACAGCGCGCGTGGACCGTCCGGTCTGTCCTCCCTTCGCCTCCGTATCCCCTCGCCGGGATCCTCAGGAGTCATCTCGCGAAGGAGATTTCCGTGACCAGCAAGTCCGCAGCCGCGGCAGCACGGGCCACCGTGTACGGCTACCCCCGTCAGGGACAGAACCGAGAACTGAAAAAGGCCATCGAAGGCTACTGGAAAGGCCGCGTCACCCCGGACGGCCTTCTGGCGACCGCCGCCGAACTCCGCCGTGACAACTGGCGGCACCTGGCCGAGGCCGGCGTCGACGAGGTTCCGACGGGCGACTTCTCGTACTACGACCACGTCCTTGACACCACGGTGATGGTCGGCGCGATCCCCGAGCGCCACCGGGACGCCGTCACCGCCGATCCGCTCGGCGGTTACTTCGCGATGGCACGCGGGACGCAGGACGTCGCGCCGCTGGAGATGACCAAGTGGTTCGACACCAACTACCACTATCTGGTGCCCGAGCTGGGCCCCGGCACCGTGTTCACGGCCGACTCGGCCAAGCAGGTCACCGAACTCAGGGAAGCCCTCTCGCTGGGCCTTGCCGCCCGTCCGGCCCTGGTCGGTCCTGTCACCTATCTCCTGCTCGCCAAGCCCGCCCCCGGTGTGCCCGGCGACTTCGACCCGCTCACTCTGCTCGACCGGCTGCTCCCGGTGTACGCCGACGTCCTCGCCGACCTGTACGCCGCGGGCGCCGAGTGGGTGCAGCTGGACGAGCCGGCCCTCGTCCAGGACCGCACCCCGGCCGAGCTGAATGCCGCCGCACGCGCCTACCGGGATCTCGGGGCACTCACCGACCGGCCGAAGATGCTGGTCGCCTCCTACTTCGACCGTCTCGGGGACGCGCTGCCGGTGCTGGCCAAAGCACCGGTCGAGGGACTGGCGGTGGACTTCACCGGGCCCGCGGCGGCCAACCTCGACGCCCTCGCGGCGGTCGGGGGCCTGCCCGGCAAGCGTCTGGTCGCCGGAGTGGTCAACGGTCGCAACATCTGGGCCAACGACCTGACGAAGTCCCTCGCCACCCTCGGCACGCTGCTCGGTCTCGCCGACCGGGTCGACGTGTCGGCGTCCTGCTCCCTGCTGCACGTCCCGCTGGACACGGCGGCGGAACGGGACATCGCACCGCAGATCCTGCGCTGGCTGGCATTCGCCCGGCAGAAGACCGCGGAGATCGTCACGCTCGCCACGGGCCTGTCCCTCGGCACCGGGGCGATCACCGCGGAACTCGCCGCGAACCGCGCCGCCCTCGCGTCCCGGGCCGAATCCCCCGTCACCCGGGACCCGGCCGTCCGCGCCCGCGCCGCGGCCGTGACCGAGGCCGACGCCCACCGCTCCCAGCCGTACCCCCAGCGGGCCACGGCCCAGCGCGCGCACCTCGGCCTGCCCCTCCTGCCCACGACCACGATCGGCTCGTTCCCGCAGACCGCGGAACTGCGCGGCGCCCGTGCCGACCTTCGCGCGGGGCGCATCGACACCGCCGGATACGAGGAGCGCATCAGGACCGAGATCCAGGACGTCATCTCCTTCCAGGAGAGGACGGGCCTGGACGTCCTGGTGCACGGCGAGCCCGAGCGCAACGACATGGTCCAGTACTTCGCCGAGCAACTGACCGGCTACCTCGCCACCCGGCACGGCTGGGTGCAGTCGTACGGCACCCGCTACGTCCGGCCGCCGATCCTGGTCGGTGACATCTCCCGGCCGGAGCCGATGACCGTGCGCTGGACAGCCCACGCGCAGTCCCTGACCGATCGACCGGTCAAGGGCATGCTCACGGGTCCGGTCACCATGCTCGCGTGGTCCTTCGTCCGCGACGACCTGCCTCTCGGCGACACGGCACGGCAGGTCGCCCTGGCCCTGCGCGACGAGGTGGACGACCTGGAGGCGGCCGGCACCTCCGTCGTCCAGGTGGACGAGCCCGCGCTGCGGGAGACGCTCCCGCTGCGGGCCGCGGACCGCGCCGCCTACCTGGCGTGGGCCACGGAGGCGTTCCGGCTCACGACCGGTGGGGCGCGAGCGGAAACCCAGATCCACACCCACATGTGCTACGCGGAGTTCGGCGACATCGTCCAGGCGATCGACGACCTCGACGCCGACGTCATCAGCCTGGAGGCCGCCCGCTCCCACATGCAAGTCGCGCACGAACTCGCCACGCACGGCTACCCGCGTGAAGCCGGGCCAGGGGTGTACGACATCCATTCGCCACGCGTTCCGAGCGCCGAGGAAGCCGCCGACCTGCTCCGCACCGGGCTGAAGGCCATTCCCGCCGACAGGCTCTGGGTCAACCCCGACTGCGGTCTGAAGACGCGAGGCTGGCCCGAGACCCGCGCCTCACTGGAGAACATCGTCAGCGCGACCCGCACGGTACGAAACGAGCTCGCCTCTTCCTGACCGGGAGTCGCGCGCGGCCGGGGCGTCCAGCGGCGGCCCCGGCCGCGCGCGACGGGCATCGGACCTCAGGAGAGAGGCGCGAGGGGCCCATAGGCGCAGCGCACGCCACGGGAGATCGTGGGGGACAGCGCGTGTGATCGCATCGCACCCGCGCGACGTCGGGGGTTGCCTCACCGTGCGCAGGCAGCCCGGGCGCCGGCTGCTGATCGCACTGGACCAGGGGGCTCACGAGGGTCACAGGGGTCGACTCGGCCGTCCCCGCAGCGTGTACGCCGATGCCTCACGCGACGACGAACAGCCCGGCTCATGACCTCCGGCCGCGACACGCGAGCCACCGTTCTCGTGAGCGCTTCCGTCCTGCTGGAAGGAGCGGGCTCCGGGCCGGCGCCGGTCCTGCTGCACGTGGCACGCGGCAAAACACCGGCGGAGAGCCGAAGCGGTTATTGGAAAGGGCACCTTCAGGGCGCTGTCCCGGTGCATCTCAGCACCGAGTTGGCCGCGCCCCCCACCCCCGGCTTCGGGCCGCGGCCCGCTGCCCGATCCGGGCCGGCTCCAAGACGATCTGCGCCGTTGGGGCGTGCGGAAGGGCTCTCCCGTCGTGGTCTACGACGACGAGGGCGGCCGGGCCGCGGGACGGGCGTGGTGGGTCCTGCGCTGGGCCGGGATCGACGGTGTCCGGCTCCTGGACGGGGGGCTCGCCGCCTGGCGCAGGATCGGAGGACCTCTGACCACGGACGTACCGGATCCCGCACACGGGGACGCGGTCGTCGAGCCGGGCCGCCTCCCCGTCCTGGACGCGGCGGACGCGGCCCGACTGGCCCGTCAGGGGCTGCTCCTGGACGCGCGTACCGCGGCCCAGTACAGGGGGGATCCCGGGGCGGGGGACGACTCGCCCGCCGGCCACATCCCCGGGGCGATCAACGCTCCCACCGCCGGGAACCTCGACGCCGACGGCGACTTCGCCGATGGGGAGACGCTGCGTGCGCGCTTTCACGCGCTGGGCGCGGACGATACCCGAAGCGTCGGCGTGTACTGCGGTGGGGGCGTTGCCGCCGCGCACGAGATCGCCGCCCTTGCCGCCATCGGTATCAACGCGGCGCTCTATCCCGGCTCTTGGTCGGCCTGGGTCACCGATTCCACCCGCCCTGTCGCCGTGGGTCCAGAACCGGGCTGAGAGGATTCCCCGGGTCCCGGAGAACCTGGGCTTCCCAGAAGAGTGCGGCGGTCGTCCGAGTCCGGCATGACGACGGGCAGCCCGCCCGCCCAGGAGAGACGGATGAGGTACGCACGTGAGTGACCCGGCCGCGGCTGCCACTGGTCCGTACACGAAGGAGAGCAGCGCGGCCGCCACGCGGCTGGGCAGCGGTTTCCTGCTCTGGCTGACCGGGTTGGCCGGCAGTCTGCTCGGCGACGCCGTTCTGTACTTCGCACTCGGCTGGGTCGCGTCCTCCTTCGGGGGCGGGTCCGCGGGTGCCGTCCTGACCGCGGTGATCGTGCCGCGGTCGGTCCTGCTGCTCTTCGGTGGCGCGATCGCCGACCGCCGTGGGGCCAGGCAGGTCATGATGGCCGGTGACGCGGTGATGATCCTGGTGACGCTGACCGCGGCCCTGGTCTCCGCCGGGCATCACGCGTCCGTGTGGCTGCTGATCGCGATCGCCCTGTGCGTCGGCACCGTCGACGCCTTCTACCTGCCCGCTTCGAGTTCCATGCCCCGCCGGCTGGTGGCGGATCAGGCGGTACCCAGGGCCCTGGCCGCCCGCCAGGTCGTCGGCAGGGTCGTGGCGTTGTGCGGAGCGCCGATCGGGGGCTTCGTCGTCGGTCTCAGCGGCCTCGACGGCGCTCTCCTCCTCGACGCGGTGACCTTCACCCTGATGCTCGTCGTGCTCTTCTTCGTCCGGGTTCCCGGCCGGATCGAGCAGACCCCCGAGAAAGGCATCTTCCAGGAGATGGGCCGTGGCGTCCGACTGGTGGCCCAAGAGCCCCTGTTGCGCGCGACCATGGCGCTGATCGCCGTGTCGGCGGGTCTCCTCCTGCCGGTCACAGCCCTCATGGTGCCGCTGCTGGCCCGTCAGGCCCACTGGGACGCGAGGACCGCGGGCCTGGTGATCGGGGCCTTCAGTGCTTCCAGCGTCCTGGTCGCCGTCGTGGCACTCTCCCGCGGCACCGCTCGGAGAACGGGCCTGTGCAGCGCGCTCGGACTGCTGATCGCGGGACTGGGAGTGGGTCTTCTCGCCCTGACCGGATCGTTGGTCGTCTGCGTGGCCGGAAGCACCGTAGCGGGTCTGGGCACGGGACTGTTCAGCACCCATATCGGTCCTCTGGTACTGCGCTCCGCGCCCGAGGCGTACATGTCGCGCGTGCAGTCGATCAATATCCTGGTCCAGACCCTCCCGCTGGTCGTGAGCAACAATCTGCTCGGGTTCTGGTCGGACTTCGCCGGCGCCCGGCAGACCACACTGATCTGCGCGGTGGTGACCGTCGCCGCCGGAATCCACGGCTGCCTCAGCCCCACCCTGCGGTCCGTCACCTTCGACTGAGGAGCGCCGGTGCCATCATGAACAGTGCTTCATCCATACCGGCGGCGGCATGGCGCGCTGCCACGTGGCTCTGCTCTCCGGCGTCGACGGCCACTCCGTCACCAGGCGACCAGAACCTGGTGGTGTCGTGGTCACCGAAGTGGCCGGCCCTCTTCAGGACAGCGCGGAAGGGCACCTGAACAGGTTCTTTGCCTGATCGGCACCCTTCACGGCTCCCCTTCGGACCACGCAGCGGGATACACGGGAACTCCCGTCACTCGCCGCCGCCCCGGTCAAGCGGGCGCGTGCGCGCCCCTTCGGGTGGCGAGAGCACTCACCGATCGGTGAGCAGGCCCATGCGCAGGGTCTTGACGGCGCGGGTGATGAGGCGTGAGACGTGCATCTGCGAGTAGCCCAGTTCCTCACCGATCTGGGACTGCGTCATCTCCTGACCGAAGCGCATCCGCAGGATCCGCTGCTCACGCTCGGGCAGCTCGGCGACCAGGGGCGCGAGCGAGGTGAGGTCCTCTACGAGCTCCATGCCCGGGTCGATGCTGCCGGTGAAGTCGGCGAGGCTGGTGTTGCGGCCACGGGCAGCGTCGCCGTTGTCGTAGGGCATGTCGAGGGAGTCGGTGTTGTAGCCGTTGGCGGCGATGATCCCGTCGAGGATCTCCTCCTGCGGCCGGTCCAGGTGCGTCGCGAGTTCGGCGACGGTCGGGTCCCGGTCCAGGCGCGCGTGGAGGGCGTCGCGGGCCTTGGCGAGTTCGCTGCGCAGTTCCTGCAGACGGCGGGGGACGTGGACGTCCCAGCTGGTGTCGCGGAAGAACCGCTTGATCTCCCCGACGATGTAGGGGATCGCGAAGGTGGCGAACTCGTTCTCGCGAGAGAGGTCGAAGCGGTCGATGGCCTTGATCAGGCCGATCATGCCGACCTGGATCACGTCCTCCATCTGGTCCCTGCGGTGGAAACGGCGCGCAGCGAAGTGGACCAGGGACATGTTCATCTCGACGAGGGTGTTGCGCGCGTACGCGTACTCACGCGTCCCCTCCTCCACGCTCTGCAACCGGTCGAAGAACACCTTCGACAGGGCCCTCGCGTCCTTCGGCGCCACCGCCTGGGGGTCCTCGACCCACGGCAGCTCACCCACCCGCTCGGAGACGGACAGGGCGGCAGAAGCGGTGAGGACGGGGCCAGCAGTCATACGGGAGGACCTCCAGTTGCCAGGGTTGGCAGTGAACCGCGTTCCCCTGAATGGGCCGGCCAACCTCAGGCCGATCCGCTGCCGCGCTTCGCGGCCCACGGGCCGGTCCGGATCAGGGACGGGAACCGCGGGTCAACCGGACCCGCTCACGGTACGGCCCGGGTTGTACGGCCCCGACGTCGCGCGGATGGCACCTGCGGTTCCTCCGGCGCGCGGCGGCCTGCGGGTCGGCGGCGCGACGCGGGCCGGCAGCCGTTCCTGACGGTTCACAACCTCCGCGAAGGACATCGCGCGCCTGTCCCCCGCCGCCCGTCGAGTGCGGATGCCGGAGACATCGATGCCGGTGGCGCCCACGGCGAAGGCAACGGCCTCACCGCTCCGCCGATCGCGTGGCGGGAACGGTGAGCGCGGTGAGTGCGAGTCCTTCGGCGATCAGCCACCGGCCGTCGAGGCAGTCGGGCCGGTGACCCGCCGGCACGGGATGCGGGGCCAGGACCTTCCTCCGCATCAGGAGCGATAAAAAGCGAACGCCGACCCGGACGCGCCAGCGGTGATCCGGCACCCCCGCGGAGCCCGTTCAGCCGGGAAGGGCGGCCCGGGGAGGGGCTATCCCCGGGACCCGGGCCCCGCCAACTTCTTGACCACGACGTCGATCGCCCTCATATACCGCTCGGCCTCACCGCACTGATCCTGTCCCGACGGCCGAGTGCTCTCACTCTGTGCGACGAGCCTGAAGATCAGCGCACGGATCACCATCTGCTGCCAGTCGGGACGATCACTCATCCGCGCCGGCAGGTCGGGCGGAAGGTCGAACCACAGCAGGCCGTCCGCCACGACGACGGCCTCGGCGAACACCGGAGGCCGCCAGTACGGCGAAAAGTCGATCACGGCGGGCTCGGCGTCCGCGGCGAAAAGCACATTGCCGGTGAGGTCGCCGTGAATGAGCTGGGCCGCGTCCTGCTCAACCGGCCGCCTCAGCTCCAGCAGCGCCGAATACGGCGAGTCGAGGTCGTCGGTCACGTCGATGCCCCGTTCGCCCCACGCGACCCGGTCGGCCACGGCCCAGGGATGGGTGCGGTGATCCAGGAAGTCGGGCCGGGGCAGGTGTCGCAGGGCGGCGTGAAAAGCCCGCCCGGCGCTGAGCACACCGCTCCACTGTCCCCGCGGACCAGGCTCGCCCGTCAGGAACTCGCCGGCGGTCCAGCCGTCCACGAGGCTCCGCCCGTCCGTGGCACGGAGCGGCCGCGGTACGCGGAATCCCCTGCCTGGCGCCAGTGTCTCGAACAGGGAAGCAGCCCACTCGACCTCGTCCCCGGCTCCCTCGGCGGGCTTGAAGACAAACCCACCGACAAGAACACTTCTTCCTTGCCCACCGGGCAGCGGGACAGGGGCGCCCCGCACACCGAAGGCATCGAGGACCGGACGGGGCGGAATGGTGTCCCTCTGCTGTTCAGTCACGACAGGCATCCTGCCGACACCGCCGTGCCGAGCGCAGCATCTTTTCGCCTCCCCGGCCTTCACCCGGGCCCACGTGGCCCGTCCGGATGAGACCGAGGCGCGCAGAAGAACCGAGCCGGAGGGCGGCACATGGCGCCGGCACACGCCAAGGAGCGGAACCTTGTCCAGCACACCACCCCGTATCAGCACTCTCGACGTCGGCGACGGCTCCGCAACGGTTGTGGAAGCGACCGCAGGCCGAGAAGGCCGTTAGGCGCGCAGGCACCGCGCGTTCGCCAGGCGCGCCTCGCTCCCCCGGCTCCCGGCTCGGCGACACACGTCCAGGTCAGGGCCGGACGGCGCCCTCACGCAGCGCCTGCACCGCTGCGGCGAAGGCGAGACCACCGTCCCCGAACGTCACTTGTGGCAACGGCGCGTCCGGAGTGGCGACCAGATGGTCCCGCAGCTCTTCCACTCGCTGCATCAGGATGCGTTCCTTGCCGGCCATGGCCTCGACGATGTGTGCGCGGTAGGTGTCGAGGTGTCTGCGGACGATTTCCGCGACGAGTTCGGGGCGGCGGGCGAACCCCTGGGTGTTCAGGGAACCCTGGGCGAGGTGGTAGCGCATCAGGGGAGCCGGTACGACGGCGATCCGCCATCCCCGGGAGGTCACCTTCAGGTAGTAGTCCCAGTCCTCGTAGTCCCCTCGCAGTTCCTCGCTGTATCCGCCGCACTCCTGCCAGCACGACCTGCGCAGCAGCGAGGACCCCGGGCAGTTGTTACGGGGCAGGAACTCGGTCAGGCCGCCCCCGGACGGCTTGACCACCCACTCGCCCGCGCCCCACGTCCGCAGCCAGCTCCCCGCGACGGCCAGCGACGGGTCCGCCTCCAGCAGTGAGACGGTCTCCTTGAGGTAGTCCGGTTCCATCCTGTCGTCGCTGTCGAGGACCATGACGTACGGGGTGCGAGCCTGTCGGATGCCGTGGTTGCGGGCCGCGGCCACGTGGCCGTGGGGCACGCGCAGGACGCGGACGCGTTCCGCGTCCAGGGAGGCGAGCACGTCCCGTGTGGCGGGGTCGTCGGAGGCGTCGTCGATCACCACGATCTCGGTGACATCGGGGTGGCTCTGTGCCAGGGCACTGTCGACGGCCCCACCGACGAAGACCCCGTCGTTGTGGCAGGGGATGACGACCGTGACGCCGGGGACCGACGCGTTCACCGGGACCTCCCGGACGCCGTCGCGGGGACAATGTCCACGCGGCCGCCGGGGGGCGCGGGCACCGACCAGCAGTCCCGGTCCGCGGGCAGGAGGATCTCGCCGAGGTCGTGCCCGAGGGCATCGGTCGTGTGAGCGCGGTGGTCGCCGGTGGCGGCGCCCGTCAGCACCAGGCGGTCGGCGTGCGTCGCGTTCAGTACGGTGGTGGGCCGTCCGCTCCAGGGCACCGGTGCCGGGTCGTGCACCGCGAACACGATGTCCTTGCGGTCGACGTCCCCGTCGGCGGGCTCCCACGCGGCGACGGCCACGAGGCGGTGCGACGCTTCGAGAGGTTGCCGGTGGCGGCGCATACGCGGCAGCCGTTCCGCGTACCAGCGGTGGTAGTGGCGGAGCACGTGTGCGCGGTCCGCGGAGAGCGAGGGCAGGTCCGCGCCGTAGGCGGGGATGCCGACCGCCATCATCGTCAGCACCGCGACCGCGACGTCCTGTGCCGAGTCACGGTCGGTGAAGGTCTGGTAGTCGTTGAGCGCCGCGGCGCAGTACCCCTGCACGTGGAGCGTGCGCAGGAAGTTGGTCTCCGGAGCGTACGGGGCGTCTCCCGCGCGTGTCATCGACCCGTGGCGGGTGAGGAACGGTGTGCCGTAGTTCTGCTTGAGTTCCACCACGGCGCCGGGGCGGGCACGGCGGGTCGCGGCATCGACTGCGGCGAGGGTGAGTTCCAGTCCGTGCAGCATCGACGTGGTGTCGTGCTCGTGGCGGGTGCTCTGGCAGCCCTCGGGCGGGAGCCAGTTGAAGAGGTCGTACTTCGCCCCGTCGAAGTCGTACGTCGTGAGGAGGTCCACGCAGACGCGGACCATGACGTCCCGTGCTTCCGGGGAGCGGAAGCACAGGGAGTGGAACTGGGTCTCGCTGCGGGCGGGGGCGCCCTGCGGGTCACGCATCAGGAGGTGTTCCCGCTCGGGCAGACAGCGCGCAGCGGGTCCCACGGCGTGCGGCGCGCACCAGATGAGCGTCTTGCCGCCCAGCTCCCTGATCTCCCGCACGAGGCCGGGCAGGTCGGGGAACTTCTTCGGGTCGGGTTCCCAGTCACCGATGTTCAGCGGCGTGTCGTAGGACGAGTCGAGGCCGGGGCCGAACCAGCCGTCGTCGATGATGAAGTGCCGGATTCCGAGGTCCACGCCACGTGCGGCGTTCTCCCGCACGAGGTCCTCGCTCAGATGCTCACTCCCCCAGTCCACCCAGGAGCACCACACCGGCTCCCACGCGTCGGCGGGAGCGGCGTCGCGCAGGTCGTGGACCGCGCGCTGCGCCCGGCTGAACCGGCGCAGCGCCTGGGACCAGGGCACGTGTTCCTCGCGGCCGGGGCGGTCCACATAGAGGTGGTCGGTGACGGAACCGTCCGCCGCGACGACGTGCGCGGGGATGGGGTGGTCCTGCGTGCCCCGGCTGAACCGGACGCCCAGCATGCCCACATGGACGTTGAGCGCCCGGTTGGACGCCGGCTCGATGACCTCGCACCGGGTCTCGTACAGCTCGCCCACCAGCCCGAGGGCCACATCCGTCGCGCCGTCGGGACGGGTGAACACGTACAGGGGTGTCAGCACGTCGTGCGCCGCACTGTCGGCGGTGCGGTGGAAGCGCCAGGCGCTGATCGGCTGCAGGCCGTTCATGAACCAGCGGCCACTGTCCGGGAGGACGACGTTGCGCAGGTTGGCCATGGGGGCGAACAGGTCGTGGGCCACTGAACGGATCGGGTCGTCGACGGACGGCGGACGAACGGTGACGGCCAGGGGCCGGGTCCCGGACGTGCGCAGTTCGACTCCGGTGCCGGGGTCGACACGGATGCCGGTGGCGTCGGGCGGCAGAGCGTCGAAGACGGCGAGCGCGCCGGACGCCAGTGTGACGGTGATCCGGAGGGAGTCCTGCATCGATGGACCTTCTTCCTTGAGACAGCGCCGGGTCAGTCGGCCGGGGAAGGATCGGGGTGCGGGAGCGTCGCGCGGTCCCGGGAGAGGATGCCGGTGGCGCAGCCGATCCCGCCGGCCGCGGCGAGGAGTTCGCCGATGGCGACCTCGGCCGCCACATCGACACCGGCCGCGTCGAACACCTTCCGCACGTGGGCGGCACCGGTCGGCATCACCACGGTGCGCGGCGCCACGCACACGACGTTCATGCCGAATCCGTCGGTGATATCGGGGTGCTCGGCCAGCGGAAGCAGGGTGTGTCCGAGTCGGCGCAGCAGCTCTGCCATGGCCGTGTCCGCCAACTCGTGCCGGATCACCGCGAGATCGTGGTCGAGGAACTGCACGAGTCCGAGCAGGTGCTGCACACCGCGAGGCATTCTGACGGGAACGGTTCGCGCACCGAAGGTCGCCAGCGTCTCGGTGAGCTGCCTGGCGCCCTCCTCGTTCGTGCGGTTGCCGACGCCCACCAGCGCCACGTCCGGGCCGGCCCACAGCACGTCGGCGCCTTCGAGGGTGCCGCTCCCGTGAATCGTGCGGATCACGGGAATGTCGAGGGACGCGAGGAGCCGTGCGACCAGGCGGGACTCACCCGCCCGTACCTCGCTGCCCATGCGGGCCAGAACGGCTCCCTCGGGGGTCATGACGAAGGTGTCGCGGGCGAACATCCGGTTGTGGGTGCTCCGATCATCCGCGGCGACCACTGCCGGCCGAGCCTGCGTGTCCGCCCGCGCCGGTGCCGGCCCGGCCCCCGGGGGCCGCGTCCCAGCCTCCGCGGATCCCAGGGCGAGTCCGGCGGGCTGGGGCAGTTCGTGGACCCGCACGCCCAGAGCCTCGTACGTCCCCGCAAGGCAGGCGAGTTCGTCGGCCATGCGCGCGTAGTCGACGGTCCTGAGATGCTGCACCGCATCGGGGACGGCGGGCGGACGCTGTCCTCGCACGGGAATGCCGAGTGCGACCTCGCGAAGGCGCCCGTATTCGGAGTCCACGGTGCGCGGCGCCCAGAGACGTCCTTCGGCGACCTCGTCCCGGTGACGCCGGACCCGGGGGCGAAAGCCGGGGCCATGGTAGGTCGCGGGCGCTGAACTCCCGTCGTCCGGTGCCTGGTTCGTGGAGCCTGCGTCGGCGGCGGGCGTCGGCGCGGGCAGTAAGGGCTCGGTCATGTCCAGGTCTCCTCGGCCGCCGGATCGTAGCCCAGGGCCCTCGCCACCTCGGCGATGTCCGGGCGCCGGATCACGGGTTCGATGATCCGCGCCCGATCCCGCCAGCGTCCAGGCCGCGGCGGCTGCGTGGCCATGACCAGGGGTGCCGGACCGCGGTCCGTGTCCGGGCCGCCGCTCGGCAGCCCCGCGGCCTCCCGGACTCGGCGCAGCACCCGGGAGCGCCCCTCGGCCCCCGCGGCGAGATCCTCGAATCTCACCCGCACCTGCGCTCGGATCGGCAGAGGCGGCTCAGGTGCGGAGAGTGCCGCGAGAACGTACCGGTGCACCGAGGCCCACTGGAAGGCGCACACCTCGGCCAGCGGACGGTGCGCCCAGCTCTGCCAGCCCGGGGGCAGATCGAAGTTCCACCAGTGCCGGGTCCAGGGGGCGTCGGCCCGCGTGTACCCCGGGATGGACAGCGGCTGCCCGAGGTCCGTCGTGCGGTGGGAGAAGAATCCGTTGCTCCGCCATCCGTCCCACAGTCCGTTCACCGAGGCCGCCGGATTGCGTGTCAGGTGGACGACCGTGAACAGCGCTCCGGGGAACATCCTCTTGAGCAGGGGCAGCCGGTATGCGTCAAGGGGGGCCTTGAGCAGCAGAGGGACGTGTTCGAGCTCTCCCGGTTCCGGCACACGGCCCGGCGCCGGGCACACGAACGGCGGCTCCTCCACGCAGAATCCTGAACGCGGCGGCCCCTGCGGGGGCTGGGCACGCGCGAGGGCAGGGACATCGTGATAGCCGGCGTCCACGCGGTGGCCCGCGGCACGCAGCCGGTCGATCACCCGCAGGAGCACGGCGGAGTGATCCGCGTCGGACGTCGCGTCCGGCGGCAGTTCGCGGGCCGCGCACTGGAAGGCGTCGCAGAGCTCCTCGAAACCCAGCTGGATCTCCGGCCATTGGAGGGCGAGGCGCATCGCGCTCAGGGCGGCGGCGGAGCGGTCCCCCGGCGGGACACGCCCTCTTCCGAGGCGCGCCTCGGCGAGCAGCGCGCGGGACACCTTCAGGGCCCGGTCGCTGTCCACGTCCTGCCAGAGGTCGCTGCGCCCCGGAGCGGCGGGGGCGTCGATGCCGTGCAGCCGATAGAACGGTATGTGTTCCCCGGCCAGCGACGCCATGTCGCCCGCACGGGCGAGCAGTTCGTACAGGAGACTGGACCCGCCCCGCGATCCGGAGAGCACCAGCAGCACGTGCCGAACGGCCGTCGGGTCATCCAAGGGGGAAAGCGACTCGCGCACCTTCAGCGCGTGGTCCCCGACTGTCGCGAGCCGGTCGAGCGCTTCGACGCTGTCCAAGGGGATCTCCCAGCAGAAGTCACAGAATCAAACAGTCGACGGTCTGACCGCCCGCATCGGGTCCACCAGGCGAGGGACGGGGCCACGGCAGGTGCCCGGACGGCCGACAACCCCGTCCCATGTCGATAACAGGACCAACTACGAGCAGAGTTGACTGACGGACGGCGGGAAACGAGGAGGAAGGTCCGGGTCAATGCGGGTGACGGACGAAGAGACAGGCGCTGTTCGCTAACCGAGCACAATTAAACGAAAACAAACTGACGAGCCGATGAAACAGGTACGGCTTCGGCGCTGTCAACAGCACTGCAGGGACTGACTCGACGACCTCGCGGAGGAGCGCTGCGCCCCGAACGCCTCCACCGGCACTGCTGCGGCCCGCAGCCTTACAACACGGCACGGACCGTCCCGCAGTCTTACGGCACGGGCCGATGTCCGACTGCCGGTCGCCTCGCCCGTCCAACAGGCCTCGGGCCAAGGGTGCGGCAATGGCGTCGGAGTGGACGGAGTTGACGCCTGCACCGTGACGGGCGCACCCGACGGCTTGCGGCCTCACCCCGTCGATGCAACGCGTGACGGTGAGCGGAGCCGACTTCGCCGGCTTCCCGTGGCTCGGCTACGACCACTGGTTCCGCCTCTTCCTGCGACTGCCGCACCAGAAGCGGTTCGTGCTACCGGGGATCTCCGGCTCACGGTGGTGGGAACCGTACCTGGCGACTCCTGAGGATGTCCGGCCGCACTGCGCCAACTACACGGTGGCGGGCTTCCGCCCCGGGACGGCGGAGATGGACATCGACTTCGTCGTGCACGCAGGCCCGTCGGGCGAGAGCGACGGCGCCGCGGCGATCTGGGCATGCGCCGCCCGCCCCGGCGACCCCGTCGCCCTGCTCGACCAAGGGATCATCTTCAACTGCCCGGATGACGCCTCCGAGGTACTCCTCGCCGCCGACGAGAGCGGTCTGCCCGCCACAGCCGGGATTCTCCGCTCCCTGCCCCGGGACCCCGTCGGCCGAGCCATCCAGGAGATCCCGGTCGAGGGGGACCGACGCGACCTCGACGCACCGCCCGGAGTGTCTGTGACCTGGGTGGTCCGCGGCGACGCCGCCACAGTGCCCGGGGCCGCCGCGCTGGCGGAACTGCGCCGGCACCGGTCGGTCGACGAGAGCGGCTACGCCTTCGTCGTGGGCGAGTCGACGCTCGCGACCGAGGGACGGCGCCACGTGCACCGTGCGGGTCTGCCGAAGGGCCGCATCACGTTCTCCGGCTACTGGAAGCACGACGCGGCCAGGACTCTCTAGTGCCGCATCAGGCAACGTTCGCCGTGTGTTCGATGTGAGATACGGTCCTCAGCCATGGGCCAGTTGGTGGTGATCAGGCACGGCGAGACCGCATGGAGCCGGACCGGGCAGCATGCCGGCCGCACGGACCTGTCGCTGACCGAGGTGGGTGAGGACGTGGCGCGTGCGCTCGCGCCTCGGCTGGCCGAACGGAACTTCACCGCCGTCTACAGCAGCCCGCTGACCCGCGCGGTGCGGACGGCGGAACTGGCGGGGCTGAGGAGCGCGGAGCCCGACACCGACCTGATCGAGTGGGACTACGGTCGCTACGAGGGTCTTACTGCCGAGCAGATCCGGGAGCTCAAGCCCGGCTGGGAGCTGTGGCGCGACGGCGTCGACGCCGGCGAGGACCTGGAGCACGTGACAGTACGGGTCGACGCCTTCCTCGGCCGGGTCCGGCCGCTGCTGGACAAGGGCGACGTGGCCGTCGTTGCGCACGGCCACCTGTCACGCATCCTCACCGCGCGCTGGCTCGGCCTTGAGGCTTCGGCCGGGCGGCAGTTCGGGCACCCGCATCCGGGGACGATCAACACACTGGGTTACGAGCACGAACTGCCGGTCGTGCTCGGGTGGAACGTGCCGTGATAGCGGCTGTCCATACCCGGTGCATGGCGCAACTACTGCCGTGCCAGGCGACGTTCGCGCGTGTGACCACCCGACGCAGGCGGGCATCGGCGACGTGGTGGTTCGCCGGATGATGTAGCGCGGATCATGCTGCCCTGTTCCTTGTGATCGGCGTGGCCGGTACCGTCGGGGGTGAAGGCGCGCAGGGCCGTGAACTGGGCTTCGATCCTGTTCGGCCAGGAAGAGGCGGTTGCAGGTTGCCCGCCTGCGTCGGCATGGCTCGCGGTCGGGGCCCTTGTGCTTGCCGCTGCGCTGCGCCCACGGCCGACCCGGGTGGGGCATCAGGTTCAGCGGTCCGAACTCGTCCCTTCACAAAGAGTGTGTCGGTGGCGTCCCCGGCCTCAGGGAGAGTGTGTCAGTGGCAGTCCCGTCGCGCGCGCCCGCGCGAAGTCTCACGCCTGCCCACGTCGAAGTCGGCCTGCCGTCGGCCGCACTGGTGCGCGCTGGGGGCGTGGGCCCGTCAGGGCAGTGACCCGTTTGGCACTCCGCACGCCCTCCCGGGCCCGGCAGGCCGCCGCAATGATGAGCAGACCGCACGTGATCCAGGCGACTCCGCATTCCTGCCCTCCGGCAGGTGGACATGCGGCAGAAGGAGACCACGTTGTTGCTTCTCATCTCTCCCGACAGTGTCGAAGAGGCGCTCGACTGCGCCAAGGCGTCGGAACACCTCGACATCGTCGACGTCAAAAGGCCCGCAGAGGGCTCGCTCGGCGCGAACTACCCCTGGGTGATCAGGGAGATCCGTGAGGCGGTCCCGGTGGACAAGCCGGTGTCCGCCACCGTCGGAGACGTTCCGTACAAACCCGGCACGGTAGCCCAGGCGGCGCTCGGCGCGGCTGTCTCCGGAGCCACGTACATCAAGGTCGGCCTCTACGGCTGCACCACCCCCGACCAGGCCATCGACGTCATGCGCGGGGTCGTCCGGGCCGTGAAGGACTACCGGCCGGACGCGTTCGTCGTCGCCTCGGGCTACGCCGACGCCCACCGGATCGGCTGCGTCAACCCGCTCTCGCTGCCGGATATCGCCCGCCGGTCCGGCTCCGACGCGGCCATGCTCGACACCGCGATCAAGGACGGCACACGGTTGTTCGACCATGTCCCGCCCGATGTCTGCGCCGAGTTCGTCAGGCTGGCCCACGAGGCCGGTCGGATCGCGGCTCTCGCCGGGAGCGTCACGGTGGGGGACCTGGGCGCGTTGACGCGTATCGGCACGGACATCGTGGGAGTGCGCGGCGCGGTCTGCCAGGGAGGTGACCGAAGGACGGGACGCATTCAGCCGCACCTGGTGGCCGCCTTCCGGGCGGAGATGGACCGGCATGCCCGGGAACAGGCGGCGGCGATCGCCGCCGCGAGCTGAGCGCCGGCATGCCGGCAATCCCGCCCGGTCGTGCGCCGGCGACCCGGGGCGAGCGCTTCACCGTCCTCGATCCGGCTACGGGTGAGGCCTTCGATGAGGCTCCCGACCAGCGACCGGACGAGCTGGACGCGGTCGTCGAGCGGGCCCGCGAGGCCTGGATCGGCTGGCGGGCCGACCCTCCCGCCCGCTCCAAGGCGTTGCTGGCGGCCGCAGACGCCGTTGAGGCGGCCGGATCGGATCTCGCTCCCCTGCTCACCCGTGAACAGGGCAAACCACTGGCCGAGTCGTACGCGGAGATCGCTCGGGCGGCGGCCCGGCTGCGCTACTTCGCCGCGCTGGACCCGGGGACCGAGAAGATCACGGATGGCCGGCCGGTGCGTACCGAGGTCCGCTGGCGATCGCTCGGGCCCGTCGCCGCGATCGTCCCGTGGAACTTCCCTCTTCAGCTGGCGTCCGCGAAGTTCGCGCCCGCGCTCGCCGCAGGCAACACGATGGTGCTCAAACCCTCCCCGTTCACGCCTCTCGCCACACGCATGCTGGGATCCGTCATCTCCGCCGCCCTCCCTGAGAACGTCCTGACGATCGTCACCGGCCGTGAGCCCCTCGGTGCCCGTCTCGCGTCCCACTCGGGCATCCGTCATGTGACCTTCACCGGTTCGATCCCCACCGGCCGGGCCGTGGCCGAGGGCGCCGCCGCCTCGCTCGCCCGGGTCACCTTGGAACTCGGCGGCAACGACGCCGCCATCCTGCTGGACGACGTGGATGTGGAGGGAGTCGCGGAGCGGCTGTTCTGGGCGGCGTTTCGCAACTGCGGGCAGGTCTGCATGGCGGTCAAACGCGTCTACGCACCCGCCCGGCTCTACTCCCAGGTGGTCGAGGCCCTCGCGGAACGCGCCAGGACCGTCGTCGTCGGAGCCGGGCTCGAACCGGGCTCGCAGCTCGGGCCGCTCAGCAACGCCCCCCAGCTGGCCAGAGTCGAGGACTGCACGGCCCAGGCCCTGGCGGACGGCGCCCGAGCCGTGGTGGGCGGCCACCGGCTGGAGCGGCCGGGGTACTTCTACGCTCCGACCGTCCTGGCGGATGTTCCCTCTGCCAGCCGGGTGGTGACGCAGGAGCAGTTCGGGCCGGTCCTGCCGGTGCTGCCGTACGAAAGCCTCGACGAAGCCGTCACGGCGGCCAACAGCACCGGCTTCGGGCTGGGCGGCTCGGTGTGGGGGACCGACCTGGACCGGGCCGAGGCGGTGGCCGACCGGCTCGAGTGCGGGACGGCCTGGATCAACCACCATGCCGAACTGTCGCTCGCCCAGCCCTTCGCGGGCATCAAGGAAAGCGGCGTCGGCGTCGCGGGTGGACCGTGGGGGCTCTACGGAAATCTCAGGCCGTTCGTCGTGCACCGCCCGGAGGAAGCGTGACGACGAGGTTCGGCGCCGCGGTACTGCGCTCCTACGAGAAGCCTTTCACCCTTGAGGAGGTGGTCCTGAACACGGGACCGGCCGACGGCGAGATCCTGGTGAGGATCGCGGGCTGCGGAATGTGCCGGACCGATCTCGCCGTCCGGCGTTCGGCCGGACGCTCACGCTCACCGCTGCCCGCCGTACTCGGTCACGAGGGGGCCGGGGTCGTGGTGGGGACCGGCGGCCCGGCCACCGGCCTGAGCACCGGCGACCATGTCGTGCTGAGCTTCGACTCCTGTGGACACTGCCGGAACTGCTCGGGCGCGGCGCCCGCCTACTGCGACTCCTTCGCCTCTCTCAACCTCTTCGGAGGGCGCGAGGAGAACGCGGCACGGTTCACCGACGCGGACGGCGGCGCACTGGCTCCCCGGTGGTTCGGCCAGTCCTCGTTCGCCGAGTACGCGATGGTCCCCGCCCGCAACGCCGTCCGGGTCGATCCCTCGCTGCCCGTCGAGCTGCTCGGACCGCTCGGCTGCGGCTTCCTCACCGGGGCCGGAGCGGTGCTCAACTCCTTCGGCGTCGGCCCCGGCGACACCATCGCGGTCTACGGCGCGGGAGCAGTGGGCCTTGCCGCGGTGATGGCGGCCACCGCTGCCGGAGCGGTGACCCTGGCCGTCGACCGGCTCCCGGAACGGCTGTCCCTCGCCGAGCGGTTGGGGGCGCTCCCCCTGCACGCCGCGTCCACCGGCCTGCCCGAGCGTATACAGCGACTGACCGACGGCGGAGCACAGTACGCGCTGGACACCACGGGTTCCCCCCAGCTGATCAACGACGCGCTCAGGGCCCTGCGCCCGACCGGCCACCTCGGCCTGGTGGCCCGGCTCCACACCGCCCTGCCGATCGAACCGGGGGCACTGGACCGGGGCCGCAGGATCTCCCACATCTGCGAGGGCGACGCGGTGCCATCACTGCTGATACCGCGCCTGATCAGCCTGTGGCAGGCCGGGCGCTTCCCCTTCGACCAGCTGATCCGCACCTACCCGCTCTCCGACATCAACGAGGCCGAACGGGACTGCGATGCCGGCCGCGTGGTCAAACCCGTCCTGATTCCGCGGGAGGGATGCTGAGCCGGCCGACGCCTGCCTGATCGCCCGTCACCTGGCGGACGGGCCACTGCGCGGTGCTGCCGTGGGCCGGCCGTCCCGGCATACCGGCCCACACCGATCGAGGCGTCGCCGGCGGGACCGGCGTACGGGATGACCGCGGGCCCGCACGGAGGAGGGACCGCAGCCAACTGCCCGCCGCCTGGCGCCCGCCGCCTCGGCACCGTGAGCCCGGCGCAGGTAACGCACTCCATGTTTCTCGTTTCTCGTGGTCCCTACTCGTACCGACGGAGGACGCATGACCGGCACAACACATCGGAACACCAGTGCGGAGAGCGTGGAGGAGGGTGTCGGTCTGACCGCTCTCATGGTCGCCGCGGCGCGGGCGATCGAAACCCATCGCCACGACAGTCTGGCGCAGGACGTCTACGCGGAGCACTTCGTGCTCGCCGCCCCGGCGTCCGCGAGCTGGCCGGTGCACCTGCGGCAGGTACCGGAGGGGGACACGAACCCGCTGTGGGGCCGTTTCGCTCGGTACTTCGGTCTGCGCACGCGGGTCCTGGACGACTTTCTGCTGCAGTCGGTGCACGAGGGGGGCATCCGCCAAGTGGTGCTGTTCGGGGCCGGGTTGGATGCCCGGGCCTTCAGGCTGGACTGGCCTCCCGGCTGCGTGGTCTTCGAGATCGACAGGGAGGGTGTGCTGGAGTTCAAACACCAGGTGCTCGGCGGGCTGTCGGCCGCCCCGAAAGCGGCGCGCGTACCGATCCCGATCGACCTGCGTGCCGACTGGGTCGGAGCGCTGACCGCCGCCGGCTTCGACACCGCGGCACCGACCGTCTGGCTGGCCGAGGGTCTGCTGTTCTACCTGCCCTTCACCGCGGAGGTTCACCTCATCGACACGGTGGACCGGCTGAGCACGGGGGGAAGTGCCCTGGCGTACGAGGTCAAGATCGAAAAGGACTTGCTGGAATACCGCGACAGCCCGCTGTACACCTCTACGAAGCACCAGATCGGCATCGACCTGCTCACCCTCTTCGACGGAGATCCACGGCCCGACTCCGCGGGTGAGCTGGGCAGCAGGGGCTGGCACACGTCGGTTCACACCCCCTTCGACTTCACCCACCGCCACGGACGCGGCCCGCTGCCCGAACACAACGACGCGCTGGAAGGCAACCGTTGGGTGTTCGCGAACAGGCCCCACGTGTGACAGCGGCGTCAGCCGGTCTCACCCCACCGAGGCCGTGAAGCGGACAGTCAGGGCCACCGAGTACGAGGTGTCGAGTTCACGGCCTCACGACCTCGGGACCAAGATCGACGAGATGTGGTCGGCGTCGGCATGGAGCCCAGCGGACCCTGGAAGCGCTGGACGCTCACCGATGCCCACGGACACCCATCTCCGCTGGACCGACGGGCTGTCGGCGCCGAGGTGACGAACCCCGGGCGCCGCCGGTCCGTGCCGCCGCGCGCGGCGAAGCACGACGTCTCCGTCGCACTCCATGTCCGAGATGGTGCGTTTAAGAATGCTATCTTCCCCTTGTGTCGAAGCGGACTGACGTACTCGTCGTGGTGTTCACGGTACTCACCGTGCTCAGCGGCGTGCTGGACGCAGCGAGCTATCTCGGCCTTGGACACGTGTTCACCGCCAACATGACCGGGAACGTGGTGATCCTCGGGTTCGCCGCGGCAGGCGCACCAGGCTTCTCGGCCCCCGCGTGCCTCGCCTCGCTGGGCGGCTTTCTGGTGTCGAGCGCGATCGTCGGAAGGCTCAGCCCACTGATGGAGACCGTACGGTCGCAGCTTTTGGTGGCTCTCGTGACCGAGTCCCTCATGCTCGGCTGCGCCTGCGGGGTGGCCGCCGCCAACGGCGTGTCCAGCGCGGGACCGCGCTACGCGGTGATCGTGCTCGGCGCACTCGCCATGGGCACGCGCAACGCGCACGTACGCCGGATCAACGTGGCGGAGATGCGGACCACGGTACTGACTCTCACACTCACCGGCCTCGCCTTCGACATCGCGCGCGGGGTCATCACGGCACAGCAGTTGACACGCGGGCTCGTCTCGGTCGTCGGGATGCTGCTGGGGGCGTTCATCGGAGCGCTGCTTCTGCGGCACTTCGGCATCGAATGGCCCCTGGGTGCGGGAGCTGTGGCCGCGGGCCTCACCGCGGCCGCCTACGCCGTCGCCGGCCGCGAGAGGAAGACTCCTCATGCGCCCGCTCCGGCTCAGTCCTCATAGCCGACCGGTCGGCGTCAGGAAACTGCCGACGGACCCGGCGGACTGGTCCGCTCGCCGGCTCAGCGAACCTCTGCCGCCCCGGACTCGGCCTGGATCGGCAGGATGCGAACCTGTCGGCTCCCCCTGTGAGTGCTCTCTCGTCCACCGACCGATCGAGCGTCCCGGACGGAGTTGACGACTCGACGACGCCAATCGGGATGAAGCCGCGGAGCGCACCTGCTGGAATCCCGGTACGCGAAACCCCGGCCGCCCGGGGCGGCATGACGTAGATCGGTTTCCGTCTCCGGCCCCGGCCCCGGCCCCGGCCCCGCCACGAGGCCCGGGGAGCGGCCACGCACACGCCGTTCGTTGCGGCAGGACGGACGTCGGCGGTCACGGCTCGGTGTGTTCGCGAATCCATGATGCGGCCAGGGCACGCCAGTTCGCCGTGTCCCCAGCGCCTTCGGCCAGGCCGAGGCTGTGCGGACCGTGCGCGAACACGTGAACGGCGTGCGGGACGTCGTGGGCCGCGAGAGCGGCAGCGAGACGGTAGGTGTGCTCGGGAGGGACGTAGGCGTCCTCCGCGGTGTGCCACACGAAGAACGGCGGTGCCTCGGACGTCACCAGCGCGTCCAGGGAGGTGGAGCGCCGCAGCACCGGGTCGGCTTCGTCCCCCAGCAGAATCAGCCTCGCGGGGCGATAGGTTTCGGTCTCCATCGACGTGATCGCGTATCCGAGGACTGCGAACTGCACGGCTTCCTGCGCATCGGCACCGGGTGCGAGCGCGGCGAGGCCGGCCAGGTGGCCGCCCGCCGAGAACCCCATCAGCCCGATGCGCTCGGCCCCACTCGCTCGGCAACGCCGGATCTCGGCCCGAAGGGCCTGGAGCGGCAACGGATGCCTGACGTTGAGCGGATAACGAAAGACGCCGGCCTGCAGCCCGAGCCCGTTGAGCCAGGCGACCACAGGCTCGGCCTCATGGGCGGCGTGCTCGGCGTACCCGCCGCCCGGGAGGACGATCACATGCGTTCTCACCTCGAACCGGCCCCTCTCCTCAGCGGCCGCGCTGACCGAGGTGCGGCCGATGCCGCCTGTTTGGTCAGATCGGCCATTACGACGGGTTCGGTGCCCTTTCGGCGGAGCCGGGAACCCGACGCAGCAAGCAGATCCCGGCCCGGCGGCCACCGCACGTCCAACCCACCGTTCGAGTGACCGGACACGCGTACACGTAGTCGGGTGAAGAGGTGGTTCCCGGCGCACTCCGCACGCGCCCGGGCCCCCCTTGAGGATCTGGCTCAATCGGCTGACGCCGCCGCCACCGGCAGCCCCGCTCCCGCCCGCTGTCTGTACCGGACCGGCGGCACCACGTGGCGCGCCTGGGCGATGGCGGAGCATGGCGTGACACCGAAGCGGCGCGCCAAGCCCTGGGGCATCGCGCACCGCCCGTCGCCTGCGTCGCCCGGGCGGTCGCGTGGGTCCCGGCAACGCCGCGAGATGCTTCCGCAGGGGACGGGGCTCACCATGGGGCGTGAGGAGGGGAAGCCGCGACGTCGCCCCCTCCACAAGCGGCAAGGGGGCCACGATGGCGGACACACCGATCGTTGTTGTCGAACCACTCCTCGTCGGCGGCGGGCGTCCCGTCCGGGTACGAGGAGAGGTCTACGCCGTGGCTCGTGGCCGTGTGGAACTCGAACGGGTGCTGGAAAGCATCCGTCACCGGCTCAGCGAGAGCGGCGAAATCGACGAGGAACTGCCTGTCGAGTGGCACGGTGGCGGCCTTGACGCGTGGTGACCACGGTGCGGCACAGCACGGATGAGGACCTGCGGCGCGTCGTCGCACCGCAAGAGTCCGCTACCCGGGGGGTTTCCCCACGACGGCTTGCAGCCAGGCGGCGGTCGTCGCGAGCGTGGCGAGACTGTCGAACTGTTGGTCCTCATGTCCCGCACCTGCCAGGAGTTCCAGGCGGCTGGATGCTCCGGCGCGGCCAAGTGCGCTGTGCAGGGCGCATGCCTGCGAGGGGGGCACGATACGGTCGCGATCACCGTGGACGATGAGAAAGGGCGGTGCGTGATCCGACACACGCGACACCAGGCTGACTCCCTGGGCCCGTTGCGCCAGCTCCGCCTGATCCGTGGTGCCCAGCAGATCCGCCTCGAAGTGGAAGGGCAGCAGACGCGCCTCGACCGCACTGCGGGCAGCTGAGGCCGCGAGGTCGGTTTGGCCGAACCAGTGCACGACGGCCTGTACACCGCTGGACTGTTCGCGATTTCCGCCGACCGTACCCTCAAGGGCGTCGTCGCCCTCGGACAAGGCCAGGAGCGATCCCAGGTAGGCCCCCGCGGACGCGCCCCACACACCGAGCCGCTCCGTGGAGAGTCCGAGGCGTGGCCCCTGCGCCCGCAACCAGCGTACGGCCCCCTTGAGATCATGCAGTTGCTGCGGGAACGTTGCCTGGGGCGCGAGACGGTACTCCACGGACGCAACGGTCACACCGAGGGCGGCGAGGGGCGCCAGCCACCGCGTGCCGTCGTCTCCCTTGTCGCCCGTGCTCCAGCCACCGCCGTGTGCGTACACGACGACCGGGGCGTTCGATGTCTCAGGGCGGTAGAGGTCGAGTCGCAGCCCGGCCCCTCCCACCTCGGCGTACACGAGATCCCGCTCGACGGTGACCATCTGCCCTCCGGGGCCTTCCGGATCGTCCTCACGGCAGTGAACGCGCCGCTCCACGGGGTGCGTTCGCCGACGACAGCCCGTAGCCGACGGAGAAGAAGCAATCGCGATCGCGCGCCGGACCCGTGGTGGGCGTGTGTCAGTGGCTCGGCGGCTTCAGGCTGTACCGTTTGACCACGTCGCCGAGCCAGTCCGGAGTGCCGTACGTAATCCCGTATTTCTCGGCCAGTTCGGTGAATTCGGGCGATGCGTGCAGGTCCGGTGCCCCCTGGCCGGCCGCCCCCGCATGGGAGACGAGCAGTTCGCTGAGTTCCCGGAAGTAGCTCTCGAACCCGCCAGGAGTGATGATCTCGACGATCCGGCCGGGCCGGCTGCCCGCGTTCCACATCGCGTGCATCTGTCCGCGCGGTTTGGTGATGTAACCACCGGGTTCCAGGACCACCTCGCTGTCGTCCGAGCGGAACCCGATCTCGCCTTCGAGTACGAGCGAGTGCTCATCTTCGTTGGTGTGCCGATGGGGAGCGGTGATCGTGCCGACTCCGAAGGGATGCTCGACGATCGACGCTTCCCCGCCGTTGGTCTCGCTGGACAGCTTGAACACAGCCCCGAAACCTGGCAGGACCGCGGTGTCCCCTTCTCCGGGTTGTACCACCGTGACCTCGGTATCTTTTCCACCGGTCACCTGGTTCACCTCCTGCTGTCTCCGTGGCCCGCACGTCCCGCAGACAGGCACACCGGTGCCGGCCCGAAGCCTCTCCCGCCTTCTTTCATGCTAGGCGCGACCCGCTATGCCCGCATGGGCGGTCGCCCGGGCCGCGTCTGGTGAGGACGTCCGCCACGGGCGGGCGCGGCGCGGAGTCCACTTGGGGCGGTCGCAGGCGACAGCACGCCCGGCCAAGGCTCCGCCGCTCCGCCCTCCGGTCTTACGTCGCATTTTCGGTTTCGAGCAGGAGAATCGCGATGTCGTCGCTGATCGCTCCTGCTGCGTTCTCCTCGGACCGGCGGATGATCTCATCACAGAGTGAGCTCAGGGACCGCGACCGCGCCGTCGCGATGAAGTCGGCGAGATCGTCGATGGCGTCACCCACATCGATGCCCGCCCGCTCGACGAGACCGTCGGTGTAGAAGGCGAGGAGGGTGCCGGGCGGCATCCCGATCTCGGTCGTCCGGTAGGTCGTGGCCGGCTCGACGCCGAGGAGGAGACCCGGCGGCAGATCCAGAACCTCGACACAACCGTCCGGCCTCCGCAGGATCGGCGGAGTATGACCCGCCATGGCCAGCGTGACGCTCTCGCGCCGCAGGTCGATCTGAGCGTAGAGACCACTCGCGAACAGTTCCGTGTTCAGGTCTGCCAGGAGGCGGTTGGTGCGCTCAAGGACTTCGCCCGGTGAGGCACCGGCCTGCGCGTGGGTGTGCACGGCGGTCCGCACCTGCCCCATCAGGGCGGCCGCCTGCACGTTGTGTCCCTGTACGTCACCGATCACAGCGGCCGCCGTGGCATCGTCCAGCCGGATCAGGTCGTAGAGGTCGCCGCCGACGTCCAGACCGTTCGTGGCCGGGCGGTAACGGGCGGCGGTGCGCAGGCCCGCGAGCCGGGGCAGGCTGCCCGGCAACAACCCTGCCTGCAGCCCGCGCGCCGTACTGGCGGTGATGTCGTAGAGGCGTGCCCGCTCCAGGGCTTGGGCGATCACGCCGGCGAGGGAGTTGAGTTCCGCTCGCTCGTCATGCACGAACGAGCGAGGCCGCTCATACCCCAGGACACAGCAGCCGATCGTCCGACCGGACACGGTCAGGGGCAAGTAGGCGAAGGCACCCATCTCTCTGCATTCATCAATATGTGGATATCTTTTCAGAAGTGCAGAGCTGTCGGTGTGGAACGAGGGGATTCCACTGTCGATCGTGCGTATCCCCTCGGTACGCGTCGTGAGGGGAATACCATCGAAATACTTGCGCAGTCGAGTAGAAAATCCCACGGAACTGACGTCATGCAGGCGGCCATTTTCAGCGACGAGCAATGCCAGGCCTTGAGCGCCGAGAACGGGCATCATCTGCTCACCCAGCGAGTCGGAGACTTCCCTTACGGTGCTCGCTTCGGTCAGGGCCGAGACCAGGTGCAACAAATGAAAAAGCGTACCGGCCCGCCTGGCGACCGTGGGCCTTGACGTCCCGACAGCGACCTCGATGTCGATGGCAAGATCCGTGGGCAATACACAGGCAGTGAGTCCCCAGTCGTCACCGTACAGAGTGACGGTCAGCCGGCGGCCGTGCGGAGGGCGAACGGTGAACGCGGACGGAAGGCGACTGAAGAGCGCCGACAGGTACGCGTTCTCGAAGGCGGGATCGCTCAGCCAGGGCAGCGCCCCGAAGAGTTCCGGTTTTCCAGATCGCCATCGCCCAGGTCCAGCAGTTCGCGAGCCTTGTCGCTGATGAACGTCAGGCGCCCCTCCGTATCGAGCGCGCACACTCCCCACGGCAGACGGTCGACGACGCGACTGACCGGTCCCACGCTACGAGGTGGCGGCTCCAGGGCCAGCGGTTCGAGCCGGATCCGCGCGGGGTTTCCCGCCTCGGCGGCCCCCCGCAGCGCCCGCGTCGCGCGCAGGCAAGAACGCTCGATCTCGCGTTTTTCCGCCTCACCGAATTCGGGAGATCGCGTACTCGGCCACAGCAGCAGCATGGCCCCGCGGCACTCCCTCTCGTCGACGAGGGGCGCCACGTACATCGCGACGGGGTAAGGGAAAGCCAGCGCCGTCCGGGGAAAGCGACGCGTCAGTTCCTCCTGGTCGCTGAGCCACACAGCACGACCCGTACGGACGACTTCGGCCACGGGAACGTGCGCCGCACGCGCCACCTTCGACCACGGCAAGGCGATCCGTGCCGACACGCCCCGCACGACGGACATACGAATAAGCTGCTCATCGGGCACGACGAGATAGGCGGCGACCAGGTGCGCGCCGACCGTGCGCGCGATCGCACCCACTTCGCCGTCAAGAACACGGTTCGCGTCCCCCGCGCTCCCGACCGCATGCTCATCGGACACAGCCCACCGCTTCCCAGCAGACACGTCTCACCGGACCGCGGCCAACAGCAGCGGCGCCCCTGTTGAGAACCTCCACGAAATGGAGCACCCACCAGCTTCGACGTCGACCCGGGCGCCTCCGGCATCACCTGATGATCCCCGGACGACCGCCATGCGCGGACGCCTCTTAGAGCCTGCGCCTGAACCGTCCCGTCAGGACAATTTCGGTCGCTTCTGCCCGCGTAGCGGCATCTTCCTGGCCCTCAAAGTCACCCTCCGCCGCCAGAAGGCACCACTCCAACTCGTCCCTTTTGACGGCTCGACCCACCTGAGGCGAATCGCCGGGGGACGGTTGCCGTTCGCCATGTCCTGCGCTCCGGTCGATTTCGGCGTATAAATTATCGGCACGATGAATTGTCGACACATTGTCGGCACATCCGAGAGGGCCTTTTCACTGCAGGCCGTGTCCGGATCGGACATCCCGCCATCACCAGGCCGACTCGCTCGGACCAACCGTGCGCGGGCCGCCCGGGCCGTCGGTCCAGACAATCCACAGGACACTGTGTGAAACACGATGTGGTGGGTGGCCAGGTGGCCCCGATTCGACGTCCCCGTCGGGGCCTGCACCCCATCCCTGTGGAGAGTAGCCTCAGAGGACGTGGGCAAGGCAGGATTCTGAGCAATGCCGCCCGGCTGTCGCATCCGCACACGAAGCACAATCCGGACATTTCCTGGGCGGCTCGATGGGTCATGAATTCTCCACCGAACCCTGGACCATCATCCTTTGCCACCGCGTCGATTGCCGGCGACGCACCATCAAGGGAAATCCCGGCCCTTGACCTTGAAGGTCGGGGACTGCCCCGGCCACCAAGAGAAAAAAGGAATCACCATGTCCGAACGACCGTCCGCAGGACAACGGAGCAATGAAATCGAATCCACTGCGACGATCGATCGTCCTGTGGCACCGATCTTCGCATTCTACAGGGATTTCCGGAACCTCCCCCTCTTCCTGGGTGACGTGATGTCCGTCGAACCGACAGGGGACGCGACATCGCGGTGGACGATACAGGGACCCATGCGCGTCCGAATCCACTGGACCGTCGAGGTGGTCGAAGAGCGAGAGAACGCTTCGATTCGTTACCGAACGGCTTCGCCTCGCGGCCTCCAAACGATCTGGGACATATCTTTCACCCCGGAGGACCGAGCCGACGGGACAAAGGTGCGCGAAGTCATGACACTCCCCCTGGGGAAATTCGCCCAGGCAGGACTGTCTTTGATCGGCAAGCCTCCCGCCGACGAGATCGCGGCAAATCTCAACCGGTTGAAGCAGCTCATGGAGACGGGAAAAGTGACCGATCTGAGGCACGCCGTACCCGGCAAGTTCGTATCCCCCGTGCCTCCGTCGCTTTAGCACGTCAGACGCGGCAAGGACCGTAAGACCCGCTGGTGGAACCGCATGTGTCCCGAGTGGCGCGGTGACCTCACCGGGGCCTGCACCCGACGAGATGGCGTCGAGCTCCAGGTAGGGCGTGACGCGCGTGACGACCCAGCCGGCGGCGCCCCCCGCGACTCAGCGGCGGCGCACGGAAGGCGTGGGCACGAGACGGACCATGCCGTTCACGAGGTGGTCGATCGCGTCGCGTGAGGGCTCGTCGGTGAGGTTGGCGAGCAGCCGGGCGAGTGTGTGGGACACGAAGGGGAAGTCCATGACGCGATGGTTGAGTACGGAGTGGAAGCCGGACCGGCTGAGCAGGACGTCCAGGGTGAGGTTGCCGAGGCGGTAGTAGCGGCCCCATCGCCGGTTCATCTCAGCAGGGTAGAGACGCAGTACACGCTCTCGCCCGGGTCCCGCGGGGCGCGCCAGGGCGAGCGCCACGGTCTCGGCGGCGACCTCGCCGGCCTCCAGGGCCTGGCCGATGCCTTCACCGTTCCAGGGGCTGACCATCCCGCCGGAGTCACCCACCAGAAGCACACCGCGGGCGTAGAGCGGATGCCGGTTGAAGCCCATGGGCAGTGCCGCGCTGCGCAGTGGCCCCTCAGCGTTCCCTTCGCGCAGTCCCCAGGAGTCAGGGGTGCGGGCGAGCCACTGATCGAGGGTGGTCTTGAGGTCGGGCCGGCCGTACCGCCGGTGGGCCACGCTTCCCAGGCCGACGTTGACCCGGCCGTCGCCCATGGGGAAGATCCAGCCGTATCCGGGCAGGTACTGCTCACTCCTCGGCAGACGGACATCGGCCCACAGCTCCAGGTAGTCCCCCGGTGACTTCGTCGGACTGCGGTAGTAGCGGCGGGCCGCCGTGGCGATCTGCCGCTTGTTGTCCCGCTCCAGTCCCATGGCCAGCGCCAGGCGTGCGGACGCCCCGTCGGCCGCGATGACGATCGGAGCTCGGTGGACGGCGGATTCTCCCTTGTCGTTGACCGCGGTGACACCCGTGACGCGGCCCCCGCGGTCGGTGACGGGACCGGTGGCCTTCATACCGGTGAGGAGGCGGGCTCCGGCTGCGACGGCGTGGCGGGCGAGGAGATCGTCGAAGTCGTGTCGGCTGCGGGAGAGGCCGAAGCTCGGGTAGCGGCCGAGGTCCGGCCAGTCGATCTGGATCCGGCGTTCGCCGGTCATCCAGCGCATGCCGCGCGAACGCATCCAGCCGGGCTGGTCGATGTCGATGCCCATGCGGATGAGCTGACGGACGGCCCGTGGCGTGAGCCCGTCGCCGCAGACCTTCTCCCTGGGGAAGTGCGACTTCTCCAGGACAAGGACGTCGACGCCCGATGCGGCGAGGTGGTACGCGGCGGACGAGCCGGCGGGACCGGCGCCGACCACGATCACGTCGGCCTCGGTGTCGACCGCCGAGGCGCCGCGGTCGCCGGGCGACGAGCTGTCTGACGTCACTACCCGCATGAGGGCTCCCCTCCTCGAACAACCGGTGCCGCCTGAAAGACGGCGCCGGTGTTCATCATGGTTGACCAGCCCGGCGCCAGGCGTCCAACAGCCGTAAAAACTCGGCCCGTTTGCGCCGGGAGCGCGGAACCGGCACGGCGGTCGCGCACTCCACCTTCCAGGGGATCGCCGACGCCCTGACAGAACGCTGCCTCGGGCCGTTCCCGTCGGCGAGGGACGTCGTCAGGGCCGGTGACTCCGGCATCGACGCGGCCATGCCAGTCGGAGGTCCTACCCTTGTTCCCGGACGGGACACGGCACGGCAGTTGACCGTGACAGCGGCCCGGCAACAGCGTCCACCTCGACGGGGTCGTGACCCCGCCACCGCGACACGGTGGGGGGTGGCTCGGGGGCGCGTGCGCTCGGGGGCGCATGCGAAGCCGTTCCACGGCTCGATGCCGCCCGGCTGTCACTGGACGTGCACATGATGACGATGTGACGACGAAGTTCGTCAAGGGGAAGGCCCTCATCCCCCGCACCGCAGCGGGATCTTCTGCACGGGCGCCGACAAGCCCTCCACCGTCGATGTCACCCTCCGTGGCGTGAGGGCGAGAGGGCTACCGGCAACGCGTTCCCAGGGCGCGCCGGGTATAGCCTGGTTTGCGGAAAGCCTGGTAGTCGCGCCTGCCCTCCCGGTCGTCCGTCCCCGCACGCGATGGACCGGTGGGGAGCCGGTTCGCGTGCCACCTCCGGCCTTCAGGATCCGGCGCGTTCGTTCACAGTTTGCTGGACGAACCGGGCCGGGAACCGCTCGATGAGTTCGCGTGAGGAGACGGGATGTCCATCCACGCCGAGACCGTTGCCGGCTCCCCGTCACGCGTCGTGACCGCCGACCACTGGTTCGACTTCCTCTGCCCCTACTGCTACATCGGCCAGGACCGCAACCGGATCCTGCGCGAGCGTGGGATCAATGTCGTGGGGCACCCGCTGGAGATCCACCCCGAGATCGGCCCCGGAGGCACGCCCGCGGGTCCGCGTCAGGGGCCCACGTACGTGTTGCTCGCCCAGGAGGCCGAGGCGGCCGGGCTCCCTCTGCGCTGGTCGGACCGCATCCCGTACTCGCGTCCCGCGCTCGCCGCGTACGCGTGGCTCCGCGAGTCGGAGCCCGAGGCCGCCGAACCTTTCGCCTCCTCGGTGTTCGCGGCCTACTTCGGCAACGGCCGGGACATCGAGTCCGAGGAGTTGCTCCTCACGCTGGCCGACGGGACCGGCGGCGACGCGGAGGACCTGCGTGCGGCGCTGGCGTCGGGATCCGCGAGCGCCGCGCTGGCAGGCTCGGAGGTTCTCGGCTGGGAGAAAGGTGTCGCCTCTACCCCCACTTGGCTCGTCGGAGCCGAGCGAGTGTCCGGGCTGCGTCCCCGGACGTTCTTCGAGACCTGGCCACCACGCCGGTAGCCGAGCCGCCCCGCCGGCCGAGCAAAGGCCCCCTCATGCCAGACACGCCCCGCACCGTGGTCGGCCGGATGGCACACCGCGGTGAGGAAGCGGGGGACGCCGGAGCCGAGAGCCTCCTCGCCCTCGGCCTGCTCCCGCGGGCGGGCACACCGTGAAGCGCCTCACGATCAAACGGTCGGCACCACCGCCCCGCCGCAACGTGCTGATCACCGGGGCCAGTTCCGGGCTCGGCGCCGAACTGGCCCGCCGCCACGCCGCGCAGGGACGCAACCTGGCGCTGTGCGCCCGCCGCACCGACCGGCTCCACGCGCTACGTGAGGAACTGCCCGCCCAGCACCCCACGATCCGGGTCGAGACCCGCCGACTCGACGTCACCGACCACCAGCAGGTCTTCGCCGTCTTCGACGAGCTCACCGCCGCACTGGGCGGGCTGGACCGGGTCATCGTCAACGCAGGCGTCAGCCGAGTCGCCTGCATCGGCACCGGCGATTTCGCTCTCAACCAGCAGATACTGGCCACCAATCTCAACGCCGCGCTCACCCAGTGCGAAGCGGCCCTGCGGATCATGCGCGCCCAACGTTCCGGCCATCTGGTCATGGTCTCCTCGGTGGGCGCGCTGCGCGGCCTGCCGGGTCTGACCGCCTATTCGGCGAGCAAGGCGGGAGCCGCCACCCTGGCCGAAGGCATCCGGGCGGGCCTGTTCGACACCCCGATCGCGGTGACCACCCTCCTGCCCGGATTCATCGAATCCGAGATGACCGACGCGGACAAAAGGCCGCCGCTCATCGTCTCCACGCGGAAAGGAGTGGATGCCATGATGAAAGCCATCAACGCCGAACGGGCCACGGCCATCATCCCGCCATGGCCGTGGAGGCCTCTTGCTGTCGTCCTGCGGCACATCCCCGTGCGTCTCCTCGCCCGACTGGGCTGAGACCCCCGCACCGCACGGCCCGGCACTCGAAGCCCGGGCCCAGCACGCAAGAAGCGGGTGCCCTGGTCACGTCCCCGGCCTTCGCCCCCGATAGGCGACGATCAGCACCCAGGCGGCGACGAACACCGCGCAGGCCCACTCGGCCGCCGTATGGGCGTCGATGCCGAGGTGGGAACCAGCGGAAGACAGATGACCGGAAAACAGGAGGTCAGCGGAGCAGTCACAAGATTCTCGACGTCCCCGCGGAGCGTCCCGCGCCGCCGCCGACTCTGTGCCACGTAGGCGAACGTCAACAACAGCCAGGCGAGCGCGGCTACCGTGTGCATCGCGTCCGCCACCCATGCCGCCGGCCCCGCCCCTCCGTCCGGGCAGCACGGCCACCCGGTCCCGCGCCTGTCACCGACGGGGCTCGTCGGACGGACCCGACGCGTGGGGACCCGACGATCCGGTGGGAGGACCGGCGCGGGCTCGCGCCGGGTGCGCGGCTCCGGCTCGGGCGTCAGTCGCGTGGCAGCAGGGATCCCAGGGGGCCGAGGTCCAGGTTGAGGTCGGCGACGGTGAGCCCGTGTTGCTCGCACAGTTCGTGCATGCGCTCGTCGAGCAGCAGGAGTGTCGTACCGATCCGCTCGACCTGCTCCTCACCGAGATCACCCAGCTCCACGCGGCGGATCGCTTGTCGTTCCATCAGCTGCCGCAGGAGTTCCACCACGGTGAGGACCAGGGAGACCAGGTCACGGCCCATCTGGTCGCGGTCCACATCGAAACGTGTATCCGTCACAGGGGACCTCCGTCCGCCCAGGGAGCGGGTACCCGTTCGTTCACCGACGACAGGAGGGCGTGCAGGGACAGCCGGACCAGCGGGACGTCGGCGATGGCGATGACAAGATCACCGCTGATCACCACACCGGTCGTCAGGACCCGATCCAGCAGGTCGACGAGGGGGACTCCGATGGGGCCCGACAGCGGCTCGGGGGTTTCCCACGGCACGAGGTGACTGGCCACCATGCCTCACACCTCCCCGGCGAAGGAGTAGGGCACCCACGGGCCGGTCATCTCGATGGACGCTCCGGTCCGGCCTTGAAGCGAACGCACAGCCTCACCGAACTCACCGGCCCGGTCCGCCTCGACCAGATAGGTCGCGTTGAGCACCTGCACGCCTCGCGCCTCTGATGTTTTCTGGCCGTGTGCCCGCAGTCGGCGGCCGGCGGCCGCCAGCACGAGCAGGGCGCTGTCTACTGTGTCGGCGGTGCGAAGAGCGTCGGTGTGACACTGCTCCCGCTCCTGATGGAGGCCCCGTTTGCGTTCCAGGTAGGCGCGGCCCGCGCCGGGGGCGGGCGTGTCGCGGATCCCCGGCGTGCGGGGCGGCTCGGCGCGTGGTGGGACCGCGGTCGGTGCATAGACCTTCACTCCCAGCTCGACACGCCCGTCGATGCGCCGCAGGGCATTCCGGAAGCGTTCGATGTCCTGCTGGAGCGCCGAGCAGGCCCGCTCGTCCGTGCGGTAGAGCGTGGCCAGTGCGAGGGGAACCGTCGGACCGCAGGCGGCGGCAGCGGACACCACCTGATGATGGGCGCGAGCACACCGTTCGAGTTCCCGCTCGTCCAGGAGGCGTTCCTGCCAGGCTTCTTCGGTGAATTCGGCGGCGTCGACGTGCTGCACGACGGCTGTGAGATCACCGAACGGCAGGGCGCGGACCGGACTGTTCTCAGCGAGCCCCGGCAGGGCTGTCAGGGCGGAGGGGGCGATACGGCCGCAGACCGCGAAAACGTAGGTCGCACCGGAGTCCGGGCCCTGGCCGCGGTCGGGCTGCCGGCTCATGCCCCCTCCCCCTCTCCGGTTCTCGTGCCAGGGGGTGAGCTGTGCGCCTCACCGAGGTTCGATTCGAGAGCCGCGAGGCGCGCGCGCAGCTCAAGGTTCTCGTCCTGGAGTGCGCTGCGGGCAGCGCGTGAGCTCAGGGCCGGGTCGGTCTCCCACCAGTCGATACCGGCCTTCTTCGCGGTGTCCACCGACGAGACGAACAGACGCAGCCGGATGGTCAGCAACTCGATGTCGAGCAGGTCGATTTTGATGTCTCCGGCGATCACGATGCCTTTGTCGAGGACCCGTTCGAGAATGTCGGCGAGGTTGGCCGCGTTGGGCCCCGAGACAAAGGTCTCGCCCTGCTGTCTGAAGTCGACCTCAGTCACGGGGTTCCTCACCCCTTTTTCTCGTCGGCGAGCTCGTCCTCGTCGTCATCTTCCTCATCGTCGTCGTCATCGTCATATTCATCGTCGTCACCATCTGCATCCTCATCCTCTTCCTCGCCGTCCTCGTATGCGCCGTCCTCGTCGTCCTCGTCCTCGTCCTCGTCGTAACCGTCGTCCTCTTGGGCCGCTTCTTCCTCTTCGGTCACTTCTTCGTGCGTGCGTACGACTTCCCCGTCGCGGATCTCACCGCGCCACGCCTCGGGCTCTTCGTCGGTGAAGGTGACGTAGCGCTGGAAATGCTTGAAGTCCAGGCGCATGCGGCGGCCTTGTGCCCGCCAGAGATTGCCCGTCTTCTCGAAGAAGCCCGACGGGTAGTACTCGATGACCAGGACGACACGCGTCAGGGCGGGCGCCAACTCGTGAAAGCTGACCACCCCGCGGGTGCTGCCCTTGGAACCCTCCGACGTCCAGACGATGCGTTCGTCCGGTACTTGCTCCTGGACGGTCGCCTTGAAGCTGCGGTTCGAGAAGGCGATCTTCACCTTCCAGTCGCTTTCCACCTCGTCGCTCGGCGACACCTGGCTCACGCCTTTGGTGAACTCGTTGAACTTGTCGTACGCGGTCCAGTGGTCGTAGACCGTGCGGAGCGGCAGCCCGATATCAAGGACCTCGATGACACTGGTCACCTTGTTCTTCCCCGCGCTGCCGCCACCTCCGGAGCCGCCGCCGAAGGCCTCTTTGACCTTGCCCATGACGTTGTCCTTGGCGTCCTTCGCCTTTTCGGAAACGATGGCCTTCACCGGCGACTCGCCCTTGAGCAGGCGTGAAGCGATCTTGGGCAGCGCCCCGCCGTTCTCCGAGATGCCGGTCAGTTGCCCCGTGAGGTCCGTCAGCTTGCTGCCTGCTTTTTCCGCGAGATGCTCCACCTGCGACGTGAGGAACTTCGAAAGCTCCTCACGCACCCGGTCGGCGGCTGACGGAGTGGCGTCAGAGGCATCGGAAGGTGTCTTGGCCACTGCCGGCTACCCCCTGCGTTCGGTACGCGTGGACGTCTTTGCGGGCTTTTTCGCAGAAGAGGCCGTCCTGCCCGCCTCCCTGGGGGTCGCCCTCTCCCCCTGCCCGTGTGCGGAACGACGCCCCGCCGCCGCAGACCCGTCGGCCCGACGGGAACTCCGCCGGCCCCTGGGCGGCTCGTCGGCCTCCTCGTCCGCCTCCACCGTCTCCTCCGTCTCGTCCTGCTGACGCTCGTCCTCCGCCGCGCCCCCGTCGTCCCCGGCGAGACCGTGGGCGGCCGTGCGGCTGCCGATCGCGTCGGCAAGCGCGTGCAGAGCCCGATTGGCGACGGCCGTCAGCGCGCTGCGGCCGGCTTCCATCCCCTCGTCGCGCAACTGTGCTTGTAGCGCTACCACTTGGGGCACCTCGGCGATGCGGCGGACGCCTTCGACAAGCAACGTCCGCGGATCGAGGCCCACTCTTCTGCCGGCCAGGAACGTGGCGGCGGTGAGGGCGATCCGCCCTTTCTTCGTGCGTCCCAGCACGTAGCCGCCGACGACCGCGGCGGCAAGGAAGTTCTTGGTCTGGTTATCCATGTCTTTTCCTCGTCCGGTGTCCGTCCACGGTCGGCGGCCGACTGTCGTGCAGCCGGTCGAGCAGCCGCTCCTCCTCCGCCTCGAATTCCTCGATGGTCAGGGCTCCGTCCTCCAGTTCCCCGTTCAGGGCGGCGAGCTGGGCTCTGATCAGGGCCGGGTCGTGCGTCTGGCGGTGCGCGGCATCCACCAGTTGCTCCGCCACCCATGTCACACCGCGAACCGGAGCCAGCGGCAGCGTGAGCAGCCCACTGACGAGGCCCATCTCAGGCTCCCGCGCCCGCGAGTGAAGCCGCCGGCTCCACGAAGCTGTAACAGGGCAGGGGGCCGGAGACGCGCAGTTCCACCCGGTCACGGTGGAGGGCGGCGAACCGCGCCGCCGCCTTCTCGAACCGTTCGCCGTCCGCCTCGTCCACGAGGAACGACATGTTGAGCACACAGCCGGAGACCTCGGGCCCGGCGGCCACGGCGTGCGAGAGAGGCGTCAGCAGGACCACCGCCTGCCGGCCGGCCACCGCCGCCCTACCGGACAGGGCGGACACCAGCGCCTCACCCAGTTTCACGTTCGCCTCGTACCCCGGGCGCCGCCTCGCCTCCTCACGGAGCCGCCGGATCCCGCTGTCCTCCCGCACGAGATGGGCCAGCGCGTCCGAGGCCGGGAGGGCTTTGACGTTCATCTCCACCCGGCCCGCCACCCGCTCCAGCGCCGGGACGTGCTGTGCCTCCGCGTTGGCCAACTGCTCACTCAGCGAGGCCTCGTCCAGGGCCACCATGCCGAACTGCGTCGGCAGGACGGGACCGCCCTCGATGAGACGTCGCAGCACTTCCTGATGCGCGAGCAGATCGCGACGGCGCGGACGCAGCTTCGGCGGTGCCTCACTCACGACGGCGCTGATACGGCCCTGCGACAGGACGCGCAGGGCCGTGGGCGGTGTGCCCACACCGCGAAGGCCCGGCGGGACCCGCTGCCCCGCCGGAACGATGGCGTAGACGTAGAGGCCATGGGTTGTCACGTCAGTCCTCTTCTGCCTGGTGACGAGCGGGTTTACGGGAAGACGTGCGGCGACGCGGTTTCTCCTCGCTCTCGTCGGAGTCCCCGCCGCCCACCGCCTTGCGCACCGTGCTTCCCACGGACTCGGCGGTCTTCTTCACTTTGCGTTTGCCGACGGACCTGGCCATGCCGCCACCGGCACTGCCGAGCAGTTCGGGAACCGTGGTGCTGCGGGTGTCGCTCTCCAGATCCAGCCGGTTGCATGCTTCGGCGAACCGCAGATAGGTGTCCACACTCGCCACGACGATGCGGGCGTCCACCTTGATGATCTCGATGCCCACCAGGGATATCCGCAGGAACACGTCGATGACCATGCCGCGGTCCAGGATGAGCTCCAGCACGTCGTACAACGTGCCCGCGCGCGGGACACACGCGACCTCGTCGGAGTAGGTGGTTGTCGTCATGGGCCTGTCCTCTCAGCAGTTGGTCGGCCGTGTCCCAGCTGTTGGTCCGGCCGTCGCGTCACTCGTCCGCGGCGCCGCGTCGGTAGCGGCGGACCCTGCGGTACTCCTTGAGTTCGCCCTCGTTGTCGAGCTGCACCTCGTAGACGGCGAGCAGGCTGGTGGTGTCCGGGATCCGAGGGACCTCCAGGACGTCCACCAGGACGCACCATCCGTCGTCGGCGCGGCGCACCCCCGACACACCCTCCGTGGGGTGGCTGATCAGGCCCTCCAGTCGCTCCCGGGCAGCACGCGCGGCGCCCTCGGGCCCCTGGCGGGACGGTGTGCGCCGACGGGCCGTGGGGGAGGCGGTCTGAGACCGCCCATGACGCTGTTCTGTCATATGACCCATTGTGATCACCTGATGGCCCTACGCATCTTCACCGGGCCAAAGGAGTGCATGACCCCATGGGGCCCTCCGCCCCGGCCTCGTGCGGAACTCGCGGCGCCGGAACGTGTCGGGCGGGCGACCCGAGTTCCGCAGTGCCGCAGTGCCGCAGCGAGGCGAGGTGGGGTGGGGTGGGGTGGACGCGGTCCCCTTCGCCTGCTGGATGGTGGGGCGTGCCTCGCGGGCACGGCAGTCAACCGGGCAGGTACAGGCCGCGCGGTGCCGGCCCCGGTTGCGGGGGGCGGGCAACCGGGAGGTCGCGCCTTCGGTCGACGGGTTTCGCGGCGGCGGGTCTCCCGCTTCAGCGGGACCACGGTCTCTTCCGAGGATTTCGGTCCATGAGAAGTGAGCTGCCGGATGCGTGACCGTGGCGGGTTAGGCGGTTGCCGCCCCGGGCACCCGACGCGCGTCACAGCTCCCGGCCCGTCGCACGCCGGCGGGCGGGAGCGGATCGGCGCACCCGGAGAACGAGTCGCGACGAATGGCAGGTGGGACACGTGAGCAAGGACAAGAAGCTGCGTAAGGGAGACAAGGTCTCCTGGAAGAGCCACGGAAGCGAAGCGGTCGGCGAAGTCGAGCGCAAAGTGACACAGCGCGGCCGGGCCGCCGGGCGGGAGGTGGACGCGAGCCCCGGCGACCCGCAGTACCAGGTGCGCAGCGAGAAGAGCGGCCGCTCCGCGGTGCACAAGCCCGGAGCTTTGCGCAAGAAGGGGAAGGGCTGATCCAGCCGACGCGGCCGGAGTCGCTGCGATTCGTGATCGCCGCGGGCCCGGACACGGCGGGCCCCGCGTCGCTACCCCTGGCGCAGTGCCGACTGCCCGGCCCGCCACGCCTTCAGCAGATGCGCTGACAGCCGGCTCTCCAGGTGCGTGGTGGCATCCGCCCCGAAGGCGACATCCGGCTCCAGGTGCGGCTCGTCGGCGAGCAGGCCGCCGATGACGTCCCGGCGTACGACTTGTTCGTGCACGGCATCCGCCTCCACGTGCTCCGCGTAGAAGTGCTCCGCCGCGGGGCCGGCACCGGTGCGCCGCATGGCCTCGGCGAGTCGGCGCGAGCCCGGCGACGAGGTGACCTCCACGCAGGCGAAATGGCCAACGAGTGCCCCGCGCAGCGCTCGGTGGAGGCCGAAGAGCGTCATCACGTTCACGACGGCGAGAGCGGGGGCGGGCGCCCTCTCGACGTAATGGCCGTAGCCGGTGTCCAGTCCCAGGTCCGCCATCAGGTCGGCGAAGAGCTGGGCGTGCACGTTCTCCGCCCGTCCGGCCCCGAACTCGTCGTACTCGATGGCCACCATCGCGGCCTTGGCCCGTCCGCGCAAGCGAGGGATCACCCACGCGTGGGGGTCCGCCTCCTTGAGGTGGTAGAGCGAGCGCAGGGCGGCGTACTCCCGGATCTGCCACAGCTGCCCGCTGTGCTCAAGGTGATGGGCCACGCTGTCGCGGTGGTCGGTGGACTCCACCAGCAGCTCACCGAAGGTCTCATCCGCCGAGCGGCCGGCCGGCACATCGGCGCGCAGGGCGCCGAGAAAGCGTTCTTCGAGCGCCCGGCGCAGGGGCATGAGGGCGGGGTCCCATTCACGGTCGTCGGCCACGCCGGCGAAACCGCGATAGTGCAGTTCGTAGAGCACGTAGAGGGCCAGTTGCAGGTCCTCCCCGTACGGGTCGGCGCCCGCGGCCTCGCCCACGCCGGGCGGAGCTTGCTGCGGCGCGACGAGGGCGGCGAGCACAGCGGCCGAGAGCGGTCCCCTGGGGCTGGGCACGAAGGGGCCGGCAAGGCGGTGGTCAGTCACGGGGGCCGTCATGGGTGCCCTTCGGGTCGTTGCCTTGAGGCTGGTCGCGGTCCTCACGCAGGCGTGTGCCGGGAGGTTTCGAGTGGCGGCGGTGGCTGGTGTCGCACCACGGATAGGTGCGGCTGCGGCGGCAGGTGCACACGGCGACCACGAAGCGGTCGGAGGTGACGGTCGTGCCGTCCTCCCGGACGACCTCCACCGGTCCTTCAATCAGCATCGGGCCTTCGCGATCGACGCTCACACGCCGGGCGCGCTCAGCTTCGTTCGGCACGGATGACCACCAGTTCCTCCATGTCCTCGCCGGCGCCGACCAGGCCCTGAGCGCGTAGCCACGGCAATCGCTGGGTGACCACGGGGCCGAAGGGGACGCGGGCCCGGTCCGTCACCGAGCAGCGCAGGCCGTTGGCGGTCAGCCGTCGCAGTGTTTCCCCGGTGCCGCACAGCCCGGAGTGCACCAGGAGCAGCACGCCGCCCGGCCGGAGCACGTCCCGGGTGTGGGCGCACATCCGGTCCAGGGCCTGCCGGCCCCCGTGTCCGGCGTCCCAGGCGACTGCGGGCATGTGCCGGCGGGTGCGCTGCGCGTGCGGCGTGGGTACGTACGGCGGATTGCTCACGACCAGGTCGAAGCGCTCCTCGGCGACCGGTCCTGTGAGGTCGCCGTGCATGACCCGGATGCGGCGTCCGGCGCGGGCCGCGTTCATTCGGGCCGTCATCACCGCACGTCGGGAGATGTCGATCGCCGTGACCCGGGCCCCCATCCCCGCGGCCAGCACAGCGAGCGCGCCGCTTCCGGTGCAGACGTCGAGGACGTCCATCCCTGGCGTGATCCCTTCGGCGTGGAGCGCCCCGGCGAGCAGGTGCGTGTCGGCCTGCGGAGCGTAGACCCCGGGCAATGTCCACATCGTCCCGAGGCCGGCGGGCCGTACGGCAGCGGTCGTCATCTGAAGCCTCCATGAGGGTACGAACACGTCTCTCGTCCGTCGTGCCAGGCCCGTGCCCACGTCATTCAGATTCGGTGTGCCGGCCGACCGCCGCCACTCGGCCGACGGTCTTCACCCTCCTGCCCTGTGACTGCCCGCGCATGCTGAGACGCCGGCGACAGTCCCGCCGGGCCCCTCCGGCGCCGGCCACCGGCGGGGGCTAGCCCCCGCCGGCGACCCACAGGACGCGTCATGAGCGAACGTGTGCGGTGCCTGCAGCCAGGCACCCGCTCAGTCGGCGCCCACGTCATGCACGGAGACGCGGAGGGTTGCGAGGGGTGCTGTCGGAGGCGTCGGGAATGAACATCCCCGCGCCGGCGCCGGTCCGCGGGCAATGTCCGCGGGTAATCCAGCACGGCCCGGTCGAGGCGCTCGCCGGGGAGGGCCGCGGGATCCCCGGAACACAGGGCGTGAGCATCTCGGCGCGGATCCGGCCGGCCGCTCTGGCCGCGGGAACCTGCTCGACCTCGCCGAAGAAGGCGTCACGCGGAAGCGTCGCCTGCTGGAGTCGCAGGTCACCGGGGGCCGGGACAAGGACAGGTGAGCTCCCCACGCTTCATCCTCGACCAGCGGCACGCCCCGCTCGTGGCACAGCGTCGCGATGGCTCCGATGTCCGCGCGGGTTCCGTGGGGCGTAGGGCTGGTGACCAGCGCCCCCGGATGTTCCTCGAACGCGGATCGGTACGCCTCGGGCGCCGGTGGGTGGGCCAGGTGGAGATCAGGGTCCCACTGGGGATCGATCGACACGGGGCGGATACCCGCGAGGATCAAGCCGGAGATGACCGCCTTGTGCGTGTCGCGGCCGATCGGCAGCTTCTCGTGCGGCCCGGCTACGGAGGGCATCGCGGCCTTCACCGACAGCGAACCCCCACAGGCGGCCCTCACCGACAGCGAACTCCCACAGGTGGAGAAGAACGCGTGCTCCGCGCCCACCGCGCCGGCCATCAGCTCTTCCGCCCGCTTCAAGGATCCCCTGGGACGTGGTCCGGTCGTCCGAACCGGACACCGCGAGCATGTCGGCGCCGAAGAGAGCCTCACCCAGCACAGCCCGGACCCTTGGGTCGGCTCCCCGGTCCTGCTGGTGGCCGGGAGGCGTGAAAGGCAGCTGCTCCTGCGCCTGGTAGGCCCTCACAGCGTCGAGCACGGGAGCCGTCGAGTGGTCCATGGTGTGTGGCTCCCGGGGCAGCCGCGCGAAAACCGATACGCGTGGATCGCGCGAGGGGCGGACACGGACTCAGGGGAGAATGCCGGCGCGCGGCCACAGCAGCACGGATCGAAGTCGCCGGACCTCCCGCCGGTCTCCCGGCATGCGGCCAGAACGGGCGCGCGTGCCCGCTCCGTTCCGGCCGCACCTGTCACAGGGCAGGGCTGAAGCGGCCCCAGGCGCGGTGGCCTCCGAGGAGACGTGTCACGGCCTGCAGCACGGCGGACGCGGCGTCGCCGACCACCACTCCCGCGGATCCCTCGGGCAGGCCCGCTGCCTGCAGGCCGCCAACTCCCCCGCCCCAGGCCCCGATGGCTTTGCCGTGGCGGTACGCCTCGCTGAGCATCAGCACCAGGCGGGGGTCGACGGAGGTGGCCACGGCAGTGTCGTCGACCTTGGCGTCGCGGGCCCCGTAGCCGTCGGCGGCCGGAGCCGGCGCCCCGGCCAGCAGGATCGCGTCGAACTCGGTGGACCGGGCGGTGGTGAAGGTGCGCTGCACGGTGACGGGGTCGCCGTCCCGGTCCAGCACGCCACCTGCCGGGGCGATGACCAGGGGGACCATTCCGGCGTCGAGGACCGCCCGGCGCACTTCGCGAACGCCGTCCAGGTCGTCCGCACCGTCGGTGACGATGCCGATGATCCGCCCGTCGACCGGCCAGTCCTGCCCGAGCTGGGACAGAGCGGCGCTCGGCTCGACCGACGCCAGGGGGACGGTCGCTTCAGGGACCGCGAGGCCGAGCCCGGCCGCGACCTGCGTGCACAGGTCGGGATCGATGTTGGCGAGCACCTTCAGTGCCCGTTCCTTGACGGCCGCCTCCCAGCACTTGCCGAGTTCGAAGGTGTAGGCGGCGACGATGTGTTCGCGCTCCGTGGGCGTCATGCTGAGCCAGAACAGCCGGGCCTGGCTGAAGTGGTCGTCGAAGGACACCGGCGCGTCCCGCACCTTGCGGGCGGCGGGGACCTCGGCCGGCACCTCGATGTACGCCCCGCTGTCCGCTCCGGCGAGGAAGGGGCAGCCGCCGTCGAGGGAGTTGGGCCGGTACGGTGCCACGCCGCGGTGCACAGCGCTCTGGTGCATGCCGTCACGCAGCATGTCGTTGACGGGCGCGTGCGTGCGGTTGATCGGCAGCTGACCGAAGTTGGGGCCGCCCAGCCGGCTGATCTGAGTGTCGAGGTAGGAGAAGAGCCGCCCCTGCAGCAGTGGGTCGTCCGTGACGTCGATGCCGGGAACCAGGTGGCCGAGATGGAAGGCGACCTGTTCGGTCTCGGCGAAGAAGTTCGACGGGTTGGCGTTGAGTGTCATCAGCCCGATCGGGCGGACCGGCGCCAGCTCCTCAGGAACGATCTTCGTCGGATCCAGCAGGTCGATGCCTTCGAACATCTGGTCCTCGGTGTCCGGGAAGGTCTGTACGCCCAGCTCCCACTGGGGGAAGGCGCCCGCCTCGATCGCGTCGGCGAGGTCGCGGCGGTGGAAGTCGGGATCCACACCAGCGGTGATCTGTGCTTCCTCCCACACGAGGGAGTGCACACCCAGCTTCGGCTTCCAGTGGAACTTCACCAGTGTGGTGTCGCCCTCCGCGTTGACCAGCCGGAAGGTGTGGACACCGAATCCCTCCATCATCCGGTAGGACCGTGGGATCCCCCGGTCCGACATGTTCCACAGCGTGTGGTGTGTCGCCTCCGTGTGGAGCGTGACGAAGTCCCAGAACGTGTCGTGGGCGCTCTGGGCCTGCGGGATCTCCCTGTCCGGATGCGGCTTGCCGGCATGGATCACGTCGGGGAACTTGATCGCGTCCTGGATGAAGAACACCGGGATGTTGTTGCCGACCAGGTCGAAGACGCCCTCGTCGGTGTAGAACTTCGTCGCGAAGCCTCGGGTGTCCCGTACGGTGTCGGCCGACCCGCGCGAGCCCAGCACGGTGGAGAAGCGGACGAACACCGGCGTCTCGACGTCCTCGGCGAGGAAGCCTGCCTTGCTGATCCCCGCGGCGGCACCGTAGCCCCGGAACACGCCGTGCGCGGCGGCGCCACGGGCGTGCACCACCCGCTCGGGGATGCGTTCGTGATCGAAGTGGGTGACCTTTTCCCGCAGGTGGTGGTCCTGGAGCAGTACTGGGCCCCGCGGCCCCGCCTTCAACGAGTGGTCGGTGTCGTATAGCCGCGCACCCTGAGCGGTGGTGAGGTACGCACCGTTCTGGGCCACCCGGCTCTGCGGGGCCCCGGTCGGCCGGCCCGTCGGGCTGTACGTGTCCGGGCCGCTCTGGTCGGGTTTGGGCGGCAACGGCCCGCGCGGCCGCGTCGGTTCCTCAGCCGACGGGGCCTCAGCGGCAGGGGCGCCGGGAATCTCGTTTCCCGTTCGAACGGCGTCCTGGACCTTCTCCACGACCTTTTCCGCAGCGGCCGACACCGGGTTCTTCTTCTCGCTCACTGGGCTCCGATCCTTCGCGGGGGGGGGGTGACGCGTGCACAGCGATCGGCACCGGGGAACGTCATCGACCGCTGCCCACGGATACCCCTCGACGCGAGAGCCGACACGCGTACTGCGCCATCCGGCGCTGCGACACGGCCGGGGACCGCACGGCACAGGCCCGGCAGCCCGGACGCCGGGCACCTTCGGTGACACGCGCACGCGGACACACCACCCGGAGGTCACTTGCCGTAGGACTCTGCCCTCGCCGGATGCCTCCCGCGAAACCGTCGGGCGGGGAACGGACATGAAGCGTGGCGCAAGGGCCGGCTGCGTGCGCGTCAGCCCAGCGCGGCGGCGAGCCCCCGTCGGCCGTCGGCCAGTTCCGGCCCTCGGGGGCGGGGCAGGCGGCGTGGCCGGCCGCTCACCCGCCCCCTTCGCGTCCGGTCGCACCGTGGATGTGCAGGGGGAGCTCAGGCCACGTCCCTGGCCGGGTGGGCGGCGAGCGCTTCGGCTCGGCTGCTGTAGACGTCGAAGACCTCCTCGGCACCGGTGAGGGCGAGGAGGCGGCTCACGGTGGGTGGCGGGGCCGCGAGAACGAGTTGCCCGCCGGCTTCCCCGGCGCGCCGTCGCAGGCGCAGCAGTGCGTTGTAGCCGGAGGAGTCGCAGAAGGTGATGCCGGACAGATCCATGATCATGAGGGGGTGGGTGGTCAGCAGATCACCGGCCTCGTTGTGAAGGTCACCGGCGGCGTGCATGTCGAGATCGCCTTGGATGCTCACCACGATGCGCGCACCACGGGTTTCGTCGGTGGTCAGAGCGAGACTGGTCATGGGCGGATACTCCTGTGCTGGCTGGGGGCCGGCGCCGCGTCGTCGGCGGACCCCGGGCCGGTGTGGTGGTCGGGGACCGCGGCGAGGGCGGCCGCGTGCTCGGTGGCCGTGAGCGAAGGGCCGAGCCATTCGCACAACAAGATGGTCGCGTCGTCCTGCACGTGGCCTTCGTGGTAGTCCAGGACCGTTTTGGTGAGGCGTCGCAGGGTTTCCGGGACGGGGAGCTGGTCGGCGTGGCGGCGGATGAGGAAGTCGGTGAAGCGTTCGAGGCCGAAGACGGCGCCCTCGCTGTTGCGGGCCTCGGTGATGCCGTCGGTGTAGAACGCGACGCGGTCGCCGGGCTCCAGGCGTTCGGTGCAGGGCGGGTGCCGCACACCCAGACCCGTACCCATGGGGTGCAGGGGCTTGCAGGTGAGGTGGGCACTCCAGCGCGAGCCGCGGATGAGGACCGGTGGCGGATGCCCGCGGTTGACCCAGGTCAGTTCGCCACTACGGGTGTCCAGGCCGGCGAGGATGCCTGTGACGTAACGCTGGTACCCGTACTGCTCGATCAGCACCTCTTCCACGGCCTCTCCGGTCGTGAGGAGGTCCGCGCCCTGGCGCCGAGCGTTGCGGCAGGCGCCCACGGCCAGGTTCGCGGTCAGTCCGGCAGCGGTGTCGTGTCCCATGGCATCGAAGATCGACAGATGGACCAGGGGGCCGTCGGTGCCGTAGTCGAAGGCGTCCCCGCTGATCTCGTAGGCAGGTTCCATCGCGGCGGAGATCACGACGCGGCCGTCGGCATAACTGCGCGGATTGGTCAGCCGCCACTGCATCTCGGCGGCCACGTTGAGCGGCCTGCTGCGGGTGAGACGGGCCAGGGAGTCGCTGCCGGCACGTTTGCTGACGAGTATCAGGGCCACGAGGGATGCCAGCTCGGCGGCGTCCCCGCGGGCCCGGGGATCGTCGTGAGCGGAGCACACCCGCAGCACGCCCAGTCGCTCGGTGCCGTCGACCAGGGGCACCCACCAGTGACTGCCCTGTGTGTCAGGTGCTTTGGCCTCGACGATCTCCCCGTACTGATAGGCCCGGCCGGGCACCGTGCCCCCCACGGAGATCTCCGTCTCCTGCCCGGTGTCCGGTTCACCGAGACCGGTCACCAGCCGCAGCACCCGCCGCTGGAGATCACCGACGTAGATCAGCACGTCGGAGAAACCCGCGTGCACGGCGCTCTCCACGACCCGGGCAGGCAGGAGCTCCAACGGCATCAGATGGCTGGCGGTCAGCAGGTCCCCCAGCATCCGATGGCCGCCTGCGGCCCGCTCCCACGAGTCCGTCATCCCTCCACCTTCCCTCGTCCACGGCCGGCTCGTCATGGGCGTCCGGGTCTCGGATCGCTCATCGGCGGCTCCGTCGGCTGCTCCGGGCTCGACCACTGGTGCGGCGGAGCGGCGATGGGCAGTTCACGCCGAGGGCACGAGCGCGTACGGAGACCGAGGGGCCGGGACGGCGTCCTCGACAGGGCAGTGCGAGAGGTCGGTTTCCCGCCGGTCCGTGGCCCCCGTGTCGGGCCCTGCCACCATCGCCTCCCCCTGTCGTCGCGGACCCCTCCCAGCGTTGTCGCCCGAGCGGGTCCCCCTGCCACCCTGGACCGGATTCCCCGCCGTCGAAGGCCCGGTGCCCGTACACATCCACGGCGTCAGCTGTCCCGTTCCACCGGGCGATCAGGTGGTCCTGCACGGCTGAGCCGCGCTCCTACGGGTGAGGGCCTCTCGACGCGTGTCGGTGCCCGAGTAACCCGCGCCCGCCCTGGCAAACGCCCTTGCGCTCCTGGCTGCCCCTGCGGCCGCCGGGCCGGGGAGGTCCCCACGCTCCCGCGGGAGCTGTGGTCCCGGTGTTTCGGGACGGGGTCAAGCTGGTCCACTCGGGCGCCCGCGCTCGCTGATATCCGGCTCAACGGGTGTGATGGGCGCGATGGCTCCTCAGCGTGAGCAGTCCGCATATGTGCCGACAGCGGCGCAGTCGCATGCGAAGGGGCCGCGACTGGATGCGCCGACCCGCTCAGGCGCCGACGCTTGACGAAGGAGTCCGCGTGGCCACGACGCCTCCCGGTGTTCCGGGTCCCGACGATCACGGCGGCAACAGCGCCGGGCAGGGTGGTGGCGCGCACAGGTACCCGCCCGGCAGCGGCGCCGGCTCAGGTCCGCCGTCCAGTCCCCCGTCCAGTGGCGGTGCGAGTGGCACGGACGGAGATGACGGCCGGCCGGCCAGGACCGAGGCGGCGGAAGGCAGTTCCCTCAAGGGTGCGATCAAGCGCACCGTGCGGGAGTTCAAGGCGGACAACCTGACGGACTGGGCGGCTGCCCTGACGTATTACGGGGTGCTGGCGGTCTTCCCGGCGTTGCTCGCTTTGGTGTCGATTCTGGGTCTGGTGAGCCCTTCCACCATCGACTCACTGATCAAGAACCTCTCCGACAATGCCCCGGGGGCCGTACGCACTGTCCTCGTTACCGCCCTGCAGCAGCTCAAGGGCGGCCAGGGCGCGGCCCTGGCAGCGCTGATCATCGGTGTTCTCCTGGCGCTGTGGTCCGCGTCCGGTTACGTCGCCGCCTTCATGCGGGCGTCCAACGTCGTCTACGACATCGGTGAGGGCCGACCGGTGTGGAAGACGCTTCCGGTCCGTCTCGCCATCACCGCGGCCGTGATGATCATTTTGGCCGTCACGGCGATCGGTGCTGCCTTCACCGGCCCTCTGGCCACCAAAGCGGCATCCATTCTGGGCCTGGGCGATACGGCACTGACCGTGTGGAACTACGCCAAGTGGCCCGCGATGCTCATCCTGATCGTCCTGGTCATCATGTTGCTGTACTGGGCCGCCCCCAACGTCAAACGGAGCTTCCGGCGGGTGATTCCCGGCGGCGTCGTGGCGGTGGTCATCTGGATTATCGCTTCCGCCCTGTTCGCTCTCTACGTCGCTCACTTCAGCAGCTACAACAAGACCTACGGCGCCTTCGCCACCCCCATCGTCGCGCTGATCTGGCTGTGGATCACCAACATCGCGATCCTGCTCGGGCTGGAATTCAACGCCGAACTCGAACGCGGACACGCCATCGACACCGGCCATCCCCCGGGCGACGAGCCCTACGCCGAACCCCGCGACACCCGAAAACTGTGAACTCGTCTTCCCTGTAGGTTCGTTGCCGTCCCGACGCGCTGTGCGTCCCGAGCCGCCGGTACGCACCCACCTCGTCCGCCCGGCCCCCGGATCTCCCCTCGGCACCTGTCTGGCTTTGTTCACGAGATGGCGCTCCGGCTCAGCCTCTGTGGAGCAGTAACGCTGCGTGCCGCCGAAACCCTGCTCACCCGACGCGAGTCCCAGGTGGTGTCCCACCCGTCTCGGGGCCACCGCAGTCGTATTCCGCCCCGCGCCCTCAACTACGTGCCCGTCGCGAGAGGATGGAGTGGTGCTCGGCCCCGTCGAAAGCCTGAGAGGCCGCGCGGGAGCGCCCGCCGCCCGCCGCGCGGGCCCCTCTTCGGGGCGCAGGCCAGGCGCCGCCGGCTCAGTCGGTGCCCCCGTGTGGTGTGGAGCGGATGTCCACGACCGTCGCGGCGAAGGCCAGGGGGCCGGGCAGGAGCGGAATCAGCAGGGGGATCGACCAGGCGAGGAGAGCGGCCAGCAGCGCGCCGCCCGCCAGGAGGAGGGTTCCCCTCGGGTCGGCCGCCGACCGCAGCAGGCCCTCCCGCACGGACAGGCGGTGCGGGGCCTCCAGCGCGCAGGCGCGCAGCGCCACGACGGTGGTGCCCAGGACCAGCAGGACGAGCGCGATGGCCACGGCATGCGCTCCGGGCAGCGCGCTGTCCAGCAGTCCCACATCGACCAGCACGATCGCCACCAGCACCGGCGGTAGGAGACCGGCGGCAAGTGAGGCGACGGACAGGAAGGCGCGCAGGTGCGTGAGGTACGTGGTGGTCCTGACCGGCGCACCGAGGCCGGTGGCCGGCCGCAGCGTCGCCGACGCCGCGGCGAACGCGGCGGGCGCCGTGACGACCGGCAGGCACGCGGCGCTGGTGAGCAGGCCCACGAGCAGCATGTCGGCGAAGAGGGTGAAGCCGTTCCCGAAGATCTCACCGGGCTCCCGGCGAACCGGGGCGGAGGGTGGGGGGACCTGGATCGTCATGGGTCAGCCCTTCAGTCCGGAGGTGGCCAGGCCCTGCACCAGGTAGCGCTGGAAGACGAAGAAGAACAGCACGATCGGCAGCACGGAGATGACCGACATGGCGAACATGGGGCCGTACGCGGAGGTGCTGGACTGGTCGACGAAGCTGCGCAGGGCCAGGGTGATGGTGGCCTTCTCCGGCGCGAACAGGTAGATCATCTGCGTGAAGAAGTCGTTCCACGTCCAGATGAAGGTGAAGATGGCCGTGGTGATCAGTGCGGGCCGGCTCAGCGGCAGCGTGATGGCCCAGTAGGTACGGAACGCGCCGCAGCCGTCGATGCGCGCGGACTCCTCCAGTTCGCGCGGCAGCCCGCGCATGAACTGGACGATGAGGAAGACGAAGAACGCGTCGGTGGCGAGGAACTTGGGCAGGATCAGCGGCCAGAACGTGTCCACCATGCCCAGCCGGTTGAAGATGATGTACTGCGGGATCAGCACGACGTGCTGCGGGAGCATCAGGGTCGCCACCATGAAGGTGAACATCCCTTTGCGCATGCGGAAGCGCAGCCGGGCGAAGGCGTACGCGGCGAGGGAGCAGGACAGGACGTTGCCGACGACGGCGCCCCCCGCGATCAGCAGGGTGTTGCCGAGCAGGCGGGTGACGGAGACACCGGACACGCCGTCCAGGGCGGTCGTGTAGTTCGACCACTCCAGGTGTCCCGGCCACAGGTTGAGGCTGGTCACCACCTCGTCCGCCGGTTTGAGTGACGTGGCGAGAAGCCACACCACGGGGTACAGCAGAAGGATCAGGGCCACGACGGCCACCGTGTGCGGCAGCCAGCGCTTGGCGGTGAGGTTCATCATCCCTCCTCGTCCGCGTAGAAGACCCAGGACCGGGACGTCCTGAAGAGGATCAGCGTGACGACGCCGATGGCGATCAGCAGCAGCCATGCCATCGCGGCGGCGTAACCCATGTGCGAGGCGGTGAAGCCGCGTTCGTAGAGGTACAGGGTGTAGAACATCGTCGAGTCGGCGGGACCGCCGTTGCCGCCGCTGATCGCGAACGCCGGGGTGAACACCTGGAAGGACTGGATCATCTCCAGTACCAGGTTGAAGAAGACGACCGGGGACAGCATCGGCACGGTGATGGAGACGAACTGCCGCCAACGGCTCGCGCCGTCCAGTGCGGCAGCCTCGTAGAGGTCGGGCGATATCTGCTGCAGCCCCGCCAGGAAGATCACCATGGGGGCGCCGAACTGCCACACCGTCAGCAGGACGACCGCGTACACCGCCAGGTGGGGATTGCCGACCCAGCCGCCGGTGTGGATGCCGACGGCGTCCAGGACGCCGGAGACCGAGCCGCCGTCGTTGAACAGCGCCTTCCAGACCAGGGCGATGGACATGCTCGCCCCGAGCAGGGACGGCGCGTAGAAGGCGGAACGGTAGAAGGCGCGGCCTCGTCCGAGGTTCTTCAAAAGCATCGCCGCGCCGAGCGCGAAGCCCAGCTTGAGGGGTACGGCGATCACGACGTACAGCAGTGTCGTACCGACGGAGCGCCAGTAGCGGGGGTCCTGGGTCAGCATCTCGGTGTAGTTGCGCAGGCCCACCCAGTGCGGCGGGTCGAACAGGTTGTAGTCCGTGAACGACAGGTACAGGGACACCGCCATGGGGATGAGGGTCAGCACGACCGCGCCGATCATCCACGGTGAGAGGAACACGTAGGCCGGCCACCGCTGTTCACGTTTGCCGCGGCGGCGCGGGGCGGGTGACCGCGGTACCTGCGTACGGTCGGCGCGTGCGGGCGCGCTGGTCGACACCGTGCTCATGACCTCAGCTCCCTGTTGGCCTCGTCGATGAGTTCGCGGGCTGCCTGCCGGGGAGTGGCGAGCCCGTACATCACCCGCTGGTACTCCCGGGTGAAGGCGGTCTGGATCGCCAGATCGCCCCGCGGTGGTGCGTTCGGTGGCGCGTGCAGGCCGTACTTCTCCATCATCACCGCGTACTGGTAGATCTCTCGCTCCGCTCCCTTGAGGGTCTTGGCGACGCGGCCGGCGACCGTCCGGTTGGGGGGTGTGGACCGGCTGAAGCCGAGGATGTCGCCGGCTCGCAGGTCGTTGAGGAGGAAGTCGACCAGTTGCGCGGCCTCCTTCGGATGCGGGCTGTGCGCTCCGACGCCGACGAGCATCGAGGGCTTGAAGTACGAGCCCGCGCGGCCGCCGGTCGTGGGGACCGGTGCGAAGCGGATGCCGTCGCCGAGCAGTGCCGGATAGCCGGGGAACGGTGCGTCCCAGGTGAAGTCGGCGGCGGAGAGCCCCCGGCCGATGGGGGAGGTCTCGGTGCTGATCGCCTGCGCCGTGTCCCCCGCGGCTGCGACGGCGCCTTCCCTGCGGAGTGTGTCGAAGAAGGTCCAGAAGGCGGTGAGGTCGTCCTCGGTGAACCCGAGGCGGGTCTGGCTCGCGTAGAGCCGCCCACCGCGGCTGCGCAGCCAGTCCTCGAAGACGTCCTCGTTGGTTCCGCCGTCGTTGGCGCCGGTTACGGGGCGCCCGTCGGGGGACCTGAGACCCAGGGCGGCGATCCTCCTGTTGTCCCGTGCCCACTCCTGCCAGGTCCAGCTGGGCCGGGGCGTGGCGATGCCGGCCTTCGTGTAGAGAGCGGAGTCGTAGGCGTACCCGGTGATGCCGCGGCCCATGGGCAGGGCGTACTGCCGGCCCTCGTAGGTGCCGGTGCTCAGCAGCCCCCTGTCCATCTCGGACGTACGGATCGTGCCGTCCTCGACGGCGTCTCCCAGCGGCAGGATGGCCTTGCCTTCCGCGTACTGGGAGATCTGCCGGTAGTCGAGCTGGACCACGTCGGGTACGCCGCCGCCGGCCGCCTGGGTGGCCAGTTTCTGCAGGTAGGAACCGAAGTCCCCGTTCGACGTACGGACGGTGACGCCCGGGTGTTCCTTCTCGAACAGCCGCACGGCCCGCACGGTCCGCGCGGCACGGTCATCGTTGCCCCACCAGGTGAAGGTGAGGGTGATACCGCCGGACGTTCCACCGCTCGCGGCGGAACAGGCGGAGAGTGCGGGGGTCATGGCGGTGGTGAGACCGACGGCGGCCGAGGCCAGGACGGCACGGCGGCTGGGGAGTCGGTGCCCGCCGCTTCGGGGTTCGGGCATGGGTGCCTTCCGGAAGGACGCGGATGGGCGGACGGGAGCAGGGTCGGGAGGGCCCGGGCGGCCGGCCGGGCCCTCTCCGAGGAGGGCAGGTGCTCGGCCGGCGCCCCGGGGCGGGCGGCGCGGTCAGATCCCCGGATAGACGTCCAGACGGCCGCACATGCCGAACCGTCCCCGGGCCGTGGCCCCGGTGGAGACGACCCGGGCCTCGGTGAGATGGCGCGCGTCCTGCCGGCGCAGGGCGTCGAGTTGGGTTCCTGTCGCCTGTGCGGCGGCGAGCGCGCCCTGGCGCCAGCGCTCCTCCCACGCGTCGAGGCGGGGCCGCACCAGCGCGGCGGCGGCCCGGTGGAAGGCCGCCAGCGGCTGCGGGTCACCGCTCTCGGTGGCCTGGCGCAGCTCCAGGAAACGGCGGGTCGCCAGGTCCCGGCGGGCGCGGGCGGCCCGCACCTGTGCGGCCTCGGGAACGTCGGCCGGGATCCGCACCGCGTCCGCGTACGTGCCGGGGTCGGCGAGGAGGTCCTGCGGCAGGGTGAGCACCGCGTCGCCTGCCTCGGGCAGGCCGCTGTTCTGCATCACGACGGTGATCTCCAGGCCGCCGTCGTTGGTGAGGCGGTGGATCGTGCCGGGTGTGAACCAGGCGACGGTGCCCGGCCCGAGGGGGCTCTCCGTGCAGCCGGAGGTGGTCAGGGTCTGCACCGTTCCCCGGCCCGCCGTCACGACGTACCCCTCGGTGCACGTGAGGTGGAGGTGCGGGGTGCCGCCGCCGGGCCGGTCGTCGGGGGTGGGCCAGTCGTACACCCGGAGCCGGGACACTGCGACCGCCCCGGGGAAGCCGTCGTACGTGGCGCTCACCACGCGTGTCCTCGCAGGTGCGCGACGACCTGTTCGCGGTCCCAGGCGCCGTCCGCGACGGTCACGCGGTAGCCGCGGGTGAGTCGGTCGCCGGGGGCGAGGACGAGTTCGTCGTGAAAGGCCCAGGACGGTGCGACCGCCGCGAACGGGTCACTGCGCACGAACCAGTGCGCCGGATGCGTCCCCTTCTCGCCCCGGTGGTCGTTGGCGGGGGCGTGCTCGAAGATCATCGTGGCGTGGCCGTCGCGCGCGTCGTGCTCACCGACGTAGGCCAGCCAGTCGGCCTGGGTCCCCATCAGGTCGCCACCGCCCGGCTCGGCGCCGAAGACCTGGCCGTCACGGAAGGCTCGCGGCCCGCGCCAGAACAGGCCGGTGTATCCGGCTGCCGGGCGCCCGTGGGTCGTGGGGCTGCCGAAGCGCAGCGGCTCCGAGCGCCGGTTGACGACAGCGGAGGTCCAGGTCAGCGACCAGCTCCCGGCCTCCGCCGCGTCGACGGCGGACACCTCGATGCGGCGCTCCTCCTCGGCCCAGAGCTCCCCGTCGTGCGGGTGCCAGGTCAGACGCTCGGCGATGACGGCGTGGTCGCCCGCGACGGAGACCTCCTCGAAGGCGACGTGCGCCATCGAGCCGACCTTCTCCGGCTGGGCCAGGTACCCCTCGCCGTGCACGTACGTGTTGCCGCCCCACAGGTTCTGCCCCGACAGGTGGGAGGCGGTCAGCTGCAAGCCCTTGTGCCACCGGTGGTCGTTGGGCCGGTAGTCGGTGACGATGGCGCCCGACAGGGTCCTGATGGGGTGCAGGTAGGGCTTGGGGGCCTCCCATGCGGCCTCGGGGCGGTACACGTAGGCGAACAGTTCGGTTCCGGTGGCCTCGTGGGCCACGGTGATCCGGTCTCCGTGGGCGTGGGTCAGTGCCAGGGTCATGCGTGGTCCTCTTCCTCGCGGGAGCCGGCCGGTGCCCAGCCCGGAGCACCGCCGTGCAGTTCGGTGTAGTAGGGGTCGCCAGGGCCGACATCACCCGCGCGGACGGGCGAGCCGGAGAACGCGGACTTGTACAGGGCGGTGATGAATTCGAGCGTCCGCCGGCCGCCCGCGCCGCTGGTCGCGTGGCGTCGGCCGGCGTTGATGTCGGCGACGAGAGCCCGCAGTTGGGCGAGGTGCGAACTCGGTTCGTCCTCGCCGAAGTCGCGCCAGCGGGCCACGGTGGGTTCGGGGACGTCGGGGGCCGGGGTGATGCGCCAGTCCGCGTTGCGGTAGCCGTACAGGTGGGTCAGCTCGATCGTCGCCAGCTCGCAGTCGATACGGATCCGGCTGACCTCGTCGGGACTCAGCACGCTGTTGACGACCGTGCCGAGGGCGCCGTTGTCGAAGCGGACCTGCGCGGTGGAGACGTCCTCGGTCTCCACGTCGTGGACGAGCCGGGCGGCCATGCCGCGCACCTCCTGCCACGGGCCCATCAGATCCAGCAGCAGGTCCGTCTGATGGATGCCGTGCCCCATGGCCGGGCCGCCGCCCTCGGTGGCCCAACGGCCCCGCCATGGAACGGCGTAGTAGGCGGTGTCCCGGTACCAGGTGGTCTGGCAGTGCGCCACCAGCGGCCGGCCGAACGCGCCGTCGTGCAGGAGGCGGCGCACGTGCCGGGCGCCCGAGCCGAAGCGGTGCTGGAAGACGATCGACGCGTACGGGTCGGCGTCGCCGCCCTTCTCCGCGCCCTGCACGGCGTCGTAGTCGGCCAGTGAGGGACACGGCGGCTTCTCGCACCAGACCCACGCCCCGGCGCGGAGCGCGGCCACGGACTGCTGCCGGTGCACGGCGGGCGGCGTGCACAACACGACGAGGTCCGGGCGCACTTCGGCCAGCATCGCGTCAAGGTCCGTGCCCGCGTGGGCGATCCCGAACTCGTCGGCGAACGCGCGCACGGCCCCGCCGTCGACGTCGACCGCGGCCACGACGTCCGTCGCCCCTTCCGCGGCCAGGGTCCGCAAGGCGGGGAGATGGCTGGAGCGGGCGATACCTCCCGTGCCGACCACGGCTGTGCGCAGTGGTGCGTTCGGACGATGCGAAGACATGCGGCCCCTCTCGTGAGGTGGACAGGGTGGGAGTCCTGCGGCAGCCGGAACGCGTACGGCAGGCAACCGGGCCCCGAGGGCACCGGCCGCCGGCACGACGTTGACAGCAACCGCTTGCTATCGGTTCCAACGTTGTAACCGCCGCGTATCCGAGCGGTCAACCCTTCGTCGAAAAACAGCTGAAGCCCGTCACGATCGCTGACAGACAAGGCCCGCACGTGCATAATCCGGGAAAAGGCCAGCGAGAGGACCGGTCGGTGGCAGCAGTGACGCTGAAGGACGTGGCCGAACATGCGGGGGTGTCGATCAAGACGGTGTCCAACGTTGTACGCGACGCCCCCCGGGTGTCCGCCGCCACCCGGGAACGCGTGATGCGCGCCGTGCGGGAACTCGGCTACCGTCCCAACGCGTCGGCCCGCCGGCTGCGCACGGGGCGCAGCGGGCTGATCGCCCTCGCAGTCCCGGAACTCACCACGCCCTACTTCGCGGACCTCGCCCACCACGTACGGACGGAGGCCACCGCGCTGGGCCTGACCGTCCTCATCGAGGAGACGCTCCAGGACCCGGCGGAGGAACTGCGCCTGGCCACCGGGGTCGGCGCGTCACTGCTCGACGGTGTGATCCTCTCTCCCCTGCACGTCACGACCGCCGAACTCGTCCCGGTCGCTGACGAGTTCCCCCTGGTCCTCCTCGGCGAACGCAGCTACGAACCCGCTCATGTCGTCGCCGACCACGTCCTCATCGACAACGTCGCCGCGGCGCGGGACGCCACCGCGCACCTCGCCGCTCTCGGCCGCTCCCGGATCGCGGCCATCGGCGCGGACCGAAAGGCGTCGGCGACCAGCCGCCAGCGCCTGCAGGGCTTCCAGCAGGCACTGCACGAAGGCGGACTGACCTTCGACCCCCGCCTCACGCCTCCCGTGCAGGACTTCGACCGCCGCAACGGCCTGCTGGCGATGCGCGCGCTCATCGAACTGCCCGCGCACGTACGGCCCGACGCCGTCTTCTGCTTCAGCGACCTCCTGGCCGTGGGCGCGCTGCGGGCCGTGCACGAAGCGGGACTTGAGGTCCCCGGTGACATCGCGCTGGCGGGCGTCGACGGCTCCGAGGAGGCGCTGTACAGCACACCATCGCTCACGACCGTGGTCCCCGACCTGACGGCCGTCGCCTCCTTGGCCGTCAAGTGCCTGGCGGCCCGCATCCGCTCGGGGACACGCCTGCCGTTCGAGGTGCACACGGCCCCGCACTGGCTGGAGCAGCGCGAGTCCACGCTCGGTGGGAGACGGCCGCTCGCGCCCTGAGGCGCCTGGACTGCTTCCCGCTGCTGTCCGCACGTGGGGGACCGTCCCGGGAGAGCGGCCCCGAGAGCGTCTGCCCCGGTGCGGCCCGCGCGGGGCTGCGGCACGCTCGTCCCGGGAGCCGCTCCCCCGCCGCGTTTCGAGCCGCCCCGGACGCGGTGGCACGGGCCGGCCGCGTGCGGTCCGGCCGGCGCAAGGGCCGGCCGCGTACGTGCCGGCCGGCGCAGGGGGCGGTCCACCTCGGGGGTCCGCCCCCTGCGGGGCCGAACGGTCAGCCCAGTGCGAACCTCTGCGCTGCGGTCCCGTTGCAGTCGTGGATCCGCAGCCGGGTGCCGTCGGCGGTGGCGCCGCCGGTCGCGTCCAGGCAGCGCCCGGACTGCGGGTTGAGCAGGGAGCCGTCCGCCTGCTGCTCCCAGACCTGGCCGCCCACCGCCGTGTCGCAGTCGTAGAGTTGGACCTGCGTGTCCTGCGCGGTGCCGTTGCCGACCACGTCCAGGCAACGGCCCAGGCTCGTCAGCCTGTTGGTGGAGGTGTGCACCCAGTGCTGGTCCCGTGCGTAGGACTGGCAGTCCCACAGCTCGGCCGCGGCCGCGTTGCCGCCGTTGTCGTCGCCGTAGACGTCCAGGCACTTCTGGCCGGGACCCTCGACCATCGAGCCGCCGCCGACGGTGAAGACCTGGGCGGCGGTCCCGTTGCAGTCGTGGATCTGCAGCCGGGTGCCGTCGGCGGTGGCGCCGCCGGTCGCGTCCAGGCAGCGTCCGGACTGCGGGTTGAGCAGGGAGCCGTCATCCCGCTGTACCCACTTCTGCCCGCCGACCCCGTTGCAGTCGTAGAGCTGGACCTGCGCGTTCTGCGCCGTGGTGTTGCCGACGACGTCCATGCAGCGGCCCAGCGTCCGCAGTGACCCGTCGGCGTCATGGACCCATCGCTGGTCGGTGGCCCCGCTCTGGCAGTCCCACAGCTGTACAGCCGCGGTCTTGCCGGCCACGTCGTCGCCGGTCACGTCGACGCACTTCCCGCCGGGAGCGGCGATCGTCGACGGCGCGACGCCGGCGGTGTCTCCCGAGTAGCCGGCGGCCACGATGCTCGTCTGGACGGAGGAGTCGGCGGCGTCGGAGGGGTAGCCGGCGGTGATCGCCCCCTCGAAGAACGACCCGGCCCCCCGGTTGCTGTTGTCGCCCCCGGTGCCCAGCACGATGGAGCCCTCCTGGCGCATGGGTGCGTAGCCCGGGGGCAGGGCGCCGTTCCACCACGTCGTGAGGCCGCCGGACTGGGAGTTGCCGCCCTTGAGCGCGAAGGATGTCTGCCCGTTGTTCTTCAGCAGCGCCGTGACGAAGGGGCTCGTGTTGCCGCCGTTGGTGCTGTGGGGATTGGTGTCCGCCTGGAAGATGCCGTTCTCCAAGTCGGCCTGGACCCACGGCCCGTCGCCGTGGCAGGGGTCGCAGGCGTGGGCCGTCGACAGGTTGAGCGCGTCCATGTGACCGGCACCGGTGTCGTTCTCGGCCGCCTCGACGTTGCCGAAGTCGAAGCAGCAGTCGCGGCTCGCGTGCGTACCACTGGTCACCATGTACATGCCTTCGGGCTGTCCGCCCGTGGCCACACCGGAGCCGACGGGATGGCGGTAGCCCACCCCGGGCGGAACGTAGACGCCGTAGACCGAGTGACCGTTCACGCTGACGTGCAGCGCGTTGGCGAGGGCGCCGGCATCGGCGGCGCCGGCGGTGCCCGCACCGGCGATGAGCAGGTCGTTGTGGCGTGGCGACTGGTCGTAGATCGTGCTGATGACGCACGTGGCGCCGTTGCAGAAGGCGTTCTGCGCCCCGGCGTCGGCGTAGCCGCCGGCCCCGACCAGTCCGATGTCGAGTTTTGCGCCGTCCTGCACGCGAGTGACCTGGTACAGGCTGCCGTCGTACGAGGTGTAGAGAGCGCGGACGGTGCTGAAGGCGCCCACACAGGGCGTGCCCGCGCCGCCGTACACGTCACAGGGCAGGGAACCGGCGGCGTTCGCGGGGCCGGTGACGCCCAGCAGCAGGCCCACCGTCAGGGCCAGGGCCCCGCAGAAGGCGAGCAGGACGCGGCCGGAGCGCCGCAGTGCCGAACGCGGTCGGAAGGGTGGTGGGGGTTCGGTCATCGTCGACCCTTTCTCCGTCGGGAGCCAGGCGGGGGACGCCTGTGGGAAAGGCAGGGACGTGCGGGCGCGGCAGGAAGGAGCACACGCACAGGGGGTGTTGAGGAGTGGGCGTGATCCCCGGCGTGCGGTGAGACGGCCGGCAGGCGCCGCGCCGGCGCCGATCCGCTGCTCATACGATTCAGCGGAACCGAAGGTAGAGATGCCCCGTCCGGCCGTCAACCCCCACGCACCTCGAACTGCTCGCTGAATCGGCCTGGTTGACGTCATGTTGGCAGGCTTGACTGCTGCGCTCGCGGGGGCCTACCGTCCACCACGCTGAAACGTTGAAGCAGTTGATCGTCTCCTCTCCCCTGCCGCGGCCATGCACGTCGGCCCCGCGTGCCCACGGTCACGTGCCCGGCGGATGACGTGGCGAGGGGCGGGAAGGGACACGGCATGACGGACACGGCCGGAACACGACGCACCGGAAACGGGACGGCGGCGACGGGGCGGACCGACGTCAGACTGAAGGACGTGGCGACGGCCGTCGGGGTCTCGCAGAGCGCGGTGTCCATGGCGCTGTCCGATCACCCGCGCATCAGCGAGCCGACGAAGCGGGCCGTCCGCGCCGCCGCGGCCCGGCTCGGCTATGTCCCGAACTCCGCGGGGCGGGCACTGCGCGCGGGCCGTTCGACGTCCATCGCCCTGGTCGTCCCCCAGACCGGCCGGCACGTGTTCGGCCATCCCTACTTCATGCACCTGCTGGTGGGGGTCACCACCGAGGCGAACGCACGCGACGCGGCCCTGATGGTGTCGACCAACCCCGACGAGAGCCATGGTGTGGCCGCCTACGAACGGGTGCTGCGCTCGGGGGCGGCGTCGGGGGCGATCATCGCCTCTGCCTCGATCAGCGACCCGAACGTGAACCGCATGGTGGACACCGCCCTTCCGGTGGTGCTCGTCGGGCGCTTCGCGCACCTGCCGCACGCGGCGAGCGTCGGTGTCGACGACATCGCGGGCGCCGCCGCCGTCACCCGCCACCTCGTGCGAGACCACGGGCTGACGCGTATCGCGCACATCAGCGGACCGCTCGACCACCAGACAGCGGTGGACCGCTACGAGGGTTTCCGCGGCGCGCTCGCCGGCGCGGGGCGGCCCTGCACCCACAGCCTCGCGGTGGGCGACTTCAGCGAGGAGTCGGGGCGGGCCGGCGCCCGGCAGGTGCTCGACAGCATGGCCGACGTCCAGGCGATCTTCGCCGCCAACGACGAGATGGCGTACGGCGCCATGCTGGAGATCCGGTCACGGGGGCTGCGCGTTCCCGAGGACGTCGCGCTGGCCGGCTACGACGACTTCGGCGTCTCACGGCTGACCACGCCCGGCATCACCACCGTCCGCGTACCCGCTGAGGATCTCGGCCGCACGGCCGCCACCGTCCTGTTCGACCTCCTGGGCGGCACGGCCCCCGACCCCGTCCACACCGTACTGCCGTTCGACCTCGTGATCCGCGACTCCTGCGGGAGCCATCCCGATCACTGACCGTGCGCCTGCCCGTGCGAGGGGGGTCCGTCCGTCAGAGGGGTCCGTCTGTCCGCTCGTCCGCTCGTCCATCCCGTCCGGAAAGAGATTCGGAGAACGGTGTGTTCACCTGCACTGCGACCATCGACCCCGCCTTCACCATCGCACCGGTGCCGCCGCGGCTTTTCGGGTCGTTCGTCGAGCACATGGGCCGCTGCGTCTACGGCGGGATCTACGAACCCGGCCACCCCGAGGCCGACGCGGACGGACTCCGGCTCGATGTCATCGAGCTGACGCGGGAGCTGGGCGTCAGCACCGTGCGCTACCCCGGCGGCAACTTCGTCTCCGGCCATCGGTGGGAGGACGGTGTCGGCCCTCGCGAGGACCGCCGGGCGACCCTCGACCTGGCCTGGCGGTCCGTCGAACCGAACACCTTCGGGCTCAACGAGTTCATGGCGTGGGCCCGGCGATCCGGCATCGAGCCGATCATGGCTGTCAACCTCGGTACCCGAGGTGTGCAGGACGCCTGCAACCTTCTGGAGTACGCCAACTTCCCCGGCGGAACCTACTATTCCGACCTGCGCGTCGCCCACGGAGTGCGCGAGACGCACCGCATCAGGACCTGGTGTCTGGGCAACGAGATGGACGGCCCCTGGCAGATCGGGCAGAAGTCCGCCACCGAGTACGGCCGGCTGGCCGCCGAGACCGGCAAGGCGATGCGACGTGTCGACCCGGCGATCGAACTCGTCGCCTGCGGCAGTTCCAACGAGCGGATGCCGACGTTCGGCGCCTGGGAGGCACAGGTCCTGGACGAGGCGTACGACGTGGTCGACTACATCTCCCTGCACGCCTACTTCGAACAGCACGGCGACGACCGGGTCGGCTACCTCGCCTGCGCACAGGTGATGGACTCCTTCATCGAGGGCGTCGTCGCGACCTGCGACCACATCGCCGCCAAGAGGCGCTCCCCACGCAGACTGAACCTCGCCTTCGACGAGTGGAACCTGTGGGACGAAGGCCGGTTCGCCGCGCAGGACGGCCCCGACTGGAGCCGCGCGCCACGGCTGATCGAGGACGAGTACAGCGCCCAGGACGCGGTCGTGCTGGGCAACCTGCTGATGAGCCTGCTGCGGCACAGCGACCGCGTGAGCATCGCCTGCCTCGCCCAACTCGTCAACGTCATCGCACCGATCCGCGCCGAGCCGGATGCCCCGGCCTGGCGGCAGAGCATCTTCCATCCCTTCGCCCTCACCGCCCGGCACGCGGTGGGCGAGGTCCTGCGGGTGGAGCCGGTCTCGCCGATGCTGCACTCCAGCACGCTCGGCGACGTGGCAGCGGTCGACGTGACCGCCACCCGCGACCCCGTCACCGGCGGGACCACTGTCTTCGCGGTCAACCGCGACGAGCACCGGCCGGCCACCCTGCGGCTGCGGATGGCCGGTGAGGGGCACGAGGTCGTCGAGCATGTCGTCCTCGGTGGGCGGGACCTCCTCGCGACGAACTCCAGAGCGGCGCCGCGCCGTGTCGAACCGCGTTCCTCGACGTGCCACGTGGCCGAACCCACCGGCGTGTCCGCCGAACTCCCGCCGGTGTCCTGGTCGATGATCCGCACCACACCGCGCGCCACGGTGACCGCGCCGTCATCGTGTCGCGGGGCACGCGCCTGAGACCGGGCGGGCGCGGTCGTCGAGGAAGTGCGTGACGGTGCCGGCCACGCATCCGGACGAGGTGTCGACGCCATGTCCCGCCGCCTCCACTGTCACCAGGCCCGCCCTGCCACCCAACGCCCGGAGGGCCTCCCGCGGGTCGGTCACAGGGGTGGAGGGGTCGGCGATGTTCTGCACGAGGGGGATGGCCGCCTGCTGGATGGGGATTCGGGTGCAGATCCGGGGGATACGTCCCACCCGGTGGGTACCTGCCACGCGGTGCGCCGTCCACGCTGAATTGCCGTACAACGTGCCTGATTGGGCGTCAGACCTATGTGCGGCCTGGGCTGTTGCTCGGCGGCCGCCGGGGACGGCCTGCCTCCTGGCCCTGGGGGTGACACGGGCGGTCGCCCGCACGCGGACAGCATCATGCCTCTGGCGAGGCATCCCGCTCGTCGCCGGCCGCACAAAAGATCAGGCACCGATGGCGGCGCCCATGTCAGGATGCTCGGCATGTCTGGTCGCGCACGTGGCTTCGGAGTGGTGGCGCAAGCGTACGAACGGTTTCGGCCGGGGTATCCCGTGGAGCTGTTCGACAGGGTGACGGCGTACGCGGGCCATCCGATACGGACCGCCCTGGAGATCGGCGCCGGGACGGCTTGTTCGCTCAACAGGGCGTGACGGTCACCGCGACCGAGCCGGACGGGGCCATGCTCGCGGAACTGCGCAAGCACGTACCGGCAGGCGTCAGGACGGTGCAGGCCACGTTCGAGGACGTACGGCCGGGCGAGACGTACGAGCTGGTCTACGCGGCGGCGGCACTGCACTGGACGAAGCCGGAGGGTCGGTGGTCACGCACGGCCGCGCTGCTGGAGCCGGGCGGTGTCTTCGCCTCGTTCGGCGGACCGGTCCGGCTGGCCGACCCGGCCGTGGAGGAAGCCGTCCGCACGGCACGGGCGCCGTTCTTGGAGAGCGATGAGATCCGCTCTCCGGACGGGACGCCCGCGGACCACGCCATGCAGTGGCCGGGTACGGAGCTGCAGCGGTCCGCCTGGTTCACCGATGTTCAACAGTCCCTGATCGAGCGCCGCTTGACGATGAGCGCGCGCGACTACGTCAACCACCTGTCGACCGTCTCCGCCTATCTGATCCTGCCGGCCCCGGAGCGCGAACTCGCGTTCAGCCGGATCACCAGGGTCCTGCCGGAGAGGGTCGGGATGGTCGCCGACATCACCGTGCACCTCGCGCGGCGGTGCCGGGAGGATTGAGGACGCCCCCGCGACGACGACACGGGCGGCCCTCGGGCGCCCTACGCCGTGACGCGCCGGCCGTCACCGTCCCGTACGACGTCTGCGGGCGAAGCCGATCGGGAACGGGCGCCTCCCGCAACGTCGTGGTCGTGGGGTCCCCTCCGCGACATCGGGTACTCAGACGTCGTCGGCTCCCTCGATGGCCCGGCGCAACAAAGGGATGAGGGACTCGACGTCACGCGAGGTGCGAAAGGCCACGACCGTCGCGCCCGTCTCCCCGGCACCTCTCAGTCGCTCGGCCGGGAACAGGGTGAGCACCTCCCGCATGGCCTCCTCCATCTCGGCGAGCGGGTCGGCCGTCTCCTCACGCAGCCATCGGCGCAGCACATGGTTGTGCGCCGCGACCACGGCGGCCGACATCAACTCCGCCCGGAGCTCAGCGGAAGGGGACTCCTTGCTGAAGCCGGAGGAGATGAAGCTCCGGAACAGCCGCTGGTAGCGCGCGACGCTGACGATCTCACGCTCGCGCAGGGCCGGGACCCGGCTCGTCAGCCGGTAGCGTCGGCGCGCGAGATCCCCTTCCTCGACGTAATGGGCCAGCACCTGCCGGACCGCTTCGGAGATCGCCAGCAGCGCCGCACCCTCGGACGAGGCGTCGAGCCGCTGCCTGACGAGGTCGAGCATCCTGTCGTGATCGGGGAAGATCACGTCTTCCTTGGTGCGGTAGTGACGGAAGAACGTCGTACGCCCCAGCCCGGCCCGCTCGGCGATGTCGTCGATGGTGGTCTGTTCGTAACCACGCTCGTCGAACAGCGCGAAAGCCGCGTCCGCTAGACGGTCCTTTGCCGCTGGCTTACTCATGACGGCCATCATCGCCCGGAACAAGAGCGCGGAGCCAGTCAGCACCCCGCGCCCGGGTGGGCGGATGGCCGCGCACCGCGAAACGTGCGACCGGAACGGTTGCCATGGGCGATAGGACTGAGTACCGTATTTTCGGTATCGAGTACCAAAGCCTCACTCGGCGGGCCCCGGACGACGCGGTTGCGCTCGGCGACTCGCACCTCCCGCCCCCGTCCCGCGCCCTCCGCCCTCGACGCCGACCGTCGACGACCTCCGGCACCCCTCACGAGGAGCTGATTCCATGCTTCGTCAGTACGACGTCCCGCTCGTCCTCGGCGCCGGGACAGGCAAGCCCGCGATCTGGCAGCCCGTCCGCCACGGCGTCCTGCACTTCCGGCGGTGTGAATGGTGCGAAACCCCGTCCTACCAGCGGATGCTGTGTCCTGTGTGCTCCTCGAACCGCCTGGTGCGCACGGCGAGCAGCGGTGGTGGCACCCTGCTGAAGGTGCGGGCGTCGGGGCCGCCGGCGGACAAGAAGTACGTGGTCGTGGTGCGGATGGCGGAGGACTTCTGTGTGACCGCGCCCCTGGTGAACCGGTCCCGCAGTGAGACGTGGCCCTACCTGTCGCAGCCCCAACCGGGCATGCGGGTCACCCTTGAGGCGGATCCGGACCTTCCCGCCCAGGAGGTCACGTTCCGGCTGGCCTGCGAATGATCACGGATTCTCGAAGGGCTTGAGTGTGCGGCACGCGCCAGCCGGCGGGCGAGGCGATCCGCTGTCGGCAGGCCGACAGGGCCCAGGAGCTCTCCGGGCGCATGCGTCCGGGCAGCCTCGCGCCCTCGGCCACCGGAGCCCCCGGAACACCCGCTTGCGGTGGCCCGCCCTGGCGGAGCACGGCCGGCGCCCCTGCGCAGGCAGCCGCCCTGGTCGCTGAACGCGGCGACCCACCGGGGGACTTGTTCCGCAACTGCCACCACATCCACCAGCGGTGGCGGCGTTCCGCACGCGAAGGGCGGGCACCCGCCGGCCCCAGGGTCAACCCTGCGGGTCGGTGCGCCGAACGTCCCCGGATAGACTCGTCGCCCCATCGTGGCGGCGCTCACACGGCTCCGCCACCCGACCAGCCCTCGCCCGCACGAGGAAGCCCCAGGGAACGCCCATGCCGCAGATCACCGTTGACCATTCCGCCGACCTGACGGGCGCTTTCGACCCCGCCGCCCTCGCGCACGAGCTGCACACCGCCGCCATCGAGATCGCGGCCGCCAAGCCCGAGGCGTGCAAGACGCTGTTCCGTCCCTGCCCCATCACGGTCGTCGGCCACGACACCGACGGCCACGCGGTCGTCCACGTCACGGTCGGACTGCTCGCCGGTCGCACCGAGGAGACGCGGACCCGCCTGGCCGACACGTTGCTGGAGCAGGTGCGCCGGCACGTGAAGACCGACGGCGGCACGGCCCTGCACGCCTCCGTCGAGATCCGCGACCTCGACCCCACCTACCGCAAGTTCGATGCCTGAGGCACCCCGCGCACAGAGCGGGGAGGGCGGTCGCCCCCCGGCGACCGCCCTCCCCTGACTCCGGCTCACAGCCGACGAGTTCGCTCACACGCTCCCGGTGCCGTCGGAGTACGACGTCATGTTGTACGTGCCGAAACCGTTCTGGACCGGGTCACCGGTGTTGTTGACGCAGTGCAGGATGCCTCCCCCGCCCGCGCCGTTGAGGCAGACGGTCATCAGGTCCGTGAAGACGACGCCGGGCGTGTCGGGGAGCTCGTAGGCCCGGTCGGTGTAGATGTCCGCGTTGAGGTTGAAGAAGCAGTAGCTGCCAAGACCCCAGGCGTGGTGGTTCCTGACGCGGTCGGCGACCTTGTAGGCGGCGTAGCCCAGGGTGGAGCCGTGGCGCCAGGCCGACTGGGTCGGGACATCGTAGGGGTGCTCGTTCTGGAAGAAGTACGTGTTGCCGTGCTCGCCCTGCCAGAGCACCTCGTAGTTCTGGTAGTGCTCGACGGCAAGCGCGTACGCGGTGACGTGGTCCCCGTTCACGACGATGCCGGTGCCGGCCGGGTTGACCGCCCAGCCCACGGTGTCGTCGAGGCCGTGGTCGGCACGCCAGAGCCAGAGGTTGTCGCAGATCACGTCGTTGCTGTCGATCTGGACGCTGATGTCCGCGCCGCCGGGCACGGCGCCGCCGATCCGCGCGTACACATCGAACAGCGCGGTGGGGTCGGTGGTGTGACGGAACAGGCTGGGCCCGTGGCCGACGCGCAGCAGCACGGGGGTGTGGGCCGAGCCCGCCTCGAAGAGCACACCGGCGACGCTGACACCGGGGACGTCGGCGACCTCCATGACGGTGTTGCCGTGCGTGGAGCGCAATGTGGCAAGGCCCAGGCCCAGGACCACGGTGCCGGGACGGACGACCCGCAGGGGCGATGCGAGCGAGTAGACACCCGGCGTGATGAGAAGGTGCTTGCCCAGGGCGAGGGCCAGGTTGATGGCGGCGACCGAGTCGCCCGGTCTGGCCACGTGGAACTGGGACAGCGGGACGCTGCGCCCCTCCGCCCTTCCGCGGGCCCAGCTCGTGCCGGTGCTCTCCCGGCGCAGCGCGGGCACGAACACCTGGTAGTCGCCGTGGCGGTCAGCGGTGAGGAACGGCTTCTCCCGCACCACCGGGGTGCGGTCGACCGTGGTGTACGGAGGGGTGGGGAACGACTGGGCGGGGGCGCCCTGCACACCGACGAACACCATGTTCCAGTTGGAGCCGGTCCAGCTGCCGAAGGTGTCGTTGCGCGACAGCCACTGCTGCTGCGAACCCGATTCCACCTGCCCGTCCACCACGCTGTCGGCCAGGAATCCCCCGCTGGACCACTGGTTGCCGGGCGGACTCGGCCACAGGGTCATGTTCCCCTTGATGTGGACGCGGCGCATCGGCCCCGCCTGGGCGACCGCCCAGCGCTCCAGCCCGTCGGGCGGCACGATGGTCAGGTTCTCGGCGGTGCGCCAGAAGTTCTGTGTCCCGTTCCCCTCAAGCCACTGGGCGTCGACCGTGACATGGCCGTTGATCACGACGTCGCCGGGGTTCTGACCGAGGCCGAGGACGTGGGTGTAGAAGCCGACGTTGACATCGACCTTGTACGTACCCGGCAGGAAGGCCAGGGCGTACCGTTCGCTGCCGAACTGGTTGGACTGCTGGGTGGCGAACACGGCGTCCACCCGGGCCTGGATCGCCGCGTCGCCCATCGACGGGTCGAAGACCAGGACGTTCGGACCGAGGCCGGCGGCGCTGCCGTGCCCGGAACCGGTGGACACGGGCGACGCGGAGGCTGACCCGGCGAGGACGCCGCCGACCAGCGGCGCCGCGGCGGCGACTGCAGCCCCGCGGAGCATGGAACGGCGAGTGGGAATCACGGACACGGCTCTCCCTGAACATGGTGGATGGAGGGGACCGCGGCTGGTCCCCAACCGCGAGAGAGCGCTCTCAGACACGAAGTGAATCACCGTGGGTGCGCAGCGTCAATGAGTGTGCGGCGACATGGGAACGGCTTTGAACAAGCAGGGCCGGACTGCGCCCGCGACGGGCGAGGACAGCGCCTCGGCGGCCGACTTGCCGGGAATCTCCGCCTGTTGGAGGTCCCGGCGCGCGGCGGCGAGGTGGTGCCACCTCGCCGGTGCCGCCCTGCCGGTGCCGCCCCGCCGGTGCCGCCCTGCCGGTGCCGCCCCGCCGGTGCCGCCCTGCCGGTGCCGCCCCGCCGGTGCCGCCCCGCCAGTGCCGTCCAGGGCCGTCCCGCCCCGGGGGTTGCGCCCGTCTTCGATGGCCGGCGCCGGCGAGAAGATCTCACGGTGGTGCGGACGAGGGGCCTCAAGCCCCTTCGCCCGCACCACCCGCTTCCACCCGGGCGACGGCCCGCCCGGGCCCGCCCACCCCGGCCGGGGGCTTCCCCACCCGCGTGTGCCGATCGCAGCCGGACCAGGTGGCGGGGCACGGGGTGACTGCCCGAAACGACTCAGGAAGGGGCTCCCGGGCGTACGCCGCACCGCCCGCCGCGCTCACGCGGCGCGCGCCGAGGCCTCATCCAGTTCCGCCACGGCCTGTTCCCACAGGCCCGGCAGCCGCTGCGCCAGGGGGAGGCCGCTGTCGGTCATGAAGGACACCTCGGCCCAGCTGCCGAAGAACGACAGGCCCACTCCGAAGAGGTGTCCGGGCAGGAGAAGGGGGAGCAGGACCGTCCCGGTCACCCGGGTCGCGCCCAGACCCGCCTCGTCGGCCAGCGGCATCGATGTCGCCAGGATGTCGGTCACCCGTGACGAGAAGACCCCCCGCATGTACCACTCGGTCGGACGATCGGGCATGAACCTGACCAGGTCCTGGATGGCCTGTCGCCACGGCTCGCGTCTCAGCCTCGCGGTCGCCGCCATCACACGCTCCAGCCGCCACAGCGGCAGGTCGGCCTGCGAGGGCCCCCCGGGACGGCCGGGAGCGGGGTCCACCGGCAGTTCCACCGGCAGGGCGAAACAGCGGTTGCCCCAGGTCTGTTCGTCGTCCGGCCGCCGGGCGTCGACGGGCATCAGCGCCGAGATCCGCGGCAGCGGCACCCCGGACCGCGCCGACCAGCAGGACAACGCCCCGGCGAGCGCCGCGAGATGGGCGTCGTGAGCCGATCCGCCCCCCGCCCCGCCGATCCGCCGCAGACTCTCCAGCGGTACACGGCCCCGCAGCACTCGCCTGACGCCCGTCGGCGTGTACGGCTCGGCCGGTCCGCGACGGCGTGTGGTGAGGGCGGCGAGCCCGAACTTCGCGGCCAGGCCGATGGCGAGCCCCGCGCGCCGCGGCAGGTCGGCGCGGCGGCCGGACCGCAGCGCGGGGCGCAAGGACGGTTCGCCTTCGCCCAGCAGGGTCCGGAAAGCGAGCGCCGCGGCCGATCCGTCCTGGCAGGCGTGCTGGAACCGGTAGCAGACCGCGTACGTGTCGGGCGAGTGGCCGTGGACGAGCCAGATCCCCCACCGGGCGCCGGGCGAGAAGGGCGCGTTGAGCGCCGTGTCCATGGCGGACTCCCACTGGGCCGGTCCGTCCGCGACCGCTTCGTGGACATGCCGTTCCACGGTGAAGTCGGCGTCCGGCAGCCACCAGGAGCGCCGGGGGGCGCCCTCCACACGGGTGGTGAACATGGGGAGTCCGGGCAGGCACAGGTCCACGTACGCGCGCAGATCCGCCAGGCTCGGCGGGGGGCCGCTCAGATACGCCACCCCGCCGGCGTCCCAGCGGACGTGCGGATGTGTCCGTTCCAGGTTGAGGAACGCGCGGTCCACGGAGTGTGTGCGGTGACGGACGGACGGAACGGGCTGAGCAGGCACGGTCATGAAGGCTCCAGTTCTCGTCGGCGTGCACGCGAACGGACGGGGGCAGCCGGTCGGGGCGCGCGGCACCGAGGGGCCGGCCCGGCTCGTACCACGCCGTCCACCCGCGGTCGTCTCGTACCCGCAGGGTTATATCGGGGCACCCGCCCGCCCCGCAGCCGCTCCCGCACGCGGTCCGCCGGCCCGCCAGTGGCGCCACGGCGAAGCCGTCCGGCGTGCGCCGCTCGTCAGCCCGCCCCCGAGCCGCCAGAACCACCTCCCGGGGCAGCGTCCGCCGGCTCACCCGAAATGATGACGGAGCTCTGGACCTCGCTGCAGCCGGCGCCCGTGTCATCGAGCCTGTACGCACCGGCCGTTGCTGTCACACGCGCCACAGGACGTCAGCCGGGCACCCGCCCGGAGTACACCGTTCGGGTGAGCTGCGGGGGCAGGGGCTCCCCGTCTCCCCTCATCGACTGCCACTGTTCCTCTTGAGTCGGTGAACCCCGGGCCCGGGCACGCCCGGGGACGAGGGGCAACCGGCTCGCCCCGCGTGAGCGGGACGGACCCTGTCGGCCGCCGGCCGTCCGCACCACCGTGTGCGTCCCTGTCCTCTTCCAGGCCCTTGGAGTCATGGTCGTGCACGTCGCCCTCACCGGCGCCACCGGGTTCCTCGGGCTCCGCCTCCTGCGCCGGCTACTCGCGACACAAGCGTCGTTGACGGTCCTGACCCACGCGGGCTCCGGCGATGCCCGGCACCGCATCACGCGGTTCCTCGAACTGTCCGGCACAGAGGACGCCCTGATCGCATCGCTCCCCGGCCGGCTCCGCGTGGTGGAGATCGAACTGGAGCAGCCGCGACTGGGGCTGTCCGGGGACGACTTCCAGGAACTGGCCGACGGGATCGACGCGATCTGGCACAGCGCGGGAAGCATCAACCTCGAAGGGGATCTGGCACAGCTGCGCCGCATCAACGTCGAAGGGACCCGGCACGTACTGGAGTTGGCCGCCGCTGGGCGCCGACGCCCCCTGATCCGCCACGTCAGCACCTCCTTCGTGGCCGGGGCACGGCGTGAGGGTGTCGCGTACGAGGACGAGCTGGACGACACGTACGGCTTCGAGAACGCCTACGAGCGATCCAAGTACGAGGCGGAGCGGCTGGTGCGCGCGTGGTCACGGGAACACGGCCGCCCGGTCGTGGTGGTGCGGCCGAGCATCCTGGTCACGGACCTGCCCGCGCACCCGGACCTGCCCGCGCACCCCCTTCAGGTCATCGAGCGGATCCTGCGCGACTCGATGCGCACCGCCGGTCTCGACGGCGACGGCGCCCCCGGGGGCCACCGCCCCCGGATGCGGCTGGTGGGACACCCGCACGGTCATCTGAACCTGATGCCGGTCGAGGACGCGGCCGAGATCATGCTGCGGCTGGCCAGCCGGCCTGCCTCGGCCGGGGTCGACACGTACCACGTCGTCCACGGCCACGACGTCCCCGCTTCGGCCATCGTCTCCCTCCTGGCACGCCTCACGCATCTGGACCTGGGCCTGGTCGCCGAGAAGCCCGGCGACGCGTCCGCGCTCGAAGCGCTGATGGACTTCTATCCGGGCTTCACGGCCTACCTCAGTCACCGTCGCCGCTTCGACGACACCCGCGTACGGACCCTGTTCGGGCCGCCGGCGTCCGCGGTCCGGGTGGACCTGGACTACCTGTGGTCCGGGCTGGGCCCGAGACGGGTGACGACGGCCTGACCCCGCCCGCGGCCCAGTACGCCCCTCCCCCACGAGGTGCCCCTCACCCACGACGGCCACCGCACCCGCCTTCTCGCACCGCCGCGCACCCGACCCGCAGCCGCCCCTCGCCCTGGAGCCCGCCCTTGTCCGTCCTCGCCGGTCACGCCCCCGCTCTCCCCTCCCGGACCGTCCACTCCCCCGACGAGATCGCCGACCGTGCCCGGCGTATCCGGGAACCCGTGCACATCGTCACCGACCCGAGCGGCCGTGAGGTGGGGCTTGCCACCGGCCCTGCGCCCAGCGGTCCGGTGCTCGGCACCCTGCCTCCGCTGTATCCCGAGTGGCTCGGCGGGCGTGCCTTCTGCGAGGCGCACGGCGTCCGTTTCCCCTATGTGGCGGGCGAGATGGCGAATGGTATCGCCACCACCCGGATGGTGAGCGCGATGGCCCGGGCGGAGATGCTCGGGTTCTTCGGCGCGGGCGGACTCGGATTCGCCGAGGTGGAGCGGGCCGTGCGCGCGCTGGCCGACGAACTGCGGGGCCGTGCGAACTGGGGCGTGAACCTGATTCATTCACCGGCCGAGCCCGCACTGGAGTTCCGCGTCGCCAAGCTGCTGCTGCAGCGCGGCGTACCGCGTATCTCGGCCTCGGCGTTCATGGAGCTGACACCCGCCGTCGTGCTGTGCTCGGCCCGGGGGCTGCACCGGGCCGGCGACGGGCGGATCCTGCGGCGCTGCCGGATACTGGCCAAGGTCTCCCGTCCCGAGGTGGCCCGGAAGTTCCTGACGCCCGCACCGCCCGAGCTGCTGCGCCGGCTCGTCACCGAGGGGGAACTCACCTCCGAGGAAGCCGACTTGGCCGCCCAGGTGCCGGTGGCCCAGGACATCACGGTGGAGGCGGACAGCGGCGGGCACACCGACAACCGTCCTCTGGCGGCCCTGCTGCCGCGCATCGTCCTGCTGCGCGACGAACTGGGCCGGCGTTTCGGCTACCGCCAAGCGGTCAGGATCGGCGCGGCCGGCGGACTGGGCACACCGGGCGCGGTGGCCGCCGCGTTCGCGCTCGGCGCGTCCTACGTGGTCGTCGGATCGGTGAACCAGACCGCCACCGAGGCGGGACTGTCCGACGAGGCCAAGGCCATGTTGTGCGAGGCGGACATCGCCGACGTGAGCATGGCACCGGCCGCCGACATGTTCGAGTGGGGAGTCAAACTCCAAGTGCTCTCCCGTGGAACCCTGTTCGCCCGGCGTGCCGCGCGCCTCCTCGCCGCGTACCAGGAGCACGACTCGCTGGAGGAGCTTCCGCAGCCGCTGCGCACCGCCATCGAAAGGGATGTGCTCGGCGCCTCCGTCGACGAGGTCTGGCAGCGCACCCGCGCGTTCTGGCACCAGCGGGACCGGTCAGAGCTCACGCGGGCGGAGACGGACGCCAAACACCGTATGGCACTGGTCTTCCGCTGGTACCTCGGGAACTCCAGCAGGTGGGCGATCACCGGGGAGAGCGCCCGCCGCTCCGACTACCAGATCTGGTGCGGCCCCGCGATGGGCGCGTTCAACCAGTGGGCCGCGGGCACCTTCCTCGCGCACCCGGCGAACCGGTCCGTGGTGCAGATCGCTCTCAACCTCCTCGAAGGCGCGGCCGTGCTCACCCGCGCCCACCAACTGCGCACCTACGGGGTTCCGTTGCCGGATTCGGCGTTCACCTACACACCGGTCAGGCTCGCATGAGCGGCCCCCTCGGCCCACGGCCCTCGACAGCGGTCGTCCGGCACCCGGGAGAGTCCGGCACCGGCCCCCGCCGTCAGGTACCCGTCGCCGTGGTCGGCGTCGGAGCGCTGGTTCCGGGCGCGACGGACGCAGGAGGCTACTGGCGGACCGTGATCGGCGGCCGGGACCTGATCACCGACGTCCCCGCCTCCCGCTGGCTCGTGGCGGACCACTACGATCCCGATCCGGCCGCCCCCGACAAGACCTACGCGCGCAGGGGCGCCTTCCTGCCCCAGGTCGACTTCGATCCGCTGGCCTACGGTGTGCCGCCCGCCAACCTGTCCGCGACGGACAGCGCCCAACTGCTCGCCCTGATGGTCGCCGACCAGGTGCTCGCCGACGCCGGCGGCGTGGCAGGCATGGACAGGGACCGGGTCGGCGTCGTCCTCGGGGCGGCGTCCCTGGAACTGCTTCCGCACATGTACGGCCGCACCCACCGGCCGGTCTGGCTCAAAGCCCTGCGGGAGAGCGGTGTCCCGGAGGCCGAGGCGCAGGCCGTGTGCGACCGCATCGCGGAACACTTCGCGCCGTGGCGGGAATCGACCTTTCCCGGACTGCTCGGCAACGTCGTCGCGGGCCGGATCGCCAACCGGTTCGACCTGCACGGCACCAATCACACCACCGACGCGGCCTGCGCCAGCTCGCTGGCCGCCCTGTCCACCGCGATCGGTGAACTGGAGCTCGGCCGGTCGGACCTGGTGATCAGCGGAGGCGTCGACACCGGGAACGACGTCGGCATGTTCGTGTGCTTCTCCAAGACACCCGCGCTGTCCCCCACGGGTGACTGCAGGCCGTTCTCCGACGCGGCCGACGGCACGATGCTCGGCGAGGCCGTCGTCATGTACGCCCTCAAGCGGCTGTCGGACGCGGAACGGGACGGCGACCGCATCCACGCGGTGATCCGCGGCATCGGCACCTCGTCCGACGGCAGGAGCACCGCGATCTACGCGCCCCTGCCCGACGGGCAGTCGAGAGCCCTGCGGCGCGCCTACGAGGAGGCGGGCTACGGACCGGAGACCGTGGAACTGGTCGAGGCGCACGGCACCGGGACCAGGTCCGGGGACACCGCCGAACTGTCCGCACTGCGGGCGGTGTTCGGTGAGTCGGGCCGCGCTGACCGGCAGTGGTGCGCCCTCGGCTCGGTCAAATCGCAGATCGGCCACACCAAGTGCGCGGCCGGCGCGGCGGGGCTGCTCAAGGCGGTCATGTCCCTGCACCACAAGGTGCTGCCGCCCACCATCAAGGTCGACCGGCCCAATCCCGCGACCACCGCCCCGGACAGCCCCTTCTACGTCAACACCCGCGCCCGCCCGTGGGTCCGCGCACCCGATCACCCACGCCGGGCGTCGGTGTCGAGTTTCGGGTTCGGCGGCAGCAACTTCCATGTCACGCTGGAGGAGTACGTGGCATCGGCAGTCTCGGGCCGTGCTGCGTGGCGCCAGCGCTGCGCCCGGAGCGAACTCGTCCTGTTCAGTGCCGCGTCGCCATCTGCTCTGCGGGCCTCGGTCCCCGACGGCGGCCGGCCGCTGGCCGAACTCGCCCGGGAGAGCCAGAGCACGTTCTCACCCACGGCGCCGGTGCGTCTGGCCGTCGTCGCCAGCGGAGCCGAGGACCTGGCGGAGAAGTTCGCCGCCGCGACCGAGCTGATCCGGCAGCACCCGGACACCGCGTTCTCCACGCCGAACGACATCCATTACGCCGCCGGGGCTCCCGCGCCCGGACGGACCGGTTTCCTCTTTCCCGGGCAGGGCGCCCAGTACGTGGGCATGGGCGCGGACCTGGCCATGCTGTCACCCGACGCGCAGGCGGTCTGGGACCGGCTGGGCAGCGTGGAGTTCGACGGCTGTCCGCTGCACCGGGTGGTGTTCCCCCCGCCGTCCTTCTCGGACGAGGAGCGTGCGGACGCGGCTGCCCGGCTGGCCGCCACCGAGTGGGCGCAGCCCGCCCTCGCGGTCAACAGCCTGGCCCTGCTCGACGTGGTGCGGGGGCTCGGTCTGCGGCCGGATTGCGTGGCGGGCCACAGCTTCGGCGAACTGGTCGCCCTGCACTGCGCCGGTGTCCTGGACGCCGGGTCCCTGGTCGCGCTGGCCCGCGGACGCGGCACACTGATGCGGGACGCGGCCGTCGCCCCCGGCGCGATGCTGGCGGTGGCCGCGGGCCGCGAAGAGGTGGCGGCCGTCCTCGCCGGGGGCGGGTTCGGGGACGTGTGGCCCGCCAACCACAACTCCCCCCGGCAAGTGGTGCTCTCGGGCACGACCGCGGCGATCACGGAGGTCGAGCGGGCGTGCGCGGCCAAGGGGCTCGCCACCCGCCGGCTGAACACATCGATCGCCTTCCACAGTCCCCTGGTCGCTCCGGCGGGTGAACGGCTCTCCGCGTTGCTGGACGGCATCCCCCTCAGGGAGCCCCGCATCGAGGTCTACGGCAACGCGGACGCGACCCCGTACCCCGCCTCCCCGGACGAGGTGCGCGTGAGGCTCGCGCGCCACCTTGCCTCGCCGGTGCTCTTCCACGACCAGATCGAGGCGATGTACGCGGCGGGGGTGCGGACCTTCATCGAGGTCGGCGCGGGCACGGCGCTGACCGGCCTGGTCGGTCAGATCCTCGGCGACCGCGAGCACGCGGCCGTCCCCCTGGACCGGCCGGGCCGGTGCGGGGCCGGCAGTCTGCACGCCGCGCTCGGCCGACTCGCCGTCGGCGGGACGCCGCTCGACTACGAACACCTCTGGGCGCCGTACGGGCCGCCCGGCGCACCAGCGAAGGAGCGCGAGCCGCGCATGACCGTGAAGATCGGCGGAGCCAACTACGGGCAGCCCTTCCCGCCCACCGGTGGGAACCCGGTCCTTCCCGCGCATCGGACGCCCCGGCCCGACGCGCCCACCCCGCCGGCCCGGCAGCGCCCGGAACCCGTGCCCGTCGCCGAGCCGGTGGCGGCGCAGACGTCCCCGCGGGAGCCGATGCCCCCGTACGAGCAGGTGCCGTCGTACGCGCCGGCGTCGGAGCACGAGCGGAAGCCGGAGTACGAGCAGGTGTCGCCGTACGAGCGGAAGCCGGAGTACGAGCAGATGCCGCCGGAATGCGCATCGGTGGCGCCGTACACACCGACCCCTGCGTACCAACCGGTGCCCGTGCCCCACGCGGGCTCCGACTGGTACGCCCTCGTCGAGAGCGTCCAGCGGCAGACGGCGGAAGCCCATACGGCGTGTCAGCGCATGCTGATCGACAGCCATATGGCCTTCCTGAGGATGACGGAGACCACCCTCGGCGCGATGCTCGGGGCGCAGGGCATCGACGGGGTGCCCGGCACCGCGTCGTCCGTACCGCTCCACCTGCCGTCACCCTCTCCCGCCCCTTCTCCCCCACCGTCTCCGTCGCCGCGTCCCGAGGCGGTACCGGCGGTACGGCACCCTTCACCCGTACCGCAGCCGCAGCCACCGGAGGCGACGCGGTTCGAGGCCCCGGCGCCCCCGGTTCTCGCCGGGCCGCCTCGGGACGCGACACCGCCCGCCCCGCAGAAGGTCCCGGCGGCCCGCCAGGGCGTCACGGCGACAGCGGCGGGGCCCGTCCGGGTCGCCGAGCCCCTGACGGCGCGCGGGCTCGAAGAACTGCTGATCTCGGTGGTGGCCCGGCTCACCGGCTATCCGGAGACCATGCTCAACGCGGACATGGAGCTGGAAGCGGATCTGGGCGTCGACTCGATCAAACGCGTCGAGATCCTGTCAGCCGTGCGCCAACAGGCGGGTGACGTACCGGCCGAGAGCATCGCCGAGCTCGGCAAGCTCCGCACCCTGCGCGAGATCGCGGACGCCCTCACCGGTCCGGACTACCCCGCCGCCGCGTCACCGGACCGCGAGAGCGCCGCCCAGGAGCAGGACATCACGGAGCCGAAGGCCGGGGAGCCGGAGACCGGAGCGCCGGAGACCGCGGAGCCGGAGACCGCGGTGCCGGCCGGCGCGCCGGCGATCCCCGCCATGCGCGGGGAGCCCGTACGGCCGGTCGCCCTGACCAGGCTGGTGCCGCGTGCGGTGGAATCACCCCCGTCCGGGCTGGCGATGGCGTCCCTCGGGGACGGCCCGCTGGTGGTCACCGGAGGGGGCACCGACGAAGGCGACGTCGCCGCTCTGGTCGCGCGGAAGCTGACCGGATACGGGATCGAGGCCACCGCCGTGACGGATGTTCCCCAGGACGCGCACGGTGTGATCCACCTCGGCGCTCTGACCGGGACCGGCGCCGCGGACGAAGCGCGGGAAGCACACCGATCGGCGTTTCGTGCCGCTCGCCGAGTCGGCGCGCGCATGGCCGCGACGGGCGGGCTGTTCGTGACCGTGCAGGACACCGGGGGTGACTTCGGGCTCGGCGGTCGCCGTCCCGACCGGGCGTGGCTGGGCGGGATCGCCGCTCTGGCCAGGACGGCGGCGAAGGAGTGGCCGGACGCTTCGGTCAAGGCGATCGACTGCGAGAGCGGCGGGCGTGACCCCGAGGAACTCGCTGAGGCCATCGTGCGGGAACTCCTCGAAGGCGGACCCGAGTTGGAGGTCGGTCTGCGGGCGGACGGCACCCGCCACACGCTGCGGGCGCTCCCTTCGGCGCCGGCGCCCGGCGGCGCGGCGCGGATCACCTCCGAGTCGGTGATCGTGGCCACCGGAGGGGCGCGGGGTGTGACCGCCGCCGCACTGCTGGACCTGGCCAGGAAACACCGGCCCCGGCTCGTCCTGCTCGGCAGGACCCGGCCGTCCCCGGAACCGGCAGGGCTGGATGCGGCGGCCGACGAACCGGCCCTCACCCGGCTGCTGGCGGAGCGGGCCGCCGAGGGCGCGGACACCTGCCCTCCCGGCGAGATCGCCGTGAGGGCCCGGGAGATCCTGGCGGGTCGCGAGGTCCGCGCGACGCTCGCGGCGCTGGAGGCCGCGGGTTCCGCCGTACGCTACGTCGCGGTCGACGCGCGGGACGGCGACGCACTCGCCGCCGCCCTGAGCGAGATCCGCGCGTCGTGGGGCCCGATCACCGGTGTCGTGCACGGGGCCGGGGTGCTGGCCGACAAGCGGATCGCCGACAAGACCGACGAGCAGTTCGACCAGGTGATGTCGACCAAGGTGGACGCCCTGCGCGCGCTGCTGACGGCGACGGCCGACGATCCGCTGGACATGATCTGCCTGTTCTCCTCGGTTGCCGCCGTGTTCGGCAACGAGGGCCAGTGCGACTACGCCATGGCCAACGAAGTGCTCAACCACGTGGCGTCCGCGCAGGCCGCGCGCCGCCCCCGCTGCCTGGTGCGCTCCGTGGCCTGGGGCCCGTGGCACGGTGGCATGGTCACCCCCGCCCTGGCGGGGCACTTCGGCCGCTCGGGCGTCGGGCTCATCCCCCTGGAACGGGGCGCCGCCGCCTTCTCGGCCGAGCTGGACGCCACGGCCGGGGAGCCCCGCGTCGTCATCGCGGCCGGCGACGACGCGTCGGCCACGTCCTCCGCGGCGGGACCCCGCCCGGCGCGGGTACTGATCCGGGAGGGCGCCCATCCGCAGCTGGCCGACCACCAGCCGGCCGGCGTACCCGTACTGCCCGTCGCGATGGCTCTGAACTGGCTCACCGGCGCGGCCGGCGCCTGGCGGCCGGACACCGACCGGCTGGTCCTGCGCGATGTCCGCGTGTACAGGAAGCTCGTCCTGCCGCACCTCGCCGGCGAGGGCCACCGGCTCACGGTGTCCGGCCGCCGTGCCACCGTCGGCGAGCCCTCCCACCTGGAGGCCGAACTGCGGGACGAGGACGGCGTACCGCACGTCGGCGCCGTGCTGGAGTTCGATGCGGCGGAACCCGATCCGAGCGCGTGGGGCACCCCGGACGCTCTGGAGCCACCGGCCGGCCCGGAGGTCTACGACGGACGGGTCCTCTTCCACGGGCCCCGCTTCCGCGCGCTCCGCAGTGTGCACGGGGTCTCACCTCACGGGGCCGAGGCCACCGTGCTGGGCACGCAGGCGCTGGGCTGGCCGGGCGGCCCCTGGCCGCTCGACCCGGCCGCCGTGGACGGCGCGCTCCAACTCGCCCTGCTCTGGGGGGAGCACGTACTCGGTGAGGCGACGCTGCCCATGGCGGTCGCGGAGTGCGGTGTGTACCGGCGCGGCGCGGTGCGCGAGACCGTGCGGTGCGTGGTGCGGGCGCGGAAGACGCATGAGACGGGGGCGCGGTGCGATGTCGCGCTGCTCGATCCCGACGGGTCCGTGCGTGCCGAACTGCTGGGCGTGGAACTCGTGCGCCGTCCGTCCTGAGCCCACGCCGGCCCCGCACGCGCCCGGACCGTGTCCGCGTCATGAAGTGAGATTCGTATGGGATTCGAACCGATCGCCGTCGTCGGCCGGGGCTGTGTGCTGCCCGACGCGCTCGACCCGGACACGTTCTGGGACAACATCGCGGCGGGCCGCAGCAGCCTGTCGGCCGTTCCGGAGGGGCGGTGGCGGCTGCCGCACCGCTGGGCCATGGGCTCGGTGGAGGAGCATCTGGACCGCACCTGGACCGATGTCGGCGGGTACGTGCGGGGGTTCGAGTCCGTCTTCGACCCGGGGGGCTTCCGGATCGCCCCCGACCGGATCACGGCTCTGGACCCGCTCTTCCAGTGGGTCATGTACGGCGTCAGGCAGGCGCTCACGGAGGCCGGACGTGAGGGGCCGCTGCCGCGCGCGGGCCTGGTGCTCGGCACCCTGTCGTATCCCACGGCCGCGGGATCGACCTTCGCCGAGCACGTGTGGCTGTCCGCCCAGCAACCCTCCGTCCGCGACGCCCTGCTGACGGGGGAGCGCCGGGTGCGGCCCGACGCGCGCAACCGGTTCTCCTCCGGGCTCCCGGCCGCTCTCGCGGCCCGTGCGCTGGGTCTCGGCGCGGGGGCCTGGGCGCTCGACGCCGCCTGCGCCTCGTCGCTGTACGCGATCAAGTTGGCATGCGACCGCCTGCACGACGGCACGGCCGATCTGATGGTGGCCGGCGCGGTCAACCGGGTCGACAACCTCTTCCTGCACGTCGGGTTCTGCGGCCTGTCCGCGGTGAGCAGGACCGGCCGCAGCCGGCCCTTCCACGAGGACGCGGACGGGCTGATGCACGGCGAGGGCGCCGGATTCGTCGCACTGGCGCGGCTGTCGCAGGCGCGCTCCGCGGGCCTGCCCGTTCTCGGGGTGATCCGCGGCATCGGGCTGTCCAACGACGGGCGCGGGGGCGGGCTGCTCAGCCCGGCGGAAGAGGGTCAGGTGCGGGCGATGCGCCTGGCGTACGCCGGGGCGGGCGTCGCGCCGGAGTCGGTGTCCCTCGTCGAGTGCCACGCGACGGGGACTCCCGTCGGGGACGCGGTGGAAGCGCGGAGCATGGCCCGGATCTACGGCGCGGCGGACGACATGCCCGTCGGCTCGGCGAAATCCAATGTCGGACACCTGCTGGCCTCGGCGGGCGTGACCGGACTGCTGAAGGTGCTCGGTGCCCTGCGTACGGGAATCCGCCCGGCCTCGCTCGGCGCCGAGCGTCCGATCGCCGCGCTGCGCGGGGCGCCGCTGCGGGTGCTGACCGCGCCGGAGCCGTGGCCGGGTCCGCGCCGGGCGGCGGTCAGCGCCTTCGGTTTCGGCGGCACCAACGCCCACCTGATCCTGGACCTCCCGGACGACGCGCCGGTCTTCGCCGTGCCCGCGCCGGGACGCGCGGGCGCGGGCTCCACGGCCCCGGCGCTCCCCGGGTCGCCCGTCCTCACGGCCGGGCGGCCCCCCGCGCGTCCGGCGCCGGGAACGCACGGGTATTCCCCCCGAGTGGCCGTCGTCGCCCTCGGCGCCCGGGTCGGCGACGGGACCGGCACCGAGGACTTCCGGCGCGCGGTGCTCGGCGGTGAACGGCGCGGCCGGGCCACCGCGATCACGGTGGATCTGGCGGGCCTGGCCTTCCCGCCGCTCGCGCTGGAGCAGACCCTGCCCCAGCAGCTCCTGGTGCTCGAAGCCGCCCGTGAGGCCGTACGGGGGGTGGCGCTGCCCCGTGAGCGGACCATGGTGGTCATCGGGGCCGGCGTCGACCCCGGGGTGGCGCGCGCCGGTGCCCGCTGGCGGCTGCCGTACTGGCTGGAGCAGGCAGGGCCGGACGCTCCCCCGTCCCCGGCGGCGCCCGGCGCCGGGGACGCCTTCGCACCGCCCATGAGCGCGGAGCGGGTGGTCGGCAGCCTGCCCAATCTCGTGGCGAACCGGATCAACACCCAGCTCGACCTGGCGGGGCCGGGCTTCGCGGTGTCGGCGGAGGAGGCGTCCGGTCTGGTGGCGCTGAACCTCGCGGCCCGGGCCATCCGGGCGGGCGAGGCGGACGCGGCGCTCGTCGGTGCCGTCGACCTGTCCTGCGAGCCGGTCCACCGGGCCGCCCTGCGCGAACTCGGCCGGGACGCCGAACCGGGTGACGCCGCCGTGGTCCTGGTCCTCAAGTCGCTGGACGCCGCCCGCAGGGACGGCGACACCGTCATGGCGCTGCTCGACGAGGAGCCCGGCGACGCGCCCGGAACCGAGCCGCCCGACATGGTCATCGGAGACGGTGAGGACGCCGGGTTCGACCCGGCCGCGGCGTTCGGCCGCGCTCACGCGGCCCAGGGGCTCGTCTCCGTCGCGGTCGCGGCGACGGCCCTGCAGCACCGTGCGGTGCCCCGTCCGGGTGAGCCCGCGGACACTGGTGCCTCGCCCCGTACGGCGGCGGCGGTCGTCTCACCGCTGCAGGGCCCGGCCGTCCGGGTCAGGCTGCGCGCGGGCGACGCCCGGCCGTGGCTGCGGGGGCCCGCCCCGCGTCTGCACGTCTTCTCCGGGGGCGACCGCCGGGAGGTGCTGGCCGCACTGGAATCAGGTACCCGCTCCGGCGACGGCCCGGCCCGGCTGGCGATCGTGGTGCGGGACGACGCGGAACTGCCGGGTCGACAGGAGGCCGCCCGACGCTGGCTGACCGAGGGCGGTCCCCGGCCTGCCGACGTGCGCTACCGGGACGAGCCGGTGACGGGACGCACCGCTTTCGTGTACACCAACGGCTCGGCCTCCTACCGGGGGATGGGGCACGCGCTGATGCTCGCGCTGCCCTCGCTGGGCGAGAGCATCAGGTCGTCCCACGGGGCCGTCGGCCGCCGGATGCGGTCCGCACCGGTGACGGGGGTGCTCGAGAAGATCTGGGGCGCCGCCGAACTCGCCACCGTCCACACCGTCCTGACCCGCGAGGTGCTCGGCCTGCGGCCGGACGCCGCCCTTGGATACTCCTCCGGCGAATCGGCGGCGCTGATCGCCCTCGGGGCCTGGCCGGACGCCGCCGGCCTGTACGAGGACATCAGGCGAAGCGGCCTGTTCACCCACGAACTCACCGGTGAGCTGCGGGCGGTACGGCACGCCTGGGAACGTGCGGGTGTCCGGGGCTCCCGCTGGTCGAGCCACCTGGTCAGCGCGCCCCTCGACTCGGTCCGTGCGGAACTCGCGGCCGAGGCCGCGGTACACCTGATGGCGGTGAACGCGCCGGGCGTGTGCGTCATCGGCGGCGAGTCACGGGCCTGTGCGGCCGTCGTGGCCCGGCTCGGTGCCGACCGCGCCCTCGCGATCGACTACGACATCGCCGCCCACGTGCCGGAGGTCGCCGAGGTGCGGGAGGAGTGGCGCGCGGTGCACCACCGGCCCACCGTCGAGGTACCCGGGGTGCGGTTCTACAGCGGGGCGAGTCGGCAGTCGTACGCCCCGACGTCCGAGCGGGCCGCCGACGCGCTGACCGCACAGGGCCTCGGCACGATCGACTTCGCGGGTACGGTCGAACAGGCGTGGGCCGACGGGGTCCGGGTCTTCGTCGAGCACGGGCCACGCGCGCTGTGCACGGGCTGGATCAGGCGCGTGCTGGGCGAACGGGACCATGTGGCCGTCGCGCTCGACGCCCCGGACGATCAGGGGCTGCGGCAGCTGAGCCTCGCGGTGGCCGAACTCGTGGTCGCCGGAGTGCCCCTACGGGCCGACGAACTCTTCGGGCGGCTCCAGGCAGCCGCGGTGGACCCCGCCGGGCCCGGTCCCACCCTCACGGTGGCCGTGCCCGGGCCACCGCGGCTGCCGGCGCCGGACCCCGTCTCCTCGCAGGCACCTGTGGTGATCATGCCGAGGGCTCCCGAACTGGCGCCGGTACCGGACCGGCCCGCCCACCCGGCGGCGGCCCCCGCCGCCTCCTTCGAAACCGTGCCCGCCCCTGACACCTCTGCCGACATCACGTCCTCTCCCGGTGTCTCCCCCGACGCCGTGCCCGTGCCCGGTGTCTCCCCCGACGCCGTGCCCGTGCCCGCTGTCTCCCCCGACGCCGTGCCCGTGCCCCGTCAGGAGCAGGAGCCGGCCGGCCGCTCCCCCGCACCAGCACCAGCACCAGCACCAGCACCAGCACCAGCACCAGGGAGCGTTCAGGACCTGGTCGCCCGCCAGACCCGCCGGGCGATCGCGCTCCACCAGGAGATCACCGCCCGGCACGCCGAGGCCCATCAGCAGTTCCTGCGGGTGTCCGCCCGGGCCGTCACCATGCTGGCGCGCGCCGGCAGCGGTGTCGGGACGCCCGCGGTCCCCGTACGAGTGGCCGGCGCCCCCACGCCGAGCCCGGCTGCCACCGCAGCCACCGACCAGTCGCCGTCACCGTCGCCCGCGTCCCCTCCCGTCTCCGTTTCCCGGACCGTTCCCGAGACCCTTCCCGGCCGGTCCCCCGCGCCCGGCCGGTGTCCCGAGCCGAAGGCGCCGCCACAACCGCCCCTGCCAGGACCGAAGTTCGACCGGGCCCAGCTCGAACACCTCGCCTCCCGGCCGGTCTCCGCCCTCTTCGGAGCCCGGTTCGCCGCGCAGGACGGGTACGCGGTGCAGACCCGTATGCCCGAACCGCCCATGCTGCTCGCCGACCGCGTGACCGGCATCGACGCGGTACCGGCGGCGCTCGCCGCGCCAGGACCGGTGCGTACGAGCGGAACGGTATGGACCGAGACCGACGTGAGGAGCGACAGCTGGTATCTCGACGCCACGGGCCGGATGCCGGCCGGCTTGATGATCGAAGCCGGCCAGGCCGACCTGCTGCTGGCCAGTTGGCTCGGTGTGGACCTCCTCAACCGGGGCGAGCGCGCCTACCGGTTGCTCGGCTGCGAGCTGACCTTCCACGGCGGGCCGCCCGAAGCGGGTGACACACTGTGCTACGAGATCCATATCGACGGCCACGCCGAACACGACGGTGTCCGGCTGTTCTTCTTCCACTACGACTGCCGGGTCGACGGCGAACTCCGGCTCAGCGTCCGCGACGGCCGGGCCGGCTTCTTCACCCCGGCCGAACTGCTGGGCAGCGCCGGTGTGCGGTGGGACCCCGCCGACGACCGGCCCGGCGACGGGCTGCCCCTCGACCCTCCCTCCGTGCGCTGCGCTGTGAGCGCTTTTACCGCGCGACAGGTGCGGGCCCTGGCTCAGGGGCGGCCGGCGGACTGTTTCGGTCCCGGCTGGGAGGCGACCGCGTCCCACGTCCGCCCGCCTCGGATCGACGACGGCCGGCTGCGCCTGCTCCACGAGGTCACGGCCTTCGACCCGGCCGGGGGGCCGTGGGGCCGGGGCTATCTGCGCGCCGAGACACCGGTGAGGCCGGACGACTGGTTCTTCGCCGGGCACTTCAAGAACGATCCGTGCATGCCCGGCACCCTGATGCTGCAGGGCGGCCTCCAGGCGATGGCGTTCTACCTGGCGGCCCTGGGCTACACCGTGGACCGGGACGGATGGCGTTTCGAGCCCGTCGACGAGGTCCCCTTCTCGGCCAGTTGCCGCGGCCAGGCCACCGTGGACAGCCGCCGGGTCGTCTACGAGGTGTTCGTGCGCGGAGTCTCGTCCGGTCCTTCGCCGACGCTGTACGCCGATGTCCTGGGCACCGTGGACGGGATCAAGGCGTTCCACGGCCGGGACGTGGCGCTGCGGCTGGTGCCCGACTGGCCGCTCTCGCACTGGCGTCACTCGGGCCCACCCGCCCCGCAGACCAGCGGGGCCGAGGTGCCGCTCCCGGCGCTCGGCGGGCTGGCCGGCCACCGGGAGAGCGGGCAGGTGGCCACCGTGGACGGGTTCTCCTTCGGATACGCCTCCTTGCTGGCCTGTGCCTGGGGCAGGCCGAGTGAGGCGTTCGGCGCCGCGTACGCCCCGTTCGACAGTGCCCGCAGGGTGGCACGCCTGCCCGGCCCCCCGTACCACTTCATGACCCGCGTCGTGGGGACGGACGGTCCGCAGGGCGGCATGCGGGAGGGCAGCGGTGTCGTGGCCGAGTACGACGTGCCGGACGCGGCCTGGTACTTCGAGCAGAGCGGCGGCACGACGATGCCCTTCGCCGTCCTCCTGGAGGTCGCGCTGCAACCGTGCGGGTGGCTGGCCTCCTACGTCGGCAGCGCGCTGAGCACCGACGCGGACCTGCTGTTCCGCAACCTCGACGGATCGGGAACCGTCACCGGCGAGGTCACTCCCGAGACGAGGACGGTACGCACCCACGCCGAGGTGATCCGTATCTCGCGCAGCGGTGGCATGATCATCGAGGCCTTCGAGGTCCGGTGCACAGCGGACGGCGCCCCGCTCTTCGAACTCTCCACCGTGTTCGGCTACTTCCCACCCTCGGCCTTCGACCAGCAGGCCGGTCTGACGGTGTCGGCACAGGACCGGGTCCGTCTCGACGAACCGTGCGCGTACACCGTCGACCTCACCGCGCGGCCCGCACGCCACTGTGCCGGTCCTGTCCGGCTGCCCGGCCCCATGCTGCTGATGCTGGACCGCGTCACCGGTTACTGGCCGGCCGGCGGCAGGGCGGGGCTCGGCCGCCTGCGGTCGGAGAAGGACGTCGACGCGGGCGCGTGGTTCTTCCGGGCGCATTTCTTCCAGGACCCGGTGCAGCCCGGCTCGTTGGGCGTCGAGGCGATGTGCCAGCTGCTCCAGTACTACCTGCTCGAACGCGGCATGACCGCCGGTGTCCCGCACCCGCGGTTCGAACCGGTGCTGCCCGGCCGGGAGGTGACGTGGACCTACCGCGGCCAGATCACCCCGGCCAGCCGGCTGATCAGGGTGGACATGGAGATCCTGGAGGCCGGCCGGGACGCGCGGGGTGCGTACGCCACGGCCGAGGCGACCCTGTGGGGCGACGACACCTGCATCTACCGCGTACGCGGTCTGGGCATGCGTGTGGTGCCGGGGCAGGGGTCCAAAGGGCCCGGGAGGTCCGGGGCAGGTGACCCGCCTGGGCTCCCCGCCCGTCGCCGGTGATCCCGGAACGCGAGCGGTGCGGCACGTACCCGCCCCACGCCCCGTCACGAAGGGCGGAAGCGCTCGCCCGCACGGAGAAAGGAGTGTGACGAGCCGCCACGGTGCACACTGGTGCCGTGCCCGGCATCACCACTTCTCCCTTCGCGGTGGCCGCGTTCGCGGGCCCTGCGGGGAGGTCACATCACCGCCGTTCGGGTCCACTCCGGACGCGGCGTGACATGTACGCCGGGATTTACACATCGAAGTGTGGCGGGCGGGTGACAGGACGTCGGATACCACACGGAGGGTGCAGCGAACGCCCCATATGCCACCGCTCCGGTGGTGCGTACGGCGTGTGCCGTTGACGGTGAGGTCATAGCCACTGCGCTTTTCGGACGTTGGACGGAAAGCGCGGACCTCCCCTGGAAGGAACACATCTCCATGCGTACTGCCCGTACCCTCGCCGCGGCCGCCGCCGCGACCGCGGTCATCGCCCTCTCCGCCCCGGCCGCGATGGCCGCCTCACCCGCCGAGTGGAGCCCGGACGGCAACTCGTCCTCCAGCAGCTCCGGCCAGCACGACGGCGGCCGCCCCGCCGAGAACGGACGCGGCGACTCGTCGTCCAGCCAGCACGACGGCGGCCGTCCTTCCGAGAACGGACGCGGCGACTCGTCGTCCTCCGAGGACGGTGGCTGGAACGGCAACGACGACGGTGGCCAGAACGGCATGCACGAGGGCGGTATGCCCCACGGCGGCGTTCACACCGGCGGTGGCGGTCTGGCGCTGAACGGCAGCAGCCTGGCCGCTGGTTCCGTGCTGGTGCTCGGTGGCCTCGGTGCCGGCGCGTTCGTTCTGCGCCGCCGCCGCGCCGCCGTGGGCGCCCCCGCCCTCGGCTGACGCACTGCCCCTCCGACGCGCAGTCACCGCCTTCCTCGTACGTCGGGGCGGTGACCGCGCGCAGTGCGTGGGGAGCGGAACACACCGCCGCCGGCCGAATCGCCGGCGGCGGCCCGCGCCCCGCCTCCCCTCGTCCGCCAGCCCGCCGGACACCCCGGCCACCGGCCGCCGGTTCCCGTCTCCGGGCTGTCCGTTCCCCGACCGAGTAAGGCCGTAGCCCCATGGCAGCCCCATCCGACCCGCCTCCCGTCGCTCCTCGCTCCTCGGTCCGCGCTCTGGTGTGGCCGGCGGCCGCAGTACTCGCCGGAGCGCTCCTGATGCACAACGCCATCGACGGCACGCCCACGGGCACTCCGGGCTCCCGGCCGGCCGCCGTGTCTACGGCGAGCGCCCCCGCGCCGGCGGCCGCGCCGTCCGTCTCACCCACCACCGATCTCGCGCTGCCCCGTTCGGCGCCGACTCGCCTGGTGATTCCCTCCATCGCCGTCGACGCGCCCTTCACCACGCTCACTCTGGCCGCGAGCGGAGCGCTGAACCCTCCGCCCGGGGACAACAAGAACCTCGTCGGCTGGTACAAGGGCGGTGTGACGCCCGGGGAGAACGGCAACGCGATCGTGGCCGGGCACGTCGACACGAAGACGGGTCCTGCCGTGTTCCTGCTGCTCGACGATGTCAGGCAGGGTGCCCTCATCAACATCACGCGGCAGGACGGGATCGTCGCGACCTTCAAGGTCGACTCGGTCGAGACCTTCAGCAAGGCCGAGTTCCCCGACGAGCGGGTGTACGGCAGGACGTCGACGCCCCAACTGCGGCTGATCACCTGCGGGGGCAGCTACGACCGTCAGGCCAAGGACTACACCGACAACGTCGTGGTCTTCGCCCACCTGGACTCGGCGACCGACTCCTGATCCGCGAACGGCCGGAGCGTGAGGGTGAGGGGCCCGCCGGGGACGGCGGGCCCCTCAGCCGTCCCCGGCGGTTCCTCAGTTCGCTCCCAGCAGCGCCGTGAGGGCCTTGCTCAGCGTCTCCTCCGGGTCGCTGACGCCGGCTGTCTCCCGCCAGGCGACGAATCCGTCAGGGCGTACGAGGACCGCGCCCTCCTCCGTCGTCCCGTGGGCCTGTGCCCAGTCGGTGCCCTCCTCGGTCACCAGATCCGCTTCCTGCCCGTCCCCCACGGCGTACACGTCGAGCGGCAGGGACATCCGCCGCGCCACCCGTTCCGCCGCTGTCCGCCACGCCCCGCCGCCGGCTCCCGTGAGCAGCACGAAGGAGCGCTCGTACAGGTCGAGGGTGGAGAGCCTGCTGCCGGCGCGCCGCAGCCACAGGTGGGGGGCGCGGCTACCGGGGTCGCCCGCGAGCCGCATGCCCTTCGGTACGACGGGCTCCTCCTGGTCGGCGCCCAGCACCGCGCCCCTGGGGTAGCGGTAGGCCAGCACGACGGGGAGCATGCCGCCGCCCTTGGGGCCGCCCGTTCCGGGCACCGGCACGTATCCGGGGTGGCTGTGCTCGGCGGAGCGGGCCGACGCGCGCTGTGACGTGGCCTCGGCGACCGGCAGCCGCTCCGCCTCGTAGGTGCTCAGCAGGCCGGGGTCCGCGTGGCCTTCGAGGACCGCTGCGAGCTTCCAGGCCAGGTTGTGGGCGTCCTGGATGCCGGTGTTCGAGCCGAACGCGCCCGTGGGTGACATCTCGTGGACGGCGTCGCCCGCCAGGAAGACCCTGCCCTCGGCGTACCGCTCCGCCACCCGCTCGGCCGCGTGCCAGGGGGCCCGGCCGGTGATCTCCACGTCCAGGTCCTGCACGCCCACGGCCGCGCGGATGTGGCGTACGCAGCGCTCGTCGGTGAAGTCCTCCAGGGTCTCGCCCCGGTCGGGGTGCCACGGCAGGTGGAAGACCCACTTCTCCACGTTGTCCACGGGCAGCAGCGCGCCGTCCGCCTCGGGGTTCGTCAGGTAGCAGACGATGAAACGCCGGTCGCCGACCACATCGGCCAGCGCCCGCGAGCGGAAGGTGACGCTCACGTTGTGGAACAGCTCGCCCGCGCCCGTCATACCGATGCCGAGCCGTTCCCTGACGGGGCTGCGCGGACCGTCCGCGGCGATCAGGTACTGGGCGCGCACGGTGGTGTGCTCACCGGTCTCGCGGTTCTTCGTCACCGCGGTGACGCCCGAGCCGTCCTGCTCGAAGGACATCAGTTCGGTGGAGAACCGCAGGTCGCCGCCCTGTGCGCGGATGCTGTCGACGAGGACGGGCTCCAGGTCGTTCTGGCTGCACAGACACCACTGCTCCGGGCTGAACCGGGCGAGGCCGCCGCCCGGATCGATCTCCTTGAACAGCCATTCCTGGTCCTCACCCACGAGGGAGCCGGCCTGGAGGATGCCGTGGTTGCCCGCGAGGACGGAGGCCGCGTCCTTGATCGCCGTCTCCGCGCCCGCGGTGCGGAACAGTTCCATCGTTCTGACGTTGTTGCCGCGCCCTCTCGGGTGGGTCGAGGTGGTGGCGTGTTTCTCGACCACCGTGTACCCGACGCCGAGACGGCCGAGGAAGAGGGCCGCGGACAGGCCCACCAGCGAGCCGCCCACGATCAGGACAGGCACATGGTGTTCGACGTTCTCGTTCATGAGACTCCCAGCAGGGATATCGCGCAGAAGAAGGGACGAACTAGCCCTTCCCTTTGACGAGTCGGGCCGGACCGGATTCACCCGCATGGTTCCCACGTCTCGCGCCTGCGCCCGACGCACCACACGATCGTGACAGGGGGTGAGGCTCACGCATCCGCGGCTCCCCCTCCGCCTGCGCCCGCAGCGGCAACGGCACCGCTCCCGATCGCGCTGAGCACCGGCCAACGCGGCGGCCTGTCCGCCCGCCACGTGACAGTGAAGGAGCGTTCGCATGACAGTTTTGTCGGAGCGGGTCACGCAATCCGTGTTCGACGGGTCGCGGCTGCGCGTCGTTCTCCTGCTCGACCTGCACGAGGGCGCCCAGACGCGGTTCCTGCAGGCGTACGAGGAGATGCACCGCCAGGTCGCCGCGGTCCCCGGCCACGTCGTCGACCAGCTGTGCCAGTCCATCGAGAACCCCTCGCAGTGGCTGATCACGAGCGAGTGGGAGAGCGCGCCGCCCTTCCTCGCCTGGATCAACAGCGAGGAGCACGTGCGCATGGTCCAGCCGCTGCACGACTGCGTGCTCAACACGCGCTCGCTGCGGTACGCCGTGCTGCGCGAGACGGGAACGACCGTCAAGAACCGTACGACGTCGCAGGATGTCGGGCAGCAGGCCCCGCCCAGGCTCGGGGACGGTGTGGTGCGCCACGCGCTCACGTTCACCGTGAAGCCGGGCACCGAGGAGATCGTCGCGAAGATCCTCTCCGACTACGCCTCGCCGACCGCGCGCGTCGACGCCGTCACCCGGCTGCGCCGGACGTCGCTGTTCATGCACGGCAACCGGGTGGTGCGCTCGGTGGAGGTCGAGGGCGACCTGCTCACGGCGCTGCGCCATGTCGCGCAGCAGCCCGAGGTGCGCGCGGTCGAGGAGGCCGTCAACCCGTACCTGGAGCTGGACCGGGACCTTGACGACCCCCTGTCCGCCAGGACGTTCTTCACCCGTGCGGCCCTGCCCATGGTGCACCACCTGACCTCTCCGGGCCACGATCTGTCCGATGTGCGCAGGCACGGGCTGTACTACCGGGCGAAGGAGGGCCGGGGCATGGCGCTGGCGCAGTTCCTCGCGGGGCAGGACGAGGCGGCGGCCGACGACCCGTCGCACCATGTCGTGCGCAGCACGATCTTCCAGCGGGACGATCTGGTGGTCCGGGTCGTCGACGTGAACGACGATCTGCACAAGCGGCCCGATGTGGCACTCGGTCTCGGCTACGGCCCGCGCAGGGCCGCCGTCCTCGGCCGGCTGCTGCACGAGGGGGACGTGCCGACCAGCGACGAGGACGTCGCCCTGCTCCTCGACCGGTGCCTGATGTCCCCGATCACCGACCGCAGCGCTCCGGAATCCTGAGGTACGCGGCCGGCCGCCGGCCTCGGCATCCTCCACTCGAACACACACGGACGAGAAGGAACTGTCATGAACCTGCACAGGCCACGCATCGTGGACCTCGCGGAGGCACCCCACAACACCAAGCGCGGTGGGGACCTGCGGGCCCTGCTCACCCCCACGGCCGTGGGCGCGACCAGCGGCTTCATGGGCCTCGCGACGATCGACCCGGGCGACCGCATCGGCGAGCACTACCACCCGCACTCCGAGGAGTTCGTGTACGTGGTGAGCGGGCGCCTCGAAGTCGACCTGGACGGCGAGACCCACAGCATGCAGGTGGACCAGGGCCTCCTGATCCCTCCGCACGTGCGCCACCGGTTCCGCAACGTCGGGGACACCGAGGCGCGCATGGTCTTCCACCTGGGCCCGCTGGCCCCCACGCCCCAGGAGGGCCACGTGGACACGGAGGAGACCGGCACGGCGGACCAGGGCCCGCCCCCGGAGCGAACGGGTGCCCTCTCATGACCCGGCGGGTGGCGGTCACCGGCATAGGAGTCGTCGCGCCCGGTGGCATAGGCGTACCCGCGTTCTGGGATCTGCTGGCGAACGGCAGGACCGCGACGCGCGGCATCACGCTCTTCGATCCCACGGGCTTCCGCTCCCGGATCGCCGGCGAGTGCGACTTCGAACCGGCGGCGCACGGCCTCGGCGACGAGGTCGCCCGCTGCGACCGGTACATCCAGTTCGCCATGGCCGCCGCAGACGAGGCCCTGCGTGACGCGGAGTTCGACCTCGAACGGGTCGACGCGTGGCGCGTGGGCGTCTCGCTCGGTACGGCCGTCGGCGGCACCTCCCGGCTGGAGGACGACTACGTCGCCGTCAGCGGGAAGGGCGCACGCTGGGACGTCGACCACCAGCACGCCCGCCCGCATCTGCAGCGCGCGTTCTCGCCGAGCTCCCTCTCCTCCACCGTGGCGGAGCGGATCGGCGCCCGAGGTCCCGTGCAGACGGTGTCCACCGGGTGCACATCGGGCCTCGACGCGGTCGGCTACGCCTTCCACGCCATCGAGGACGGCCGCGCCGACGTGGTGGTCGCGGGCGCGTCCGACTCACCGATCTCGCCGATCACGGTGGCCTGCTTCGACGCCATCAAGGCCACCTCGCCCAGCAACGACGACCCCGCTCACGCCTCACGGCCGTTCGACGCCGACCGCAACGGGTTCGTCCTCGGCGAAGGCGGCGCGGTGCTCGTGCTGGAGGAGCTGGAACACGCGCGCGCCAGAGGCGCGTCGGTGTACTGCGAGGTCCAGGGTTACGCCACCTTCGGCAACGCGTACCACATGACGGGCCTGACCACCGAGGGCGACGAGATGGCGCGGGCCATCACGACGGCCCTCGACCAGGCGCGACTCGACGCGACCCGGATCGACTACGTCAACGCGCACGGCTCGGGCACCAAGCAGAACGACCGGCACGAGACGGCCGCGGTGAAGAAGTCGCTCGGCGAACACGCCCGCCGCACCCCGATGAGTTCGATCAAGTCGATGATCGGCCACTCGCTCGGCGCCATCGGGGCGATCGAGGTCGCCGCGTGCGTCCTCGCACTCGCCCACCAGGTGGTGCCGCCGACGGCCAACTACGAGACCCCTGATCCGGAGTGCGATCTCGACTACGTGCCGCGCACCGCGCGGAACGCGGACCTGCGCAGTGTCCTGTCGGTCGGCAGTGGGTTCGGCGGTTTCCAGTCCGCGGTCGTCATGAGCCGCGGTGACGGGAGGTCCTGATGAGCGCATCGACGGGCAGGCGCCCGGTGATCACCGGCATCGGCGTCGTGGCGCCCAACGGCATCACCACGGAGACGTTCTGGAAGAGCACGGTGGAAGGCATCAGTGTGCTCGACCGCATCACCCGGGAGGGCTGCGAGGCGATGCCGCTGCGCGTCGCGGGCCAGGTACGCGACTTCGACCCGGCGTCCCTGATCGAGGAGCGTTTCCTCGCGCAGACCGACCGGTTCACGCACTTCGCGCTGGCGGCGGCTCAGGCCGCGCTGGCGGACGCCAGGCTCAGCCGCACCGACTACGAGAACTCACCGTTCAACATCGGTGTGGTGACGGCCGCGGGTTCGGGCGGCGGCGAGTTCGGCCAGCGCGAACTGCAGCGGCTGTGGGGCCCCGGGCCGCGCTCCGTGGGTCCGTACCAGTCCATCGCGTGGTTCTACGCGGCGAGCACCGGGCAGATCTCCATCCGCGGCGGGTTCAAGGGCCCCTGCGGCGTCGTCGCCAGCGACGAGGCGGGCGGTCTCGACGCGCTGCGGCACGCGGCCGCGACCGTCATGCGGGGCACGGACACCATGGTCGTCGGGGCCGCGGAAGCACCCCTGGCGCCGTACTCCGTGGTCTGCCAGCTCGGTTACGAGGGCCTGAGCCTTCGTGAGGAGCCGGACCGCGCCTACCGGCCCTTCACCTCCAGCGCCTGCGGGTTCGTGCCGGCGGAGGGCGGCGCCTTCCTGCTCGTCGAGGACGAGCGGGCGGCCCGCCGCCGGGGCGCGCCCGTCAGGGCGGAGGTGGCGGGCCACGCCACCACCTTCACCGGCGAGGCCCGGTGGGCCGCGTCCCGCGAGGGCCTCGCGCACGCCGTGCGCGGAGCACTCGCCGAGGCGCACTGCGCTCCCGAGGAGATCGACGTCGTCTTCGCGGACGCGCTCGGGATCCCGGAGGCGGACCGTGCGGAGGCACTGGCGCTCGCCGACGCGCTGGGTGCCCACGGCACCCGGGTGCCGGTGACCGCCCCCAAGACGGGCACGGGACGCGCCTACTGCGGCGGCCCGGTGCTCGATGTGGCCGCGGCTGTCCTGGCGATGGAGTACGGGGCGGTCCCGCCGACCCCGAACGTCTTCGACGTCTGCCACGACCTGGACGTCGTCACGGGTCGCGCGCGCGCCGCGGAACTTCGGACCGCGCTGGTGCTCAGCCGCGGGCTGATGGGCTCGAACTCGGCGCTGGTGGTCCGGCACATCGCGGACGGCACCTCCTGAGGACGGCACCCCCTGGGGGGCCGCCCGCCGCGGCGGTCCCCCGACCGACTGGACCAAGGAGAAGAGCATGACCGATCAGCTGACCTATCGAGATCTGGCGGCGCTCATGAAGAAGGGCGCCGGCCTCACCGTCGACCCCGACGAGCTGGAACGCCGTCCAGGAAACGAGTTCGCCGCGTTCGGCCTCGACTCGCTCGGCCTCCTCGGCATCGTCGGCGAGCTCGAGAACCGGCATGAGCTCGCGATGCCGTCCGAGGCCGACAAGTGCAGGACGCCCAAGGAGTTCCTCGACCTCGTCAACGCTCATCTCGCGGCGGGGGTCTGACATGGCCGGGCACACCGAGAACACGATCGTCGTCGCGGCCCCGTTCGACCTGGTCTGGGACATGACCAACGACGTGGCGAAGTGGACCGACCTGTTCAGCGAGTACGCGGCCGTGGAGATCCTCTCGCGCGAGGGGGAGACCACGACGTTCCGGCTCACCATGCACCCGGACAAGGACGGCAAGGTCTGGAGCTGGGTCTCCGAGCGCACCACCGACCGCGCCGCTCGCACCGTCCGCGCCCGCCGCGTCGAGACGGGTCCCTTCCAGCACATGGACATCCGCTGGGAGTACGAGGAGGTGCCGGACGGCACGCTGATGCGCTGGGCGCAGGACTTCGCGATGAAGCCCGAGGCCCCGGTCGACGACGAGTGGATGACCGGCAACATCAACCGCAACTCCGCGATCCAGATGAAACTCATCCGGGACAAGGTCGAACAGCGCGCCCGCGACGGGCGCAGCCCCGAGACCGCCAACCGCTGAGGTCCCGCTCGGTACGTGCCGCCCCCGCCCCGGGGGGCGGCACGCCCCCTTCCCCGGGCCGGTGGCCCAAGAGGTGGATCCCATGCACCAAGCCCTGATCGTCGCCCGGATCGCGCCAGGCGCCGCCCCGGACGTGGCCAAGCTGTTCGAGGAGTCGGACGCAGGCGACCTGCCGCACATGGTCGGTGTCGTGCGCCGCAGCCTCTTCCAGTTCGGCGACGTCTACATGCACCTCGTCGAGACGGACCGGCTGCCGGGCCCCGAGATCGCGAAGGTGTCGAAGACGCCGCAGTTCCGCGAGCTCAGCGACCGGCTCGACGCCTACATCAGCCCCTACGACCCCGACACCTGGCGCGGCCCGAAGGACGCGATGGCCCACCAGTTCTACCGGTGGCAGCGCGCCTGACACGAAGTGGCGCGTGCCAAGGACGCCCCGGGCGGCTCGGTGAGCCGGCGCCCGGGGCGTCCTTGTCATGTGATGCCGATGTGTACGGGGCCGGCCTCAGACCGGGACGGCGCACTCGAACGCGTGCAGGTAAGCGTTGACGGGTTGTACGTCACCGACCGTGAGCCCGGCCGCGGTGATGCGGTCGACGAGGCTCTGCCGCGTGTGCTTGGCGCCTCCCACGTTGAGCAGCAGGAGCAGGTCCATGGCGGTGGTGAAGCGCATCGAGGCGGAGTCGTCGACGAGGTTCTCGATGACCACGACCCGCGCGCCGGGGCGCGCCGCGGCGGTGATGTTCGCCAGACACCTGCGGGTGCTCTCGTCGTCCCATTCCAGGATGTTCTTGATGACGTAGAGGTCCGCCTCGAACGGCACCGCCTCCCGGCAGTCCCCCGCGACGATCCTCGTCCTGGCGGCGAGCGGTCCCTCGTCCCGCAGCCGGGCGTCGGCCCGCGCGACCACACCCGGCAGGTCCATGAGCGTGCCGGTGACGTCCGGGTGCCTCTCCAGCAGGCTGGCGAGCACATGGCCCTGGCCCCCGCCGATGTCGGCGACGGTCCGCACGCCGGTGAGGTCGAGCAGGTCGGCGACGTCCAGGGCGGACTGCACGCTCGATGTCGTCATGGCCCGGTTGAACACGCGGGCCGACTCGGTCGCGTCCTCGTGCAGGTAGTCGAAGAACTCCTTGCCGAAGACGTCCTGGAACACACTGGAACCCGACCGTACGGCCTCGTCGAGGCGCGGCCAGACGTCCCACGTCCACGGCTCGGTGCACCACAGCACGATGTCGCGCAGACTGTTCGGGTCGTCCTCGCGCAGCCGCCGCGAGAGTTCCGTGTGGCCGAAGGTGCCGTCCTCCGCCTCCGTGAACACGCCATAGCAGGCGAGGCAGTGCAGCAGCCGGCGAAGGGGCCCCGGCTCGATGCCCACCGCGGCCGCCAGGTCGGCGACCGGGACGGGGTCGTCCAGCGCGTCAGCGACCCGCAGCCGTGCCGCCGCGCGCAGGGCGGCCGAACACGCGGCGCCGAAGGCGAGTTCACGCAGCCGCATGGACGGCTGGGACGTGGCCGAGCAGGTGCAGGCCGCACTCCGGTCCGGATTCGGGACGGGTGCGGCAGTGGTGGTGCTGAGGGTGGTCATGCCGTGTGTCTCTCCTCGTGAGGCGATGGGCGGTCAGCACATGCCCTTGGGCAGGGAGGCCGTGCAGCGGTTGTCGGCGAACGCGTTCGTGGTCCCGGTCTCCCGGTCGGCGAGGTCGGCGGGCTTGTTGCCCTCCAGCACGTTGTCCCTGATGGTGTTGTGACTGTTGTGCACACCCACGAAGCTCTTGAACAGCACGATGCCGCCGGACATCGGCGCGGTGCCGACGTTCGCGCTGATCGCGTTGTCGCGTACGAGGGCGTCCTCGGTTCCGGTCAGTACGATGCCGGCGCCCTGGACCTCGGACAGCCGTGCGGTGGCGGGGCAGTACTTGTTGTTCTCGTGGACCTTGTTGTGGCTGATCGTCATGGCGCCGGCCGCCGGCTTGGACTCGTCGCCGACCACGAACACACCGGCGCAGTTCGCGGCGATGTCATTGCCGTACACGGACAGGTTCCTGACCCGCCTGAGCGTCATGCCCGTCGCGTTGCCCGTCAGGGTGTTGTTCTCGACCACGGTGCCGTGGGTGTCGGTGGCCCCGCCCTCGCTGTCGGCGAAGTTCGTGACGAAGAGGCCGGCGTCGCCGTTGTCGCGCGCGGTGACCCTCTTGATCACGGAACGCACCGACTTCTCCTCCGCGACACCCCGGACGCCGTTCTTCTCCGCGACGAGATGGTCGACCACGAGGTGGTCGGTGCCCGAGGCCCACAGACCGTTCTTCTTGAACCCGGAGACGGTCAGCGAGCGCACCCGCACGCCGTCGACGGCGGTGTCGCCCGTGCCGAGGACGCACACGCCGTCGCCCAGGCGCGCGCAGGCGCCCTGCGCGTCACCGGCGGCCGGGGTGATCACCGTGCGGGGCCCCGCTCCTTCGAGAGTGATGCCGGGCTTGGTGATCAGCACGCTCTCCCGGTAGGTGCCCGGCGCGAGCGCGACGACGTCGCCCGCCCGTGCCGCGTCCACCGCCTTCTGGATCGACTGACCCGGATGGACCTCGTGCCGGACCAAGTGGGCCGGGGCGGCCGCGCCGACGCCGCAAGCGAGCGCGGCAGTCGCGCATGCAATGGCTGTGACCTGCAGTTTCTTCATGTTCTGACGGTAAGAGACAAAGCGCCAAACTGCCACACAGAGTGACCAAACGGATACTCGGCGGCAACTGCGCCGACCGGGTGATGGATGCGCCGGGCGGCTCGCGCACCCCGACCGTAGCCAAGATCACTGCTAGCTTCGCGAGCCGTCGGTGGGTCCACGGCGCCTCGGCCGAGGCAGGGCCGCCTGTCAGAGCGGAGGACGACGGTGACTGGTAAGAGAGCAGGTCGGGAGGGATCGGAGGTCTCTCCGTTCGCACGCAGGAACTTCCTGGCGTCAGCCGTCCTGGCGGCGGCGCCCGCGGCGGCCGTGGCGGCCGCCGGCCCCGCCGCCGCGGCCGAGCAGGGGGCGGCGCACGGTGCCACGGCAGCGGCGGATACCCCCGAGGTCCGGGCGGCGGACGGGAGCGTGGCGCGGCTGCTCGCGGTGCCCGCGAGTGACCGCGGGATCGACTGGCTCCGAGAGGGCCTGCAGGTCGCCCTGCAACTCGAACTCGCCACCATCCCGCCGTACCTGTGCGGCTGGTGGTCCGTCATCGACCGCGGCAGCGAGGCGGCACGGCTGATCCGCCGCGTCGTGGGCGACGAGATGTACCACATGGGCGTCGTGTGCAACCTCCTGACGGCCGTGGGCGAGCGGCCGCGTATCAAGGAAGCGGCGACCACCTACCCCAGCCCGCTGCCGGGCGGCGTACGTCCCGGAGTGCACGTGTACCTCTCGGGTCTGACGAAGGCCTTCGTCCGGGACGTGATGATGGCGATCGAAGCCCCGGACGACCCGCTCGCCCGGAGCCTGGACGAGGCCCCCGGTGTCGGCGACTTCTACGCCGACCTGCTGGACGCCTTCCGGAGCGTGGACCCGGAACTGTCGGCCAAGGGCCAGCTCTCCGAGCGCATCGGCTCCGACTCGCTGACGCCCGTGCGCAGCCTCGACGACGTCGAGCGCTGCATCGAGACCATCAAGGAGCAGGGCGAGGGCACCAGCAGCTCCCCGGCCACCGCCTTCAAGGACGACAACCCGGCGCACTACTACGCCTTCGGCGAGATCTACCACGGCCGGCGGCTGCGCCGGACGGGCGGCAGCTGGCAGTTCACCGGCGCGCAGGTCCCCTTCCCGCGGGTGCGGCCCATGGCGCGTGTCCCCGCCGGCGGCTGGCCCCACCCGTCTCGGCAGGTGCAGAAGCTCCTCGACCAGTGCAACGGCTCGTACAACAGTGTGCTGGCCGGCCTCGACAAGGCCTGGGCGGGCGGCGGGGCGAGCAGCCTGAACGCGGCGGTCCACGCCATGCGGGGGATGGAGGGCCCGGCGGTGGAACTCATGAACCTCACCCTCCCGAACGCCCCGGGCAACTACGGGCCGGAGTTCCGGCCGCGCTTTTGAGCCACGCCCGCTCCCTCCCCGCAGTGGTCGTCGCTCACCCCTCGCGCGCGCGAACGCGTCGAGGGGTGAGCGCCGCGCGGCCCGTGTGACCGTGTAGCCCTGTGGCTCTGTGGCCCTGTGGCTCCGTCCCGGGCTCACGGGCTTCGCGGCCCGTGGGTGTGCGGCCGGGTGCCGCTCAGCGTTCGAGAAGGCGCATCCCGGCCTCGTCGTGCGTGTCGCCCGCGGCGGCGGTGAGGGTGGCCGGATGCTCCATTTGCCCGGGTACCGGTTCCACCGCGTCCGCGCCGGTGTTCGTCACAACGCGCGCGACACGCTCGGTGCCGGGGATCGGGGCGATGCCGTCCCCCTGGGAGAGCAGCCAGGCTGTTCACGGCGAAGTCGAGGCCATCCTAGGCGCCACCGTGCGCTCGACGGCCGCCCGCACGGAGGGTTCGTCGGCGATGTCCACGGTGACGGTGTCGCTTCGCCGCCCTCGTCCGTGATCACCCGGGTCGTCCCGGCCGCCGGGCTCTCCTCGATGTCGAGTCCGGCGACCGCGGCGCCGCTCCGGGCGAACACCCGTGCCGGCGCGCGGCCGATGCCACTTCCGGCGCCGGTGACCAGTCCCACCCCGCGCCGGGCTGCGCTCATGCCAACGGTGCGTGGTTGGCGAAGGCGACCTTGTACGGGTACCGCGACTGCCAGCGGCCGATGACCTCGTGCAGACCGGGTGCGGTGAACGACTGCGCCAGCGCGTCGGCGTCGGCCACGCCGAGCAGCACGATCACCGACGCGATCAGCGCCGGAATCGTCTCCTCACCGGGCATGGGGATGTGTCGCCTGGCCGCGAACGACTGGACGAAACCGGAGTCGAGCATGACCCGTTCGATATCCGAGAGATATCGGTCGAGCTCGGTGGCAGGCAGGGGCTGATCAAAGGAAACCATCATCGTGTGCTGGATCATGTGTCCATCCTTGCCCGAGCACGCTGCTGCCGTCCAAGACCTCTTCGGTACGCGGCGATAACCTGGAGGCATGGTTGAACTGGAGACCCGCGAGCTGGAGTACTTCATGGCGGTCGCCGACGAGCTGCACTTCGGCCGGGCGGCCGTCCGGCTCTCGATCGCCCAGCCGGCGCTGTCCAAGGCGATCCGGCGGATCGAGACCCGGCTCGGCGTCCCCCTGTTCCTCCGCTCCAGCCGGCACGTGGAACTCACCCCGGCCGGGGAGGCTTTGAGGGAACACGGCCGGCATGCGCTCAACGCGGTCAGCGCCGCCGTCCGCAACGCCCGGCGCGCCGGCGACACCCAGGCCCACCTCAGGCTCGTCCTCAAGCCCGGTGGCGACGCCGGTCTGCTCTCCGGGATGCTCGCCGAGTACGCCCACCAGCCGGACGCACGCCGGGTAGACATCCTGTTCAGTGGCCCCACCGACCGGGCCGACCACCTGCGGGACGGACGGGCCGACGTCGGCCTGCTCTACGTTCCGTTCGACCCTCTCGACGGCCTCGCCCACGAGACGCTGCACACCGAGGACCGTGTCGTCGTCCTCCCGCCCGGACACCGGCTCGCCGGGCACACCTCGGTGTGCCTGGCCGACCTGGAGGGCGAGACACTACCGCGCTGGATGGGGGTCCCCCCGGGCGACGACACCGGTCCCGAGGTCAAGGACGTGGTGCAGATGCTCCACATGATCACGGTCAGCCGGATGATCGGGATGCTGCCCCGCTCGCTGGTCGCGCCGGCCGCCGCCGGCCTGATCTGCGTACCGGTGTCCGACGCGCCGCCCAGCCGCCTCCTACTCGCGTGGAACGAGCGGGACCGCCGGCCGCTGGTCGCGTCGTTCGTGGCCGCGGCGCTCCGTTCCGCTCCGCCGGACCGAGGCGACCCGCGCTTTTGAAGAGACCCAGGTCCCGTCGGCGCGCATGCGGCGCCGGGCCGTTCGCGGCCGTGCGGACCCGCCGCGCGTTGCGGCGGCGGGTCCCACCGGCGCCTTCGCATCAGGCGCCCCGGACGATCGCCGACCGGGGAACGGCGCGGCCGGGCCCGGACGCCGTGATGGCTGAGGGCCGGTGATGTCTCAGCGCCGGTGACCACGCGTGGGCGGTGATGACGAGTGGGCGGCCAGGAAGTCCACCATGGACGCGACGAACTCCGGTGCGGCGATCGCCATCGCGTGCTTCCCGGCACCGGGGCCCGAGTCCCGTACGGCAGCGCCGCGGTGAGCTGGCCGGCCGAGTCGGAACGCTGGTCGTCGGTGCCCACCAGCACGAGGGTGGGCACCTGGACACGGCGGAGCGACTCCACCGGTGTGGCGACGACCGAATCCAGCACATGAAGCAGCGCCACAGGGTCCTCGCCCCTCGACCGCAGCCCGTGGGCGAAGCGCCCCTCAGGCGAATCCGGCAGAGACGATGCCGCCCCGGCGAAGGGCCGCCCTATGAAGGAGCCCGCGCCGCCGCCGACGCCGAGCACCTGGGCCAGGCCCTGGCCCGCGGCCACCGCCCGCCCGGGCGCCACGCCACGCACCAGCATCCTGACCACGACGCGCGCACCGAGCGAATACCCGCCGAGGTCATGGGCGTCCAGCCCCAAGTGGTCGAGGAGGGCGAAGCCGTCATCGGCCGGCACGTCTGCGGGACAGGCGCTGACGTCATGGAGTTTCGCGCTCCTGCCGTGCCCCCGGAAATCCGGCATGCCCACGCGGTGACCGCGTGCCGCGAACGCCTCGGCCTGACCCCTGGCGCAGCCAGAGCGTCGCGTCCTCGGTGATGCCGTGCAGCAGGACCAGAGGGCGGCCCTCCCCCACCTCCCGGTAGGCGCGGCGCACACCGTCACGGCCATGGAAGGAGGACACCGCGTCACTCAGCATGCGCTTGAGGACAGAGGTGGCCTTCGTCCCTGCGCGGCGTCGGTGGCCCGAACAGCAGGGCGGTATCGAGGACTTACCGGGAGCGGCACCGGGATGCCGTCGCGCGGCTGACGGCCGTCCGCCGCGGACGGGCCGGGCGGCACGGCGTCCGAGCCGAGTGCCGGGACGGCAGCGGAGGCGGGCGTCGTGGCGCCAGGCCGCCGCCCGGCACGGCCCCGGGCCGCGTCCCCGAGGAGCGTCCCCGCGTGGCACCGGACCTGACCGGTCACTCCATTCGTCCAGGTGAGCGAGCATCACCCCGACGGCGTCCGGGGACCGAACGGGGATCCTGGGCCTCATCGTGGTCGGCACGCCTCGCAGGCGCGGCTGACCAGCGACGCGGCCAGCCGCGCCCAGCAGGCCGGACCGTCCGGGTGCGCGCTCGATCTCCAGCGGCGGGAGCCGACCGCGCACACCGGCCATACGGTCGTGGCCATTCCGGGACATTTCCCTCGCAGAGAAGAGGGCAGTAATCGTGATGACCATGATCCTGACGGGGAACACCCGCAGGGCCATTGAGCAAGGCAAGGAATGTTCATGATGCGTACCAACCGCAAGATCGCCGTCATCCTCGCCGCCACCGCGCTGGCCGGCACCGCCGGTGCGGGACTGGCCCAGGCTTCGCCGGGGACGGCCCACACCGCGGCTCCCTCCGCCTGCCGTCCGGCCAACCACATCGCGAGGATCACCACGGCGCCCGGCACCCGGGGGAACCACCACTACCGCGTCACTCTGAGCGCACCTCGCGGGTACGCGTCATGCACGCTGGCGGGCTCGCCCACCGGCGTGCGGTTCTCGAACCACGGCTCGAAGATCAGGATCAGCACCGGCCACCACGGCGACCAGCACGCAACGGTGACCTTCGGCCCCGGCCACCCGGTCCACTTCGACATCCAGGTCCCCAGCCGCGGCCACAGCACCCCCGCGGACGAGGCGTCGTTCACGCTCCGGGCGCCGGGCGGGGAGATCCCCGGCACGTCCTTCGCCGAAGGCAGGCTCAAGGTGGCCGCCGGCACCCTGGTCGGCCCGGTCCAGCGCGGAGCCTGAGCCCTCCGTCAACGGTGGCGTCCGCGGCGGCAGCACCGCCGCGGACGCCACCGTTGACGCGTACGGGCGCGACCCGGAGCCCCGCGGCAGACTCCCGTCATCCCGTCACAAGGCCCGCGTCGGCACCTTCCGGTCTTCGTCGCCGTGGCGCGCGGCTCACTGACGCGGTCGGCGCGCGGCCCAGACGGTGCGTTCGGTGCGTATCGCGAGGTCGTCGCGGCGCACGATGCTGTGAGGGCCGGCGGTGTCGAGCAACCGGTCGAGCGCGGCGAGGTCCTCGGCCGGGAGAGTTGGCGCGACAGCGCCGCGCAGGCGCCGCAGGCTCTCCAGGGCGTAACGGCCGATCGCGTCGCCCTGGGAGCGGTCGAGGTTCACGGTGATCGTGCGTTCACCCTCGACGGTGAAACCGGCAGCGGTCAGTTTCGGCCCCCAGTCGGCGCCGAGGTGAGGCACGTGCTCGGCGCGGTAGCCGTCGCGCGCCGCGTGGCAGCGCTCCTCCAGGCCGGGCCGCTCCCCCGGGGCGTCGGGGGGCAGGAAGCGGGGGAAGGCCGCCAGCTCCACGACGGCGAACAGCCCGCCGGGCGCCAGCAGATCGAGGACCGTGCGCAGTGCCCGGTCGGGATCGGCCATGTGGTGCATCGAGGCCGAGGCCCACACCAGTTCGGGCGTCCCGAGCTGCGGCCAGTGCGCGTCGAGGTCCGCCCGCACGGTACGTACCCGATCGACCGCACCGCTGGCCCGGGCTTTCTCCCGCAAGCGGCTCAGGTGGTCGGCCGAACTGTCGACGGCGGTCACCTCGCCCTGCGGGAAGCGACGCAGCAGAGCGAAGGTACCGGCCCCGGTGCCACACCCCAGGTCCACGATGTGGCGGGGGGCGCTCGTGAGGGGGAGCCAGGTAATGATGGACGCGATGTGCTCCGCCAGTACTTCCGCGTCCAGATCGAGAATCTCCGCCTGGCTGTCGCCGCCGGAGTGAGGGCCGGTGTGGGTGCCGGTGCGAGGGTCGGCGCGGTCGGTGCGGGGGGCGCCGACGTGAGGGCCGATGGGGTGCGAGCGGGCGCCGTGCCCGCCTTGATGGCCGGCCCGCTGGGGTGTGTGACTCATACGGACACGCTAGGACGGTCATGCCTGTGCGGCACGACTGCTTTCCGTTTACGCAAGACGATGGCCGGACGAGCGGCCGAAGACGCAAGTGACCCCCGATGCCCTCCCGATGCGCAGGGTGCCCACCTGCCCCGGCATCCTGCCCGATCGCGGTCCGGCGCCGGTCTCGCGTGACCTCGATCAACCGCTCACGTGCCCTTCGGGTCCCCGCCCCCTTCGCCGCGTTGGTGGCCGCGGCGGGCGTCGCGGTCGAAGATGCCCAGGATCTCGCAGGGTCCGCCCTCCGCGCCGATCGCGTGCGGCAGCATGGTGGGGAACTCCGCGGCCTGGTTGGTCTCGACGCGGATGCGGCGGTTGCCCAGAAGGAGGACCGCCGCCCCGGACAGGACGACGAACCATTCGCGGCCGGGGTGGGCGCGCAGGCGTGCGGGACTGTCGGGGGGCGGCTCGGTCATGCGCCGTCGCACGACGCTCATACCGGGGTCCGCTTTGACGGGCCAGCGCATCGTGCCGTGCGGCCCGTCGATCGTCGGACTGGAGACGACATCGTCGGTGGCGGTCTCGACGAGCTGGTCGAGGGTCGTGTCCAGGGCACGGGCAAGGGTGACGAGGCTGTCCAGGGCGAGGCGGCGCTGTCCGTTCTCGATGCGGCTGAGTGTGGACTGGCTGAGCTTGGCGCGGGTGGCCAGTTCCTCCAGGGACCAGCCCTGCGCCACGCGCAGCGCGCGGATCCGTTTGCGCACCAGGCTGTCCAGCTCGACGTCGTTTTGCGTCATGAGCAATATGCTATGCCGCTCTCGCATGACGTGATCGCCCTCGCGTGGCACCGGACCGTCACCGGCACCGGACCGGCCGGGGCCTCAGCCAAGGGGACGAGACGACGGCGCGACGGCGCGAGCCACGGCGCGGGGCCGGTGGCGGCGAGCGCGCCCGCCGTCAGGGCCGGACCGTACGATCGGCCTCAGCCAAGACCGGGCGGCGCGGCGCCGTCGCATCGCGCGGCACCGTCGGACCGGCCGTCAGTGGACCGGCCGCCGGCGCGCCGCATCCGCCCGGGCCCGCGCCGGCCGCACTCCCATGACGCGCCGTCAGCCCCGCCCGGCTTCGAGCCACTGCAGGACTTCGGGCGTCACCGGATCGACGATGTCGGCGAACTCGTCGTGCCTCTTCAGGAATTTCGCCACGTACGGACAGACCGGCACGATCCGCTTGCCCGCGCCGCGTACGTCGGTCAGGGCCTCCCGCACGAGATGGGAGGCCAGGCCCTGTCCCGCGAAGGCGTCGTCGATCTTCGTGTGGTAGAAGACCCGCTGTTCGCCGCGGTCACGGTACGCGGTGAAGCCCGCGGCCGCGCCGTCGACGAGGATCTCGTACCGGTGCCTGGCGTCGACCCGCTCGACGGTCGCAGCGGTGGAGGGCTCGGGCATGGTGTGCACCTTTCAGCTGTGCCGCGGATTACCGCGCGGTGTGAGGGTGGCGTTCGGCAGGGCGGGTGCCGGAAGGCGGTCCCCGTCGTACCCCGTGACGGCGCCGAACCGGTCGGACGCGTTCTGCCACGCCTCCCGGGCCCGGACGATGTCCTCGTGGCCGCGGCCGACGAAATTCCACCACATGACGATCCGCTCCTCGAACGGTGTGCCGCCGAGCAGGATCAGCCGGGCGGGCGTTTCCGAGTCGTTCGTCAGCGCCAGCGTATCGAGGCCCGTGGCGGCGAAGCCCAACTCCGCCGGGTTGAGCAGCGCTTCGCCCATCCGGATCCTGCCCTGGTCGACGAGCACCCCGTGCTCGAACCCGGGGTCCACGGGGAGCGTGACGGTGGCGCCCGGCGCAAGGACGACTTCGGCGCCGAGCAGAGGAGTGAAGGTCCGCACCGGGGAGACCGACCCCGCCAGGGAGCCCAGGAAGACGCGGAGTTCGGCCCCGCCGAGCCGGACGGCGTCGGGGGCGTGGCTCTGGAAGTCGCGGGCGGCGTCACGGTGCGCCTCCGGCAGGGCGACCCACAGCTGCACGCCGTGCAGGACGGTGGTCGCGGCGGTCGACACCTCGGAGTGGCTGATGCCGTATCCGCCGGTCATGAGGTTGAGTTCGCCCGGACGCACGAGGGCGTGCGTGCCCAGGCTGTCCCGGTGCTCGATCTCCCCGCTGAACAGCCAGCTCACCGTCTGCAGGCCGGTGTGCGGATGCGGAGCCACGTCCATGGCGCCCGCCCCGGAGACGGCGTCGGGCCCGTAGTGGTCGGCGAAGCACCAGGCCCCGATCAGCGTCCTGGACCGCTGCGGCAGCGTCCGCCGTACGGTCATCGCCCGGGGCCCGCCCAGGGGGACCTCACGTGCGGAGAGAATCTCGACGTGGGGCGCCCCCGGTCCCTTGCGTACGCCGTCGGCCGCTGCCTCGTGCCGGGGTCGGGCGGCCTCGGGCGCGGCCGGACCGGACCCGGCGGGATCGGACGCGGCGTGATCCGCCTCGGTGGTGCTCACCGCGCACCGCCTCCCGTTCCGAAGATGGTTCTATATTCAATGACCATGTCCTGATGATAGGACGCCGGCAGACGGAACGAGCAGGGCCTGCAAGGGCCCGAAGGAGTGCGGGATGAGCGGCACGGCACAGGGCCTCACCGACAGGCGCGTCTTCATCGACAAGCAGAGCCCCGCCGCCTACCACGCCCTGGTCAAGACCGCCGAAGCGGTCCGCGCGGTCGCCGCCGACGCCGGCCTGGACCGGCTGGCCGTGGAACTGATCAACCTGCGCGTGTCGCAGATCAACGGCTGTGCCTACTGCCTCAACGTGCACACCGACGCGGCCTTGCGCGCCGGCGAGAGCACACAGCGCCTGGGGGTGCTGGCGGCCTGGCGGAGCACGGAACTCTTCACCCCACGGGAGCGAGCGGCTCTCGCCCTCGCGGAGTCGACCACCGAACCCGCGGACGTCGCCGCCCAGGAGGCCGCCTACGCCGCCGCGCGCCAGGCGCTCACCGACGACGAGATCTCCGCCGCGATCTGGGTGGCCCTCACCATCAACGCCTTCAACCGCGTCTCGATCATGAGCCGCCATCCGGTGCGCGCGATCCCGCACCAGTGATCCGTGAGCGCCGACCGCGCTTTCCGACGCCTCGGCGCTGGGACGGCGACGGCGCGTCGCCGTCCCAGGACACCCCGCATCGCACGGACCCGTGGCCTGACGGCATCGCGGGACGACAGCCCGCGGTTCGGGACGCGCCGGGGAGACGTGGCGGGGACACGCGGCGGGGAGACGCGGTGGCTCAGGCTCAGGCGCCCTTCCCCGCGAGTGCCACCAGGATCGCCATGGCCCGGGACGCACTCTCCCGCGGCACGAAGAGGTGGTCGTGGTGGAAACCCGCGACCACGTTGCAGCTCAGGCCGGCGGCGGCGAGTTCGCCCGCGACCGCGGCGGTCAGGCCGACGGCCGCCAGGTCGGAGTGGACGCGCAGGGTGATCCAGCCGGCCACGTAGTCGTACGGCAGGCCGGCGGCGTCGGCGTCGGCCTGCCGCAGCACCAGGGTGAGGCCCTCCTCCTCGGCGACCGTGACGGCCGGCACGACGCCGGGCGGTACGTCGCCGTGGGCCACGGTGGTGAACACGTAGCGGCCCGGGTCCAGCCGGGGGCTCATGCCGTTCAGCAGTTTTCGCAGATCGCTCTCGCCCGTCACGTCCGCAAGCCTACGTACCGCCGGCCGCGCCCCTGATCGCGGTGCCAGGACGGGGGCTGCGCCGTCCGGAGGCGACCGGCGCGCGAGCGCCCCGCGGATCCGCCGGGCGCGCTGACCGGCCCGTACGGGCGATCGCGCGTCCCTGCCGGGACGCCCCCTCGGCCGCCGGACACCACCACCGCACCGGCCCAAGCCGTCAAGGACCCTCGCTGTCCCCGGCCCCGGCCACACGCACCCGTCGTCTCACGCGCGGCGTGTGGCAAACCTCACCTCGAACGTAGCAGCGGGCACTGATGACCTGTTCCTTCGACTACGCGACTCCCTCGGCCGGTTCGGCCAGGTTGCGCGGTGCGACATGGTCGGGCAAGGATTCTTGCCTTGTGAGCCAACACTTCGATGTCCTCGTTCTGGGAGCGGGCCCCGGCGGTTACACCGCCGCGGTGCGCAGCGCGCAACTCGGCCTCTCCACCGCGGTGGTCGAGGAACGGTACTGGGGAGGCGTCTGCCTCAACGTGGGCTGCATCCCCTCCAAGGCCCTCCTGCGCAACGCCGAGATGGTGCAGTTCGTCACCAACGAAGCCGAGGCGTACGGGATCTCCACGGGCGGTGAGGTCTCCGTGGACTACGGGCCCGCCTACCGGCGCAGCCGCAAAGTGGCGGACGGCCGGGTCAGGGGCGTCCACTACCTGATGAAGAAGAACTCCATCACCCAGTTCGACGGGCGCGGCACCTTCACCGACGACCACAGCCTGACGGTGACCTACGCCGACCAGCGCACCGAGACGGTGACCTTCGACCACTGCATCATCGCGTCCGGCGCGACGCCCCGGCTGCTCCCGGGCACCAGCCTCTCGCAGCGCGTGGTCACGTACGAGAGCCAGATCCTCAGCGAGACCCTGCCGGAGAGCATCGTCATCGCGGGTGCGGGTGCGATCGGTGTGGAGTTCGCCTACGTGCTGCGCAGTTACGGTGTGGCCGTGACCATCGTGGAGTTCCTCGACCGCGTGGTCCCCCTGGAGGACGAGGAGATCTCCAAGGAGCTCGCCAAGCACTACCGGCGCCTCGGCATCGAGGTCCTCACGGGTACCGCGGTCGAGAGCATCGACGACTCGGGCCCCCGTGTCCGTGTCACCGTCAGCAAGAACGGCGAACGCCGGACGCTGGAGACCGACAAGGTGCTCCAGGCCATCGGCTTCGCGCCGAACGTCCAGGGCTTCGGCCTGGAGAACGCCGGGGTCCGCCTCACCCAGCGCGGTGCCATCGACGTCGACGGACGCTGCCGCACCAACGTGCCGCACCTCTTCGCGATCGGGGATGTCACCGCGAAACTGATGCTGGCGCACGCCGCGGAGTCCATGGGCGTCGTCGCGGCCGAGACCATCGCCGGCGCGGAGACCATGGAACTGGACTACACCATGATCCCGCGCGCCACCTACTGCCAGCCGCAGATCGCCAGCTTCGGATGGACGGAGGCCCAGGCACGCGAGCGCGGGTTCGACGTACGGGTGGCCACGTTCCCCTTCAGTGCCAACGGGAAGGCCAACGGCCTCGGGCAGGCGTTCGGCTTCGTGAAGATCATCAGCGACGGCACCCACGGAGAACTGCTCGGTGGCCACCTGATCGGGCCCGAGGTCACCGAGCTCCTGCCGGAACTGACGCTGGCGCAGCAGTGGGACCTGACCGTCCACGAGGTCGCCCGCAACGTCCACGCGCATCCCACGCTCGGCGAGGCGGTCAAGGAGGCGATCCACGGCCTGGCCGGACACATGATCAACATGTAGGAGCGGAAGCGGACGGGCGGCGGGACCGGACCGTACGGACCGGTTCGTCACGGAGCGCGGTCACCAGGAGCCGCCGCCCTCGCCGCCGACTCCCCCACCGGAGTCGGAGCTCCCGCCACCCGACGATCCGGAACCGCCGCTCGTGGTGCAGGTGGTGGAGGTGAGTGAGGCCGTGACGATCAGGGCGAGGGCGGGCTCCGGCCCGGACACACCGAGGTCGCGGCCTCGCCGCCGGGGACGCGTCGACGCGGGCGTCCGTGCCGAGTCGTCCGCCGCCTTCGACCATCGCTCCGCCTCGCCCAGCGCGACGGCCCCCGCCGTACGCGGTTCCCGTTGCCCCGTGTCCCGCGGTCCGCTGTCGGCGGGCGAGGCGGAGCAGGCATCCGATGCGGGCGGGGCGTCCGGAGCCGGCGATGCCGGATCGCGCCGGGAGGCTTCCGTCCGCGCCCGGAACTCCGCCCCCCACTCCGTGCGGACGCGCGGTTCCCACGCGCGCACCGCCATCGCCAGGCCCACCCCCGTGAGACGCCGCCCAGGTGAAAGAGCGTCAGCCTGGCGCGACGCCGGTCCCCGATTGCCGACCCGCCGCTCCCCCGGCCCCGCGTGCCCGCACAGTGCTGGGCGCACGCGGCCGGGGGGAACAGCCGGCACGGCGGACGGGAGGCCGGAGGTCAGTCCCCTTCTCCCGTCAGACGCAGTGTGTCCAGGTACACGCCGGGTTCGGTGAACACCAGGTACAGGGACCGCTGCCGGGCCGCGCCAGGTGCCGCCGCCAGCCGGGCCGACACCGTACGGAAGTCCTGGAGCCCACCGGTCGGGCCGAAGGCCACGGTGGCGAGGAGCGGGCCGTCCGGTGCGTCGGCGTGCACGCGCACGGCGGGCTCGCGGACCTCCGCCCACGCGGCGGTCGTGGTGGCGACCCGCAGCTCGATGCCGCGTGCCGCGCTCAGATCCACCCGGGTGAATCCGATGTGGTCGCCGGCCTGCCGCGAGCCCACCGAGTGGTATCCGCCGCGCCGCCGGAAGGTGTTCTCCTTGGACACCTCCCAGTGTGTGACACCGGGGCTGCTGACCGTGTAGTACTCCCACGCGTTGTGCGCGGGGCCGGTCAGGTCGAGCGTGCCGATGGTGTGTCCCGTGAGCCGCACCGTCGCGCGCAGCCGGATGTCGTCGAAGGACGCCCCGACCATCACCTCGTAGTGTCCGCTCTCGACGACGGTGGCCCCGCCGGCGGGGTCCCACACCGCCAGGTCCCGGGGATCCACCTCGATGGCCACCCGCCGTGTCTCACCGGGCCGCAGGGTCTTGACCCGCTCGAAGCCGACCAGTTGCCCGCGAGGCACGTTCGTCCCGTAGGCCGAGTCCAGGGAGCGGGCGTACACCTGCACCACCTCGTCGCTCGTGACGCGGCCGGTGTTCGTCAGCCGCAGGGCGACGCTCAGGAGCCGGTCGGCGGAGGAGGAGCGGGGAACGGACAGGTCCCCGTAGCGGAAGGCCGTGTAGGTCAGGCCGTGGCCGAAGGCGTAGGTGTGCGGAGCCTTCGAGTAGCGGTATGTCAGCCCCGCCGCGAGCTGGTCGTACTGCAGCATGTCGACGGTGTACTGCGGCTCGTGACTGTCCGCGTCGGCGAGCATCCGCGGGAGCGAGGACTCGTCGCGCAGCCAGGTGGAGCTGAGCCTGCCCGCCGGCGCGTACCGGCCGAACAGCACGTCGGCCAGGGCGGTCCCCGCCGCCTGTCCGGCATGCGAGGTGTACAGGACCGCCCCGACGTTCGGGTCGTCCTCGATGTCCTGGACCGCGTAGGGGTAGCTGCTGACGATCACCACCACCGTGCGGCCGGGGCGCGCCGCGGCGGTGGCGTGCACCAGCGCCTTCTGCCGGGGCGCCAGCGCGAGGCCCGGCCGGTCCTGGCTCTCGCGCGCGTTGACCCGGACGTTGTTGCCGACGACCACGACGGCGTAGTCGGCCGACCTGGCGAGTTCCGCCGCCCGTCCGGGCCCGCTTTCGAGGACGGCTTCGGTGAACTCGGCGGTCGCACGCAGGCCGGCGGTACCGTCGCGGTAGTCGTCGTGGCCGAGCACCGGCGCCAGCGGGTGGGGCGCGTCGGGAGCCGCCTGGACGTAACGGCCGGTGGGGAACTGCCGGTAGAACTGGTCGTTCTCGATGTAGTCCACTCCGTAGAGGGACCGGGTGCCGTTGGCATTGCTCCGGTAGTGGAAATTCGTGTTGGTGTTCCACTGCGTGTCGCTGTCCGGCATGGTCGCGGTGGAGGTGCGCAGCCGGGTGGCGTCGTTCACCACGTCCTGGTCGGTGTCGACGTAGGCACCGGTCGCGACGCTGCGGAAGAAGTGCTGGTCGTAGCCCCAGTCGTAGATCCGGAAGGCCTGCTCGGGGCCGATCTGCCCGGCGCCGTCCGGCAGTTCGTAGCCGCCCTCGATCTCCTGTTCCGAGGGTGCGAAACCCGCCGTCATCTGGGCGTCGCCGCTCGCCGCGGTGACGTAGGTGCCGTATGCGCGGGACCGCCAGGCGACGACGTCGGTACCCGGCGTGAACACGACTGCGTGGGAACCCAGTTCGGCGGTGAGGCCCTGGAGCGGGGTGACCCTGCGGTCATCGGGCGGCGCGGGGCTGTAGTAGTCGCGCAGGTTGACGTCGGCCAGGGGCCCCACCAGCGCGACGCGACGCGCCTTCGCGGGGTCGAGGGGCAGCAGGCCGTGCGGGTTCTTGAGCAGGACCATCTGCTCGCGGGCCGCCCGCAGCGCCAGTTCCCTGCTGCTCGCACGCTCCTGCGGCTGGTCGTCGGGCGGCACCGTCCGCACGGTGTACGGGCAGGCGTCGCCGTCCAGCGCGCCGCTGCGTATCTGGTAGGCGAGCCAGTCCCGTACGACCCGGTCCACCTCGTCCATCGACGCGCCCAGCACCCCGCGCGCGACCGCGTCGCGGGCGGCGTCGTCCGGGTGGAAGTCCGCGCCGTTGCCGTCCGAGAAGTTCGACATCCCGGCGTGCAGGAGCAGCGCCCCGGTGGTGGCGCGGTGGGTGGCCTCGTCCGAGGGATCGGGGCTGAGTGCCGCGGTGTACGAGACGTCGGCGCCGTCCGGCACGGTGAGCGGGAAGACGTACGGGGCGCCCTTGGTGGTGTGGACGTTGAACTCGTCCCAGGCGTCCGAGACGAACATGAAGCTGCCCGGTGCCCAATCGTCCCGCACGGTGCGCAGGAGCGGGTTCATGTTGCCGGGGACGCCGTTGACGAGGTTGTAGGAGACCATCGCGCCGAGCACCGCGCCGGCGGTGATCGGCATGCGGTAGCTGACGAGGTTGAACTCGTGCAGGGCCCGCGCGCTCATGCTGCTGCTCGAACGGGCTCTGTTCCATTCGTGGTTGTAGGCGAAGAAGTGCTTCATCTCGGGCTTGGCCAGGACGTAGAGCGGGTGGCGGCCCTTGATGCCGAAGCCGTACGCGGTGCCGAGCGTCCCGGCGAGGAACGGATCCTCGCCGTAGCCCTCCTCGTAGCGGCCGGCGAGGGGGTTCGAGCGCACGTCGGCCACCGGTGCCCAGGCGCGCAGGTTCGCCGGGTTCCTCGACCGGACCTCGAAGCCCACCACCTGCCCCATGGCCTCGACGAGTTCGGTGTCCCAGGTCGAGCCGAAGCCGATGGCCTGCGGGAACATCGTCGCCTCTGCGACCTGTCCGGACCCGTGCAGCCCCTCGACCCCCGCGCTGGAACGCGCGGGCAGGTGGTAGCCGTCGGCCAGGGTCAGGGCGGGCAGTCCCGTCAGGCACAGGAGCTTCTGCTCGTCGGTGAGTTCCGCGAGCAGCGCGTCCACCCTGCGATCGAGCGGCAGTGAGGTGTCGAGGTAGTCGGCGACGGCCTGTTCGGCCGCGGCCCTCTGCGCCGCGCCCGCGGTGGGTGCGGGCAGCCCGAAGGCGATGACGCCGGTGCCCGCCGCGAGGACGCCGAGCAGCGTCCTGCGGCTGACCGGGTGGTCGGAGCGATCCGGTTCGGCGTGCGGATTCCGGTTCATTTCGTTGTCCTTCACGGGGGAGAAATGAGGGTTCCGAGCTGTACGCACCGGTACGGCGCGGGGTGGCGGGCCTGCCCGGCCGGGCCGTTCAGCTCCACTCGACGGCGAGGCGCCGGGTGCCGGCCGGGCAGGTGTGCAGCGCGCCGAGCGGGTCCGCCGTGGCGTCGCCCCCGGCCGCGGCACCGACGAGCAGGAGCCGCCACGGCAGCGCGCTGTCCGTCTCGACGGTGACTGTGCCGCCGGTGCGCCGCACCGTGAAGACCGCGGCTGGAGAGCCGTCGCGGGCCGGGACCGAGGTGACGGTCCCGGAGCCGTCGGCCGGCCGGTGCACGCGCAGTGTCACCCCGTCGCACCAGTCGTACGCCGGGTGCTCGTCCCGGGCGCCGAAGGGGATGACGGAGCCCGGCCGGGCGAGCAGCGGCAGTGTGTCGAAGCCGTGGGTCTCGCGCTGCCAGCCGGGACCGGTGACCTCCCGCCCGGTCAGGATGTCGGTCCAGGTGCCGGCCGGTACGTAGTACTCCACCGTGCCGCTCTCGTCGAACACGGGCGCCACCAGCAGGTCGTCACCGAGCATGTACTGGCGGTCCAGCGTCCGGCAGGCGGGGTCCTCGGGGAACTCCAGCAGCATCGCGCGCATCGTCGGTGTGCCGCTCTCCCGCGCCTGCACGGCCGCCCCGTACAGGTACGGCATGAGACGGTGCTTGAGCCGTGTGAAGGCGCGGGTGACCGCGACGGCCTCCTCGCCGTACTCCCAGGGCACCCGGTACGACGTGGAGCCGTGCAGCCTGCTGTGGGAGGAGAGCAGCCCGAACTGGACCCACCGTTTGAACACCGCCGGCGTCGGTGTGCCCTCGAAGCCGCCGATGTCGTGGCTCCAGAAGCCGAACCCGGACAGTCCGAGTGAGAGGCCGCCGCGGAGGGACTCCGCCATCGCCTCGAACGTCGACTCGCAGTCACCGCCCCAGTGCACGGGAAGACGCTGTCCGCCCACGGTGGTCGAGCGCGCGAACACCACCGCCTCACCCTCGCCACGTACCTCGCGCAGCAGGTCGAAGACGGTCTCGTTGTACAGCTGCGTGTAGTGGTTGTGCATGCGCTCGGGGTCGGAGCCGTCGTGCCAGGACACGTCGAGGGGGACGCGCTCGCCGAAGTCCGTCTTGAAGCAGTCCACGCCCTGGTCGAGCAGGACCCTCAGCTTGTCCGCGTACCACGCCCGGGCCGCGGGATTGGTGAAGTCCACCAGGGCCATGCCGGCCTGCCACTTGTCCCACTGCCAGACGCCGCCGTCCGGGCGCCGCAGCAGGTAGCCGTGTGCCATGCCCTCCTCGAACAGTGCGGACCGCTGGGCAATGTACGGATTGATCCACACGCAGACCCGCAGACCCCGGTCCTTCAGCCGGGCGAGCATGCCGTCGGGATCGGGGAACACCTCGGGGTTCCAGACGAAGTCGCTCCAGTGGTAGGCGCGCATCCAGAAGCAGTCGAAGTGGAACACACTCAACGGGATTCCGGCGTCGGTCATCCCGTCCACGAAACGGCCGACGGTGGCCTCGTCGTAGTCCGTCGTGAAGGACGTCGACAGCCACAGGCCGAAGGACCAGTCCGGCGGCAGCGCGGGCCGGCCGGTCAGGGACGTGTAGCGGGCCAGCACCTCCTTGGGCGTGGGGCCGTGGACGACGAAGAACTCCAGGGTCTGGTCCTCGACGCTGAACTGGACCTGCCCCACGGCCTCGGAACCCACCTCGTAGGAGACCAGGCCCGGGTGGTTGACGAAGACGCCGTAGCCCCGGTCGGTGAGGTGGAACGGGATGTTCTTGTACGCCTGTTCACTGCTCGTCCCGCCGTCGGCCTGCCAGATGTCGACGCTCTGGCCGTTCTTGGCGAACGGCGTGAAGCGCTCACCGAGCCCGTACACCGTCTCCCCCACGGCGAGCGCGTGCCGGGCCACCATGAAGTGGCGTCCTTCGGCGTCCGTGACGAATCCCGCGCCACGCGCGCCGAGCGAGGTCAGGACGCGTCCGCCGGCCGCGAAGTCGAGCCGCCACGGGCCTTGCGTGTCGACGGTCAACGACAGCTCCCCCGAGTCCAGGTGGAGCAGCGAACCGTCCCGTCGGGTCTTCGCGTGATCGCCCTCCTCCTGTACGGACAGGGCGAACTCCGGGCCGGCGGAGGGCGCCCCGGCGTGGTGGGTCAGGCGCACGCCGATCACGCCTTCCGCCGGCGACCAGCAATCCACGCTCAACAGCGGGGCGTTGAGGGTGGCGCCCCGGTGTCCGACCGGGCCGACGGGGGCGTACAGGGTGAAGCGGTCGTCGGCGACGACGGCGTCCGCCACGGAGGCCGCGTGGTGGGCGCTCACCCCGGGGCGCATCATCCAGTAGCCGTCGGTGAACTTCATCGGTGCTCCTGTCCGGTGTTACTTGACGGATCCGCCGGTGATCCCGGCCGCGACGTACTTCTGGGCGAGGATCAGCAGGATCGCGGCGGGTACGGCGGAGACGACGGCCGTCGCCATCACGGCGCCCCAGTCGCTGACGTGTGCGCCGATGTACTCGTACATGCTCAAAGTGATGGGCTTGACGGCGTCGGTGGTGTTGAGGGTCAGGGCGAACATGAAGTCCGACCAGGCGAAGAGGAAGGTGAACAGCCCCGCCGTGAGGAGGGCGTTGCGGCTCATGGGGAGCACGATCCGGACGAACGAGGTGAACGTGTTCGCGCCGTCGACGAGCGACGCCTCCACCACCTCGCGCGGGATCGAGACCATGAAGGCCCGCAGCAGGACGAGCGAGAAGGGCAGGCCCAGCGAGGCGTCCGCGAGGATCAGCCCCAGGAGCGAGTTGGTGAGGTGCAGGTCGACGTAGGCGCTGTAGAGGGCGTTGGCGACGACGATGCCCGGCACCATCTGCGTGATGAGTGTGCCGAAGACGATGGACCGGCCGCCGCGCAGGGAGAACCGGGCGAGTCCGTAGGCCGCGGGTGCGGCCAGGGCCAGGCACACCACGACGGCGCCCAGGGCGACGACGAGGCTGGTGACGAGGGAGCCGCCCTGGCTGTCCAGTGCGCGGCGGAAGTTGGCGAGGCCCGCCTGGACGGGGAACCAGTCGGTCGAGGCCAGGCTCTCGCCGGGCTGCAGCGCGATGTTGACCATCCAGTACAGCGGGAAGAGCAGCACGATCAGGATGGCGACGGCGATCACGGTGTTCGTGGCGCGTCGCGCCGTCGACGAGGACCTCACGGCGCTCACCTTCCCCGGCCGAAGTCGGCCCTGTTGGCACGCAGGTAGAACACGGCGAAGACCGCGCTCACCGCGATGAGTACGTTCCCCACCACCGCTCCCTGCCCGAAGTCGAGTTGCTGGAAAGAAAGTTGATAGGTGACGGTGCCCAGTGTCTGGGTGGCGTCCGCGGGGCCGCCCGCCGTCAGGGCGAGGATCAGGTCGAGGATCTTCACCGTGGACATGAAGCCGAGGACGAGCACCACCGTGACCACCGGCCGCAGCAGCGGCAGTGTCACACTCCGGAAGGTCCGCCAGGCGCCGGCGCCGTCGAGGGCCACCGCCTCGTACACGTCCCGGGGTATCTCCTGCAGCCCGCCGTAGAGGATCACCATGTTGAACGGGATGCCGATCCACACGTTCACCAGGACGGCGGAGAGCAGTGCCACTCCCGGGCTGCTGAGCCAGGGCACCGGCGCGGAGGTGAGGTGCAGGTCCGCGAGGAGGCTGTTGACGACCCCGCTGTCCTGGTCGAGCAGCTTGCGCCAGACGATGGAGGTGACCACCATCGGCACCAGCCACGGCAGCAGCAGGAGGGCGCGCGCGAGGCCTGACAGGCGGAAGCGGCGGGAGAAGAACACCGCGAGGGCGAGGCCGATCACGAACTGCCCGAGCAGGGAACCGACGGTGAACAGGAGTGTGTGCCACAGCGAGTGGGCGAACAGCGGGTTCGAGAACACCGCGCGCCAGTTGTCCAGCCCGTTGAACGGCGAGCGCCCGGTGAAGTAGGTGCTCGGTGTGTAGTGCTGGAAGCTCATCACGATGTTGCGTACGAGCGGGTAGCCGAAGAAGGCCAGCATGTAGAGGACGGCGGGCGCGACGAAGCACCAGCGCGCGAGGCCTGCCCTTCGCCTGCGGGCGGCGGAGGCCCGCGGGCTGGACGGGGCGGCGGTGAGCGCGCCTGTGGTGGCGGTGACGGTCATGTCGAAGATCTCCTCACTCGCCGGCCGCGGCCCGGGTCTGGGCCTGCCGCAGTGCCGCCTGCGGCCCCGCGCCGCCGGTCAGTACGGACTGGAAGGCGCCGGCCAGCGCGTCCGAGACGACGGGCCAGTTCGCACCGACCCGGTCGGTGCGCGACCTGGCGGTGGCGACCTCGTCCGCGAACGCGGCCAGCTTCGGGTTCTGCTTCTTGTACTGCGCGGACGCCGCCGTGAGCGTGGGTACGTTGTTGACGGACTCGCCCCATGCCACCTGGTTGTGCTGCTCGTTGAGACAGTTGATGATCTTCGCGGCGGTTCGCTGCCGGCCCTTGTCCTTGGTCTGCGGGATCGTCATCACCGTGCCGCCGATGGGGGGCACCGGGGGTTCGCCGGCGTGCGGCACCGGGATCGTCGCGACGGCCCAGTGCAGGTCCTTGTGGGCGCTGAGCACCGGGACCTGCCACGGGCCGTTCACCATCATGGCCGCCCTGCCGGCGATGAACTGGTCGTTGACGTCCTGCTGGTTCCAGGTGACCACCGCGCTGGAGGCGGCCTTCTCGGACACCAGGTCCTTCCACAGCTGGAGGGCGGGCGCACCCTTGCCGTCGTCCAGGTGTGCCTCGTCCCCGCCGGCCGACCAGAAGAACGGCAGGAACTGGTAGACGCCGTCGGCGTCGGGCGTCGCGCTGAACGCCATGCCGAATGTCGATCCATGGGTGAGTTTCTTGGCCGTCTGCTTCAACTCGTCCCAGGTCCTGGGCGGTCGCAGGCCCGCTTTGTGGAGCAGATCCGTGTTGTAGATCAGGGCCAGGGAGTTGACCGCTCGTGCCACTCCGTACTGCGTGCCCCGGTAACTGCCCATGGTGACCGCGCTGCCCGACATGCCCGATACATCGACCCCCGCCTGCCGTACGGGGACGAGTCCGCCGGTCCCCGCGAACTGCGGCACCTCGGAACCGTCCAGTTCGAGGATGTCCGTCAGCGAGTGGGAGGAGGCCATCCTCAGGGCCTTGGAGCTGACCTGGTCGGCCGGCACGCTCGTCTGGCGCACCCGGACGCCGAGGGGTTTGGCGCAGCGGTCGAAGTACGCCTGTTCCTGCTGGTGTTCCAGGCTGTCGGTGGCGGAGTTGAGCACCGTGATGGTGCCCGGGTCGGGGACACTCGCGCATCCCGTGAGCGCGGACGCCGCCAGCGCGGCGGCGGACATCGCGACCGCCGCCCGGCGGCGACGGCGGATCAAAAGCATGGTCGGGGCTCTCCGTTCGGTCTGCGACTCGGTGAGAACGCGGAGGTCACCCGGGGAAGCGGACCATCATCGAATCGATTCGACTGGGGCGACGCGGTGATGCTAGGCGCTGGCGGGGACCCCGACAAGACTCCGGTACGAAACCCGGGGTCCCACTCCCGGCACGCCGGCACCGGACGGCGTGGACGCCATGAAGTGCCGCGTGCCGCGTGGGCCCGTACACCGGGCGGTACGCGGACGCGGTGGGCATGACGCGCCACGAGAGGGAAAGAGCCACCCGCCGAACGGGCGCATCGGGGCGGCCGGTCGGCGGCGCAGGCACAGCGGTACGGGCCGGGCGCGCGACGGCACGCGCGCGGCGCCGCGCGCCGGTACCTGCGCGGCGGATCGGCCTCAGCGGTGCCTGCGCCGCCCCGGGAATCAGCCGGGCGGCAGCAGGCCCGGCCCGGATCCTGGCAGCAGGACCGGTGGGATCAGCAGGTGCCCCACGGACGCGGCGAGCAGCCGTGCGTCCGGCTCCCCGGTGCCCGCGTGCGGTGTCCGCAGCGCCTCGGCCGCCGCCACCGCGAGCCGCGTGACCTCGGCGGCCAGCGTCGCCACCGGCAGTTCGACCCGGGGCAGCACACTGCTGGGCGGGTCCCCCGGCAGCGTGCCGACGACCACCATCGTCAGGTCCTCGGGCACCCGCAGCCCCGTCGCCGCGTACATCGACGTCAGGATGTGGTGGTGGGCCGAGGGGTGCTGCACCACCAGAGCGGTCGGCCGCCGCTCGGTGGCGTGACGCGCGAACAGCTCGCGCAGCAGCGCCGCCATCCGGGCCGGGTCGTCCACGGCATGAGCCACCTCGACGGCGCAGCCCGTCCCCGCCGCCCCCTGCCGCGCTCCCGCGATACCGCGCAGCGCGTAACTGCGGCGGGAGTCCACCTCGCGCCGGGCGGGGGCCAGGTACACCATCTGCCGGTGCCCCGCCGCAGCCAGGGCGCGTACGGTCATCGCCGCCGCCTCGGCCCAGTCGAGGTCCGTCCACGGCAGTGCGTCCTCGTCGGCGGGCCTACCGATCAGGGCGGCGGGGAAGGCCACTTCGCGGACGACGTCGATACGGGCGTCCTCCATGTCCACGGCCATCAGCACCGCCGCGTCCGCGAGGCCGCTCAGCGCCACCCGGCGAAGCCCCTCGGCCTTGTCCTGGCTGGTGGTCAGCAGCAGGTCGTACCCGAGGACGTGGGCGGCGTCGCTCAGTTCGATGGCGAACCTGCCGTCCACGGCGTGCAGGCCGCCGGCGGCGCGCGGCAGCGCGAGCGCGATCACGCTGGTGCGGCTGCTGCGCAGCGTCCTGGCGCTGGCGCGCGGGTGATAGCCGAGGCCGTCGATGGCCTCGCGCACCCGGCGCCGCGTCTCCTCGGAGATCGAACGCGAGCCGTTCAACACGTACGAGACGGTGCTCGGAGCGACCCCCGCGCGCTGGGCGACGTCCCTGATGGTGGCCATCTTCGAGCCCTTCCACGACACGTGCGGCCATCGTATCCAACGGGCGGGCCGGCTCCCCGCCCCGCGGCCGGCACCGGCTCCCGGTTCCCCCCTCGCGCGACGCGGGGGCGCGCGTCTCCTCGGCCCCTTCGGGCAGGGGAACCGCCGGACCAGGACCTGACCTGCCCTGCCCTGCCCAGGGACCCCTGCCGCTGCCCGTGCCCCTGGACCCCGGCACCGGTCCCGGGGACACGGCATGCGACAAATATCAACGGTTTCCATCAGGGCTACCGGAGACCGTCGGCGGCCTGCCCGGGGCAGCAAGAGCGAACGCACCACTTGTTGTTGGAGCAACGATCTCCGGTGGAGCCCCGGAGGGCGCGGGCCACTCACCGGACACCGGGCTGCCCACCAGGCGCGACGCGCCGCTCGGCCCGCGCGGGGACACCGGCGCGGGCCCGCCTCGCGCGCACGACGGGACCGTCGCGGCTCCGACAGCCACTGCGCGACCCTTGACCCCTCGCGGTACGACGGTGGCAGAATCCCCGGTGCTTGGTGGACTTTGTTCATTGCTGGTCAGTTCTCAAGGCCCCTCGGGCCGTCAGCCAGGACGCCCTGTCCCGGGGCGCCGGCGTGTGCACGTATCGACGAGAAGGGCCCCACTATGCCCGTCAACCGCAGGTCGTTCCTGATCGCCGGAGCGGCCGGAGCCGCGGTTCCCGCCCTCCCCGGCCTCACCGGGACAGCGAGCGCCCAGTCGGACCCGGAACACACCCGCCCCGCGGGGTCCGCGATCCCCAGAACCGTCGACCTCGCGGACGGGTGGCGTTTCGCCCTCGTCAACCCCGCCGGGATCACCGACCCCACCGGCGCCTACGCGGACGCGGCCACCCCCGGCTTCGACGATTCGCGCTGGCGCACGGTCCACGTACCGCACGACTGGAGCATCGAGCAGACGCCGAGCACCGCGAACGGGACGTCGGGCGGCACCGGTTATCTGCCGGGTGGCCTCGGCTGGTACCGCAGATCGTTCACCCTGCCGGCCGCCGTCGGTGGCCGCCGCGTCTCCGTCGAGTTCGACGGCGTCTACATGGACAGCTACGTCTACTGCAACGGAACGCTGGTGGGCAACCACCCTTACGGCTACACCGGTTTCGCCTTCGACATCACCGACCTGCTGCACACGGACGGCCGCACGCCGAACGTGATCGCGGTGGAGGTCCGCAACCAGCTCCCCAGCAGTCGCTGGTACTCGGGCAGCGGCATCTACCGGGCAGCCCGGCTGGTCATCACCGACCCGGTGCATGTGGCCCGCCACGGCACGTACGTGACCACGCCGGACCTCGCCGACACGGTGAAGCCCGGCCACGGCAACGGCTACGCCACCGTCCACGCCCGGATCGGCGTCGTCAACGAGAGCGCGGCCCCGGTCGCCGCCACCGTGGTCCACACCGTCAGGGACCGCGACAACCGCAAGGTCGCGCAGGCCAGTTCACCGCTGGCGCTGGCGGTCACGGCCGGCGCCCAGCAGGTCGCGGTGGAGATACGGGTGGACCGGCCCGACCTCTGGTCCCACGCGACCCCGCAGAACCGCTACACGCTGCAGAGCGACGTCCGGGTCCACGGGGAGACGGTGGACACCGTCACCACCACCTTCGGCCTGCGCTACATCACCCTCGACGCGGAACACGGACTGACCGTCAACGGGGAGTACGCCAAGATCCAGGGGGTCGACCTCCACCACGACCAGGGCGCGCTCGGTTCCGCGATCCACTACGACGCGGTGCTGCGCCAGATGTCCATCATGAAGTCCATGGGCGTCAACGCCTTCCGGACCTCGCACAACCCGCCCTCGCCGGAGATGATCCGCGTCTGCGAGGAACTGGGCATCGTCATGATGGTCGAGGCCTTCGACTGCTGGCACAACGGCAAGAACACCTACGACTACGGCCGCTTCTTCGACGCCAACAGCGCCCTGGACATCGCGGAGATGGTGAACGCCGCCCGCAACTCGCCCGCGGTGATGATGTGGTCGATCGGCAACGAGATCCCCGACTCCACCAGCACCGCGGGTCTGGCCATGGCCGACGGGCTGATCACCGCGATCCGCGCCCTCGACACCAGCCGCCCGATCGTCATCGGCTCCGACAAGTACCGGTCGCTGCCCGCCGTCGGCTCACCCGCCGACCTGATGCTCGCCAAACTCGACGGCCTCGGACTGAACTACAACACCGCGGCCTCGGTGGACGCTCTGCACGCCCGCTACCCGCACCTGTTCCTCTTCGAGTCCGAGTCGTCCTCGGAGACCTCGACGCGCGGCGCCTACCAGGAGCCCGAGCACCTCAACACGGGGGAGAACTACACCCCGGGCAAGCGCGCCGCCTCGTCCTACGACAACAACCTCGCGTCGTGGACCATGAGTGGCGAGTACGGTCTGAAGAAGGACCGTGACCGGGCCTTCTTCGCGGGCGAGTTCCTCTGGTCGGGCACGGACTACATCGGCGAACCGACCCCGTACGGCGTCTTCCCGGTGAAGGCGTCCTTCTTCGGCGCGGTCGACACGGCCGGCTTCCCGAAGGACATGTACCACCTCTTCCGGAGCCAGTGGACCTCCGAGCCGATGGTGCACCTGCTGCCCATGGACTGGACGGACCACAAGCCGGGCGAGACGGTCCAGGTGTGGGCGTACGCCAACGTGGACACGGTCGAGCTCTACCTCAACGGTCGTTCGCTCGGTGTGCGCCGCTTCGACACCAAGAAGACCCTGGACGGGCGGACGTACCTGGAGACCACCGAGGCGAGCGGTGACGACAAGACGGTCACCACCGGCCGCTTCCCCGGCAGTTACACGAGCCCCAACGGCAGCGCGGGCAAGCTGCACCTGACCTGGGACGTGCCGTTTCGCAGCGGGGAGCTGAAGGCGGTGGCCCGCAAGAACGGCAGGACCGTGGCGACCGACGTCCTGCGCACTGCCGGCGAACCGAGCACCATCCGGCTCACGCCCGACCGCACCTCCGCGGTCGCGGACGGCGACGCGCTCGTCTACTTCACCGCCGAGGTGATCGACTCCCATGGCGTCGTGGTACCCGGCGCCGACCACCTGATCACCTTCGCGGCATCGGGCGGCTCACTGGCCGGCCTCGACAACGGACAGCAGGAGAGCGCCGAGCGGTACCAGGCCACCACCCGGACGGCCTTCCACGGCAAGGCCCTCGCGATCGTCCGCTCGGGCACCAGCGCGGGCCGCCTCACCGTGACCGCGAGCGCGCCCGGCCTGCACACCGCCTCCGCGTCGGTGCGCACCACCCGCGCGTCCGGCGCGGTGGCCGCCACCGCCCCGGTCCGGTTCGCGCCCGGTCCCGGCCCGGACGCGCCGGTCTACCCGGTCGCCGACGCGAGCTACTCCGGCGCGAACACCTCACTCCCGGCGGCGATGGTCGACGGCAACCCGGCCACCGGGTGGTCGAACGCCTTCAACAAGAGCGCGACGGCACTGCTGCCCGCCTTCAACGGCGCCCGCCCCGGGGACTGGGTCTCCGTCACCTGGGAGACCGCCGGGAACGTGCGGGGGCTCTCCGTCAACTTCACCGTGGACGGCACGCACGCGCTCCCGGCCACCCTGGCGGTCTCCTACTGGGACGGCGACCGGTGGTCCCCCGTGAAGCACCCCGCGATCACCTGGGCGACCGGCAGCGACGCCCCGACCGTCGTCACCTTCACGCCCGTCCGCACCGTGAGCGTGCGCCTGGACCTGACCAGCGCGGCTCCCGGGACGGCCTCGGGCGCGCAGCGCATCTCCGGTTTCACCCTCGACCGGGGCTGATCACGCCCGCTGTGCCCCGGCCGGTGCGTTCCGGCCGGGGCACGGCTGCCTCAGGGCCCGGAGCCCGACGTCCCGGGGGTCCCATGTCCGGGGTTTCCGGGGGTCCGCTGTCCGGGGTCCCGGGGTCCGCTGCCCCGGGGGTCCCGTCCCGGACCGGCACCGGACGACGACCGTCCGGCCAGGCGATCTTGGGCATCATTTTCCATATATTCCATTTATCACTTTCGGGTCCGCGAAGGAGCAAGATGTAGGCAGGAGCTGGAATCGACGGAGGCGTGCCATGACACAGACCCGTTACACGCAGGACCGCGGTCTGACCGCCCGCATGGTGACCTCCATGTTCCTGATCGGCCTGCTGTACGTGGTCCTCGTCGGCGTCCTGCTGGTCGTGCTCGGAAAGTTCTGGCCGATCATCCTGATCCTCGCCGCGGGGCTCTTCGTCGCCCAGTTCTGGTTCAGCGACAAGATCGCGGCCTTCGGCATGGGGGCGCACCAGGTCACCCCGGAACAGGCCCCCGAGCTGCACGGCGCCGTCGACCGGATCTGCGCGCTGGCCGACATGCCCAAACCCAAGGTGGCCATCGCGCGGAGCGACATACCGAACGCCTTCGCCACCGGCCGCAGCGAACGCAGCGCCCTGGTCTGCGCCACCACCGGCCTGCTGCGCCGGCTGGAGCCGGAGGAACTGGAAGGCGTCCTCGCGCACGAGATGTCCCACGTCGCCCACCGCGACGTCGCCGTGATGACCATCGCCTCCTTCCTGGGCGTACTCGCGGGCGTGGTCACGCGGATCGCCCTCTTCAGTGGACTGTCGAGGAGCGCGCGGAGCGCCGGGCCCGCGGGAATCGCGATCCTGCTGATCCCGCTGGCAAGCGCGCTGGTGTACGTGATCGGATTCCTGCTGACACGGCTGCTCTCCCGGTACCGCGAGCTCTCCGCGGACCGCGCCGCCGCGCAGCTGACCGGCCGGCCTTCGGCGCTCGCCTCCGCACTGACCAAGGTGAGCGGGCAGATGGCGCGCATCCCGACGCAGGACCTGCGGCGGGCCGAACCGTACAACGCCTTCTACTTCGTGCCGGCCTTCGCCTCGAAGCAGAGCCTCGGCCGACTGTTCTCCTCGCACCCGACGCTGGAGCAGCGGCTGGAGCAGCTGGCGCGCATCTCGGCCGAACTCGGCCGCCCGTGAGCGCGGACGGCCGCCCGCCCCGGGTCCCGGCTCAGGTCCCGGTCCGGGGCCCGGGGACCTGCGGCCCTGCCCCGGGCGGCGCGAGCCGTACCGTGGCGCGTTCGCCCGGGGACCCCCGTCCTGGCCGCCGCGCCGTCCCACGCGTTCCGCCCGCCTCTCGCAGGGAGGAGGTGGCCCGGTGGGCCTCCTCGACAGCATCCTCGGCCGGAGCAAGCCGGTCCGCCCGGATCTCGATCAGCTCTTCGCCGTCCCCTCCGCCTCGCTGACCCTCCGGGCCGGCGCCGGCTACACGCCCACCGGTCTCGGTTCGGTCTGCTTCGCGGGGGTCGAGGGCGGTGGCTTCGCCCGGATCAGGCAGGACGTCCAGGAACTGCTGGACACCGACGCGGGTCCTGGCAGCGTCCCGGTGGAGTTCACCGAGGACTCGTTCGGCTACACCTGGCTGCTCGCACGGCAGCCGCCCGACGACACGGCGGCCCTGGTCAACGACCTGCACGCTGTCAACACCCTCCTGCAGGACGGCGGGTTCGGCCCTCATCTGCTCTGCTCGCTGCTCGGTTTCCGGGACACCGAGGACCGGCCCCTCGCGCTCGTCTATCTCTACAAGCGCGGCAGCTTCTACCCGTTCGCACCCCTGCCCGGCGCTCCGGGCAAGCGGGACAACCAGCGGGAACTCCAGGTCAGGGCGATCCTCGGGGACGACCTCCGGATCGAGCCGGATCTCGCGCGCTGGTTCCCGGTCTGGGGCGCGCCGGGTCTGTGAGCCCGGCGCGGCGCCGACCTCGGCAGCGGGGCGACCACGGCCGGCGGAGGTGCCGGGGGCCGGCGGAGGTGCCGGGGGCCGGCGGAGGTGCCGGGGGCCGGCGGCCGGTGGCTCTCATAAATCGAACACACGTATCATTCGCCTATGGCCGACGACTTCCCCGCAAACCTGCTCGGACGCCGCGACGAGCTGTCGCGCGGCGGCGTGTCGCACGCGCCGTCGTACAGGCGGGTGTTCGTCGCGCCCTCGGCGCTCACGGCGGCCCGCCCGGGGGACGGCACACGCCTCGCATCCCCGTCCCGGCCGTCTCTCGCCGGTTCTCCCCGCCGGGAACCGGTCCGTGCGAGTACGGTGCGCCACGCCCCGCGGGCCCGCCGGCCGGGCCGCCCCCTTGCCGGTCCGTGCCCGTGAGCGGGTCCGAACCGGCGATGCCGTCGCGGCTGGAACTCCTGCGGTTCCTGCGCCGCTACCTGCTCAACGAACTCGCGCGCGTCGACGGATGGATCCAGCAGGAGACGCTCCGTGACGAAGGCAGGCGCGGCGCACACCTGCGCGCCACGCGGGCGGCCGAGCGCCCCTGGTGGCTCCACCACGAGGACGGGAAGCCCGTACGTCTGCACGCCTCGGGCTGTTTCTTCATCTCCCGCCACGACACCGGAGGCGCCTGCACACGCCGCGAGGCGCTCGAAGCCCTGGCTCAGGGAGCGGAGGCCTGCAGCGGATGCCGGCCCGACACCGACCTCGGGGTCGAGTGAGGCTCCCCGGCCCCGGGCCGGGTCGCGGGCGTGCACGGGCGCGAACCCCGGCCCGCCGGCCTCCCGGACGGGCCGCGCCCTGCCGCCGGCCGGCGCCCGGGTGGCGGACGGATCCGCCTCTCAGCCGCCGGCCGTCGCCGGGCCGAGGTCTCCGCTCAGGTAGTACTCCCCCAGGACGCGGAGAGCGTGACCGGCGGGGACGCGTCCCACCAGGGTCCGCAGGTCCCGCCAGAACCGGTCGAGTCCTTCCGCCTCCCCCAGCCCCAGGACCCCTTCGCCGGTGCGCAGAGCCGCCGGGACCGTGACGGCTTCCGCCGCCGCCACGAGGACGGCGGTGCCCGTACGGCGTTCCTCGTCGAGCTTTCGCCCCTCACGGAGGGAATCGGCAAGCGCGGTGGTGGCCCGGTCCACGACGGCCGAGGCGCTGTGCAGGTCGAGCGCGAGCGAGCCGAAGGCGAGCAGTACGTCCCCGTCCGTCGCGGCGAGCGGACCGCCGGGATCCTCGACGGCCCGCAGGCGGCGTGCCTCCGCGCGGCTCAGGTCCCCTGCCTCCGCCAACGCCCCCTCGGCGATGCCGAGCGCCACGTGCGTCAGCATGAGCCGCAGGGCCGCGGAGGCGAGCATCGTGAACGGCGGCGCCACGTCCTCGTCGGTCCAGAACGGGCCGAGTACGGCCTCCGCGTCCGTCGCGACCTCGTCGAAGTGGACGGTTCCCGCGTCGGTGAGGCGCTGGCCGAGCCGGTCGTGCGCCGCCTCGCGCAGGATGCCCGCGTCCCCGGGTGCCACGCACACGACGAGCGGTTCGCCCGTGTCGTCCGCGGTGGCGTTGAGGACGAGCCGGTCGGCCAGGGTCACCGCCGAGGCCACGGTGCGGCTGCCCCGCAGGACGCCGCCGCCGCCCCGGCGGGCGGCCCGTATGAGGGAGGGTCCGGTGCCGGTGTCCCGGGCGAAGGCATGCGGGCGCGTCGTTCCGGTGTCACCCGCCCACAGCCACTGCTCCTTGCGTGCGTCGGCCTCCCACTCGGCCGCGCGCTCCGGGCCCGCGAAGAAACGGGCGCTCCACGAGAGCACGTAGTGACGGCCCAGGAGTTCGCCCATCGACCCGTCCGCGGCGGCGATGCGACGTACGACGGCGCAGGCCGTCCGCCAACCCATCCCGAAGCCCCGGGCGTCCGGGGGCGCCAGCGCTGCCAGGAGACCCGATTCGCGGACGCGCACCATCTCGTCGTACGGGGGCTTGCCCGCGCGGTCCCTCTCCACGGCGTCGACAGCGAGGTCGTCCGCCAGCTCACGGCCGACGCGCAGCCAGAAGTCGTCGGCGCCGCCCATGGTCTCGCCACTCTCCGCCGTGTCCCCGGGGCGCCGCTCGATCGCGCTGCTCACCGTCCCACCACTTCCCCACTATTCCTATCTGAATAGTAGGGAATATGCGCCACGGATACCGTACCGTGCAAGGCCTGTCCGCCCATCAGACACCCGTCGAAGGGCCGCGCCGTACGTACCGGGGCCCATGTACGGAATAATGGCGTCATGCGGATCTCGGCCAAGGCGGACTACGCGGTGCGGGCCGCCCTCCAGCTCGCGGCCGCCCCCGACGGCGATTCGCTGAAGGCGGAGACCATCGCGGACGCCCAGCAGATCCCGCACAAGTTCCTCGAAGCCATCCTGAACGACATGCGCAGGGGCGGCCTCGTGCTGAGCCAGCGCGGGGCGAACGGGGGCTACCGCCTGGCCGCCGCCCCGGACACGATCAGCATCGCGGACGTCATCCGCATGGTGGACGGGCCACTCGTCTCCGTGCAGGGCGTCCGGCCTCCCGACCTGTCGTACACGGGAGCGGCCGACTCGCTGCTGCCCCTGTGGATCGCCCTGCGGGCCGGCGTCCGCCAGATCCTCGACGGCGTCACGCTTCACGACGTCGTTTCTGGCCGGCTCCCGGCCGACGTGCTGGCCCTGACCGACGCCCCCGCGGCGTGGGCCAACCCCTGAGGCCACGCCCCCGCGGCGTGGGCGAACCCTGAGGCGTTCCGTCCGGATGACCGGGCCGGGCGACCCGCTCTCGTTCCCCACCGACCGCCCCGGACGCGGAGGGCAGTGACCGCGCGCCCGCCGGGCCGGCCGCGTCCGGGTGAGCCCCGACGCACGGCGGCCGTACTTCGCCCGCCGACGTCCTCACGGCCGTCCGCCCAGCGGGGTCCCCAGGACGAACAGGAACCGTCCAGCCGGACCCCGTGACAGAGCCGGACCCCGTGAGGAAGAGGGCACGCCGCAGCAACCGGTGCGGCGGACCCCGCGCGCGACCGCAACCGGTGGGCGCCCCGGCCGACTCTGCCGGCCGAGCCCGCACCGGTCCCCGCGTACAGGCCGTCGCGGGCTCAGCGCGGTTCGGGGTCCGCCGTCCAGGCGCGCAGCTTCTCCGGGTTCCGCACGGCCCAGACGCGGGTGATCCGGTCGCCCGCGACATCGAACGCCAGCACCGCCACCGCGACACCGTCCTGCCGGATCAGCAGTCCCGGCTGGGCGTTGACCAGACGCTCCAGGACCGTCGCGTCGGGTGCCCGGCCCGCGATGTCGACGACGTAGCGCGCCACCTGTTCGCCGCCCTCGATCGGGTGGAGCGACGCGCTGACGATGCCGCCTCCGTCGCCGGTCGCCGTGGCGCCGGGATCCAGGAGCCCGATGAGCGCGTCGAGATCCCTGGTCTCCCACGCCGCCTTGAAGTCCCTGACGAGGGCCGAACGCCGGATCGCGGACGTCTGCGCACCCCGCGACGCCTGCAGGCGCCGCCGGGCCGACGTGGCCAGTTGACGGCATGCCGCAGGCGTACGGCCGACGATCCCGGCGACGTCGGCGAAGGGGTAACGGAAGACGTCGTGGAGGATGAACGCCACCCGCTGCGCCGGGGTCATCGATTCGAGCACGACGAGGAAGGCCATGCCGATCGACTCGTCGAGGGTGACCCTGTCGGCCGGATCCGCGGGATCGCCGCCCGACCAGCCGCTGATCCACTCCCCGCGGCCGGGCAGCGGCTCCGGGACCCACGCGCCGACGTACCTCTCCCGCCGGGCCCGGGCCGAACCGAGCAGGTCGAGACAGATGCGACTGGCGACGGTCGTCAGCCAGCCGCCGGGCGACACGATGTCCGTCCGCTGCCGCGGGGACATGGCGTACCAGCGGGCGTAGGTCTCCTGGACGACGTCCTCGGCGTCGGAGAGGGAGCCGAGGAGCCGGTAGGCGAGATGGACGAGCCTGCGCCGCTCGTCCATGACCGCGTTCAGGCCCGGATCGGGCCGGGCGTCCGCCGGTTCTGCCTGAGTACTCATCGTGTCGTCGTCCCCCTCGATCGCGGTTGCCTCACTCCTTCGACGAAACAGCGCACCGATGCGTGAGGCCGTACGTCACTCACACTTTCAGGATCTGCGTCGTCGTATCGCTGAGACGAACACCGACGACCCCCAGGGCCCTTCGGCGCGGGTGTTCTCGACGAGCGTGCCGTTCGGCCGGCCGGCCTGTCCAGGGCCGCCCGGCCGAGGGCCGGTCGGCGGGCACCCGCCCGCGACGGTCCGGCGTGATGGGGGGCGTCCCTGCGCCGATCGGGCCGATCGTACTCACGGGGATTCCCCGGCCGCGCGCTGCCGTGCGATGCCGGCGAATCGGACAAGGGAGGAAACCATGAACGACATGCGCGTCATCGCCGACCGCTTCGAGATCGAGTCGCTGCGCGGCGAGTTCACGGACGCGGGCACGATGGGTGACTACGACCGCTTCGCGGCGCTGTTCACCGAGGACGGCAGGTGGCGGATCCCCGGCATCGGTGTCGACCTCGTCGGCCGGGGAGAGATCCGCGCCGGGGTCGAACGCCTGCAGGGACTCTGGGACTTCTTCGTGCAGCACACTCACCCGGGCACGATCCGGCTGGACGGGGACAGGGACGGCGCGGAAGGCCGCGCGTACGTCTCGGAGTTCGGGCGCCTGCGCGACGGCCGTACGCACCAGAACCACGCCATATACCACGACCACTACCGACGCACCCCGGACGGCTGGAAGTTCTCCGAGCGCCGCTACGAGGTCCGCTGCACCGACACCACCGCGCTCACCGGCACGGCGCCCCGCGCGGCAGCCGACGACGGCCCGGGGGCCGGGGAGGGCGGCCCGCTGTGACACACCGGGTGGGGCGGTTCACCGCTCCCCCTCCGACCAAATCGGCCCTTCCTCCGCGCCGTTCGGCTACGTCGCGGGGTGCGGGGCCTCGACCGCCAGCGCCTGCTCCAGCGCGCCGAGCGCGGCGCCGTCCCGCCCGGGGACCCTGGACCGTACCGTGAGCAGGGACCGGCCGAGGGTACGGGCCTGCTCGGGATCGGTCAGGCGCTGCCACTGATGGTGCGCGCGGTCGACCGCGCCCTGGAGATCGGGAGCGTCGGAACCCTGTCCGAGAGCGAGACGCGTCTGGGCGGCGGTCGTCCACAACTGGCAGGAACGGGCCGGGTCTTCCGCGAGGCGTGCCAGGTCGGCCCGTACCTCGAGCCAGTGGACCGCCTGCAGGGAACGCGGCCCGTGCGCGCGCAGGGCCTCGCTCTCCCACGCGGCCGCCATCGCCGCCGCCTCACCGTGGCGCCCGGCCCGCGCGGCCGCCAGGATCGCGGGGTGCGGATCCGCCGCCTCGACGGAGGAGGCGTCAGAGGCGGCCGGGACGGACACGGCAGGGCCGGCAGGAACGGGGCCGGCAGGGCCGGAGGGCGTCGATGGCCGGCGCGGGGGCCGGCTGTCGGGCGACGGTGCCCCGCCTCCCGGCACCGGCTCGAACGCCAGGAACACCGCGTCCTCGTGGCCGTCCTGGGCCGCCCGGACGGCAGCGTGCTCGTGGAGTCGGACCGGCCCCGGGCGGGCGCCACTGCGCCACAGGCCGGCGCACGCCCCCAGGTAGGCCGGAACCGCGAGCGGTCCGCGTGCCGGGTGCGCGGCGACGCGTCCGTACAACCGCACCCCGGCCCCGAGGAGCAGCCGCTGGGGGTCGCTCGCCTCCCGCCAGGCCTCGGCGTCGGCCACCAGATCGACCAGTACCGTCGTCGTACCGGGAGCGCGGCGCCCCAGTTCGGCCGCGAGCCAGTGCCACGGAAGGGCCGTGTAGCGCAGCGTGTTCACGCTCGTCCGGGCGAGCGCCACGTGCAGCAGCCGTTGCCGCCGGTCCACGTGGAGCTGGCCCGCGACGCACACGGACAGCGGACCGGGCGACGCGGCCGCGGCACGGATACGGGTGAGCACGGTCTGGGGGTCGAGCGGATCGGCGAGTTCGATCACGCTCGACACGGGCGTGCCGGTGAACGCGTCCGGCGGGACGGCCGCGAGCGCGGGCAGCACCGCCGCCGCATCGATCAGACGGCCCTTGCCGACCGGGGCGGCCGCGAGCAGCACCACCACACCCGTAACCCCGGCCACCTCCGGTTTCTCCACCCGCACACCGTAACCCGACCGGCCCGGCCGCCCCTTGGCGGCACGTGCGCGGCGGTGGGCGCGGGGCCGGCGGCTCGGGAGCGACCTACTCGAAGCGTGCCGTGTCGCCGGCGCCCCGGCGGACGATCTCCATCTCCCCGCCGGAGAAGTCGATGACGGTCGTCGGTTCGGTGCCGCAGTCACCCGAGTCCAGGACGACGTCCACGACATGGTCGAGCCGGTCCTTGATCTCCCACCCTTGCGTCATCGGTTCGGGCTCGTCGGGCAGCAGCAGCGTGCTCGACAGCAGGGGTTCGCCGAGTTCGGCGACGAGGGCCTGGGCGACCACGTGATCGGGGATGCGCACCCCCACCGTCTTCTTCTTCGGGTGCTGCAGTTGGCGGGGGACTTCCTTCGTCGCGGGCAGGATGAAGGTGTACCTGCCCGGTGTCGCCGCCTTGATCGCGCGGAACACGTCGTTGTCGATCTGCACGAACTGACCCAGCTGCGCGAAATTCTGGCAGACCAGCGTGAAGTGGTGACGATCGTCGAGATTGCGGATCGACCGGATACGGTTGATGCCGTCACGATCACCCAGTGCGCAGCCCAACGCGTAGCAGGAGTCGGTCGGATACGCGACAAGTGCCCCGGAACGGATGTTCTGGGCCACGCCGCTGATGATGCGCTGTTGCGGGTTCTGCGGATGCACGTCGAAATACCTGGCCATCCGTCGAGCTTAGGCGCCTGCGGCCGAAGCCGCCGCCAGGGGCGCGCACGAGCACGGGCGGGGCAGCGCGCGACGCGGGCGCGGGCGGGTCCGGTTCGCCCCGGGCGGGACGGCCGCCCGGTGTCCCCTTCTGGTCGTGACGGGCCCGATCGGCCTGGTCGAACCCGTCCAGTGGCGGCGGGCGTTCGTCCCCGCGTCACGCACGTTCGCGGGATGCGGTCAGCGCCGCGCGAGCCAGGGCGGTGGCGCCGGGCAGCCCGTCGCTGACCGGGTGGGGGACGGGACCTCCCGGGGCGAGGCGGCGGCGCAGAGCGGGCAGCAGTACGCCCTCCGGGCCGAGCAGGCCCCCGGTGGTGACGAGGAGATCGTCCGGCCCCGGGCGCAGCGGAGCCAGCGTCGCCGCCAGTCGCTTCGCCGCGCCCGCCAGGATCCTGCGGGCCACCCGGTCCCCGCGGCGCGCCGCGTCGGCGACCGCGGGACTGAGTCCGGCCAGGTCGATCACGGGCCGCTCGTGCACGGCGTGCACGAGCCGGTCCCGGACCTCGGCCGGAGAGGGCCGCGTGCCGCAGGCCTCGTCGACGCCCTCCGCCTCGCCGAGGTAGTAGGCGCGAACCGCCGCCCCCAGCAGGGTCGGAGCACCGCGGCCGTCCAACTCGGCGAGGGCGGCCCGGACCGCTCTGCGGCCGATCCAGAAGCCGCTGCCGCCGTCGCCGAGGAGCCAGCCGTTCCCGTCCGAGGTGGCGACGGTGACACCGTCGGTGATGCGGGCCGCCACGGCGCCCGTACCCGCGACGAGGACCAGGCCGTCGGCGGGCGGCCCGGGCGCGGCGGCGAAGGCCACTTCCGTGTCGCTGTGCACACTCACGAGGCGGGGCCGTATGGCGAGATCGGCGAGCGCACGGGTGAGTGCGGACCGTGCCGCCCGCGATCCGGCGTCACCGGGCTGGGCGGAGCACCCGGCGAGACCCGCCGCGACGGCCCGGACGCGCGAGCGCAGTTCGGGCGGTACCGCGGCGGCCATCGCCTCGCGCAGATGGGCCGTGAGTACGTCGGGCGACTCGGACAGCGCGTTGCCGGGGCCCGATGTACCGGTCGCGAGGAGACCGCAGTCGCCGCCCGCGCCGGCCCGCGGTCCCCCGGGGGCGAGCGCCGCGCGGGTACGGGTGCCGCCGGCGTCGATGCCGAGGACGAGGTCCGGCGCCGACGTCGGCACGCGGACGCTGCTGCCGGCGTTGCCGGTGTTGCTACCGGCGTTGGTGCTGCCGTTGCTGCCGTTGCTGCCGTTGCTGCCGTTGCTGCCGGGCACGATGCGCTCCTCGGGGAGTCGGAAGTGACGGGGGAAGCCGGCTATCCCTGTCCGTGCGGGTGCTTGTACGGGCGTACGGCCTCGCTGGTGGCCGCCATCGCCTCGGTGCTCTGGTCGTACGTGCGCTGGGCCACGGCGATGTAGAGCAGGTCGAGCACCGCCATCTGGGCGTGCCTGCTGAGGATCGTGTGACCCGCCGGCCCCTCGTGCGTCACCGTCGTGGCGAGGACCGTGTCCACCCGGCGCGCGAGGGGTGACTCCGGGTCGCCGACCACGGCGACGGTCGTCGCGCCACGGGACGCGGCCTCCGCCGCAAGGTCGGTGATCTCCCGTGTGAGCCCGCTGTGGGACACGGCCAGCAGGACGTCGCGCGGACCCAGCAGAGCGGCGCCCGTGAGCGCGACCTGCGTGTCGGCGGACCACCAGGCGGGCACGCCGATGCGGTACACCCGCTGCTGGAACTCGGCCGCGATGCTGCCGCTGCCGCCCGCCCCGCAGATCTCCACCCGGCGGGCCGCGGCGATCGTCGCGGCGGCCCGCTCCACGGCGGCGAGGTCCACCCGCGCGAGCGTCTCGCCCACGGTGTGCCGCACTCCGGCGGAGATCGCCGAGGCGACGGCGTGGATGTCCTCGCTCTCCGAGATGTCCCGGCCGATGTTGGCCTGCCAGGTCTCGTGTTCGTTGCGGCCGGTGTCGGAGGCGAGCGCGAGGCGCAGGGCCGAGTACCCCGGCAGCGAGAGGGTGCGGCAGAAGCGTGTGATGGAGCCGGTGGACACCCCGCACGCGTCAGCGAGGTCCAGGATGGTCATCCGCGCGGCGGCGGCCGGGTCGTCCAGGATCAGACCCGCCGTGGTGCGCTGGGCCTCGGGCAGGCCGGGCAGCAGTTCCCGGATGCGGCCGACGATCCCGCCGACAGGCCCTGCGGAGAGGGGACCCGCCTGCGGGGTCTCTCGCGCCGCCACCTGATGTGACGAAGAATTATTCTTCATCCGATCCCCCTCGTCCTGCTCGCTGTCCGGGACCTCCCGGTCCGGGCCGGAACCTTCGCTGCCCCCGGCGGCCAATTCTGCCTCGGGGGCATTGACTTGGCCCAGAGGTGCGCGCAAAGTCGTGTCCATGGAGAAGAAAACTTCTCCATGCCCAGCTCTCTCCCATGACGCTTTCCAACGACTCCCAAGGAGTGCGGGTGCCGGACAGTCAGGAGTTCCTCACAGCGGCGAAGGACGTGGTCGACCGCGTCGTCACCACGCAGGCCGCGGCGGTACTGCGCGCCGCGGAACTCATCGCGGGCGCTCTGCGGTCGGACGGGGTGGTGCAGGCCTTCGGCACCGGCCACTCGGAGTCCCTGGCCACGGAGGTCGCCGGACGCGCCGGCGGGCTGGTGCCCACCAACAAGATCGCGTTGCGGGATCTCGTACTCCACGGGGACGCGCCTCGCGAGGTCCTCACCGATCCGAAGCTCGAACGCGATCCCGCCATCGCCCACCGGCTCTACGAGCTCGCGGCGCCCCGGCCCGACGACGTGTTCGTCATCGCTTCCCACTCCGGCATCAACGGCTGCGTGGTGGAGATGGCGAAGCTCGTGAAGGAACACGGCCACGGACTGATCGCGGTGACGAGCCTGGCCCACACGGCGCGGGTCACCCCCCGCCACCCGTCGGGCAAGCGCCTGAGCGACTTCGCCGACGTCGTCCTCGACAACGGGGGTCCCTACGGTGACGCCCTGCTGCCGTTGCCCGGAGGCGGATCCGCCTGCGCCGTCTCCTCGATCACCGCCGCGTACCTGGCCCAGATGGTGAACGCCGAGGTGGTGCGGCTGCTGATCGAGGCGGGCGTCAAACCGCCGGTCTACCTGTCGGCCAACGTGCCGGGCGGTGACGAGCACAACCAGGAGCTGGAGGACCGCTACGCGGGGCGTATCCGCCGGGGCGCCTGACGCGGAGCCGGCCGCGCCCGGCCCCTGCCCGGTCCGCCGCCGGGGCTGTGCCGCAGCGACGGTCGAGGGTCCCGGTCAGGTCCGCCCGCACCCGGTGTCCCGCGGTCCGGTCCGTCAGCGGGGCCTCCGTACCCGGGGTCGCGTCCCCCCGGTACGGAGGCCCCGCCCTCCGCGCCGGGTGGCCCCTCCCCCGGGATCCGTGATGTCCGCTTTCTGCCCGCGAGCGCCCTGCGGCCCACGCCCCGCCCCGCGCCGCGCGCCCGCCTCGCACCTGCCCGGATGCCGGATACGCCGATCCTGACGTGCCGTCCGGTACGCCCTCGCGCCCGCCACCCCCTCCCGACCCTCTGGACCCCCAGACCCTCCCCGGCACCCGTACGCGACCCGCGGCCCACGACCCGTCGGGGGCCCCGCGTACGCCGCTCGCGCCATCCGTCCGACCCGTGGAACCGTCAGCTTCCCCTCCCCTGGAGCACGCATGAACGGTCGAGACCGAACAGGCGGCGACAGCCGCCGGCCCCCGTCCCCGCATCCGCTGCGCCTGCTGCGCCGCCGCCTGCTCGCGAGACCCGCCGCCGCGCTGGCCGTGAGCGCCGCGCTCGTCATCTCCGCCCTGGCCGGGGCGGGTGCGGCGACGGCTGCGGGAACCTCCCCCGGCACCGGCACCGGCACCGGCACCGCCGCGGCGCAGGGCACAGCGGTCACCGCCACGGCGCCCGCGACCCTGCCCTCCCTGCACAACTGGACGGGTGGCGACGGATCCCTGCGCCTCGGTCCCCGTACCCGGATCGACACCGACAAGGCCGACGCGGACACCGCCCGGATGCTCGCCGACGAACTGCGCGGGACCCTGGGCCGCCGCGTCGCCGTCACCGAGGGCCCCGCCGCCCCCGGCGACATCGTGCTGCGCTCCGACCGTGCGCGCGGCGACCTCGGCTCCGAGGGCTACACGCTGCGCGTCACCGACCGGGTGTCCGTCATGGGCCGTGGCCCCACCGGCGCCTTCTACGGCACACGTACGCTCCTGCAGCTGCTCACGGGGACCACCTCCCTGCCCAGGGGAAGCACGACGGACGTGCCGTCCACCGGGGAACGCGCCGTCGGTGTGTGCGCCTGCTACACGTACAACACGGACGCCTGGCTGACCCGGCTCATCAAGGACATGGCGTACCTGAAGCTGAACACCCTCCACCTCGAACTCAAGGTCAAGAGCACGGAGTACCCCGAGGTGAACACCTTCTCGTACTACACACCCAAGGAGGTCCGCGGGATCGTCGCGCTCGCCGCGCGGTACCACATCACCGTGATCCCGGAGATCAACTCACCCGGTCACATGGACCCCTACCTCACGCCGTACCCGGACCTGCAGCTCGCGGACAGCAAGGGCACACCGGATCCCACCCGCCTGGACATCACCGACCCGGCCGCCTTCACCTTCTACACCCACCTGGTCGACACCGACCTCTCGCTCTTTCCCGGGCCGTACTTCCACATGGGCGCGGACGAGTACATGATCCGCTCCGCGTACTCCAACTACCCCCAACTGCTCGCCTACGCGCGGCAGAAGTTCGGTCCCGCCGCGACCCCGCAGGACGCGTACATCGACTTCGTCAACCGCGTCGACGCGTACGTCCGCTCCAAGGGCCGGACACTGCGCATCTGGAACGACGGCCTGACCGGGGAGAACACCGTCCCGCTCAACAAGGACATCGTCATCGAGCACTGGCTGCCCGAGCCCGTCACCTCGCAGCAACTCCTCGACCAGGGATACCGCGTGATGAACGCGAGCGACGCCCTGTACTACGTGCGCGGCAGTTACCGGCCCGACGCGGAGAAGCTCTACGACACCGACTGGACGCCGGCCGACTTCACGGACGGGACGGTCACGGCCCACCAGGACGGCATCACCGGGGCCGAGTACATGGTGTGGCCCGACAACTACGGGGCGGAGACCGAGAACCAGGCCCAGACGGGCATGTTCGACTCCCTGCGGGTCTTCGCGCAGGGGTCCTGGGGCGGCCCGAAGCCGACCGCCGACTACGCCGGATTCACCGCACTCGGTGACCGCCTCGGACACGCGCCGGGCTGGGGACCCGCCTGGACGCAGCCGGTGGCCGACGGTACGTACACGATCGGCGCCGTCGGCGGCGGTGGGCTCACGGCGGGCGCCACGGCCGGATCCGCGCTGACGGCCGCACGCACTTCGCACGGCGCGGCGCCCCGATGGCGGCTGAGCTCGACGGACGACGGTTACTACCGGCTCGTCGACCCGGCGAGCGGACTGTGCGCCGACGTGTCGCACGGCGCGGCGAACGGCATGAAGGTGGTCGAGGAGATCGGAGCCGCCGCCACCGTCGAGACCTGTTCCTCCGCCGCCTCCCAGAAGTGGCAGCTCGAACCGGTTCCCGGTGGATACCGGCTGGTCGACGCGATCACCCAGCAGACGCTCTCGGCACGGAGTGCGGGCGCGGCCGTCGTGCAGGAACCCCGGGACACCGCCACGCACGATGTGTGGCGCGTCGCCGCGAGCACGGCCGGCGCCTCCTCCACGAGCGCCACGACTCCCACGAGCGGGCCGACCCGCGCCGCCGGAACGGATCGCACACCCGGAACAACCGCCACGGCACAGCAGGGAAGGTGACGACATGATCAGCCGCAGGGGAATCCTGATCGCGGGTACCGCCGTCGGGGCGGCGGCCCTGACTCCCACCGTGGACGCCGCCGCGGCGCCCGTATCCGGCACGCCCGCCCCGGCGGTCGGCGCGCGGGACGCCGGGCGTCCCCTCTCCGTGGTGACGGTGGATCCCGCCGACACACCGGCCGACATCGTCGCCAAGGCGGCGGCGGTGGTCCCGAGGCCGCCCCAAGTGGCCTGGCAGTCGCGCGAGGTGACCGGGTTCACGCACTTCGGGATGAACACCTTCACCGACCGCGAGTGGGGTTCCGGCTGCGAGGACGAGGCCACCTTCGCCCCGGCTGACGCCGATGTCGACCAGTGGATGCGTGCCTACCGGGCGGCCGGGATGAAGCAGGTCATGCTCACCGCCAAGCACCACGACGGCTTCGTGGTGTACCCCACCCGCTACACCAACCACTCCGTCGTCGCGTCCCCCTGGTGGTATCGCGGCGGCAGGCCCGACGATGCGGCGCGAACCGCCCGGGAGCGGGCCGCTCGGGAGCGGGCCACCGATCCGTCGGCGTACTGGCGCATCCGGGCCACCGGCGACGTCAACCCGCACGGTGACCTGCTCGGCACCTATCTGGCCGCGGCACGCCGCGCCGGACTGAAGGTGGGCGTCTACCTCTCGCCGGCCGACGGGGCCGAACTGCCGCACGCATGGCACCGCACGTGGGTGGACCAGATCGTCGCCAGGCACGACGCGGGCGCCTCGCTCAGCATCGAGGAGCAGTCGACGTACGACGACCGCGACCGCACACCGGCGGGCCTCGGCCGCTACGGCAGCGACAGCGACGTCACCGAACGGACGATCCCCACTCTGGTGCCCGGCGACGACCGGGACGAGGCGGTGCGCTCGGGGCGGTTGCCCCACTTCCGCGTCCTCGCCGACGACTACAACGCGTACTACCTCAACCAGCTCTACGAACTCTTCACCCAGTACGGTCCGATCGACGAGTTGTGGCTCGACGGCGCCAACCCGTGGACGTCCAGCGGGATCAGCGAGACATACGACTTCACGACGTGGTTCCGGCTGATCCACGCCCTGTCCCCGGACACCGTGACCTTCGCCGGCCCGCAGGGCACCCGATGGGTCGGCAACGAGGAGGGCCGGGCCCGAGAGAGTGAGTGGAGTGTCACGCCCGCCACGGCCGACCCGGCGACGGGACACGGCGAGACGTTGCTGCCGGGCGGCCCGCAGGCGGCGGACATCGGTTCCGACGCGGCGATCACCGCGTCCGGGGTGCGCTACCTCCAGTGGTTCCCCGCCGAGGCGGACGTCTCCCTGAGGCCGGGCTGGTTCTGGCACGCGTCCGAACAGCCCAAGTCGGCGGCCCAGTTGATGGATCTGTACGAGACGTCGGTCGGTCGCAACGCCGTACTCCTGCTCAACGTGCCGCCCGACACGTCGGGGCGGGTGGCCGACGAGGACGTCGCCTCGCTGACCGCTTTCGGCCGCACCGTCGCCAGGGTCTACGGCCACAACCTCCTGGCCGGGGCCCGGCCTTCCCGTACGGTCGAGGCCCTCACGGACGCGCGGCTCGGATCGGCCTGGTCGCCCGGCGAGGGTGCCACCACCGGCGCCCTGGAGGTACACCTGCGGAAGGCCGTCACGTTCGACCGGATACGGCTCGGCGAGGACATCACCAGGGGCCAGCTCGTCGAGGACTTCGCCGTGGACGCCTGGACGGACGGAGCATGGAGCGAGATCGCCTCGGGCACGACCATCGGTTACGCGCGCATCCTGGCGACCGGGGCCCCGGTGGCGACCGACGCCCTCCGGGTCCGCGTCACCGGGGCCCGGAACACCCCGCATCTGTCCGCGCTGGGTCTGTACAGCACGTCCGGTGCTCAGGTGGAGTGATCACAGGCGGCATCGCCATGAGGGCCTGACCGAGGGCGACGTCGAGAGCCGGTCCGGCCCTGTCCGACAGGTCCGGACCGGCGGGTCCGGCCCTGTCGGACGGACCATGGATCCGCCCTGTCCGGTGAGTCCTGTCCGGTGAGTCCGGTCGGGTCGGGCCTCTCGCTGCCCGGCCGGCTCTCGCGAGGGGCGCGCCGCTCGCTCGCGCTGTCGCCAAGAGCCAGGCGCAGAACCCGTTCCGCGCACGGTCGACCGCACCGGGCCGCTGCCGCGCGCCCGGAGAACAAGAGTTCTCCAAGAGGACCGGCCGATCTGCGCAAACGGGTGATCCGTCCCATAATTGCTGCATGGCTATGGACATGAAGCTTGAGGTCGTGGTCCTGCCGGTCTCCGATGTCGACCGCGCCAAGCACTTCTACCAGTCGCTCGGGTTCCGGCTGGACATCGACTACGTGGGCGACGAAGAGGGCTTCCGGGTCGTGCAGTTCACACCGCCCGGCTCGGGGTGCTCGATCACCGTCGGCAGCGGGATCACGTCCGCGCCCCCGGGTTCCGCGGACGGTCTGCATCTCGTCGTCCTGGACATCGACAAGGCCCGGGCCGAGCTCGTGGACCGCGGTGTGGACGTCGGGGAGATCTTCCACGACGCGGGCGGGGTCTTCCACCACGCGGGCGACAAGGGACGGGTGGCCGGACCGGCTCCCGAGCACGCGAGCTACGGATCCTTCTTCGCCTTCGACGACCCGGACGGGAACCACTGGCTGGTGCAGGAGATCCGGACGAGGCTCCCGGGCCGGTGAAGCGGCACCCGGGCGGCCGGCCCGGGCAACCACAGGAGTACGCGTGGGCATGAGTGAGACCTCCGGCACCTACGACGTGGTGGTGCTCGGCGCCGGACCGTGCGGCGAGAACCTGGCGGAACGGACCAGCGACGCCGGGCTGAGCACCGTGATCGTGGAGAGCGAACTACTCGGCGGGGAATGCTCGTTCTGGGCCTGCGAACCCAGCAAGGCGCTGCTCAGGCCGGTCCTGGCACGGGCGGACGCACACCGTGTACCGGGCTTCGGCGCTATCGCCGAGGCCATGGACCCGGCAGCGGTCTTCGCGCACCGCGACAAGCTCGCGGCGTACTGGCACGACGACGACCAGGTCGCCTGGCTCGGCTCGGTCCCGGTCGACCTGGTGCGCGGGCACGGCCGGCTCGACGGTCCCCGGCAGGTGACGGTCCGCTCGTCCGGCGGCGACACCGTACGGCTGAGTGCCCGGTACGCCGTCGCCGTCTGCACCGGTACCGACTCCGCGCTGCCCGCGCTGCCCGGTCTCGCCCGGGTCCGGCCGTGGACCAATCGCGATGCGACGAGCTCCGACACCGTGCCCGGCCGGCTCGCCGTGGTCGGCGGCGGGGTGGTCGCCACCGAGATGGCGACGGCGTGGCGGGCCCTCGGTTCCGAGGTGACCATGCTGGTCAGGGGCGAGGGCCTGCTGCCCAGGATGGAGCCGTTCGCGGGCGAGATGGTGGCCGACGCGCTGCGTGCCTCCGGTGTCGACGTGCGGTTGTCGACCTCGGTCGCGTCCGTGACCCGTGAGGGCGGCCCCCCGGCCCAGGTGCGGACGACCCTCTCGGACGGTGCCGAACTCGCCACGGACGAGATCCTGTTCGCCACGGGACGCGCGCCGCGCACGGGGGACATCGGCTTGGACACCGTGGGTGCCGCGCCCGGGGACTGGCTGAGTGTGGACGAGACGTTCCGTGTCCGGAGCGTCCCGGAGGGCTGGCTCTACGCGGCCGGGGATGTCAACCACCGGGCACTGATGACCCACCAGAGCAAGTACCAGGCCAGGATCGCCGGTGCCATCATCGGTGCCCGTGCCAACGGCCGTCCGCTGGACGACGGCCCCTGGGGCGCGCACGCGCCGACGGCGGACTCCGTGGCCGTGCCGCAGGTCGTCGTCACCGACCCGGAGGTCGCGAGCGTCGGTCCGACCGCGCGGGAGGCGGAACGTCTCGGGCGCCGGGTCGACGTGGTCGACTACGACCTGGGCCGGGTGGCGGGCGCCGTGCAGTACGCCGACGGTTACCGGGGCAGGGCCCGCCTGCTGATCGACCAGGACCGCGGGACGGTGGCGGGCGCCACTTTCGTCGGCCCCGGCGTCGCCGAGCTGCTGTACTCGGCGACGGTGGCGGTGACGAGCGAGATACCGGTGGAACGGTTGTGGCACGCCGTCCCGGCCTTCCCGACGATCAGCGAGGTCTGGCTGCGGCTGCTGGAGACCCGGCGGGACAGTGCCGCCACGGTCCGCGGAGCCGAGGCCGATTTCTGATCCCGCCCGGCGGCGGCCCGGGGCCGCGCCGCCCTGATCCCGTGAGGGCCCGGTGCCGCGCGGGCAGCCGTCCGGGGGACGGCCCGGGCCCGTCAGTAGCCGCGCCGCCGGTTCTCCTCGGCGGCCTCCTCCAGCCTGCGTACGCGCCGCTCCCGTTCGGCTTCCAGCTCCGCGGACGCGTCGTCCAGGGCGGCGAGCACGGCCCCCTCCGCCTGACCGAAAGCGGGCGGCGGTCCGGCGGGCCGCAACTCGCGGATCCCGGCGTCCCGTGCGAGGGCGGCGAGGACGGGCTCGCCCGCCGTCCAGCGCTCCAGTGCCGAACGGCGGCCCGGGGTGTCCGCCGCCACCTTGGGGCCGGGCGAGAGGAACGGCCACCGCCGGCGCTGCCGGACGATCAGCCCGTCGGCTTCGAGAGCCGCCACATAGTGCGCGGTCAGGTCACGGCCTCTGCGCCACAGCCAGTCGCCGACCGTTTCGTAGGGGCTCTGCCGGGCGAGTGACGCGGCGGCGTCGTCGAGCAGGTGGTCCCGCAGGGGGCGCACCGGCCCGGGAACGACACGTACCCCGGCCTCCAGGCTCACGGCGCCCTCGGCCAGCAGGTCGATCAATTCGGCGCCGGCGAGGGCGAGGGACAGTGCACCGGACTCCTCCGGGTCCACCGGCCCCGAGTCGATCGCGACGATGAGCAGGTCCCGCGGTGTGGTCATGATCGGCTCCAACGCCGCTCTCGGCGGCCCTCGTGGCGCTCGCCCGCGGCACGGCACGGGTGTCGTGTGCCGTACGGGCACCGAAGCGCGGCCGGTGCGCGGCGGCGACGTCCCCGACGCACCGCCCTCGGGGCTCCGCCGTGCGCGCGTACCGGTGCCGTGCCGCCGCAGGGCCGGCGGCGTACCGGACTGGCGGATTCCCGTCTCATTGGCTCCGATGCTATCTCCGAACATCCCTCGCGTCGTGGGCAGCGCGGGGCCGGCAGGTGCTCCTTCCCGCGTCCTCGGCCATGGGCCGGCACGGCACCGCTGCGCACGACGCCGGCCCGGGACGTCCCTGGGCGGCGGGCGGTCCTGCCGGGCCGCCCGCCGCTCCGCTCCCTCGCCCACGGGTGAGGGAGCCGGACTCAGGGCGTGAGTTCGGCGATCCGGGTGAACCCGTCCTGGGTGGCCGTCACGACGACGCGCACCTGCGCCGTGGTGACCGGGGAGGCGAACGGGACCCATCGGGAGACGTCCGCGTTGCCGGACACCCGGGCCTCGGTCACCCATCCCGTACCGTCCCACGCCTGGACGGTGAAGTCCGTCGGGACCCCGTCGGGGAACGAGGTGAAGCCGACACCCCGCAGGGTGGCCGGCGACGGTGCGGTGACGGTCAGGGTGTCCGGGAAGGTGTTCTGGTCGTCGTCGTTCCAGAACGTCCCGTTGTCCTGGTCGAGCACGTTCGCCGCGACGTAGGTGCGGGTCGCACCGTCGACCTCGTTGGGCGCGTGTTCGCTCGACGCGGTCGCCTTCGTCCCCGCGGCCCAGGTGCCGAACACGGGGACCTGGACGGTCGTGGACGCCGTGGTGCCGTCGGGGGCGCGTACGTCGACCGTCACGGGGTACACACCACTGTCGGTGCCGGCCGGCACATCGACCCGCAGGGTCGTGCGGGTGTCGGAGACAGCCGGGGTCAGCGCGACGGTGGCGGGCGTGGCGGTCACACTCCAGCCGGCCGGTGCCTTGGCGGAGATGACCGCCGAGCCCTTGCCCGTGGAGTGCTCCTGCACCACGGCCGTGACGTCGCCGCTGGTGCCCGGGGTGATGGGGGCCGCGCTGGTGGCCGTGAGGGCGAGGCGGGTGAACGGTGCCCGCGGCGCGAGCACGGTGAAGGTGTAGTCGCCCGAGCCGGCCGTCAGAGTGAGCGTGGAGTCGGTGGCCCGGCCCGTGGTCAGACCCGGATCCGACTGGGCGCCGCGACCTGCCGCGTAGATCGTACGGCCGCCCTCACGCACCTGGGACTGCTTGCCGCCGAGCAGCGGAAGCCTGATCGTGGCGCTCGCGCCGACCGGTACGACGGCGTGGTAGGTGAGGGTGCTCCCGTCGCGCTGCCAGGAGCTGACCACGGTGCCGCGTACGGTCCGCTGCCGGCCCGAAGCGGAGGTCAGGTCGCCGACGACGGAGGGCGCGAGCGTGAGGTTGCGGTAGCCGGCTCCCGTGGTGCCCGGCTGGATGCCGGCGAGCTGCTGGTAGAACCACTGGCCGATCGAGCCGGCGAGCCCGATGTGGTCCTTCGACGATGTCCCGTCCGCCGCCGATGAGTTGGTCCACTTCTCCCAGATGGTGCCGGGCCCCTGGTCCACCATGTAACCGAAGCTCGGGTAGGTCTTCTGCTGGGCGACCGCGAGGGCGACGTCGTCGCGGTCGTACGCGCCGAGGGCCTGGAAGACGAAGGTGTTGCCGACGAACCCGGTGGTGAGGTGGTCGTCGTGCGCGGTGATGTCCGCGACCAGCCGCCCGACGGCGGCCTGTTCGTGGCCCGCGGGGACGATGCCGAGCACGAGCGGCATGGCGTACGAGAGCTGCGAGCCGTTCCCGTAGACGCCGGTGTCCGCGTCGAAGTAGCGCGAGGTGAAGCCCGCCGCGATCTGCCCGGCAAGCGTCCTGTAGCGGGCCGCGTCGGCCGTGTTGCCGACCACGGCGGCCATCCGCGCGAGGAGTTGGGCGTCGCGGTAGTAGAACCCGGTCTGGAAGAAGTCGTGCGGTGTGCTGACCGTGGCCTGCCAGTCGTCGCCCCATGACGTGGGCGAGTTCACGATGATGTGGTCGGCGTCGCTGATGGTGCCGAGGTAGTCCACCCAGGCCTTCACGTGCGCGTAGTTGGCGGTGATGGGCGCCGGGTCGCCGTACTCGGTGTACGTGTCCCAGATGATCTGCGGGTACGCCGTGCCCCACGCCGGGTCGGTGGCCCAGGAGCCGTTGCCCCCGTTGGCCGGGGCCACGGAGGGGATGCTGCCGTCCGCGTTGAGGCTGGTGTCGACGTCGCCGAGCCACTGGCTGTAGAGGGACTGCATGTCGAAGTTGCTCATCGCCTCCTGGTCGGAGTCGACGGCGTCACCGAGCCAGCCGTGCTTCTCCCGGGTCGGGCAGTCGACCGGCACGGACTGCAGGTCGTTGAGCTGGGTCTGCGCGACGGCCCCCTGGATCTTGTCGAGCAGCGGGTCGGAGGTGCTGAAGCTGCCCGCCGTCGCCACGTCGGTGTGTTCGACCTGCGCGGTGACGGTGATGTCGGCGCCGGCGGGCAGGCCGGTCAGCTCGGCGTAGCGGAACCCGGAGTAGTTGAAGTGCGGGGCGTAGGTCTCGCTTCCCTCGCCGCGGAACGTGTAGTGGTCGCTCTGCCGGGGTGCGTCGGCCGGGGAGAAGCTGATGTTGGAGGTCGTGACGTGCCCGGCCGCGTCGAGGATCTCGCCCTTCTTGATGTCCACGGTCGTGCCCGAGGGCTGGGTGGCGCGCACGGTGACCCAGCCGGTGTAGTTCTGGCCGAAGTCGTAGACGCGCGCGCCGGGTGCCGGCGCGCTCTCCTTGACCGGTGCCAGCGTCTTGACGACCCTGGTCGGCGGGGCCGTGTCGGCCTCCAGCCGGGTGATGGCGTCGTAGCCCGTCGCCGGGTGCGCCCCGTAGACGCCGAGCTCGGCCAGCCGGAAGGTGCAACTCGCGCCCACACAGCGCAGCTCGGTGGCCGTCACCCGGACGTACCTGCCGGTGACGTGCGCGGGAAGGACCACCGCCGACGTCCCCGGGGCGGGCTGGTCCGCGTCGGTGCGGTCGGCGACGGTGGTGGCCGACGCGAAGGCGGGGTCGTCACTGACCTCGACCCGGTAGCGCACCGGGAATCCCGCGGCGACCAGATCGCCCGCGGGATCGTTGGTGGGCCTGGCGGGCAGCAGCCGGATCTGCCGGATGCCCTGATCGGAACCGAGGTCGGTCTGGACCCACGTGGTGGTGTCAGCGCTCGACTCGATCGCCGAGTGGTATCCCTCGGACGCGTCGCTGGAGCCGTCGACACCGTCCGTCAGCGCGGCCGGCGACCATCCGTTGCTGGTGGTCGAGTCCCGTGCGGTCACCGGCTTGCCCTGGGCGAGGCTCAGCGCGTGGGAGGCGGGGGCCACCGCGTGCGCGGCCGCCCAGGCGGTGTCGTCGAGTCCTGCCGTGTCCCAGCCGGGCACGGTCCTGCGCGCGTCGTAGGTCTCGCCGTTGTAGAAGTCGTCGCCGGTCACCGGCCCGGCGGCGGTCTTCCAGGACGGCCCGGTGCCGAACGTCGCGGTGGAGCCGTCCGTGTACGTCACGTCGAGTTGCGCCACGAGGGACGGCCGGCCGCCGTACTGGCCCTTGCCGGCCATGAAGGCCAGTGTGTTGGCGCCGTGGCGCAGCTGACGGGTGACGTCGAGATCGCGGTAGAGCACCCGCGACGCGTAGTCCGTGACGCTGGAGTCGAGGACCTCGGTGGGCTCCACGCGGGCCCCGTTGAGGTGGGGTTCGGCCAGGCCCTGCGCGCCGAAGTACAGGCGGGCCCGTGCCACCGGCTTCGCCACGTCGAAGTCGCCGCGTACGAGGGCGCCGTCGTCCACCTGCAGCCACCAGGCGGACCAGTCGGACGACCGGAGCAGTCCCGTATCGAAGGACGCGCCAGCCGACCAGCCGGAGCGGCTGCCCTGCCTGTTCCAGGTGCGCACCGACCAGGTGTAGGTGTGGTCGCTGTCCAGGGCGGGGCCCCGGTAGGCGACGGCGGTCGAGTTCGACGACCTCACATGGCCGGAGTCCCAGAGCGTGGTTCCCCCACCGCCCCCGCGGGCGTGATCGTCGGCCACCCGTATCTCGTACCCGGTCTGCGACTCGGCCCGGCCCGAGTCGTTCACAGTCCAGGCGAACGTCGGACGGGACTCGCCGACCAGCACGTCGCTCGCCTGCCCGTCGACGCGCGGGTTCGTCGGAGCGAGTGCCTTGCCCTTACCGCTCGTACCGCCCGCGCTGCTCGCGCCGGCCGGAGCGGGGGACGACGCGGGCGCCGCGACGGCGGCGACCGGAACGGTCAGTACGGCTGCGGCGATCAGGGCCACGAGGCCCGTCCGGCGGGGCCGGGGGCCTCTTCGATGGTGGAGCAGCGTCACGGAACCTCTCCTCCTCGAAACATAAAACGTTTCAATACCGAGCCGCTTTCTATCGCCCGGGAACACGCGGAGGCAAGGCTTTGAACCAGACTGTTCCGGGGGGCTGTTGAGAAGACGCGTCCCCGACGCGCTCGGCAACCGCCCCCGGCCGATGAAATCGATTCACACCCGGAGAAGACGACCCCTGCCATCCGTTCCCTCGCCGGCCTCGCGCGGCCGACCCCGGCGGCCTCCGCGTTCCCTGCCGGGAACGCGGAGGCCGGACGTCGGCGCGTGGCTGGGAGGCCGGGACGCGGGGGCCGGACGGGGAACCCGGCCGGAGCGGCGGGCGCGCGCGGACGGCGGCCCGTCAGGCGGTCGCGGTGGCCGGGTCGCTGGTGCTCGCCGCACCGGTCTCCACGTGCCCGGCGAAGCGCCGGACGTACGCGGGGTCGGCGCTGGAGGTCACCGTGACGTCGTACCAGTGGTTCCCGGCCGCCACGCCCCAGCCCGGGACACTCTGCGAACCGCCCGCCTTGACGGTGTACGTGTAGTGCTTGGTGGGCGCGTAGGCGTCGGTGGCGGTGAAGGTGACCGAGCCGGTGCCGGGATTACTGAACACCAGGGTGACCTGCCCGGTGGACGCGGCATGCCGGGCGCTCACCTCGGGGCCGACCGAGCCCGCCGTGCCGGCCATCCGCCGCAGGAAGCCGTTCGGGCCCTGGACCGAGAAGTCGTAGCGGGAGGAGGCGGCGGGCAGCGCCCAGGTGTCGGTGAGGGTTTTGCCCGCCTCGACCGTGTAGGGCCACGGGCCGTCCGAGCGCACCGCTGAGGTGACGAGGAAGGCCGCGCCCGCCGCGCCGGGGTTGCCGAAGGTGAACTGCATCCGCCCGCTGACCGGCTTGGTGTCGGCGGCCAGGTCGTACGGCAGGGCGCGGGCGTTGCGCAGGCCGCGCTCCTGCCGGGGCACGGCGCCGGTGGCCGGCGGGGTCGGGACGTAGTCACCGGGGTTGTTGTGGTCCGGCGGTGCGTAGCCGCCGGTGCCGGGGAGCGCGGGCGCGGCGGAGACGCTGCGGGTGAAGTCGAAGGCCGTGGTGAGATCGCCGCAGACCGCGCGGCGCCAGGGCGAGACGTTCGGGTTGTGCACGCCGAACCGCTTCTCGATGAACTGCACGATGGAGGTGTGGTCGAAGGTCTGGGAGCAGACCCAGCCGCCGGTGCTCCAGGGCGAGAGGACCAGCATCGGCACGCGCGGCCCGAGTCCGTACGGCCCGGCGGCGTACCCGGACAGGCCGCCGGTGTAGAGGTCCTGGGTGACGTCGGCGGTGGACAGGCCGCGGGCGGCGGAGGCCGGCGGGAACGGCGGCACCACGTGGTCGAAGAAGCCGTCGTTCTCGTCGTAGGTGAGGAAGACGGCGGTACGGCTCCACACGTCGGGGTCGGCGGTGAGCGCGTCCAGTACCTGGGAGACGTACCAGGCTCCGTAGTTGGCAGGCCAGTTGGGGTGCTCGCAGAATGCCTCGGGGGCGGCGATCCAGGACACCTGGGGCAGCTTCCCCGCCACCACGTCGGCCTTGAGCCGGTCGAAGTAGCCGTCGCCGCTGCCGGCGTCGGTGCCGGTGCGGGCCTTGTCGTACAGCGGGTCGCCGGGCTGGGCGTCGCGGTACTGGTCGAAGTAGAGGAGCGAGTTGTCGCCGTAGTTGCCGATGAAGGCGTCGCTGGTCCAGCCCCAGCCGCCGGCGGCGTCCAGACCGGTGCCGGTGTCCTGGTAGACCTTCCAGGAGACGCCCGCCTTCTCCAGGATCTCCGGGAAGGTGGTCCAGCCGTAGCCCGCCTCCTCGTTGCCCAGCACCGGGCCGCGGCCCTTGCCGTCGTTGCCCGCGTAGCCGGTGTACATGTAGTAGCGGTTGGGGTCGGTGGAGCTGAGCATCGAGCAGTGGTACGCGTCGCAGATGGTGAACGCGTCGGCGAGGGCGTAGTGGAAGGGGATGTCCTCGCGCGTGAGGTACGCCATCGTGGTGGTGGTCTTGGCCGGAATCCAGCGGTCGTAGTTGCCGCCGTTCCAGGCCTGGTGGGTGCCGGACCAGCTGTGGTCGAGGTCCTGGATGAACTGCAGGCCCAGGTTGTCGGCGTTCGGCCGGAAGGGCAGCGTTTCCCGCCCGGAGTTGTCCGCCTGGTGGAACACGGTGCTGCCGCTGGGGAGAGTGGCCGGGCGGGGGTCGCCGAAGCCGCGGACTCCTCGCAGGGCGCCGAAGTAGTGGTCGAAGGAACGGTTCTCCTGCATCAGGACGACGACATGCTCGACGTCCTGCAGCGTCCCGGTTCCGGCGGCGGCCGGGATCCCGGCCGCCCTCGCGATACCGCCGGTGAGCATGGACGCGGCGGCGGTACCGCCCGCGAGCTGAAGGAACCTTCGGCGGTCGACGTTCGGCACGGGTGGTTCTCCTGACGGTCCGGTGGGGCGGCCCAGGCAGCGACCGGGCCCGCGCGATGGTGTGCGCTGAACGCCTTTCGCCGCGTGCCCGATCAAGGATGACGCGCACATGATGGTGACGGCCCGCACAGGGTGTCAATGCCGCATGAACAACGCGTGTCCCGGCCCGTCGCCTTCCCGACACCCAGGAGCAAGGCAGGAGCAAGAGGGGGCCGTGCCCGCGGAGCCGGGGGCCCGGCAGCGCGCGGCGCTCGCCGTTCGGACCCTGCCCGGAGCGGCCACGCGGGCGGTTCGCAGGGGGTGGCCGGGTGGTCCGGAGATCGCGCGGCGGGTGGCCGTCGGCGCGAGATGCCGTCCGGTGGCGGCGCCCCACGCGGCGCCCCCACCGTTGCGCACCCGGGACAGCGACGACGCGGGGTCCGCATCGGAGCGGGAGGTCAGGAGGCGGGCGTGGCCAGGTAATCGCCGTGCTCCAGGTCATCGAGCAGGGTCGGACGGGTGGGCGACCAGCCGAGCAGTTCCCGTGTGCGGGCGCTGGATACGGGCGCGTCGAAGGCGTAGACCCTGGCCATGAACGGGCTGACGTAGTGCCCCGCGGCCTGATCGGGGGTCAGTGAGACCGTCGGCAGGTCAAGGCCCCGGGCGATCGTCCGCGCGATGCTCTTCATGGTGACGCCGCTCTCGGCCACTCCGTGCAGCACGCTGCCCGCAGGAGCCTTCTCCCATGCCAGGCGGAAGAGGCCCGCGGCGTCGAGCCGGTGCACCGCGGGCCACCGGTTGGCACCGTCCCCGACGTAGGCCGAGACGCCGGTCCTTCGCGCGGTGGCCACGAGCATGGGGATGAAGCCGTGGTCCTTCGGGCCGTGGACGGTAGGGGCGAGGCGGACCACACTCGCGCGCACTCCCCGGCCGGCGAGGTCCAGGCAGGCTCGCTCGCCCGCGATACGGAAGGCGGCGATACCGTCCGCGTCGGGCTCGTCCTCCTCGTCGGTCTCCCGGCCCTCGGGCATGACCAGCGTGCCCGAGGTGACGACGAGGGGCTTGCCCGAGTGCTCCAACGGCCGGCCGAGGGCCTCGATCGCGGTCCGGTCCCGCCTCATCATGTCGTCGAGGTCGGAGAAGTCGCCGCCGTAGGCCATGTGCAGGACCCCATCGGCGGCTTCGGCGCCCCGGCGCAGGCTGTCGTGGTCGTCCAGGGTGCCGTGGTGCGGGATGGCGCCCAGCGACTCCAGCCGCGCGGCGGCGGCATCCGAGCGCGCCAGAGCGGTGACCCGGTGCCCCGCCGCGACGAGTTCGGTGACAACGGCGGGCCCGGTCTGGCCGGAACCACCAGTGACGAAGATCTGCATGAAGCACTCTCTCTGCGGTCGGTACACCCGGGCCGCTGCGGGTCCGGTGCGGGTGAGGCGGGACGGCCCGACGGGACGGGCGCGGCCCGGCGACGCGTCACCTGTGCGTCCTGACAGGGCCGCAGAGGCGGGCGGGGCCTGCCATCGACAGTACGTAGCGCCAGTCACTGGCGTCAAGAAGCGCCAGCAACTGGCGCTAAGAAAGGTCAGTCACTGGCCCGTGCGATATCTTCGAGGGGTGCCACGAAGCGGAACAGAAGCGCGCCGCCGCCTTCAGCAGGCGGCCCTGGAGCTGTACCGGGAGCGCGGGTTCGACCAGACCACCACGGCGGAGATCGCCGCCCGGGCAGGTGTCAACGAGCGCACGTTCTTCCGGCATTTCCCGGACAAGCGTGAGGTGCTGTTCGGCGGCGAAGCGGACCTGCGCGCCGCGCTGACGCGGGAGGTCGCCCACGCCCCCGACGGCCTGCAGCCACTCGCCGTTCTGCTGCGCGCCTTCCGCAAGGCCGCCCACATCCTTGAGGACAACCGCCCGTTCTCCGAGCCGCGACTGGCCATCATCGCCACGACGCCGGCGCTCCGGGAGCGCGACCTGGCCAAGGCCGCGGCGCTCACCGAAGCCGTAGCGGAGGCGCTGCGTCAGCGCGGCGTCCCCGGCCGGCTGGCCGGTCTGGCCGCGCAGACCGGCTGGGCCGCCTTCCACCACGCGGCCCAGGCATGGATCGACGACCCCTCACAGAGCTTGGACGCGCAGCTCCTCCAGGCCTTCAAGGATCTGCACGCCCTCGCCGCGACCGCCCAGCGTCCCAGGAACGGCACGCAAGCTGATACCGCCGCGCCGGTGAGCTAGGGCGAGCACGAGAATGCCGCCCGGTCTGCGAGGAGAGGGAAGGCGCGTTCGGCCGCGCACCTGTTTTCCGTACGCAGGCCCCTCGCACCCCATCCGCATCCGCATCCGTGTCCGTGGCCGTGTACGTGTCCGTATCCGTGTCCGTGCACGTATCCGCGTCCGTGTCCGTGTCCGTGTCCGTGTCCGTGTCCGTGTCCCATGGTCCCGGGGCGGCACGCATGCGTTCGACGCCCTCCCGAGCCCGTCAGAAGGTCCGAAGGGTGTCCACCAAGGCGGCCCGCCACGACCGTGCCGGCGGGGCACTCCGGACGGGCCGTGCCGCTTTCAACGGCGCGGGACGATGGCACACATGGGAAGCGGACTTCGAGCGGCGGCCAGACGCAGTGCCGTACGCCCCCCGGAACGAGGTCCGCCGACGCCACATGCGCGACCCGCGCGCCCTCGCCGTCTGCGCGAAACACCCGCCGCCTACCCGCGAGGGCCATACCGGGGAAGGCAGAGTGAGGCAGGTGAGAACCAGAGCACGTCAATGGGCAGGGGCGGCGATCCCGGGCATCGTCATCGTGGTGGCGGTCCTGGCGGACATGTTCACGCCGGTGGCCTCGGCGTCACTGCTCGCCGTGGCACCGGTCGCCGCGGTGACCACGCTGGGGCCGTGGGCGATCACCGCGGTCGGGGTGGTGGCCATGGGCGTGCATGCCGCGCTGGCCGACATCGAGGGAACGCTCGGCTGGCAGCGTGGACTCTCCAACCAGTTCTCGCTCGCCGCCGTGACCGCCCTGGCCGTCATGCTGAACCGCTCGCGGAGCGACCAGAACAGCACCACCCGCGCCGCGCGCCACACCGCGGCCGTCGCCCAGAAGGCGGTCCTGCCCACACCGCCCGAACACCTGGGGGCCCTGCACATCGCCGCCCGCTACACACCCGCCGACCGGGAGGCGCTCATCGGCGGAGACCTCTACGTCGTCCAGCGGACGCCGCACGGCGTGCGCGCGATGATCGGGGACGTACGGGGCAAGGGCCTGGACGCGGTCTCGGCCGTCAGCGTCGACATCGGCGCCTTCCGCTTCGCCGCGGACCAGGCCGGTGATCTGGCCTCTCTCGCGCAGTCACTGGACGAGGCGCTGCTGCGGGAAGGTCTGCGCCGCCACGGGCAGGAGGAGTCGGAGGGCTTCACCACCGCGTTGATCGCCGAGTTCAGCCAGGACCTCGCCCAGGTGCGGATCCTGAACCGTGGCCACCCCGCCCCGGTGCTGCTGAGCGTGGACGGCCGCGCAACGGCCCTCGACCCCTCGCAGGAGGCTCCCCCGCTGGGCATGATGAGCCTCGGACGATGGGACGCCCCCGTCGACGTCTTCGACTTCCCGCCCGGATCGACGCTGGTACTCCTCACGGACGGCTGTACCGAGGCGCGCGACCGGGAGGGCGTCTTCTACGATCCCGGCTCCCGGCTCGAACACCTGTGGGGCCGTCAGCATCACTCCACCGGCGGGGCTCCCTCACCGGGCGCGCTCCTGGACCTGCTGCTGCGGGACGTCACGCAGTACACCCGGGGCCGGGTCCACGACGACCAGGCGCTCGTCGCCCTGCGCCACCGCCCCGCGTGCTGAGCCGGGGCCACCGCGGCTCCCTGCGCACGGGCTCCCGCGCCGCGCTCCCCCACGGGGGCGGGTGGAGTCCCTGCCCCGCGTGAGCGTCGCCGGCGCTCCCTCCCGGCCGCGTCCCCGGGCAAACACCCTCCCGCCGAAAGCCCGAAAGATTAAGGTTAGGCTAACCTAATACTATCGAGGCGGGGGACATGGAGACCGAGTTCTGGCGCGACACCTGGGGTGTGCCCCATGTCCGGGCGGAGAGCCACGAGTCGCTCGCGCACGGCCAGGGGCTGGTGACCGCTCGCGACCGGGCCTGGCAACTGGAGGTCGAGCGGCATCGCGTGGAGGGGACGTCCGCCTCGTTCCTCGGACCGTCCGCCGTCGCGTGGGACCGTTTCGTTCGGCGTGCGCGGCTGGCCGAAACCGCACGCCGGTGCTTCGCCGCACTCGATCAGGACACGGCCGCGTGGGTCAGCGCCTACGCGGCGGGCGTCAACGCCGGGCTGGCGGAAGGCGCCCGCGCCACACCGGAGTTCGCCTCGGTCGCACTGGAGCCGGGGCGCTGGCACCCCTGGACGCCCCTCGGGATCTGGCTGTCCGCCCACATCCTGTTCGCCGGCTTTCCCGCCAAGCTCTGGCGCACCGAGGCCGCCGGGCGGCTGGGCGAGGACGCCGTCACGCTGTTCGCGACGGACGGGCCCGGAACGGCCGGCAGCAACGGCTGGCTGGTGCCGGGCGACCGTACGGCGACGGGCTCCGCCCTGCTCGCCGGCGACCCGCACCGGTTCATCGAGGCACCCGGTGTCTACCAGCAGGTGCGGCTCGCCTGCCCCGAGTACGACGTGGTGGGCCTCGCCGTGCCGGGCGTGCCGGGGATCGCGCACTTCGCTCACACCGGCTCCGTCGCCTGGTCGATCACCAACTCGATGGCGGACTACCAGGACCTGTACCGCGAGCGCCTGCGACACGGCGGCCCCACGGGTGTCCAGGCCCTCGGACCCGACGGCTGGACCCCGGCGCACTGCCACACCGAGGTGATCGAGGTGGCCGGAGCCGCGCCGGTGGAGGTCGACGTGGTGGAGACGGAGCGCGGTCCGGTGATCCTGGACGCGCCTGCGGACAATCGTCGCGGCGGGCCGGACGGACCCGAGGGACCGGACCGACCTCAGGGAGCGAACCGACCGAGCGGACCGGACAGCCCGGACGGACCGGACCTCGCCTCTCCGGATGGACGCGCCTTCGCGCGTCCGGAGGGACCGGGCGTCGCGCACTCCGACGGGCCCGCCCGCGCGCACCCGGACGGGCCGGTGGAGTCGACAGCTGTGAGCCTGCGTCATCTGCCGCGCGTCCGCGCGGACCTCGGTTTCCGCGCGCTGCCCGCCCTGCTGCGCGCCCGGTGCGTCGCCGACGTCGACCGGGCGCTGGACGACTGGGTCGAGCCCGTCAACGTCGTCCAGGCCGCGGACACGACGGGCGGGCTCCTGCACCGGGTGGCGGGCGCCGTCCCCGTACGCGACCGGGCGGCGCGGCTCGGCGTGGTGGTCGCCCACGACGCGCGCCACGCGTGGCGGGACGCTCTGGAGCCGACTCCACGGGCAACGGTCACCGGTCCGGCCGTCATGGCCAACGCACGGGGAATCGCGACCCCGTTGGGGATCGAGTTCGCCGCACCGCACCGGGACCGCCGGATCCGTGAACTGCTCCGGGACACACCGGCCGGCGGTTGGGCGGTGGAGCACATGGCGGCGATCCACACCGACACACTCCTGGCCTCGGCCGCTCCCCTGCTGACCGCCGTCGCCGCGCTCTCCACCGCGAGGGACCCCGACGCGGCAGAGCCGGGGACGCGTGCGCTCTCCGAGGGGGCGAGCGCGCTGCGCGGCCAACTCCTCGACTGGGGCGGCAGAATGGACGCCGGGAGCAGCAAAGCGGCCGCCTACGCCCGGGTGCGAGCGGACGTCGTACGGCGGGTCGCCGCGCACCCCCGCCTCGCGCCGCTGGCCGGCATCCCCACGTATCCCGAGCCGTTCGCCCCCTGGCTGGAGCTCGTGCCGCGCGTCGCGTACGCCCTGGAGTCGCTGCTGACCAGCGATCTCCTGCCGCCGCGGGACCGTTCCGCGCTGGTCGCCGAGGCGCTGGAGGCCGTGGCCGCAAGCGGCGGCACGGGCGGACACACCGGCACGCCGTCGGACATCGGCGGCTCGGCGGCAGCGGCTGACGGTGCGGAGACACCCTCGGAGCCGCTCTGGGGCGACACCCACCGGCTCGTCTGCTGGCAGGCGCTGCCGGACGTGACAGACAAGGACCTGCCGGGGCTCGGGGGCGACCACGACTGCGTCCTGTCCACCTCCAGCGTCCCCGGCCTCACCGACCTCAGCGCACGCGGCCCGGCCGCCCGTTACGTCTGGGATCTGCACCGGCGCGACGACAGCCGCTGGATCGTGCCGTTCGGCACCTCTGGCGTGCCGGGCAGCGCACACCACCGCGACCAGCTGCCGTTGTGGCTGCGCGGCGACCTCGTCCCCGTCACCACCGACTGGGCCCTGCTGACGAAGGAGAGCAGCGTGACCCCGCCCGCTCCACCCGTGCCCCTCACGTTTGCGGCAGGACCGCGTGGCCCTTACGAGCGCGAGGTCGCCGGATTCGGCACCGTCCGCGTCGCGCCCGTCGACCCCGAGCGGGACGCGGGCCTCCTCCACTCCTGGGTCGACCAGGAGCGCGCACGGTTCTGGGGCATGCGCGGCACGACCCGCGACGGCGTCCGTGACATCTACGCCCACATGGCGACCCTGACGACCCACCACGCCCATCTCGTCCATCGCGACGGGATCCCGGTGGCGCTCCTGCAGACCTACGAGCCCGCCGCGGACCGGGTCTCCGCGTGCTACGAGGCCGAACCGGGCGACGTGGGCATCCATCTGCTGATCGGCCCGCCGCCCGAGGGCCGCGCCGAGCGCGGCTTCAGCGCGGCGCTGATCTCCGTGTTCGTCGACTTCGTCCTGGCCGATCCGGCGCACCACCGGATCGTCACGGAACCGGACATCGAGAACGACAAGGCTGTGGCGCGCCTCGTGCGCAGCGGGTTCGAGCCGGGCCCCGAGGTGGTCCTGCCCGAGGTGGACCTGCCGGACGTCTTCCTGCCCGAGAAGCGCGCCCGGCTGCTGCTGATGAGCCGCGAGGCGGCGAGCGCGCGGCCCGGAGAGGGCGGGACGGTCCAGGGGCGGGACCCGGACGCCGCAGCCGGGCCGACGACGCCGGGCAGCGCCGGCAGGGTACGTACGGCGGGCAGAGCCTGATCCACGGGCGGTTCACCGGCACAGCGGCGAGCGGAAAGGGGCGCGCCCCGAGCGAGGAGCGCCGCCTCCACCACATCCCTCGAAGGGCTCGGCCTCGGGGGGCGGATGCCTGAGCGAACCCGTACGGCCGGACGCCTCGCGCACGTCACGGATCCCACGGGCCAGAGATCTCACGGGTCTTGACGCCTGCGGTTCGTCGGTGCCCACCGTCGGTGCCCAGCGTCCGTCCGGCGCCCGATCCGCGGGCGACGACGGTTGCCAGCCCAGCGTCCGTCCAGCGCCTGATCCGCGGGCGACGACGGTTGCCAGCCCAGCGTCCGTCCAGCGCCCGATCCGCGGGCGACGACGGTTGCCAGCCCAGCGTCCGTCCAGCGCCTGATCCGCGGCGACGACGGTTGCCGGCGCTCAGGTCGCCCCGGCCGCGAGGGCGGACACGCCGATTCGCGCTCCCGCGGGGCTCCGGGACCGCGCTCCCGCGGGTGCTCCGGTCGCCGTGGGGCGCGGCTGGGGGTCCCTGCCGTGCCATGCCCGCTTCGCCCGGCTTCGCGGTGACCTCAACGGGGTCGCGGACGGGCCGTCACCTCTCCCCTGACCGCTCCGCGGGTGACGGTGTGTTCCCCCTGGGGCGTTTATGCGAGGTGACGGCACTCTCTCCTGTGATTTGCCTCTGTTACTGGTCATTTGACGGCCGTTCATGGCGAACCCTTCGCCTTGATTGGCCGGAGCTTTGCCCTTCGTTTGACCCGGGCACGACATTCGGGCGATTGACTGCGCATCGTCAACCATGTCAACGCGCATAGAGTCGGCGGCCGGCACCGGGGGTCCGACGCGCGTTGCCCTCACACCCCACGAAGAAGGGGCAACATGTCGACAAGCAAGCGCACCGTCGCCGCTCTCTCCGCAGTCGCGGCAACCGTTCTCGCCGCCTCGGCCCTCTCGCTGCCGCAGGCGTTCGCCGCGCCCGCTCCCTCCGTGCGCAACGTGCCGGTCCAGGACCACCGCGTCGTCGGCCCAGCGTCCGGCATACGTCACAGCGACAGCACGAACTGGGCCGGCTACAGCGCGACCGGATCGAGATTCACCAGTGTCTCCGCGAGCTGGGTGCAGCCCACCGTGTCCTGCACAAGCAAGACGACGTACTCGTCGTTCTGGATCGGGATCGACGGCGACGGCAGCCAGTCCGTCGAGCAGACCGGCACCGAGGCGGACTGCTCGGGCGGCTCCCCGGTCTACTCCTCCTGGTACGAGATGTACCCGGCGTACCCCGTCAACTACGCGGACACGGTACGTCCCGGCGACCACTTCACCTCGACCGTGAGCACCGACGGGAGCGGCACCTTCACCCTGAAGCTGACGGACACCACGCGCGGCTGGACGCACACCACGTCCAAGAAGTCGACCACCGCGTCACTCGCGTCCGCCGAGATCATCGCCGAGGCGCCCTCCAGCTCCACCGGAGTGCTGCCGCTGTCCAACTTCGGCACCGCCTCCTTCACCGGGGCGACGGCCAACGGCCAGCCGATCGGCTCGTTCAGCCCCGACCAGATGAACATGGCTTCGGGCAGTACCCGCAAGGCGACCACGTCGTCCCTCTCGGGCAGCGAGAACTTCAGCGTCGCCTGGAACCACAGCTGATCGACACGCTCCAGGTCCCTCCGCGCCACGCGCGGGGCGCGGAGGGACCACCCGCTCTCCCCGCCAGGTACCGCCCCACCCGCACCACCACCTCACACCGTCAGGTGGAAGCCCACCGCAGCTACGCCTGACGCCACGGCCCCCGCGTGACGCGCATCCGGAACGTACGGGCATGTCACGCCCCGAGGTTCGCGAAAAGAAAGACTCCGAACGTGTGAACTTTTCCGCCGAGCCCCGCATCGGACTGCGTGTACGGCTTCAACGGAAAGGTGAACGACATGACGAACAACCAGCGGTGGGGCAAGGGCAGGACAGTGACCGTGGCACTGGCGGCCGTTGCGCTGGCGGGTACGGCGGCGGTGGGGGTCGCACAAGCAGCACCCGCCACGGCACACACGGCGAAGGTCCCGACGTGCTCGGTCTCCGCCCTCCAGGTGTCCCTGCACACCTCCCTGGCCGGGGGCATGATGCACGAGGGCTCCGTGGTCCAGTTCAAGAACACCGGCAGCGGCACCTGCGCACTGCTGGGCTACCCCGGCCTCGGCCTGGAGAACGCGCAGCACAAGGTGCTCGCCTCCAAGGTGACCTGGGGAAGCACGTGGTACGCGAAGAACCCCGGCAAGAAGGTCGTGGATCTGGAGTCCGGCCAGAGCGCGCAGGCCGTCATAGCCTGGTCCCACGCGAACACCGGCACCTCCGGCGCCACGCACGCCACATACCTGGAGGTCACGCCGCCGGCGTCGACCACACACAAGACGCTGAAGTTCGACCAGTGGGTCGACAACGGTGACCTGGACGCCACGGCGGTCGCCCGCACGGTGCCTTTGAACGGCTGAGCTGCCGATCTCGGCGAGCGGCTGAGCGGCTGGACCGCTGAGTCACGGCTCCCCGACTCACCAGCTCACCGGGCCGCCGGGCCACCGGGCCGCCGGGCCGCCGGGCCGCCGGGCCGCCGGGCCGCCGGTCGGGAACGTCCTTCGGCGTGCGCTCGCGCCACACCCAGAGGACGTCACCGCTCGGCGCGGGGGCCGCGGACCAGGATCCGCGGCCCCCGGCGCCGGCGCTGCTCAGGCAGCCGCTTGCCCACCCGGCGACGCCTCGGCGGCGTCCCGTGTCGGTGAACGCACGCCGACCCGCCTCCCACCGTCGCCGCACTCCGGTGTCCCGCGCCGCGCCGCGCCCCGCCCGGGTCGGGTGCGCGATCGACGGCAGGGACGGGTCCCCGTTCGCATACGCGATCCCGTCCAGCGGTCCGCAGACCCGTTGCGGCAGGTCCCCGATCGCCCTCGTCCGGCTCCCGGCACCGCGGTCAGGGGGCGTCGCCGGTCCAGTCCCACTTCCCGGGCTCGCCCGGACGCGGCCGGTACAGGGCCCGTCCGCCGGCACCGTACGCCCCGATCTCCGTGGGCAGTGCCGCTCCCTCGGCGAGCGCGTCCCCGCTCCAGTCCGTCACGTCCAGCAGCAGGCCGTCCAGCGGCCCGCCGACCAGTTCGCGGTAGGAACGACCTCGGCGGGGACCGGGGTCGGGGTCGTCGTGATCCGCCCCGTACACGCGGCGCGGTATCGGTCTCGGCATCGGCTCGTACATGTCTCGCAGCATGCCAGCCGGCACTGACATTGACGCCGGCGCCGGCGCCCGGGTGCCGGTGGTCGTGGCCCGGGCACGTGGTCGGGCCCCGCCCCCGGCCGGTCCCTCGACCCGCCGTGCTGCGGCGCCGGGCCCCGGCGATGACGTCAGGCGGACAGGCGCGCCGGGCCGCGCCGCGGGAGCCGTGGCGGGGACTGTCGGCGCGGAGATCACCTTCCGGTCGTGCCCGCTCGCCGGGCGCCTCCGCGGACGTTTCGCGAACGCACCCCCACCGCCCCCCGGGCGCCTTCCCCCGGGAAGGCCTGCCATTGACACAGAAGTGAACGGAAGTGATCCTTGTTCCTCAAGTTGCCTATGCAGAAACGGAATCGACGACACCCTCCGTAGGGGCCACCACCCGATTCATTGTCAGATGCCGTTCCGACGGCCCCTGGACGCGAACGAGCACGTCGAGACGTGCGCGTGGATCTGCCGTTGCGGCAGCGCTCCAGCCGAGCCCACGGCTGTCCACCGCGTAACGGAACGCGCCGGTGGATTCTGATCATTCTTCCCGGAATTGCGCAGAGCAGGGGAAAGGGCTGATCTTGTCCGTACCGCACACCCCCCACGACACGACCGTCCCGAGGCCGCACGAAGCCTCGGCCACCGGCCCCCGGGCAGCTGACGACCGGACCCGCGCACCGCTGTCCGCCGGGCAGGAGCGACTGTGGGCGCTGGCGCAGACCGACGGCGCAGGCGTCGCGTACAACGAGCAGATGGGGTTCCGGCTGTCCGGGCCGCTGGATCCTGCGGTGCTGGCCGGGGCGTTCGACGCGCTGATGGACCGGCACGAGATCCTGCGCACCCGGCTAGTCGCGACACCGGACGGGACGGCGGAGCAGGTGGTGGATCCGCCGGGGGCGGGGTTCCGGCTGAGCCGGGAGGATCTTGGCGGGCTCGCGGACACCCGGGCGCGGATCGACGCGGTACTGCGCGAGGAGTGCGGGCTGCCGTTCGACCTCGCGGCCGGCCCCCTCATCAGGGGACGCCTGCTGACGCAGGCGGCCGAGGAACACGTACTGATACTGACGGCCCATCACATCGTCTTCGACGGCTGGTCCCAGAACGTCATGCTCTCCGATCTCGGCGTCCTGCATGAGTCCCTGCTGCGCGGCGCGGACAGCGAACTCCCGGCGCCGGAGCGCAAGTACACCGACTACGCGCGCGAGCAGCGCGCCTGGCTGGACCGGAGCGGCGAGGCGGGGCCCGCCGCGCACGAGGACTACTGGAAGCGGCGGTTGACCGGCGCTCCGCCGTTGCTGGAGCTGCCGTCCGACCGGCCCAGGCCGCCCGTCCAGGTCTTCGACGGCGGACGGGTACCGGTCGGGATCGGCGAGGATCTCACCCTCGCTCTCAAGGAGTTGGCCGCCCGGTACGAGGTCTCCCTGTACACGGTGCTCATGACGGGTTGGTACGTCCTGCTGGCGCGCCTGAGCGGCGAGACCGACATCGTTGTCGGCCTGCCGACGGCGAACCGCCGGGGTCTTGCGGCCGAGAACGTCATGGGGTTCTTCGTCAACACCCTCGCCCTGCGCGTCGATGTGTCCGCCTCCCGCACCGGGGCCGAGCTGCTGCGCGAGGTGCGCCGGACGCTGCGGGAGGGGCTCGCGCATGTCGCCCTGCCGTTCTCGCGGGTGGTCGAGGCGGTCAACCCGCCGCGCAGCGCCGGACACACTCCGCTGTTCCAGACGCTGTTCGCCTGGATGCCCCCGCTGGAGGGGATGCTCCGGCTGCCGGGCGTCGAGGTGACGCCGCTCCCGATGCCTTACGCGCCCGCCAAGTTCGACCTGGCGCTCGGGCTCGCCGAGGTGGACGGCCGGATCACCGGTGAACTGGACTACGCGACCGCCTTGTTCGACCGCTCGACGGTGGAGCGGTTCGTCTCGTTCCTCGTGCGGCTCCTTTCACGGCTGGTGGAGGATCCCGAGCAGGACCCCTCAGCGTCGTCCCTGCTGGAGCCCGAGGAGGAGCGCCGCCTGCTGGACCGGTGGAGCGACGGCGGCCCGCCACCGGAGGTCCCCGCCGCCTGGGCGGGCGGCCCCGTCACGGCTTTCGAGGCGCAGGTACGGGAACGGCCCGCCGCGCCCGCGCTGGTGTGCGGCTCGGTGTCCCTCGACTACGCGACGCTGGATCGGCGGGCCGGCCGGCTGGCGCACGCGCTGATCCGCCGCGGGGTGCGGCGCGGCCAGGTGGTCGCCCTGCACACGGGCCGCAGCGTCGAGTTGGTCGTGGGCGTGCTCGGTGTGCTGAAGGCGGGCGCGGCGTACTTGCCGCTGGATCCGGGGCAGCCGCTGGAGCGCCTGGGGGCGATGGTCGAGGACGCCGCGCCCGCGCTCGTCCTCAGCGACGCGCCGGTGCCGCCGGCGGGGTGGACACGGTTCGCCGACGCCGAGGCGGAGGGGGGCGCCGGGGCCGGTGCCCCCGAGGACGGTGCGCCCGGCGCCGTGGTGACGCCGGCGGATCTGGCGTACGTCATCTACACCTCGGGCTCGACGGGCCGGCCGAAGGGGGTCGCGGTCACCCACGGAAGTGTCATGAACCTGCTGCTCACCTGGTGCGAGCGGTTCGGCACGTTCCCCGGGCAGGCCGCCTCCGCGTGGTCCAGCACCGGGTTCGACGCGTCCGTCCACGAGATCCTGATGCCGCTGACCACCGGCGCCACCCTGCACCTCGTACCCGACGCGGTTCGCACGGACCCCGAGGAGCTGATGGCCTGGCTGCGGGAACACCGCGTCGTCCAGGCGTTCCTGCCGCCCGCGTACGTCCGCTGGATCGACGAGGCACCCGGGCCCAGGCTCGCGGGTCTGTCCCTGCGGCGCCTGCTGACCGGCGTTGAGCCGCTGTCCGAAGCCGCTCTGGCCCGGATGTGCCGGCACCTGCCGGGACTGCGGATCTGCTTCGGCTACGGTCCGACCGAGGCGACGCTGTACTCCACCGCCCACACCGACCCGAAACCGCTGGAGCGACCCGCCCCGATCGGCAGGCCGCTGCCCGGCACCCGGCTCTACCTCCTCGACGAGCGGCTGCGGCCGGTGCCACCGGGCGTGGTGGGCGAGGTATTCCTCGGCGGGGCGTCCCTCGCCCGGGGCTACCTGCACCGCGCCGACCTGACCGCCGAGCGCTTCCTGCCCGACCCCTTCCGGGCCGGCGAACGGGTCTACCGCACCGGTGACCTGGCCCGCTGGCTGCCGGACGGCAACGCGGTGTACGCGGGCCGCGCCGACGACCAGGTCAAGCTGCGCGGCTTCCGCATCGAACCCGCCGAGATCGAGGCGGCGCTCCTGCGGCTCCCCGGTGTACGCGAGGCGGCCGTCCTGCCGGACCGCGACGCGACCGGTGAAGCACGACTGATCGCCGGGCTCGGGCTGCGCGACCGCGCGGCGCCGCCAGGCGGCTGGCGGGCGGCGCTGGCCCCACTGCTCCCGGACCACATGATCCCGGCCGTCTTCGTGGAGCTGGAGCGGCTGCCGGTCAACCGCAGCGGCAAGCTGGACCGGGCGGCCCTCCTCGCCCTCGCGCCGGCCGCACCGTCCGGGCAGGTCAACACCGCCAGTCCGCGCGACCACACCGAGATGGCGCTGCACCGGATATGGAGCCGGGTCCTGCTGCACCCGTCCATCGGCGTGTGCGACAACTTCTTCGACATCGGCGGCACGTCCCTCTCCGCCATCAAGATGACGCACGCCGTGCGGGAGGAGTTCGGGGTGCGGCTGCCCGTCCAGGACGTGCTGCGCCATCCCACTCTGGAGGCGTTCGCGGCACATGTGCGCCGGGGCTCGGCCGGCGCGCGGTCCGGGAGTCTGGTCGAGTTCCGCGCGGGTGACGGACGGCAGCGGGTGGTGTGTGTGCACCCGGCGGGCGGAACGGCCTTCTGCTACCTGTCACTGGCGAGCGCGCTGCCGGGACACATCGGCGTCAGCGGCATCCAGTCGCCCGGCATAGAGGCGGGCGAGGAGGCGCTGCCGAGTGTGCGGGCGATGGCCGAGGCCTATCTGCGGCTCGTCGCACCCGAGCCGGGCGAGTCCCTGGTGCTGTGCGGGTTGTCGTACGGCGGCCTCGTCGCCCACGAGATGGGACGCCTGCTCGCGGACGCGGGACACGAGCGGCTCACCGTCGTCCTCCTCGACACGTTCGCGACGGACGACACCGAGGTGCTGCGGTCCATCACCCCGGTCGACGCGGCCGAGTTCCGCGACAAACTGGTGCGCTTCAACGGGATGTACCCCGGCATCGAGGACGACCAGGTCGACCGGTACTTCCGCATCTACAACCACAACCGGATGACGGCACGCGACTACGCGGTGCCGCCGTCCCCGGCGCGCCTCGTGTTCGTCCAGGCCGCGGACGGCGCGGACGACGACGCCGCGGCAGCCCGCGACTTCTGGCGCCGCCGCGCGGGGGGCGGCCTGCTGGTCGAGCCGGTGTCTTGCGGTCACTGGGATCTGCTGGAGAGCGACGAAGTGCCGCACGTGGCACGGCTGATCGAGGACGAACTGGCGCGCATGGCCGCCCCACCGCGCAACACGCCCGCCGTGACCGGGCCGCACACCACGGAGGCATGATGCGACCCGACACATCCAGGACGCGTGCCACAGGCACGGACAGGGACGGCGGTGCCGGGGACGGCACCGGAAAGGCCGCCGCACGGGGAGGCGGCAGCGGCGGCCCCCTCGGCGGGGGCCTTCCCGTGCCGGTCGCGCCGATGGGGCTCCTCGCGGGCGCCGTCCACGCGCAGTCCCTGCGTACCCCGCACGCCGACGCGGTGATCGACGGTGAGCACCGGCTCGACCACGCCGCGCTCGACGCGGCGGCGGCCACCGTCGCCGCCGCCCTGCGCGCGCGGGGTGTGCGGCGCGGCCAGGCCGTGGCCCTCGCGCTTCCCCGTTCGTGGCGCCTGGTGTGCGCCATGCTCGGTGTCCTGCGGGCGGGGGCGTGTGTCGTGCCCCTCGACCGGCTGAGCCCACCGCACCGCCGCGGCCACATCCTCGCGGACTCGGGTGCGGTCGCCGTCGTCCACGACGGCACACCGCCCCCGGACCTGCCCGGCGAGGTGCTGCCGCTGGCGGTGGACGATCTCCTGGCTTCCACCGGCGTCCGCTTGGCCGAAGCGGTGGGTGGGGAAGGCGAGGGGACGGATCACGAGCAGGTCGCCGGCGAGGGCCGCGAGGGGATGTCCGCCGTCGCGGAACCCGTGTCCTTTCTCTTCTACACCTCGGGAACGACCGGTCTGCCCAAGGGTGTCGAGGTGCGCGACGCGGGTGTCCTGCGCCTCGCCGCGCCCGGCTACCTTGACCTCCGGCCCGGCACACGCTTCGCCTGCATGTCCAACCCGGCTTTCGACGCGCTCAGTTTCGAGGTGTGGACACCGCTGCTCACCGGTGGCTCCTGTGTCGTGCTCCGCGACGACGAGGTCCAGGATCCGCACCGGCTCGACGCCGCGTTGCTGCGGGAGGGAGTGGACATCGCGTTCGTCACGTCCGCCCTCTTCCACGCCGTCGCCGACACCGTGCCCGGCTGCTTCGCCGGAGCCCGGGACGTGCTGGTCGGCGGCGAAGCCCTCAACTCGCCCGCCATACAGCGCTGGTACAAGCACAACGCGTCATCCGCCACTCGTCTGCACAACGTGTACGGGCCCACCGAGTCGACCACTTTCGCGCTCTCCCACACGATCCCCCGCGGCTTCCCCGGGGATTCCGTCCCCATCGGGCGGCCGCTGCCGGGCACCGGGGTGGCGTTCGCGGTCCCCGGGGGCACCCGGGCCGCGCCGCCCGGCGAGGTGGCGGAGCTCCTCCTGTCGGGTGCGGGACTCGCCGCCGGGTACCGCAACCTGCCGGAAGAGACACGCAGTCGCTTCGTGACCCTGCCGGGGTCCGACGGTGCGCCTGTCCGGCATTACCGCACCGGCGACCTGGTGCGCGCGGACAGCGCCGGGCTCGTCACCTACGTCGGGCGGGCCGACCGGCAGGTGAAGGTCAGGGGATTTCGCATCGAGCCCGGCGAGGTGGAACGGCAGATACGCGCCCACCCCTGGGTGCGGCAGGCGCACGTGTGCACCCGGGTCCCGGGGCGGGGAGGTCCCAGGGAACTGCTCGCGTACGTGGTGGCCGACGACGGCCTGTCGTTCGAGGACTTCGACCGGCATCTGGCGGCGCGACTGCCCGGCTACATGCGGCCCCACCACATCCACCGGGTCGGGGACCTGCCGCGCACCGCGAACGGCAAGGTGGATGAGAAAGCCCTCCTGTCCCTCGGCGGTGCGCCGTGGCGGGCCCCCGTGGACGAGGGGGTCCCGGTGACGGAGCGCTGCCGCGAGGTGCTGGAGCTGGCCGGCGGTCTGCTCGGTCCGCGGGACCTGCGGCCGGGCGACCGCTGGACCGCCGTCGGCGGGGACTCGCTGGGGGCGCTGCGCCTGCGGTTCGAGGCGCGCAGGCGATGGAACAGGGACCTGTCGGCGTCGTTCGTCCTGCGGTCGGACTTCGCCGGGATCGCCGCGGCTCTCGACGCGGCCGGCGCGGAAGGGGACGGCACGGACCACTCGCCGTACCCCGTGCCGGCCGGACCGGCCGGGGCCGATTCGGCTCCCGCCACCAGTGAGCAGCAGCGGCTGTGGCTGCTGCACCGGCGCGACCCCGGCTCCCCCGCCTACCACGCGGGGCAGGCGTTCCGGATCGACGGCCGCCTCGACCCGGACGCCTTGCGCCGGGCACTCACCCGGCTCGTGGAGCGCCATGTGGCGCTGCGTACCGGCTTCGAGGCCGGGCAGGAAGGGCTGCGTCAGGTCGTCGGGGCGCCGTACGACCCGTGGTACGACCCGGGTTCCCGGCCGCCTCGTGCGGAGGCGGACGCCCTCGCGTTCGCGGACCGGTTCTTCGCCGAACCCTTCGACCTGGCCGTGCCCCGGATGCTGCGCGCGTGCTGGCTGCCGTCCCACGGCTCCGGCGGTTCCGACGACTCTGCCATCCCCGACGGCTCCGACGGCTCCGACGGCTCCGCGAGCCCGGGCGACGGCGGCGTGCTGCTGCTCCACCTCCACCACATCGCCGTGGACGGCTGGTCCCTCGGTGTGCTGTTCGAGCATCTGTCGGCCGACTACGCGGCGGAGCTCGACGGGCCCTGCGGCCGCGACCGGCCATCCGCCGCCGGGCCGCGATACACACCGCTCGACCACGCGGACTGGCAGACCCGTTGGCGTGGCGGGCCCGCCTACCGTGAACAACTCGAAGGACTGCTGCGGTACTACGAAGCCGACGCGGCCGACGACGCCGTCGGGGACCGGGCCGGCGTCGCGGAACCCCTGCGGTCCGCCCGCTCCTCCACCGGCGGGGGGCGGCTGCTGCGGAGCGGTCTCGACGTCGCGCGACGCGCCACCGTGGACCGCCTCTGCGCCGAACTGAACCTCACGCGATTTGAGTTGCTGCTCGGTGTCTTCGCGTGGAGTGCGTACGGAGTGACCGGGAGGACCCGGCTGAGGGTGGCGTCCCCGACGGCGGGGCGCCCGATATCCGCATGCGAGCACAGTGTCGGCATGTTCGCCAACACCGTGCTCCTGCCGCTGGCGGTGGCGCCGCGCGAGGGGCTGCGTGCCCAGGTCGCCCGGCTCGCCGAGGGAGCCAGGGCGGTGCTGGAGCGGCAGGACGTCGTCCTCGCCGATGTCCTGGCCGCGGACGGGTTCGCCGGCACGGCTGCCGGCACGGCACCGTTCGACTTCCTCTTCGTGCTGGAGAACACCGACTTCGGCGCGCTCGACCTGCGGGAGTGTTCGGCCCGACCCGTGTGGCGGCCCCCGGCCGGGGTGAAGTGCCCCCTGACCCTGTCGCTCGTCGAGCACGGGGACGGCTTCGACTGCCTGTGGGAGTACGCGGAGGACCACTTCACCCCGGCCGAGGCGCAGGCCCTGGCCACCCTGTTCGTGAGCGGGATCGACCTCCTCGCCCAGGACGGCACGACCACCCCCGCGCGGCTCGTCGGGCCGTACCGCAGATCGCTGCCCGACCACGGCACCGGCGCACCGGTACGTCCCGGGCCCTACCGTACGGTCGCCGAGGGCTTCGCGCGCCAGGTGGCGCTGCGGCCCGACGCGCCCGCTCTCGCGTCGGGCGACCGGGTCCTCTCGTACGGCGAACTCGACCGTCACGCACGGGCGCTGGCCGGTGAACTGCTCGGCGCGTTCCCGCTGCCCGGCCCCGACGACCCCGGTGCGTGCCGCGTCGCGCTGTACTTCGAGCCGTCGGTCGAACACGTCGTGGCCCTGCTGGCACTGGCCCGCCTCGGGATCACCGCCGTACCTCTCGATCCGGCCTATCCGACGGCCCTGCTGCGGCAGGTGCTCGAACAGGCCGAGCCGCTGTGCGTGCTGCTGGCGGCGGACGGCGGCGCGGCCTTCGACGCCGTCGCCCCGCCGGGCGGGCCCCCGCGCCATCCGGTCGTCCGGCCGGCCGGGAACACACCGCACCCGGACTCCGTGCGGCTGCCCGCACCGGGCGACGGCGGCGCCAGGCCGCTGTACACACTCTTCACCTCGGGGTCCACCGGCGCGCCCAAGGGCGTGCAGGTCGCCGACCGCACCCTGTGCGACCTGCTGCACTGGCAGGAGGGACCGGGCGCTCTGCCGGGGCCCGCCGTCACACAGCAGTTCTCGATGCTGTCCTTCGACGTGTCCTTCCAGGAGATCTTCGGCACGCTCTGCGGCGGCGGCCTGCTGCACCTCGTCGACCAGGATCTGCGGCACGATCCCCCCGCACTGCTGCGCCGGTTGGAGTCGACGGGGGCGCAGCGCCTGCATCTGCCCTACGTGGCACTGCAGTTGCTGGCGGAGCACGCCGTCCACCTGGGTCTGTACCCGTCGCGGCTGCGCGACGTGGTCACGGCGGGCGAGCAACTCGTGTGCACCGACGCGATCCGGCGGTGGTTCGCCGGCATGCCCGGGGCACACCTGCACAACCACTACGGGCCGACCGAGACCCATGTCGTCAGCGCGCTCCGGCTGGACGGCGATCCGGCGCACTGGCCCGAACGTCCCGCCGTGGGCAGCGCGGTGTCGGGCGCGCTGCTGCGCGTGGTCGACGAGGGCGACGAGCCGGTCCCCGCCGGCTGCACCGGCGACCTCCTCATCGGCGGGTCCATGGTCTCCCGCTGCTACCTGGGGGATCAGGGACTCAACGAACGACGGTTCGTGGAGCTGCCGGGTCTCGGGCTGTTCTACCGCAGCGGCGACCGGGCGCGGTTCGACACGGCGGGGCTGCTGCACTTCGCGGGCCGCGACGACCAGCAGATCAAGTTCAGTGGTCACCGGCTGGAACTGGGCCAGGTCGAGGCGGCACTCCTGCGCCACCCGGACGTCGTCTCGGCCGTCGTGGTGCGCGACGGCGGGGCGCTGGTCGGCTGCGTGCAGTGCCACGCCGGGCGGGGGGATGTCACCCATGAGGGCCTCAGCGCCCATCTGGCCTCGCTGCTCCCGCCGTTCGTCCGCCTGGACCGGTTCCGGCTCCTCACCGTGCTGCCCCGCACGCCGAGCGGGAAACTGGACCGGAAAGCCGCGCTCACGGCGCCCGGCGAGGATCTGCCGCACGACCCCGGTGCCGGGCCGGGCGGTCGGACCGGTCCGCCGGTGCGGTCCGGCGGCACCGGGCGCCCCCTCGACGCGGAGCCCGTCGGCCCGCGATCCGCGAGGCCGCGCGCGTCCGGGCCCGTCGGATCGGCTCCCCTCGAAGCCCGGCTCGCGGAGGCGTTCCGGGAGGTGACCGGGCGCACCGTGGAGTCCGGCAGCACGTTCTTCGCGGCGGGCGCGTCGAGCCTCGACCTGATGCGGTTCCATCTGCACTGCACGACCCGGCTGGGATTCGGCTTCAGCGTCACGGACCTGTTCGAACACGTCACGGTGGCGGCCCTCGCACGCTTCCTCGACGCCGGGGCGGCCGCGGGCGGTAGCCCGGGCGAGGGGAACACGGGGACAGCCGGAGCCGGGGACGAGGCCCCCGGTGGGGCCGCCGGGCAACCGGTCGCCGCAGCGGACACCGCCCCGCTCCCCGGTCGTGGGCACGTAACGGGCTCGCGTACCCCGTCCGGCGAGCCGGTCGCCGTCGTCGGCATGGCGGTACGGCTGCCCGGCGCACCGGACCTGGCGTCCTTCTGGCGTATGACCGCGGGTGGTGGGCGCGGGATCACGCACTTCGAGGCGGCGGCGGGACTCGTGGGCGCGCGGAGCCAGTTGGACGGTCCGCTCGCCTTCGACCCGGGCCATTTCGGCATCAGCCCGCAGGAGGCCAGGCTGATGGATCCCCAGCAGCGCCAGCTCCTGATGAGCTGCGTCGAGGCCCTCGCGCACGCGGGTATCGGTGACACGTCCCGGGTCCGGGTCGGCCTCGTCGCCGGGGCCGGGGAGAACACGTACTTCCAGGCGATGCTGCGCGACGGCGACCCGTCGCAGTTGCCGGACGGCTTCCAGATGGCGCTCCACCACGAGAAGGACTTCCTCGCGACGAAGGCGGCCTTCCATCTCGGACTGACGGGCCCCGCGCTCACCACGCAGTCCGCGTGCTCCAGTTCGCTCGTGGCGGTGCACGTGGCCGCGGGCATGCTGCGCCAGGGCGACGCCGAGGTGATGCTCGCGGGCGGCGTCCTCGTCGACACCGAACTCACCGACGGCTACCGCTACCGGCCGCAGCACATCTTCTCCCCCGACGGGCACTGCCGGCCCTTCAGCGACGACGCCGCCGGCACGGTCGGCGGCAGCGGTGCCGGGGTGGTCGTGCTGAAGCCGCTCAGCACGGCACGGCGTGACGGCGACACGGTCTACGCCGTCCTCACCGGCTCGGCAGTCAACAACGACGGTTCGGACAAGATGAGTTACAGCGCCCCCTCCCTCACCGGCCAGCGCACGGTGATCCGGGACGCGCTGCGCAGGAGCGGCAGGACCGGCGCGGACATCGGGTACGTGGAGGCGCACGGCACCGGCACCCGGCTCGGCGACCCGATCGAGGTGGCGGCGCTGCGGCAGGCGCTCGGCGCGACCGAACCGGGCACGTGTGCGCTCTCGTCGGTCAAGAGCCAGATCGGCCACCTGGGCGCGGCGGCCGGCGTGGTCGGCCTCGTCCGGGCGTCGCTCGCCCTGCACCACGGCGAGATCCCGCCGACCGTCGACTTCCACGCCCCCAACCCGGCTTTCGGCGACGATCTCGCGCCGTTCCACATCCCGACGCGGGCGGAGCCGTGGCCCGCCGGGCGCGACCGGGTGGCGTCCGTCAGCAGCTTCGGCATCGGCGGAACCAACGCCCATGTGGTGCTGGAGGACGGCAGTGCGACGACGCGGGAGGCGGAGTCCGCCGCGAGAACGCCGAACGCGGCCGCCTCGCCCGAGCGGTGCCTGGTGCTGTCGAGCAGCAGCGAGGCCGCCCTGCGCCGCGACGCGCGGCGGATCGCCGACCATCTGGCGGCCCGACCCGACACGTTCGCGCAGACCGTACGGCATCTGCGCGAGGGCCGCCCGGCCCTGCGCTGGCGGGCCGCCGCGCCCTGCGCCGACGCGGCGGCGGCCGTCGCCTGGCTGAGGGCCGTGGGCGAGGACGGCGGTACGGGTGCCGTGCGGACGACACCCGGCCCTGACCTGCCGCCCCTGGCACCCGCCGGGCTCGATGCCCGGGACCTCGCGGACGCCTGGACGGCCGGGCGGCCGATCGCCGGGACGGGTGAACCCGCCCCGGCGCCCTGGGACTTCCCGCCGCCCGCGTTCGATCCGCGCGACCACGTCTTCGCCCGGCTTCCCGCGTCCGGGGCCCGGACGGGCCCGGCGTTGGGTCCGGCCGCCGCACGGACCGGGAGCAGCGAGCCGCCGACGCACCCGCGAACCAGCCTCGCCGCCGGTCCTGCGCTCCCCGCCCCTGCCGGAACCCCCCTCGCCCCACCGGCCGGGGCGACGGACGGCCCCCCGCGCCTCGCGGAGGCCGACTGGCTGCACCAGCCCCAGTGGGTACGGTCGCACCGCGCGGCCACAGGTGCGCGGCCTCGCCCGGGCCCGGGCGAGGCGGCGCGGTCCCCGCGCGCGCTCGTCGTCGTGACGGACGGCGAGGTGCCGCCCGGCGCGCTGCGGCCCTTCGCCGACCGCCACGCGCACGTCGTGCACGCCACGGCCGGCCCGGGGTTCGAGCGGCGCGGCGACGGCGCGTACCAGGTGGACCCGGTGGATCCGGCGTCGCTGCGGCTGCTGATCGACGCGGTCGCGGACAGCGGCCACGCGGGCATCGACTGGCTGCACGCCCTGCCGCTCGCCGTGAGCGGAGTGCCGGGTCCCGGCACGCTGGAGCACGCGCGGCGCGCCTGCCTGGACGCGCCGGCCGCCCTCCTCCAGGCCGTCACCGGCCGGCCCGGGACACCGCCGGTACGCCCGTGGTGGCTGTCGTACGGGGCCCGTCCCGTCGACGGGACCGTCACGCGGCCGGAACTGGGGCTCCTCGCGGGCGCGGCCACGGTGGCGGAACAAGAGGGCTTCCCGCGCGGCCACTGGGTGGACCTGCCGACGGACGACCTCGGGGCCTGCGCCGGCGGGCTCGCGGAACTCGTCGCGCACGCCGGACGCGTACCGGGCGCGCACGGCACCGCGCGGAACACGGGAATCCCCGCCCAGCTGGCACTGCGTCAGGGCTTCTGGTGGCGCCCGGCCACCGTACCGGTCGACGCGGGGCCGGCCGGGACTCCGGCCCTCCCGGCCGGCGGTGACCACCTGATCCTCGGCGGCACGGGCGGGATCGGCACGGCGGTCGCCCAGTGGCTGCTGGAGCGGGGTACGGGCCGGGTCCTGCTGCTCGCGCGCCGGCCCCACCTGCCCGACGCCCTGCGGCGGTGGGCCGACCGGGTCGTCCTCGTCGAGGCCGACCTCCGCGCCGCAGAACCCGGCGGGAGCGGGGGCGCGGGCGCGATCAGCGGCTCAGGCGCGCCGGGCGGCGCCGACGACAGCGGCGGCATCGAAAGTGTGCTGGCGGCCATCGCCCGCCGGACGCAATCCCTCGCCGGGGTCGTGCACGCCGCGGGCGTACCGGACGGCGCGCTGCTCGCCCGGCGGGACGCCGACGCGGCCCGCGCCGGGACGGCCGCCCGGCTGGCGGGGGCGCTCCTCGTGGAGCGGATCATCGCCCGGTTCGCGCCGGCCACCGCGCTCTACTGCTCGTCGATGTCGGCCCTGCTGGGCGGTGTCGGGCAGTTCGACTACGCGGCCTCGGCCGGCCTGCTCGACGCCTTCGCGCACCACCGGGGCGGCGCGGACGACACCACCGCCCGGTTCACCGTCGACTGGGACGTCTGGCGCGAGACGGGCATGGCCCTGCGCGTACCGGGCGCGGACGCGCGGCACCGGGCTCATCTCGCCCGGGGGCTCGACGTGGCGGAGGGCCTGCGCGTCCTGGACCGGACGTACGCCCTGCAACTGCCGCACCTGCTGGTGTCCACGACCGGCCTGGAGGCGTCGCGGGTGTTCTACGAGGGCGCCGCGCCGCAGGAAGGGCGTGTACGCCCGGCCGACGGGGACGGCTCGCCGCTCCCGGCACCGATGGTGGCCGCTCCCCCGCCGGACGGCCCGCCGGACGCCGCACAGGGCCCTTCGGGGGACTCGGCCCCCGCGCTCCTGGACGCCTGGCTGCGCGACCTGCTCGGCCTGGACGCGATCGACCCCGACGCGGCCCTCTACGACCTCGGGGCCGACTCGCTCACCATGCTCGACCTCATCAGTGAGGTGAAACGCCACTTCGACATCGAGCTGGAACTGTCCTGGCTCAGTCATCAGGTGTCCCTCGCCGAGATCCTGGCCAAACTGCGCGAGCGGGCACCGGCGGGCGGCGGCCCGGACGGGGGCACCGCACACGCGGCCACGCTCGCGGCGGCACCGGAGAGCGGGACACGGTCCGCATCGGTGACGGCAGCGCATGCGGCGCCCGGGACAGGGACAGGGACGGCACCAGGTTCGGCGCCGGAGACGGGAACGGGCCCCGCACCCGTGGAGGCACCCGGCACCCCGACCACTTCGGGAACGCCTCCCCTCGCGGCGACGGGTTCCGGGCCCGCGGTCGGAACGGCTCCCGCGGTGGTGGCACCGGCCGGGGCCGGGAGGACCCCGAACCCCCGAGCGGCCGCCGCCCCGGCGGGCCGGGCCCGCACCGCCCACGTCGCGATCGAGACATGGCAGCGGGGAACCGGCCCTGACGTGCTGTGCCTCGTGCACCCCGTCGGAGGCGACATCCAGGCCTACCGCTCGCTCGTGTCGGCTCTCGGTCCCCACGCCACGGTGTGCCTGATCGCCGATCCGGCACTGGGCGACCCGGCGGCGCCGGAGTGGACCCTCGCCGACCGCGCGTCGCACTACCGGGCCGCGCTGCGGGCGCGGTTCCCCGGCGACGCGGCACACCTCCGCCTCGCGGGCTGGTCGTTCGGGGCCTGGGTCGCCCTGGAGATGGCGTGCCGAGCGGAGGCGGAGGACGATTCCTTCGCGGGCCTGGACCTCCTCGATCCGCCGCCACCGGAGTCGGGGCCGCTCCACCTGCACTACGACGACGGCGAGTTGGAGACGGTCTTCGCCGCCGAACTGTCCCAGGGCGGCGGGAACGGGGCGGAAGGGCCGTCGCGGGGCGGCGAGGGGGCACGCGCCTACGCGGAACGCCTCGCGCACTGCTGCCGCGCCAATCTCCGGAGCATGGCGCAGCACCGGGTACGGCCGCTGGCGGCCACGCCCACCCGGCTGTGGCTGGCGGGGCGGCCCGTTGAGGGACTTCCGTCTCCGCCGCCCGCCTCGGGGCAGGAGGCGCTGTGGCACCCCTACCTGCCCGAGTCCGCGACGTGCACGGTGCTGGACACCACGCACTACGGCATCGTGCGCGGCGAACACGCCCGGACCGTCGCGGCGGCGCTCGACGCGTCCCTGTCCCGAACCGGAGGCGACGCCACGTGAACGCCGCCGCACCGCCGCACCAGCGGGCCGGAGCGAGGAGAGACTGTGGTCACCACGGCGCGCGGCCCCGCCTCTGGTCCCAGGCACGCTGTCCCCTGCCCCTGCCCCTCCCGCTCCCTCATCCCTGACCAGCTCGCCCCTCACCCCCCCCACCCCCTCACCCGCAGAACGCACCGGAGGAACACATGGAGAGTTACGAACTCGACGCGGTCGAGGCCATCACCACCAGGCCCCCGCGGGAGTACCGCACTCTGAGTGTCGACCCGCTGACCCCGATCATCGGCGCCGAAGTCACCGGCCTCGACCTCTCACGCGAGCTGACCGACGAGCAACTGCGCGAACTGAAGGCCGCGTTCCTCGACCACCATGTGCTGGTACTGCGCGACCAGCACATCACCCAGGACGACCACAGCCGCCTCGCGGGGCACTTCGGCGAGCTGCGGCCCGTCAACCCCCCGCCGCCGGAGGGGGATCCGCATGTCCTGGAGATCAGCACCAACCCGGAGGACGCCAACGTCGCGGGCAACGGCTGGCACACCGACGGCTCCGCCGACGCCGAGCCGTCCCTCGGCTCGATGCTCTACCTCACCCGGGTTCCGGAGCCCGGGAGCGGCGGTGACACGCTCTTCGCCAATATGCATCTGGCGTACGAGATGCTGTCGCCCGCGCTGCGCGCGATGCTGGACGGGATGACGGCCGTCCACGACGGACTCGCCGCTTTCCAGGGCCAGACCCCGCCCGAGGGGTATGTGGCACCGAAGAGTGAACACCCCCTGGTGGTGCGCCATCCGGAGACCGACCGCAAGCTGCTGTACGTCAACCCCGCCTACACGACCCGGATTCCGCAGCTGTCCCAGGAGGAGAGCCGCGCCGTGCTCGACCTGCTGTTCGCGGTGACGGCGCGCCGTCCCGTGCTGAGCTGCCGGGTCCGCTGGGCGCCGAACACCCTGGTGTTCTGGGACAACCGCTGCGTCCAGCACCACGCGACGTACGACTACTACCCGTTCACCCGCTACGGGCAGCGCATCGCCATCAACGGCGGTCCGCTGAAGGGCTGACCGCGGGCGGGCCCGCCCCGGCCGCGGGACGCTCGCGGGCGGCACGGGCCCGCTCGTCGTCACCGGCCGCGAACGCCCCGCAGCCACCGCAGCCACCGACGCCACCGACGCCACCGACGCCACCGAGCGGGAACGCCGCACCGCACCGCGGGTGAGCGTGGTCGCCGGGTGCGGCGGGTAGCGTGGCGCTCCGCACCGGTTCACGGCGCGTCCGCGCCCACGGAAGAGGGAACAGCACGTGAAGGTCGTCGTCTTCGGAGCGTCCGGCATGGTGGGGCAGGGCGTCGTGCACGCGTGCCTGCGGGACGAGCGGGTCACGGAGGTGGTCCTCGTCGTGCGTGCCCCGCTCGGCCTGAGTGACCCCGAGGTGCGCCAGATCGTGCACCAGGACTTCACCGACTTCGCCTCGCTCCAGGGCGAGTTCACCGGGCTCGACGCCTGCTTCTTCTGCCTGGGCGTCAGCGCGGCCGGGCTGTCCGAGGAGGAGTACGTCAGTGTCACGCACGATGTCACCCTGGCCGCGGCCCGCGTGGTGGCGGCGGCAGGACCGTCCGTGACGTTCACCTACGTGTCGGGCGAGGGCACCGACAGTACGGAGGCGGGACGGTCGTTCTGGGCCCGCGTCAAGGGCCGCACGGAGAACGAGCTGCTGGCGATGGACTTCCACGCCTACATGTTCCGGCCGGGCTACATCCGTCCCATGCACGGCGCCGTGTCGAGGACGGCATGGTACCGGTGGATGTACCGCGCGAGCTCCTGGCTCTATCCGGTGCTGCACAGGCTGGCGCCCGGCCATACGACGACGACCGACGCACTCGGCCGGGCCATGATCGCCGTGGTGGGCCTCGGCGGGACGGGCCCCACCGTGCTGGACAGCCGTGACATCAACCGGCTCGGCGCGCCGGAGGGACCGGGCCGTCCCGGGTGATCCCGTTCCGCTACGGGTGCGCGGACACGGGCGGACCGCCGCCCCGTCAACGGGCCGCTTGGTCCCCGGGGTTCCGGTTCCGGGCTCGGGGTTTCGGGGTTCGGGTTCCGGCGCTCGGGCTTCGGGGGTCGGGTTTCCAGGGGCCTCAGGTTTCGGGGCCAGGGGCGCGTCGGAGCGGTCACACCAGCAGACGCAGGGTGCGCTCCGCGCAGCCCAGGTGGACCGTCTGTCCCCAGGTGAGGTCCAGCGCGTCGGCCTCCATGCCGTCCCCGAAGGCGACGAGACGCTCCGACTCCACGGTGACAGCGAGGCGCTCCCCGTCGGCGATGACGCCGCCGGACGCCGTGGTGCCGGTGACGGGGGACGGCCACGCCTCCCGCACGAACCACAGCAGCCGGCGCAGGCACGGGTCCGGCAGGGGCAGTGTCCCTCCGCGCTCCTGCCACAGGGACCGCAGCCAGCCCGTCGCTCCGGTGCCGGTGCCGACGAGGATGCCGGACGACGCCTGTGCCTCGCCGCCAATGCGGTAACGCGCGCTCTGATGACCCCGGTGGCCCAGATAGATCTCGTTGAGCGCCAGTAGCCGCTGCCCGTCGTCCGTGACCGCCTCGACCATCGTCCGCTCGTCGTACGCCCCCCGGCCCGCGCCCGCCGCACGCAGCAGCCGTGCCGCGTCCTCGCCCCGATGGCGCACGAGCACACCGGGGTTGCGGCCCGGATCGGTGTCGATACCGATCACCGGCTGGTCCTTCAGGTACTTCGCCGCGTTGGCGACCAGGCCGTCCTGGCCCACGACGACCACGACGTCCTCGGGTGCGAACAGGAAGCGGTCGAGGTCGGCACGTTCGACCCGCGCCCGCCGCCACCCCGGCGGCACCGCGGCCGCCACCGCGGCGCGGACCTGTGCGGCCCGGTGGTGACGGCCGGCTGGTTCCGCGATGTCCCGGCCGTGCGAGGCGAGGAAGAACGCGGCCTGGCCGCGGGTCCCGTGCCGGGCGAGCAACTCCTCGTACTCGCTGGTGCGGTGGACGACGACCGCGCGGGGGCCGAGGCTCATGCGCCGCGCTCCGGCACAGCACCGAGGCGCGCCAGCGCACCGGTGAGAACGTCGGGCGACAGGGTGACACTGTCGATCCTCGGCAGGTTCTCGGCGAACTTGGCCAGACCGGGCGCCCGCAGCACCGCGGGGTCGACGTCCGCGTGCACCCGCAGCCAGGCCGCCTGCGCCTGCGCGCGGGCCTCGCCGAGCCCGCGCAGCGAGTCGGCCTCCGCCGTGGCGAGCCGGACCGCGCGGGCCGCCTCGGCCTCGGCCACTACGGCGTCGGCCGCCGCCTCCTCCTCGGCCGCACGGCGGGCGTTGATGCCCCGCTGGTCCACCAGTTGTTCCTCCCGGCGGGCGAGTTCGATGCGACTCGCGAGTTCGTTCTCCGCGATGGCGCGTTCCCGTTCGACCGCGACGGCCCGGCGTTCGTAGGTCGCCCGGTCCGCGTCCTGCTGGATCCGTTCCCGTGCGGGGGTGCGCAGCGCCCGTTCGATCTCCGGCTCGGGACGTACGGCGACCACGCGTACGGCGACCGCCTGGAGCCCGGTCGCCGGCAGGCGGGGATCGGCGCGGAGCCCCTGGGTGATCCGGTCGCGGGTGAGGGGCACTCCGGTCGCCAGGACCTCGGGGAGCGGCATGCGGACGAGTGCGTCGAGCGCGTGCTGCTGGGCGGTCTCCGTCAGGAGCGTGGAGATCTGCTCCAGCGGGGCGCCGCGCCAGGCGCCGGTGTCCGGGTCGAGGGAGAAGTCGAGGCAGCTCGCGGCGGTGGCGGGTTCCGCGATCCGGTACGTGACGGTCGCCTGCACGGACACGTCCTGGTGGTCGGCCGTGCGGGCGTGGAAGGACATGGCCAGTTCGCGGTCGTCGACGGGGACTTCGGAGATCGCGGCGTGCAGGGCGCGGAACCAGAAGCTCGTGGCGGCGCCGTCGTGGATGAGGCGTCCGCGGTCGTGGTGGCGGATGTGCGCGGTGGGTGCGGAGCGGAGGTGGCGCAGGCCCAGGCGCCTGATGATGTCAGCCATGAGAACCCCTTTCCTATTTTCGTCATACTGACGTTAACTCGGGATCCTCATTTTCGTCAAGCAGACGATAATAGGGACGGCGCGACGCCCGCTGGCATGCCGGACGCCAGCGGCAGCCAGGAGCCGGGGTATCGATGGCGCCGGCGCCTTCCGCACCGGGCCGCGGCGAGGACGACAACACACCGACCGGTGACGGGGAGCCCGGCACGGCCGGCGCCTCCGAGCGGCCGGTCCCAGCAGCGTGCCGGGGCGGTCCTCCGGGCGCTGACACCGGATCACCGGCGCAGCACGGGCCCGATCGGGAAGGATGCCGGGGGCCGGACACACCACTACCGGGGAGCCACCCATGACCGTTCACCGCGTCGTACCCGTCGTGCATGCCGAGGACCCCCGGCAGAGCCGGGAGTTCTACGGGCTCCTCGGCCTGGAGGAGGTCATGGACCACGGCTGGATCATGACGCTCGCGTCCCCCACCGCACCCGCCGCGCAGATCAGTCTCCTCGGCCGCGACCGTAGCGCCCCGGTCGATCCCGACATCAGCGTGGAGGTCGACGACGTGGACGCGGCCTACGCGGCGGTGCGCGGCAGCGGGGCCGAGATCGTCCACCCGCTGCAGGACGAGGAGTGGGGCGTGCGCAGGTTCCTCGTACGCGATCCCGACGGGCGGGTGGTGAACGTGCTGGCGCACCGCTGAGCGCGCACCCGGGCGATGCCCCGCGGACCCGGCGTGCGCACCGGCGTCCTTCGCCGCGTGGCACACCGGCGCGGGTCCACCGCGCGACACGGCGGCGCGCCGGACGAACCACGGCTTCCGGCGGCGTCGCGCACGGTACCCACCCCGTGAGGGGCCCGCCGCCACGTCACCCGGCGGCGACCGGGTCACGCGGCAGGTCGCACCCGGCTCACACGAAGGCGCTGTAGCCGGTCACCGCCCGCCCGACGATGAGGGAGTTCATGTCCCGCGTCCCCTCGTACGAGTAGAGGGCCTCCGCGTCCGCGAAGAAGCGGGCCGCGTCGTGTTCCAGCAGGATGCCGTTGCCGCCGAGCACTTCCCGCGCCCAGGCGACCGTCTCGCGCATGCGCGTGGTGCAGAACATCTTCGCGAGCGCGGCCTGGGCGTCACCGAGACGGTCCTGCTCGTGCAGCGCGGCCATCCGCACGACCATGCCCTGGCAGGCGGTGATGTTCGCGAGCATGCGCGCCAACAGGTCCTGGACCAGCTGGAAACCGGCGATCGGCCGGCCGAACTGCTCGCGCTCCACCGCATAGGCGCGGGCCGCCTCGTAGGCCCCGACGGCGCAGCCCGTCGCGCTCCACGCCACACCGCCGCGCGTCACCTTCAACACCCGTGCGGTGTCGCGGAACGATTCCGCGTGCCGCAGCCGGTTCTCCTCGGGCACGCGGACGCCGTCAAGGACGATGTGCGCGTTCTGCACGCCCCGGAGCGCGATCTTGCCCTCCAGCGCCCGTGCCGTGAGGCCCGGCGTGCCCTTCTCCACCACGAAGGCCTTGACCTCGTCGTCGTCGACGTCCCTGGCCCAGATGACGACGAGGTCGGCGAAGGTGGCGTTGCCGATCCACTTCTTCTCGCCGTCGAGCACCCAGTCGTCGCCGTCGCGGCGCGCGGTGGTGAGCAGCCCGAGGGCGGCGCCGGAGCCCACGAGCGGCTCGGTCAGGCCGAATGCGCCGATCTTCTCCCAGCGGACCATGGGCGGCAGCCACCGCTGCTTCTGCTCCTCGGATCCGCACTCCCGGATCGCGCCCATCGCGAGACCCGCGTGCACACCGAAGAAGGTGGCGAACGACGGATCGACGCGGGACATCTCCATACCGAGGAGACCGGTCAGCAGGTAACTGCGCGGCGCGATGCTGTGGTCGTCCGCGTAGGTCCCGGTGATGTCGAGGTCCCGGATCTCATCACGCAGGTACAGCGGACTCTCGCCGGCCTCCCAGAGCTCGTTGGCCCGGGGGGCGACCCGGTCCACCAGGAACGTGCGGACCCGGTCGAGCTTCTTCCGCTCGTCGCCTTCCAGCAGGTCCTTGACGTGGTAGAAGTCGCCCTCGACCGCCGCGGGATCTATCTCGTGCTGCCGCTCCGCCATGGGTACGTCCGTCCTTCCCGGTGATCCAGTTACCGGCGGGTACCCCGTGTCCGGCAGGTCAGGCACCCGCGGCCGCGCCGGGCGCGACGAGGGGATCCGGGGTGCCCGCCGATACCGCACCGTGCTGGTGACGCCTGGGTACCGGTGGGTAACGTGGAAGCCGGTCCGGTCCGGGGCGCACCCGCGACGACCGCACGCCCCCACGCACCGGCCCGCAGGGCCGCCCCCCACGCACCGGAGGTACCGCCATGCCGCTCTCCCCGCGCTCACCCCGTCTCCTCGCCGGCCTGCTCGGCGGCTCGGCGCTGCTGCACTTCACCCGGCCGCGTCCGTTCGACGCGATCGTGCCGCGCGTCCTGCCGGGAAAGCCCCGCGCGTGGACGTACCTGAGCGGCGCCGTCGAACTCGGGCTCGCCGCCGCGGTGGCCGCGCCACGCACCCGGCGGACCGGCGCCCTGCTGGCCGCCGGCTTCTTCGCGGCCGTACTGCCCGCCAACATCCAGATGGCGAGGGACTGGGACAACCGCCCGACGCCACTGCGGGCCGCGGCCTACGCCCGCATCCCGCTCCAGGCGCCCCTGGTCGTCTGGGCCCTCAACGTGGGGCGGGACGCGCGCGGCTGAGCACCGGCCCGGGCGCCGGCCGGAGCCCCGCGTCAGCCCGCGATGGAGTCGAGCTGTTCCGCGGCGGGGCGCAGCTGCCACAGGTCCCCGTTCGGCGGCGTCTGGAGCTTCGGCACGGCGGCCCGGGCCGCGCGGTCGCCCGCGTCGGCCGCCGCGTGCACGATGTCGCTCGCCGCGTACCGGGTGAACTCCAGTTCGGGGTAGGGCCAGGGCGCGGCGCCGGTCGCCGCGGGGAGCAGGAAGTCCACGGCCTTGAACAGGCTCTGCCCGTCCGGACCCCGGTACGCCCAGAGGTCGACTCCGACGTGCCGGCCCACCGCGGCCAGCCGTGTGTAGGCGACGAGGTCGAACGTCGAGTAGTGGAAGCTGCGGGTACGGGCCAGTTCCTGCGGCTGGCTGCCGTCGCCGGCCACCTGCGCGTCGATGCGTCCGGCCCGGGCACCGAGCACGGTCCTGCGGGCGAGGGCGCGGTCGCCCGTGGCGAGGGCGAGCGAGGCGATCTGCAGGTCCATGAACGTGCCGTGGTTGTTGTCGGCCGCGGACTCCTCCTTGCCGAAGTCCGAGTCGGTCAGCCAGTGCAGGAAGTCCTTGTTCCAGGCGAGCATCCCCGCGCGCTCGCTCCGGTTCCACCCGGGGGCGCCGGTGTTCAGGATCGCCACGGCGTCCAGGACCGAGCTGTACTGCTGCGAGAAGTCGATGATGCCGATCGACCTGCCGTCGTACTTGCAGGGGATGAACTGGCCGTGGTTCAGGTTGGGGTTCATCCGGGTGGCCGGGTCCAGGAACCACGTCCGCAGGATGTCGGCTGCGTGTTCGGCGTACTTCGCGTCGCCCGTGTAGTACCAGGCGAGGGCCAGGGTGGTGCTGGAGTTGAAGACGTTGCCGACATCGGGGCGGTCGGTTCCGGTGTCCACCTCGGGGTTGCGTTCGCCGTCGCGCTGCACGTACGGGCAGCCCCACGGGTTGTCGGCGGTCCTGGGCTGCGAGGGCCACCAGTAGGGCGCCTGGCTGAGGTAGTCGTGCGGGTCGCCGCCGGGCGCGGGCTGCGGCTTGTCGGTGACCGTCCACGGTCCCTTGCCGAGCCACGCGTCGGCCTGCCGGGTGAGCGAGCGGACCTGGGCGCGCAGGGCGGGGTCGCCGCGGTCGAGGCGCAGGCGGTTCTCCAGCATCCGGGACCCGTCGATCACCACCGTCGCGGGAGCGGCCTCGCGCCCCCGCCCCGGGCGGTCGTGCCCACCGGCCGGCGAGGCGGCCGAGGCCGCCGAGGTACCGGTGAGGACGAGGGCGACGATCGCGCCCACGAGGACACCGGGACGGATTCGAGCTCTCCCTGCCATGAAGCAACTCCGATCACGTATGTGAATGGTGTTCATGCATCGGACTGCCTGAGGGTAGGAGATCACGGTCGCCGTGACAATGGGCCGCGCACGGTCGCCCGCGGCAACGGGCGCCGTACGACAGCGGTTTCAGCCCCCGTCGCCGTCACCCTCCGCGACCGGGAGCCGTCGTTCGCGACCCGGGGAGACGCCGTTCGCGAGGCGCGCACGGGCCGGCGGCGGCCCGCGTACGCTGGTCACGGTGGCCGCCGTGGAGATCGTTCAGCTGCTCGTGTCGCCGGTGCACCGTTACGAGGGACGCCCCGCGGACGGGCCCGCGCCGACGCCGGACAGTGACCTGGCCGAGCGGATCGAGGTCCGCCGCGACCTGGGCATCGTCGGCGACCGCTACTTCGCGCACCCTGCCCACCGCAACGCCTCCGTCACACTCATGTCGGCGGAGAACCTGCCCGTCGGACTCGATCCGGCGGTGGACCTGCGCCAGACACGGCGCAACGTCCTCCTGCGGGGCGTCGACATCGACGCGTACATCGGCTCGACCGTGGTCCTGGACTCCGGGCACGGGCCCGTCACCCTGCAGCTGAACCGGGCCGCGCGGCCCTGCGCCTGGATGGACACGACGATCGGCCCCGGGGCGCGGCGCGCCCTGCGCGACAAGGGGGGCGTGCGCTGCCGGCCGCTCGGCGACGGGGTCCTCATCCTCGGGCCCGCGACCTTCGTGGTGGTGCACACGGGCGTCGGCGTGGGCGCCCGCCCCCTGGGCCGGTAGCCGGGGCCTCGGCCCTCACCCCGGGCCGCACCACAGGTCGGCACGGCGCAGCGCCCGGCGGTCAGCCGCGGGGCGCGCCGTCCAGCGGGATCGCGGCCTCGACGGCAGCGGGCATGGTGCGCACGACCGCGTCACCGAGGCGGTCGAACTCGCGCCGCAGGAAGGCGTCGGCGAGCTTCGCGAGCCCGTTGAACCTGACCCTCGCGTCGTACACCACCCGGGTCCCGCCGCCCCGGGCCTCGAATGTCAGGTCGTCGGTGGAAGTGGCCGTCTCGTTGCACCCCACGAACGTCAGACGGTCCGGCTCCATGCGCGCGAGCCGGTAGGTCAGCTCGGTGCGGTGGCCCCGGATCTCCGAGACGTTGTGCCAATGCGCGCCCTCGTACACCGGGCCCGGGTCGGCGCGCTCGCACACGCGCGTGCCCGGATCCCACTCGACGGCGTTCGAGAAGTCGGCGAGGTAGGCGACCACGGCGTCCAGGGGCCTGCCGACGGTGATGGAGCGCACTACGTGCACCATGGGTCATCTGTCCTCTCGGGCCGGGGAGGTGTCGCCACCCACCGTGTCGGGGCGACCGGGCATCCGGGTACCCGGGAACGGGCGCGCGACGCCCCGCGCGGGGCGGATCCCACGCCGCGTCCGCCAATCGGGTGTACGGCCCCGGGGCGGTGCGAGCGCCCACCGGGTGGTTCGGCGGCGGTCCCGAGATGCCGCCACCGGTGTGGGGTGGGGCGGCGGGAGCGGCTCGGGCCGCAGCGCGCGGGCGGGCCGGGGCGCCGCGGGGAACTCGCCGCCGCGAACCGCGATCGCCTTTGGTACAGACCTTGACGCGGACATGCGGATTGCTGCGTAATCATGCCAGCGCATTCAGGGATACGTCACCGCTTCACCCTCCTGAACGGAAGGGACTTCCTTGACTCCCCACGGCACGCCTCCCGCACCCCCCGCACCCCGTCCCCGCAGATCCGGCCGCCTCGCCCGGACGGTGCGGCTGATCGCGGCCTCCGCTCTCGGGGCCCTGTGTCTCGCCGCTCCGGCCCGGGCCGCCGCGCCGGGCTCCGCCGAGCAGGCCTCGCAGGCCGCCGCCACGCCCGCCTTCAAGGTCCTCGCCTTCTACAACGCCGACGAGAACGACGCGGCACACGCCAGCTTCGACGCCGAGGCCAAACAGTTCTTCCCCCAGGTGGCGGCCGCCAACAACTTCTCGTGGACCGCCACGTCCGACTGGTCGAAGGTCAACACCGCGACGCTCTCGCAGTACCAAGTGGTCATGTTCCTGGATGACTTCCCGCATGACGCGGCAGGACAGGCCGCCTTCGCCTCGTACATGGGGGGCGGCGGCGCCTGGATGGGCTTCCACGTGTCGGCGTTCAACACCGACCCCAGCACCTGGCCGTGGTACCACAACACGTTCCTCGGCACCGGCTCGTTCCAGACGAACTCCTGGGCGCCCACGAGCGAGACGCTGAAGGTCGAGGACACCACGAAGCCCGCCACGGCGGGCCTGCCGTCCACCATCACCTCGTCCACCAGCGAGTGGTACAGCTGGAGCAACGACCTGCGCAAGAACCCGGACATCGACGTCCTGGCCTCGATCGACCCGTCGAGCTTCCCGGTCGGCAACCAGGCGGGCAACACCTGGACCAGCGGGTACTACCCCATCGTGTGGACCAACACGAAGTACCGCATGCTCTACGCGAACTTCGGCCACAACGCCATGGACTACGGGAACAACACCACTCTGTCCCTCACCTTCGGCAGCGCGCAGCAGACCAAGCTGGTCCTCCAGGGACTGCTCTCCCTCGGCGGGGTCACCACGGCTCCCGCGCCCCTGCCCGCCCTCTCCAGCAGCAACTGGTACGCGCTGTCGCCGGCCGCGAGCCAGAAGTGCGTGGACGCGCGCGCCGCCTCGACCGCCAACGGCACGGCGGTCCAGCAGTACGCGTGCAACAGCACGACGGCGCAGCAGTACCAGATCCAGCCGACCAGCGACGGATACGTACGGATCAACAACCGCGCCAACACCGCGGAGTCCCTGGACGTCACGGACGTCTCGACGGCCGACGGCGCGCCGATCCAACTGTGGTCCTACTCGGGCGGCGCCAACCAGCAGTGGCAGCCTGTCGCGGAGAGCGGCTGGACGTACCACTTCGTCAACCGCAACAGCGGCAAGTGCCTTTCTGCGGCGAGCAATTCGACCGGTGACAGCGTGCAGCTCGTCCAGCGGACCTGCAATGGCAGCACCCTGCAGTCCTTCCGCCCGCTGACCCAGTCCTGAGCAGGGCGCATCCGCGCATCCACTCCCCCCGCGGTCCGGCAGCCCCGCTCGCTGCCGGGCCGCCAGGCGTGTCCGCCGGGCCGCACCCCGGTGCGGCCCGGTGCCCGCGCCAGGGCGGCGGGCCGCGGATCGAGCCAGGACCGTGCGGGCCGCCGCCCCCACCGAGCCCGGCGCCCGGCCCGTGCTCCGCGCCCACCCGGCCCGTCGGACCGCCGGGACCGGGCGCGCCGCGTTTCGGGCGGGTAACCATCCAGGGCCGCCGGAACGGCGCCACAGGTATGGCCCACTGACGCCGCGCAGGCCACGCCACCGCCGCCCCGAAGACCTGAAGTTACCGCGCTGACGTGCGCAATCGCCCTCGCCCCCGGGTAGTTGACGATCAGTTGCCGGCGGGGTACTCCTGGGGCCGGCGCCGCACGCACACTCGATCCCCCCAGGAGCTGCCCCATGCGAGGTCACATCCCGTCGCGTTCGAGACTGAGGCCCAGGCCGCCCGTCCTGCGAACGGCCCTGGCGGCCGGCGCGGCCGCCGCGCTGCTGCCGGTCCTCGGCGTCACCCAGCCCGCGACCGCGGCGGGACCGCAGGCACCCGCGTCCCTCCAGCGGGCGTTCACCGACGCCGCCCGCCAGTACCACGTACCGGCGAGTGTCCTGCTCGCGGTGGGCTACATGGAGTCCCGCTGGGACACCCACGCGGGACGGCCCAGTGTGGACGGCGGCTACGGGCCCATGCACCTGACCGACGCCCATACCGCCCTGGCGCAGTCGCGGACCGCGCCGGTCGGCGAGAGCGACCCTCGGGGCGACGACGCCCGGCCGATGAAGGACGCCCCGGCCCCCGCGGCCCGGACCGCGCTCCCCGCCACGGCCGCCCTTCCGGCGTCGTCGCGTACGGCGGTGCGTGCCGCCGCGCTGACCGGGCTGTCCGAGGACCGGGTCCGTACCGACCCGGCCGCCAACGTGGCGGCGGGCGCGGCGCTGCTCGCCGCCGACCAGAAGGCGCTCGGCAATCCGCTCGGCTCCGACCCGGCCGACTGGTACGGGGCGGTGGCCCGCTACGCCGGCTCGGACTCGTCCTCGGCCGCCGCGTCGTTCGCCGACAACGTCTACCGGACGCTGCGCACAGGCCAGAGCCGGACGACCGACGACGGCGGGCACGTGACCCTCGCGGCACAGCCGGGGCTCACCCCCCGGGCGGCACAGGTCGCCGCGCTGCGCGCACCCGCCGGCGGACCGTCGAAGACCGAGTGCCCGCCGACCGTCGCGTGCTCGTGGGTGCCCGCTCCCTACGAGCAGTACGGACCCGACCCGGGCGACTACGGCAACCACGACCTCGCCGACCGCCCGAAGGACTCCTCGGTCGACTACATCGTCATCCACGACACCGAGGAGACCTGGGACAGCACCCTGGGTCTCGTCCAGGACCCGACGTACCTGGGGTGGCACTACACCGTGCGCTCCTCGGACGGCGCGGTCGCGCAGCACATGGCGACCAAGGACGTGGGCTGGCACGCGGGCAACTGGTACATCAACTCGAAGTCCATCGGTATCGAGAACGAGGGCTTCCTCGCCGACCCGGACGCGTGGTTCACGGAGTCGATGTACGAGTCGTCGGCGAGCCTGGTGCGCTACCTGACGAACCGTTACCACATTCCGGTGGACCGGCAGCACATCATCGGCCACGACAACGTGCCGGGCACCACACCCTCGACGGTGGCCGGGATGCACACCGACCCGGGCCCCTACTGGGACTGGGCACACTACTTCCAGCTGATCGGCGCGCCGCTGCACGCCACCGCGGGCCGCAACGCGGACGTGGTGACCATCGACCCGGCCTACCGTGACAACAAGCCGGCCCTGACCGGGTGCGTCACCGCCGGGGCACCCTGCGCCGCGCACGGATCCAGCGCGATCGAGCTGCGCACGGCCCCGAACGAGAGCGCACCGCTCGTCAAGGACATCGGTCTGCATCCGACGGGCGACACGACCCTGGACGTGAACGACACGGGGGCACGTGCCTCGACGGGCCAGCAGTACGCGGTGGCGGACCGCCGGGGCGACTGGACCGCGATCTGGTACCTCGGGCAGAAGGCGTGGTTCCACGATCCGCGCAACCGCCCCACGACGCTGCCCGCGCGCGGCACCGTCATCACGCCGCGTCCCGGCCTCGCCTCGGTCCCCGTGTACGGCCGCGCGTACCCGGAGGCGTCCGCGTACCCGGCCGGGGTGCCCGTACAGGCGCAGACACCGCTGCAGTACACCCTGCCCGCGGGGCAGAGCTACGTGGTGGGCGGCCGTACGCCCGGTGAGTACTTCTACTCGACGACCTTCGACACGTCGGGCCAGGCGTGGGTCAAGGGTTCGGAGCAGTACTACGAGATCCAGTTCGGCGAGCGTGTCGCGTTCGTGAAGGCCGCCGACGTGGTCGTGCACCGGGCGGGTTAGCGGCGGGGGCGGTGGCGCCCTGTCCTGTCCTGCCCGGGCCGGGGCCGCCGCCCGCGGATGCCGGAGCGTTCCGATCGGCGCATCCTGTACGTATGCCGGGTGCGCCGATCGTCGTGCAGCGGCCGTCGGACCAGGGCGGCCGGCGCGTCACGGCGCATGGCGCGAGCCTGGGTCTCGCGCATGACGACTTCGATCTGGTGGAGCTGTTGCGGCGGGCGGGTCTCGACGACGCGTGGCCGCTGCTCGACAATCCGGCCTGGGTGGAGTGGCGCGGCGGGCACGCGCACCACTGGAACGCGAATCCGGAGGAATCGCCGTAGTCGCTCCCCGTGCCCGGAAACAGACCGGCGGCGGGGTGGGAACGCTGTCTCCTCCTCACAAGCCGTCCCACGAGGTTTTCTCCGTGCGGGACGGGACGATGCCTTTCCGCCCCGGCGACACGCCGGTGCGGGACGGGACGATGCCTTTCCGCCCCGGCGACACGCCGGCCTCGGTGGGCAGGGGGGCTCGTCGTCATTCCACCGGAACGGGCCCACGCCTTCGAGGCGGCAGACGGTGAGGTGGCCGACGGGGTCGTCCTGCTCAGCCCCGGCGTCCAACGGTTCAGCTGCTTCGAGCAGTTGGCCGCCATGAGCCGTGGGCGAGGCGGAATGCGCATTGCTCCGGCCCGAGCAGGGCCGCTACGCCACGCACCTCGCGGCTCTCCCCGATGGGCGCTCGGCCCCGTGACAGCGGTTCCGGAGGAGCCGACCGGGAAAGATCAGGACGGCGGGTTGGCCGGCGCACCGAAGGGGAAGCGAGCTGCGGTGCCCGGCCACATCGGAAGAAGCGCCCGAATCATCCTGTTTCAGGCGTAAAATCGAAGTATGTCCGTCATCTTTTGGTTGCCTGGCGCGAGCGGCGCGATGTCCGTCGAGGGCGGTGTGGAACATCGACTCGACGACAGCGACGCTCATCACTACTCGTACGGGGTTCACAACAGCGGCGCTCTGACCCTCTGGATCACCAAAGGCGACGAGGAGCCCACCGTCGATGTCGTCTACGGCCCCGACGCGTGGATCAAGGTCAGCGGTCAGCAGAAGGGGCAGTTCCCCCTGTGAGGCCGGACCGGCCCCTCGGTCCCGCGGTCGGCCAAAGACACGCGAAGGCCGCCCCGGTGGGCGGCCCATGACGACCTACGAGGCGGGTCTCCCTGCGCCGGCATGACCCGGATCAGGTTCGAAGGGTCGCCATCCGGTCTTTCGACCTTCTGGCCTCTCAGCCCGACCGTCGACGTCGGCCCCGGCGGAAAACCGTAGCTCTCCGTCAAAGTCGGCTACTCCGGTCGAACTCCCTCGCTCGTCCCGTAGGCCTTTTTCCAGCATAACACTGCGAAATCGTGAAAAAAGCCTCACGAGTTTTCCTGCTTTCGGCGGGCAAAGCTATACCTGCCTGCCTAGCTACCTGTCTGCCCAACTACCTGCCTGCCTGTCTGTCCGGAGGGGCAGGCAGACCGGAGCGAGCGGCTCGGCCCCGGACCCGTCTCCTCAGCGCCGCAGCGCCCGCGCGTCACCCATCACCACCACCGGGTGCAGCGACGGGTCGAGCGTCCGCAGCAGGTCCCGCATGTGCCTCTCGGAGAGGCTGACGCAGCCGTGCGTCGGCCCGCCGTGGTCCACGTGGAGCCAGATGCCGCCACCCCTGCCCGCCCCCAGTGGCCGGGTCCAGTCCAGCGGGGACGTGCCGGGCTCGCGGTTGTAGTTGATCGCGACGACATAGTCGAACGAACCGGCCAGGTTCTCGCCCTCGAAGCCGGTGCCTCCGACCGTGAAGCCGCCGGAGTGGGAGTAAGGGAGCTTCGTACCAGGATCCCTCAGCAGCCCGCCGGCGTCGGTCAGGGCGAAGACGCCCACGGGTGAGCGCAGGTCACCCGCGAGGTGGTGCCCGCTCCAGCCGTGCAGCGCGTTGTGTGCCGCCCAGGTCGCCCCTGCCTGCCAGCCGTCGGTGGTACGCCGGTACAGCACCGCGGACGACTCGGGCGAGTCGGCGCTCCGGCCGGTGACGACGAGGGCCTGCCGGGCGTTCGCCGGAACCTCGGCGAGCGTGCTCGCCCCCAGGCCGGGCAACTGCCGCGGGAGGGCGGGCGCGGGCGGCGTGGCAGCCGGGGGCGCGGCCGGACTCGTGGCCCGGGCCGGGGCGCCGCCGCGGTCGTCCTGGGTGGTGAGAGTGGCCGCGTGCTCCCGTGCGGCGGCGGGGCCGCCGCACGCGCAGAGCGCGCCGAGCGCGGCCGTCACGAGGACGGGTCCGGCATGCCGGACGAGCCGCTGGACGCAAGCGGGTCGCTCCTTGCGGTGCAGGGGTGACATGGGGGGACCTTTCTGAGCGGCGGAGCGGGGGCCTGTTCAAGCGGTGGCCCGGCGGCTTGTCGAGGAACACGAGGTGGGGACGGAGTCCGGCCGGCGAGGGGTCACGGACGAAGGACGAGGGGACGGACGTGGACCTGGCCCCAGCGGGCGGGTGCGGTGGACGCCGCCGGCGCCGCGCTCACCGCCGGCGGGGTCGGCGGCCCGTCGTCAACCGGCGGGCGAGGTGGTGGCGGGCGCGGTGCCATCGGTCGGGGTGGAGGCGGGCGCGGTCGCATCGGTCGGGGTGGGGGCGGGGTCGGTGAGGACGGCGCTCTCCAGCACCTTCCTGGCCACCGCGAGCGTCGCGTCCGAGGCGTGGGACAGGCAGGCGTGCGCCGTGATCGTCCAGCCCTTGCCCGCCGGCGCCTCGCCCCGGCCGGTCAGCTCCCGGTCGCCGCCGAGCGCCAGGCACCCGGCACCGGGCGCGTGCACTGCCTTCACGGTGAACGGCTCCGTGCCGTACGGCGTCCTGGCCGCTTCGGTGTGCTCGAAGGAGATCAGTACCTGGCCGCCGGTGAGCTTGAGCAGGGGAAGGCACGCGTAGTGGGCGACACCGGCGCGTACGCACGTCGCCGTGTCGGCGACCACCCGGTTGCCGACGAACTCGTGCGGGATCCCCCGCTCGTCGACGGCCGAGACGGGGTGCCAGCCCCCGGGGAGCGTGATGGTCACGCCGAGGACGTCGACCGTGCGCGGCACCAGCCCCGGCACGGCGCCGGGCGGGACGGCGCGGGGCGGCGCGGCGGGGGTCACGGCCCCCGGGCCCTGGGCGCCGGAGCCGGGCAGCGGTCCCGGCCCGAGCACGTACCCCCCGAGGGCGACGGCGGCGGCCGCCGTGACGGCGGCCGCCAGCAGCAGACGGCGCAGGCGGCGCAGGCCGACCCGGTGGCGGATCTGCCGCATCCGGTCACCGGGCGCGGTGAGCGGGGGCACACCGCGCCTCAGGACCGCACGCAGTTGCCGTTCCAGTTCGTCATCGGTGCCCGGCACAGGGAGCGTCCTCCTCTCGGTTCCGTACAGCCACCAGTTGCTCGCGCAGGACGCTCAGGGCCTTGGACGTCTGGCTCTTGACCGTGCCGGGGCGGCAGCCGAGTATCGCGGCAGTCTCCTCGACGCTCAGGTCCTCGAAGAACCGCAGGAAGACGACAGCGCGTTGGCGCCCGGGCAGGGAATGGACCAGGTGGGCCAGGGAGTGCTCCAGATCGACCGCGGGGAAGACGTCGGCGGTGACGGAGTCGGGGACCTCCCCGTGCGGCACCTCGCTGCGCCACCGGCGCTGCCACCATGACGAGAAGGTGTTCACGAGCACCTTGCGGGCGTACGCCTCGGGGTTCTGCGTGGCGACGCGGTGCCACCGGGGCCAGATCTTCGCCAGCGCGGTCTGCAGGAGATCCTCGGCGAGATGGGCGTCGCCGGTCAGCATCCAGGCCGCACGCAGCAGTTGCGGTCCGCGCGCGGCGACGAACTCCTCGAAGTCCGGTGTAGTGCCCGTCACCACCGTGCCCTCGCCATCGTGTCCCTGTCGAGCCAGTGTCCTTCACACACGGTCAACCGGTTGGGAAGGGGGTTCGGTTGCCCGACCGGCGCGACCCGTCGGTAGCGGGCCCTCGTACGGCCGCGCCGACGGCGGTACCAGGCCCGTCGCGCGCGTCCCGGGCGGTACGGGTCGACGGCGGTGGCGGTGGCGGTGGCGGTGCGGGGGGCCTGCGGTGCGGGGTGGGCCTGCGGTGCGGGTCGACGGGCGGTGACGGCGTCCGGTCCCAGGAGACGAGCGGTACCGGGACGTCAGACGGCGCGGCCCGGCTCACCGCCGGCGCCGGGACGCCCACCGCCCGGGCCACCGCGCTCCGGGGTGCGCTGGAACGTCGCGTAGAGCAGCCACAGCGACGGGGTGAGGACCAGGAGGCCCACACCGACGGAGATCAGGGACGCGATGAGCACCGACGTGTGCGAGGCGGTGTCGGAGACGGTGGTCGACGGAACGAGCATGTTCGGGTACTGCGCCACGCCCCAGGCCCACAGGATCGCCGCCACCGCGAGCGCCGCCGCTCCCCGCGCCAGGACGTACCGGCCACGCACCAGCAGCGCCACGTCCGCGAGGCCCGCCACGGCGCCGACGACGACGAGCGCCAGGGCACGGTGGGTGAGGCCGTGGAAGAGGACGGGCGCGTCCTGGTCGAGCACGGCGATACCGGCCAGGGCGACGATTCCGCAGGCGAGTCCGCTGGCCACCGCTCTGCGGCGGAAGTCGGCCGCCTCCACGTCGTCGCCTGCGCGCACGGCGTCCGCGCACAGGTAGACCGCGGCGAGGTGGGCGCAGGTCAGTACGGCGATGACGCCGCCGAGCGCCGACGTCGGGTTGATCCAGCTCGTCACCGTGTCGCCCTCGGCGATACCGGGGGGCACCCGGCCCGAGGCCACGCCGCCCGCGACCGCGCCGAGGAACAGCGGGGTGATCACGGAGGACAGCGCGAAGCAGCCGCCGAACAGGCGCTGCTGCCACATCTCCGTGCTGGCCTTGCGGAAGGCGAAGGCGGCGCCCCGGGCGATGATGCCGAGCGCCGTCAGGGTGAGCGGGATGTAGAGGGTGGACAGGACGGCCGCGAACACCGGCGAGAAGCAGGCCCACAGCATCACCAGAACGAAGATCAGCCAGACGTGGTTGGCCTCCCACACCGGGCCGATGCTGTGCTCGATGAGTTTGCGGCGCCGCCCGCCCCGGCGGCCCCGGCCGGCGAGGAGGTCCCAGAACCCGGCGCCGAAATCGGCCCCGCCGAACAGGGCGTAGCAGGTGAGGCCCACCCACATCACGGCCAGCATCACGTCTGCGATCACGTTCGCCTCCTGCTGCGGGGACCCGAGGGACGGGGCCCGGTGTCGGGTCAGACGACGGGGTAGTCCAGGACGTCGCTCTCCTGCGGTGCGACGGGCACGGGTGTCACGCGGGTCAGGCGGCGCAGCACGTACACGGTGGCGAAGGTCATCGCCGCGTAGACGACCAGCACCACCCACAGCCCGGCCATCAGACCCGGCGCCGGGTTGACCGCGTCGCTCACCCGCATCACGCCCCAGACGATCCACGGCTGGCGGCCCAGTTCGGTGACGGACCATCCGCATTCGAGTGCCACGACCGCCCCGGGACCGGCGAGTGCGGCGAGCAGCAGGAACGGGCGTGTGCCGCGCGGGGTCAGCATCGCCGTGCCGGTGCGCCGCGACCACCACCGCAGGAGCAGCAGCCACACCCCCATGGCCAGCAGGAACGTGCCGGTGCCGACCATCACGTCGAAGGCGAGATGAACGCCGCCGACGGGCGGCCACTGGTCGCGCGGCACGTCGTGCAGCCCGCGGACGACGGTGCCGGGGTGGTAGCCGACCAGGAGCGAGAGGCCGTCCGGGATCTTCAGGCCGTAGCGCAGCTCACCGCGGTCCGGGTAGCCCAGGATGGTGAGGGGGACGTGCGAGCCGGTGTGGTAGACACCCTCGATGCCGGCCAGCTTCATCGGCTGGTAGTGGGACAGGAAGCGGGCGGCCCAGTCACCCGCGGCGATCTGGAACGGCGCCACGACCGCCCCGAATCCGAACGGCACGAAGAACCCGGCTCGGTGGTACGCGTCCCGGCGGCCCCGCAGCATCGCGACCGCGTAGACGGAAGCGGTGAGGAAGGCGGTCACCATCAGCGCGGCCAGGATCATGTGCACCGACTCCGGCGGGGCCGCCGGGTTGATCATCGCGGCCCAGGGGTCGACGTGCGTGAGCTTCCCGTGGTCCAGGGTGAAACCGCGCGGCTGGTTCATCCACGCGTTCGCGCAGACGACGAAGAAGGCGGACGCGACACCCGCGACGACGATGGGCACTCCGGTCAGCAGGTGCTTGCGGGGCGGCAGCCGGTCCCAGGCGTAGAGGTAGATGCCGAGGAAGATCGCCTCGATGAAGAAGGCGAAGCCCTCCAGGGCGAAGGGCAGACCGATGACCTGGCCGAACTTGCCCATCAACCCGGGCCACAGGATGCCGAGTTCGAAGCTGAGGATGGTGCCGGAGACCGCTCCCACGGCGAACAGCACGCCCATGGCGCGCGCCCAGCGCCGGGCAAGCAACTGGTACTCGGGCCTGCCGCTGCGGATGCCGTACCACTCGACGCCGAGGGTCAGGAGGGGCAGTCCCACCCCGAGGCAGGCCAGCACGATGTGCCACGCCAGGGAGAAGCCCATCTGCGCCCGTGCCGCGGCCAGGTCCCCGGGTGACACCGCGGACGCCGTCGCGGAGACGAGGCATCGTGCGACGGCGTCGGGCACGAGGTCACAGGCCTGAAGCACGGGGCGGCTCCTCACAGCGGGGTGGGCGGCGGGGGGATGCCTCCCCCAGCGCTCGGGACGCCGGGGGGAGGCCGAGTGTAGGCATCCGCCAGGGCCGTTCCGCTCCGACACGGAGGGGCACGGCCGGGGACAACCCTTCCGCCCGGTGCGGGGGCGCCCGGTGCGGGTCGCGCGGCACGGACCGGGCGATGGGGCGCCCGGTGCGGGTCCCGCCGTGCCGACCGCCCGGTGCCCTCGCGCGAGGCGACCGCCCCGGTGTGAGGGCGTCCCGTACGACGCCGTCCGGTGCGGGTCGCGCGGACCTCTCGATCGCGATCGGGACCTCTCGATACGGGCCGCCGAATGCGACGGGCCGGGCAGCGACCGCCCGCCCCGCGCGTGCCTGTCCCGGCGCGTGGGGCGCGGGGCGGGGAGTCACGCCTCCTCGGCGCCCGGGGCCTTGGCGTCCTTCGTTCCCTCGGGTTCCTTCATGTCCTGGGGTTCCTTCATGCCCTCGGGTTCTTCATGTCCTTGGTGTCGTCGTGCGGGAGGGAGGCCGGGTGGCGGTGGCCGCGTACGCCTCCCCCGACGACGCAGACGACCAGGACGGCCAGGGCGATCGCCGCCGACGCGGCCAGGGTCTCGCTCCAGACGTTCCCGGTAAGGACGGCGGGGTGCGGGTGGCCACCGCGCAGGAGCCCGCGCGCGAGGAGGTTCGCCGTCGACAGGCCGCAGACATCCGCACCCGCCAACGTGGCGAAGAGCCATGCCTGCCCCGCGCGCAGCCAGGCCCCGACGAGCACGGCCGCGAGGAGCGCTACGACGGTGGTCGGCAGGGATGCCGTCGCGCCGTCGATGTGGAGGCGCGCGTCCAGGGCCGCTGCCGCGCCGACGGCCGCGCACGAGACGAGCAGGGTCGCCGCGCAGCGCCAGAGGGTGCCGGAGACGGAACGTGGCGCGAGCGGCGGCGCCGAAGACGCCCTGGCGACCGGTTCGGTGGGAGACATGGCGGCCATCATGTCGGCCGGGGCGCGGCGGCCGCATCCCCTCGGGGTCCGCCGCGAGGGGCCCGGTGGGACGGGACCAGTGGCCGGCGACGGGGGCAGGTGTCCGGAGCAGGTGGCGGGGGCAGCGGGCCGGGGCGGGCCCCGGCCCGGACCACCCGGGCGCGGGAGGGGCCCGGCCGCCCGGTGGCCGAAACACCACCGCCTGCCCGAGTCCCGGTGCGGGGTGCGCGCCCCGCCCGGCAGCGCACCCGGAGCCGTCGCCCCGGCGGGTTACGGGGCATCAGGGGGCCGCCATGCGCCCGGCACCGGGTTCCCGGCGTGAGCGCCGTCACTTTCCACCCGCTCTGACCTGCATCGTTTTGACTTTTTTCGGACAGTCGTTCACTCTTCTCGGCATGACCGCTCGTTGCCCCCTCGCGCGCGCCGCCTACGGGCTGGCGCTCATCGGGGTGACCGAGCACTGCGTCGCCGACATTCTCTGTCGCTGACCGGTCCCTTCCCGTAGTCCCGTACCTCCGCGCTTTCGTGGGGGACGTGCGTCTGCGTGCTGGGCCCTCCCTGCGGGCGCGGTGCTCTCCTCCTTCTCCGGTGTTTCACCGGTGTTTTCCGGTCGGTCCCCCGCTGCCTGCGGCACTACTCCCCCTTCCTGGCAGTGAAAGGCCGTAGCCGATGTCCCGTTCACCTCATTTCTCCCGCCGTACGGCGGCCGCCGTGGCCGTCACCGCGACGCTGGCCGTCGCCGCCTGCGCGTGCGGGCCCGGCAAGGGAGGGGCGAGCGCGGACGGCGGCAGCTCCAAGCCGCAGCGGGGCGGGAAGCTCCTCGTCCTCAACCAGTCGCCGATGACGAACTTCGACCCGGCGCGTGAGTACACCTCCGGCGGCGGCAACATCCCCTCCCTCGTCTTCCGTACGCTCACCACGCGCAACAGGGCCAACGGCGCGGCCGGCAACAAGGTCGTGCCGGACCTCGCCACGAACACCGGCGAGCCGTCGAAGAGCGCGACGGTCTGGACGTACCACCTCAAGAGCGGGCTGAAGTTCGAGGACGGCACGCCGATCACGACCGCGGACATCAAGTACGGCATCGAGCGGTCGTTCGCGGCGGAGCTGTCGGGCGGGGCGCCGTACCTGCGGGACTGGCTGGTCGGGGCCGCCGGCTACCAGGGGCCCTACAAGGACAAGAAGGGCCTCGCGTCGATCGAGACCCCGGACGCGTCGACGATCGTCTTCCACCTGAACAAGCCCGAGGGCGACTTCCCCTACCTGGCGACGCAGACGCAGTTCACGCCGGTGCCGCAGGCGAAGGACACGGGGACAAAGTACGCGAACCACCCGATATCATCGGGTCCGTACGAGGTGGTCAAGAACGAGAACAACGGTCTCGACCTGACCTTCAAGCGCAACCCCCACTGGTCGGCGTCGACCGACAGCCAGCGCAAGAACTACCCGGACACCATCGACGTCCAGGGCGGCCTCGACACGGCCGTGATCAACCAGCGGCTCTCCACGGGCACCGGCCCGGACGCCGCGGCCGTCACCACGGACACCAACCTGGGCCCGGCCGAACTCGCCAAGGTCACCGGCGACAAGGAACTCGCCTCGCGCGTCGGCACCGGCCACTTCGGCGAGACGGACTACCTGGCCTTCAACCCGAAGGTGAAGCCGTTCGACAACCCGAAGGTGCGGGAGGCGGTCGCCTACGCGATCAACCGCACCTCGGTGGTCAACGCGGCCGGCGGTTCCTCGCTCGCCGAGCCCGCGACCACCTTCCTGCCGAACCAGGCGGCCTTCGGCTACACGCCGTACGACCCGTTCCCGGCCGGCAAGAGCGGCGACCCGGCGAAGGCCAAGGAACTGCTGAAGCAGGCCGGCTACCCCCACGGCCTGACGATCACCCTCACCCACTCCGAGAGCGACGCCAACAACTCCGGCCCGCAGATGGCCTCGGCCGTACAGGGCGCCCTGAAGGCTGCCGGCATCACGGTGAAGCTGGACGGCCTGGAGCAGAACAAGTACAGCCAGACCGTCTTTTCGACCTCCACCGAGCCCGGTCTGTTCTTCACCACGTGGGGAGCGGACTGGCCGTCGGGCGGCCCGTTCCTCGCCCCGATCTTCGACGGCCGGCAGATCGTCAAGGACGGCTACAACTTCAACTCCTCGCAGCTGAACGACCCGTCGGTGAACAAGAGCGTCGACAGCATCAACAAGCTCACCGACCACGCGGCCGCCGCGAAGCAGTGGGGGGCGCTGGACCAGCGGATCGGCCAGAAGGCACTGACCGTGCCGCTGGTGCACCCGGTCTACAAGCGGCTCGTGGGCAAGGACGTGCGCAACGTGGTGATCAGCGACTGGACCGGGGTGCTGGACGTCTCCCAGGTCGCGGTCAAGTGACGCGGACCTCCTCATCATGAGCACAGAACAACTCCTCACGGGTGATCCGGCGGCGGCGACCCCCGCCGCCGGCGCCCGGCAGGTCTGGGGCCGGCTGCGCGCGCAGCCGGCCGCGCTCGCCGGCGGTGCCGTCCTCGTCCTGCTGCTCGTCGTCGCGATCGCGGCGCCGCTGCTCGCGAGCGTCGAGGGCCAGGACCCGACGACGTACCACGACGCACTGGTGAACTCCGCGTCCGGCGGCGTACCGATCGGTCCGTTCGGCGGGGTCAGTGGCACGCACTGGCTCGGTGTCGAACCCGGCACCGGCCGGGACCTGTTCGCCCGCCTCGTCTACGGGGCGCAGGTGTCGCTGCTGGTGTCGGTCGGCGCGACCGTCGTCCAGGTCGCGATCGGCCTGGTCGTCGGGCTGGCCGCGGGCCTCGGCAACCGGCTGCTCGACCAGGTGCTCGCGCACACCACGGACGTGATGCTCGCGCTGCCGACGCTGGTGTTCGCCATCGCGCTGATGGCGGTCGTACCGGCCGGCTTCCCGCGCCCACTGCTGCTGATGCTCGTCATCGGTCTGCTGGGCTGGGGTGGCACGGCCCGGGTGGTGCGTGCCCAGACGCTGAGTCTGAAGTCGCTGGACTACGTGGCGGCGGCCCGGCTCGGCGGGTCGGGCGGCTGGCGTGTGGCCCGCCGGGAACTGCTGCCTCCGCTGGCCGCTCCTGTGGTGACGTACGCGGCGCTGCTGCTGCCGTCCAACGTGGTCAGCGAGGCGGGCCTGTCGTTCCTCGGCGTCGGGGTCAGGCCCCCGACGTCGTCGTGGGGGCAGATGCTCACGTCGGCGACGACCTGGTTCCAGGCCGATCCGATGTACGTGCTGCTGCCGTCTTTGATGATCTTCGTGACGACACTGTCGTTCGCGCTGCTCGGTGACGCGGTCCGCACGGCGCTCGACCCGAGAGCGGCCTCACGTCTGCGGATCGGCGGCGGACGCCGTGACAGGAAGGCCGCGCGGTCGGCCGGCCAGGAAGCCGCGGACAGCGGTCGGGAGGCAGCCGTATGACGCGCTATCTGATCCGGCGGGTGATCGGGGCGCTCGTCGTCCTGATCGTGCTGTCGATCGTGATCTACGCGGCGTTCTACGTCGCCCCGGGCGATCCCGCCCGGCTCTCGTGCGGGATCAAGTGCAGCCCCGCACAGGTGGAGCAGGTCAGGCAGCGGCTCGGGGTGGACGCCCCCGTCTACCTGCAGTACGCGCACCTCCTGCAGGGCATCGTCGCCGGGCGCGACTTCTCCACCGGTACCGGCGTGCTGCACTGCCACGCACCGTGCCTGGGCGTCTCGTACCGCACGGGCGAGCAGGTCACGTCCATGATCGGCACGCGGCTCCCGGTGACGGCCTCGCTGGCGCTCGGCGCGATGGTGCTGTGGCTGGCGCTCGGCGTCGGCACGGGGCTGATGTCCGCCCTACGGCGCGGCCGGTTCACCGAGCGGGCCCTGACGGGACTGACGCTGGCGGGCAACGCCATGCCGGTGTTCGTGATCGGCCTGCTGCTGCTCGTGCTGTTCTGCTCGACGCTCCAGTGGCTGCCGTTCCCGGACTACGTGTCCCTGACGACGGATCCGCAGCAGTGGTTCTGGGGGCTGCTGCTGCCCTGGGTGTCGCTGGCGCTGATCGAGTCCGCGAAGTACGCCCGACTGACCCGCTCCTCGATGCTGGAGACGCTGGCGGAGGACCACATCAGGACGTTTCGCGCGTACGGGGTGAGCGAGCGGCGCCTCGTGACCCGGCACGCGCTGCGGGGCGCCCTCACCCCGGTGATCGCCCTCAGCGCACTGGATCTGGGCACGATGTTCGGGTCCGCCGTACTGACGGAGTCGCTGTTCGGGCTGCCGGGCCTCGGCCGGCTGCTCGTGGAGTCCGTGTCGCAGATCGACCTGCCGGTCGTGGTGGGCCTCGTGATGGTGACCGGGTTCTGTGTGGTGGTGGCGAACGCGGGCGCCGACCTGCTGTATGCCGTGATCGACCGACGGGTGGTGCTCCAGTGACCGACAGTGCTTCCGGCCCCCGGGCCGGCGACAGCGGACGGGGCGAAGGACGGCCCGGCACGACGGGGTCCGCCGGTTCGCGCGGGCCCGCCGGTCCCGCCGCGGCCGGGCAGGACGGCACCGAGCCGCTGGTGGACGTGCGCGACCTGGTGGTGGACTTCCCGACCGCGGAAGGCTCCGTACGGGCCGTGGACGGGCTGTCCTTCACCCTCGGCGCGGGCCGGGCCCTCGGGATCGTCGGCGAGTCCGGCTCCGGCAAGAGCACGGTCGCCTTCGGACTGCTCGGGCTGCACCGGGACACCGGCGCGCGGGTCAGCGGCTCGGCCACCGTGGCCGGCGTGGACGCGCTCACCGCGGACCGCGACGACCTGCGCAGGCTGCGGGGCGGCCTGGCCGCGATGGTGTTCCAGGACCCGCTCTCCGCCCTCGACCCCTACTACGCGATCGGGGACCAGATCGCCGAGGTCTACCGGGTGCACCACACGGCGACCCGCCGGGCCGCGCGGGCCCGCGCCGTGGAGGTGCTCGACCGGGTCGGCATCCCGGACGCGCCGCGCCGCTCCCGCGCCAGACCGCACGAGTTCAGTGGCGGGATGCGGCAGCGCGCCGTCATCGCGATGGCGCTGGCCTGCCGTCCCCGGCTGCTGGTCGCGGACGAGCCGACGACGGCGCTCGATGTGACGGTGCAGGCCCAGATCCTGGACCTGCTCCACGAGTTGCGCGCCGAGACCGGCGCGGGGCTGCTCCTCGTCACGCACGACCTGGGCGTGGTGGCGGGCACCGTCGACGACGTGCTCGTGATGCGGGACGGCCGTGCGGTGGAGCACTCCACGGTGCGGGAGGTGCTGGGCGCGCCGCGCGAGACGTACACGCGGGAGCTGATCTCCGCGGTGCCGCGGGCCGACGCGCCGACGGAGCGAGCTGCCCGTACGGAGCCAAGGGTGCGCGACACGCAGGCCGACGGGCTGCCCGACGGGGGCGACGTACTGCTCGAAGCGGTGGACCTGCGGCGGGAGTTCGGACGCGGTGGCGATCTCGTCCGCGCGGTCGACGGCGTGTCGCTGAGGGTCGGCCGGGGCGAGACGCTCGGCGTGGTCGGCGAGTCCGGCAGCGGGAAGACCACGCTGGGCCGCATGCTGGTGCGGCTGCTCGAACCGTCCGCCGGCGCGCTGCGCTACGAGGGACAGGAGATCGGGCACCTGTCCGAGCGACAGCTGCGGCCGGTGCGACGCGAGCTTCAGATGGTCTTCCAGGACCCCGTGTCGTCCCTCAATCCGCGTCGCAGCATCGGCGAGTCGATCGCGGATCCGCTGCGGTCGGCGGGCGACCTGGACGACCGGGCCGTGCGGGCACGGGTGCGGGATCTGCTGGACCGGGTCGGCCTCGATCCGGCATGGTACGACCGCTATCCGCACGAGTTCTCCGGCGGCCAGCGGCAACGCGTCGGCATCGCAAGGGCGTTGGCCCCCCGGCCGAAGCTGATCGTGTGCGACGAGCCGGTCTCGGCGCTCGACGTCACGACCCAGGCGCACATCGTCGAACTGCTCGGCGAACTCCAGCGCGAACTGGGGCTGTCCCTGGTCTTCGTGGCGCACGATCTGGCCGTGGTGCGCCAGGTGAGCGACCGGGTCCTCGTGATGCGAGCCGGGCGCGTAGTGGAGCAGGGCCCGGCTGAGCGGGTGTACGAGGCACCGGAACACGCCTATACGAAGGGCCTGTTGGCGGCGGTCCCGGTACTCGATCCGGAGGAGTCGACGGCCCGGCGCCTCGCCCGCGCGGGGAAGGCGCCCGCCCTGCCGTGACCGTGCCGTCGCCGCCCGGGAGCACCTGCCCGGGCGGCGGCGCTCCGTGTCGGCATCCTCGTCGCCTGCCACGGCACGACCGCCTCCCGGCTCCCCCCTTCGTGTACGTACCGCTCAGCCGCCCCGATCGGTGGCAGCGGCTCGGGGACGGCCCCGCGCTGATCCCGGCGGCCTACGAGGAGTTGACGCGGTGCGTCCCGCTCATCGTCAGGGGCGCCTTCGCGGTCACCCGACCGGGGGCATCGAGATCGGTGGCGTACGGGTGCGGGCCGGGGAGCCCGGGATCGTGGCGATCACCGTCCCGGACGGCACCGCCGGAAGGACCGTAGGGCCGCGCCCCCAGGCGTACGGGTGAACGCCAACGCCCCCACACGTAGGGGCCGCTCGCTCAACCGGCGTACGGGAAGGCGAGGTTCACCGCCCATCTCAGGTGCGGCGGCCCTCAGGGGCGCTGTAGGGGGCCAGCGGACCGCCGTGCCAGGTCGCGAAGATCAGATGGGTCTGCAGCCGTGCGACCTCGGGCCGGGAGGTGAACTCGTCGAGTACCAGCCGCTGGAGGTCCTGCGTACTGCCGCAGGCGACATGGACGACGAAGTCGTCGGCGCCCGCCACGTGGTGCACGGACAGGGTCTCCGGCAGCGCCAGCACGTGGGTGACGAACGGGTCGACCAGGGGACGGGCGTGCGGCTGGACGCGCGCGGCCAGCAGCGCCTGGATGGGCCGGCCCACGGCCTCGGGCGGTACCTGGGCCGTGTACCCCGCGATCACACCGAGCCTGCGCAGCCTGGTCAGCCGGTCCACACACGTGGAGGGCGCGATGCCGACGGCGGCGGCGAGTTCCTTGTTGGCCATCCGGCCGTCCGTCTGGAGATGGCGGAGAATCGCCGTGTCCACCGAATCCAGGCGCATGTTTTCGTCCCTCATCCGTTCATCATGCGGCCGGGCGTCCACGGCGGCGAAGCGGCTGCGAGCGTCAGGGGCATGACGACGACCGAAGCGACGACCGCGGGAGGGGCGGGTGCCGCGCGCCCCGCGCCCGGACACATGACCACCTCCGGGAGGCCGGACGCAGCCTCGCCCGGTGCGTTCCGTACGCGTGCGGTGCACGCGGGCCGCGAGGACCTGGTGGACCTCGGCGTGCACGCGGTACCCATCGATCTGTCCACCACCTATCCGTCCCGGGACAGCCGCGGCGAGGCCGAGCGGCTGGACGTGCTCGGCACCGGCGCCGCCGTGCCGGGGGCGCCGGTGTACGCGCGGATCGGCAATCCGACCGTGGCCCGCTTCGAGGCCGCGCTCGCCGATCTGGAGGGGTGCGCGGCCGGTGTGGCCTTCGCCAGCGGGATGGCGGCACTCACGGCGTGCCTGCTCACGGCGGTGGCCGAGGGCCGCCCGCATGTGGTGGCGGTCCGGCCGCTGTACGGGACCAGTGACCACCTGCTGGGCTCGGCACTGCTCGGCACCCGCGTCACCTGGGCGGCGCCGCACGATGTGGCCGCCGCGATCCGGCCGGACACCGGCCTGGTCGTCGTGGAGACTCCGGCCAACCCCACGCTCGCCGAGAGCGGGCTCGACGCCCTCGCGCGGGCCTGCGGCGACGTGCCGCTGCTGGCCGACAACACGTTCGCCACACCGGTCCTGCAGCGGCCCGCCGAGCACGGCGCGCGTCTCGTACTGCACAGCGCGACGAAGTTCCTGGGCGGGCACGGCGACGTCCTGGCGGGCGTGGTCGCCTGCGACGAGGAGTACGCCCGCCGGCTGCGGCAGGTCCGGTTCGCGACCGGCGCCACCCTGCATCCGCTGTCCGGCTATCTGCTGCTGCGCGGACTCGCCACGCTGCCGCTGCGCATCGCCGCGGCGTCGGCGACCGCCGCGGAACTGGCGGACCGGCTGGCGGGCCACCCCGGTGTCACGCGGGTGCACTACCCCGGACGCGCGGCCGGGCGCCCCTCGGGACAGATGACGGGCGGTGGGGCGGTCCTCTCGTTCGAGACGGCGGGCGATCCGCACGGGCTGATCGGGGCGGTCCGGCTGATCACCCCCGCCGTGAGCCTCGGAAGCGTGGACACCCTGATCCAGCACCCCGCGTCACTGAGCCATCACATCGTCGATCCGGCCGACCGCGCGGCGGGCGGCATCGGGGACGGGCTGCTGCGCATGTCGGTGGGGCTGGAGGACGTGGAGGATCTGTGGGCCGACCTCGACGGGGCGCTGCGCGCGGCGGGGTGAATGGGAGGAGGCGTCCCGGCCCTGCCACGGCGGGGCGCGCCGGGAGACCAGGTCCGGGCCGGGAGCAGGAACAGGTCCGGGCCGGCGAGGGTGACGAACGCGGGAACGGGGCCGGGAACGGACGCCGTCCGGCCCGTTCCCGGATACCCGCCGCCGAATCTCGTTCCTTGTCTTCTTTTCCCGTCCGTTGCGGGGGCGGGTTTCCCCCATGACGGACGAGATCCCCCGCTCACGATTCGTCGACCGGGCATATCGGGTTAAAGTTGACGAAACTCTCTCGCGTGGCGGGAGGAGCCAGCGTGGACTCAGACGAGGGCAGCGACCTTCACGGGGGATTCCGGCTCGATGCCGTCGCCGCAGCCGTACTGGACCAGGAGGGCACGATCGTGTCCTGGTCGACGGAGGCGGCCCGGCTTCTCGGGTGTGACGCCTCCGAAGCAGTGGGCCTCCCCCTGTGGAAGCTGCTGTCTCCGGGGCCGGAGTGCCGTGCCCTGGCACTGTCGGACACCGGCGGTGTGGGACGCGGGACGTCGGCCGGTGGGGAAGTCGCCTTCGGTGTGCTGCCCCTGCCGCCCGACGGGCAGCGGATCATGCTGGCGGCGCGCTCGGAGACCGCCACCGAATGGGCCCAGGGCATCTCGTTCTTCCGGGCGCTGCTCGGGCAGGACCGCATCGGCGTGGCGATCCACGACGGCGCCCAGCGGCGGCTGCGCGCCAACGCCGCCCCCACCATGTCCGCCGTGAACACCCCGCCCGGGGAGCACTGGGACGCGCGGCTGTACGGCCCCGATGCCCGGGTCCTGCGGGACCTGATTGCGAACGTCATGCGGACCGGGACCCCCGTCCTCGGCAAGGTGCAGGCCATGCGCCTCGCCGAGGCGCCGAACCGCCCGCCCCAGGTCGCGTCCGTGTCGGCCTTCCGGCTCGACGACGGGGACGGCGCACCGGACGGAGTCGCGGTGCTGAGCTACGACGCCACCCAGGAGGTCCGGGACCGGCGGCACTTGGCGCTGCAGCAGAAGGCGGCGGCACGCATCGGCCCGTCCCTCGACATCCAGAGCACGGCCCAGGACCTGGCCGACGTCCTGGTACCGGATCTCGGCAGCTGCGTGACGGTCGACCTCGCGGAAGGGGTGCTCGCGGGCGACAACCCGCCGCAGATACTCGGCTGGGGGGCCCCGCGCCTGACGCGGGTCGCGGTGGCCACGGAAGACGAGGAGTGGCCGCCCCAGCTGCTCGGCCCCGGCGGCGCGTACCCGTTGCTGCCCGACAGCCCCCAGCTGCGGATGCTGCAGAAGGGCCGGACCCTCACCATGACCCGCGACGAAGTGGTGAGCGCTCTGAACGACGCCGAGCTGGCGGCTCTGTTCGTACCGGAGCACGCCCACTGGGTGGCGGTGACACCCCTACTGGCGCGCGGGTTCGGGCTCGGCACCGTCTCGGTGTGGCGCACGGCCGAGTCGGAGCCGCTGGAGGACGACGAACTGGTCCTGCTGACCGAGATCTCCTCGCGTGCCGCCCTCAGCATCGACAACGCACGGCGCTACACGCGCGAGCACCGGGCGGCGGTCTCGCTCCAGGAGCGGCTGCTGCCGCGTGCGGCGGCCGACATCGCGGCCGTCGAGGCGGAGGGGATCTACCGGCCCGCCACGGGCGGCGCGGACATCAGCGGCGACTGGTTCGACGTCGTCACCCTGCCGTCCCTGCGGGCCGCGCTGGTGATCGGCGACGTGATCGGACACGGCCTGCCCGCGACGGCCACCATGGGCAGACTGCGCACGGCGATCCTCACACTCGCCGACCTCGAACTCGACCCGGCCGAGGTCCTCACCCGCCTCGACGACCTCATCCAGCGCCTCGCCGCCGAGACACCGGCCGAGCAGAAGGACGCCGTGGGGGCCACCTGCCTGTACGCGGTCTACGACCCGGTCGCGGGGCGCTGCACCCTCGCGAACGCGGGCCAGCCGCCGCCCGTGCTGGTCACGCCCGACGGCAGGGCGACCTTCGTGGAATCGCCGCCGGGGCCGCCTCTCGGTGTGGGCGGCGTGCCGTACCAGTCGGTGACGGTGGAGCCCGAACCCGGCAGCGTCCTCGCACTGTTCACCGACGGCCTGCTCGGCCTCACGGACTTCGACGCCGATGTGGGTCTGGAGCGGGTGCGGGACGGGCTCGCGTCCTCGTGGTCGCCCGATGCCGGACTGCGTGACTTCGGCGACGGCCTCCTCGAAACCCTCGGCGACCAGCAGCCGCGGGACGACATCGCGCTGCTGATGGCGCGCACCCGGGTCGTCCCCCCTTCGGACACCGCCAGTTGGCAGCTTCCCGCCGACCCGGAGGCGGTCGCCCAGGCACGGAAACTGGCCGACGAACAGCTGGACGAATGGGGGTTGGAGCAGTTCAGTCTCACGACGGAGCTGATCGTGAGCGAGTTGGTGACGAACGCGGTCCGGTACGCGGGCGGTCCTGTCGGGCTGCGTCTGATCCGCTCGTCCGTCCTCATCTGCGAGGTGTCCGATCCCAGCAACACGCAACCGCGCCTGGTGCGCGCCGGCGACACCGACGAGGGCGGCCGCGGACTCTACATCGTGGCGCAGTGCGCCCAGCGGTGGGGCAGCAGGTACGGCCGCAAGGGCAAGACCATCTGGACCGAACAGGGCCTGGACGACGGACCGGTGGGCTTCTTCGACGTCTGAGCCCGCACGGTGCGTCCACGGCCCGGCACGGGTCGCCCGCCGACGGACGCGTCGCGATACCACCGGCCGTCCCCTTGACACCCCGGCCTCCATGACGGAAGTCGGCCCGGGATAGACAACGTTGTCAGCCGAGGATGCGCCGATCGTGGACCGGGATCACCGTGAAGGCCCGCTGAACAGGCGCACGTTCCTCGCCGGGACCGGAGCGGGCGCACTCGTCGCCCTCGGTACCGGCGGGACGGCGCGGGCGGCGGACGCATCGCCCGTGTCTGCCACCGTCGCGGGCAGAGCTACCTCCGCGGCGGGCACCGCACGCAGGGCCACCGCGCCCGTCGACCTCGTCAACCCGCTCACCGGGGCGCTGACGACGTCCCCCGACACAGCCTGCGGCAAGACGTTCCCCGGTGCGGACACCCCTTTCGGTATGGTCCAGTTGAGTCCCGACACCGTCAGCGGCGGCGACAACGGCAGCGGTTACTCCGCCGACATGACGACGATCGAGGGGTTCAGCTTCCTGCACCTCGGCGGCATCGGATGCTACGGGGACCTCGGCAACCTCCAGGTGATGCCCCAGACCGGGGACCTGGTCACCGACCGGGTCGCGGCGAACAGCCCGTACCGCAAGGAGACGGAGGTGGCGCGCGCCGGGTACTACGCGGTCGACCTGGACCGCTACCGGATAGGGGCCGAGATGACGGCCGCCCGGCGGGCCGGCATGCTGCGTTTCACCTTCCAGGACACGGGCACGGGCCGGGTGAAGGTCGACCTCGCGCGGCGCATCGGTTTTGACGGATCGCATTCGGTGGCGCAGGAGTTGCGGCTCGTCGACCGGTACACCGTCGAGGGCTCGATGAGGGCGGACCGTTCGGGCGGCGGCTGGATCTGCGGCAACGGGCCGACGTACACCGTGTACTTCTCGATGCGCTTCGAGCGGCCGATCGCCTCGCTCGGCACCTGGGACGGCGAGGTGGTCACGCGGGACGCCACCGCGCAGACGAGCGCGAGCGGGAGCGCCGGATTCTTCGTGGAGTTCCCGGTGACGGCGGGCCGGCAGGTGCTGCTGAAAGCGGGGGTGTCGTTCACGAGCACCGAGGGCGCCCGTGCGAACCTCCAGGACTCCCTCCCCGGCTGGGACTTCGACCGGGTGGAGGCGGCGGCGCGCGACGCGTGGGCGGACGCCGTGGGGAAGGTCGCGGTCAAGGGCGGCACGGACACGCAGCGGGAGATCTTCTACTCCGCTCTCTACCACACCATGATCGACCCGCGGATCTCCAGTGACGCGGACGGCGCCTCGCGCTTCGGCGAAGGGCCCGTCCGGCACGATCCGTTCACCCAGCGCACGGTCTTCAGCGGCTGGGACGTCTTCCGCGGCGAGTTCCCGCTGCTGACGATCATCGACGAGCAGACGGTGAGCGACCAGATCAACACGCTGCTGGCGCTGACGGATTCGGGCGCGGTGAAGGGACTGGCCCGCTGGGAGCTGCTGGGCACGGACACGGACACCATGGTCGGCGACCCGGCGGTACGTGAAGGGCGTGCGCGGCTTCGACGCGGACACGGCGTACGCGTACTGCCGTGACGTGGCGCTGGGCCCCGCCGACAAGTCCAACCGCAACGACTTCCAGAACTGGACGACGCTCGGCTACTGCGTCGACACCAGCCTGTCCAAGACGCTGGAGAACAGCTACTCGGACTACGCGCTGGCGCGGTTCGCCGAGGCGAGCGGCCGGCACGCGGACACCGAGCGCCTCGACGGCACGTCCCGGAACTACCGCAACGTCTTCAAAAAGGACGTCGGTTGGTTCCGCGGGCGCAACGCGGACGGCTCGTGGATGGGCGACCAGGACGGCTGCGTCGAGTCCAACCCCGATCAGCAGGGCTGGTTCGTTCCCCACGACGTACCGGGCCTCGTCGAACTGCTGGGCAGCCGGCAGGCGTTCGCCACCCGGCTCAACGACATGTTCGAACAGACGCCGCCGGACGCGATGATGAAGTGGAACGACAAGTACAACCACTCCAATGAGCCGGTCCACCAGATGGCGTTCATGTTCGTGCACGCGGGCGCGCCGTGGCTGACGCAGAAGTGGTCCCGGTACGTGTGCGAGTACGCGTACGCCACCGGGCCCGCGGGGCTCGCGGGCAACGACGACTGCGGGCAGATGTCGGCGTGGTACGTGCTGGCCGCGGCCGGTTTCTATCCGGTGGCCCCGGCGAGCGGTGTGTACGCGATCGGCAGCCCGCTGTTCGACGAGAGCGTGTTCACCACGAGCCGCGGCACGCGGTTCACCGTCGAGACGGTCCACAACTCGGCGGCGAACCTGTACGTCCGCTCCGCGCGCCTGCACGGGCGCCCGCTGGAGCGCGCCTGGATCACGCACGAGGAGATCGTGTCGGGTGGGAAGCTGACGCTGGTCATGGGGGCGGAACCGAACAAGGAGTGGGGCAGCGACCCGCGCCAGGCGCCGCCGTCGAGCACCCGCCCGGTCCCTCCTGCGCACCCCGGTCACTGCGGCTGACACCGCTGGGGCAAGGGCCTGGCCCATCCGGGGGGCAGGCGCCCCGGAGGCCGGCGCGCACCGGTGCCTGAGGTCGGACACCATCACGCCGGGACCCGGCGGTCAGGCACCGGCGGTTCGGGACACGGTAGTTCGGAGGCCGGCAGTCCGTGGCCGGTCTTGCCCGCCTCGCCCCGTGAGGGTCCTCACCGCTTTCCCAACGGTCCGACGGGCCCGCAGGTTCGGTGATCACCAAAACCGAAGTTCTCATACATGAACTATGTCCAACTCCTTGACTCACGCAGGGGGTTGGACGTGTCATGTCCTCAGCCATTCCGTTCCGCTCCCCGCGCTCGACGCGCACCCGCACGTCCCGCCCCGCCCGTCCATCGTCACGTGAGGACGCATGTCATGACGCATGTCCCGGAGTCGCCGGAGTTGTCGGAGCCGTCGAAGTCGTCGGAGCTGTCGGAGCCGTCGGCCGTGTCGGAGTGCTTCACGTCCCGCCGCCGGTTCCTCGGCACCGGCGCCGCGGTGGCCGCCGCGGCGGTGGCCGGGATCGGGGCCGCGGCACCCGCCGGGGCCGCGGCCAGGACCGCGGCAGGCGGCGCCGGGGCCCCGGCGGACGCCTTCGCCCCACTGCGCGCCGCCTGGTCCGACATCCTCACCGGCGGCGCCGCAGTCGATCCGGCCGATCCGGACTACGCCGCCGCCATCGCGACCGTCGACGCTGCGGCGGACTCGGCCGTCGCGGCCTACGACACCTCGGCCTCCCCCGCGTCCGTCTACACCGACCTGCCGTTCAGCCAGGTGGAGAACGCCAGCGCCACCTACGCGCGGATCCTCGCCACGGCGCTCGCCTGGGCCACCCCGGGTTCCACCTACCACCAGGACCCGGCGGTCGCCTCCCGGCTCGTGGCGGCGCTCCGGCTGATCGGCGACGCCTACTACCACCCCGCGTCGCCCGAAGTGGGCAACTGGTACCACTGGGAGATCGGGGCGCCGCAGCCGCTGCTCAACACCTGCGCCCTGCTCGGCGACGCGCTGCCTGCGGCGGACCTCGCCGGCCACCTCGCGACCGTGGCGCACTTCGTGCCCGATCCGACCCACCAGCAACAGGGCACCGTCCTGACGACCGGCGCCAATCGCGCGGACATGTGCCAGATCACCATCCTGCGCGGCATCCTGGCGCACGACGGGGACCTGATCGCGCTCGGCCGGGACAGGCTCTCGGACATCTTCCCGTACGTCACCTCCTCCGACGGCTTCTACCGCGACGGCGGCTACATCCAGCACGGCACCGTGCCCTACAACGGGCACTACTCGTATGTGCTGCTGGCCGATCTCAGCCAGCTGTCGTTGCTGCTCAAGGACTCGCAGTGGCCCATCACCGACGCCGGTTTCTCGGTGATCCTGGACGCCGTCGACCTGACCTACGCGCCGTTCATGTACGACGGGCTCGTGATGGACGTGGTGCGCGGACGTTTCCTGTCCCGGCAGGGCGAGAGCGACCACGACGCGGGCCACGCCATCACGGAAGCCGTCCTGCGGCTGATCCCGCTGGGCTCCGCCGCCCAGCAGGACCGGTGGAAGTCCCTGGTCAAGGGGTGGATCACCCGCGAGACGTACGCGACGATCACGGCGGGCGCCACACCCGTACGCACGGCGCTCGTGAAGTCCGTCCTGGATGACGCGTCAGTGCACCCGGCGCGGCCGGGTTCCTCGCACGTCCAGCAGCCGTCGATCGAGCGGGCCGTGCACCGCAGGCCCGGCTGGGCCTGGGCGGTCGGCCTCTCCAGCAGTCGGATCGCGCGCCTGGAGGCGATCAACGGCGAGAACCAGCGCGGCTGGCACACCGGCGACGGGGCCACCTACCTCTACGACGGCGACAACGGCCAGTACACCGACGCGTACTGGCCCACCGTCGACTGCACCCGGCTGCCCGGCGTCACGGCGGACACCCTGCCGCTCGCGCCGAGCGCGGGAAACGGCACCCTACCGCCGACGACCTGGTCGGGCGGCGCCGTTCTGGAGGGGTCCTACGGTGCGGTCGGACTCGATCTCGTCCCGTACGGGTCACCGCTGCGGGCCAGGAAGTCCTGGTTCTGCCTGGACGACTGCGTGATCGCGCTCGGCGCCGGTATCACCGGCGGTTCGGGCCATCCGGTCGAGACGACCGTGGAGAACCGGAACCTGCGCGCCGGGACCGCGGCCCGGCTGACCGTGGACGGCCGTGCGCAGCCCTCGGACGACGGCTGGAGCGGCCGGTTCCCGGCGGCCGGCTGGGCGCACCTGGAGGGCGTCGGCGGGTACGTGCTGCCGCGCGGCGGTTCACGCGGCACGGTCCTGCGGGCGCTGCGCGCGGCACGCACGGGCGCGTGGGCGGACGTGGACAACGGGCCGAGCACGGGCGGCACCGCCGAGAAGTTCACCCGTACCTACGCCACCCTCTGGCTGGACCACGGCGTGGACCCGCGCGACGGCCGGTACGTCTATGCGCTGCTGCCCGGCGCGAGCGCCGCGCGGACCGCGACGTGGGCGGCGCTGCCCCCGGTGGCGGTGCTGTCCAACACCGGTGCCCTGCAGGCCGTGCACGCCGCCCGGCTCGGACTGACCGCCGCCAACTTCTTCACGGCGGGCGGCATCGCGGACGTCCGGGTGGACGGGCCCGCTTCGGTGCTGTACCGGCGCGGGCACGGCCACGGTGGCGAGACGCTGACGCTCGCGGTGAGCGATCCGACCTGTGCGGGAACCACGCTGACCGTCATGCTCGACGCGCCGGGCCTGCGCAACGGCACCAGTGCCGACGCGGGGGTGGACGTACGGGCCGGGCACGGCGGCCGGGTGACGGTCACACTGGATCTGACGCAGGGGCTGCCGGGCACCACGCGGACGGTCGTCCTGTCGCGCTGACGGCGCCGGCCGGCCGGTGCCCGCGCACCGGCCGGCGGAGGCCGGCCGGCCGCACCCCCGGCACGGTCGCGGCCGGCCGGCCGGTCAGGGCAGCCTCAGCTCGACGAAGGCGATGGTGTCGCCGTGCAGCACATAGCGGTCGAACTCCACGAACCCGAGGGCGAGCGCGAAGCGCAACCCCGCGGTGTTGGACGCCAGCACCACCGTCTCGATCCCCGTCGCCCCCGCCGCGCGCGCCCGCTCCAGCCCATGGGCGTACAGCCGGCTGCCGAAACCCCGGCGCCGGTGGGCCGGGAGCACGCGGGCGATCACCGTCGCCGTCGCCGTACCACCGGTGGGCGGGCGCACCGTCGTACAGCCCACCAGGACGCCGTCCGCGTAGGCGACGTCCAGCAGGTTGCGGCCGGCCCGCTCACGCACCTCGTCAGGGGAGAGCGGAGCCGTCGGGATGATCTCGTTGTGGACGAACCGCCAGTCGCGCAGCGCTTCGCCCCCGGTGACGTCGGTGATCAGGAGCGTGGACACGGGCACAGCCAAGCGTGCCCTCCCGCACGGCGTCAACGGCGTTCACCCGCGCTGCCCGAGGCCGCCCCCGAGCTGCTCGAAGGCCGTCGGACGGCGCGGCGCCGCCAGGTAGGCCTTGACACGCTCCGCGCACGCGCGCGGTGAGGCACGCGCGGTGTCGCACTCCACATCGTGGATCCCGTGGGCGTGCACGCGCGGGTACTGCGCCGCCGCGAGTCCTGGGGTGCGGTCTGCGCGTGCCGCTTCGCGCCTGAGCAGTTCGGGCAGCGGACAGTAGACCTTGACGAGCACCACGCGGCACGGGTCCAGCAGGTTCACGCAGTCCAGCAGCCGCCAGCGACGGCTCATCGGCACGTCCACCACCAGGTTGTTGCCGGCGGCCGCCATGCCCGCCACGGCCCGGTGGAAGCCCTTCACCGTCCGGTCGATCTCCGCCTGGAGGTCCTCGTCGGCGATGTCGCGGTCGACGCGCAGGGCGTGGAAGGCGTCGACGGGGAAATGGAAGTAGGTGTCGTCGAGGATCGGAAGCAGTTCGGCCGCGATGCTCGACTTGCCCGAACTCGACGTGCCGTTCAGCAGGATCACCATGCCGGGCCCGCCGGTCCCGGGGATCTCCGCCTCGCCGGCCGCGATCTCCGCCTCGCCTTCCGTGGTCACGGCGGGGCTCCCGCCGGCCGCACTCACCGTCGCCCCCGTCGGGCCCGGTCGTGGACGGCGGCGGGCAGGGCACGTGCCCGTGCGGATGTCGTACCCGCCGGGTTCAGCACGGACGCCCGGCCCTGCGCCGCATACACCGGCGGCGGCAGGAGGCGGCCGGCGCCGGTGTGGTCGGGGGTGTCCGCGGTCCCGGGCCCGTGGCCGAGGAGTCGCCCGGAGCGTTTCCTGCCGACGGCGGCGCCGAGCGGGAAGACGCCGGGTCGGGCGGGGCCGGAAGCGGTGCCGAACCCCGGATGGCCGAGGGTCGCGAACGGGAACCGCCGCGCCTTCGGTGTGTCACCGTCCGGCGCGTGGGGGAGGAACGCGTCGCCCCGGGTCACCGCCGGCTCCCCGGTGCTCTTCACCGCCGTCGCCGCCACCGCGCCGGGCAGGCTCCGTACGTACCCGATGATGTCGTCCTCCGTCATGCGCGCCCCGATCCCCTCGCCGTCCTGGCCGTCCTGGCCGTCAACGGCACGCCAGTCTGCCGGAACGGCGCGGAAGGCTCCACCGGGTTCGCACCGCTCGGATCACGCCGGGGCGCCCAGGCCCCGGTCAGCACTCCAGCACGCTGCGCAGACAGGCCTCCAGCACTCGTGCGGACACCTCCGCCACCTCCTCGGGTGTACGGCCGAAGTCCCCTGCCAGGGATTGTGTCGTGAACCCCGACAGGTGCACCGCGACCGCGTCCACCAGCCAGGGCGGCGCCGCGTCCGCCCCGCCCCTGGCGTGCCACAGCCGGGTGGTGACCTCCGCGGCGAACGCGCGGCGACTCTCGCGCCGTTCGGTCGCCGCCCCCAGCAGCTCCGGCGAGAGCGCGGCCTCGGGCTCCAGGGCCGCCAGTTCCCAGTAGACGCGCCCGTTGCGGGCGTTGAGCCGGTGGGTCACCGTCAGTACCTCGACCAGCCAGCCACGCAGGTCGCCGTCCTCGGGCGGTGGCGGCAACTGCTCCGCGTAGCGGTGCACACCGGAGCGGATCGCGGCGGCGAACAAGCCCTCGCGGGTCGCGAAGTGGCGGAAGACCGTACGGCGGCTGACACATGCGACGTCGGCGACGTCGTCCACGGTCGCCGCGAGTCCGCGCCGGGACAGCACCGTGCCGGCCGCGCGCAGGATGCGGGACCTGGCGGCGTCGCGCGCCTCGTCGGCCAACGGGCGTACGGGAGAGGTGCGTTCGACCATGGAGCAATCGTACGAGGGCACTTGCGGCCTGTCACTCAGGAGTGACACGCTGACATCGTCCAGGGACGCCGGTGTCCGGCGTCCCCGTCACGCGTCCCCGGAGCTGCGCATGGGCGTCACGGCCGGCGAGAGGGAAGCCCTCCTGCGGAAGTACCCCGCGGAGCGCGACAAGCCGCTGCGGCCCGACGGCAACGACCAGTATCTGCGGCTCACCGGCCGGCTCGCGCACCACCTCGGGGACCCGTACACCGAGGACCGCGCGCGAGTCCGTCACCGACCGGCCGCGCGGCTGCAGGTGTGGGACCGCAGGAAGTGCAAACGTCCCTGTTTCAACGACGCGTACCTTCAGTCGTTCAACCGGCCGGGCGTGCACTTCGTCGACACCGACGGCAGGGGCGTCGAGCGGATCACCGAGACGTCGGTGGTGGCCGCCGGCCGCGCCCACGAGGTCGACCGCGTCATCCACGCGTCCGGCTTCGAAGTGGGTACGGGCTGCACCCGCAGGGCCCGGGGTCGACGTGACGGGCCGGGACGGGATACGGCTCGGCGACCACTGGGCCGACGGGACGCGCACCTTGCACGGCATCCACGTGCATGGTTTCCCGAACCTGTTCCTGGTCCAGCACAGCCAGGACGCGTACCTGCTCTCCACCATCCCGCACAACCCGAGCGAGCCGGCCCGGGCGGTCACCGCTGTCGTACGGCACCTGCCGGAGGGCGGTCACCGCGAGGTGGAGGCCACCGGGGAAGCTGTGGGGTCCTGTCTCGACCTGCTCACGTCGGGGGCCGGCCGGCGTGGGCGGGCCGCCGACTGCACACCGGGCTACTACAACAGCGAGGGCCGGGACCCCGGCCCCGGGCGGCTCGCGGTGGGCCATCCGGACGGACCTTCGGTGTTCTTCGCCCTTCTGGAACGGTGGCACACGTCCGGCTCGTTCGACGGACTGGAATTCTGCTGAGGACGAGCCGGCCTCCCGGGCCCCGCGGCGGGGGACCGGGAGGCCGGCGGGTCATGACCCCGTACCCCGGCAGGCGGCACGGCAGACACTCTCAACCCCCGTGGAGGCGGCACATGGCTGATTTCGGTGTGGAGGCGGAAGCCGGTGAACTCGGTTTCGACCCGGAGCGACTGGCCCGTATCGACCGGTACTTCCGGCCGTACGTGGACGACGGGCGGCTCCCCGGCTGGCTGATCACGGTCAGTCGCGCCGGGCGGATCGTCCACCTGTCCACGTACGGACTGCGCGACGTGGCGTCCGGCCGTCCGGTGGAATCCGACACGCTGTGGCGCTGGTACTCGATGACCAAGCCCGTGACCTCCATCGCCGCGATGATGCTCTACGAAGAGGGGGCTCTCCAACTCACGGACCCAGTAGAGAAGTTCATCCCGTCCTTCGCCGATCTGCGGGTCTTCACCGGCGGCAGCGACCTCCGGCCGACGACCGAACCGCTCACCCGCCCGATGACGGTGTGGAACCTGCTCACCCACACCTCCGGCCTGACGTACGGCTTCCTGCGGGCGCACCCGGTCGACGCGATCCTGCGCGCCCGCGGCTTCGAGTGGGGTCAGCCGGGAGAGTTCACACTCGCCGACTCGTGCGACGCGTGGGCGGACATACCGCTGCTGTTCCAGCCGGGCGCAGAATGGAACTACTCCGTCGCCACCGATGTGCTGGGCCGGGTCGTCGAAGTCGCCTCCGGGCAGAGCCTCGACACGTTCTTCCGCACCCGTGTCTTCGAACCCCTCAAAATGACCGGGACGGGTTTCCACGTCTCGGAGGAAGGGGCCGACCGGCTCGCCTCGCTCTACGTGCCCGTGCCGGGTGGCGGCATCAGCCCAGCGGGCTCGGGGGGACGGGCGCTCACGACGGCGCCGCGCCACCTGTCCGGCGGCGGCGGGCTCATCGGTCCCGCCGCCGACTACCACCGGCTGATGGAGATGCTGCGTGGGCGCGGGGCCGCCGACGGGGTGCGGCTGCTCGGCTCGCGCACGGTGGATCACATGACCCGCAACCAGTTGCCGGGTGGCGCGGATCTGGAGAGCTTCGGACGGCGGCTGTTCAGCGAGACGCCGTTCGAGGGCACGGGCTTCGGCCTCGGATTCTCGGTGGTCACCGACCCGGTGGCACTGCGGGGCCTGGCGTCGCAGGGTGAGTACGGCTGGGGCGGCGCCGCGAGCACCGCCTTCTGGGTCGACCCGGCCGAGGACATCACGGTGTCCTTCTTCACCCAGTTGCTGCCGTCCAGCACGTACCCGATCCGCTCGTACCTGCGGGGCCTGGTGCGGCAGGCGCTGGTGGACTGACCGGCCCGCCCGGAGCCGGAGCCGGGCCCGACGCCGGGGCGGGGTGCCCGTGGTAGTTTCGTTCGACGTTTCACGAACATCGAACATCGAGCGAAGGCGGCGCACCATGCCGGACACACCCCAGGACCACCGCACCGGCCGCACCGTCGTCGTCACGGGCGCCGGCTCCGGCATCGGCCGCGCCACCGCCCTGGCCTTCGCACGGACCGGCGCCCATGTGCTCGGCGTCGGCAGGCGGCCCGACGCGCTCGACGGGACGGCCGCGCTCCACCCGGGCATCACCCCCTTCCCCGCGGACATCTGCGCGGCGGACGCGCCCGAGCAGATCGTGGCCGCCGCCATCGGGCGATGGGGACGCCTCGACGTCCTCGTCAACAACGCGGGAGCCTTCGCGGCCATGCCGCTCGACACGGTCACGGCCGAGGGCGTCGAGCGGCTGTTCGCCGTGCACGTCACGGCGCCGAGCCTGCTGGCGCGGGCGGCATTGCCGCACCTCGCGGCGGCGGGCGGAGCCATCGTGAACGTGTCGAGCACGTTCGGCCACCGGCCGCTGGCGGGCGCGGGGCACTACGCGGCGGCCAAGGCCGCGATCGAGCAGCTGACCCGCAGCTGGGCCCTCGAACTCGCGCCGCGCGGCGTACGGGTGAACGCCGTCGCACCCGGTCCCACGGAGTCCGGGGCTCTCCTCGCCGCCGGGCTGCCGGACGACGTGGCCGACCAGGTCAAGGCCGACGAGGCGGCCCGCATCCCGCTCGGACGGCGCGGTGAGCCGGACGAGGTCGCCGAGTGGGCCGTACGGCTGGCCGGGAGCGGCGCGGGCGCCTGGCTCACCGGCCAGGTGCTGACGGTCGACGGCGGACTCGAACTCGTCTGACCGGGGCGCCGGGCCGGGCCTGACCCGGACCGGGCCGTGTGGGCACCAGCGGCGTGGCGCTTCACCACCGGGGCCCCACCGTGCGGGGCCTGAGCCGGACCGGGCTGGGGCGCGCTCGCCACCGGCAGGGCCGGGCCTGGACCTGACGTCGGCGTCAACGCCTACCGTCGGCCCGGTCCCAGTCCCCCCGGTCCGTAAGGAGCCGCTCCATGACCGCACAGCAGCACGCCGTCACGTCCCCGCCCGCGTCCGTCGTCCACCCCGCCTCCTCCCCCGGCGACGAGGCAGACGTCCGCGCGGCCGACAGGCTGTTCTTCGCCTCGCTCGTGCGGGCCGACGGCGCCGGGCTCGCGCGGTTGCTGGACGACCGCTTCGTCCTCGTCGACGTCCTGGGCGGCTCCGCGATCCCGAAGCCGGACCTGCTGGAGGCCGTCACCTCGGGCCTGCTCGGGTTCGACACGGTCACGGCCGACGAGGGCGAGCCGTCCGTACGGCTGTTCGGCTCCACGGCGCTCGTCGTGGGCCACACCCGGATGACGGGACGTTTCCGCGGCGGATCATGGACGGCCGACAGCCGCTACACGCACGTCTTCGTCCACCCTGCTGACGCAGGGCCCTGGCGGCTCGTGGGCGCGCAGGGAACGAGGACCGGCGCACTCGGCGGCTGACGCCTGCCGGCGGTGCCACGCGATCACCGGGGCGATCCCGTGGCACGGCCGGATCACCGCCCGCCGGGCATCGTCCTCATCCGCGCGATCTCGGCGCTCTGAGAGGCGACGATCGACGCGGCCAGTTCCCTGGCCGGGCCGTACATGCCGCTGCTGCGCTCGGTACGGGCCATGGTGACGGCGCCCTGGTGGTGACTGATCATCATCCGCAGGAACGCGGAGTCGAACGCCGCGCCCCTCAGCCCACGCAGCGCGGTCATGTCCTCGCCGCTCATCATGCCGGGCATGGCCGCGGCCCTGCCGTGCCGCTGCGGCACGGACGACGCCGAGGGTGTCGCCGCCATGCCGGCCATCCCGTCGTCCCCGCTGCCTTCGACCGCCGGAGCGGCCGCACCCCACGCGGTGAGCCAGCCGGCCATGGCGGTGATCTCGGGTCTCTGGGCCTGGGCGACGTGTGCGGCCAGTGTCCGTACCGCCGTGGATCCGGCCCGCCCGGGGGCGAGCGCCGCCATGGCGACGGCCTGCCGGTGGTGCGGGATCATCGCCCGGGCGAACGCGGCGTCCTGGGCGTTGTGCGCGCCAGGGCTCGCGGAGGCCGAGGGAGCGCCGTCCAGCGGGACACCGCTGTTGCCGCCCGCAGCCGGGGCACCGGTACCGGCGCAGGCGGTGAGGGCGAGCGCGGCGAGCACGAAGGCGGTGGCCACCGCGGCGGGGCGGATGCGAGGGCGTGTGGTCACGGTGGTGCGACTCCTTGTGCGGAAAAGTGAGATGCGGGCACGAGGTGTCCCGGTAGCGGCCGCCGTGGACGGAGCGGCGGCGACGGACGGAGGTCTCCCTGCGCAGGAGCAGCGGTTCGCCGGGCGGGCCCGGCGTGGCTCGTCCGGGGGTGTGTTCGTGCCCGGGGCGGCGCTGAACGGGGCCGGGCACGAGAGCCGCGGCAAGGAACGGCGTTGCCTGGCCGGGCGCGATGCCGGCGGCCAGGCACCGGGTGATGGCGTGGCCGCCGCTCCCGGAGGCCCCGCCGCCGCGGGGCCGGGTCCTGGGAGGTGCCTCGGGCCGCCACGCCTCGCCGCGCGCTCGTGCGCTGCCGTCACGTGAGTCCGGCGGTGCACCGCGTACGAGGCGGTCCTGGGCGCCGGGCCGCCGGACGGCCGGTACGCAGGGCGGAGAACGCCGGTGCGGCCGCACATGTGCTGGGCGGTCCCGGTCAGCTCGTACGCGCGCCGGGCGGTTCCGGCCCGGCCGTAGGCGTCTCCAGCGCCCCGGACGGGTCCTGCGGGTCGCTGACGCTGCCGGACGAGACCGGGTCGAGGGCGTCGACGGGCGCGGTCGGTGAGGTGCGGGCGGCCGTACAGGACAGGCACCCCGGTGAGCGGGACCAGGATCAGGACCGCACGTGTCACGGCGGGCCGGGGCAGGGGCGGACTGCTCGTGGACGTGCGCGACATGCGCGACATCGTAGGGGGCGCGCCGGGGGCGATCGTGGGCGCGCGAATGTCCGGCGAGCGCCGGTCCCGGCAGCCCGAGGGGCATCCGGTACCGGGCCGGTCGGCCGCGCGCCCGACCCTGTCAGTCGACGGTGCTCAGCCGCACCGTGCCGTCCGCGTCGACGCTCCAGCCGGGGTTGTACGCGATCTCCCAGACGACGCCGTTCGGGTCGGCGACATGGGCGTGAAAACCGCCGAACGCCGCCTCCTGCGGCTCCTTGAGCACCAGGGCGCCGGCCGCGGCGGCACGCGCCGCAACGGCGCGTACGGCGTCGGCGCTGTCGACGTTGTGCGCGAGCGTGACCCCGGAGACGGGCTGCTCGCCGGTGCCGAGATCGTCCGCGAACTTCGCCGCGTCGAAGAAGCCGAGCACCGAGCCGAACCCGACCTGGAAGAAGACGATCTCGCCCGGCACGTCGAGAAGCGGCGTCCAGCCGAGCCCGTCGCGGTAGAAGCGGCGGGCCGCGTCGAGATCGCGGGTGGAGAGGGTGAGGAAATCCGTGCGCTGGTCCATGGCGCCGAGTCTGCCGTCTGCCCGCGCGTCACGTCATGAACGAAACGGACGTCGCGCGCCGCGCGCCGCGAGGCCGGAGCGCACGGGCCCCGGCCGGAGCGCACAAGGCGACCGGGCATGATGGCGCACCGGTTTCGGCGTACGAAAGGGAGTCCGACGTGAGTGGCGGCATCGAAGAGCCGAAGGTGGCGGACCGTCCGGGGACGGCGCTCGTGACGGGCGCGTCGTCCGGAATAGGTTTCGCGTACGCGGAGCGGCTGGCCGCGCTGGGTCACGACCTGGTGCTCGTCGCACGGCGCGAGCACCGGCTCGCCCTCCAGGCCGGGCGGCTGCGCGCGGAACACGGCATACGGGTGGAGGAGCTTCCCGCGGACCTCTCCGATGCCGGCGCGCTCGCGCGGGTGAGTGAACGGGCGGGACGCGACGATGTGGATCTGGTGGTCAACAGCGCGGCCATCAACGGGTACGGGCCGTTCGCCGAGGGGGATCCCGCACTGCTCGCCAAGGTCGTCGCGCTCAATGTGACGGCCCTGACCGCGCTGAGCCGGGCCGCACTGCCCGGCATGCTGGAGCGCGGGCGGGGCGCCCTGGTGAACGTGGCATCCCTGCTGGCGTTCTCGGGGAGTCTGCCGCCCTCGCCCGGAGGTCTCCCGCAGCGCGCCGTGTACGGCGGGACGAAGGGGTTCGTCGTCACCTTCACCCGGCTGCTCGCGGCGGAGCTCGCGGACACGCCGCTGCGCGTGCAGTTGCTGTGCCCCGGGCTGACAGCGACCGAGTTCCATCTCACGCGGGGCGAGGAGCCGGTGTCCGGGGACACACCGCGCGTCCACGCCATCGGCGGGATGCCGGTGGGGGACGTCGTGGCGGCGTCGCTCGCCGCGCTGCGGACCGACGAGAGTGTCTGTGTGCCGGGCCTGGACGACCCGGCGGCGCTCGACCGCCTGGTTTCGGCGGAGTGGGGCATCCGGCGGGCGGCCGGCGCGGCGCTCGCCCCGCGCTACCGCGACGAAGCCTGAACGGACCGGTGTACGCGGGGACCGGCCGTCACCGGCTCCCGCGGGGGCCGGTGGCCACCGGTTCTCCCGGGCCCGGGCCGCCGGTGGCCCGGGCCCTTGCGGGACGTGCCGGGTGGGATCGGGAGAACGCCCTCCGGACTCCCGCCCGCGACGGGGCGCCGGCGGGGTGCTGCAGGCGTGGGAAGGCGCCGCGTCGCGCCGCGTGGGCCGGCTGCGATCCACCCCGAGCACGGGGACGTCCCCGGAGGTCGTCCGGTCGCTCGCCGGCGCGGGTCACCCGGCCACCGGCTCGTGACATCCCCGCGTATGACGCGCCCCCGGCCGGGCGGACACGGCTGTCGTCAGGGTCCTCGGTGTCTTCCGCTCGTACGCTCAAGCGGCATTCGCAGAGACGCGCGACGCACTCCGGGTCCACCCCCGGTGATCTTTAACCCGCTCCGATGCGTCCCTTAAGCGCGCCCTAAGAACCTCAAACCCTGCCCGTTACGGGAGTTTTGACGCGATCCACCAGGCTAGCGTCTGCCTCGTGAGCACCCCCCCACACCTCACACTTCCCCACACTCCCCGCTACGCAGAGGCAGACACGCGATGGGCATCACCACACACCGCCGCAGGACGACCGGCAGGACCAAGGCGATCGGAGCCGTGGTCGCGGCGGGTGTCATCGGCGCCGCGGGCTTCGCGATCGCCGGCACCGCACAGGCCGCCTCGACGGGCGCCACGTACACCAAAACAGCGTCCTGGGACGGCGGTTACACCGGCCAGTACGTCATCACCAACTCCACGGACAAGGCCGTGTCGGGCTGGACCCTGGAGTTCGACCTGCCCGCCGGCACCACGGTCAGCTCACTGTGGAACGGCACCCGCACCATCAGTGGGCAGCACGTCACGGTCAAGCCCGAGAGCTGGAACAAGGATCTGGCGCCCGGCGCGTCCGTCACGGTCGGCTTCGTGACCTCCTCGGCCGGCAAGCCCGCCGACCCGACATCATGTCTGATCAACTCCACCAAGTGCTCGGTGGACGACGGCGCGACCCCGGAGCCCAGCGGGCGCCCCACCCAGCAGCCCACCGGCGTTCCCACCACGAGCCCCACCACCGGCTCCTCCCCGTCGGCCTCGGCCACGGCGCCGTCGGACCCGGCGTCCACGCCCCCGCCCGCGAGCGGCGGCACGGACGCCGCGGGCGGCGCCTTCTCGCCGTACGTGGACACCTCGCTCTACCCCGCCTACGACCTGCTCGACACCGCGACCAGGACCGGAGTGACCACGTTCAACCTGGCCTTCGTCACGTCGGCCGGCGGGTGCGTACCCAAGTGGGGCGGTGTCAGCGACATCAACGACGACGGGGTGGCCGGCCAGCTCGACGCACTGCGCGCGAAGGGCGGTGACGTGCGGGTCTCGTTCGGCGGCGCCTCCGGCACCGAACTGGCGGGCGCCTGCTCGTCGGTGTCCGATCTCGCCACGGCGTACGGGAAGGTGATCGACCAGTACAAGCTGACGAAGGTCGACTTCGACGTGGAGGGCGCCGCGCTGCCCGACACCGCGGCCAACACGCGGCGCGCGCAGGCCGTCGCACAGCTGCAGAAGTCGCACCCGGGCCTGGACGTGTCGTTCACCCTGCCGGTGATGCCGGAAGGACTGACACAGCCCGGCGTGGACCTCGTCGCGAACGCGAAGCAGAACGGGGTCAAGGTCGGCGCGGTCAATGTGATGGCGATGGACTACGGCTCCTCGTACAGCGGCGACATGGGGCAGTACGCGATCCAGGCGGCCACCGCCACGCAGGCACAGATCAAGGGCGTGCTCGGGCTCTCCGACACGGCCGCCTGGGAGGCCGTCGCCGTCACACCGATGATCGGTGTCAACGATGTGAGCAGCGAGAAGTTCACCGTGGCCGACGCGAAGGACCTGGCGGACTTCGCGAAGTCGAAGAATCTCGCCTGGCTGTCCATGTGGTCGGCCGCCCGGGACAAGCAGTGCGCGGGCGGTGCGCAGGGTTACGCCGACCCGACCTGCAGCTCGCTGACGCAGCAGCCGCTGGACTTCACGAAGGCGTTCAGCGCCGACCAGTGAACCGCGCCGGCCGGCCCCGCCGGACGCACCGCCCGTACCGGCGATGCGTCCGGCGGGCCACGCACGCTCCGTCCGCGCGTACGCCCGCCGGTACGGCCCCCTCACGGCCCACCGGCGGCCTCCGCGTAGGGTGAAGCACGCGGTACGGCACGCGGAGAGGCAGGTCACAGGCATGACGGCAGTCAGGGCAACGGCCACGGCACTGGTGGTGCAGCACGGCCCGAACGGCGGCCCCGGGCGGTGGACCGACTGGCTCGCGGAGGGCGGTCTCGGCCTCGACGTGGTCGCGGCGTACGACGGCGCTCCGCTTCCCGCGTCCCTGGATCACCGGGCACTGATCGTGCTCGGCGGCGCCTATCTGCCGGACGACGACACCCGCGCGCCGTGGCTGGCGCCGACGCGGACGCTGGTACGCGAGGCCCTGGAGCGGGACGTGCCGGTGTTCGGCATCTGCCTGGGCGGCCAGATGCTGGCCCAGGTCGCGGGCGGCACGGTGCGCGGCGCGTACGGGGAGCCGGAGTTCGGCAGCACTCCCCTCACGCTGCGCGCGGAGGCGGCGGACGACCCGCTGTTCGCGGGGCTGCCCGAACACCCGACCGCGATCGAGAACCATGTCGACCGGATCACCCGGCTCCCCCCGGGCGCGCGGTGGTTGGCGCGCAGCGAGCACTGTCCGTACCAGGCGTTCCGGCTCGGCTCGCGCGCCTGGGGCGTCCAGTTCCATCCGGAGGCGGCGGCCGACCGGATCCGGCACTGGAGCGAGGAGCGGCTCGGCCGCCACGGTGCCGACCGCGCGCGCCTGCACCGGGCCGCTCTGCGCGACGAGGCGGCGTCCGCCGCCGTGTGGCGACAGGTCGCCCGGCGCTTCGCGGAGGTCGCGGCCACCGCCTGAAGAAGGCCGGCGCCCAAGGGGCGGCACCGCATCGGCCGGCCGGGCACGGCGACAGGCCCGGGGCCGCGACCGGTCCCGCCCGACGCTGTGCCGCGGCGCGTGCGGACTTGCTAGGCTTCCGGGTTTGATGACCGATGCCGCGGATGTCCCCGTCTCCCCCGCCTCCCTCCCCCTCTCGCGTCCCGCGTCCCCCGTCGGCCGCACGCGCGTGACGCTGCCGCGCGAGAAGGCAACGGCTGTTTTCACGACCGGATTTCGGGTGCCTCGGTGAGCGCCGACGAGGGGTCAGGGAGCGGGCACCGGTTCCTGCCGTCCTTCGGCAGGCTGCGACGGCGGGCCGCCGTGGTCGGATCCGCCGCGGCCACGTTCGGGGCCACCGGGGGTGAGCGACGGTCCGCACGGGCCATCGGCCGCGAGGACGAACAGCGGATCCTGCGCGAGTGGGAGGTGCTGCGGGACCGGCTGGCCTCGCTGGCGACGAAGCGCCTCGCCGATGTGGGCGACCTGCTGTCGGACGCCCGGCTGGAGTTCACCCCGCGCGAGGCGGAGCCGGCCGTGCGGCGCGACTACGAGTGGGCGATGGAGGCGTTCCAGGCGGCGGGCAAGATCCTCGACGAGGCGGCCGACCTGCCGGACCTGGCCGCGTCGCTGGTGCTCGCGGACCGGGCGCTGGAACGGTTCGCCGCCGCGCACGCCCGCCATGCGGGCCGGCCTCCGGCGCCCACGGTGGTGCGCTGCTTCTACAACCCGCTGCACGGCCGCGCGGAACGTGCCGTGCGACCACCCCGGAAGAAGAAGGGCGGCGGACGGGTGCGCGTCTCGGCGCGGGAGGCGGCGGCCGACCGGCGCCCCGCCTGCACGTCGTGCAGGCTCGCCATCCTGGCGGGCGAGACACCGGACGTACTGCCCGCGCTGTACGCGGTGGCTGTCTCGAAGCGCCGCAAGGCGAAGGTGTTCGTCCCCTATTACACGCTGCCGCAGCAGTCGTCACTGTGGTCGGCGACGGGCTGCGGCGCGTACGACGACGATGCTCCGGCCCAGGTGTTGCGCGGCGAGCATCGGCGCAGGGCCCGCGGGACGCGCTGAAGCGGGCGCTGCCGCCGCGGAGCGTGGGGCGGCCAGCGCGGGGGCGGCACCGGGGGAACACGGGCGGCCCGCCCCTCCCCCGCAATTGACCGCTGCACGCGTCTAGGCCGTACCGACCAGTCGGTACTAATGTCTGCTCAATCTTGGAGCGGGGCGTGGGCGCGGAGTGCGCCCGCGCCGCCGTGCTCCGGTATCCGCAGGAGGCCCCATGCCCATCCGTCCAGGCGGTCCCGGCGTTCTCTCCCGGCTGTGGTACCGGGAGTTGCCGCACTATCCGACGCCGGGCCGCCGGTACGCGAACCTCGCGATCGTCGTCATCACCACGGTCGTCCTGTACTACATGCTCTACGTCCAGTACGCGGTGGCGACGTCCATCATCACGCACTACGGCATGAGTTACACCTACTTCGTCTGGGTGTCCGTCCTCGGCAACCTCGTCGGCGCCTTCACCTCCCTCGTCGCGGGCCTCGCCGACCGCTGGGGCCGGGCGAACCTGGTCGTCTACGGGCTGCTGGTGGCCGGTCTGCTGCTGGTGTTCGCCCTGCCCTCGGCTCCGGACAAGACCCTGTACACCGTGGTGTTCTGCCTGGTGGGACTTGTCGAGGGCATCGTGCTGGTGGCGACGCCCGCGCTGATACGGGACTTCTCCCCGCAGCTCGGCCGGGCGACGGCGATGGGGTACTGGACCATGGGGCCGGTCCTCGGCTCGCTCGTCGTCACCGTCGTCACCAGCAGCACGCTCGACTCCTCCTCGTGGCAGGACGAGTTGAGGTACTCCGGCTTCGCCGGGCTGATCGTGTTCGTGGCGGCACTGTTCGCCCTGCGCGAGCTGTCGCCGGGGCTGCGCGGCCAGGTGATGGTGAGCCTGCGCGACCGGGCGCTGGTGGAGGCCAGGGCCCGGCGCGGCGGAAGCGGCCCCGCGGAGGCCGGCCGGGCCGGCACCGGGGCGAGCTGGCGGCAGATGCTCCGGCTCGACGTGGTGGGATCGGCCGCCGCGATCAGTGTCTTCCTGCTGCTGTACTTCGCCGCGGTGGGCAACTTCGTGGTGTACTTCTCGGCCAACTTCGGCTACAGCCAGCAGCGTACGAACGCGCTCGCCAACTGGTACTGGGGCGCCAACGCCATCGCACTCGTCGCGGTGGGTCTGCTGTCGGACCGGGTGCGGGTGCGCAAGCCGTTCATGCTGGTGGGCGCGGTGGGATCGATCGCCGCCACGTCCGTCTTCGCGGTGCTGGCGACCCACCACTCCACCGGGTACTACACCTTCGCCTGGCTCTTCGTCGCGATCGGTGTGCTGTCGGGTGTCGCGTACGCGCCCTGGATGGCGGGTTTCACCGAGACGGTGGAGAAGCACAACCCGGCGGCCACCGCGACCGGTCTCGCCGTGTGGGGGTGGACCCTGCGGATCGTGGTCGCGGCGTCGAGCGCGGTGCTGCCGCTGGTGGTGACCTCGGCGTCACCCCTGGTGGAGCACGGCGAGGCGGTCGCCGCCGCGCAGCGTGAGGCCGGGCCCGCGCTGAAGGTGGTGAACGCGCACGCGAGCCTGTTCGCCCAGCTAGGGAAGTACCCGGCGGGACAGGCACCGCAGGACGTCACGGCGCGGGCGGTGCGCGAGGTGGGCCCCGCGGGACTGGCGCTCGTGCAGAAGGCGCAGCCTCAGCTCGCCGTTCTCCAGCACTACGGGCCACAGGTCCAGAAGGCGAGCGAGGACGGCCCCGGACAGTGGCGGACGTGGTGGTGGGTGACGGTGGGCGGCCAGGTCGTGTTCGTGCCGTTCATCTTCGTCATGGCGGGCCGCTGGAGCCCGCGCAAGGCCCGGGAGGACGAGCGGGCGCACCGGGAGGCGGCCGAGCGCGAGGAGTTGGAGCTCGCGGGCGACACGGCCTGAGTGTGCGACCGAGCCGGTCCCCCCGGGGCACACACGCCCCGGGGGGACCGGCTCGGTCGGGTCGGGTCCCGGTCCGGCCGAACCGGTCCGGGCGGGCCGGGTCCGGGCGGGCCTTCCCCGCCGTCGTCACCCTCACTGTCCGCGTGCGGAGGTATGTCCGCTCCCGCGAGAACGATCACCGTTTGTCCCGAGTGTGTAACAGCGCGCCGCCCGCACAACTCTCCCGCTGCCCGGCCTGTCTGACTGTGCGTGACGTTGACCGACGTCATGACTGCGAGAGCAGGGGGAAGAACAATGAAGTTCACTCAGCGCGGTGTCGTGGCGGCAACAGCGGTCGCGGGCCTGGTGTGTACCGCGGTCGCCCTGGCACCCGTCGCCGGGGCCGCCCCGGCGTCGGGCTCCACGCCCGCCGCCGCCTCCTCCGCCGCCCCGGCGAAGGCGGCACCCGCGAAGGCAGCGCCGGCGAAGACCGCCAAGGCAGCCGCCGCGTACAACAACGCCTGCGGCACCGGCTACGGAGTGGTCAACTCCGCGCCCATCGGCTCCACGGGCACGGTCTACCTGACGTACAGCGCGAAGACCAAGAAGAACTGCGTCGTGACGGTCCGCACGAAGCCGGGCACCGCCGTCCACATGACGGCGTCGCTGGGCCTCGGCTCGCACACCGCGGACGTCGTGGACCAGGGCAACTACACGACGTACGCCGGTCCCGTGTACCTCAGCGCTCCGGCTCAGTGCGTCAGCTGGCGCGGTGAGATCGCGGGCTCCGTCGCGGGCAAGAACCAGACGAACTGCGCGGCGCTCGCGCGCTGACCGACCGCAGGGTCCGCCCGCGCGCGTGGTGCGGGAAGACGGCCCCGGACCGGCGGACGGCCGCCACCGGTCCGGGGCCGTGCGGCACCCGTGTCCTTCAGGCCGGCTCGTGATCGTGCTCGTGGTCGCGTGACGGGGCGCGGCCCGGCGGCTGGAGCGGCGCCGGGTGCACCGTCCAGGACGGCAGCTTGCGCTCCACCGGCGCGGAGACGGTGACCGTGATCTCCTCGCCGCAGTGCTTCAGCGTCAGCGGCTCGCCCTCCAGGAGTGTGTACGTGGCGCCCGTTGCCTTGATCTCCACCGCGAGCCGGCGCCCGAAGATGTGCACCTTGAACGCGAGCCTGCGCAGCCGTTCCGGGAGCTTGGGGGTGAACTCCAGCTTGTCGCCGCGGTGCCGCATGCCGCCGAAGCCGGCGACGAGCGCCATCCAGGTGCCCGCGAGCGACGCGATGTGGACGCCGTCGCGGGTGTTGTTCTCCTTGTCCTCCAGGTCCATCAGGGCCGCTTCGACCAAGTAGTCGTAGGCGAGCCTGAGATGGCCGACCTCTGCGGCCATCACCGACTGCACGCAGGCGGAGAGGGACGAGTCACGAACGGTCAGCGGCTCGTAGTAGGCGAAGTTGCGCGCCTTTTGGTCCGCGTCGAACTGCTCACCGCACGTGTACATCGCCAGGACCAGGTCCGCCTGTTTGACGACCTGCTTGCGGTAGAGGTCGAAGTACGGGAAGTGCAGCAGCAGCGGGTACTGGTCGGGCCGGGTGCCCGCGAAGTCCCACACCTGGTGGCCGGTGAAGCCCGCGTGCTGTTCGTGCACGCCCAGTTCACTGTTGTAGGGCATGTTCATCGCGTCGGCGGCATCCCGCCACGCGGCGCTCTCCTCGTCGTCCACGCCCAGTTCCGCGGCCCGCCGGGGATGGCGTTCCGCCGCGTCCGCCGCGTCGTGGAGGTTGGCGCGCGCCATGAGGTTCGTGTACGTGTTGTCGTCCATCGCCGCGCTGTACTCGTCCGGGCCCGTGACCCCGTCGATGTGGAAGACACCGTGGTGGTCGTGGTGGCCGAGAGAACGCCACAACCTGGCTGTCTCCACGAGGAGTTCGACCGCGATCTCCCGTTCGAACCGCTCGTCGCCGGTCGCGCTGACGTACCGTACGGCCGCGCTCGCGATGTCCGCGTTGACGTGGAACGCGGCCGTGCCCGCCGGCCAGTAGGCCGAGCATTCGGAGCCCTCGATGGTGCGCCAGGGGAACGCGGCGCCCTCCAGGCCGAGCTGTTCGGCGCGGTCCTGCGCGGCGGGCAGGGTGCTGTGACGCCAGCGCAGCGCCTCCTCCACCGCGTGCGGGGCCGTGTAGGTCAGCAGCGGGAGGACGAACATCTCGGTGTCCCAGAAGCTGTGCCCGTCGTAACCCGAGCCGGTCAGTCCCTTCGCCGGGACGGCCCGCTGTTCGGCGCGCGCACCGGCCTGCAGAACATGGAAGAGAGCGAAACGCACGGCCTGCTGGATCTCCTCGTCGCCCTCGACCTCGACGTCGGCGCGGGACCAGAAGTCGTCCATGTAGGAGCGCTGTTCGCGCACGAGCCCGTCCCACCCGGTACTGACGGCCTGGGCGAGGGCCGCGTCGACCTGGTCGCGCACGCCGGGCAGGGAACGGGTGGAGGACCAGCCGTAGGCGACGGCCTTGTCCACCCGGAGCACCTCGCCCGGCTGGAGGTGCGTGGTGATGGTGACCCGGCCGACGTCCTTGCCGCTCTCGCTGCTCGTACGGGTCGAGTCGGGGCCGGTGATGCCGTGGTCGGCGGCGGCGGCGACCCGCAGCCCGCTGCGTGCCGTGGTGTGCACGAGCCGCAATCGGCCCTCGTGGGCGTAGTGCTCCTCGGAGACGAGGGGCGACTCCAGGGCCACGGCCGCGCGGGGATCGCCGTCGCTGCCGGGGAGTTGCTCGTTGGCAATCAGCTCGGACTGCACGACGAGGCGTACGTCCGCGTCGACGGCCTCGACCTCGTAGCGCACGGCGGCGATCGAGCGCTGGCTGAAGGAGACGAGGCGGGTCGAACGGACCCTGATGGCGCAGCCCGCGGGCGAGACCCACTCGCAGGTCCGGTGCAGCAGGCCGGTCTTGAGGTCGAGGACGCGCTCGTGGGAGCGGACGTCGCCGTAGCGCAGGTCGAACGGTTCGTCGTCGACGAGGAGCCGGAAGACCTTGCCGTTGGTGACGTTGATGACCGTCTGCCCCGACTCGGGGTAGCCGTACCCGGCTTCCGCGTACGGCAGGGGGTGCAGTTCGTGGACACCGTTGAGGTACGAGCCGGGCAGACCGTGCGGCTCCCCCTCGTCCAGGTTGCCGCGCCAGCCGACGTGGCCGTTGGAGAGCGCGAAGACGGACTCGCTCTGCGGCAGGACGTCGAGGTTGATCCCGGACTCGCGCAGGACCCAGGGTTCGACCGTGTAGTTGGAGTGCGTGATCACGCGTCCGCCCCCAGTTCCGCGAGGTCCTTCACCACGATGTCGGCGCCGTGTTCGCGCAGCGCGTCGGACTGGCCCACCCGGTCGACCCCGACGACGTAGCCGAAGTGCCCCGACTTGCCCGCGTCCATGCCGGCGAGCGCGTCCTCGTAGACGGCGCAGTCCCCGGGCGCGACGTCGAGGTCGTGCGCGGCGGCGAGGAAGGTGTCCGGCCGCGGCTTGCCGGGCAGGCGCCGCTCGGCGGCCACGACACCGTCGATCCGGACCTCGAAGAGGTCTTCCGCGTTCACCGACCGCAGGATGTCCCGGCAGTTGGCGCTGGACGAGACCACTGCGGTGCGCAGGCCGAGCTCGCGGGCGGCCCGGACGTAGCGCAGGGTGCCCTCGTACGGTTCGACGCCGTCGGTGCGGATCTTCTCAAGGACGAGGGTGTTCTTGCGGTTGCCGAGTCCGTGGACGGTGTCCTTGTCCTCCGGGTCGCTGTCCTTGCCCTCCGGCAGTTCGATGTCGCGGGAGGCGAGGAAGGAGCGGACGCCGTCGGCGCGCGGCAGGCCGTCGACGTACCGGTCGTAGTCGTCCGGGGTGAACGGGCGGAAGCCGTCGCCGTCACGTCGTCGGAGGAATTCGTCGAACATCTCCTTCCAGGCCGCGGCATGCACGACGGCGGTCTTGGTGATGACGCCGTCCAGGTCGAACAGACACGCCCGGATGTGTTCCGGCAGACCGAGTTTCTTCATGGCACCCACCTTCCCCCGCCAGGAGGGATCCCCTCCCGAAGACGCGCAGATGAGGTGAGTCCCACTCACGCAGCCGCTGGTCGGCGTGGTGCCTGTGACGGGCGCCACGACGGCGGGGTGCCGGCCGGAGGGGAACGCGGCCGGCGGCCAGGGGCCCCGTGGTGCGCTGAGGGCGGTGAACGGGGGCAGACGGAGCGCATGCGAAGGCTCTACGGAACGGGTGTGGCGCTCGGCGCGCTCTGCGCGGCGCTCGCGGTGACGGTGACGGGTTGCGACAGCGGCGGCGGCCCCGCCGGGGGTGGCGCGTGGCCCGCCCCGGGCCGCACGGCAGCGAGCGGTGCCCGGGACGCCTCCCCGGCGGCCGGCGCCTCCCCGTCCTCGATGCCGCTCGGACCGAAGGACCGGCTCGTCATCACGACCGAGAACGGCGTACGGCTGCGGCCCGCCGACGACGGCCGGGCACGTGTGCACGGCGCGGCCCGGGGCCACTGGTCGCACCACGACGGCGTCCGGGTGCTCGATCTGGTCTGCCCGGGCAGCGGGTCCTGCGCGCGGATGCCGACCGTCGAGGTGCCCGCCACGACGCCGGTGACGGTGTCGGCGCACAACGCGGGCATCGACGTGGCCGGGCTGAAGGGGAGTCTGAACCTCTCGACGGTCAACGGTGACGTCACGAGCACCGGCGCCGGGAGCTCCCGCGCCTCCATCGCGCTGGCCACCCGCAACGGCTCCGTGCGCACCACGGGGCTGGCTGCGGCGAGCCTCGCGGCGTCGACCGTGAACGGGGACGTGGTCCTCGGCTGTGTGCACGCGCCCGGCTCGGTGAACGCCGTGACCACCAACGGGTCCGTCGCCCTGACCGTGCCGCGCGGGGCGCCCTCCTACGCGGTGCGCGCCACATCGCGCAACGGGCAGAGCCGTATCGATGTACCGACCCGGCAGGGCGGCCCCGAGACGCTGACGCTGCGGACGGTCAACGGCGACGTGACGGCGTCCGAGGGGGCTTAGCCCGGAGGGATCCGAGCCGGACGGTGTCGGTGCTCTCCACGATCGTGCGGGCACACGTTCGTGGGGTGGTGGGCACCAGCGCGCGGCCGGGCCCGCCGACGGGGCCCCGGCCGGCGAGCCGCACGACCACGCCATCCGCCGGACAGGGGCGCCACCGCCACGAGAAGCCGGTGGCACCGGTTCGCGATGCCGCTCCGGACAGGGCGGCATCGGCGGTGTCGGCGCCATGACGCGAGCCGCGGGCGGTGCGGCGCCGGGCCCGGTCCCGTTGACCGCGGCGCTCGCGGACGATGAGGCAGGCCGACGCACAGCTCGTGCTCCGCCATCACGGCGGACCGGCCACGGCACCGTGGATCGAGAAGGGGTCAGCGGGACGGCCGCCCGCCCGCCTGACCGGCCGTCCTGCCGCTGTTCAGCGCACGGAGTTGCTCCGGGTCGGCCGTCGGGCGCTCCTTGTGCACGAACGCGCGGCGCAGGGCGTGGTAGGGCGCCCGGGGGTCGAGGAAGGTGGCACTCATCCGGGCGATCTCCTCCTGCCGGTACACATCCAGCGGTTTGACGGACTGTTCGTCCGCGAACCGTCCCTTCTTCTCGGCGATCCGCTGTTGCGTGGACGGCTGTGCGGCGGTGCGCACAGCGAGCGCCGTCGCCCGCTCGGTGAAGTCCGAGGGCCCGCAGTGGATGATCCGGTCGACGAGGCCCAGGCGTTCGGCCGCGGCTGTGCTCACCGGCAGGGCTTCCCCGGTCAGGCGCCGGGCGGCATCGGGGCCCACCCGGCGCGGCAGGGTGTACGTCCAGTACTCGGAGCCGTACAGGCCCATCAGCCGGTAGTGGGGGTTCAGGACGACGCCGGAGCGGCACCACACCTCGTCCGCCGCCAGCGCCAGCATCGCGCCGCCCGCTCCGGCGTTGCCTCCCAGCGCCGCGACGGTGATCCGGTCGGTGGTGCTCAGCACCGCCTCGACCAGGTCGTCCATCGCGTGGATGTTCGCGAAGGACTCCGCGACCGGGTCGTCGGCGGCCTCGATCACGCCCAAGTGGATCCCGTTCGAGAAGAAGTCCCGGCCGCCTCCGAGCACCAGGACCGAGGTCGGCCGTGCGCAGGCGTGACGGTACGCGGCGAGAAGCCGCCGGCAGTGGCCGGTGCTCATCGCCCCGCCGGGAAAGGAGAAGCCCAGCATGCCGACCGGGCCGTCCTCCCGGTAGCGGATGTCCTTCCACGTCTCGCCGTCCTCCGCCGGCTCCTCGGCCACCGCCAGATCCGGCAGCGAGGCGCCGAGGGCGAGCACCGCCGGAAGCTTGACGCGGGGCGGGCCGCCCGGTCGCCTGCGGGCCCGCAGTTCGGGGATCCACACCGCGCCGTCGACCGTGGCGCGGCAGACGGCGCCGGCCCGGGTGGCCAGCAGTTCGCCGGGGCGCCCCCGCAGCCGTTCCTCGGGGTGGCCGCCGTGCAGGAACCACTCGGCGCCGCACAGTTCGTCCAGGACCCCCGGCTGGGAGTCAGCGGCCCGCAGCGCCCGGAGCACCGTGGCCGTACTGTCCGCCCGCCAGTCGATCCGTCTGCGCCTCTGATCGAAGTAGGGCCGGGTGCGTCCCGGCGCCGCCATCCGCGACTGGCACGTCGGTACGTACGTACCCGAGCCGACGCGCTCGACCGCGAGCTGGACCGCCTCCATCGCGGCGTCGGCGACCTCGCCCCGGTAGAGATCGCTCTTGGCGACCTTCTCGGTCAGGGAGAAGGGCACGGTGGCCCAGACGTCGCCGCCGTCCATCACCTCGCCCGCCTCCAGGACCGTCACGCCCCACTGCCGGGTGCCCTCCTGCAGCGCCCAGTCCAGGGAGGAGGGGCCGCGGTCGCCGACCGGCCCGGGGTGCACGATCAGGCAGCGGTACGCGGACCACACGTCGTGGGGGATCGCGCTCTTCAGCATCGGCGCCAGGATCAGCTCCGGTCTGTGCCGCTGGACGGCCTTCCTCAGCGCGTCGTCGTCGAAAGCGATCTGCACGGCCAACTGATGCCCGCAGTCCCGCAGTTCGACGAGCACGCGTTGGGTCAGGCTGTTGAACGCGCTGACGACGAGCAGGATTCTCACGGCTGCCTCCCGGCTGCCCGGCACGCGGAGGGCAGCGGTCCAGCCATCGGCGATCATCCCGTTCGGGCAACGGCACGGGAGGCATGCGCGCCGGAGGGTCACCCGATCAGCTCGGCCCGGGGCAGCAGCCGACGGGCCGGCCGAGGACGGAACGGCCCGGGTCCGCATCCGCGCACGACGGCCGGGCGCCACCCGCTCCCGCGGCCGGCCGGGCGCCACGACGGTCCGCTCCGTCGGGTCCCCGCTCCCTCCGGTGTCGCCGACACGTCTCGATGCCTGACACGGCCCGGCCGATGCCCGCTGAGCGTCGGTCGACGGCACCCGCGCGCCCACGACCGGTTGGCCCGAACGAAACAGCCTGGTCGCCCTCGCGAAGGATTGACGCCTCCGGCCCACCGGTCCGGCCCGCCGTCGTGTGCTCCACCCCCACGTGATGAATCGTACATATATTCGATAGGACACCTGTTCGGGTGACGCGCTACGCTGGCCGGTATGTCCGTATCACTCCAAGGCTCGCTGTTCGACCAGGCACCGACGCCCCGGCTCGGGCCGCTCGGCGCGACCCGGCGCACGGTCCTCGGCGACGGGGCGTGGATCGATCTGCTGCCCGGCTGGCTGACCGGCGCCGACACGCTGTTCGAGACGCTGGCAGTCGAGGTGCCGTGGCAGGCCGAGCGGCGCCGGATGTACGAGCGGGAGGTGGCGGTGCCGCGGCTCCTCTGCTTCTACCGGGCGCAGGACGAGCTGCCCGACCCCGTACTGGACGACGCCAGGTCCGCGCTGAGCACGCACTACGGCGACGAGCTCGGTGAACCCTTCCGGACGGCCGGTCTCTGCTTCTACCGGGACGGCCGCGACAGCGTCGCCTGGCACGGCGACCGCATCGGCCGCGGCTCACGCGAGGACACCATGGTGGCCATCCTGTCGGTGGGCGAACCGCGCGACCTCGCGCTGCGGCCCCGGGGCGGCGGCGCGGCGCGGCGTGTACCCCTGGGCCACGGGGACCTGGTGGTGATGGGCGGCTCGTGCCAGCGCACCTGGGAGCACGCCATCCTCAAGACCGCCCGTCCGGTGGGTCCGCGCATCAGCATCCAGTTCCGCCCCCGCGACGTGCGCTGAGCGTTCGGCCGCGCCGCGGGCACGGCGGCGATTCCCCGGCGCGGGGCGGGTGACGCTTTGGGAGGCGGACCCGCGGGCGCGCCGTGCGCCTCCCGATCTACGGTGGGCCCGTGACCTATGACATCGCCTCGATACGCGCCCGGTTCCCCGCCCTCGACAGCGGGGTCGCCTTCTTCGACGGGCCCGGCGGGACCCAGACCCCCCGGTCCGTCATCGACGCCGTCGCCGCCGCCATGGCCGCCCCGCTGTCCAACAGGGGGCGGCTGACGGCCGGCGAGCTCAACTCCGACCGGATCGTCATCGGCGCCCGCACGGCGCTCGGGGACCTGCTGGGCGCGGCACCCGGCGGCATCGTGTTCGGGCGCAGCGCCACCCAGCTGACGTACGACCTGGCCCGCACGCTCGCCAGGACCTGGGCGCCGGGCGACGAGGTGGTCGTCACCCGGCTGGACCACGACGCGAACATCCGGCCCTGGACGCAGGCGGCGGAGGCCGTGGGCGCCGTCGTGCGGTGGGCGGACTTCGACCCGGAGACCGGTGAACTGGCGCCCTCCGACATCGCGGCCGTCCTCACGGAGCGGACCCGTCTGGTGGCCGTCACCGCCGCGTCCAACCTGATCGGCACACGCCCGCCGGTGGCGAGGATCGCGGAGCTGGTCCACGCGGCCGGGGCCCTGCTGCACGTGGACGGCGTGCACCACACCGCGCACGCGTGCGTCGACCTCGGGCCGCTCGGCGCCGACACGTACGTCTGTTCCGCGTACAAGTTCCTCGGTCCGCACCTGGGCGTGCTCGCGGGCAGCCCCGAACTGCTGGCGGAACTGCGGCCGGACAAGCTGCTGCCCTCCTCGAACGCGGTGCCCGAGCGGTTCGAACTCGGCACGCTGCCCTACGAACTCCTCGCCGGAGCCGAGGCCGCGGTGGACTTCCTCGCCGGGCTCGCAGGCGACGACGCCGGGACCGGGACCCGTCGGGAGCGGCTCGTCCGCTCGTTCGCAGCGCTGGAGGGCCACGAGGACGTGCTGCGCGGGCGGATCGAGTCCGGGCTCGCGGGGATCCCCGGCCTGACGGTGCACTCGCGTGCCAAGGACCGTACGCCGACGCTGCTGATGACCTTCGAGGGCCGGGACGCCGCGGACGCCTACCGGTTCCTCGCCGAACGCGACATCGCGGCCCCGGCCGCCTCCTTCTACGCGCTGGAGGCGTCCCGCAGGATCGGACTCGGCGACGCGGGCGGCCTGCGGATCGGCCTCGCCCCCTACAACGACGCGAGCGACGTGGACCGGCTCATCGAAGGACTGGCCCGGTTCACCGGCGCGTGATGCGCCTGCAGGGCCGAGAGGCGGCCGGCGGGCGGCCGCCGCGCGGGGCGAGACGCCGGCGCCCGGGGCCGAGAGGGGCGTTGGGCCACCCGGGAGCGCGGCCCCGCCCGCCCCGCCGGGGCCGCTCACCGCGCTCCCGGGATACGGCGGGCGCCCCGCCGGCGGCCCCTTGCCCGCTCCGGCACCTTCGGCCGCACCCACCGGGCGAACCGGACCCCTCAGGAGACCTGCCGCTCAGGCCGGCCCAGTGTGCGCACCGCCGCCTCGCGGATGGCGTCGGCGAGGACATCGGGGGCGGTGAGCTGCGCGATGTGTCCCTGGCCGGCGAGTTGAACGATCCGCGTCCGCGGCAGGGTGGCCGCGAGATCCGCGACCCGCTCACGCAGGTGTGCGGGGCTGAGGTCCCCTTCGAGAAGCGTCGTGGGCAAAGTGAGCGTCCGGAAGCGGTCGATGCCCACACCGAGCGCGTCGATCGCCGTGTTGTCGGCCATCTGCGCCGGCGCGCGGACGGCGAACGCGGCCCGTACCCAGGCGTTGTCGAACATGGCGTCGACCTCGGGTGCCGGCATGCCGACGATGTCGCGCATATGGATCCGCATCGCCTCCGCCGGGTCGCCGGCGTCGAGCGCCGCACGGGCCCGCGCTCCCGCTTCCCCGGCCAGGAGTGTCCTGGTGGGGATCGGCGGTTCGTAGAGGAACAGGCCGGCGAACGCGGAAGGGGACAGGAGTGCGGCTTCCAGGGCGGCGACCGCGCCCGAGGAGTGGCCGACGAGGAACACCGGCCCGTCCAGCAGCCGGGCGACGGCCAGGATGTCGGCCGCCTCGTCCGCCATCGAGTGGGAGGGTGCGATGGCCGCGCCCGGGGCGTAGATCCGGCGCCGGATCCTGACGACCCGGAAGGCGCCGGTCAGCAAGGGGGCCACGGCGTCCCAGGACGTCTCGTCGTTGCTGCCGGGGTGAACACACAGCAGCGCCGGGCCGCTGCCTTCGTCGAGAGCCGTTACGGACGTGCCGTCGTCTTGTGTCGCGAGAAGTTCGGTCATGCGGCTCAGGATGCGCGGCCCGGCCGACAGCACACCGACAGACCTCCGACATCCGCCGAGAGGGTCTGCCGCCCGTCGAGGGCCGGGTCCGGAAGTCGTGGGGTGAAGTCATGACACCCGTCCACTCCACCGCGGGACCCGGCCCCGCGAACGGCCGCTCAGGGGCGGTGTCCTGGCCGGGTGGCGTGCGCCGGCGCAGGGGACGGTCCGTCGCGTGGTCGGTGCCGACGTTCGCCGCGGTAGGTGCTGTCGCCCTGGCCGGTGTGTGAACGCCTCGCGCGGGACGCGCGGCGCCCTCGCTTCCCTCGCGGCGGGAGCACCGCCCGTCCCTGTTCCCTCGCGGCGGGAGCACCGTCCCGTCCCTGTTCCCTCGCGGCGGGAGCACCGTCCCGTCCCTGTTCCCTCGCGGCGGGAGCACCGTCCCGTCCCTGTCGTGACAGTGGGACATGCGCCCCGCGGTCCCGCTGCCCGGCGCACGGGACCTGTCCGGTCCGAGGTGTGACGGGGCATCAGCAAGTGGTTGACGGGGAAACAAGAGGGTGCCGTGACTCTTGACACTCCCCCGTCGCGGTTGCATTCTTCCGGCATTCGATAGAGATCTACCGGCATTCGGTAGTTGCCTCCGGGGTAGGGGCAGGGCGCGCGACGCCCCCGCGACCGGCGGGCTCCGTCGATGTGGTGATCCGGTGCCGCCACGGCCCGGACATCCTGACCTGAGGAGTGAGCCGCAGGACAGTGGACCTCGCGAGGCCGCGGCAGGCACCGCGGCAGGGGCGGGCAGGCCCCTGAGGACCCACGACGACGAGGAGAGACGATGAGTCAGCACCTGGCGGAGGTGGCCGGCACGGCGCCCGGGGCAGCGGCACCCCGTGCGCTGCGCCTCGCGGAGCGCCTGCGGGCCCGCATCGGGGCCGACAGGGTGCTCACCGACCCCGCCCAGTTGCGGACGTACGAGTGCGACGGTTTGGCGACGTTCCGGGTGCGGCCCGCGGTGGTGGTGCTCGCGGGGCACCGCGACGACGTGGTGGAGACGGTGCGGATGTGCGCCCGCGACGGTGTGCCGTTCGTGGCGCGCGGCAGCGGCACCGGCCTGTCCGGCGGTGCGATGCCCGTCGCGGACGGGGTGCTGATCGTGCTGTCGAGACTGCGCTCCATCGTGTCCGTGGACCCGGACAACGCGCGCGTCGTGGCCGAGCCGGGTGTCGTCAACCTCTGGGTGACGCGGGAGGCCGCCCTCTACGGGCAGGCGTACGCGCCCGATCCGTCCTCCCAGCAGGTCTGTTCCATCGGCGGCAACGTCGCGGAGAACGCCGGGGGCGCGCACTGCCTGAAGTACGGGTTCACCGTCAACCATGTGATGGGCGCGGAGGTCGTCCTGTCCGACGGCGAGGTCGTGCACCTCGGCGGCACCGCCCCGGAGCACCCGGGCCTCGACCTGCTCGGCGCGTTCGTCGGCAGCGAGGGCACGCTCGGCGTGGCCACCCAGGTCACCCTGCGCACGATCCAGGCGCCCGAGAGCGTACGGACGATGCTGGTCGGCTTCCACGAAGTGGCCGACGCCGCGGGGACGGTCAGCGACGTCATCGCGGCGGGCATCCTGCCCGCCGCGATCGAGATGATGGACGCGCTCGCGATCGAGGCCGCGGAGGCCGCCGTCCAGTGCGGGTATCCGCACGGCGCGGTCGCCGTGCTGGTGATCGAGCTGGACGGGCCGCGCGCCGAGGTCGACGAGCAGTTCCGGCTGGTCGAGGAGATCGCGGGTGCGCGGAACGCGTTCGAGACGAGGATCGCCCGCGACGACGCCGAACGGGCCCTGATGTGGCGGGGCCGCAAGTCCGCGTTCGCCGCGGTCGGCCGGATCAGCCCCGCGTACTACGTGCAGGACGGCGTCATCCCCCGGACCCGACTGCCGGAGGTGCTCGCCGAGATCGGGCGGCTGGCCGACGAGGCCGGGGTCCGCGTGGCGAACGTCTTCCACGCGGGTGACGGCAATCTGCATCCGCTGATCCTCTTCGACGACAAGGTGCCGGGCGCGGCCCCCGCGGCGGAGGAACTGGGGTTCGCGATCCTCGATCTCTGTGTGGATCTGGGGGGTTCCATCACCGGCGAGCACGGTGTGGGCGTGGAGAAGAAGTCGAAGATGGCCCGGCAGTTCACGGACGCGGACCTGGACACGATGCAACTCGTGCGGTGCGCCTTCGATCCGGCGGGGATCGCCAATCCGGGCAAGCTGTTCCCCACGCCCCGGCTGTGCGGCGAGCGGCCGGGCGTACGGACGGCCGACGACCGGCGCGACCCGTCGCTCGGCGAGGTGTTCTGACGTGGCGTCGGTACGCGGGGCACGTCCGGACGCGATCGGGGGCGTGGTGCCCGCCGAGGTGGTGGAGCCGGCGACCGCGGACGAGGTCGCCGAGGTGCTGCGCTCCACGAGGGGCAGCGTCGTACCGGTCGGTGCCGGTACGAAGACGGGCTGGGCGGCCCCGCCGTCGGCCTGCGACGTGCTGCTGCGCACCACGGGTCTCGACCGGATCGTGGAGCACGAGCCGGGCGACCTCGTCGCGGTCGCGGAGGCGGGCGTCACGCTCGACGCCTTCCAGCGGCGGCTGGCGGAGCACGGCCAGATGCTGGCGCTGGACCCGCCGGAGGAGGGCGCGACGCTGGGCGGGATCGTCGGCGCGAACGCGTCGGGGCCGCGCCGGCTGCGCTACGGCACCGTTCGCGACCTCCTGATCGGGGTGACGGTCGTCCTCGCGGACGGTACGACGGCGCGTTCCGGCGGAAAGGTCGTCAAGAACGTCGCGGGATACGACCTCGGCAAGCTGTACACCGGCGCGCACGGGGGTCTCGGCGTCGTCGTCTCGACCAGCTGGCGGCTGCATCCGCTGCCGAAGGCGGCAGGCGCCGTGGTGCTGCCGGTCGGCGACGCCGAGGCGGCGGGACGGCTGGCCGCCGCGGTGGCGCGCTCCACGCTGACGCCGACCGCCGTCGAACTGAGCTTCGTCGCGGGTGGTCGCGGCGAACTCGTGGTGCTCTTCGAATCGATTGAAGCATCCGTACGGGCCCAGTCGGCGACGGCGCTCGCCCTGCTGGGTGGTGGCGAGGAGAGGGCCGAGGTACCTGACTGGTTCGGCCGGCGCCCCGAGGGGCCGCTGGTGGTGCGCCTGGCGTACGCGCCGGCCGCGCTGCCGGATGTGCTGGCAGCCCTGCCGGACGGCGCGTCCGGCACCGCGTCCGCGTGCACAGGGGTGGCGTACGCGGCGCTCCCGGGCGAGGCGGACCTGGACGCGCTGCGCGCCGCGATCACACCGTACGACGGTTCCGCGGTGGTGCTGGCCGCGCGCGGTCCGCTGGACGCGGCGGCCCACTGGGGGCCGGTGGCCGACTCGTTCGGCCTGATGACACGGGTGAAGGACCAGTTCGACCCGGCGCGACGGCTGTCGCCCGGACGCTTGCTCGGAGGGCTCTGAATGGCGATGGCACCCGGATCCGAAGAACCCGGCACTCCCGGCCAGGCCCCGGGCCCGCAGGGCGGCCCCCGGGCCGAAGGCGGAGCTGTCCGCCCGGCCGACCGGGCCGCCGCCGAGGTGGTGGGCGCGCGTGACCCGCTCTCCATGGGGCAGGGCGGCCCGATCGCCGCCACCGCCGCGGCGGCCACCGTGGGCCTCGGCATGCCGGGCAGCGGCCCGCCGCCGGACGGGGCGTTCGACGCGCACCGGCCGCCGGACGCCGCGCTGATCGGGGACTGCGTGCACTGCGGCTTCTGCCTGCCGACCTGCCCGACGTACGTGCTGTGGGGCGAGGAGATGGACAGCCCGCGTGGCCGGATCGACATCATGAAGGGCGCGCTGGAGGGCGACGCGTTCGACGCGGGCAGCGTCCGCCACCTCGACCAGTGCCTGGGCTGCATGGCGTGCGTGACGGCCTGCCCGTCCGGTGTGCGCTACGACCGGCTGATCGAGGCGACCCGGGCACAACTGGAGCGGCGTGTCGAACGGCCCCGCGCGCAGCGGCTGCTGCGCGCGGCCGTCTACGCGGTGTTCCCCTATCCACGCAGGCTGCGGGCGCTGCGCGGACCGCTTCGGGCCTACCAGGCGACCGGACTCGGGCGCGCGCTGGCCAGGTCGGGACTGCTGGCACGGCTGCCGGAACCGCTGCGTGCCATGGAGGCGCTGGCGCCGAAGCTGGGCCGTACGAAGCCCCTGCCGCCGCGCACGCCCGCGCGCGGCACCCGGCGCAGCACGGTGGGCCTGATGACGGGCTGCGTGCAGGGCGCGTTCTTCCCCGACGTGAACGCGGCGACGGTACGGGTCCTGGCCGCCGAGGGCTGTGACGTGGTGGTACCGCCCCGGCAGGGATGCTGCGGCGCCCTGTCGGCGCACGCGGGACGCGAGCCGGAGGCACTGGACTTCGCGAAGCGCGCCATCGAGACCTTCGAGGCGGCCCACGTGGAGAGGGTGGTGGTCAACGCGGCGGGCTGCGGATCGCATCTCAAGGAATACGCGCACCTGCTGCGCGACGAGCCCGACTGGTCGCGGCGGGCGGCGGCGCTCGCGGCGAAGGCCCGGGACATCACCGAACTGCTGGACGAACTCGGCCCGGTCGCCGAACGCCACCCGCTGCCGATGACCGTCGCCTACCAGGACGCCTGCCACCTCGCGCACGCCCAGGGCGTACGCGAGCAGCCGCGACGGCTGCTGCGCGGTGTGCCGGGCGTTCAGGTGAAGGAACTGACGGAGGCGGAGATCTGCTGCGGCAGCGCCGGCACGTACAACCTGCTGCACCCGGAACCCGCCCGCGAACTCGGCGAACGCAAGGCGAAGGCGGTCCTCGCGACGGGCGCCGACGTCATGGTGACCGCCAATCCGGGGTGCTGGATGCAGGTCGCGACGACCCTCGCGCGCATGGGCGAGCGGATGCCCGTCGCGCACACCGTTCAGGTGCTGGACGCGTCGATCCGCGGGGTGCCGGTGGAGCGGGTGCTCGCCCGGGCACTCGACGGGCCGGGCACGGTCCTGCCCCCCGCCGGCGACGCCACGTCGCCGGCAACGCACACGGCCACGGCGCCGTCCGCCGCCCGGCGGCCCACCGACGCGTCCTCCCCGCGCCCGCCGGCCACCGGAGCCCCCGGGTAGGCCCGGCACTGTCCCCAGGATCTCCCCGGCGGAGCGTCCGGACGCCGGGGCCGCAGGTTTCCCCGCCGTCCCAGAAGGGGTGCACCGTGCTGCTTGCCGCATACCAACAGAACTACCACCCGATAGCCGATTCGATCGGGTGGTCGTCGCTGATCGCGATCCTCCCGCTGCTCGTCCTGTTCATCCTGCTGGGCGTCCTGCGCATGCAGGCCTGGCTCGCCTCGCTGATATCCGCCGCCGTCTCCGTGATCGTCGCCGTCGCCGCGTACTCGATGCCGGTCGGCGACGCCTTCAACAGCGGGGCCCTGGGCGCCGCGACCGGCTTCTTCCCGATCATGTGGATCGTGATCAACGCGATCTGGGTGTACAACATCACGGTTGAGACGGGCCATTTCGACGTACTCCGACGGTCGTTCGCCTCCGTCAGCGACGACCAGCGGGTGCAGGCCATCATCATCGCGTTCTGCTTCGGCGCCCTGATGGAGGCGCTGGCCGGATTCGGCACACCGGTGGCCATCAGTTCCGTGATGCTCATCGCCCTGGGCTTCAAACCGCTGAAAGCCGCGACGGTGACACTGGTCGCCAACACCGCGCCGGTGGCGTTCGGCGCGATCGCCGTGCCCGTCACCACGCTCGCCGGGGTGACGGGCCTGCCGGTGGACCAGCTGGGCGCGATGGTGGGACGGCAGACTCCCGTCCTGTCGGTGTTCGTGCCCCTGGCACTGGTGTTCATCGTCGACCGACGCAGGGGACTGCGCCAGACCTGGCTGCCCGCGGTGGTGGCCGGTGTGACCTTCGGTGTGTTCCAGTACCTGTCCGCGAACTTCTGGTCCGTGCAACTCGCGGACATCGTCGCCTCGTTGGCGGCGGCGCTGGCGGTGGTCCTGCTGACCCGGGTGTGGCAGCCGAAGGAGACGTACCACGAGGCTGCGCGCGGAGCGCGGGACGGGGCGGACGCCGAGGCCGGCACCGACGGCCTCGGCGCGAAGGCCCCGGCCGGCGCGACGACCGCGGGCCCCGGGGCCGGCCGGACATCCGCCTCCGCGACCGGGCGGGCGCCGCGCGACACACCGCTGGAGGTCTTCCGCGCCTACGCTCCCTACCTGGTGATCATCGTGGTGTTCGTGCTGGCGACCCGGGTACCGGCGATCCAGGGCAAGCCGCCCACCGGGGTCGGCGCCTCGGGCACGGGCCTCGAATCGGTGACCCGCATCGTCAACTGGCCTGGCCTGCACATCACCAACGGCGCCGGAGATCCGGTCGCCACCACGTTCAAGCTCAACTTCCTCTCGGCGGCGGGCAGTCTGCTGCTGATCTCGGGACTCATCACCCTGCTCCTGCTCGGGGTCGGTCCCGGCCGCGCCGCCAGGGCGTACGGAAGGACCCTGGACCAGCTGAAGTTCGCGATCCTGACGGTGATGCTGGTGCTGGGCCTCGGGTTCATCATGAACGAGTCGGGTCAGACCACCACACTCGGCCTGTGGGTGGCGGGCGCGGGTGCGCTGTTCGCGTTCCTCTCGCCGATCCTCGGGTGGCTCGGCGTCGCGGTGACCGGCTCGGACACCTCGTCCAACTCGCTGTTCGGCGCCCTCCAGATCACCGCCGCGCACCAGGCCGGCCTGTCCCCGGCCCTGATGGCCGCGGCGAACTCCTCGGGCGGGGTCCTGGGCAAGATGATCTCGCCGCAGAACCTGGCGATCGCGGCGTCCGCGGTGGGGATGCAGGGCAAGGAAGGGATCATCTTCCGCCGGGTGATCGTGTGGTCGCTGGCGTTCCTGCTGTTCATGTGCGTCCTGGTGTACCTGCAGTCGACACCGGTACTGGACTGGATGGTCGTCTAGCCGTACCTGCGGGAGGCCCGGGTCACGCGGTGCGTGACCCGGGCCTCCCGCAGGTGGCGATGGGCGGACGCGCCGGACGCCGAGGTGCCCGGCCCGGCGCGTCCGCCGTCCGTCAGCCGGCGGAGCCGACGACGGCCGGCGGGGCGGCGTCCGCGGACGTGCCCCACTGCGAGGGCTGCGCGCCGACCGTGAACGTCAGATCGCGGGTGTGGCGCAGGGCCGCCGTGGTCAGGTACGTCTTCCCGTAGGACGAACCGTCCGCCGACACGGACTGCGTGTACCGGTCGGTGTCCGACGTACCGGGGGCCTTGATGCTCAGCCGGCCCTCGGGGTAGTAGTGCCGGTCCAGGGTGAGGTCGACGCGGTCGAAGACCGGGGTCGACAGCCCCCAGGTGCTGGTGCCCGGCTGCACCGGGAAGATCCCGATGGACGACAGCACGTCCCAGGCGGACATGGTGCCCAGGTCGTCGTTGCCGGTCATACCGGTCGGCGTGTCGGTGAAGAGGGTCAGCGCCGCGTGCACCACGTCCGTGGTCTTCCAGGGCTGGCCCGTGGACAGGTAGGTGTACGGGGCGATGAGGTCCGGCTCGTTCGACGGGTTGTACTTGTTCGCGTTGTAGTACGAGTACGGCCCGTTGACCCAGACCTCGCTCGCGGTCCCGGCCGGGTCCTGCACCAACTGGTCATAGGCGAAGAAGGAGTCGAGCCGGTCGTTGGCCGCCTTCTCACCGCCGATCAGGCTCACCATGCCCGGGATGTCCTGCGGCACCAGCCACTGGTACTGCCAGGACGTGCCCTCGTGGAAGCCCACGCTCTGCGCCGGGTCGTCGGGACCGGTGAACGCGCCGTCGGTGTCGCGGGCGCGGAAGAAGCCGGTCGTGGGGTCGAAGACACTGCGGTAGTTCTCGGCGCGCTTCGCGTACCGGGCGGCGTCGGCCCGGTGGCCGAGGTCGCCGGCCATCTGCGCGAGCATGCCGTCGGCGAGCGCGTACTCCAGGGTCGCGGAGCCGCCGTAGTCGTAGTCCGAGTCACCGGGCTTGGCGTGCGTGTGGTTCGCGATGTAGGGGACGTAACCGTGCGCCAGGTACTCCGTGTTGCCCTCGCGCCCGACGGGCGCCGAGTCGGTGGGCGGCACACCGTCGGCGTTCTTCTTCAGCGCTTGGTAGGCCTGCTCCTCGTAGCCCTTGAGCAGTCCCTGCTGGAAGGCGTTGGTGAGGAACGGGGTGACCGGGTCGCCGGTCATGATGTTGGTCTCGACGGTCCCGTAGCCCCACTTGGGCAGCCAGCCGCTGTCCTTGTCGATCTGCAGTACGGAGATCGCCATGTCCCGCGCCTGCTGCGGCGCGAGCAGGGACAGCAGTTGGGTCTGGGTCCGGTAGGTGTCCCACAGGGAGAAGTTCTGGTAGTACGTGAAGTCTTTGGCCCGGTGGATCTTCTGGTCCCAGCCGGTGTAGCGGCCGTCGACGTCACTGCCCGTGTTCGGTGCGAGGAAGGACCGGTACAGCGAGGAGTAGAAGGTGTTCCGCTGTGTGCCGCTGCCTCCCTGCACGCGGACGCTCTCCAGTCGCTTCTCCCAGGTCGACTGTGCGGCCCGCTCCACGGTGTCGAAGGAACGGCCGCCCTCGGCACGGAGGTTGAGCGCCGCACCCTTCGCGTCCACATAGGAGACCGCGGTGGTGGCCTCCACGCTGTGGTTCTTGCGCGTGTCGAAGCGTACATAGGCGCCGTTGAGCCCGGAGGTCGCGGACGACGTCCTGGAGCCCGCGCTCACCGTCTCGCCGTTCCACGTGCCCGAGGTCGTGAAAGGCCGGTTGAAGTGGGTCACCGTGTAGACGGTGTACGGCTTGGTGTCCTGGCAGAAACCGCTGCCGGTGATCGCCGTGCGCACCGTGTGGTCGTCGAGGATCTCGACCTTGGTGGAGAGGTTCTTGTGCAGTGACTGGCCCGCGTCCAGCAGGACGTTCGCCTTGTCCGTGGCGGGGAAGGTGTAGCGCTGCACCCCCGTACGCCCGGTGGCCGTCAGCTCCGCCGTGATGCCGGAGTCAAGACCCACCTTGTAGTAACCGGGGCTCGCCTTCTCGTCGTCATGGCTGAAGGTGGCCGCGTACTTCGCGTAGTCCGTCTCGCTGACGTCACCGGTGGTGGGCAGCACCGGCAGGTCGCCGCCGAGCCCGCAGCCGACTCCGGAGAGGTGGACGAGGGAGAAGCCCCGGATCTGGTTCTGCGTGTAGTCGTAGCCGGTGTTGTGGCCGGTGTCGGGGGAGAACTGCACCATGCCGAACGGGACCGTGGCGCCGGGGTAGGTGTTGCCCTCGTCCTGACTGCCGATGAACGGGTTCACCAGGGCGGTGAGCGGGCCGTGCGGGCCGGCGGCGCTCCCCGGCGCGGCCTGCGCGCCGGACGCGGCCAGCGTGCCGGCGGTCAGCAGCGCCGCTGTCACCGCTCCCGCCGCGCGCAGCCGCAGTCGCGGGCGTGAACGCGGCCGCGGTTGTCGGGTCCATCTCATCGGAAATCCTCCAAGGAGGTGACCCCGCCACCGCGGGCAGATGTCCACCTCGCTAGACAACGTTGTCAGAACAGGCCGCGCCCATTCTTCGAGCGTTGACCCGCACCCGTCAAGAGGGCGGGCGGAAGGCGGATCGCGGGCGGCCATGGGCGAAGACGGCGGCCGGCGCGGTGCGGAGTCCGGCCGGCGGATGGCGGAGCCGGGGCCTCCGCATGCCTGACGCTCCGTCACCTTCCCCTGTCGTGCTGGGAGTTCACACCAAGTGGTCGGCGTCGTAGGTCCTTCGGGGGTTGATCAAGTTGCCGGTGCGGCGGAGGATTCCAGCCGCACGGGCTGCCGGCTCGCCAGGGCCACAGCCTGAGCGTCGGACCCGGCGAACCTTCCCTTCAGAGCCAAATTACTCGTCAGGCGTTGGTGTGAACACCGATGCCGCCGGAGACGATGAGGTTGTCGCCAGTGATGTATCCGGCGGCGTCCGAGGCGAGGAAGGCCACGGCTTCGGCGATGTCGGCGGGAGCGCCGACGCGGCCGAGCGGGACGTCCCGGGCCCAAGAGTCGATCATTTCCTGGGAGACACCCATCTTGCCGTAGGCAGGCGTGTTGATCATTCCCGGGCTGACCGCGTTGACGCGGATGCGGCGGGGGGCCAGTTCGAGCGCGAGGGACCGCATGAGGGGCAGCAGGGCGCCCTTGGCGGCTGTCATCGCGGCCCCGATTCCTTCGGCGGCGCCCACGGTGAACACGACTGAGGCGCCCTCGTTGAGGAGCGGCAGCGCCTTTTGCAGGGTGAAGAAGTTTCCCTTGACGTTGATGTCGAACAAGGCGTCGAAGGCGTCTTCGTCCGTTGACTCGATCGGGCCGGGACGGGAGATGCCCGCGTTGAGGAAGAGCAGGTCGAGGGAGCCGAGTTGCCGGCGCGCCTGGTCCATCGCCTGGTCGATGTCCGGCAGGGACCGTGCGTCGGCCCGGACAGCCGTGACGTCTTCGGGAAGTCCGTTGGCGGCGACATTGCCGAGGCCGGTGACCATGACGCGGTAACCGCGGGAGTGGAGTAGTTCGGCGGTCGCCTTGCCGATGCCGCTGGTTCCACCGGTGATCAAAGCCGTGGGTGCGGACATGATGCGCTCCTTTGCGTACTTCTCGGCGGGGGGTGAGCAGCTCCGTCCGTGGGGCAGTGGGCGGTGCCGCGAAACTTCTGGCAGCGTATGCCAAATTGGCTGTCACTGCCACACGGGATGTCCATGCCGGTCTGGCAGTGCTGGGTAATCTGGTGGTATGCACCAGGACGCCAAGGCAGCGACGAGGACTCCCACCACGCTGTGGGACCGGACACGACAGATGGCCTCCCGAGAGATCCTCGAGACGGCCCTGCGCCTGTTCACCGAGCAGGGCTACGACGAGACGACCATCGCCCAGATCGCCCGAGAGGCCGGCGTTTCCCAACGCACCCTCTTCCGCTACTTCGGCGCCAAGGAGGACCTTCTCGGCGACAACCAGGACCGCTTCGGGCAGGTCCTGACAGACACGATCAGCGAACTGCCGGCCGAGGTCGGCGTCTGGGAGGCCCTGCGCGCAGGGGTTGCTGCCGTACTGACCCTGCACGACAGCCGCGAACAGACCCTGGAGCGGTTCCGTCTCCTGCACAACACCGCCTCGCTGCGCGCCGGTTGGCTCGAAAAGCGACTGCGGTTCCAGGAGGACCTGCTGCCGCTCATCGAGACCCGCATGGACGCGACTACCGGCAACGTAGGCGCGAAGGCCCGCGCGGTGATCGCGACGTCGTTCGCCTGCCTGGATGCCGCATCGATGGAATGGGTCGTCAACGACGGCAAGAGCGACATCATGGACCTGTACGACGAGTGCCTGGCTGCGGTGCGCGGCTGACCGCAGCGACCCACCAGCCCGCAAACCGTGGACGGAAACTGGGCACGTCCGCTGCCACAGGCCGGGTCCGGATCCGGATCTCCCAGCCGGCTACGGATGGGCCACGCACGGCGTCATGCGCAACGACACCGGTAGCGCGTCCGCTCCGCTGACCGGACACCACAAGACGCGTGCTCAAGTCAACCCCCGAAGGACTTCCGGAGTCGGCCACCAAGGAAGTCATCCGAAGCAGAATGCGCGTGCGGCGTGCCCCCGCCGCTCCCCCGGTGCCGGGGTTCCCCCTCCGTGACGCGGGCGGCCGCCGCGCCCCTCCCAGGGTGTCGAGCCCGCCGGAACAGAGGTCCCTGGGACGGCTGACGGGAGGACTGCACGCCCTCACCGGTCAGGCACCTCGGGGACGACCACGGCGAAGCGCACCGCGGTATCAAGGCCGTCCCCGCCTGCGCCCCCGTCCACCTTCACGGCGCATCGGGGATTTGCACGTGTCAAGAGAAGTGCACGGGAGTAACGCGCCTTCCCCATCGGGGCGTTGTCGGGGCTTCCCCATGGAGGCGTTGTCGCAGCTTTCGCGCGGAGAACCGGTGGAGGGCCGACCGGTTGGCCGGCCTCCACCGCCGCCAGGGCTCGCGCCGGGCGGCGCCGGACCCGGATCGCGTCGGCCGTCCAGCCGCCCTGCCTGCGGTGACAGCCTGCTCGGGGCGGCCGGACGTACCCTCAGGACGTCGCGTTGTTCTTGTCCGGGTCGAAGCCCGTCCGCTCGTTCCTGTTCAGCGCCGAGATCTGCGCCATGTCCTCCTCGCTCAGGGCGAAGTCGAACAGGTCGAAGTTCTCCTTGATCCGGGACGGGGTCGTCGACTTCGGGAAGACGATGTCTCCCCGGTCGATGTGCCAGCGCAGCGTCACCTGTGCGGGCGTCTTCCCGAGCCGCTCGCCGATCGCGGTGATCACCGGGTCGCCGAGGACCAGACCCTGCGCGATCGGCGACCACGCCTCGGTCGCGATCTCGTGCTCGGCGTTGAACGAGCGGACGTCGTCCTGCGTCAGGTAGGGGTGGACCTCGATCTGGTTGAGGGCCGGGACGATCGTGGAACCTTCCAGCAGGCGGCGCAGGTGGTGCGGCTGGAAGTTGGACACACCGATCACGTTCACGTCGCCCGAGCGGTACATCTCCTCCATCGCGTGCCAGGTCTCGACGAAGTCGAAGACCTTCGGCAGCGGCCAGTGGATGAGGAACGCGTCCAGGTAACCGATGTCCAGCGTCCGAAGCGTCGTGCGGAACGCTCGCTCGGCCGCCTCGGGCTCGTGGAAGCCGTTGTTCAGCTTGCTGGTCACGAAGATCTCGGTGCGGTCGATGCCGGAGTCCCGGACCGCCTGCCCGACTTCCTTCTCATTGCCGTACATCTCAGCCGTGTCGATATGGCGATAACCGACTTCGAGAGCGGTCAGGACCGCCGCGCGCGTGTCCTTCGGGGGAATCTGGAACACCCCGAAGCCCAGTTGAGGGATGCCGACACCGTTGTTGAGGGTGATGGTCGGTACCTCGGTCACGTTTGTTCCTCCGTCGTGGGGACAGCGGTCGTCACCTTCGAGTCCCCCACTGCCGCGCGCGGTAACACCTACCCACCGGTCGCCACCCGCACGGCCCAGCGACATCCCCGTCCGCGACGGGCCCGGGGTGGGGGCTGTCACAGCGGCGCACGGGCTGCCCGGGCGGGGCCGGTGCGCCCACCGCACCGCCGTCAGGCGCCGAGGGGCGGCACACCGTCCCCGTCCGGGCCTGCCGTCCCTGCCGGGGGGCGCTGCCGCGGCAGGGACGGCCGGCGCCCGGAGGCCGGTGCCGCCTCGGGCTCGGCCCGCGTCGCGGCCCCCGGTCGTGGCCCGGTGTCCCCCGCCCGCGCCGGTTCCGGTTCCGGTTCCGGTTCCGGTTCCGGCACGATTCCCTGAGGTATCGGCGGCACGGGCTGGCGAACAGGCGATACAGTGCCGCTCCATGTCGCTGAACGGACACGAGACTCCGGCCGGAACGCGGCGGGAACCCCGGCCGGCCGGACGGCGGGACGCCCAGGGGGAAGCCCCCTCGGCTTCCCGCCGGGACGCGCCGCGGGACGCCGCCCGGATCGGGCCGGAGAACGGTCCGGCGGAATTCGGGCGGACCCCTGCGGACTCGGCCGGGCCGGGCTCCCCGGGGCAGCGCACCGCCCGGCGGGACCCCGACCCGGGCCGGGGTGCCGGGGCCCGCCACGGCGGCGCCCCGCACGCCCGGTACGCCGCCGGCGACGCCTTGCGCGTCGTCAACTTCGACATGCCGAAGGGCTTGCGCTTCGGTGAGCACGAACACGACGTCCATCAACTGGTGTGGGCGCCGGCCGGGGTGCTGAGTGTGGAGGTGGCGGAGCACGAGTGGGTGCTGCCGCCCACGCTCGCCCTGTGGATCCCGGCCGGTGTCCCGCACACGACGACGGCCACCCGCCCGGCGCTGATGCGCAGCATCTACCTGCTGCCCGAACGGTGCCCTGTGCGGTGGACCAGTCCGACGGTCGTCGCGGTCGGCCCCCTGCTGCGGGAGCTGACAGCACATCTCGGCGACCCCGATCTCGGCCAGGAACCGCGCCGCAGGGCCGAGGCCGTGCTGTTCGACCTGCTGCGGCCGGTCCGGGTGACGACGATCGAGGTCCCGATGCCGGCCGACGAGCGGGCCCGCCGGGTGGCACGGTCGCTGATCGCCACGCCGGCCGATCCGCGGGCGCTCGCGGACTGGGGACGGGAGGTGGGAGCCGGCGCCCGCACGCTCGCCCGCCTCTTCAGCGCGGAGACAGGGCTGTCCTTCGGGAGGTGGCGGACCCGGGTGCGGCTGCGCGCGGGGCTCGAACACATGGCGGCGAACCGGCCGCTCGCCGCGGTGGCGCGGCAGGTCGGCTACGCGACGCCCAGTTCGTTCGTGGCCGCGTTCCGGCAGGAGACGGGCCGTACCCCGGGCGCGTACTTCGCGGGGAGCGACCGGCCGGGGCCCTGAGGCCGCTCCGCGCCCGGCCCGGGGCACGGGTTCAGGCCTCCTTGCGCTTCTTCAGGGCCCGCCGCGAAGTCGTCGAGCGCGGGAGGGCGGCATCCGGGATCGCGGGAGTTCCGGAGCGCGTGGTCCGGCCAAGGGGCCCCGCGGCGCCGACGGCCGCCGGTCCACCGGGGCCCGGCAAGGCCCGGGTCCGCGCCGGTGCGCGTACCGGCGTGCCCCCGGCCCGGACCGCTCCAACCCCGGGGTTACGGGACGGCGGGGGGAATGTCAGACTTCGGGTCGTGCGTGACTTCGAATTGCTCGTCATCGGATCGGGCCCCGGCGGTCAGAAGGCCGCCATCGCCGCAGCGAAGCTGGGCCACCGGGTCGCCGTGGTCGACCGGCCCCAGATGGTCGGCGGCGTCTCCATCCACACCGGAACCGTCCCCTCCAAGACGCTGCGCGAGGCGGTGCTGTACCTCACCGGGCTCAACCAGCGCGATATGTACGGCAGTAGCTACCGCGTCAAGGACGACATCACCGTGGGCGACCTCACCGCCCGCACGGACCATGTGATGCGGCGCGAGGTCGACGTCGTGCGCAGCCAGCTCTCCCGCAACCAGGTCACCCTGATCACCGGGGTGGCGCGGTTCGAGGACGCCAACACACTCGCTGTGAAGGATGCGCAGGGCCAGGAGAAACTGGTCAGCGCGGACAACATCGTGATCGCCACCGGCACCAGGCCCGCGCGCCCCGCCAGCGTGGAGTTCGACGACCGTACGATCATCGACTCGGACGGCATCCTCAACATGGACCGGGTTCCCCGCTCCATGGTCGTCGTCGGCGCCGGTGTGATCGGCATGGAGTACGCCTCGATGTTCGCGGCGCTCGGCACCAAGATCACCGTGGTCGAGCAGCGGGCGTCGATGCTCGACTTCTGCGACGGCGAGGTGATCGAGTCGCTCAAGTACGAGCTGCGCGACCTCGGCGTCACCTTCCGGTTCGGCGAGACCGTCGCCGCCGTGGAGCGCCACGAGCAGGGCGCGCTGACGGTTCTCGCGAGCGGCAAGAAGATAGCCGCGGACGCCGTGATGTACTCCGCGGGCCGCCAGGGCCTCACGGACGAACTCGGTCTCGACCGGGCGGGGCTCACCGCCGACAAACGCGGACGGATCACCGTCGACAAGCAGTACCGAACGGGCGTGCCGCACATCTTCGCCGTCGGTGACGTCATCGGTTTCCCGGCCCTCGCCGCGACCTCGATGGAGCAGGGCCGCGTCGCCGCGTACCACGCCTTCGACGAGCCGGTCCACGAGATGGACGAGTTGCAGCCGATCGGCATCTACACGATCCCCGAGATCAGTTTCATCGGCCGCACGGAAGACCAACTCACGAACGCCTGCGTTCCTTTCGAGGTCGGGGTGGCGCGCTACCGGGAGCTGGCGCGCGGGCAGATCATCGGGGACGCGCACGGCATGCTGAAGCTGCTGGTGTCGCCCGAGGACCGTTCGCTGCTGGGCGTCCACTGCTTCGGCACCGGCGCCACGGAGCTGGTGCACATCGGCCAGTCCGTGATGGGCTGCGGTGGCACCGTCGACTATCTCGTGGACGCGGTCTTCAACTACCCGACGCTCGCCGAGTCGTACAAGGTGGCAGCTCTCGACGTGACCAACAAGATCCGGCAGATCGACCGCATGGAGCGCTGAGTCCGGACAGACCCCGGACACCGCCGGGGGCGGGCGCGGGCCCCGGCGGCGGGCGCGGGCCCGTCCCTCGCACCGGGCCCCGGGGGCCGGCTCCCGGCCTTACCGGCGGGCGCCGTCCGGCCCTCGGGGAGCCCGTGCCTCAGCCACGCGGGTAGCGGGCCGCCGGGTCGCCGACGATCCAGCTCGGGTATGTCGGCTCGGGCGCCGACACGGCGTCCAGCTCCCGCAGATCCCGCTCGGTCAGTTCGATGTCGACCGCCGCGAGGTTCGCCCGCAACTGGTCGGGCCTCTTCGCCCCGACGATCACACTGCTCACTCCCCGCTGGGCCATCACCCAGGCGAGTGCCGTCGCGGCGACCTGCGCGTCGTGCCGGGCCGCCACGGTCCGCAGCACGTCCACGATGTCGTGCCCGCGCTCCGGGTCCACCGGCGGCAGGCCGCCCTTGAGGCGCCGCGCGTCCGCGTCACTCGACCCCTCGCGGGTGTACTTGCCGGACAGGAACCCGCCGGCCAGCGGGCTCCACACGAGCAGTCCGAGCCCCTGGTCCCGTACGACGGGCAGCAGTTCGTCCTCCAGGTCTCGTCCGACGAGCGAGTAGTAGGCCTGCAGTGACGCGAACCGCGTCCGGGATCCGAGGTCGGACACACCGAGCGCCTTCATCAGCTGCCAGGCCGCGAAGTTGGAGGCGCCGATGTAGCGGATCTTGCCCTGGCGCACGGCGTCGTCCAGCGCCCCGAGGGTCTCCTCCAGCGGGGTGACCGGGTCGAAGCTGTGCACCTGGTAGAGGTCGATGTGGTCGGTGCCCAGGCGCCGCAGACTGGCGTCGAGGGCACGGGTCAGGTGCAGCCGGGTCAGGCCCTGGTCGTTGGGACCGCTGCCCATCGGCGCGTACGCCTTCGTCGCCAGGACGATGTCGTCTCGGCGGGCGCCGAGCGCCTTGCCGAGGATCTCCTCGCTCTCACCGGCCGCGTAGATGTCGGCCGTGTCGAAGAGGTTGACGCCGCTGTCGAGGGCGATGCCGACGAGTTCGTCCGCGGCCTTCTGGTCGAGGGCGCCCATCCGGTCCCAGGGCTGGATGCCCTTGCCGCCGAAGGTCATGGTCCCCAACGACACGCGGGAGACGAAGATGCCGGTACTGCCGAGCAACGCGTACTTCATGGTCCTACCGCCTTCCGCCCCCGCAGAGGATCGCGGGGGCTCACGGCTGTCGACGCTACGGAGCCGGGGCGGGCTCGGGCCATGACGGCGGGTCCAGAGAACTTGCGCGTGCGTCCAGCCCGCCGGCCGGGGCGGATGGCTGCGCGTGTCGGCGGATGACGGGGGGTCCGCCCGGAGGCGAACGGGCCTTCGCACGACGATCCGGCTCGGTGCGGGCGGGCCGTCGCGGCACCGTCCGTCCCGGTGCGGACCCGCCGCCGTGCGAACGCCCGCCCCGCTCAGGACGGCCCGGTGGCCTCCACCCGGAACCGCGGCGGGACCCGGTCGGGGGGCAGCACGCCCGGGGCGTGCGCGCCGTCGCGGTAGCGGCCGGGCGAGACGCCGGTCACCCGCTTGAAGGCGTTGCTGAAGGAGCTCTCGGAGCCGTAGCCCCAGCGTCCGGCGAGGGCCGCCACGGTGCGGGTGCCGGTACGCAGTTCCCGCCCGGCGGCCAGCATGCGCCACCGCTGGAGGTAGTCGAGCGGCGGCATGCCCACGAGGGCCCGGAAACGGGACGCGAAGGCGGCGCGGGACATGCCGGCCCTGGCGCCGAGTTCGGCGACGGTCCAGCCGCGCGCCGGGTTCTGGTGCATCAGGACCAGGGCGGCGCCGATCCGTTCGTCACCGAGCGCTCCCAGCCAGCCGTCCAGGCGGTGGCCCCCGCCGTCGGTGGCCACCGCTCTGATCGCCTGGACGAAGAGGAGTTCCGTGAGACGTTCCGCCATGAGGGCGGTCCCGAGCCGCCCGTCCGCCTCGGCCTCCGCCATCAGCAGTTCGAGCAGGGGGCGCATGGCGAGCGCCTCGGCCGTGCCCGCCTCGATGGTCACGACCGGCGGCAGCCCCTCCATCAGGAGCGCGACCGTGGTGTCCAGGAAGGTGACGCTGCCGCCGAGGACGCGGGTGCGGTCGGCCACGGCGGCGTCGCCGACCGGGACGATCCTGCTGTCCGAGGCGTCGAAGACCGCTTTGCCCGGCAGCGTCGCGAGACCGGGGCCGGACGCGATGCGAAACGACGCCCGGGCCGACTGGAGGTAGCAGTCGCCGGCGTGCAGTTCGACCCAGTCCGCGTCGTCCACGGCGAGCCAGAGAGCACCGGAGAGCACCACGCCGATCTTGATGTGTTCGTGCACCCCGAATCCGAGCGCCCAGTCCCCGCCCGCGTCGATGCCGGACAGGGACCCGGTGCGGACGTTCAACGACGAGAGGATGTCGGAGAGCGGATCCACCGGGACTCCTGTGCTGGCGGGGGCTGGGACACTCCACCGTACGTCCGGGGGCGCCGCCCCCGGACCGGGCGGGCGCGACAGGCGGTGTGGGCCGCCCTCGGTGTCAGGCAGCGCCGTGCGGCCCGAGTGCCGCCACCGCTGCCCGCGCGCCCTTCTCGACCAGGGAGATCCCGGCGTTCATGCCGGTGTTCCCGGATGAGAGCGTCGCCAGCAGGACATGGTGGCCGCCGACGGTGATGAGGCCGATGCTGTTGATGTCCCAGGTGCCGGTGGCACTGCGCGGCAGCCAGCCGTTCTTGAGCCCGGTCAGGGCCCCGCCCGCGGACACGCCCCACCGCTGGTCCTTCTCGACCTGCGCCATCAGGGAACGGACGTAGGTGCGGGATCCGGCACTCAGCGGTGAATGTCCTGCGCCGTACACCGCGGACAGCAGGGTCAGCTGGTCGTGCGCGGTGGTCTGGGTGAGCCCCCACAGTCCGCCGGCGCCTGCCGTGGTGTGGGTGAGGCCGAGGCGGTGGTTGGCGCGGGTGAGGCCCGCGGTGCCGCCGATGGCGTTCCAGAGCTGGTCCGTCGCCTTGTTGTCGCTTGATTTGATCATGTCCGAAGCGAGGGCCCGGTGGCCGGCGCTGAGGGCGTGCCCGGCGTCCTGGGCCTGGAGCAGCAGGGCGGCCAGCACGTCGACCTTCACGATGCTCGCGGTGTCGAAGGCGGGCTCCCCCGAGGTGCCGTAGCCGGCCCGGCGGCCGTCGGTGAGGTCGAGCGCGGCAACGGAGAGTGCGGCCTTGGACCCCTTGTGGAGGGTGATGGGCAACTCGTTCACGGACCCTGCCGGTTTCTCGGATGCGGCGGTCGCGGTGGCGGTCGACAGTGACGCGCGCACCGCCACGGCCGGTGCGGGGCGCGGTACCGCGGCTCCGGGGAGGTCGCTCGCGGGCACCACGGGCGAGGGCAGTACCGACGCGGGCCCCCGCTGGTACGGCGACGCCGGCAGCGTGCCGTGGGCGGCGGCCTGCCGGGGAACCGACGGCGACGGCGCCGGTCGCGCAGCCGCTCGGACGGGCCCGGGACCGTCGGCGGCGTCCGCCGCGTCGCCGCCGTCGGCCGCCGCCCAGCCCGCCATGAGCAGGGCGACGGCGGCGGACGTGTACAGCAGGGGACGCCGTCGCGCGGCGCCGTCCCCGAGCGAGGGCGGCCGGAACATACGAGTGAGCGTAAGAACCCGGACCGCAGAAAAACCACCCCTGTGCGTGAACGATAGATCACACGTTTGGATTCAGAAGTGACACTCCGGCCTGGCCAGGAGTGTCACTCAGAACGGTCCCATCCGAAGAACTGGCTGGTCAGCTCGTTGCGGAAGGTACCGGACGGATCGAGTCGCCCGGCCAGCGACCGGAAATCCTCAAAACGCGGATACAGCTCCCGCAGCCGCTCACCGCCCATGACGAACACCTTGCCCCAGTGGGGACGCACCGCGAACGGCGCGAGCACTTCCTCGATCGCGGCCAGCACGGGGGCCACCGCTTCCAGGTCCTTGATCCAGGTGAAGTGGAAGGCGACCGAGTCGCGGCCGTGCGCCGGGTCGAGCCAGAGATCGGTGGCGGCCACCGTGCGGATCTCGCCGATCTGGAGGACGGGGGCGATGCGGTCGGCGACCGTGCGCAGGGCCTCGTACGCGGCGAGGGCGTCCTGGCGCGCCACGAAGTACTCGCTCTGCAGCTCGTCCCCGTTGCTCGGCGTGAACTCGGGCCTGAAGTGCGGCAGCCGCTCGTGCCAGGGCCCGGACTCGCCGCCCTGCACCGTGCAGTGCACCGGGTCCATGCCGGGCACGGGGTGGCGCGCACCGTCGGCGAGGCGCGCCCCGAGCCAGCTCGCGGGGGCCGCGCCCTCGCCGCCCGCCGCGCCGGGCACCGGGTCCCCGGTGCGCTGCTTGAGCCACACCTGGTCGATCTCGTCGGCGCGCCAGCGGGTGAACAGACTGACGCTGTACGCCGCCGTGAGGATCTCGTCGAGCCGCTCGCGCAGCACCGCGCCCGGCAGCCCCTCGTACACCCACTGCCGCATCGCGAAGGCGGGCACCAGGTCAAGGGTCGCGCGGGTGACGATGCCCAGCGAGCCGAGGGAGACGACCGCGCCCGCGAAGTCCGCGTCGCCGCGTTCGAGGGTGAGCAGCGATCCGTCCGCGGTGACCAGTTCGAGGGCCCGCACGGCCGTGGCGAGCGAGCCGTTGCCGACGCCCGAGCCGTGGGTTCCGGTGGCGCATGCCCCCGCGAGGGAGATGTGCGGGAGTGATCCCAGGTTGTGCAGCGCGAGCCCCGCGCGGTGCAGCGCGTCGGTGAAGCCCGCGAACCGCAGGCCGCCGGAGACGGTGGCGGTACGGGCGTCGGGATCGATGTCCACGGTCGCGGGCAGGCCAGCGACGGACACCAGGTCCCCCGTGGTGTCGGCGAGCGCGTTGAAGGAGTGGCCACTGCCGAGGGCGCGCAGGCAGCCGCTCGCGGCCACCGTCTCCCGCAGTTCGTCGACCGTGGCGGGAGTATGCAGGTGTGCGGCGTGGAAGACGATGTTTCCGGCCCAGTTGGCGGTGATCCGGTCAGGTGTCGCTCCGGTCGTGCGGCGCACGGCTGTCTCCTTCGGCTGGCTTCGCCGAGTCGGCGGGCCGCCGCAGGCCCGGGCTCGAAACCGGCCGGCGGCGGCCCGCTTCGCCGACCGCACTGCGTCGGCGCTCGAACGTGATCGAATACGCGGGAACTGCGAGAACTCTGGCACGCCGGGTCAAGACCGCTGGAAGGCAGGTGGGTCCATGTCCGATCGACTGCCCGTCACGGGGCGGTGGGCCGTTCCCGGGCTCCTGCTCCTGACCTTCGCGACGGGGCTGGTGGACGCGTTCTGCTATCTCCAGCTGGGCCGGGCCTTCGTCGGCAACATGACGGGCAACGTGCTGCTGCTGGGTTTCTCCGTGGCGCCGGGCTCGGGTCTGTCGGTGGCCGGGCCGCTGGTGGCGATCGCCGCGTTCGTCACCGGTTCGCTGCTGGGCGGGCGGATCGGCCGGGCGGGGGCGGACACGGGGGCCGGCCGGCGGTGGCCCGGAGCGACGTTCGCCGGGGAGGCCGTCGTGTTCACGGCGCTCGCCGCGCTCCTCGGCTCGGGCCTGCTCGGGACCCGCGGTGTCCCCCGCTATGTGCTGATCGCGGTGCTCGCCGTCTGCCTCGGCACTCAGACCGCGGTCGTGCGGATCATGGGCGCACGTGATCTGACCACGACGGTCATCACCCAGGCGCTCGCCGGGTTCGCGGCGGGCAGCGCCGTCGGCCAGGGCACCGGGGCGAGCCAGCTGCGCAAGGCTGCGTCCGTGCTGACGATGCTCGCGGGCGCCATCGCGGGCGCACTGCTGCTGCGGGTGACGACGGCCGGCGTGGTGGGGCTCGCCGCCGCGCTCACCACCGTCGCGGCGGGCTGCTTCCTGCTGGGTCCGCCGCCCCGCACCCGAAACGAAAAAGAGGCGACCGGCGCTGCGGCGCGACCGTAGCCTCACCCCATGCCGATGATCGACGCGCCACTCGCCGAGGTGCTCGCAGGACACCACCCCCGTACCGCGGTGGAGGCCGTCGACCTGTCCAGGGCGCGCGCGCTCGCCGGGGCGGCCGCGGATCCCTGGCTGCGTTCCACGCCGCTGCACGCCACCGCGTCCGCACTGATCGTCCACCCGCCGACCGGTCGCGTGCTGTTGCGCGGTCATACCCGTGAACGGGCCTGGCCCCAGATGGGCGGGCACGGCGAGGCGGGTGAGAGCGCGCCGCTCGCGATCGCGCTGCGGGAGGCCCGGGAGGAGACCGGGCTGCGCGATCTCACGCCCTGGCCCGACGCCTCACTCCTCCAGGTCGCCGTGGTGCCCGTGGCGGCGCGCGTCGCCGGCGCGGCGCAGCGCGCCGAGCCCGCACACGAACACGCGGACCTGCGCTTCGTGTTCGCGACCGCCGAGCCCGAGGGCGTACGGGCCGAGAACGCGGACGCGCGACTGCGCTGGCTGACCCCCGCCGAGGCCCGCGCGCTCACCTCACAGCCCCACGTGCGCGACGCGCTGGGGCGGGTCGAACGGCTCCTGGCGACCCGAGGAGGCGGCGAGGACGGAGGCAGGGCATAACATCGGTGTCCGCCATGGGTATATCGATCGGGGAGTTCCTCGCGCTCGCCGCCGCGACCGCGCTCGTCGGCTTCTCGAAGACCGCCGTCAGCGGCGCCAACACGGTCTCGCTCGCCGTCTTCGCGGCCGTCCTTCCGGCGCGTGTGTCGACGGGCGTCCTGCTGCCGCTGCTCATCGTCGGGGACGTGATCGCGGTGCTGAGCTACCGCCGGCACGCCCACTGGCCCACCCTGCTGCGGCTGTTCCCGGCCGTTGCCGCGGGGGTCGTGGTCGGCACGGTGTTCCTGCTGTGGGCTGACGACACCGTGGTCCGGACCTCGATCGGGGCGATCCTGCTGCTGATGGCGGGCGTCACGATGTGGCGCCGCAGGACCGCCGCCCGGTCGCAGCCGGCGCAGGCGCGGGATCCGCGGAAGGCTCAGCCGGCGCAGGCGGCGGCAGCCGAGGCGGCGGAGGCGGGCGGAACGCCGAAGGCCCCGGAACCACGAGCGTCCCGGTCGTCACCGGCGTCACGCGAAACCGTGCAGCGTGCGGAGGCGGAGGCCGGCGCGGGGCCCGCCGCCGAACAGCGGGAGCCTCGTGGGGGCGTGGTCCGCGGGCGCAGCGAGGGCGTCAAGGGCGGTCGGCTCAGGGCGCGTTCCTACGGTGTGCTGGGCGGCTTCACGACGATGGTCGCCAACGCCGGCGGTCCGGTCATGTCGCTCTACCTGATCTCGGCCGGGTTCCGGAAGTGGCAGTTCCTGGGTACGGCGGCGTGGTTCTTCCTCATCGTCAACGTGACGAAGGTGCCCTTCAGCGCGGGCCTCGGACTGATCGACGCTCACTCGCTGCTGCTGGACGCCGCGCTGGTGCTGTTCGTCCTCCCGGGCGCGTACCTCGGCAGGATCTGCGCGGACCGGTTCAACCAGTCCCTCTTCGAGCGCCTCGTGATCGCCGCGACCGTGCTCGGCGGCGTGGAGCTGCTGGTGCGCTGAGCGGGTACCCGACCGCCGGGCCGACCGCCGGTACCTGGCAGAGTAGGGCGTCGGGACGACGTCGAGCCGGATGGAGTGAGCCGCATGGAGCAGGATCAGAAGGCGCCTTCGAACACGGTCGCGGGGGCGCCGTGCTGGGTGACCCTGCTCTCCCGCGACCTGTCGACGGCCCAGCGCTTCTACTCCGACGTACTGGGCTGGACCTACCGGGACACCAGCCTCGGCGACGGCTTCTGTGTCGCGCTCTCCCATGGCTCCCCCGTCGCGGGCATCGGCGGTCTGGCGTCGTCGTTGCAGGTCGCCGCCACCTGGACGCCGTACTTCGCGGTCAGCGACGTGGACGTGGCAGCCTCCCGGATCCGGGAGCGCGGTGCGACGGTCGCCGTCGGTCCGCTCGCTTTCCACACCGGCCGCGCGGCGCTCGCCACCGACCCGGACGGCGCGGCCTTCGGGATCTGGGAGGGCGCCGTACGGTCCGACTGGACGGTGGGGAAGGGCTCGGCGCCCGCGTGGCTGGAGCTGCGCACCCGCGACGCGGCCCACGCCACCCGTTTCTACGACGAGGTGCTCGGCTGGTCCAAGGACGAGGGCAGTGCGCTGTCGCCGGCGTACGAGGACGGGGACGCGGTGCTGCGGCAGGACGGGCGGACGGTGGCCAGGATCGGCGGTGGAGCCGTTCCCGCCTCCGCCGACCCCGGGGCGAGACCGCGCTGGCGGGTGTACTTCCGGGTGCCGGACGTCGCCGAGTCGGTCGCCGCGGCCATCGCGGCCGGCGGCGCGCTGGTGCCACCGGCCACCGAGGGTGCGCAGGAGCGCGACGCTACGCTGCGTGACCCGGACGGCGCGCTGTTCACGGTGACACGCGCCTGACCCGGGCGGCGGCTGCCACGGCTCTTGGACGCCCGGCCCCGGGTCCGGCGTCCCCTTCGTGTCACGGGCGCGAACGACACGGCCCGTCACGCGAACGCCAGGGCCCGGTACGGCAGCGGCGGGGCACATGACGGCACGGAAAGCATGTCACCGGCCGGGAGACACTCCACCCGCACCGAACTCTCCGGGCCCGCGGAACACACCGCGCCGGTGCGCCACCCGGATCAGCCCGGCCACACCGCACTTCGCCTCGCGGTGCGGGTCCGCCCGGGGCCGGGCACCGGACGGTCCGGGGGAACTCTCCCCCAGGTCAGATGGGGCGGACCGGCCCCATGCCCTCGACCTCGAAGGCCACACCGTCGTCGTAACACCACCACCAGCCCTCACCGGGCTCGTAGCTGCGGATCAGCGGATGTCCTGTCGCGTTGTGGTGCGCGGTGGCGTGCTTGTTCTTGGAGGAGTCGCAGCAGCCCACGTGCCCGCAGTTCTGGCACTCCCGCAGGTGCACCCAGGAATCGCCGATCGCCACGCAGTCGGGGCAGGTGTCGTCGCTGTCCGCGCTCACCGGTTCCACGTCCGCGAGATGGCTGCAGATCGTCATCTGCGCCGCGAGTCCTTCGTTCTCCGCCATGGTGCGGTCCGCCCGTCCGATCTGTCCGGTCACGTCGCGTAGTCGTTCGCACCTCAACCGTACGACCGTGCGGAGCGTATCGCCAGCAGGACGGGCCGGGGCCGCGATCCGGCGGGAGCGGCCCGTGTGTCTTGACAGCGGAATCACAGCGGAGAACCTTGGGCACAGGGCACCGGGGGGTGCCCGTACGGGGGAGCGGGGGGCATCACGATGGCTGTCACGCGTGCGCACGAGCAGAACCGGAACGGCACGGGCGGGTACACGGGGGCGGGCACCGGCCGCGGCTTCGGCGCGGGCGGCGGCACCCGAGGGGGCGGCCGTCGCGGCGCGACGGCCCTCGGAGTCCTGTCGGCCGGCGTGGTGTGCGCGCTGGCCATCCCCCTCGCGGCCTGCGACGGGGGCGGCGGGCACGACGACGCGGACGGCGGGAGCCCGGCGCCCGTCTCCTCCCCCGTACCCAGCCCGACGCCGACGGTCTCGGCGGCGCGGTACGACGCGACGCTGGCGACCACACTCGCACCGCTCGACAAGGCACTGCGCGCCGTCGACCGCGCGAAGGAGGACAGCGCCCTCCGGCGCGCGCTGACCGCGGCCTCCGCCGCCTCGGCCACCGCGGCCGAGTCGGTCAGCGCCGCGTCGACGCCCGACGACGCGGTGGCCGGGAACACGCAGCTGGCTCAGTCGCTGCGCGACCTCGGGGACGGCCTGACCGGCGCGCGCGGCGACGGCGGACGGTGTGCGACCTCGCCCCGGGTCGAGATGGGCACGGGCGACTATCTCGGGTCGGTCACGGACGCGCGCACGGCGCTGACCGCGCTCGGCTACAAGGTGCCGCTCACGCTGCCGAGAACGGAGAAGGCCCTGCACCGCAGGCTCGCCAACGGCCATTTCGTCAAGGACTCCCGCCGCTCCGGCCTCGGCCGGCTCACCATCGACAACAACACCGCAAGCGACGCCGTCATCTCGGTGAACAAGGGGTCGTCCGTCTCCTTCATGATCTACGTGCGAGGGCACGGCAAGACGACGGTGGGGGGCGTCAGGAACGGCTCGTACACGGTCTACTTCACGACCGGCAGCGACTGGAACGCGGGCAGGACGTCGTTCACGCGGGACTGCCAGTTCCAGAAGTTCGACGACAAGGCGTCGTTCCACACCCGGTCCGTGAGCGGTGGGACGCAGTACGACGTGCTCACGTTCTCGCTGGCCCTTACGGCGTTCGGCAACGCCACGGCGAGCGATGTGCCGCCGGACAAGTTCCCCTCCTGAGAGGCGGAACGGCGCCGTCCTGCCGCACGCCCCGCGCGCTGGGCCCGGGCGGGAGTGCGGGACGTCCGGGCAGACGCGCGGGTACGTCACGGCGGCGGGACACGGCGGGCGCGGCGGACATCGGAGGTATGACGGACCTGTGAGCAAGGCGGCCTCGGAGTTCGGGCCGGGTGCGGGCAGGTCATAGACTCGCTGACTGTGCGCTTCACAGTGTTGGGACCGGTCAGGGCATGGCGCGGCGGGACGGAACTCGAACTGGGTCCGCCGAAGCAGCGTGCCCTGCTCGCGCTGCTGCTGACCCAGGCGGGTCATCCGGTCGCCGTGCACGAGATCCTCGACGTGCTCTGGGGCCAGAACCCGCCGGACAGCGCCGTGAACGTCGTCCACCGGCATGTGGGCGCACTGCGCAGGCTGCTGGAGCCGGAGCTGCCCGCGCGGGGTACGTCCCGGTGCCTGGTACGCGGTTCCGGCGGGTACCGGCTGGAGGTCGAGCCGCAGTCGCTGGACCTGCTGAGGTTTCGCGCGATGCGCGCCGAGGCGGAGCGTCTCGCGCGCGACGGGGAGCCGGGCAAGGCGACGGAGCTGCTGATCGAGGCCCTCGGGCTGTGGCGGGGGCCCACCGCCTCGGGGATCGCGTCGCAGGCCCGGTCCCATCCGGTGTTCACGGCCGTGGACCGTGAGCACCTGTTCGCGCTCAAGGAGGCGTCGGAGTGCGCACTCGCCGCCGGCCCCGGGGTTCCCGAGCGGGTGCTGATCACGCTGAAGCAGGCCGCGGCGCACCACCCGCTCGACGAGGTGCTCCAGGCGCGGCTGATGCTCGTGCTGGCAGCGACCGGTCACCAGGCCGAGGCGCTGGAGGTCCACCGCACGGTCCGCACCCGGCTCGCGGACGACCTCGGCCTCGACCCCGGCCCGGAGTTGCGCGCCGCGCAGCAGCAGGTGCTGCGGCAGACCGTGGCCCCCGCACCGGCCGCGCCCGCGCAGGCCGCCCGTGAACCCGGGGCCCACGCGCCGCCTGCCCCCGAACAGCCGGGCGCTCCGGACGCCGTGGGCCCCCACGCGGCGGACACCGGAACGTGTGCGGATACCGGTACGGGCACCGCAGATCAGCTGACGGGCCCGGCCGCGGACAACGCGACGCAGGCGCCCGCGCACGGCGACGAGAGGCCGGACACCCGGGTACGCCCCGCGCAACTCCCCCCGGATCTGGCCGTGTTCAGTGGCCGCCGGGCCGAACTCGAACGCTCCAGGTCGCTGCTGCCCGAGGACGCCGGGCAGCCCAACGCGGTCGTGATCAGCGCGATCGGCGGTATGGCCGGGGTCGGCAAGACCACACTGGCCGTGCACTGGGCGCACGAGATAGCCGACCGCTTCCCCGACGGTCAGCTCTACGTCAACCTGCGCGGGTTCCACCCGGCGGGCGCGGCCATGACCCCGGGCGAGGCGCTCCTGTCCTTCCTGGAGGCGTTCGGTGTGCCCGCGCAGCGGGTGCCCTCCGGGCTCGACGCGCAGACGGCGCTGTACCGGAGCCTGCTCGCGGACCGGCGGGTGCTGGTCGTGCTGGACAACGCCCGCGACTCGGAGCACATACGGCCGCTGCTGCCGGGGGCTCCCGGCTGCCTCGCGATCGTCACCTCCCGCAACCAGCTGCACGGACTGATCGCAGGCGACGGTGCGAGGTCGCTGGCACTGAACCTCCCGACCGAGGCGGACGCGCGGGAGCTGCTGAGCAGGCGGCTCGGCCCCGACCGGGTGACGCTGGAGCCGCGCGCGGTGGACGAGATCATCGCGTTGTGCGGACGGCTGCCGCTCGCGCTCGCCATCGTGAGCGCGCGGGCCGCCGTCAACCCCGGGTTCTCGCTGGCCTCCATCGCCGCCGAACTGCGGGAGTACCACGGCAGTCTGGACGCGTTCGCGGGCGGGGAACCACTGGCGGACGCACGCTGCGTCTTCTCATGGTCGTACCGGACCCTGTCCCCCGCCGCGGCACGGCTGTTCCGGCTGGTGTCCCAGCACCCGGGCCCCGACATCTCGGTGCAGGCCGCCGCGAGCCTGGCCGCGCATACGGTGCGCGAGGTGCGCCCGCTGCTCGCGGAGCTCGTTCGTGCCCATCTCATGTCCGAGGCCGTGCCGGGCAGGTTCTGCGCGCACGAACTCGTGCGGGCGTACGCGAGTGAACTCGGCCGGGAGCTGGAGTCCCCGGACCACCTCGCCGCGGCGAGCCGCCGGGTCTACGACCACTACCTGCACAGCGCCCACGCCGCTGACCGGCTGCTGTCACCGCACCGCGAACGGGTCGCGCTGGAACGCCCGTTGCCGGGAGCCGGGCCGGCCGTGTTCACCGACCAGCACGCGGCGGCCCAGTGGCTGGACGCGGAACGGCCCGTACTGCTCGCGGCGGTGGAGCAGGCCGCACGGCGGGGCAGGGCCGCGTACTGCTGGCGTCTCGCGTCGACGCTGGAGAGGTATCTGGACCGCAACGGCCGGTGGCAGGAGCAGAATTCCGCGCAGACGGCGGCGGCGGTGACGGCGCAGCGGCTCGGTGACGTCCGCGGCCAGGCCTACGCGCACCGCGCGCTCGGGCTCGTCGCGTGCAGGCTGGGCCGGGCCGACGAGTCGCGCGAACACCTCCTGCGCTCACTGGAGTTGTTCGGTGAGACGGATGACACCGCTGGACAGGGGCGCACCCACCGGCATCTCGCGTTCCTGGCAAACACACTGGGCCGGCACGTCGACGCACTCGACCACTACCGGCTGGCGTGCGCGCTCTACCGCACGACGGGGCTGCGCAGCGGCGAGGCGAGCACACTCAACGAGGTCGGCTGGACGTACATCCTGCTGGCCGAGTACGAGGAGGCGCTCGACGCCTGCCGCCGCTCACTCGCCTCCCATCAGCTCCTCGGCGACCGCAACGGTGAGGCCGCCGCCTGGGACAGCCTGGGATACGCACACCATCACCTGGGTGAGTACCAGCAGGCGCTGGCGTGCTTCGGGTACGCGCTCGACGTGTACCGGGAGATCCGCGACAGCTACCTGGAGGCCGACACACTGGTGCACATCGGCGACACGCACGAGGCGTCGGGCCAGGCGCAGCGCGCCGCGCTCGCATGGCGGCAGGCGCTGGAGATCCTGGAGGCCATCGGCCATCCGGAGGCGGGACAAATCCGTGACAAAGTGCGGAACTTCGAGGTGAACGCCACACCATCGCGTCTTCGTATATAGGGGTGGAGGCACCGCCCAGGGGCGGCTGCCAGGCAAACCCCCGGAACAGGAATACGATGACGAAGAAATCCCGCACCGCTCTGCTGCTGGGCGCCGCGGTCACCACGCTGATCACCGTCTCGGCCTGCGGGTCCGGCACGAGCGGTGCGAAGTCCGCGCAGGCCGCCGCGAGTCCGGCCGCCTCCGTGGTGGCGGGTGCGGCGTCGGTGGCGCCGTCGCCCTCCGCCGCGGCTGCCGACCAGCTCGCGGTGCGGGACGATCCGCAGCTGAAGTCGGTGGTGGCGGACGGCAGGGGCATGACCCTCTACGTGTTCGACAAGGACACCACACCGGGCACGTCCGCCTGTACGGGCGACTGCGCCACGCTGTGGCCGCCGGTCCCCGCGGACAACGTCACCGTGTCCCAGGGGCTCAACCAGGACCTGCTCGGCTCGCTCACCCGCACGGACGGGACCAAGCAGCTCACCCTCGCCGGCAAACCGCTGTACTACTACGCGAAGGACACCAAGCCCGGTGACACCAAGGGCCAGGGTGTGGGTGGCGTGTGGTATGCCTCGGCTCCCGACGGCTGGAAGGCGGGCGTGACCCGCCCGGCACTCGGTGTGCTCGACGACCCCAAGCTGGGCAAGGTCCTCCAGGACAAGGACGGCAGGACGCTCTACCTGTTCACGAAGGACCACCCCTGGCCGATGAAGACGGCCTGCGGTGCGGACTGTCTGGCGCAGTGGACTCCGACCGCCGTGGTGGGCGCCGCCGACGCGAAGGCCGCCGGTCTGCCGGAGAAGGCGCTCTTCACGTTCACCACACCGAACGGCACCCGTCAGGAGTCGTTCAACTGCTGGCCCGGATACACCTTCAAGGCCGACACGATGCCCGGTCAGACGAACGGCCAGAACGTCGCGGGCGTCTGGTTCGCCGTCAAGCAGGACATCACCGCCATTGACCGGGGGAAGACGATCCCCGCGGCCAAGGGCGACGGCTCGTCCACCGCGCAGGACGGTGCCGGCAGCACCAGCGGCACCGGCACGAGCACTCCCGCCGCGGGCAGCGGCACCGGTTACTGAGCACCGGTCATCGTCACCCGCCGGGGCTGGAACGCCCCGGCGGGTGGCCGCTGTGCCCCGGAGGCCCGGGCCCGCTGAGGCAGCGGCGCCCCCGCCGGGGTGCCCAGTGCCGTACCGACCAGCCGGAACTCAGAATTCCGTCACTGGTTCGGCACCGGCCCCTCTCTACGCTCGACTCCTCGGAACACTGTGTCCGCCTGCCCCGCCGCCGGGAGCCGGATACCGCTCCCAGCGCGTGGCACGAGCACCGCCTCCCCCCAGGAAACAGAGAAATGACAATGATCGCCGCTCCTGACGCATCCTCCAAGGCACGCCAGGAACAGCTCCTGCACGTCCTCATGTCCGACCACACCAAGGCGCTGCTCTCCTACGCGGAGCGACTGCTGAGCGACCGCCACCTCGCGGAGGACATCGTCCAGGAGACCCTCATCCGCGCCTGGCACCACACGGAACGGCTGTACAGCACGGAGGGATCCGTCCGGGGCTGGCTGCTGACCGTGACCCGCAACCTGGTCATCGACCGGCTGCGCAGCGCCGCCTCGCGCTACGAGACCGTCGGCGCGGACAACCAGGACGTCACGCAGCGCGACCACGCCGACGCGGTCCTCGCCTCGGTGGAGGCGGTCGGGCTGCTGCGGCAACTGTCCGCCGAACACCGCGAGGTGCTGGTGCACACCTACCTCTGCGGCAGGACCGTGCAGGAGACGGCCGGCATCCTCGGTGTGCCGGTGGGCACGGTCAAGTCGCGGCAGCACTACGCCCTGGGCAACCTGCGGGCACGCGGCAGGCACTGACCCCGGCCCCACCCGCACGGCCTTCGGGTCGCGCACGGCCCTCGGGCCGCCGCGCCGGCGGAGAATCCCCGGACGCCCGCCGCCGCCCGTGCGGGCGGCGCACCTCCCGGGCCCCCGTACCGGCCGAAGGACCCGGCTCCTGCCTCCCGGGCCACCGCCCGCGCCGCAGGACCTGACGCAATGACCCGGGACAGGCGGACACACCGCTGACCCCCGAGGCCCGCATGCCCCACCGGCCTCACGCGGGCACGGTCAGCCGCACACCCAGCACCGGGATGTCCACCCCGCCGTCCGCGTCGGTGTGCCACCGCCAGTGCGCGCCCTCGGCCTCGCCGCAGACGAGACCCGTCCAGCCGGCACCGCCGGGGCCGCACAGCGACTCCAGCTCGGCCGCCTCACGGGCGGTGGGGGTGCCCGCCATGACCACCACGCCGCGCACCGGCCGCCGTGCCGCCGCCGCCCGCAGTGCCGCGGTGGGCGCCGCAAGCGGACCACCGCGGCCCTCCTCCACCCGGGTGCGCTGTTCCAGGCCCTCCGGCACCTCGATGGGCGGCGCTCCGTCGGTCCCTCGCAGCACCGTCACGGGGGTGCCGGGCCGGCTGCGGGCGATCTCACCCAGCACCGTGCGTACGACGTCGCGGGCCACGGCGTGCTCACCGGTCACGGAGAGGACGCCGTCGAGCCTGCTGAGGTCGACGAAGACCTGCTCGCCCTCGTCGTCCGAGCCCACCCGTACGAGGCAGGGGGCGTCGCCGGACGCCTGGGCCGCCGTGGTGCGGGCGGGGCCCGCACCGAACGGGGCGGAGCCGCCGGCGGAGCGCCGCCAGCGGGTCTCGTCCACCTTGCGCCAGGGGTCGGGAACGCTCTCCGTGGGGGTCACCCACACCGTCACCCCGCGGCTGTCCACCCGCAGGGCGTGGATCGGCGCCGCCGGCTGCCGCGCCGCGGCGCCGAACTCGTCGAGGGTGCCGTAGGCACGCCGTACGGACTCCGTGTCGGCGGCGAAGCGTTCGGCGAGCGCCCGGCGCGCCTGAAGGCGCCGCCTGCGCCGGGCCGGGTCACCGAGCCTGCGCACCGCGCGGCCCAACCCGTATGACATACGCCCGATCTGACGGCGTCCCAGGATGGCCGCCGTGACCAGGGCGGCCAGTACGGCACCGGCCGCTCCGAGAGCCGCGGGCAGAGGAAGTGTCAGGTACTCCGGCTTCGCCACGGTGGGCGGCTGCCCGCCGGCGGTGTCCTGCTCTGCCGCCGCGGGGGGCGTGGCGGCTCCGCTCCGGCCCCCCTGCCCCGAACCGGCCTGCGCTCCCGTGTCCTTGGCCAACTGCACGTCGGGGCCGCTCGCGTCCTGGGGCAGCCGCAGGATCCAGCCCGGGTGCAGCTGGTCCGTCACGGTGTTGAGCGCGCCGCCGTCCGGCTGGGCGAGTCCCTTGTTGAGCTGGAGGATCTCGCCGGCCCTCGCCGCGTCGCCGAGCGTGGACGCGGCGATCGACGGGAGGTCGGCGAGCGGTTCCCCGCTCTGCGCCGGGTCCTTCACCACGAACACCTTGACGAGGTCACCGCCGTCGGCCGCCCCGGCGGGGGAACCGACGCCGAACACCGCGACGAGGCCGAGCAGTACGACAGACAGGGCCCGCAGTGCGGTGCGTCCCCGGCGGTGTGCGGCAGCGGCCGTGAGCCGCCCGCGGACACCTTCCCGGGCACCGGCGTCATTCCTCATGCTCTCCCACTCACATCACATCACTCCGGACATCCCGCTCCGGCGTCGCGCGGGGGTCCCGGCGCATCTCTTCCTCCCACACGTACGAGAGCACCGCCCGGTTCGACGAAAGAAGACCGGGTTCCGCTGAACACTGCCGGGACCCACTCCGTGTAAGAGGGCGATACGCGCTCGACGGCACAGCACTCGATCGGGAGACTCCATGGCGGACGCCGGCACACCCATCGGTACTCGACGTCACACCAGTGGCTTCGACATCGTGGGGCAGGGCAGCGACCCGACGCCCGGGGACGTCGACGAGATGGGCCGGCTGGAGGCGCGCTACCGCGAGATCGGTGACAACGCGGGGGTCGCGCTGACCCTGACCAAGAAGGGCGGCGACCTCAGCCAGGGCAAGGGCTCGACGATGGACAGCCTCAACAAGGCCATCGGCAACCTGCCCGACAAGCTGCAGCGCACCGTCGATTCGTACGAGGCCGCCGCCGACGCCTTCAAGGCGTACGCCCCGGTCCTGAAGCAGGCTCAGGACCAGGTCGACCAGGCGATGGACCAGGCGCTCCAGGTGTCGGGCGCGGCCGGAGCGAGTGTGGCCCCGCTGCCGCAGGACGCCACCGACGACCAGAAGACGCAGAACAAGCAGCAGCAGGACGCCAAGGACGCCGCGCAGGGCAAGCTGAGCGCGGCCCGGCAGATGGCGGCGGACGCGAAGTCGCTGCGGGACGACGCCGCCTCGAAGTACGCGCAGCAGATCGACGAGGCCGCGAGCGACGCGATCCCGGAGCGGAACATCTTCCAGAAGATCGCCGACTTCTTCAAGAAGTTCCCGTTCGTCCAGATCATCCTGGCGGCGCTGGTGGCGATCGTGTCGGTGGTCTTCCCGGTCGCGGGGGCGCTGCTGGCCGCGGGGTTGTTCGTCTTCAACCAAGTCGTGGCCATCGGGAGCGGCAACTTCAAGCTGGGTGACTTCCTGGCGGGACTGGTGTCGATCGTCCCGATCGGTGCCGCCATCGGTGCCGCGGGCCGCGGCCTCGCGACGGGCGCCGAGACGCTGGGCGGTTTCGCCGGCAAGCTGGCCGGTGTGGCCGACAAGGTCGGCGGCTCGATCACCAACGTCGGAAACACCATCAAGAACGCGAAGACGGTGCAGGGGATCATCAACAACCCGGCCGTCAACAGCTCCATCGGCAAGGGTGTGGTCACCACCATCGGCAAGTTCGGCGAGGGTGCCGTCACCGAGGTCGGTGTGAAGGCAGCGAACGGCGAACAGATCACTCCGGCGGGGGTCCTCGCGGGCGCCGCTGCGGGCGGGCTTGCCGCCGGCGGCCTCGCCGGCATCAAGTCGGCGGGCGGCCTCGGCAACATCATCAAGGGCAAGGGCACTCTCACGCCCGTCAAGGGCCCCCAGACGGAAGTCCCCTCCACGATCGGGAGCCGGGCGAAGGAGTCGGCGGGCGAACTGGCTCCCGAAGTCGCCTCGATCGGCGCCAAGGTCGGTGTCTCGGCTGCGACCGGTGAGGACCCGCTGGCCACCCTCAACGACGAGGGCCGCAACCTGATCCCCAAGACGGGCTCCCACGGCACCAAGATCGCCTCGGGAAAGCTCGACGGCCTGTTCCAGCCGAAGACGTCCGGCCCGTCCTCGTCCTCCTCCGCTTCGGGCGCGTCCTCCACCCCCTCGTCCCCGACGCCGGGCCACGCGAACACCGACCCCGCCGACGTACCGCTGCCGCCCTCGCCGACCTCACCCACGTCGCCGGCCTCCGGGCACGCGAACACCGACCCGGCGGACATCCCGCTGCCGACCTCTCCCACGTCGCCGACCTCCGGCCACGCGAACACCGACCCGGCCGACATCCCGCTGCCGCCCTCCCCCACCGTCGGCGGCCGGCCCACGCCGGCGCCGCTGACCATCCCCACGAAGACGTCGGCCTCGCCGGACAGCCCGACCGCGCCGACCACACCGACCGCGCCCGCCACACCGTTCTCCTCGCCCACCACCCCGTCGGCGGGCGGCGGCGGTACGGGCGAGGACAGCTCGGCCGGTGTGAACCCGGCCGACGTCCCGCTGCCGCCGTCCCCCACCGGCTGACGGCCGCACCGGCCACCGCGCCCCCGACAGACTTCCGCCCCTGACCTGGGGCGGAGAGCACAGAGAACCCGGCAAGGAGCCATGACATGCCCGACTACAAGGTCAACTCGGACGAGACCGCCTCCACCTCGCAGGCGCTGCTCAACGACTTCTCCCAACTGACGGACAAGCTGAACGAGGTCAAGGGCAAGATCCAGCAGCTGCTCTCCAACGGCTACACCACGCCGGCCGCGCAGCAGAAGTTCTCCCCCTTCTTCGACGAGTTCGCCAAGGGCTTCGACCAGGTGAACCAGTCGCTCCAGGGCATCGGGCAGTACGTCAAGTCCGTCGGTGAGGCCTTCTCCCAGACCGACGACCAGCTCGGCTCGAAGATCGGCGGCTGATACGACGCCGCGCCGGCGCCCTCGGGGCACCAGCGCCCCCGCCCTTCCCCACCACCGAGAGAGACGGTCGATAGCCGTGCGATTGAACGTCAGCGTCCGTGACCCGCTCGTCGAGGGGGTGTCCACCACAGTCGTCGTCGACACCGAGCCCTCCGCGCAGGCGGGCCGTCTCGCGGCGGAGCTGGCGCGCGCCGTCGGCCACGTCGCCTCCGGTGGGGAACGGGGCGGGCCGCCCGCACTGTTCGTGGGGTCCGAGGCCGTCGGTCCCGACACCACCCTGCACATGGCCGGGGTGCGGGACGGCATGGACCTCGGGCTCGGATCGCCGGTGCCCACCGACCCCGAGCCCGAGGGCCGCACCGAACTGCGGGTGGTCTCCGGGACCGGGGCGGGTACCGTCTTCCGCCTTGTCCCGGGCGACTACGACATCGGCGGCGGGGACCTGTGCCGCATCCGGCTGGCCCCCGGGGCGCCGGAATTCGCCGCACGGGTACGAGTCCGGCTCGACGGCACCGCCGAACTGCTCAGCGCCGGCCAGGCGCGCCTCGACAGCAAGCCCGCGGCGGACGGCACGCCCTGGCGGGAGGGCAGCCAACTCGCGGTCGGCGACAACCTGTTGGAGCTCACATCCCGGCAGTCAGCGAAGGCGCCCCTGACGCCGGCGGCCGACGGCCTCGGCCTGGAGTTCAACCGCCCGCCGCGCTTCGTGCCCGGTGTGAAGAACGCGACGTTCCGGCTGCCGCAGGAACCGGTCAGGCCGGAGAAGCGGCCCGTCCCGCTGCTGCCGATCCTGCTGCTGCCCGCGGGCAGTGCGGCGATCTCCATCTTCGTCACCAAGAACTGGTCGTTCGTCTTCATCGCCCTGCTGTCGCCGATCGCCGCGCTGGTCACGCAGTTCGGCAGCCGCAAGCAGGGCATGCTCAAGTACCAGGAGCAGATGAAGGAGTACGAGGAGAAGATGGCCCGGGTACGGGCCGACGCGGACGCCGCCGTCCTGGAGGAGCAGCTCAATCTGCGCCTCTCGCTGCCGGATCCGGCGTCCCTGCTGCAACTGGTCTCGCAGCCTTCGGAACGGCTGTGGGAACGCCGTTTCACGGACCCGGACTTCCTGTCGGTGCGGGTCGGCACGGCGGATCTGCCCTCCGGTGTGTCGGTGGAGGACCCCAAGCAGGACGAGCACCGGCGTACCACGGTGCCCTGGCTGCATCAGGTGCCGGTGTCCGTGCCGATGCGCCGGGCCGGTGTGGCGGGTGTGGCGGGCGGGGACGCCGGCCGGATGGCGGCCTGGATGGCCGCTCAGGCCGCCTCCCTGCACAGTCCCGCCGATCTGCGGCTGGTCGTGCTGGCGGGGCCCGAGGGCGAACGTGACTGGTCGTGGACGCGGTGGCTGCCGCACTGCCGGCCCCAGGGCGAGGACACGTACGCGCTGATCGGTTCGACGGCCGACTCGCTGGCCCGCCGCATCGGCGAGCTCGGGCAGTTGGTCTCCGCCCGGCTCCAGGCGGGCCCGGATCTCGTCCGGGGCGGCGCGAACGGATACCCCGACGTGCTGGTGGTCCTGGACCAGGCGCGCCGCGCCCGTTCGCTGCCTGGTGTGATCGCACTGCTGCGCGACGGCCCGTCCGTGGGTGTGTACACGATCTGCGTGGACCGCGAGGAGCGGCTGCTGCCCGAGGAGTGCGGCGCCGTCGTCACCACGGACACCCTCACCCGCGGTGGACAGAGCACCGGCCCCAAGGTGCGTACGGGCGGCGGCGTCGCGCTCGACACCGTACGGCTCGACTCGCCGGAGGCCGGCTGGTACGAGCTGGTGGGGCGGGCGCTCGCACCGCTGCGCGGAGTGGGCGACAGCGATGAGAGCGCACTGCCCGGCGCGGTGCGCCTGCTCGACCTGCTCGCGATCGAGCCGCCCACGGCGGAGGCCGTCGTCGGCGGCTGGTCGCTCGGCGGCCGCAGCACCCGCGCGGTCCTCGGGTCGGGCTACGACGGCCCGTTCTCGGTGGACCTCGTACGGGACGGGCCGCACGCCCTGATCGCGGGCACGACGGGTTCCGGCAAGTCGGAGCTGCTGCAGACGCTGGTCGCGACGCTCGCCGTGGTCAACCGTCCGGACGAGATGACGTTCGTGCTCGTCGACTACAAGGGCGGCAGCGCCTTCGCGGAGTGCGAGGACCTGCCGCACACGGTGGGCCTCGTCACCGACCTCGACACGCACCTCGTGGAGCGGGCGCTGGTCTCGCTCGGCGCCGAGCTGCGCCGCCGGGAGACCCTGCTGGCGCAGTACGCGGCGAAGGACATCGAGGACTACCTCGACAAGCGGCAGCGCGGCGGCGACGCGGCCCCCGCGCTGCCCCGGCTGCTGCTGGTCATCGACGAGTTCGCATCGATGGCGCGCGAGCTGCCCGACTTCATCTCCGGCCTGGTCAACATCGCCCAGCGGGGCCGTTCGCTCGGCATCCACCTGGTGCTCGCGACCCAGCGTCCGGGCGGCGCGGTGACGCCGGACATCCGTGCCAACACCAATCTGCGCATCGCGCTGCGCACCACCGACACCTCGGAGAGCCGGGACATCATCGACGCGCCGGACTCCGGCGACATCTCCCCCTCCACACCGGGCCGCGCCTACGCGCGGCTGGGTCCCTCCGCGCTGCTGCCCTTCCAGTCGGGCCGCGTCGGCGGACGGCGTCCGGGCGGCGCCGCCGACACGACGACGGAGGTGCCGGTACGGGCCACCGCGGTCTCCTGGCAGGAGCTCGGCGGACCGGTGTGGGCCGGCGCGCGCGGCGGTTCGGGCGCGGCCACGACGGAGGCGGTGACGGACCTGGCGGTACTGACCGCGGCCGTGTCGCAGGCGGCGCGCCTCGCGGAGGTGCCGAGACAGCCGAGCCCCTGGCTGCCGGCCCTGCCCGAGGTGCTGGAGTGGACCCCGCCACCGGCCCCCAAGCCGTCCGGGGAGCGGGAGGCGGCGCTGCCCGCCGTCGCGTACGGGATGGTCGACCTGCCCGCCCAGCAGAGCCGTACGGACCTGGTGTTCGACATCGACCGCGCCGGCCACCTGCATGTCATCGGGTCGCCGCGTACGGGCAGGTCCCAGGCGCTGCGGACGCTCGCGGCGGCTCTCGCGCAGGCCCACGGCGCCGACGATGTGCACCTGTACGGCGTCGACTGCGGCAACGGTGCGCTCAACGCGCTCCAGTCGCTGCCGCACACGGGCGCGGTGGTGGACCGCAACCAGACGGAGCGGCTGGGCCGCCTCCTCGACCGACTGAGCGCCGAACTCACCTACCGACAGGGACTGTTGGGTGCAAAGGGCACCGCCGACCTGGCGGAGCTGCGGCGGTTCGCGGCGCCGGCGGAACGGCTGCCGCACCTCGTGGTGCTGGTCGACCGGTTCGAGGTGTTCGAGCGCGAGTTCTCCTCGTTCGACAACGGCAGCTACCTGGAACGCATGATCCGCCTGCTGCGCGACGGCGCCGGTGTGGGCATCCACCTCGTGCTCGCCGGCGACCGCGTCCTCGGCAACAGCCGGTTCGGCGGTACCACCGAGGACAAGATCGTCCTCAAGATGAACGACCGCCAGGACTACACGATGGTCGGCATCCCGACGCGCTCCGCCCTCACCGAGCCCACCCCGGGCCGGGGCCTGCGGACGCAGGACCTCAGCGAGACGCAGATCGCGGTGCTCGGGCCCGACCTGTCGGGAACCGCGCAGGCCGAGGCGCTGACCGCGCTCGGAGCGGAACTGACGGTCCGTGAGGAGAGTGTGCCGGACGGGCGCCGGGCGCTGCGGCTCGACGTGCTCCCGGACCGCATCACCTACGAGGAGGCCGTGGCCCTGCCCAGGACGTCGGGCGCCATGCGTCCGGTCGTCGCGGTGGGCGGCGACACCCTGTCGGTCATCGGCCCCGACCTCTCGGACACACCGACGTTCGTGATCGCGGGCCCACCGCGCACGGGCCGCAGTACGGCGCTGCTGACGGCGGCGTACTCGCTGCTCGACGCGGGCACCGGGGTGATCGTGATCGCTCCGCGCCGCTCCCCGCTGCGCTCCCTGGAGGGCCGGCCGGGCGTGGCGGCGGTCATCACCGACGCCGACGTCGCGGTCGACGCCTTCCGGGCGGTGCTCGGCGATGTGCCCCAGGACAACGCGGTGATCGTCGTCGACGACGCCGAACTGCTGATGGGCGCGGAGATCGACTCCGATCTGGCGCTGCTCGCGCGCGGTGGCGCGGGCAACGGCTGGGGAGTGCTCGCGGCGGGCAACGCCGAGTCGCTGTCGCTGGGACTCGCCGGCTGGATCGGTCAGGTCAAGCGCAACCGGACCGGCATGCTGCTGTCGCCGCAGAACCTGGGCGACGGAGAGGTCATCGGGACCAAGCTGACGCGCGGGCTGATCGGGCAGGCACCGGTGCCGGGGCGGGGCATCCTGCACCCGGGCGACGGCACACTGCGGGCCGTGCAGGTGCCGTCTTCGCTGCCGCGGTAGCGAGGAACGCGCAGACCGCAGGGGCGGCCCCGGACTCCGGGGCCGCCCCTGCGGCGGTCGTGACATCAGTGGCTCCTGGTGTACGGCCCACGCTCGTGCGCGCGTACGACCGCGGGCCGTACACCGCGCGGATCCGCCGGCCGGGGCCCGGACGGCGGCCGCGCCCGGGGCCGTCAGCCGGCGGGCTGTCCGGCCGCCGTCAGGTCGACGGGGAGACCGTCGGCGGTCAGGAACCGGAAGGATCCGGTGACGGCGTCGAAGAGGTCGTGGAGCTCGTCCTTCAGCGGCAGGTTGGGGCTGGCGCAGGTGACCACCAGGTACTGCCGCTCGCGCCCGGGCACGGGCATCATCGTGTGCATCACCAGCAGCTTCATCCGCACGTCGGCGACCACGTCGGTCTCCTCGGTGCCGGTGACCCTGGGCACCCGGCCGACCCCCGGCACCACCGCGGAGGCGATGACCCGGTCCGCCGGGACCTTCCCGCCCACGCCCACGCCGAGCTGCTGGGAGAGCACGGGCAGCGTCAGCTCGTACCCCTCGGGCGTGGCCACCGCGAAGACCATGACGTAGCCCATGAACAGGCCCTCGTCGTACATGGTCGCGGTACCCGCGCAGTACAGGGCGCCGTGCTTGCGAGCGGAGCGGAGGATCTCGCGGCCCTGCCGGTACATGTCGTTGACCGCCGCCTTGGCCCGGGGGTCGTCGGTGGCGGCGAGGGAGGCCGCCCGGGAGGCGGCGAGGTCACCGCCCGCCAGGTCGACCTCCTTCCAGCTGCGCGGGATGTCGAGGGCGAAGCGCTCGGGGCCGCTCACGAGCCGCCGCCGTTGCCCGCGTCGAGCTGGTTGCCCGCGTCGGTGTCCATCTGGCCGAACTGGGCGACGACCTTGTCCATCGCCTCTTTGATCTGGTCGATCTGGTCCTTCAACTGGGTCCTGCCGTCCTTCCAGGCACGTTCGAAGTTGCCTGCGCCGTCCCGCATCCTGCCGTTGCCGCCGAATGCCAGATCGAAATTGAAGTTTCCTGTGCCGATGTCGATGTGATCCTGGATGACGCCCAGGGACCTCGACGCCTGCTCCAGGTCGTCCCCCGGGATGGACACGTCGGTTGCCACGGGTGTCTCCCCCTCTCGCGTGCGCCCTGCGGTTTCTCTGGAAGACACGGAAACGGGCCGCGGATCGTTCACCGGGGACGATCCGGAGGCGGTGAACCATTTCGATCCCGGTCCCGTATAGGGGATGTGACTCTCCACAGCATCAACCCCGCCCGCGGGCAGGTCCGCCGGGCCCTCGTCGCCTCCGCTCTCGTGCTCGGCGGCGTGGCCGCGCTGTCGGCCTGCGGCAAGAACATCACCATCAGCGACGCGTCCGGTCCCGCGGCGTCCTCCTCGGCGTCCGCGCCGGCCGCGTCGGGCACTGCGGCCGCTCCGCCGTCCGCCGGGCAGGCCTCGGGCAACGCCGCTCTCCAGGTGGTCGGCACCACAGCCGCCCAGGCGGGTCTGAACGGCACCGGTGGCACAGTGGTGGGCACCGCCGTCCAGGAACAGCCCCCGCAGTGGGTGCAGTTGTCCGCCGTCACCTCGGCGCCACTCGCCCAGCCGCACCTGATCAACATCAACCAGGCGGCGCTCTACCGCTTCGACAAGGACACCGCGGGCTCGGGCCAGTCCGCCTGCAACGACACGTGCGCCACCCAGTGGCCGCCGGTGACCGTCACGGACGGCGGCAAGGTCTACCTCGCGGGAGTGGACGCGAAGGACGTGGGCGCGATCCGCCGGCAGGACGGCCAGGTCCAGGTCACCGTCGGCGGGATGCCCGTCTACCGGTTCGCCGCCGACGCGGCGCCCGGCGACCTGAAGGGCCAGGGCGTGGGCGGCACCTGGTTCGCGGTCGGCCCCACGGGGGACAAGGTCACGCAATGACCTCCGGCCGCCGTCCGTGCTTGGATGCGGTGTGGCGGACGACGGAACGGAAACGGGCGGATTCACGGCGGCGACCGGCCACGGGCCCGCGCCCGGGGGCGGCGGCGAGGGGAACGGCCGGGCCGCCGAGGTGTCGGTGGCACACCAGGGGCTCCTCCAGATCCGGCGCCTGACGCATCAGGGCCCGGGCGATCCGGCGGGCGTGCCCGCCCCCTGGGAGCGGTCGCAGCCGGTGCGGGCTGTGGCCCTGGTGCTGGAGGCCGCTGGGATCGACCCGTCGGCCGTGGATGTCTCGGGGGCGCGTACGGCTACGGGCTACGCCGTACGGGACGGGGAGCGGCCCGGGACGGTCCTCGTCGAATGGCTCGGCCCGGAGCGCTCCGGTGCGGCGCTCGGCGAGGAGGCCGCCTTGAAGCGGTGCGCGCGGGTGCTGGAGCGGCACGGCTGGGAGGCGCTGCTGTACCGGGGGCCGCGGCGCCGCCGGTATCTGGAGGTGGAGGCGGCGGACGCCGGGCCCGCGGTGCGGGGCCCGGCGTCCTCACGGTGACGCGCGCGACGCGGCCGGGTCAGGGGTAGCTGACCAGGTTCGCCACGTTGGAGGCGGAGTTGGCGGGCCCGCCCCGGTCGTTGATGACGTGCCGGATGGTGCCCGTACCGCCGAGGGACACCGACACCATGTCGTGGAACTTCACCCCGGGGGTGTTCGGCACCTCGAAGGAGTGCTCCGCGGCGACCGAGGGGTTGGCGCTGAAGAAGCAGTAGCTGCCGAGCCCCCACGCCTCGTGGCTGGTGACGCTGTCCGCCACCTTGTACGCGGCGTAGCCCTGCTGGCCGCCGTCCATCCAGGACGCCTGGTCCGGCGGGTCGTAGGGCATCTCGTTCTGGAAGAAGTACGTCCGGCCGCCGTTGGCGTTCCAGACGACCTGATCCTTCTTGTAGTGCTCGACGAACAGCCCGTACATGGTGACGTCGGTGCCGTTGACGACGAGTCCGGTGTCGGCCGTGTTGCTGTTCCAGCCGACGCCGCTGCCGTGGTCGGCGCGCCACAGCCACATGTGGTCGCCGATGACGTTGTGGCTGTTGACGACGAGACTGGTCGTCGCCTTGCCGACGCCCGCACCGCCGATGCGGAAGAACACGTCGCTCAGCTCGGTCGGGTCGGACACATGGCTCGCGTTCGACCCGTCGGGGCCGATCTCCATCAGCCGGGCGGAGTTGACGGTGCCGGCGTCGATGAGCAGGCCGGCCAGTTTCACCCCGTCGACGTCAGCGACCTTGACGGCCTCGATGCCGTTGTCGGGGACGAGGGTGGCGAGGCCCATGCCGAGGACGACGGTGTCGGGCCGGGTGATGTTCAGCGTCTGGTTCAGGTGGTAGACGCCGGGCGTCACGAGGAGGTTCTTGCCCTGGGCCAGGGCGTTGTTCATGTCGGCCGCGGTGGCGCCGGGCTTGACGACGAAGAACTGGCTCAGCGGGAGCGACGTCCCGGGCGGGTTGCCGTTCTCCCAGGTGGTGCCGGTGGCGTTCTGGCGCTGGGCCGGCACGAAGACGTTCCAGTTGTCGGCGTCGTCCACGTAGAGGAAGGGCTTCTCCGCCACCTGCGGTGTCTGGTTCACCGTGGTGTAGGGCGGGTTGGGGAAGGAGTTGGCGGGCGCGTTGCGGTCACCCACGAAGACCATGTTCCAGTTGGACCCGGTCCAGCTGCCCCAGGTGTCGTTGCGGGAGAGCCACTGCTGCTGGGTGCCCGACCTGACCTGGCCGTCGATCTTGCTGTCGGCCATGAAGCCGCCACTGGCCCAGCCGCCGTCGTCGAGTGCCAGGTTGCCGCGTACGTGCATACGGCGGTACGGGGCGGCCTGCGAGACGGCCCAGCGGTCGGTGCCGCCGGTGGGGGTCACGGAGAGGTTCTCCGCGTCCCGCCAGAAGTTCTGCGTCGCGTTGTTGGGCGGGAACCAGTCCGCCTCCGCGTGCACGGCGCCGTTGATGTTGACGTCGTCAGGGCTCAGACCGAGGCCCGAAACCTGCGTGTAGAAACCGACGTTGACATCGGCGCTGTAGTTGCCCGGCCGGAACAGGAACGCCTGGCGCTGGCTGCCGAACTGGTTCGTCTCCTGCTGCTTGAAGACGGAGGTCAGCTTGGACTGGATGCTGGAGGCGGACATCGAGGGGTCGAAGACCGTGACGTTCGGGCCGAGGTCCGGGGTGCCGGCGGGCGGTGGCGGGTCGGACGGTGCGAGCGTGAAGGACTGCGCCGCCGTGCCGTTGCAGGTGAACTGACCGAGCCGGGCGCCGTCCGCCGTGGACGCGGAGGGCACGTCGAGGCACTTGCCGCTGTTGCGGTTGACGAAGTGGTACGAGCCGCCGGACTCGGCGACCGGCTGCCACTGCTGGTTGTTGCCACCGCTGTAGTTCCACAGCTGGACGGCCGCGTTGTCGGCGGTGGAGACGTCGGTGACGTCCCAGACCTGCGCGGCCGCGTTGCGGTTGCCGACCTGGTAGTAGCCGCCGCTGGTGGCGGTGAACTGCCAGTTCTGGGCGGTGGTTCCGTTGCAGGCGTACTGCTGGACCGCGGTGCCGTTCGCGGTGGCCGCGGCGGCCGCGTCGACACACTTGCCGCTGCCCTTGCCGACGACGTTCAGCCAGCCGGTGGGCACGGCCGCCGCCTGCGCGGGCGCCGCCGTGGCCGTCCACTGCGGCAGAGCGGTCACCGACGCGCCGAGCGCGAGGACACCGAGGAGTGCGGTGAGCAGGACATGCCGTCCGTGTCCGCGGCGGCCGGGCCCGTCCGCCGGGAGGGCCCGGCGGCGCAGGGATGCGCTCATCAGTTCACCGTCCATTTCTGGTTCGCGGTTCCCGTGCAGGTCCACAGCTGCAGGCGGGTGCCGTTGGCCGAACTCTGGCCGGTGGCGTCCACGCACTTGTTCGCCTGCGGGTTGGTGATGTCGCGCGCCGCGTTGGGGGTGAACTTCTGGTTGGCCGCGCCGGAGCAGTCCCACAGTTGGAGCTGGGTGCCGTCGGCCGTGCCGCCGTCCTTCGCGTCGAGGCACTTGCCGAGGGCCCGCAGGCTGCCGTCGGAGCCGGCCGTCCACTGCTGCGCGCCGGAGCCGTTGCAGTCGTAGAGCTGTACGGGCGTCCCGTTGGCGTTGCTCGCGGCCGCCACGTCCATGCACTTGCCGCCGATGCCGGTGACGGTGTGCGTGCCGCCGTCTCCCCCGCCGGGCGGGGTGCTGCCGGTGGTGACGTGGACGTAGTCCACGACGAGCTGGGAGGGGAAGGGCGTGGAGCCGTCGGGGTCGCCGGGCCAGTAGCCGCCGACCGCGAGGTTGAGGATGAGGAAGAACGGCTTGTTGAACGCCCAGCTCTTCCCGCCGAGGTCGGCGGGGGTGCGGGTCTCGTAGGTGTTGCCGTCCACGGACCAGGTGATGGAGTTCGGCGACCAGTCCACGGCGAAGGTGTGGAAGCCGTCCGCGAACGCCTGGCCGCCGGGGAGGGTGTAGCCCGCGCCGATGCCGTCCGATCCGGAGTAGCCGGGACCGTGGATGGTGCCGTGCACACTGCCGGGTTCGAAGCCGACGTTCTCCATGATGTCGACCTCGCCGCTGGCGGGCCAGCCGACGTTGCCGATGTCGCTGCCGAGCATCCAGAACGCGGGCCACATGCCCTGGCCGCGCGGGATCTTCATCCGGGTCTCGACGTGCCCGTACTGTGCGGTGAACTTGCCTGAGGTGTTGAGCCGGGCCGAGGTGTACTCGCACCGGCCGTACCAGCACTGGTAGTTGCCGGGGTTCTCCTTGCGCGCCTCGATGACCAGGTGGCCCTGCCCGTCCAGCTTCGCGTTGGCGTTGCCCGGTGTGTAGTACTCGCGCTCGTGGTTGCTGACGTTGTCGCCGGTCTCGGTGGTCCACTTGCTGCCGTCGGGGCCCTGCCCGGCGGGACCGTCGAAGTCGTCGCTGAACGTGCCGGCCGCGGGGGCGGCCGCCGCCCGGGGGGTGAGAGGGGCGGCGGTCGCGGCTGCGGGCACCGCCGCGACCGCGGCGCACAGGAGAGCGGCGGCGGAGAGTGCGAGTCTTCGCATCCAGGGGGTTCGCACAGGTCATCACATCGCTTCTGGTGGGGGGCGGGACAGTCAAGACATGTGCATGACAATGCTGAAGTCATCCGATGGCCGGCACCCCGGGGGCGCCGGCCATCGGGCGCTTATTTCATCCCTTGATTTAAGGCATCTCTCATGTGCGCGTCAAGGAGTTGGTATGGACCAGTGTCACGGATTCCCGACCCGGTCAAGATGGGCCACCAGGAGCGCGGCGACCTCTGCGGGCCGCTCGACGGACGCCAGATGGCCGCCCTCCACCACGTCGAGACGGCCGCCCGGCACCGAGTCCGCCAGTTCACGGCCGTGCGACACCGGCGTCGCGACGTCGCCCGCCCCGGCAACCACCTGCGTGGGCGCGGCGATCGAGGCCAGCGCGTCCCGCGCGTCGAACGCGGCGAGCGCGTCGCAGCATGCCGCATAACCGGCCGGGTCGGCCGCCGCGTGGTCGCCGAGCAGGGCGGCACCGCGCGGCGTGCTGGCGGTCTCCGGGTCGGCGAACCAGCGCGCCGGGGCCGTGGCGAGCACCGGCCCCATCCCCTTCTCCCTTACCAGCGCGGCCCGTTCACGCCAGGGCGCCGCGCCGCCGAAGTGCGCGGAAGTGCACACCAGTGCCAGCGACGCCACCCGCTCCGGGTGACGCGTGGCCAGATGGGTACCGACCGCGCCCCCGAGCGAGATGCCCGCGTAGTGGAAGGCCCCGATGCCGTACCGGTCGGCCAGGTCGAGCACCAGCGCGGCCAGGTCGGCGACCGTCGTACCGCCCGGCTCCGGGTGCGGCAGGAGGGCCGTCGGGGAGCCGCCGTGCCCCGGGAGGTCGTACCTGAGCACCCGGTGCGCCCTGCTGAGGGCGGCGAGTTGCGGCACCCAGACGTCGAGTGAGGTGCCGAGTGAGGGGCCGAGGATCAGCGGGGGCCCGTCCTGTGGGCCCGCGACGTCGTGATGGAGGACAGCGGCGGTATCGGTCACCCGGCCATCCTCTCAAGCGGCCGCACCGCTCACGAGGGCGCGGTACCACTCGACGGTGGCGTCCAAGGTCGCGCCAGCGGGGTGGGCAGGAGGCCGAAGCGGTCCTCGAAGGCCGACGAGTCAAGGATCTGCGGCTCGGTGTGCTGATGGAACATCTCGGCGTACTCGTCCATGAACTGCCGGTGGAAGGGCCCGAACGGCCGGGGCCCGGCGAGCGGGACCGTCCTCCGCGGCACACCGGTGCGCTCCTCGATCATCCGGTGGATCTCCCGGGTGGACACGGCGGGCGCGGTCGGCAGGTGCCAGACCCGGCCGTCTACTTCCGGGCGCTCTGCGAGGGTCGCGAGAGCCGCCGCCACGTCAGCCACGTTCGTGCAGCTGTGCGGCAGGTCGGTGTCCCCGAGCACCGGGACCTCCCCGCCGCTCAGCGCGGGCACGAAGACCGCCCCAAGGTGGAGTTGAGTACGCCGGGCCCGACGAAGTCCGCGGACCTGCCGAGCACGCTGGACACACGGCCCGCGCGGTGTGCGGCGAGACGGGCCTCGTCCAGCTCGGCGCGTATCCGGCCCTTGCGGGTGGTGGCGCGCCACTCGGTGGCCTCGGTCATCACCCCGCCGTGCGCCTCCCCGTACGGGTAGAGCGGTGTCGAGCACCACCAGCCGGGCGCCCGCCGCCTCGGCCGCCGTGAGCACGGCGCGCTGGATGCGGGGCGTCACCTCGACCTGGAGGTGGTGGGCGACGTTGACGCAGTGGTGGACGACGGCCGCCCCGGCGACTGCGGCCCGCGCGCCGTCCACGGTGGCGACGTCCGCGGCGAACCGCTCGACGCCCGAGGGCGCCGGGCCCTCACCCGTGCGGTCGACCAGGCGGGCGGGGTGGCCCCGGCGGGCCAGCTCGGCACCGCGGCCCGCCCCGCGCGCCCGGTGGCCCGCCGGATCCTGACCGGGTGGCGCCCGGCCGCCGGGGCCCCGCGACGGGCGCGATACGGTCGTCCCACATACCTACTCGTCGGTAGCATGATCGGAGCCCCATGCCGCGCACCCTCACCGTCTCGGACAGCGTCGTCGTCGCCAGGCCGCCGCTCGCGGTCTACGAACAGGTCAGCAGGGTCTGGCAGATGGGGAACTGGAGCCCGGAGAACCTGGGCGCGCGGGTGCGGGGAGGGCAGCGGGACGCCGAGGTGGGGATGGTGTTCGACGGCCGCAACCGGCGCGGCCCGGCCTCGTGGACCACCCGCTGCACGGTGTCGGCCGCGGACCCCGGTGAGCGGTTCGCCTTCCGGGTGGGGGCGATAGGACTGCGCACACCACGGCTGCGAGGGCCCATCGCCACCTGGGAATACCGCTTCGAGAGTGTGCCGGGCGGCACCCTCGTGACCGAGACGTGGACGGACGACCGGCGGCGCTGGCCCGACCCGGTGGCGAACGCGTTCGACCGGATCGCGACGAGCGGTCACACCTTCGCCGCGTTCCAGCGCCGGAACATCGCGACGACCCTGCGCAACCTGAAGGCCGCGCTGGAGGCCGTTTGAGCAGGAGCGGGCGCCCGGGAACTGAGGGGCGCCCTGCCGGAGGCCGACCGGAAGGCCGACCCGGAGGCCGGGCGAGGGGCCGATCGCAGGCCGCCCCGGCGCCCCACCGCCCTTGACATATGCCAGTCGCATGCACGTACCGAGTGTTGCCAAATGGCTTACGGGGCACAGGTGGCTGTGCGAGAGTCGTTACGGTCCATAGCCAGACGCGACGACCGCGCCCGCAATCGGAGTCCCCAGATGCCGTCCCCCCTCTTCGCGGACCGCCCCGCCTCGCCCGAGCGTGGCGCGGTGGAGGCGCTCATCACGCAGACCCGGCGCCTGCGCGGCGAGATGGACGCGGTGCGGCAGGACGCGACGTCCGACGAGGACGACACGCTACGGCGCTGGCAGCACGCCCTGTGCGACCTTGCCGTGCACCAACTGGACGATCTGGGCGGCCAATTGGACCAACTGCGGGCCGGGCGCCCGAGTGACGCGCCGGCCGGGGCTGAGGCCGACGACGCGACAGCCCCGACTTCGGGGGCGCTCACCGGCCGGGTCGGCAGCGCGGAGTGGAACCTCCTGACCGACGAGGTCAGCTGGTCCGACGAGCTGTTCGACATCCTTGACCGGCCACGCGCCAGCGGCCCCATGTCGCTGGACGAGCTCCCCTCACTCGTGTTCGCGGAGGACCGGGCGCTGCTCGCCTCCATGGTGACGGGCTGCCTGATCGACGGCCGCCCCGTCGACGGCGAGTTCCGCGTCGTCCGGCACGCGGGCCAGGTCCGTACGGTGCACATGATGGGTGAGCCCGTCCTCGACGGCAGCGGCTGCACGGCGTCCATGTGGGCCGTCGTGCGGGACGTCAGCGACCTGCGGCGCGGCGAGCGCGCGGTCAGGGCGTCCCGGGACTCGGTCTCCCGCGTCGCCGGCACCGCGCGGACCCGCGAACCCGCGCGCGCCGCCGGCCCGTTCCTCGGCGGTGCGCAGCCTGTCGCCCGCCGTACCGTACGGCTGCGGCGCGGCGGCCCCGCCGCGCTCGACGTCGCGGCGTACTGCCCGCAGGGCGCGGGGGGCCCGCCGCTCGGCGGCGACTGGTACGACGTGTTCGAACTGCCGGGCGGTGACACGCTCCTGGCCGTCGGCGACCTCACGGGCCACGGCGTGACGGCGACCTCCTCCCTCGCCATGGTGCGCGGTGCGCTGCGAGGCATCTCCGTGGCCGGGATCGAACCCGGCCCGCTCCTCGGCCACCTCGACCGCCTCATCGACGCGCAGGAGCAGCCGACGCTCAGCAGCGCGCTCTGCTCCCGCTACCGCCCCGGCACGAGGACGTTCTCCTGGGCGCAGGCAGGACACCCGGCACCGCTGCTGTTCCGCGACGGCACCGGACGCGCGCTGACGCAGCCGGACGGCGTGCTGCTCGGCGCGACCCCGGGGGCCTCGTACGAGCAGGCCGACGTCCGGCTGCTGCCGGGCGATGTCCTGGTGCTGCACACAGAGGCGCTCGCCACCGGGGCGGTCGCGCGGCTGCTCGCGCTCGCCCCCCAACTGACGGCGGCCGGCTCCGCGGAGGACTGCGCTGCCGTCGTGGCGGCGGAGTTCGACGGCCCCCGCACGGACGACGCCTGCCTCCTGGTGGCCACGACCACCTGACCCCCGGACCTCGCGCGCGACGGGATCACGACGGCGACAGCCCCTTCAGGCGCTGGGCCTACACGCTCGCGCGGCGCCGGTGCTGCGGCCCCTTCGGCAGGGCGGTCTCGATCTCGTCGCGCAGCTCGTCGATCGACCCGTACCCCGCGTACCTGCCGGTGAGCCGGTACATCTCGCGCAACCGGTCCCAGGTGCGGTGCGAGGACGTCTCCCCCATCGACACCAGCGCGAGGCGCGCGTAGCGGTCCGCCTCCTCCGGGTCGTCCCCGATGAAGCAGGCCGACGCCATCGACAGGTAGTCGAAGATCGTGGACCTTTTGCGCTCCTTCGCCCGGAGGTCGAGCGCCTCGCTCGCATGCCGGCGTGCCGTGGTCGCGGCGGCGGGCTCGTGGTCGGCGAGCGTACGGAAGGCGAGGGCCTGCATACCGTGGAGGTCCGCCTCGTCGAACATGTCCATCCACGTCGGCGGCTCCTCGTCGGCCCGGTCGGAGACGAACAGCTCCTCCGCCTCGCCGAGTGTGCGCCGCATCGCCCGGCCATCCCCCATCGCCGCCTCGGCCCACGCCTCGATGGTCCGCAGCATGGCCCGCGCCCTCGGCAGGGTTCCCGCCCCCGAACCGGAGGAGGCCAGTTTCATCAGGTCGAGTGCCTCGTCGGGACGGCCCAGGTGGACCATCTGCCGGGCCGCCCGCGACAGTGCCTCACCGGCCCGCGGCCGGTCGCCGCCCTCACGCGCCGCGTGGGTCGCGATGACGAAGTACTTCTGCGCGGTGGGTTCGAGGCCCACGTCGTGGGACATCCACCCGGCCAGTACCGCCAGGTTGGCGGCGACGCCCCACAAGCGCCGCTGGATCGAGTCCGGATGACGGTAGGCGAGCATGCCGCCCACCTCGTTGAGCTGGCCGACCACGGCCTTGCGCTGGAGGCCGCCGCCGCGTGCGGCGTCCCAGGCCCGGAACACCTCGACGGAGCGTTCCAGCGCGTCGATCTCCTGCGAGCCGACGGGGGCGGCCTCGTAGCGGTCGAAACCCGCGGACTCGGCGCCCAGGGGGTCGTCCGTCACGGGAGCGTCCGCGGTCAGTACGGGGTCGGTGTGGAGCCAGTCGTGCAGGGCGCCGCTGAGCGCCGCGCCACCGGTGAGCGCGGCGCCCGCGCCCATCAAGCCGCGTCGGTTGAGCATGAGGTCCATTCCCGTGAATTCGGTGAGGACCGCTGCCGTCTGCTCCGGCGCCCAGGGCAGTTCGTCCGGGTTCTTCTCCGTCTTCCCGGCGTCCCGCCGCTTCGCCGAGCGCCCGGTGCGTACGAACCCGAGGTCCTCGATGGTCACGACACGACCGAGCCGCTCGGTGAACAGAGCCGCGAGCACCCGCGGCACCGGATCCCTCGGGGTCTCCCCCATGTCGATCCATCGCCGCACCCGCGAGGTGTCGGTGGACAGTTGGGGGTGGCCCATGGCCGCCGCCTGCTTGTTCACCAGCCTCGCGAGCTCGCCCTTGGACCAGCCGGCCAGGCCGAACAGGTCCGACAGGCGGGTGTTGGGTTCTCCACTCACTTTTCAAGCCCCCAGGTTCTCGGCTGACTTGACAGTAGCCCCCTGGCAGATGCGTCGTGACTATTCGCCAGGGTTCGCCATGGTGCGCCAGATGGTGTGCCACCCGCGCACCGGTGTCAGGTAGGAAAGCGCCCTCCCGCCCCGGTGGCCCTCCGTACTCCCCAGGGTGCCGAGGGATTTACCGGGCGGGGGGCGCACACAACTCGTCGGAACACGAAGGGATCTGGCCCGCCCATGTACACAGCATCGTCCGCCGTGTCCGCCCCGTACCGCTCGCCGCGCGCCATCATGCCCGGTGGTGGACCGTACGCCGGCCCCGCCCAGGGGCGGCGTCCGGCAGGCGCGGGCGCGGCCCCGGTCAGCGGAAGGCTGGACCTGTCCGGCCCGCAGGGCGCGCAGCTGCGGATGGCGGTCACGTCGGTGCACCGGATCTGCCCCGAGTTCCACCCGGCGCAGGTCCTGCGGCGCAGCGGCCGGTCCGTCCTGCTGGTGGGATCGGCCGGCCGGGCGACGGTCGTCGCCAAGTGCCTGCTGGACCAGTCACCCCTGTGGGTGGAGCGGTTCCGCCACGAAATAACGTCGTACCGCGCGTTCGTCAGGAACCGTCCCCCGGTGCGCGTACCGCGCCTGGTGGCGGCCGACCCGGCGGGCGGCGCGCTGGTCCTGGAGAGGATTCCCGGCCGTCCGGCCGCACTGTCCCGGCACCCGTTGCAGGCGCCCTCGCGCGCGGACGTCCGTACGGTGCTCGGCGCGATCACGCGGCTCAACGCGTGGCAGCCGCCGGCCGGCCGGTTCGACGCCCCGCTCGACTACGCGTCGCGGATCTCCCGGTACCACGAGCTGGGTCTTTTCACCGACCGCGACCTGGGCGACCTGCAGAAACTGCTGCACGGCATCGCCACCGACCGGCACACCGCCCGTCAGTTCTGCCACGGCGACGCCCTCCTGTCGAACGTCCTGCTGTCGCCGACCGGGCCCGTCCTGGTCGACTGGGAGCACGCCGGCTGGTACCTGCCGGGCTACGACCTCGCCACCCTGTGGACCGTCCTCGGCGACGATCCGGCCACCCGCCGCGAGGTCAGCAAGCTGGCACAGCAGGCGGGGCCCGCCGCGCGCGACGCCTTCCTCGTCAATCTGATGCTGGTGCTGACCCGCGAGATCCGGATGTACGAGACGGCCGTGCAGCGCACGCTGCGCGAGGCGCCCGCGGCGGGCGCGGCGGCTGCGCAGACACAGAGCGGGCTGGCGCCGGGCGAGGAGCAGCGCCTGCTGCTGCGCCGGCTGCACGACGACTGCGCCCTCGCCCGGCGCGCGGTCCGCGCCGCCGTCGGCACCCGCTGAGCGCGCCTGCCGGCGGCGGCGCCGGCAGGGATGCACGAGGCCGCCGGGCCGGTCGTCCGCGTGGCGGCCACGCGGTCACACGCCTACGCGGTCACCGGACGGCGGGCGGGCGGGGACCTACGACGGGCGCCAGCAGCGCAGGACGGCGGCGATCCGGCCGCGCTGGACGAAGGCGTCACCAGGGAGGAGGACCACCCGGGCGCCGCCGTCGGGTGCGGACCCGACGAGATCGTCCACGATGTCGTCGCGCGCCTCGGACCGGGCGCCTGGCGAGTCCTCGGCGGGCAGCAGACGGCCGTGGTCCATTCGGACCGTCGTGTCGAAGTCCCCTTCCAGCACGACGAGTTCGGCCCGCCTCTCGCGTACGGACTCGCACACCTCGTCGAATTACGCGCACGTACGCCGCTCCCGGCCGTGTCGAACCGCTTCAGCGCCTCGGCCCCTCGCGCCGGGTGTGCGCGCCGGGCCCTCGCGCCGGCGTACGCGTCGAGCACGGGCCGCAGTTCCAGGCGCGGCGCCGTGGCCGGCCCTGCGGTGAGTCCGCGCTTGACGAGACGGCCGGCGGCCTGCTATCGCAGCGCGGACGCGGGGCCCACCAGGTACAGCGGCCCGGGGACGGCGCCCGAGCATGGTGCCCGTCGCCGCGTCCAGCGACGTTCTCGGGGATACCGGCGTTCCGCGTCCAGCGACGTTCTCGGGAATACCGGCGTTCCGCGTCGAGCGACGTTCTCGGGGATGCCCGCGTCCGAGCGGGGCGGCGCGAAACCGGGCGCGGGGGTGGGTGTCGGCCCCGCCGGATCAGCCCTGCTGGAAGAGCTCCGCCGGCAGCGGCTTGAGCAGTACGTACAGGTCGTCGGTGATGGGCCGGTCCCAGCTGGCGATGGTGACGAGGACGTTGTCACTGCGGTCGAACTGCACGCAGGAGATGCGCTCCTCGGAGAGCTTGAGCCGGCGCACGATGAGCAGGTTGTCCCCCTGCATCACGGGCATGTCCTCCGCGCCGACGACCTCCACGGGCTCGTCGTTCTCCAGAGCGAGCAGCAGCTGGGCGACCTCGAAGGGGACCTCGCCCTCGGCGACCTCGCGGGCGGGCGAGCCCTCGGGGAGGTTGCCGATGATCATCGCGGGTCCGCGGCCGCCGAACAGGTCGTACCGCAGGAACACGCCCTGGCAGCTCCCGTCGGGTGCGGGGAGCAGGCCGGCGCCCAGGTTGCCCGGCCAGTCGCCGGGATCCATGGCCAGGACGTCGAAGTCGGGGCCCGCGGGCGTGGCTGCGCTGCGGCGGCGGAGGAAGGACATCTGCCCATCGTACGGGTTCTGCCGCCTGGGCCGGAGCGGGGGCGACCCCTCTACCGCGGCGGGTCGGGGTGATCTACCGGGACGTTTCCGCCATCCGTCGCGTGCTGCCCAGGGCGCGTCCCGGACACGCTGGGAAGCCGTGTCCCGGGACGGGCTTGGGGCTCGGGAACGCGGGAGCGGCAGCGCCGGCCCCAGGGGGCGGGCCGGGCACGTGCGGCTCAGAGATCCAGGGGTACGGGCACGTACGTCCGGCTCAGGGACCCGGGGATACCCAGGCCCGCCCGGATCAGGGATCCGGGCGCACGCGGGCACGTCCGGCCCAGAAATCCAGGGGTACGCGGGCACGCCCGGCTCGGAGCGCCGCGTACGGGGGGTGCGCCCGGCTCAGGAACGCGTCAGATGCCGAAATCGGCCAGCGCGGCGAGGAACTCCCGGGGACGGGTCGTGTGCACGAGGTGCCCCGCCCGGATCGTGACCAGTTCCGCGCCCGGGACACGGGCGGCCTGCCGGACGAACCACTGCTGGGGGAAGGGGCTGTCCGGACCGCCGGCGACGACGAGCGTGCGCGCCCGGATGCGGACGAGACCCTCGAACCACGCGGGGTCCGGCGCGTTCAGCGCGGCGTCCACCGCGGGCACCAGTGCCCAGTCGAAGCCGAGTTCTCCTGGGGGCCGCACGGCGGGCGGGCGCGGCGGGTCGAACGGCAGCAGCGGCGGGGACTCCTCCAGGACGAGCCGCGCGACGAGGTCCGGCGCCTCCTGGGCGAGCAGCGACGCGGCGAAGCCGCCCATCGAATGGGCGACGACGTCCGCGCCCGTCAGTCCGAGGGCGGTCAGGAAGCCGCCGAGGTCGTCGCGGAAGGCGGGCAGCGTGTAGGTACCGGGCCGGTCGCTGCGGCCGTGGCCGCGCTGGTCGAGCGCGACGACGCGGCGCCGCCCCGCGAGAGCCCGCGCGATCCCCGCCCAGTCGCCGCTGTCGGCGGTCCGGCCGTGCACGAGGACGACGGGCGCCGTCCCGTGCTCCTCGCCCCAGGTCCGGTAGGCGAGGCGCAGCCCGTTCACCCGGACGGTGCGCACCGGGGGCAGCGCGGGGTGCGCCCGCGTGTCGGTCGGTGAAGAGGCCATGACCCGATGATCGCAGCCGTGGGCCCGGGGGGCCCGCCACGACCGTCCCGCCTATTGACGCTCGGCCACGGTGGCTGAATAACTTGATCCGAGACCGCTCTACCGAATGATCGGTCGACGGAAGGGAGCACGCCATGGAACTTCTGCTCGACCCCGGGGAGCGGCTGACCCGTGCGGATCTGGTCGCGCTGCAGCTGGAGCGGCTGCGGGCCACGCTGCGCCACGCTTACGACAACGTCGGCTTCTACCGGGCGGCCTTCGACGCGGCGGGCCTGCGCCCCGAGGACTGCGGGACCCTGGCCGACCTGGCGCGCTTCCCGCTGACCTCGAAGGCGGACCTGAGGGAGAACTACCCGTTCGGGATGTTCGCGGTCGAGGAGTCCCGGATCCGCCGCATCCACGCCTCCAGCGGCACGACCGGCCTGCCCACCGTCGTCGGGTACACGGAGCGTGACCTGACCACCTGGGCCGATGTGATGGCGCGTTCGATCCGGGCGGCCGGCGGGCGGCCCGGCCACAAGGTGCACGTGGCATACGGATACGGCCTGTTCACCGGCGGCCTCGGGGCGCACTACGGCGCGGAGCGCCTCGGCTGCACGGTGATCCCCGCGTCGGGCGGCATGACGGCCCGGCAGGTGCAACTGATCAAGGACTTCCGTCCCGAGGTCATCATGGTGACGCCGTCCTACATGCTGACGCTGCTCGACGAGTTCGAGCGGCAGGGCGTCGATCCCCGCTCCACCTCGCTGAAGGTGGGCATTTTCGGCGCCGAGCCGTGGACCGAGGAGATGCGGCGGGAGATCGAGGAGAGGTGCGCGCTGGACGCGGTCGACATCTACGGCCTCAGCGAGGTGATGGGGCCGGGGATCGCCCAGGAGTGCGTGGAGGCCAAGGGCGCGCTGACGATCTGGGAGGACCACTTCTATCCGGAGGTCGTGGACCCCGTGACCGGCGAGGTGCTGCCCGAGGGAGAGGAGGGCGAGCTCGTCCTCACCTCCCTCACGAAGGAGGCCATGCCGGTGATCCGCTACCGCACCCGTGACCTCACCCGGCTGCTGCCGGGCGACGCGCGGGTGTTCCGGCGCATGGCGAAGGTGACGGGCCGCTCCGACGACATGGTGATCCTGCGCGGGGTGAACGTCTTCCCGACGCAGATCGAGGAGATCGTGCTCCGCACGCCCACCGTCGCTCCGCACTTCCAGCTGCGGCTGACGCGTGAGGGCCGGATGGACGCGCTGACGGTACGGGCGGAGGCCCGCGCGGGGGCGACACCGTCGCAGCGGGCCGAAGCGGCACGGACGATCGCGGCAGCGGTCAAGGACGGGGTGGGCGTCTCGGTGGCGGTGGAGATCGTGGACCCGCAGACGCTGGAGCGCTCCGTCGGCAAGATCCGCCGGATCGTGGACCTGCGCGAGAAGGCGGCCTGACGCACCCCGGCAGCCGGGCCCGTGCGGGGGCCCGGCACCTCGCCCGCAGCACCGGCAACGTCGGCCGCCTCGCCGGTCCCTCCCCGCTACGGGCTGACCGCGAGGAAGATGAACGCCGCGCAGAGCACCAGGTGCACCCCGCCCTGCAGCAGGGTGGCACGGCCCGGCAGCACCGTCAGGGCGCTCACCACCAGGGTCAGCGCGAGCAGCACCATGTGCGTGGGGTTCAGGCCGAGGACGAGCGGGCCCTTGATGAAGACGGTGGCGAGCGCGATCGCCGGGATGGTCAGGCCGATGCTCGCGATGGCCGAGCCGTACGCGAGGTTGAGGCTCGTCTGGATGTGGTCGCGGCGGGCGGCCCGCAGGGCGGACAGTGTCTCGGGCAGCAGGACGAGCAGGGCGATGATCACGCCGACGACGGCCTGGGGCAGGCCGGCGGACTCGACACCCGACTCGATGGTCGGCGAGACCGCCTTGGCGTCCCCGACGACGGCCACCAGGGCCAGCAGCAGCACGACGAGGCTCAGCAGCGCGGCGCGCCGCGTGGGGCGTCCACCGTGGCCGGCTTCCTCCTCGTCCGCTTCGTCGTCCGCGTTCCGGCCGCCGCCTGCCTCGTACGGCCGGCCCTCGTCGTCGACCGGCAGGAAGTACTCGCGGTGGCGGACGGTCTGCACGGTGACGAACAGCGCGTAGAGGGCGAGGGACGTGATCGCGGCGAAGGTCAGCTGGGAACCGGAGAAGCGCGGTCCCGGCGTGCTGGTGGTGAAGGTCGGCAGGACGAGGCCCAGGGCGGCGAGCGTGCCGACCGTGGTGAGCGCCGCGCTCGCGCCCTCGGCGCTGAAGACCGCGACGCGGCGGCGCAGCGCTCCGATCAGCAGGCACAGACCCACGATGCCGTTGGTGGTGATCATGACCGCGGCGAAGACGGTGTCGCGGGCGAGCGCGTGGCTCCTGGCGCCGCCGTCGATCATCAGGGTGACGATGAGGGCCACTTCGATGAGGGTGACGGCGACCGCGAGGACGAGCGATCCGAACGGCTCCCCCACCCGGTGCGCCACCACCTCCGCGTGGTGGACGGCGGCGAGGACGGCACCCGCGAGACAGAGGGCGACGAGCGCCACGGCGAAGCCGGGCAGGCCCTTGCGGCCCCAGCTCAGCAGCAGCGCGACGAAGGCGACGACGGGCACCGCGACGGTCCAGCGGGAGAGCAGGGACCGCAGCGTGGTGCTCGTCGTCATACGCGACACGCTGCCAGAGCCCGGCCGTGAGCGCGCGTCGGCGGGGTGCCCGCGGGCCGGGCCCTGGGCCGTACGGGGCGCGGGCGGGCGGCGGGTGACGGTGCGCCACCGATGGCGTGCGCCCGAAGACGCCTCCTGGCCCCCGTCGAGGCCGGGCCCCAGGCGGCTCAGACGCCGGTCGCCACGGGCTCCTCGGCCTCCCGGCGCTGCCTGCGGGCGCCGGCCGCGACGACGGCGAGGCAACCCGCGGCGATCAGTGCCACCACGGTCAGGAGCACGGGGTAGGACACCTGGGAGGAGACCAGGGCCAGCACGGTCGGCAGCAGGAATCCCGCGTACGCGAGCGTGTAGTACACGCCGGTCAGCCCGGCGAGGTCGTCCGCCGAGGCGATGCGCTGCACCTGCAGCAGGCCGGTGACCACGGCGATGCCGTAGCCGGCGCCGAGGACCACGGCCGCCACCAGCGCGAGCCAGGGCGAGCGCAGGGCGGCGTCGGCGGCGCACAGGACGGTGCCCGCCAGGAGGACGGTCATGGCGACGACACCGGGATTCGGCCCGGCCGCCGCACGGTCGAGGCGTTTGGCGAGCGGCTGCACGGCGACGCCGGTGCCCAGGTAGAGGACGGTCAGCGCGGTCGCGTACAGGAGCCCCCAGTCGCCGAGGCGGTCGTCCACCAACTGCGGCATCACCGCGTAGGCGAGTCCCGCGGCGCCGAACACCCAGGGCGCCATGGGCAGCACGAGCAGCCGGAAGCGGCGGCGGCCGTGCGCGGGCACCCGCAGGTCGGCGAGCAGGCCGCGGCGGGCGCCGGCCGGAGCGCCGCGGGTCTCGTGCACCCGCGGCAGGCGGAAGAGCGCGGGCAGCGTGAGCGTGATGTGCACGACGTAGGGCAGGACCATGGGCCACGGCCCCCACTGGGCGAGGACGCCCGCGACGCCCGCGCCGAGACCGAACCCGGCGGTGAGCCAGAGGGAGGCGCGGCGGGCGCCGAGGGTCGGGTCCGCCGCGTCCGCGGACAGCTCCTTGACCCAGCTGCTTCCGACGGACATGGCGATGCCGACGGCGACCCCGGTCAGCAGCCGGCCCGCGTATATGGGCACGGCGCCGTCCACGCCGAACGCGAGGACCGCGCTGGCCGCGGCGGACGCGGCGGTGCCCGCGAGCATGACGCGTCGCCTGCCGTAGCGGTCCGAGAGCGGGCCCGCGAGGAGGAGGCCCGGGATGAGGCCGACGACGTAGGCGCCGAGGAAGGCGTCCACGCTCAGCACGGAGTAGCCGCCGACGCGCCGGTACATCAGGAGCAGGGGGGTGAACTGGTTGCCTCCCCAGCCGCAGGCGAACATCGCGAAGGCGGCGGTGCGGGCCTGGCTCCCGGTCGCGGCGGCGGTCCCCGCTTCCGCGCGGGCACGCGTGCCCGCGGGCGGGCCGCTCACGCCGCTCCCCCGTCCCGTGCCCCGCCGGGCGCGGCAACGCCCTGGTGGGTGCCGGTGAGGTGCGCGTCGAGCGCGGCGGTGAAACCGGCCACGTCCGCGTCGCGCAGCAGGCCAAGGAGCCGGGTGTGCTCCTCGACCAGCAGGCCCAGCCGTTCAGGGCGCGGCGTCAGGGCGAAGACGCTCATACGGCGCTGCCGGTCGGTGAGGGTGCCGTAGAAGCGGCTGGACAGGGCGTTGCCCGACGCGTCCACGAGGGCGCGGTGGAACGCCTCGTCCACCTCGGCGAACCCCTCGACGTCCGCCGCCGCGGCCCGTTCGCCCTGGCTCTCGATCAGTTCCCGCAGCCGCTCCTCGTCGTGCGCCCCGAGACCTCGGCGTGCGATGCGCGCCGCGGCGGCCGTCTCCAGGGCCTGGCGCAGTTCGAGCACGTCCTGCGCCTCGCCGGGACTGACCGGGACGACGACGGCCCCCCGCTTCGGGTGGAGTTCGAGCAGGTCCTCGCTCTGGAGCCGCAGGAACGCCTCGCGTACGGGCGTGCGGCTGAGCGACGCCCGCTCGGCGATCTCGCCTTCGCTGATCAGGCTCCCCCCGGGCAGCCGGCCGGTGAGGATGAGTTCCTTGGTGAGCGCGTAGGCGGTGTCGGACGCCGAGGTCCGGGCCGGGCGCGTGGGATCGTGCATGGCCGCACGATATCAGCGTTGGATGCATGCATAGATGCAAGCTGTTCCCGCCCCTCCCGACCCCTCCCGACCCCTCACCGGCCGCTCACCGGCCGCTCGCCCGCCAGGTGCCCAGACCGGCGTGGGCAGCCACCTCGTCCGCCACCTCCGCCCAGACCGGCTCGGGCAGGTCGTGCCCGACGCCGGGGAGCAGTCGCAGCCGGGCACCGGGGACCCGGCGGGCGATCGCGCGGGCGGCGGACGCCCTGATCAGCGGATCGGCGGCGCCATGCACGACCAGCGTGGGTGCGGCGACCGCCTCGATGGCGGGGCCGTGCCACTGGGCGCCGATCTGACGGCTCTGGCTCGGGGCGTCGATCACGCCCGCGTCCGCGAGCGCGGCGATCCGTTCCCGGGCGGCCGCCTCGTCGTACGGATGGCCGGGCGAGGCCATGAGCCGCGCCACGGCGACGCCCGCGTCCGTGTGCCCCTCGGGGGTGTCCGGGAACGACAGCCGGGCGAGCCGGGCGAGGGTGCCGAGACGGATGAAGCGCAGCGTGCCGAGGCCGGCCGCGTCGCCGGGCACCGCGGAGACGGAGGTGAGGGTACGCACCCGGGTCGGGTGGCGCAGCGCCACCCGCTGGGCGATGGCGCCGCCGAGGGACTGGCCGAGGAGGTGGGCGGACTCCCAGCCGAGTGCATCGAGCACGGCGATCGCGTCGTCCGCCGTGTCCTCGGCCGTGTACGCCGGGCCCCGGCGGCCGAACAGCGCCCGCAGGGGACCGCGGGTCGCGGTCGCGGGGAAGTGGGTCGACGCGCCGCCGTCGCGCTGGTCGTAGCGGGCCACGGCGAATCCGCGCACGGCGAACGCGTGGGCGAGCCCGTCGGGCCACCACGCGCGGGACACGCCGAGCCCCGTGACGAGCAGCAGCGGTGCGCGGTCGCCGTCCGCCGGCGCGTCGGCGAACCGGTCGTACGCCAGCTCGACCCGGTCGTTGCGGGCCCTGCCGACCGGTCCCCAGCCCGCGTGCGCGGTCCCGTCGGTTTCGTTCATCGATCATCCCCCCTGAAACTGCGATCGATGTTCGCCATTATTACTGTAGAGCACAACGGCCGCCGGGCGCACGAGCGGCCCGGGCGGTATCGGTGAGCCGGCGAGTCGGCCGGCCGGACAGGGAGTGAGCGGCGTGAGCGGCGACGTACCGGTGACGGTGTGGGAACGACCCGTACGGGGCACCAGAGGGCCCGCGCCCGCCCGCACCCACGCCCAGCTCACGGCCGCGGCCGTCGCGCTCGCCGATTCGGGCGGCCTCGCCGCCGTGTCCGTACGGCGGGTGGCGCGCGAACTGGGTACGGGGCCGGCGTCGCTGTACCGGTACGTGACGAGCCGCGAGGATCTGGTCGACCTGATGCAGGACGCGGCGGCCGGGGAGATCGACCTCACGGTGCCGCCCTCCGGCGACCCCGTCGAGGACCTCACGTCCCTCGCCCTCGCCGTGCGCGCCGTCCACCTTCGCCACCCCTGGCTGCTGGACGTGCCCGACGAGCCGCTGCGGATCGGGCCCAACGGCCTCGCATACCTGGAACACGCGCTGGCCGCCCTCGCCCCCGCGCCGCTGACCGGGCAGGCCAAGCTGGAGGCCGTGGCGATGCTGACCGCGCTCGTCACCACACTGACCCGCGCCGAGGTCCAGTCGGGCGGCTCCCCGACCCCGCGCCAGCGGGCTCAGGCGGCCTATCTCGCACGGGCCGCCGCGGGCGGGAGCCACCCGCTGCTCACCGAGGCACTGGCGGCGGGACCGGTCGCGCACCCACTGGAGAACGACCCCCGGCCCCTGTTCGCCCGAATGGTCCGGCGCGTCCTGGCCGGTCTGACGGGACTCACCTCCTGAGGGTTGACAGTCCCGCCCTCCCGCAAGAAAGTTTCAGCTGTTTGCTGAATCCCGAAAGATATTTTCAGGGAAGGGCACCTGATGACAGAGGAACTGACGGGGGATCATGCCGGAGCGGACAGAGCGATGAGCCGGCGCCGCTTCGGCGGCGCGGCGCTGGCGCTCGGCGGCGCCCTCGCGCTCGGGCCGCTGCCGTTCACCGGGACCGCGCGTGCCGCAGGGAACGCCCACGGCGCGCCCGCCGAGCGGCCCCGGCGCGGAGCCACCACGCTGCGCCACGGCACCGCCCGTGAGGCCGGGCTCCTCGGTGACGAGCTGGACCATCTGGTCACGGACGCGGAGACCTACCTCGGCCCCTCCCCCGAACACCCCTACTACGCGGGCGCGGTACTGCTCGCGGCCCGGGGCGGCACGGTCGCCCTCCACCACCCCATCGGCAAAGCCGTCCGCTACTCGGGCTACGACGACACCACCGACACCGGCATCGAGTTCCCGGCCGGACAGCAGATCGACGCCACCGAGGACACGGTCTACGACCTGGCCTCCCTGTCCAAGCTGTTCACCTCGGTCGTGGCCGTGCAGCAGATCGAGCGCGGACGCCTCGACGCCGACGCGAAGGTCGCGGCCTACCTCCCCGCGTACGCGGGCGGCGGCAAGCAGGACATCACCGTCCGGATGCTGCTCACGCACATCTCGGGGCTCCAGGCCGACCTGCCGTTCTACGACGAACCGGACCGCGCGGCGATGCTCCGCCTGCTGTGGGACGAGGCACCGATCCACCCTCCGGGCACCGTCTACCTGTACTCCGACCTGAACATGATCTCCCTCCAGCTGGTACTGGAGAAGATCACCGGCAGTCCGCTCGACGAGCTGGTCCGCACCGGGATCACCGAACCCCTCGGCATGACCCGCACCCGCTACAACCCGCCCGCCTCCTGGAAACCGGCGATCGCCGCGACGGAGGTCGAGCGCCCGCCGTGGTCCGCGCTCAGCCGAGGGCTGGTGTGGGGCGAGGTGCACGACGAGAACGCGTACGCCTTCGGCGGAGTGGCGGGCCACGCCGGGGTGTTCTCCCGCGCCTGGGACCTCGCGGTCCTCGCCCGGACGCTGCTCAACGGCGGCGCGTACGGCAGCAGGAGGATCCTGGAGCCGGACTCCGTGCGGCTGATGTTCACCAACTTCAACACGGGGTTCCCCGGCGACGACCACGCTCTGGGCTGGGAGCTCTACCAGCACTGGTACATGGGCGCCATGGCCACTCCGGCGACGGCGGGGCACACCGGCTTCACCGGCACGAGCATCGTCATCGACCCCACGAGCGACTCGTTCCTGATCGTGCTCGGCAACTCGGTCCACCCGGTGCGGAACTGGCGCTCCGGCAGTGCGCCGCGGGTGGCGACCGGCAACCGGATGGCACGGGCCGTCGCCGTCACGCCGCACGGGGGACGCACGGCCTGGTTCTCCGGCATGGCGAGCGCCACCACGGCCACGCTCACCCTCCCCGACCTCACGCTCGCCGCCGCGCACCCGCGCTACGAGACTTCGCTGTGGTGGGACACCGAGCCGGCGTCCGACGCCGTCCACCTGGAGGCGTCGGTGGACGGGGGCACGAGCTGGCGGCCCGTCCCCTTCACCACCACCGGTGGCGGGGCGGCCCAGGACCATCCGGACGGCGCCGCGACCGGCTGGTCGGGCCGCGTCTGGCACGGGCTCACCGCGGATCTCACGGCCCTGCGCGGGGCGCCGGTGCGGCTGCGGTGGCGGTACACGACCGACCCGCTGTACGTGGGCCGCGGGGTCTACGTCGACGGGCAGCGCGTCATCGACGGCGCGCGCACGGTCTTCGACGGGGCGCGCCGCGCGGATGCCTCCCGCGTCACCCCCGTCGGCTGGACCCGCTCGGACACCTGACGCTCCCGCCGGGCGCGGCATGTGAGCACCGGGCACGGCCAGCCGGCCGCGCCCGGTGCCCGTGGGTCGCCCCGGGCCTGGGCGCTGCGGCTAGGGCCGCCTCGCGCCGCAGCCCGGAGCGAGGCGTCACCGGCCGGTGGACCGGGAGGGCAGGGTCGCCTTCCTGGCCCGGTCCACCGCCTCATGCGGGGCGTCAGTGCCCTGCGGCCGCCGGCTCCAGAACGAAGACCGGTATCTCGCGTTCCGTCTTCTTCTGGTAGTCCGCGTAGTCCGGGAACGCCTCGACGGCCCGGGCCCACCAGAGAGCCTTCTCGCTCCCGGTCACCTCACGCGCCACCATGTCCTGGCGGAGCGGTCCGTCCTGCAGTTCCACACGCGGGTCCGCCACCACGTTGTGGTACCAGACCGGGTGCTTGGGGGCCCCGCCCAAGGAGGCGACCACGACATAGGTGCCCTCGTGCTCCACACGCATGAGCGGGGCCTTGCGTATCTTGCCGCTCTTCGCACCCAGGGTCGTCAGGATGATGACGGGCAGGTCACGCCGCTGCACGTCGTCGGAACCGACCAGGCTGCCCAGCGTCGTCCCCTCCGTACCGCCGGACTTCTCGTACAGCTCGACCTGCTCGCGTACCAAACGGGTCGTGCTCGGCTCGTACTCGCCATTGAGTGGCATGTTTCGCGTCTCCAAGTCGTAGACAGTCTTCCTGGGACGCAACGAACAAGGCGGACCCGGCCATTCCCTCGCGCCCGGCCCTGGCGTGATCCTGCCCTGACCCGGCGCACGGGACGCACCGACGGTCACCGCGAACCGGGCGAAAAGCCCCCTGCACGCCCCCGTCCCCCACCCGCCGCGGCCGAACCGGCGTCGACGCCGACGCCGTCGCCGTCGAAGCGCCGCCGTGCCGCAGTGCCACCGCCACGGCTCCGGTGGGACCCCGGCCCTGGAAACCCCGCGTCTACGGCGCTGTATAACCGGGTCATGATCTACCACGCCCTGGTCCCGGGTGACGGGAACGCACGCTCCGACCGCCCCTACGCACCCCCCTCCCTCGCGGAGGACGGCTTCATCCACTGCTCCCCCGACGAAAGCACCACCCTGGCCGTCATCAACGCCTTCTACCGGAACGCGCCACGGCCCCTGCGGGTACTGGTCCTCGACGAGGACCGGCTGGAAGCCGAGCTGCGATGGGAGGCGGCGACCCCCGCGCCGCCGCCCGGCGTCGCGGAAGGCACCCTGTTCCCCCACGTGTTCGGGCCCATCAACCGGGACGCCGTCGAGCGGGTCGAGGAGGTCCAGTGGGACGAGGGGAACCGGGCGGTCTGCTTGCGGAGGACTGACTGAGAGCCGGCCCACGGCCTTCCGGCGTCTCGGCAGGCCGGGCGCACCCGTGCCCGGCTGCCGCGCTGCGCAGAATCCGGGAAGAGCCTGGTGGCATTCGAGGCTCCATGACGCGACCAGCCACACCTGAGGCCGGGCAGTCGGCGAGACGGACGCCCCGTCGGCGCCGCCCCGCTGAGGGGGACCGGACTCCGGCCCCTCATCCGGCCCCGCCGCGCGGCCGGCCCGGCCGTGGCCCGGGATGTGCGGGGTCCCGTCGCGGCCGGGGCCGGGACGCGCGCCACCGGCCCGGACCGGCGTGGGGCCCGGGCCTCGCGCGGTGAGGGCGGCCGGGCCGGCGCGCCTCCGCGGACGGCGGACGCACCTTCGACGGGAGCCCTGGTGGACTTTCAACCATCTGACACACCGGACCCACGGCCTCGCACATTGCGACATTCTTCGCAGAACAGGAGACTTTAAGAGTCCGTGCGGGCCCGGCCGACTGCCCCGGAATCGGTGGATCACCCGCAGGGCATCCCTCGGCGCTGGTTCCCGCACACGGAGATCGGAAGCGACATCATGACCGTCAACGCATCGAAGACCGCTGTCGTCACCGGCGGCTCGTCCACGTTCGGAGCCGCGTACGCCCTGAAGCTCGCGCAGCGCGGGTACTCCCTCGTGCTGACCGGCCGCAGTGAGAGCCGCCTCAGCGCCGTGGCGAGGGACATCGAGGAGCGCACCGGTGCGGGCGTCGAGATCATGGTCGCGGACCTCACCTCACCCGTCCAGCTCAAGGGGGTCGAGGAGCGGCTCAGCAGTGACGAGGCGATCGACCTGCTCGTCAACAGCGCGGGCGCGGCGGTGTACGCCCCCGCCCCGGGCTTCGCCGCGAGCGCCATCGACGAGCAGGTCGCGGTCAACGTCACCGCGCTGACCCGGCTGACGACCGCCGCGCTCACCGGGATGACGCGGCGCGGACACGGGACGGTCGTGAACATCTCGTCCGCGCTCGCCTTCTACATTCTTCCTGTCAGCGCGGTGTACAGCGCCACCAAGAGCTACGTGCTGACGTTCACCCAGGCGCTCCAGCAGGAACTCGCGGGCACGGGTGTCGTGGTGCAGGCCGTGGTGCCCGGAGCGATGCGCACCGAGTTCTGGGAGGGCTCGGGCGTCGAACTGTCCGCGTTCCCCGACGAGGCCGTCATGTCGCCGGAGGACGTCGTGGACGCGGCACTCGCCGGCCTCGACGCGGGTGAAGCCGTCACCGTTCCCTCCCTGGTGGACATCGCCGACTGGGAGAGCTACGAGGAAGCGCTGCGCAGGCTCGCGTCCGGCGTGTCACGCTCGGTGCCCGCCGAGCGCTACCGCCGCTGACCGCGGCCGTCGGACACGTGCGCCACGTCGCCGGAAACTCCCCCTGGGGCGGCCCGTTCGGGCCGCCCCAGGCGGGTGGTGACCCGAGTTTTTCCGCCACTGCCTCAGAGGGGCGGTTTCGCCGCGGCGGCGGTCGCCGCACCGTCCGCCTGCCGGCCGCTTCGGCCCCGCGTCACCGGCCCAGAACGGCCATCGCCGCGTTGTGGCCCGGTACACCGCTGACTCCGCCACCGCGCACCGCGCCGGCACCGCACAGCAGCACGTTCGGGTGCGCGGTCTCGACGCCCCAGCGCCCGGAGTCCCGCCCGGCGTACGGGAAGGACAGGTCCCGGTGGAAGATGTGGCCGCCGGGCAGGCCGAGTTCGCGTTCCAGGTCCAGCGGCGTCTTGGCCTCCACACAGGGGCGGCCTTCGGCGTCCAGCGCGTAGCAGTCACCGATCGGCTCGGCCAGCCGGGCGTCGAGCTGGGCCAGCGTCGAGGCCAGCAGCCGCTCGCGCACGGCGTCGTTGTCCTTGGAGAACAGCCGCGCCGGTGTGTGCAGTCCGAAGAGGGTGAGGGTCTGGTGGCCGCTCCCTACGAGGTCCGGCCCGAGGATCGAGGGGTCGGTCAGTGTGTGGCAGTAGATCTCGGAGGGGGGCGCGGAGGGCAGCTGCCCGGCCGCCGCCTCCCGGTGCGCCGCGGCCAGTTCCCCGTATCCCTCGGCGATGTGCAGGGTGCCCGCGAACGCCTCACGCGGATCGACCGAGGTGTCCTTCAGCCGGGGCAGCCGGGTCAGCACCATGTTGACCTTGAACTGCGCCCCCTCGGCCGGTACGGGCGGCTCCTCGCCGAGCAGTTCGGCGAGCGCGCGCGGGGAGGCGTTCACCAGGACGTGCCGCGCGGTGACGCTTCCCTCCTCCTCCCCGGCCCGGTAGGTCACCTCTCCGCTCGTGCCGTCGGTGTCGATCCGCAGCGCCTCGTGGCCGGTGAGGATCTCGGCGCCGGCCGCGCGGGCGGCCCCGGCGAGCGCGTCCGTCAGCGCGCCCATGCCGCCGACCGGCACGTCCCAGCTGCCGGTGCCGCCGCCGATCACGTGGTAGAGGAAACAGCGGTTCTGGATCAGGGACGGGTCATGAGCGTCGGCGAACGTGCCGATCAGCGCGTCGGTGAGGACGACTCCGCGCACCAGGTCGTGGTCGAAGCGCTTCTCGATGGCGGCGCCGATCGGCTCCTCGAACAGCATCCGCCAGGAAGCCTCGTCGTCGACGCGCTCGCGCAGTTCGGCGCGGGTGGGCAGCGGTTCGGTCAGCGTGGGGAAGATCCGCTCGGCGACCCGGGCCGTGGCGCCGTAGAACTGCTGCCACGCCACGTACTCGCTGTCGCCGCCGGTGAGTTCGGCGAAGGACGCACGCGTGCGGCCCTCGCCCACCAGGAGGCCTCCGTCGCCGTGCGGTGTGTACGAGGAGACGGTCCTGCGCCGCACCTCGAACCGCAGCCCCAGATCGGCGACGATCTTCTGCGGCAGCAGGGACACGAGGTAGGAGTACCGGGACAGACGGGCGTCCACGCCGGGGAAGGGCCGGGTGGACACGGCCGCGCCCCCGGTCGTGGGGAGGCGTTCGAGGACCAGCACCGAGCGGCCGGCCCGGGCGAGATAGGCGGCGGCGACCAGTCCGTTGTGGCCGCCGCCCACGATCACTGCGTCGTACGTGGCATGTGCGGGCATGACCCTTCGTAACACGCGGATCAACGGCGGCCAAGGTTCCGGGGCGCCCGAGGTCAAGCCGTTGCGGAACCGCGCCCTTGGGTGAGCGCGTCGATGCGGCGGCGCAGCCGCTGCGCCTCCTCGTCATTGCCCAGTTGCTGGAGGCAGTGCACCTCGTCGCCGAGGGCGGTCAGCGTGTCCGGGTGCCCCTCGCCGAGGACGCGGGCGCGGGCCGCCGAGACGTCCCGGTACTCCGTGAGCGCGTCGGACCAGCGGCCGAGCCAGCCCAGTGCGACGGCGACCTCCCGGCGGCTGACCAGGGTGTCGAAGTGATCGGGGCCGAGGACCCGGCCGCGTACGGCGGCGACGTCACGGGCCTCGGCGAGGGCCTCCTCCCAGCGCCCGAGGCGCCCCAGGTTCACCCCGAAGCCGTGCCGGGCGCGCAGCGTCTCCGGGTCGGCGGGTCCCCCGGCGCGGGCCCGGTCGTCGATCAGCGAGCGGAACTGCTTCAACGCGTCCTCACTGCGGCCGAGCCGGCCGAGGCAGATGCCGATCTCGTAGCGCGCGGCGAGCGTGTCGCGGTGGTCGGCTCCGAGCGCCTGGGCGCGGGCGAGGGCGACCTCGCGGTACAGGTCGAGTGCCTCCTGCCAGCGGCTCAGCCGGCCGAGCGCGTAGGCGACCTCGTAACGGGTGACGAGGGTGTCGGCATGGACGTCGCCGAGGACCCGGGCGCGGGTGACGGCGACCTGCCGCGCCATCGCCAGCGACTCCTCAAGGCGGCCGAGACGGCTGAGGCTGAAGGCCAGGTTGTGGCGGCAGCGCAGGGTGTCGGGGTGGTCGGGGCCCATGGTGCGTACCCGGGAGGCGAGTACGGAGGCGTACACCTCGTGGGCCTCGACGTGGCGGCCGAGCCTGCCGAGGACGTAGGCGGTCTCCTGGCGCGCGGCGAGCGCCTCGGAGTGATCGGGGCCGAGGGTGCGCTCCCTGCCCTCGGCGACCCGGGTGAAGACCGGCAACGCCTCGGGGGCCCGGCCGGTCCTGCCCAGGGTGAAGGCGAGTTCGTAGAGGCTGTCGAGGGTGTCGGGGTGGTCCGGGCCGAGGTAGAGCTCCCGCTCCGCGGCGACCTCGCGGTACACCTCACCGGCCTCCTCCCAGCGTCCGAGCCGGCCGAGGCCGAGGCCCGCGCGGTGCCGGTCGGCGAGGGCGGCGAGCCGCTCGGGGGTGGGAGTGGGGCGCCGCTCGGACCGCTGCCCGGTGACCGGCGCCTGCGGTCCGTCGGGAACGGCCCGCGTCCAGGCGCCGGTGAGCCCGTCGACCGGCCCCGGGGCGGTTTCCCGCAGCACCACGGCAGAGGTCGCACGGTGGCCCACGGTCATGCCCCGGGTCCAGTCGGGCAGTCGCGGATCGCGCGGCGCGGCGCCCGCGCCCACGGGGGTCGACACCGGTGTGCCCGAGGTGGGGGTGACGGCGATCGGCGCAGCAAGCGCCGGGTCGGTCACCTGCGGCGGCAGCGGCACGGCGTCACCCTCGCCGCGGGCGGGGGCCGGCCAGGCGTGCTCGCCCGTCCAGCCGTCCACGGGGACGGGGGCGGGACGCAGGAACGACACGCCGGCGCCGGGCCCGGCCGGGAACCCCTCGGCCGCGCGCGCCGCGAGGAGCCTGTGGCGCAGTTCGGACGCCTCGGCCGGGCGGTCCTCGGGGTTCTTCGCGAGCAGGTCGAGGATGAGCGCGTCGAGGTACCCCGGCAGTTCGGGCCGGTGCTCACGGGGCGGGGTCGGCTCGGTCATCCGGTGGCCGACGAGGATCGCCCAGGCGTGGCTCTTGTCGAACGGGGGCGCGCCGGTGGCGAGTTCGTACAGCACGCAGCCCAGGGAGTAGAGATCGCTGCGGCGGTCGATCTCGCCGCCGGAGATCTGCTCGGGCGACATGTAGTGGGGTGTGCCCATGGCCATGCCGGTATGGGTGAGCTTCGAGGTGAGGCCCACGTCGTGGCCGAGGCGGGCGATGCCGAAGTCGCAGATCTTCACCGTGCCGTCGGTGAGCCGCATGATGTTCGCGGGCTTCAAGTCGCGGTGCACGATGCCCTGGTCGTGGGTGTACGCGAGGGCGTCGGCGACCTGGTCGGTGATGTCGAGGACGTCGGCGACGGGCAGCGGGCCGCCGTGGTCGGCGAGGATCTGGCCGAGGTTGCGCCCGGCGAGCAGTTCCATCACGAGGTAGAGGACGCCGTCGTGTTCGCCGAAGTCGTGCACGACGGTGACGCCGCGGTGCTGGAGCTGGGCCGCCACCCGGGCCTCGCGGCGGAACCGCTCCCGCATCACCCGCACGAGCGAGGCGTCCTGTTCCGGACCGAGGGGTTTGAGGCACTTGACGGCGACGCGGCGGCCGAGTGCCTCGTCGCGGGCCTCCCACACCTCACCCATCCCACCGCGCCCGATGAGTTCGAGCAGTCGGTAGCGGCTCTGGATCAGCCTGGTGTCGGCCATGGCCCGCTGTCGCCCCCGTCGCTTCGCTTCTCGCCTCCCGGCCGCTCCAGTATGGCCGGGCGGCGGCGCGGGGAGTACGGGTCGGGCCTGGTCCCCGGCCCGAGTCGGGCCACGGCCCGCAGGATGTGTTTCGGAGGCAGCTGCCAGCGCACCGTCGAGGGGATGAGCCGCAGTAGGTTCCCCGCGATCCTCAGCCGCCGGTCCACGGCCTCGGGCGCGGGAGCAGGCCGCCCGTAGGCCACGTGCGCGAAGTGCGGCAGCGCGTCGTACGCGAGGGACGCCACCCTGCTCCACAGCACGGCTCGCGCCGGGGTCAGCGGCCCGGGTACGGGCGGGCGGCGCAGGAAGTCGTCCACCTCGCGCGCCTCGGGGCCGCAGGCCAGGTCGGGCAGGACACGGGTGAAGTAGGCGGCGAGTTCCGCGGTGGTGGCGGGCACGTCGGCCGGGTCGAGCCCGACGAGGCGCGCGCTGTGGCGCTGCTCGGCCACGTAGCGGTCGGCTGCCGCGCCGTCGAGAGGCAGGCCGGAGCGGCGTGTGACGTCGAGGTACGAGTCGATCTCGGCGCAGTGCACCCACAGCAACAGCTCCGGCTCGTCCACACCGTAGCGTTCGCCGGTGCCGGGGTCCGTGGCCTTCAGCCGGCGGTGGATGCCCCGGATGCGGGCGCCCGCCTCCTCGGCGGCCGGCGTGGTGCCGTAGGTGACGGTGGCGACGAACCGGGCCGTGCGCAGCAGCCTGCCCCAGGTGTCCTCGCGGAAGTCGCTGTTCTGCATCACGCCGCGCACGGCGCGGGGGTGCAGCGCCTGGAGGTAGAGGGCGCGGATGCCCGCGATCCACATGGCGGGATCGCTGTGCGTCTGCCAGGTGACCGAGGCGGGGCCGAACAGGCCCGGGTCCCTCTCGTCCATCGGTCCTCCCCCAGCCGCCTCGTCGTACCCACCGGGCGCCGCGCCGGGCATCCCGGCAGCCAGCCTACGACCCGCCCGGCCCTCTCCGCGCGGCGGCCCCGGCGGGACGCGGTGCACTATGGCGGCATGCTGCTGGCCCCGCTCGCCCGTGTGTCCGGGGAGGTCGCCGAGACATCGGCCCGCTCCCGCAAGACGGCCCTGATCGCCGAGGTGTTCCGCGAGGCGGACCCCGAGGACGTGCCCGTTGTGATCGCGTACCTGGCGGGGCGACTGCCGCAGGGGCGGATCGGGGTGGGCTGGAGCGCGCTGAAGGATCCGCCGCCGCCCGCCGCCGGGCCCTCACTGACGGTACGGGAGGTGGACGCCACGCTCACGGCGCTCGCCGCCGTCGCCGGCCCCGGCTCGCAGGCACGGCGACGGGAGCTGGTGGGCGCCCTGCTCGGCGCGGCCACGGCGCCGGAGCAGCGGTTCCTCATCGGGATCCTCTCGGGAGAGGTGCGGCAGGGCGCGCTCGACGCGATCGCGGTGGAGGCCGTGGCGATCGCCGCGGGGACGCCGGCCGCCGGGGTGCGCAGGGCGGTGATGCTCGCGGGGTCGGTGTCGCGGGTGGCGGAGCGGCTGCTCGCCGAAGGACCGGCCGTGCTCGCGGAGTTCCGGCTGACGGTGGGCTCCCCGGTGCTGCCGATGCTCGCCCAGACCGCGTCGTCGGTGGCCGACGCGGCGGACCGTCTCGGGGGCTGCGCGGTCGAGGAGAAGCTCGACGGGATCCGGGTGCAGGTCCACCGCGACGGCGACAGCGTGCGGGTGTTCACCCGCACGCTCGACGACATCACGGACCGGCTGCCGGAGGTCCGCGCCGTGGCGAGCGGCCTGGAAGGGGACGGGTTCGTGCTGGACGGCGAGGTGATCGCGCTCGGCGCCGACGGCAGACCGCGGCCGTTCCAGGAGGTGGCGGGACGGGTCGGGTCACGCACGGACGTACCGTCGGCGGCCGCGGCGCTGCCGCTGTCCCCGGTGTTCTTCGACATCCTGGCGCGGGACGGCCGGGACCTGCTGGACCTGCCGTACACGCGGAGGCACGCGGCCCTCGCCCGGCTGGTGCCCGAACCGCTGCGGGTCCGCCGGGTGGTGGTGGCGGACGACTCCGGGGAGGTGGGGCGGGCCGAGGCCGATGCCTTCCTGCGGACGACGCTGGAGCGCGGTCACGAGGGCGTGGTGGTGAAGGGCCTCGGTACGGCCTACGGCGCGGGCCGGCGCGGCGCGGGCTGGCTGAAGGTGAAGCCGGTGCACACGCTGGACCTCGTCGTGCTGGCGGCGGAGTGGGGGCACGGCCGGCGCACGGGCAAGCTGTCGAACCTGCATCTGGGGGCACGCCGGCCGGACGGGACGTTCGCGATGCTCGGCAAGACCTTCAAGGGCCTCACGGACGAGATGCTGGCCTGGCAGACCGACCGGCTGCGGGAACTTGCCGTGGACGACGACGGGTTCACCGTGTCCGTCCGCCCTGAGCTGGTGGTGGAGATCGCCTACGACGGGCTCCAGAGCTCCACCCGGTATCCGGCGGGGGTGACGCTGCGGTTCGCGCGGGTGCTGCGCCACCGCGAGGACAAGCGGGCCGAGGACGCGGACACCGTGGAGACGGTGCTGGAGGGCCACGGCTGAGCGGGTCGCGGCACGCAGCGGGCCGCGGGCCGCTGCGTGCCGGACGCGGATGGGGCGCGCCCCGGCCCGGGTATGGCGGGCCGGGGCGCCTCGGGGGACGCTACTGCGCGGAGCCGCGCGGGACGACGGCCGAGTCCACGCTCGGCAGCGAGCGCCAGTCCGCCGAGACGATGCTCGCGTGGTCCTGGGCCAGCAGGTTCAGCCGGTCCCTGGCCTGCTGCTCGGTCGGGTTGGTGCCGTCGATCGCCGGGGCCACGTTCTGGGCGTCGGTCAGGACGACGAAGTAGTGGTTCTGGTCGTACCAGTTGAGGTCGATGCCGTTGGACACGAAACCGCTGGCGTCGGTGTCGAAGAACACGAACCAGGGACGCAGGGTGGCATCCGCGTACCGGGTGCGCGGGTCGCCCGGCGTGTTGACGGTGTGCACGGCGGGGAACGCCGTGGCCTGTGCCAGGTTGCCGGCCGCCTGCAGGTCCCGCAGGTGGGTCGCGTACTCCTGGTCGGTCCAGAAGGTGTCGAAGGGGTTCTGCTCCTCGACGGTGCCCGGTATCAGCTCGATGACGAACTTGCCCTGGAGCTGCGCGCGGGACGGCCAGGCGTTGGCCCGGGCGGCGGCGTCGAGGGTGGCGTACGTGCCCGCGGTGAGGTCGGCCGGGCGGAAGAGGGAGGTGCCGAGTTTGCTGTTGACGAGCGTGTCGAACTCGGCGGGCCCGCGGCCCTTGTTCGCGAGGAAGCCGTCCTTCATCTCCACCTTGACCACGACCGGGGCGTGGTCGGGATGGGCGTCGCTCCAGGTCTTCAGGTCCGTGAGGCAGCCCGCCAGGTCCTTGTTGGTGGAACCGGAGGTGAGGCCCGCCACGGTGGTGGAGCCCGTGCAGTTGTTGCTGTTGCCGACCGGGTCGTGGGAGACCCGGAAAGCGGACCCCACGAGGTTCGTCCAGGTGTCCAGCTCGATCAGCCCGGTTCCGGTGCCGAGACCGTCCGCGAGGTACGGGAACGCCGCCGGGTCGTAGGTGTTGTGGATGCCTACCGCCGTCGACTGGGAGTACGGGAGTTGCTGCACGTCTGCCGCGGAGGCAGGCGAGCCGAGCAGGGCGACGAGCGCGGCCGCGCCGAGGGCGACGGCGCTGCGGACGGATCTGGACATGGGGGTTCGTCCTCCCGAAAGCATGGATGGGGCATGCCGGTTCAGTGCCAAACAGCATGGAGCGTAGGCGAGTTCGGTGACGAACGGGAGGACGCGATCTTAAAGGACAGCTGCTTGGCGGCCGACGAGTCCTGCGAGTCCACGCCGGGTGACCGCCACCACGGCCCGGTCGCCGGCCCGCAGGACATAGTCCCCCGGCGGTACGGGAGTACCGGAGCCCCGGCGCTCCGCGGGCCGGTCCACCGCGACGATGCGGCACGTCCCCGCTGTGAACACCTCGTCCACGGTGCGCCCTTCGAGTCGCGGCTGGCCGGCGACGGCGAGAGTGGCGATCAGCAGGACGCGCCGCTCGACCGGGATCGCGCCGACGATCTGGCGGCCCAGCATGGCCACCGCGAAGGCCGGTGCGGCGAGCGCCGACACACTGCGGCTGCGGGTCAGCGCCGCCGGGTAGGCGGCGCGCATGGTGCGGTAGACGGCCGTGGCGAAGTCGTCGTCGTAGAGCCGCAGTGCGACCCGCAGGTCGGGGGCGAGGGTCCGCGCGTACAGCACCGCCTCCAGGTTGGTGGTGTCCTTGCTGGTGAGCGCGAGCAGCGCCGCGGCCCTGCCGATGCCCGCCGCTTCCAGGACGCCTTCCTGCGTGACGTCCCCGATGACCGTCGGTACGCGCATCCGTCGCGCCACGGAGACACCGCGTGCGGTCGGGTCGACCTCCACGCACACCACCGGGATGCGCAGGTCGCGCAGTTCCCGCAGCACCCGGCCGCCGATCTTGCCGAGGCCGAGGAGCACGACGTGGCCGGACTGCCCGCGGCTCGGACGGCGCAGCGAGGACGCCGTACGGAAGGTGCCGAACACTTCGAGGACCGCGGCCGTGACGAGCGGCAGCAGCAGGAGTCCCGCGAAACCGGCGAGGAGTTGGAGGATCTTGCGGTCCGCGGGCTGACCGCGGGCCGGATCGTCGATGGCGAAGAGGTCGAGGAGCACGAGATAGAGAGCGCCGAGCGGGCTGGTGGTCCCCATGGTGATCCAGGTGGCGCCCGCCAGCGCGAGGACCGCGGCGCTGATACCGGCGAAGGACCAGCGCACCTGCCGGGAGAACAGCGCGGTGAGCGGCGCGCCCCGGCCGGCCGCCCGCGCGGTGCCCTGCCGGTCCGTCCCGACCCGTTCGAGCACCACCCGGCCGCGCTCCGCCGCGCCCGCCACCGCCGCGTCGTCCGGCAGCAGTTCGGGACTGTCCCCTCCGCGGTAGGGCGTGCCGTCGGCGGTGGTCCCCGTGGACAGCAGGGCGAGCGTGGCGAGCGGCGGCTCGGCGTCCGCCCCCGCGCCGGGCGCGCCGCGCTCCACGGCGCGCAGCAGGACACCGCCCGCGGCGATGGCCCTGCTGGTGCCCGCGACGGCCGTGGCGGCGAGCGCGGGGGCCGCGGTGTCGGCGTCCGAGAGCACGGTGGTCAGGGCACCGGTCGTGGGGCCGGGAGCGCCGGCGGGGCCCGTACCGGCACCCGCCTGGTCGAGGAGGTCGGCGAGTTGCTCTCCCAGCCTGCGGTTGTAGAGCCGGATCACCAGCCTCAGGCCGGGGTTGGCGCGGCGGGCGGCGAGCGCGGCCCTGATGTTGATCTCGTCGTCCTCGTAGGCCAGGGCGAGGGCCGCCGCGTCGGCGATGCCGGCCTCGGTCAGTGTCTCGTCGCGCAGTTCCGGTGCCTCGACCACGCGCAGGCCGCTCGCGCGCCGCGCCCCGAACCGGGCGCGCGGCCGCACGGCGGTGGCGGCGGGCGGCATGACGAGGACGACGCGTTCGCCGTACAGCTCGTGGAGTTCGCTCGCGAGCCGCCGGGCCAGCCCGTCGTCGCCGCACACGATCATGTGGCCGTCGCGGTCGCCGGACCGCTCGCCGTCCGCGTCCGGGTCGGCGCCGCCGTCGTGTTGGGTCTGTCGGGGAAGTGAGGGCACGGCCCCAGTGTGCCGAACCGCCGTCAGGACGTGATGGCCGCCCCGGCCGTGGACGGCGGGCCGGGGCGGTCGCGCGGTGCTCCGCGCGGCGGCACGGGGCGTGGGATCAGCCGATCACCGGATCACTGGATGGGCGCACGGACGTCACGTGTTGACGGAGTAGGCGTGGGCGCCGGCGCCCGCGAGGGCCCCCTTGTCCACGATCAGGTACTCCTCGCGCAGCGGCCGGCCCGCGAAGAAGCTCTCCAGGATCTCGCGGGTGCCCGCCGCGTAACGGGCCTGCGCGGAGAGCGAGGAGCCCGAGATGTGCGGTGTCATGCCGTGGTGCGGCATGGTGCGCCAGGGGTGGTCCGCCGGGGGCGGCTGCGGGTACCAGACGTCGCCCGCGTAGCCGGCGAGCCGGCCGTCGCGCAGTGCGCGGTCCACGGCGTCCCGGTCGGCGATCTTCGCCCGGGCGGTGTTGATGAGGTAGGTGCCGCGCTTCATGGTGGAGAGCAGCTTGTCGCCGAACAGGCCCTCCGTCTCCGGGTGCAGGGGCGCGTTGACCGTGACGACGTCGCAGTGCGGCACCATCGCCTCGGTACTGTCGTGCCAGGTGAGGCCGAGCTCGCGCTCCACGTCAGCGGACAGCCGGTGGCGGTCGGTGTAGTGCAGCTGGACGTCGAACGGTGCGAGGCGGCGCAGCACGGCGAGCCCGATGCGCCCGGCGGCGACGGTGCCGACGTGCATACCCTCCAGGTCGTACGAACGGGCCACGCAGTCCGCGATGTTCCAGCCGCCGTCCCGCACCCACTGGTGGCTGGGCAGGTAGTTGCGCACGAGCGAGAGGATCATCATCACGACGTGCTCGGCGACGCTGATGCTGTTGGAGAAGGTGACTTCCGCGACGGTGAGGCCGTGGGCGACGGCCGCGTCGAGGTCGGTGTGGTCGGAGCCGATGCCCGCGGTGACGACGAGCTTGAGGTTCTTGGCCCGCGCGATCCGTTCGGCCGTCAGGTAGGCCGGCCAGAACGGCTGGGAGATCACCACGTCCGCGTCGGCGAGTTCCTGGTCGAAGACCGAGCCCTCCCGGTCCTTGTCCGAGGTGACGACGAGGGTGTGCCCGGCCGATTCCAGCCAGTCGCGCAGGCCGAGCGCGCCGGAGACACTGCCGAGGAGCTCCCCGGGGGTGAAGTCGACGCCCTCGGGCGTGGGCGCTCTCTGCCCGCCGGGATAGCTCGTGATGGCGGGGATGTCGTCCCTGGCGTAGGAGGTCGGGTACCCGTCGACCGGGTCGTCGTACAGCACGCACAGCACCTTCGCCATGACAGACTCCTCATCGGTGTGTTTCGGGAACGTGTCCTCACGGTGGCGGGTGCAGCGGGCGCGGTCAAAGTGAAAGTTCCTGTACGCGGATAGACGGCGGCTATCACCGGCGGTCCGGGCCGCCGCGCCGGATCCGGTCGCTCACGATCCGGCCGCCCGCAGGGTCGTTGGAAACGGGGGTGATCTCAGGACTTCTGGAGATACACGTCGAGAAGGCGGTCGAGCGCCTCACGCACCCCCGCCTGACGGGCGGTCTCCAGCAGGGCGCGGGCGAGGAGGGGTTCGGGGCTGCGGTCGGCGATGACGAGCCCGACGCGCGGCCCGTGGTCGGGGCGGGACAGCGGCAGCACCCGCATGCCCTCGGGCACGCCGAACATGTGCAGCCACGCGTGCGAGATGACACTGGACCAGTGGCCCGCCGACAGGTGCGCGTACAGGCCCGCGACGGAGTCCGTCTCCACGGACGGGGTGACCGCTCCGACACCGTCCGCGGCGAAGAACTCGTCCATGATGCGGCGGTTGCGCATCTGGCGGGTGAGCAGGCACAGCGGCAGCCGGGCGATCTCGGACCACTGGGCCTCCCGCTGCCCGGCCAGCGGCCCGTCCTTCGGTGTGAGCAGCAGGTAGCGCTCCTCGTACAGCGGTGTCCTGCGCACCTTGCCGAGGCTGTCGTCGTCCAGGTAGGTCAGGGCGATGTCGATTTCGAACTCGGCGAGGCGGTGGGTGATGTCCCGGGACGGCAGCGAGTCGATGACGACCAGGGCCCGTGGATGGCGTTCGCAGAAGGGTGTGGTGAGCAGCGACGCCACGGTCAGCGCGGTGGGGATGGCGCCGAGCCGCAGGGTCCCGGCCAACCCGCCGCGCATCGCGGAGAGTTCGTGGCGCAGGGCGTCCCGTTCTGCGAGGATGCGGTGGGCCCACAGCAGGACCCGCTCGCCCTCGGGCGTGAGTCCTTCGAAGCGGCGGCCCCGCCGGACGATGGGCACGTCGAGTTCCCGCTCCAGTTTGCGTATGCCCGCGGAGAGCGAGGGCTGGGAGACGTAGCAGGCGGCTGCGGCGCGGGCGAAGTGGCGCTCCCTGGCGAGTGCGACCAGGTACTCCAGTTGACGCAGCAGCACGGCCCGCTCCCCTGTCCCCCGCCCTCACCGCCCGGCGGGCATCGGCTCGTTCACAGGGCCACCAGGGTGACCTCGGTGGCCTTCACGCTGGTCCATACCCGGACCCCGTCGGCCAGGGCGAGTTCGGCGGCGGCGGCAGGAGTGATCTCGGCCACCAGATCGGGCACCTCGTCGGAGGTGACGAGGACGCGCAGTCTGCTGCCGCTCGCGGTGATCTCCCGTACGGTACCCGGCCATACGTTGCGGGGGCTGCCCTCGGGACGCCGGCGGTGCAGGGCGACCGCCTCGGGACCGATCACCGCGAGCGCGGCGGTCGCCTCGGGCAGCGACTCGGCGACCACGAGCCGGCCGGTGGGCACCACGTCGAGCGCTCCCTCCTGGCACGTGCCCGACCAGGCGTTGTGTCCGAGCATGCGGGCCACCCAGGGCGAACGGGGGTGGCGGGAGACCTCGGCGGGCGGCGCGTCCTGAAGACTGCGGCCGCCGTCCAGGACCAGGACACGGTCGGCGAGCGAGACCGCTTCGACGGGGTCGTGGGTGACGATCAGGCAGACCCCGCCGAAGCCGCCGAGGTGGCTGCGGAGCGTGTGGCGCACCTGGGCGCGGGTCGTCTGGTCGAGCGCCGCGAGCGGCTCGTCCAGGAGGAGCAGCCGGGGGCGGGCGGCGAGCGCGCGGGCCAGGGCGACGCGCTGGGCCTGCCCCCCGGAGAGTTCGTGCGGCTTGCGGTGGGCGAGGTGCCCGACGCCGAGCCGGTCGAGCCAGCGCTGCGCGCTGCGCCGCGCCTCGGCACGGGCGACACCGTGCGCGCGGAGCCCGTACGCGGTGTTGCTGAGCGCGTTCAGGTGCGGGAACAGGGCGCCGTTCTGCGGCACCCAGGCGACACCGCGCCGGTGCGGCGGCAGCCGGCTGACGTCGTGGCCGCCGAGGCGCAGGTCGGCGCGGGCCCGGGGGGTGAGGCCGAGCAGGGCGCGCAACAGCGTCGTCTTCCCGGCTCCGTTGGGGCCGACGACGGCGATGGTGGTGCCGCCCTCCGCGTCCAGGGTGAGCTGGTTGAAGCCGGTGACGTCGGCGTGCAGGTTCCAGGTCTCGGCCGGGACGGCCGGCTCCTCGGGCGGCTCCGGCCGCTGCGGCGGTGGCGCGGCGCCCGCGCCGCCCGGCTCCTCGGCCCGGTGTCCGGGCTCGGGCCCGCGGCGCGCGCTCACGCCGGCCCACCGGCCACGCAGTCCGACCAGCACGACCATGGCGATGACGAGCAGCAGCAGTGAGACCGAGGTGGCGGCCTCTGGCGAGTCCTGCAGCAGCAGGTAGACCTCCAGCGGCAGCGTCTGGGTGGTGCCGGGCAGGTTGCCCGCGAAGGTGATGGTGGCACCGAACTCGCCGAGCGCGCGTGCCCAGGTCAGGGCGGACCCCGCGACGAGGCCGGGGGCCACCATCGGCAGGGTGACAGTGAGGAACACCCGTACGGGCGAGGCGCCGAGGGACGCCGCCGTCTCCTCGTAGGCGGGCCTGAGCCCCGCGAGGGTGCCTTCCAGGCTGATGACGAGGAACGGCATCGCGACGAACGCGGCGGCGACGATGGCCCCTGAGGTGTGGAAGGTCAGGACGATGCCGAAGGTGTTCTCCAGGAACGGCCCGATCAGGCCGCGCCTGCCGAAGCCGAGGAGCAGCGCCACACCGCCGACGGTCGGCGGCAGGACCATCGGCAGCAGGACCAGGGAACGCACCAGCGTCTTGCCGGGGAAGTCGACGCGCGCGAGCAGCCAGGCCAGCGGCACGCCGAACAGCAGGGAGAGGCCGAGCGCGCTGAACGAGACCACCAGGGAGAGCTTGAGCGCGAGAAGGGTGTCGTGGGTCGTCAGGTGGTGCCACAGCTCGTGCCACTCGGTGTTGGTGATCACCGCGATGAGCGGCAGCAGCAGGAACGCCACCGCCAGCAGGGCCGGCAGCGCGAGGGCGATCGGGGTGCCCACCCCACGCGTTCGTATGCGAGTCGTCCGAGTCATCCGGTGCGTCCTGACCTGGGTGCGCCTGGGGGTGGGAGCCGGGCACCGTCGCGCCGTCCGGCGAGCGGGGCCGGGCGGCGCGGCGGAGGGGAGCGGAGGCTACGGCTGCTGGAAGCCCGCCTTCTGCAGGATGCTCTGGGCCTCGGGAGTGCTGAGCCACTTCACGAACGCCTGGGCGGCGGCGGACTGCTTGGAGTCCTTGAGGGCGGCGGCCGGGTAGGACGCGACCGCGTTCTGGGCGTCGGGGATGGTGACGGCGTCCACCTTGTCGGTGGCGGTGGCCGCGTCGGTCTTGTAGACGATGCCGGCGTCCGCGCTGGTCTCCACCTTGGTGAGCACCGAACGGACGTCGGTCTCCTCGGACTTGGGGTGGACGGTGACGTGCTGCTTCTTCAGCACCTGGTCGGCGTAGTTGCCGACGGGCACCGAGGGCGCGGCCAGGACGACGGACAGCTTCGGGTTCGCCAGGTCCTTGAGGGACGTGACGTGGTCCGGGTTGCCCTTCTGCGTCACGATCACGAGCCGGTTCTTGGCGATGACCGTCGGGACGTCGACCTCGGACTTCGCGCTGTCCATGGTCTTCGTGTCCGCCGTGACCAGCACGTCCGCGGGAGCGCCCTGCTTCACCTGGGCGACCAGGTCCTGGGAGCCGGCGAAGGAGAAGGCCAGCTTGGTGCCCGGGTTCTCCTTCATGTACGTGTCGCCGGCCGTCTTGAACACGTCGGTCAGCGAGGCGGCGGCGAGCACCGTCAGGTTCGCGGCGGGGGCGCTGCCTGAGGACGAGGAGGCGGAGGGCGCGGCCGCGGAGGCGGACGATCCCGCGTCGGCTTTCTTCCCACTGTCGTCGCTGCTGCCGCAGGCCGCCGCGAGCGGCAGGACGAGGGCCGCGACGGCGACGGCGGCTGAGCGGCGGCGGGTCACAAGAGACATGGGTCTGGGACTCCTTGGGCGTGACGGGGCCGCGGGGCCCCGCGAGCGGATGGGGAAGGAGCGCCGGGGACGGACGACGCCGGTCGTACGACGGTGGGTCAGGTGCGGTCGACGTGCACGTTGGTGGCCTTCACCCGGGCGGTGGCCCGCATGCCCACTTCCAGGCCGAGTTCCTCCACGGCCTCCCGGGTGAGCAGGGAGACGAGCCGGTGGGGGCCCGCCTGGATTTCCACCTGCGCGGCCACGTCGCCCACCTTGACCGCGGTGACGATGCCGGGAAAAGCGTTACGCACCGAGGTGACCTGGGGGTCTTCGTCCTCGGTGTCGATCTGGGCGATCTCCACGGAGAAGGCCGCGAGATCCGGGCCGCTGATGAGACGGCGGCCGCCGTCGTCGCGGTGCGTGGCGACCCGCCCTGCGTCGGCCCAGCGGCGTGCCGTGTCGGGGCTCACCCCGAGCAGCCTGGCCGCCTGACCGATTGTGTACGACTGCATACGCGACAAGATAGGCCGCCTGGCCTGGCATTTACAACTCTTCATGGGAATCTACCGGGCAGATGCGTGCCCAGGCGGAGGAAAGTCCAAGGGGCGTTCTCAGGCCTTGACCGCGCGCAGCACGACGAACTTCGGGTCGCCGGCCACGACCTCGCAATTGCCGAAGAGGCGGCGGAGTTTCGCGTGGTATCCCAGGTGCCGGTTACCGACGACCCAGAGTTCACCGCCTGCTCGCAGCGCCGACTTCGATCCGGTGAACATCCGCCAGGCGGTCGTGTCGGTGGTCGCCTGGTGGCTGTGGAACGGTGGATTGTTGAGTACGAGGTCCACGCTGCCCGCGGGCACCTCACTGAGTCCGTCGCCGAGCACGAAGGCGGCGGGGGCGGCGGGTGAGCCGACGTTCTGTCCGTACGTGGCCTCGGCCGAGGCGATGGCCGCGTACGACTCGTCGATGAAGGTGACCCTCGCGCCGGGGTTGGCGAGGGCGGCCGCGGTGCCGACGACGCCGTTGCCGCACCCGAGGTCGACCACGTGCTCGTGGCCGTGCCGCTGCGGCAGATGGCGCAGGAGGAAACGGGTGCCGAGGTCGAGCCGGTCCGCGCAGAAGATCCCGGCGTGGCCGGTGACCTGGCGCCCCGACATGACGCCCACGTCGCGGGGCAGCGCGTACCGCGCGGGCCAGGGGTTGGCTGGGCCCGCACGCCCGTCGCCGACGAGGCTCCCGGCGGGGGTGGTGAGGATGAGGCGTGCCTTGCGTTCCGCGAGGGTGGTCCTCGTCGGCCCGACGATCCCCTCGAAGAGGCGCAGCGTGGAGGTGTGGATCTCGGTGGTGCGGCCGGTGCCGACGACGACGGTGCCGGGGTGCAGCGCTGGCGCCAGCCGGTGCAGTTGGTCCTCCAGCAGGGCGAGGCTCTTGGGGACGCGGACGAGGAGCACGTCGACTCGCTCGGGCGGCGCGGCGCGGGAGGAGAGCAGGCGCACGGCGGCGCGGTCGATACCCGCCCGGCGCAGGTTCGCACGCGTGGCGCGCTGGGTGAGGTACGAGTCCGTGATCTGGTCGAGCGGCCCGGCCGCCGGCGCTTCGAGGCGGGCGGCGGCGAGGGCGGTGCTCAGGGCGCCCCACCGGTCGCCCAGCACGGTCACGGCGCCCGACAGGTCGGCCCCGGTGTCCGCGAGGTGGCGCAGCGGATAGCTGTCGGCGCCGTCCCAGGCGCGCAGAGGGTCGTGCGGATCTTCCGGATAGCGCGTGAGGACGAACTCGCCCCAGGGTGTCGTCAAACCGTCCATGGTGGTGAACAGGCTAGCCGTCGCGTGTACGGGCTCCGTCGCCGCGGTCGCGGGACGCCCTGCGGGCGCGGTCCAGGGCGGTCTGCGCCTGGGTCCGGTTCAGCACGGCGGCGAACTCGGTCCTGGCGATCTCCAGGACCACGTCGGCGCTCGCCGGGGGCCGCGGATGGTCACGCAGGGCGATGTCCGCGGCGGCACGGGCCAGGATGTCGCCGTCGCGCGCCGCGCCGGGCCGGGAGAGCGAGTGCAGCACTTGGAGCCAGAGGGCGGGCATGGCGTCACTTTCCTTCGTTCCCCGTGTGGACGGACCGCCACCTTCCGTGACGAGCATCGCACGCGGCGGCGCGCCGTACCGCTCGTTCGGACAAAACAAGCGCGGCTCACGGTTTCCGTCCCGGGGCCTCGCCGCCGGCGCCCTTGTCACAGGTGACGGCTTTGCCGGCGCGCCGGCCCGCCCGCCGCGGACGTGGCGGGCGCGCGCCCGTCGGACGCGGCCGCGGGGCCTTACGGCACGGGTCCGCCGGGCAGCGCCTCGGCGGCTCCCGCCCGCTCGGACGCCGCCCCGCCGGACGCGGCCGGGGCGGCCGGTGTCCCGTGCGCGGCCGGTGTCCCGTGCGCGGCGAGCAGTCCGAGGGTGGTCACCAGGGTCGGCCGGGCCCGGCGAACACCGAACGCCGAGCACCGTCACCAGTCGTGCAGCGTGCCGTCCAGCAGCCGGTTGACCGGCAGGTAGGCCGGTTCGTAGGGGAACCTGGCCGCCGCCTCCACGTCGAAGTCGACGCCGAGACCGGGCAGTTCCGACGGGCGCAGCATGCCGTCGGCGAAGGTGTACGACGGCCGGAAGACCTCCAGCGTCTCGTCGGTGTGCCGGGTGTACTCCTGGATGCCGAAGTTGTGCACGGCCAGGTCGAGATGGACGGCCGCCGCCATCCCGACCGGCGAGATGTCGGCGGGTCCGTGGATGCCCGACTTCGCACCATGCACGGCGGCCAGGTCGAGGAGTTTGCGCAGACCGCTCACCCCGCCGGCGTGGGTGACCGCGGAGCGGACGTAGTCGATGAGCCGCTCGGTCAGCAACGGACCGTAGTCGTGGACCGAGTTGAAGACCTCGCCGATGGCGAGCGGCGTGGTGGTGTGCTGCCGCACGAGGCGCAGCGCCGACGGGTCCTCGGCGGGTGTGGCGTCCTCCAGCCAGAACAGGTCGTACGGTTCGAGGTCCTTGCCGAGCCGGGCCGCCTGGATGGGCGTCAGCCGATGGTGCCCGTCGTGCAGCAGCGGCAGTTCGGGGCCGAACTCGGCTCGTACGGCCTCGAAGACGCGCGGGATGTGGCGCAGGTAGGCCGGGGTGTCCCACGTCTCCTCGTGGGGCCTCGGGTGCCCGTTCGGCGCGGTGCCGCCCGCGGCCCGCGTCGCGTCGTCCACACCGTAGACGGAGGCGAGTCCTGGGACACCCGACTGGATGCGCACCGCGCGGAAGCCCTGGGCCAGCACCTCCCGCACGGAGTCGAGGACTTCCGGTATGTCGCGGCCCGACGCGTGTCCGTAGGTGAGCGCGCCGACGCGGGAGGCGCCGCCGAGCAGCTGGTACAGCGGCATGCCCGCGGCCTTCGCCTTGATGTCCCACAGCGCGGTGTCGACGGCCGCGACGGCGGCCATCGTCACCGGACCGCGCCGCCAGTAGGCGCCCCGGTAGAGGTACTGCCAGGTGTCCTCGATCCGTCCCGCGTCCCGGCCGGCCAGCAACGGCGCCACGTGGTCCCGGAGATAGGAGGCGACGGCCAGTTCCCGGCCGTTGAGGGTGGCGTCGCCGACGCCGGTGAGACCGTCCTCGGTGGTGATGCGCAAGGTGACGAAGTTGCGGCCGGGGCCGGTGACCACGGTGTCGGCTGCGATGATCTTCATTCGGGCGCGGCTCCTGTCATGAACGGGATCCTGGTGGATCGCAAGCGGTTCGCGGGTGACGACGGAGCGTTCTGCGGCGAACGCGTCCTTGGCGAGCGGTGTGCGCGACCAGCATGCCCGCAGGGCCCCGCCCCCCGCGACCGTCCACCGGAGCCCGGGAGCCACGCGTTGCCCGGGTCCCGGCGGACGGTGCCGGGAGCAGCGGCAGGCGGGCGCCCCGCGCCGTACGGGCTACGGGCCACGGGGGTCCGGGCCGCCACTCGCCACCCGGGCCTCGGGCCGTCGGGCTTCAGGCCTCCACCGGCCGGCGCAGCTTCGGGCCGCCGGGGCCCACGAGCCCCCCGGGGCCGCGCGCCCTCACGCCCGCTTCTGCGCGGCGGCGTCCCTTTGGCTGAGCAGGCGGGTGCGCGCGAGCAGCAGCGCGACGTCGTCCTCGGAACGCGGCAACCGGCCGGATCCGCCCACGAACTCCCCGCCCGCGGCGCTCGCCGCCTGGGCCCTGCGGGCCCGGCGCGGCGCCAGTGTCTCCGTCACATGCGAGCCCAGCTCCTCCAGGGAGGGTGCGTCCCACGACAGGGCCGCGCCGAGCCGGTCGAGACCGTCGTCGATATCGGCGTTGCGGGTCTCGATAAGACCGTCGGTGTACAGCGCGATGACACTGTCCTCGGGCAGCTCGACGGTGGCCGACTCGTACGTCATGGTGCCCAGGCCGATCGGCGGACCCGGCGGCACGGTCACGAAGGAGACCTCACCGTCCGGACGCCTGACGGCGGGCGGGGGGTGTCCGGCCGACGCGACGGTGCAGCGCATGGTCACCGGGTCGTACACCGCGTAGGCGCAGGTGCAGCTCATCACCGGCGCGGCGGGGCCCTCGGGGCGGTCACTCCCGCCCGCCATCTGCACGACCCGCCGGTCCAGCCGCGCGAGCAGTACCTCCGGCGGCAGGTCCAGGTCGGCCAGGGTGCCCATGACGGTACGCAACTGGCCCATCAGCGCGGCGGCGTTGATGCCGTGGCCCACGACGTCGCCGATCATCAGGCCGACCCGGGCGTCCGGCAGGGGGATCACGTCGAACCAGTCGCCGCCGACCCCTTCGTGAATGTCGGCGGGCAGGTAGCGGAAGGCGATGTCGACCGCGGGACCGCCCCACAGGGTGCGCGGGAGGAGGTTGCGCTGGAGGGCGACCGCCGCCTCACGCTCCCGGGTGTACCGCCGCGCGTTGTCGAGGCTCAGCGCGGCCCGTTCGACCAGTTCCTCGATCAGCAGCAGATCGTCGCGGGAGAAGGGCGTCCGGTTCTCCGTACGGACGAACACGACCTCTCCGAGGACCACCCCGCGTGCCCGCAGCGGAACGATGATCAGGGAGTGCATGCCGGTCTCGATGGCCCTGGCCCGCCGCTCGGGGTCCCTTCCGAACCAGGTGTCCATCGAGGTGTCGAGGACCGGTTCGAAATGGGTCTCGCCCGAGAGCAGGGCCTGGGTGAAGGGGGACGTGCGCGGGACGAAGACCGGTTCGCCGACCTTCCAGGGGGACTCCGGCACCCCCTCGTGGACGGAGGCGATCCCCGCCCGGCGGAAGACCGGGATGCCGCCCTTCGACGACGCCAGCCGCTGGAGCGGCTCGCCACCGATCGGGACGGTGTCCGCCAGGTCGACCGTGACGTAGTCGGCGAGCAGCGGCACGGCCGCGTCGGCCAGTTCCTGGGAGGTCTTCAGGACGTCGAGGGTGGTGCCGATCCGGCTGCCGACCTCGCCCAAAGTGAGCAGGTGCTGGCGCACGAGGGACTTCTCGATGTCGGTCGCCATGTTGCACACGCCGATCGGCTGCCCGTCGGCCCCGTCGAGGCGGAAGTAGCTCGCGGACAGCACCCGGTCCTCGCTCTCGCCGGGCACCCGCCAGGGGTACTCGCGCTCGATCACCGGCTCGCCGGTCTTGAGCACCTGACGCATCGCGGCGGTGATCGCCCGTCCGGGAGGCCCCGGCTGCACCTCGGTCATCAGGCGGCCCAGGCGCCGCCTGCGCAGGAAGCCGTCCTGCCGGGCCGCCGTGCCGTTCACCCAGACGCACCGCAGGTCCGTGTCCCAGATCGACAGGCCGACGGGTGCGCGCGCGAGGAGCGTCGTGGCGACCGCGGACCGGGCGGGCGGCCACGCGGACGATCCGGAGGGGTCCGTCGCCGACACCAGCCAGTCCGCGCGCCCTTCGCCGAGCAGCGGCTGGGCCTCCACGACGGCCTTGAGGCCACTGCCGTCGCGGCGCCGCAGGAACAGCACCCCCGACCAGGGCCGGCGGGTGCGGGCCTGCTCGCGCCAGTTCGCCGTCCGCTCGGCGCCGTCACCTTCCGCGAGCAGGGCCGTGACCGGCCGGCCCACGACGTCCGCGGCACGGTGCCCGAGGGCGCGCTCCGCCGACCCGGTCCACGCGAGGACGGTTCCCTCCCCGTCGATCACCGCCGTCGCGGCCTCCGCGAGGCCCGACGCGTCGAGCGCCGCCCACGCGGCCCCTGCGGTGGATTCGGCCATCACCTGCGTCCCGTCGCCCGCTGTCCCGGCGCGTGGTCCCCCGGCCACCGCCCCTTTCACACGCGTACGAGCTCTTTGGGCCCGTTCGTTCCATACTGCTCCAGGTGGGGTCGGTGCGCGGCCCCGGGCGAGCGGTCGTCTCGCGGGTGGAGCAGACCCGATCAGGCCTGGGCGGCGAGCAGCAGGGCCGCGGCCGAGCGGGCCTGGGCCGCCGGGTCCGGCGTGCCGAAGATGGCCGCCGTGACCATCGCGCCCTCGGCGAGCAGCAGCAGGTGGTCGGCGAGTTCGTCCCGCAGGTCCGCCGCCTCGACGAGCCCCTGCAGGTATCCGCGGAAGGCCGCCTTGTGCGCCCGGGCGAGCGCGGCGACGGGCGCACTGGTGGCGCCGAGCTCTCCGTAGGAGTTGATCCAGGCGCAGCCCCGGAAGCCGGGCTCGGAGAACCACTCGCCGAGATGGTCGAAGACGGCGAGGATGCGGGCGGCGGGGTCGCTCTCCCGGTCCACGCGATCGGCGAGCCGCTGCCGCCATGCGATGTCGCGCCGCTCCAGGTACGCCTGCACGAGCTGATCCTTGGCCGGAAAGAGCTGGTACAGCCGTTTCAGCGAGACCCCGGACGCGGTACGTATCTCGTCCATGCCCACGGTCCGGATGCCGCGCCCGTAGAACAGGTGTTCCGCCGCGTCCAGCGCCTGCTGCCGGGCGGCCGTGCCATCCATGGTTTCGTCCCGTTCGTCGCGTGAGCTTGACCTGATATCCGGTCGTCCATACGGTATCAGCGGAAGGGAGAACGCTGGTTCTCCCCGTTGTCGGAAGGCCCGTCCCATGAGCGCCAAGCCCCCGTTCCCGCCCTTCACCGCCGAGAGCGCGCGGCAGAAGGTCCAGGCCGCCGAGGACGCCTGGAACACCCGCGACCCCGAGAAGGTCTCGCTCGCGTACACCGAGGACTCGGTATGGCGCAATCGCGAGACCTTCCTCACCGGCCGGGCCGAGATCGTCGCGATGCTGACGGACAAATGGCAGCGGGAACTCGATTACGCGCTGCGCAAGGAGCTGTGGGCCTTCGACGGCGACCACATCGCCGTACGCTTCCAGTACGAGAGCCACGACGCGTACGGCCAGTGGTGGCGCTCGTACGGCAACGAACTGTGGGAGTTCGACGAGCAGGGCCTGATGAGGCGCCGCGAGGCGAGCATCAACGACGTCCGTATCGAGGAGAGCGAGCGGCGCGTCCACGGGCCCCGTCCCGAATCGGAGTACGGGGTGCCGTTCCCGATCCAGTAGGACGCGCCGGACCGGTGCCACGGGACGCGGTGGGCCCTGCGGGCGCATCGCCCCGCGTCCGTCCGTCAACGCCGCGCAAGGGCGGCGGCCCGGCGCGTCAGGAACGTGCCAACGCCACCCCGCCTCGGGTGCGGGCCGCAGTTCAATGGAGACCGGAGGACAAGCGCCGTACCCTCGGCGAGGAGTGTGAAGAGCCATGCAGACAGCGGGTGGACGCCGTGTGGTCGTCGGGGTGAGCGGGTCGCTCGGCAGCCTCGCGGCCCTGCACCGGGCGGTGGCGGAGGTACGCGGCGCCGGCGGGGAACTCTGGGTCGTGCTCGCCTGGGAGGCGCCACCGGCGGAACTGGGACCGCGCGGCGCCGTCGGGTCGACCTCGCTCTCGCAGGACTGCCGCCGCGCCGCCGTGCACGAACTCCTGGGGACGGTCGAGCGGGCGTTCGGCGGTGGGCAGCCGGGAGTACCGACCGAGTGCTTCGTCGCGCGCGGCATGCCGGGGCAGGCCCTGGTGGGCGTGGCGGACCGGGAGAACGACCTGCTCGTGGTGGGCACCGGCCACCGGGGCCTGCTGCACCGGGCCCTCTTCCCGTCCGTGGCGCGCTACTGCGTGGCGCACGCCGCGTGCCCGGTTCTCACGGTCCCGCCGTCCCCGCTCCAGCGCACCCTGGAGACCGCGGGCCGCGGCCGGGGGCTGCGGCTGGACCTGGGCGAGCTGGAGCGCCCGGGCGTCAGCGAGGTCTGAGCGGGCCGGACACGACGTCCCCGCGGGCGATCGCGCGGCACGCGGGCGCCCCTGCGGCTCGCCGCCGGCCTCCGCCCTCTCCGAGCGGGACTCTCAGCCACTGATGACACCGGGCAGGGCCAGAGCCCCGAGCACGGCCATCCCGACGAGCATCCAGGCGACGTAGTCCCCGACGTGCCCTGAGTGCAGCCTGCGCAGCGGGGCCGTCAGGTCGCGGCCCCCGGAGCGGGAGCCGTGCGGGCGCCGGACGGCGTACGCGGCCAGCCCCGCGGCAAGGCCCGTCGAGAGGAGCCCGAGGAGCACCCCGGGCACGGACCACACGGCGGGCGCGGTCACCCCGCCCGGCAGGGCGCCGTCCACGGAACGGGCGACGGCCCGCGCCACGGCCGGCACGGAACCGGTGAGCAGGCAGCCGAGCAGGAGCACCGCCGGAACGGCGAGCATCGTGACGGGCACCCTGGTGAGGGTGCCGGTGGACTCGGGCTCCTCGTCCTCTCCGCTCGTCTCGTACGCCTGGTGGCCGGGCGGCGGGGCGGCGCGACCGGTCAGGGCGCTCACGCCGAAGACACGGGCCGCCGCCCGCAGGACGGCACCACCCGTGACGGCCGACGTCAGCACGAACACCACGGTCAGCCACGCGCCGGACGCCCCCTCGGTGAGTGCCTTGCCCAGTGCCGTGCCGAGCGGCGGTGCTCCGGCGAGTGCCAGCCCGCCGACGGCGAAGAGCACACCGACGACGGGGAGTTCACGGCCCTTCCCGTGGAGTTCGTGCTCATCGACGCTGCCGTACCGGTCCAGGAGGATGCCCACGCACGCGAACAGCGCTGCCTTGGTGCCCGCGTGCCCGATGACGTACAGGGCGACACCGCTCGCGCCGGCCGGGGTGAGCACGCCGACACCGATGAGGAACAGGCCGGTGTGGGAGACGGTCGAGTAGGCGAGCATCCGCTTGAGATGACGCTGCTTCCAGCACATGACGGCCCCGACCAGCGCGGAGAGCGTACCGAGGATGATCAGGGCGCGCCCCGCGTCGGGGTGCGGCACGCCGCCGGGTCCCGCGAACACCGTCCAGTACACCCGCCACGCGCCGTACACGCCGAGTTCGACCAGCACCCCGGACAGCAGCATGCAGACCGGGGTGGGGGCGACGGCATGCGCGTCGGGCAGCCAGAAGTGGAACGGCACGACGGCGGCCTTGACCAGGAACCCGGTCAGCACGAGCACGAAGGCCGCGAGGACCAGGCCGTCGGGCCCACCCTGACGGTCGAGCGCCCGGCCGACGGCGCGCATCCCGAGTTCGCCGGTACGGGCGTACAGCAGGATGATGCCGGTGAGAGTGGCGTACGCACCCAGCGAGTTGACGACACCGAAGGTGAAGGCGCCCTGGACGGCCCGCGCCTCCTCGACCCGGTAGCCGGTCAGCGCGTACGCCACGACGCTCATCAGCTCGAAGAAGACGAACGCGTTGAACAGGTCCCCGGTGATCGCGAATCCGCACATACCGGCCTGGAACAGCAGCACGAGCGCGGGGAACGACCCCGAGTGGCGGTGCGGCGGCTCGTCGAAGTACCGCCAGGAATAGGCCAGTACGGCAAGGACGAGCAGCGAGACCAGTGCGGCGAGACCGAGGCCGACGTGGTCGCCGGTCAGGACGATGCCGACGCTGTGCCCGTGCACCGGGGTCCAGCCGCCGACCCACTCGCTCAGGCCCGCCGTGGCGGACGAGCCGGCGAGCAGCGCCGGGGCGAGGGCGGCGGGCACGGCCGCGAAGACCATGCCGAGCGTCTCGGCGGCCCGGCGCGGCAGCCGCCGGCCCAACGCGACGAGCAGGGCGCCACCGACCAGCGGCGCCGCCACGATCAACGGCAGGAGCTCGTTCATCCGCGCAGCTCGGAGAGGTGGTCGGGGTCGACCGTGCCGTGCCGCTTGTCGATCTGGATGACCAGGGCGAGCAGCAGGGCGGTCAGGGTGGCGCCCACGACGACATCGGTGAGGGTGAGGGCCTGGACGACCGGGTCGACGAGCGGGCGCGAGCCGGGCTTCAGGTCGGAGAAGACGGGAGCCGTGCCGCCCGTGCGGTAACCGACCGCCAGCAGCAGGACGTACGTCGAGGACTGGCACACAGCGAGGCATCCGACCGCGTGGATCAGGTTCCGGCTGGTGGCGAGGCCGTAGGCGCCGACGAGGAAGATCCAGGCAGCGATCAGGTAGGGCAGCAGGGACATCGGGGCCGACTCACTTTCCGTTCTCTGGCGGCAGGTTGCTCCGGCCGATCCGGCTGCCGCCCGACCGTCCGCCGCGCTGCCCTCCGTTGCCGGGCCGGTGCTCGATCTCCAGGGCCTGGTCGAGGAGCGGGCGAGGAGCACGACCACCGCCGAGGCCACCTCCACCCCGATCGCCGCGTTCAGCAGCGGCACGGTCCCCCCGGATGCGATGGTGTTGAACGTCCCGAGCGGCAGGAAGTTGGCGAGGAACGAGGTTCCCGCGAGCGTTCCCGCGATGCCCAGCATCAGGTACGCGCCCTCTCCGACGGCGTCGGCGAGTTCGTACAGGGCGAGGGGCCTGATCCGCTCCAGGGCGCGGTAGTCGACCGCGATGTACAGCAGGTGCATGGCCGTCGCGATCACCACGCCGCCCTGGAAGCCGCCGCCGGGGCTGAGCTGCCCGTGGGCGACGATGTAGATCCCGGCGACCAGGGTGACGGGCAGCAGCAGGAGGGCGTAGCGCCGGACGGCCGGGTGCACGCCGGCCGGACGGGGCGCCACCGTGCGTTCGTCGCGGGTCTGCCGCAGCAGGACGACAGTGCCGAGCACCGCCCCGAAGAGGATGGACTCCTCGCCGAGGGTGTCGAAGCCCCGCTGGTCGAAGTTGACGGAGGAGATGACGTTCGCGGTCCGCCGGGACAGCGAGGCGTGCACCGCCCGGTCGCCGTAGGGATGGTGCGGCTGCCCGAAGTGCGGCAGCCCCGTGTACGCCCAGACAAGCAGCGCGGCGACACCGAGCATGCCGAGGGCGAGCGTCCACAGGCGGGTGCGGCGGCTCAACGCCCCTCCCCCGGGCCGTCCGCGGCGCCGCCGCTCCCCTCGCCCGGAGGGCCGGCCCGGCCATCGGACCCCGCCACCGTGCCGGAGCCCGCCTGCCCGCCCGGCTCCGTCCGCGCTTCGGGTGCCCGCGCCGGGGCGCGCCTGATCTTGCGCACGGACAGCAGCAACAGCAGCGGTGTGAGCGCGGAGCCCACGGCCAGCTGGGACAGCGCCACGTCGGGGGCCTGCAGGACCAGGAAGAGGACGGCGAGACTCAGCCCGAGCATCGAGAGGACCAGCGCCTGCCGGGCCGGATCGCGCACGAGGACAGCGGACGTCGCGGCGGCGGCGACGAGCAGCAGCGCGACGACGATCACGGTGTCATTCATGGCGCACCGGTTCCTGGGGATCGGGCGCTCGCGGCGCCCCGGTCGGGGGACGGGCCCGCAGCGCCTTCGACGAGACCTGGTTGCCCACCACCAGCAGCACCCCGATGAGCACGATCTTCACGGTCGCCCTGCCGGGCGTCGTGACCGCGCACAGCGCGACGACGACGGCAGCCGAGGCGAGGACCCCCGCCACATCGGTGGCGCGTGCGCGCGGCGGGTCCGCGGCCAGCTCCTCGGCGAACAGCCGGGCGTAGATCAGCGTGCCGGCCGGACCGAGCAGGGCGAGCAGCAACGCCGCGTCCAGATAGGCCGACGGACGGTCGTACCCCTGCGCGAGCAGCATCAGCACCAGGCAGACCAGCAGGGTCGCGACGTTCTGTGCGACGACCCGCCGCCGTACGGGACCCGTCGCCGCGCCCCACAGGGCGGGTCCCACCCCACAGCCGAGGACGAGGACCGCGGCGAGCAGCCAGCCGTTCACCACCGCCCCACAGCCCGCCGTGCCCCGCACGCGGCCAGCGCGCCGAGCAGCCCGGCGGGAACACCGACAGCCCACTCCACCGGGTCGACGGGGCCGATCAGCATCAGCCACAGCGCGACGAGAGCCGCCCACCAGCCAACGAGTTCCGCGGCGAGAACACCCTTGTGGGCCATGGTCCGCTCACCTCCACTCGTGACGGTCCCGGGGTCCGGCCATGAAAGCACCGGGCCGGGGACGGCCAGGACACGACGCGCGAGTCCACCCGCGCCGTCGGACGACGACACGGAAGGGCGCCCCACGGGGCCTGCGCACGACGACGCGCGCCGGTGCCGCACGGCGTCGCGGGCCGGGAACCGCCGCGGGCGTCGCATGAGGCCGCGGTTCACCTCTGCCGTTCAGCGTCGCGTCCCTCGGCGGGAGGCGCCTCGGTGATGTCGATGAACACCTGATCGGCCTCGGGCCAGGTCCGGGTGACGTCGCGTTTGATGCGTTCGCAGACCAGCTCGACCCGTTCGCTGTCCATGCCCGGCGAGAGGTCGACGCGCGCGGCCACCAGCGCGGAGTCCAGGCCGAGCTTCATGGTCAGCAGGGCGGCGACGTTGTCGATCTCGGGCTGCTCGTCGAGGAGCCCCCGGATACGCCGGACCGTCTCCTTGTCGACCGTCTCGCCGATCAGCTGGGCACGGGCTTCGGAGCCGAGGCGGTAGGCGATGTAGACCAGCAGGGCACCGATCGCGAAGGACGCGCTCGCCTCCCACACGATGTTCCCGGTGATCCAGTGCAGCGCCATGCCCAGCATGGCGAGGACGACACCGAGCACGGCCGTCGAGTCCTCCGCGAGCACGGTGCGCAGCGTCGGATCCTGCGCGGCGCCCTTCTTCGACGCGCGCAGCTGGATCAGGGCCCGCGTCAACGAGGTGCCTTCCGCCACGAGAGCCACGGCGAGGACGATCAGGCCGACGATATAACCGGTTGAGCCCTCGTTCTCGTCGGAACCGAGCGCCTGCACCCCCTGGAAGACGGAGAAGCACCCGCCCATCACGAAGATGCCGACGGCCGCGAGCAGTGCCCAGAAGTAGCGCTCCTTGCCGTAGCCGAAGGGGTGGTCGCTGTCGGGCGCCTTGCGGCTGCGCTTCAGGGAAGCCAGCAGGAAGATCTCGTTCAGCGAGTCGGCGACGGAGTGGGCCGCCTCGGACAGCAGCGCGGGTGAGCCGGAGAGCAGTCCGCCCACCGCCTTGGCGACGGCGATGACCAGGTTCGCCGCGAGAGCGATGAGGACGGTCACGCGCGTCTTGCTGTCGGCCGCCTCTCCCGACCCTTGCGCTTTTCCCGCCGTCTCCGGCGTGTCTTCACCGCCGGTGTCCCCGGCGCGGTCCCCGTCCGTGTCCATGCCCCGTTCGCCGTCCGCGGGCCCGGCGTCCGGGGCAGTCGCTTCCTCGCGACCGGGCGCGCCGCCGGCCCGGGCGGTCCGTGCCGCCTCCCCCGCTGTCGCGCCCCGCTGGTCGCCGTCGGCGCCGCCGTGCGCCGCGTCGTACGTCGTCTCGGGCTGTTCCCGGTTCAATCGCCCCACCCCACCTCTGCCCCGACGTGTTCGGGGCCTCGTCTGCCGACTGCCCGGCGCGAGGCCTCTCGGGCACGGCGGGACGGCGAGGGGACCGCCATGGCGTCGCACGGCACCCCGCCGCCGTCGGGCCGGGGCGGGGCGCACAACCACGCGGACGGGGACGCCGTACCGACATGCGAGCGGGGCATCACCGGTGTGGCACACCTCCTACCGCGCGCCCCGGGGGGCGGCCGGTGGGCCGGTGTGCGCACCGGACGCGCACGGTCACCGCGTGCCCTCGGCCCCCGGGCGCAAACGCCCGCCCCTACGCTCGCCGGGCCACCCGGCGGGACGGTCCGCGTGGCCCGGTGGCAGGAGACCCGCGGCCCGGCCCTTCCTGGTGCGGCGGGCGTTCGCGGCAGCGGGCCCGCCCCTGCGGACGGTGCACAAACACGCGGTCTGCCCGGTTTTCGCCCAGCCGGGTGAAGAAAACGCCGCTCACGGCCGAGCCGTGGTCATCACCCGCGGGCAAAGGGGTACCCGGATGACCATGAACCCACCGCACACACTTCAGGCACACGACATCGTCCTGGCGATGAGCAATACGACGGGCGTCTGGGCGTTCGTGATCGGGCTGGTCGTGGTGCTCATCCTGATCGGAGGATTCTGGCTGGGTTTCCGCCGCAGGTCCGAGTTCAACCGCCACCCGAAGCCGGGCGACCAGCCCCGCAGGCCGGAGCACCAGAGCCACGTGGAAGGCTCCGCGGACTCCAACGAGACCTTCCCGACCGACGGCGGGCGGCTGCTGCCGCACGAACTCGGGGGTCACGGCGACGAGGTCAAGCCGCACGACGGCTCGGACGAGGAACCCAAGGGGCCGCCGCCGCTCGCCTGAGACGCCGCAGGGCGGGCCCCGCACCGGGACCCGCGAGGGTGGACAACGGCCCGACGGCCGGTACGTGCTCTGAGCACGTACCGGCCGTCGATCGCGTACGGGCCCGCCGCGGGCCCGGCGCCTCAGCCGGCCGGGTGTCCCGGGGTGATGTCGAGGCAGTCCGCGAGGGTGAGTACGCGGCCGCGCCGCGCACCGCTCCCGACCCCCGAGGCGACGGGCGTCAGCAGATGGCCGACATGGTCACCGCCGTCCGTGCGGCTCTCGATCCGGCCCACGTACCAGGCGGGGACGCCGGGCAGCAGCGGCACACCCCCAGGGCCGTCCTGAGCCCCGGCCCCGGCGAACTTGTCGGTGTCGTCCCCGGTCCGCCCGCCGAACAGCTCCGCGAGCGGGCGCTGGTCGGGCCCCAGCAGATGCACCCCGAGGTACGCGGCGGCCGACGCCACCCGCCAGGTGCGGTTCGCCTTCGACAGCCACACCATGTGGCGCTCCGGCTCGATGGAGCACTGCGCGGCGAAACCGACGAGGCAGCCGGCGCGGTCACCGGCCGCGGCAGCGGTCACGACGAACATCGGGCCGTCATGGAGGTCAGCGATCCCGCTCACGCCGTGGTCCCTTCTTCGGCCGCCAGACGGCGGCCAGGGTCCTCCGCCTCGGCCCGGCGGACCCGGGTCAGGATCCCGCATGGTGACGGGCCGCGCGGGCGTGCCCGGCGCGCGGGCCGTACTCCCGGCAGGTCCGCGCGGACCCGGCGCGCTCCTCGGCGACGTGCCCGGTGACCGCCGCCGGGCGGGCGGGGGCGTCCGGCCTTTCGGGGCGCCCGTGCCACAGCAGCGCGACGCCGAGGGCGCCGATCACCGCCCCGGCCAGCGCTCCCAGTCCGATCGGCAGTAGCACACCGCGAGGCGGTAACGCCGCGGGGCGAGTCCGTCCCCGTCCGTCCATCGGCTCTCCCCTGGTTGTCCCTTGGTTGTCCCTGGCGGCCCGGCCGGCCGGCTCGGCTCGCCGTACGACGCTTCCGGTTACCCCCGGCGCGGCGGCGAAACGCGGACCGCGCACCGAAAGGCGGAGTTTCGAGCGCCGCGATCCGGCTACCCGGCGCCCATGGTGCGTATCGGATACACGATGATGACGGAGCAGGCCGGGCCCTTGGAGCTGGTGGAGCACGTGGTCGGCGCCGAACAGGCCGGCTTCGACTTCTCCGTGACCTCGGACCACTACTTCCCGTGGCTGGACGAACAGGGCCATGCCCCGTACGCCTGGAGCGTACTGGGGGCAGCCGCGCGGGCTACGGAACGCATACCGCTGATGACGTACGTGACCTGTCCGACGATCCGCTACCACCCGGCCGTGGTGGCGCAGCAGGCCGCCACCCTGCAGCTGCTCTCGAAGGGCCGGTTCCGGCTCGGTCTCGGCGCGGGCGAGAACCTCAACGAGCACGTGGTGGGGGCCGGGTGGCCGGCGGCGAGCGTCCGGCACGAGATGCTGGAGGAGGCCGTGGAGATCATCCGCGCGCTGTTCGCGGGCGGGTACGTGACGCACCACGGCGCGCACTACGACGTCGAGCACGCGAAACTCTGGGACCTGCCGGACGAGGCACCGCCGATCGGGGTGGCCGCGTCCGGCCCGAAGTCCGCGGCGCTCGCGGGGCGGTCGGCCGATCTGCTGATCGCGACGGACCCGGACGCCGCCGTCGTCGCGGACTTCGGGCGCGCGGGCGGCGCGGGCAAGCCCGTGGTCGGCCAGGTTCCGGTGGCGTTCGACCGGGATCGCTCGGCGGCGATCGAGCGGGCCCACGAGCAGTTCCGGTGGAACGTCAACCCGTGGCCCGTCAACGCGGAGCTCCCCACCACGAAGGCGTTCGCGGGTGCGACATCGAACGTGACACCGCAGGACGTCGCGGCCGCGGTGCCCTGCGGGAACGACGTCGGCGCGTTCGTCGACGCCGTACGACCCTACGTGGAGGCAGGGTTCACGGAGGTGGCGCTGATCCAGGTGGGCGGTGACCAGCAGGAGCCGTTCCTTCAGTGGTCGCGCGAGGAGCTGCTGCCGGCACTGCGGGAGCTGTGAGGGCGCTCTCCGGGCCCGGGCCGCGCCGGCTCGGGGCCGCGGCGCCCGCGCCGGGCGTCAGGGCAGCGCGCCCGCCACGCCGGCGGCGCCGGCCAGTACCTCCCGCAGCATGCCGGGCGTCAGACGCCCCGTGAAGACGTTGCGCTGGCTGACGTGGTAGCAGCCGAATACGTCGAGGGGCCGGTTCCCGGCAGGATCGCGCAGGGTCACGCGTGTGCCGTGCCCGAAGGCCGGGCGGGGGCGCGGAACCGACCAGCCCGCCGCGGCGAGGGGCGGCATCAGCGCCTGCCAGCCGAACGCGCCGAGGACGACCACCGCGCGCAGCGTGGGGGCGAGGAGCTCCAGCTCGCGGGCGAGCCAGGGGCGGCAGGTGTCCCGTTCGCCCGGCGTCGGGCGGTTCTGCGGGGGCGCGCACCGCACGGGCGAACTCATCCTGACGCCGCGCAGGGTCATGCCGTCGTCCGCCGAGACCGGGTCGGGGCGGGACGCGAGCCCCAGTTCGTGCAGGGCGGCGAACAGCACGTCGCCCGACCGGTCGCCGGTGAACATGCGGCCCGTACGGTTCGCGCCGTGCGCCGCCGGGGCGAGACCCACGATCAGCAGGGGTGCGTCGACGGGGCCGAAGCCGGGTACGGGACGTGCCCAGTACTCCTGCCCTCGGTAGGCCGGGAGGTCGTCGTGCGCCTTCTCGCGGCGCCAGGCGACCAGCCGCGGGCACGCGGCGCACTGGGGCAGGCGCTCGTCCAGTTCCGTCACCGTGGTGGCGGATCCGGCCGCCGCCACCGGAAACGCCGGGTCCTCCGGGTCTCGCATTCGGGTGACGGTACCTGAGGACGCAGGTCCGCGCCGTTCCGAGTGACCTACGAGGGGGAAGGGACGTGACGTGTCCGACGTCCGAGAGAGTGTGAAGGCCGCGTTCGCGCGCCTCCTTCGGCTGCGCAAGGAGCCGGTGGTCGTCCAGATCCTCCGTTCGACGGCGGCGGCGACCATCTCGTTCATCGTGGCGGAGCGGCTGTCCAACGAGGCGGCACCGCTCACCGCGCCGCTGACCGCGCTGCTCGTGACGCAGGTGACGCTGTACTCGACCATCCGGCTCAGCCTCACGCGGGTGAACGCCGTGGTCACCGGCGTGCTGGTGGCGGTCGGTTTCAGCTCCCTGGTCGGCCTCGCCTGGTGGAGCCTCGCGTCGATCATCCTGCTCGCGCTCGTGGTGGGACGGATCGTGCGCGCGGGGGACTTCGTCGTCGAGGTGGCGATCAGCGCGATGCTCGTGCTGGGCGTGACCCAGGTGCAGGTGGAGTCCACCGCGTGGACGAGGATCCTCGACACGCTCATCGGCGCCGGGGTCGGCCTGCTGTTCAACTTCCTGTTCATCCCGCCCGTGTGGGTCGACACGGCGGGCGAGTCCATGGAAGGCCTGGCGCGCCGCATGCGCCAGCTGCTGCTGCGGGTCAGCGACGGGCTGACGAGCCGTACGGCGGTGGAGACCGCTGCGGCCAGGCTGCACGAGGCGCGCCGTATCGACCAGGAGATCACCGAGGTGGACGCCGAGCTGCGGCAGGCCGAGGAGAGTCTGCGCCTCAATCCCCGCGTACGGGAGGGACTGCTGCACCGCGTGGTGCTGCGAACGGGGCTCGACACGCTGGAGATCTGCGCCGTGGTCGTACGGGTCCTCGCGCGGACCCTGACCGACCTGGCGAAGGAGCGCAGGGACGAACCGCTCTTCCCGCCGGAGACGGGCGCCGCGCTGGAGAGCGCCATCGGCAGGATCGCCGACGCGATCGTGAGCTTCGCGGTCCTCGTGACCTCGTCCGCGAGCTCCAGCGCGGAGCGGGCCGAGACCCGGCTCGCCGAGGACCTGGAGGGGGCCCGCAGGGAGCGGGAGTACGCGGCACAGCTGCTGCTCGACGTCGTGCAGGAGCACCCCCGCCAGTGGCAGTTGCACGGTGCTCTGCTCGCGGAACTCGACCGCATCCTCGCCGAGCTGGACATGGAGAGCCGGTCCAAACGGCTGATGGAGGAACTGGACCGCTCGACACGGGAGCAGCGCGAGCGGCACCCCCGGCTGACCGAGGCCCGCGCCCGGACCCGCCGGATGTCCCGCCGTTCCCGCAGCGCGTGGGACGCGCGGCGGGCGGCCCGCCGGGAGCGGGCGGGCAGCGGCAGGTGAGGCGGGTCCTTCGACGGCCGGCCGGCCGGTCCGTCAGGACCACGGCCCGTCGCCGGGATCCGGGGAGCCGGACCGCGCGGCCCCGGGCCGGGACCCGCCGGGACCGGCCCGAATCTGCGGACTCGGCCGGACCGCGCCTGGGCTGGGGCCCGATCCGGCGGGAGCGTGATGCACTGGCCGGCGGCAGGGGTCGGGCAGCGATGCGGCGGCCCGGGCAGTCCGGGGGCGGTCCGGGGCCGACGCGGAGGCTGTCCTGACGGGCCGGGCCCGGAGGGCATGCGGGGGGCCGCGCTGCCGCTGTCCGGGCGTCAGGGAGTGCGCCGCGGAGGTGCCTTCGCTGGTGCGCCGGGGTGTCGGTGACGGCGGACAGAGGCGCCACCACGACACTTGACTGATTCTTTACTCACCTATCGTTTAGTTGTGACAAACGCGGCCTGACGTGGGGAAGTTCGGCGCATTTCGCCCGCCCGAACGATCGCTTCCAGGGCGCCGGCACCCTCCCAACCTGGGACATCCGGTGCGTGAGGAGCCTGAGTTGACCCCGGCGATTGAAGGCACGCGAGGGGAGGGCGGTACTGTGCGCGCGCGACCGCCATCGGAGGCGGCGCTGTAATTTCCGCGGAGGAAATCTGTGACTCGTTTCGGATCGCTCAGGCGCCCCGGTGCCCTGATATCGGTCGCGGCGGCCGGCGTGCTGAGCGTGGGCCTCTCGGCCGGCTCGGCATCCGCGCACACACCGCACCTGACGGTCGACTGTTCGACCGCGACGGTCGACCTGTCCGCCTACAACGGCAATGCGACCAACCACGTCAAGGTCACGGTCCAGGGTGACGACTCGCTCACCGTGGACCAGGACTTCAAGAGCACGTTCCACCAGGACTTCAAGCTGCCCACCCAGAGCAGCCAGTCGGTCCACCTCGTAGTGACGGCTGGGGACGGCTCCCAGTACAACGACGACGAGACGAAGACGGCCACGGGCTGCCCCGTGCCGTCCACTCCGCCGTCGAGCCCGCCTGCCACGACTCCGGCGTCCACGCCGCCGTCGACGCCGGCGAGCTCCACCCCGGCGAGCTCGACGCCCGCCACCCCGGCGCCGTCGTCGTCCACCTCGTCCGCCGCTGCCGCCCCGGTCTCCTCGCCGAGCCCGTCGGGCAGCGACCTCGCGGAGACCGGTTCGTCCAGCTCGACGCCGGTCATCGCCGGTGCCGCCGCGGTCGTCGTGGTCGCTGGTGCGGGCATCCTGTGGGCGTCGCGCAGGCGTCGCGCCGCTCAGCACTGACCCGTTCCCGCTGAGGTCCGCGCGACCGGATCAGCAATGAACCGGATCGCCCCGTTCCGCCGGCCATGTCGGTTCACGGCCGGGTCTTCCACCGCCGGCACTCGGCGGCACCCGGCCGGCTGACCGCCGACCACGAGGCAGGGAACGGACGGCCGCCCCCACCGGGGCGGCCGGGCAGGTTCCGTACGGCAAGGAGCGGTGCGTCGGGGGACGCGGCGCCTCTTCGAGGACAGGCAGGGCGTACGAGGCCCCGCAGCGTTCGCGCTGCGGGGCCTCGTCGTGTCCCGGGGCCCGCTCGCATCCCGGGGCTCCTCGCGTCCCCGGGTCTGCTCGTGTCGCGGGGTCTCCTCGCGTCCCGGCGCCGGCTCGTGTCCCCGGGGCCCGCCCGTATCGCGGGGCCTCCTCGTGTCGCGGGGTCTCCTCGCGTCCCGGCGCCGGCTCGTGTCCCGGGGCCCGCCCGTATCGCGGGGCCTCCTCGCGTCCCGGCGCCTCCTCGCGTCCCGGCGCCGGCTCGTGTCCCGGGGCCCGCCCGTATCGCGGGGCCTCCTCGCGTCCCGGCGCTCGGCCCCGCACCCGGCGGATGCGCGTCCGCGGCCCCTCGCCGACAATGGCGGGCATGGACCCGGTTGCGGCGCTCGACAGGATCGCGTTCCTGCTGGAGCGGTCCGGGGCGAAGACGTACCGGGTGCGCGCGTTCCGCACCGCCTCCTCCGTGGTGTCGAAGATGCCCGGTGAGGAGCTGGCGCGCCGTCTCGCCGCGGGAACGCTCACCGAGGTGGCGGGCATCGGTCCGCGTACCGCCGAGGTCGTACGGGAGGCCGCCGACGGGTCCGTGCCCGGATACCTGGCCCGGCTGGAGGAGGAGGCGGGCGGCCCGCTCGTGGAGGGCGGGGAGCGGCTGCTCGCGGCCCTGCGCGGCGACTGCCATCTGCACTCCGACTGGTCGGACGGCGGCAGTCCGATCGAGGTGATGGGCCGCACGGCGATCGCGCTCGGTCACGAGTGGGCGGTGCTCACGGACCACTCCCCCCGGCTCACCGTCGCACGGGGGCTCTCCGCGGACCGGTTGCGCGAACAGCTGGACGTCGTCGCCTCACTCAACACCCGCTGGGCGCCGTTCCGGCTGCTCACCGGTATCGAGTGCGACATCCTGGACGACGGCTCGCTGGACCAGGATCCGCGGCTCCTCGCACGACTCGACCTGGTGGTCGCCTCGGTGCACTCCAAACTGCGCATGGACCGGGCCGCCATGACCCGCCGCATGGTCGCGGCCGTACGCGATCCGCACACGGATGTGCTCGGGCACTGCACCGGCCGACTGCTGTCGGGGCGGCGGCGGCCCGAGTCGGACTTCGACGCGGACGCGGTGTTCGCCTCGTGCGCGGAGTCCGGTACGGCCGTGGAGATCAACTGCCGTCCCGAGCGCCTCGATCCGCCGCGCCGGCTGCTGCGTGCCGCGGTGGCGGCGGGCACCCTGTTCGCCATCGACACCGACGCGCACGCCCCGGGTCAGCTCGATTGGCGGCAACTCGGCTGCGCACGTGCGCAGGAGTGCGGTGTGCCGCGCGAACGGGTCGTGAACACCTGGGAGTTGGCGGACCTGCTCGACTGGGCGCACTGACGCGCGAGGGGACCGGGCCGGACTGGCCGCGCCGTGCGGGGGCACAAGCGGAAGGACGATCCGCCGAGCCCGCGGAAAGAAGTGATGTCAGATGCCGTCCTCCTCCAGTCCTTCGGAACCTCCGCGTCAGCCGGAGCCCTCGGAACACTCCGGTTCCCCCGGTCCTGGCGAGGCCTCGCCCTGGGGCGCGGGCGGGCCGGGCGCCGGTTCCTCGTACGGCGTCCCGTCCGCGCCGCCCTACGCGGACGCCGGACCCCGGCCCCGGCCCGGCAACGGCATGGCGGTCGCCGCGCTGGTGCTGGGAATCGTGGCGTGCGTCCTGTTCTGGACGGTCTTCGGCGGCATCGTGCTCGGCGTCGTCGCGATCGTGCTGGGGTTCGTCGGTGCCCGCAGGGCGCGCGGCGGGCGGGCGCCGCGGCGCGGGATGGCCGTAGTGGGCGTCGTGCTCGGCGTGTTGGGGCTGATCGCGGGGGGCGTCATCCTCGGCCTCGGCGTCTCGATCCTGAACTCGGACGGCTTCAAGAGCTACAGCGACTGCCTCCAGCACGCCCACGGCCGGGCCGACCAGCACAAGTGCGCCGACGACTTCTCGCACGACGTCAGCCACTGAGTCGCGGCCGGGGCGGCCCGCCGTCAGGCGCCCCGGCCGCTCCCGCCCTCCTCCTCGTGCGCGCCGCTCCCGTCCGCGTCGCCGCCTTCCCCTCCGTGCCCCGGCGCGCCGGGGCGCGCGCGTTCCGGTGGCAGGCGCAGGTGGGCGAGGTCCGGGGGGACGGGCCCCGGCGGCCTCGCCAGCGGGTCCGTCTGGGCGTCCACGTCCGTCGCGGGCGCGTCGCTGAGCCGGAAGCGGTGGCGCAGCCGCTGGTAGAAATCCGTGGGCGCGAGCCTGATGAGCGGCAGCCGGTACCGGCTCGCGTAGACGGCGATCCAGTCGCCGGGATCGAGCACGCCGCGCAACTGGCCGTCGATGCTCAGCGCGGCGGCGCCAGAGTGCGGCAGCACCCGCAGGGCCACCGGCTCGTCGGGGGCGGCGATGACCGTGCGGTCGAAACTCATGTGCGGGGCGACCGGCGTGAAGACCACCGCGTCCATGCGCGGTGAGAGCACCGGGCCGCCCGCGGCGAAGCTGTACGCCGTCGAACCGGTGGGCGTGGACACGATGACGCCGTCCGCCGAGTACGACGCGAACAGCCGGCCCGCGAGGTAGACACCGAGGCTCACCTGCCGGTCGCGGGCGAGTTTCTCCACGACGATGTCGTTGAGCGCCATGGTGTCCAGGGCGACGCCCCAGTCGTCCATGCCGTTCGTGTCCTCGCGCACCTCGGGCGGCGGCAGTGACGGCCCGCGCCCGTAGCGCAGGAGCGCCTCCATCCGGGACGGGATGCGCAGCGGGCGGGAGGCACGCAGCGAGAGCGTCATGCGGTGCTCGACGATGGCGCGCCCCTGGTCGACCGCGTCCAGCGCGGCCACCGCGTCCTCGGCGGGCACCTCGGTGAGGAATCCGACCGTGCCGAGGTCCACACCGAGCACGGCCCCGTCGCCCTTCGCCGCGATCCGCGCCCCGCGCAGGAAGGTGCCGTCCCCGCCGAGGGTGACGACGAGGTCGGGGTTGCCCGCGGCGCTCTGATCGTGCTTCTCGCCGTGGCGCGGCTTGTCCTGGTCCCACACGTCGATCTCCGTGCACTGCACGTTGTGCAGGGCGCCCCAGGTGTGGACGGCCGCGGCGACCCGCATCGCCTCCTTGCGGCCGTGGTGAACCACGAGCCCCATCCGCTTCACGGTCATCGGTGCGCTCCCCTGGCGAGAGTGTCGTCGTCCGGCACGAGTGCCGTCATCCCACTCTGCCCCCATCCGGAGCCCGGGGCAGGCGGGTGGGACGGGCGCTTTACACTCCGAGGCCAGGTACGTTCCGCCTCACCCTCCCCGACCGTTCACTATGTCGAACGGATGGATCCCGCCGCCCGTACGCTGAAGCGAACGTGCCCGACAGCCCCTAGGAGTTCCGCGTGAAGCCGGTCAACAGTGCGGTACGAGACGTGCTGGCCGCGAACCTCAGACGCGAGAGGACGCGCCGCGGCCTGTCGCTGTCCGAGCTGTCACGCCTGTCGAAGATCGGCAAGGCGACGCTCTCCCAGTTGGAGTCGGCCACCGGGAACCCGACGATCGAGACCGTCTTCAGCCTCTCCCGCGCTCTGGAGATGCCCATCTCCGACCTGCTGGACACGCACCACGTGGACACGGTCACGGTGGTGCGCGCGGCGGAGACGGACGTCCTCAGCGGGGAGGGCGTCGACCTGCGGCCGCTCCAGCGGATCGAGACCGGCGGCGTGATCATGGAACTCTACGACCAGCAGGTCAGGGCCGACTCCCGGCAGCCGTCGCTGGGGCACGCGGGCACGGAGCACACGGTGGTGCAGAGCGGCACCCTCGCGGTCGAGGTGGACGGGCACCGGGTGGAGCTCGGACCCGGCGACTACGTGTCGTTCGACGCCTCGCTGCCGCACTGCTACGCGGCGCCCGACGGGCCGGTCCGTTCGGTGCTCCTGCTCCACTACCGCTCGGGGCTGCGTGACCCGCAGGAGCCGGGGAACGCCCCGCACTGAGCCGTGGGGGAAGCGCGCCGGTCCCGCCCGGCGGGCGCGGTCCCCCGTTCGCCTCGGCGTCCGTACGCGGGTGGCCGGGCGCCCGTTGACACCCCCCACGGGGCGACTTAATCTCAAGGCGTTCGCTTTACAGAACGAGGAGGACGGGTGGACCGAACGCGCGTGGTCATCCTGGGCGCCGGGATCGTCGGTTCGGCCTGCGCCCGTGAACTCGCCCTCGCGGGTTTCGACGTGCTGGTGGTCGACCGCGGTGGCGCCGCCGCCGCGACCACGTCCCACGGCGAGGGGAACATCCTGGTCTCCGACAAGGGGCCGGGACCCGAACTCGCGCTCGCGCAATGGTCCAGGCGGCTGTGGCCCGAGGTCCTCGCCGAGCTCGGGGACCGCGCCGCGCAGGTCGAATGGCAGCCCAAGGGTGGCATCGTCGTCGCCACCACCGAGGCGGGCGCCGCCGGCCTGCGACCGTTCGCCGATGCCCAGCGCGCGGCGGGCGTGCGCGCCGAGGCACTCGACGCGGACGCGCTGCGGGCCGCGGAACCGTACGTCACCCGCGACCACACGGCGGCCGTCTCCTACCCGCAGGACGCCCAGGTGCAGCCGGCCGGGGCGGCCACGGCCCTCCTCTCGGACGCCCTCGCGGCCGGTGCGGCCCTGCGCACCGGCCGCGAGGTGCTCGGCGCCGTCGTCCGCGGCGGCCGGCTCACGGCCGTGCGCACCTCGCACGGCTCGCTGGAGGCGGACGTGTTCGTCAACGCGGCGGGCCCCTGGTCCGGCGAGCTGGCCGCACGCCTCGGCGCACCGGTCGACATCCGGCCCCGGCGCGGCGAGGTACTGGTGACGACCCCGCTGCCGCCGACGGTGTTCCACAAGGTCTACGACGCCGACTACGTGGGCGCGGTCGGCAGCGGCGACGGGGAGCTGCAGACGTCGGCGGTCGTGGAGGCCACGCTCGCCGGCAGTGTGCTGCTCGGCTCGTCACGCCGGCGGGTGGGCTTCGACGACAGGACACGCCCCGAGGTGCTCTCCGCGATCGCGGCCAAGGCACTGCGACTCTTCCCCTCGCTCGCGGGGGTGCCGGTCATGCGCGCGTACGGCGGTTTCCGCCCGTACGTGCCGGACCACCTGCCGGTGATCGGCGCCGACCCCCGGCTCGCCGGGCTGTGGCACGCCGGCGGCCACGAGGGCGCGGGCATCGGACTGTCGGTGGGGACCGCCCGGCTGCTGCGGGCGCTGCTGACGGGCGAGGAGCCGGAGATCGACGCGGCACCGTTCCGGGTCGACCGGCCCGCCGTCCTGGGCGGCTCGCACGCCGCCTCGGGCGAAGCGGCGGCCGCTGGGCACGACACGTCCGGGACAGGAGCGTCCGAGGGGCGCGACGAGGAGGAAGCATGAGTCCGAGGCTCGTACCGGCCGGGTCGGACCCGGTGCGCCGTACGGAGCGGCCGGTCGCCGTCACGGTCGACGGCGAAGCCGTCACGGGCATCGCCGGCCAGACGATCGCGGGGCTGCTGCTCGCCTCGGGGCGACGCGCCTGGCGGACCGGGCCCTCGGGTGCGCGGCGCGGTGTGTTCTGCGGGATCGGCGTGTGCTTCGACTGCCTCGTGAGCGTCAACGGCGAGCAGGACGTGCGGGCTTGCCGGCGGCGCGCCGCGGACGGCGACGCGGTCTCCACCCAGAACCGTCGGCCTCCGGAAGCGGACGGCATCCGCCAGGGACCGGAGGAGGCATCGTGAGCCGCCGTCATGTGGTGGTCGTGGGCGCGGGGCCCGCGGGCCTCGCGGCGGCCGACGCGGCCCTGGCCGCAGGTGCGCGGGTGACCCTGGTCGACTCCGCGGAGCGGCCGGGCGGCCAGTACCACCGGATGCTGCCGGACGCGTACGAGGCGGCCAATCCGGAGGTACTGCACCACGGTTGGGCCGCGTTCGACCGGCGCGTGCGCCGGGTGCTCGCGCACGACCGCTGTACCTGGCTGGCAGGGACGTCGGTGTGGGCACTCGAACGGGAGGACCCCGCGCGAGCGCCGCTCGTGCACGTACTGGGCGAGGGCTCTCCCGGCCGTCGGGGTGTTCTCACCCCCGACGCACTGGTGCTGGCGCCGGGCGCACACGATCGTGTACTGCCCTTCCCCGGCTGGGAGTTGCCCGGTGTGTTCACCGCCGGAGCGGCTCAGGCCCTCGCGAAGGGCGAGCGGGTCGCGGTCGGTGAGCGGGTCGCGGTGGCGGGCACCGGCCCCTTCCTGCTGCCGGTGGCGGTCTCACTGCTGGAGGCGGGGTCGCAGGTGGCGGAGGTGCTGGAGGCTGCCGGGGGCGCCCGGGTGACGCGCGGCTGGCTGCGCAGGCCCTGGGAGCTGGCGGCGCAGGCGGGCAAGACCGGCGAACTCGTCTCGTACACCGCCGCGCTGGCGCGGGCCCGCGTGCCGTACCTGCTGGGCAGGGCGGTGGTCGAGGCGCGCGGCGACGGGCGGGTCGAGGAGATCGTGAGCGCGCGGGTGCGGGCCGACTGGTCGGTCGTACCGGGCAGCGAGCGGGTCACCGCGGTGGACGCGGTCTGCGTCGGGCACGGCTTCACACCGCGTCTGGAACTCCTGGTCGCCGCGGGCTGCGCGGTGCGCGGAGGTACCCCGGACGCGGTGTTCGTCCAGGTGGACGACGACCAGCTGACCAGCAGTCCCGGGGTGTACGCGGCGGGCGAGGTCACCGGCATCGCGGGCGCCCCGGCATCGCGCGCCGAGGGCGCGGTCGCGGGGTGGCACGCGGCAGGCGGCGCCCCCTCGGCCCGGCCGCTCACCGCCCTGCGGCGCGGCCGGGACCAGGGACGGGCGTTCGCGGGACGTCTCGCCGCCGCGCACCCCATCGGCCGGGAATGGCCCGGCTGGCTGCGGGACGACACCGTGGTGTGCCGGTGCGAGGAGAGCGACTACGCGTCGGTGCGCGCGGCGGCCGGTGACCCGGCGACGACGGAGGCCCGGGTCGCGAAGCTCGGTACCCGGGCGGGCCTCGGGCCGTGCCAGGGCCGTATGTGCGCGGTGACGGTCGCGGAGTTGCGTGCGCGTCTGGGCGCGCCGGACGCGGATGCCGCGGCACCGCACCGCAGGCCGCTGGCCGAACCGGTCCGCCTGGGCGAACTGGCCGCCCCTGCACGGGAGTACGACGGGTGAAGGACCCCCACCGGATCACCCGCCCGAGCCCGGCACGATGCGGCAGCGCCGGTGTCACCGCACGCGTACAGCGGCCGCGCGCATGCCGGCGCAGGCGTACAACGGCCGCGCCCGTGCCACTGGCCCGCACCGCACGTCCGCCGCACCGCGCACGGCCCCGCACGGGGGCGTACGCACCCCGGCGCCGCCCCCCGCCCCCCAGCGGGCCGTCCCGGCACGCCCCGGTGTGGCCGCCGGCACCGACACCGTTCTCTCCCACCCCCTCACCACCGAGTCTTCGTCATGAAGGAGCCCCAGCCCATGAGCACCACATCCTTGGACGGCGCCCTGGGCGGCGTCGTCGTCGCCACCGCCCTGCCCTACCGGGAGGACCCCTCCGCACCGGCGGGCCTCGCCGTCGACCTCGACCGCTACGCCGAGCACTGCGCCTGGGTCGTCGACAACGGCTGCGACGGCGTCGGCCCGAACGGGTCGCTCGGCGAGTACTCGTCGCTCTCGGACGACGAGCGCCGCTCCGTCGCCCGTACGGCGATCGCGGCCGTCGCCGGGCGCGGCAAGGTCGTCGTCGGTGTGCACGGGGTCGGTTCGCACCTGGCCGCCCACTGGGCAGAGGCCGCAGCCGAGGACGGCGCCGACGGTGTGCTGTGCCTGCCGCCGACCATGTACCGCGCCAACCCCGGTGAGGTCATCGCCCACTTCGAGGCCGTCGCCGCCGTCGGTCTGCCCGTGATGGTCTACAACAACCCCTTCGACACGAAGGTCGACCTCACGCCCGCCCTGCTCGCGGAGATCGCCGCGATCGACAACGTGGTCGCCGTGAAGGAGTTCTCCGGCGACGTGCGGCGCGTCCTGGAGATCAAGGAGCAGGCGCCCGGGCTCGATGTCATCAGCGGCGCCGACGACGTCGTGCTGGAGAGCCTGCTGATGGGCGCCACCGGGTGGTTCGCCGGCTTCCCGAACGTCTTCCCCGCCGAGTCCGCCCGGCTGTTCCAGCTCGCGCGGGCCGGCAAGCTGGAGGAGGCGCGGGCGCTGTACGAGCCCCTCGTAGCCGCGTTCCGCTGGGACTCGCGTACCGAGTTCGTGCAGGCCATCAAGCTCGGGATGGAGATGGTGGGCCGGTACGGCGGCCCCTGCCGCCCGCCGCGCGGGCCGCTGGTGCCCGCCTTCCGCGAGCAGGTCACCGCCGACATGAAGCGCGCCATCGACGCGCTGGCCGCGCTCGGCATGGACGGGCAGCGGGTCTGATGCGCAGCGTCCGCGCCCTCAGCGCCGTCGACTCGCACACCGAGGGCATGCCGACCCGGGTCGTCACGGGCGGGGTGCCGCCGATCCCGGGGACCACCATGGCCGAACGGCGCCGGTACGCCATCGAGCATCTGGACGAGCTGCGGCGCTTCCTGGTGGACGAGCCGCGCGGGCACTCGGCGATGAGCGGCGCCATCCTCCAGCCGCCGCTGCGCGAGGACGCCGACTGGGGTGTCCTGTACGTCGAGGTGAGCGGCTTCCTGCCGATGTGCGGCCACGGCACGATCGGGGTCGCGACGGTCCTGGTGGAGACCGGCATGGTGGCGGTGAGCGAGCCGGAGACCGTCGTACGGCTCGACACGCCGGCCGGGCTCGTCGAGGCGCGTGTCGCGGTCCGGGACGGGGTCGCGGAGCGGGTGACCCTGCGCAACGTCGACGCGTTCGCGCTGGAACTCGACGCCGCGGTGGACGTCCCAGGCCTCGGCGAGGTGCGCTACGACATGGCCTACGGCGGGAACTTCTACGCCATCGTGGACCTCGCGTCGATCGGCCTGCCCTTCGACCGGGCGCGCAAGGACGAGATCCTCGCGGCGGGTCTCGCCGTCTCCGACGCGGTCAACGCGCACAACGCGCCCGTGCATCCGGCCGATCCGGCGATCCGGGGCTGCAAGCACGTGCAGTTCCTCGCCCCGGGATCGGACGCGAAGCACTCGCGCAACGCCATGGCCATCCAGCCGGGCTGGTTCGACCGTTCGCCGTGCGGCACGGGTACGTCGGCGCGGATGGCCCAGCTGCACGCGCGCGGCGAGCTGGCGCTCGGGGCCGAGTTCGTCAACGAGTCGTTCATCGGGACCCGGTTCACGGGACGGCTGCTGGCGGAGACGGAGGTCGCGGGGCTCCCCGCCGTCGTACCCGAGTTCTCGGGGCGCGCGTGGATCACCGGCACCGCCACCTATCTGCTCGATCCCCAGGACCCCTTCCCGCACGGGTTCGTGCTGTAGGCCCCCTCCCCCGGCGCCCCGGGATCCTCCGGTGCCCCACCACGACGCGGTCCCCGCTCCCGTACGGACGGCCGCGTCGTGGCGTCCTCATGCCGTCGAGCCGTCGAGCCGTCGAGCCGCAACCGCCGGGGCGCGAACTGGTCTCGCGGACGGCGCCCCGGGTCCGACGTTTCCTGACATGACGTCATGTCCCGTCGCGTCGCGGCAAGCTGCCGTTCACCGCCCGGTCGCGGTGATGCGCGAGTGTTCCTGCGTTCACCAGGCACCCGGGAGGGGACGAACATGGACACAGCGAACGGTGTGGTCGAACAGGGCGGTGGGAGGTCCGGCGGCGGGCTGTCCCGACGCCACGCCATCGGCCTGCTCGGCACGGCGGGCGCCGGGGCCGCCGCCGTACCGCTGCTGGGCTCCACGCCCGCGGTGGCGGACACGGGGCACTCCTCCTCACCGGCCTTCCACCCCTCGCCCGACTCCGGCGGCGCCTCTCCCGTCCAGGGCCTGCACCTGACCTTCGGTCCTGACCCGAGCACGCAGATGAACGTCTCGTGGATCACCGACGGCGCGGTGAAGAGACCGCGTGTGCTCTACGGCACCCTGGAGCACGGCCTCGGTTCGAGCGCGGACGCGTCGACGCGTACCTACCAGGACGGCACGTCGGGCCGTACGGTCCATGTGCACCACGCGGAGCTGAAGCGGCTGCGGCCGGGCGAGGACTACGTGTACCTGGTGTCGCACGACGGGGCCGCCCCGGACAGCGGCATGTTCAAGACCGCGCCGCGCGGCCGGGCCCCGCTGACGTTCACCAGCTTCGGCGACCAGTCGGCGCCGCAGGTGACCTGGGCCTCGGACGGCACCGTCGCGCTGGACGCCAACTCGACGCCCGCGACGAAGGACATCGTCACCGGCATCGAGCAGGTCGCGCCACTGTTCCACCTGCTCAACGGGGACCTGTGCTACGCGAACCTGGACGTCGACCGGGTCCGTACGTGGAACAACTTCTTCACGAACAACACCCGTTCGGCCCGCTTCCGCCCGTGGATGCCGGCGGCCGGCAACCACGAGATCGAGTCGGCCAACGGTCCCATCGGACTCGGCGCCTACCAGACCTACTTCGACCTGCCGTCGACCGAGACGGACACCGAACTGAAGAACCTCTGGTACGCGTTCACGGCCGGCGCCGTCCGGGTCCTCGTCCTGCAGAACGACGACATCGCCCTTCAGGACGGCGGGGACATCTACGTCCACGGGTACTCCGGAGGCCGGCAGCTGGCCTTCCTGGAAAAGGAGCTGAAGAAGGCCAGGGCATCGCGCGACATCGACTGGATCGTCGTCGCCATGCACCAGGTGATGATCAGCTCCTCGGACGCCAACGGCGCCGACCTGGGCCTGCGGCAGGCGTACGGCCCACTGTTCGACAAGTACGGTGTGGACCTGGTGGTGTGCGGCCACGAGCACAACTACGAGCGCTCGCTCGCCGTGCGCGGTGTCGTGGGCGGCAGTGAGACGCTGACGCCCAACCCCGCGTCGCACGACACCGAGTCGATCGACACCTCGCACGGCACGGTGCACATGGTGCTCGGCGGCGGCGGTGTGTCCGGCACGACGAACCAGTCCTTCTTCAAGGACGGTACGGGCAAGGTGCTGACCGCCGTGTCCGCCACGGCCGGGTCCAACGGCAAGCGCACCCCGACGTACGTCAAGGAGCAGGCCGTCTGGATGGGCAACCGGGACGTCGAACACCCCTACGGCTTCGCGGCGTTCACGGTCGACCCGGGCCGGCACCCGGGTGATACCACCACGATGCACGTCACGTACTACAACGTGAACAAGCCGAACGGCGACCTGTCGGTGTTCGAGACGTTCTCCCTGCACCGCAAGCGCTCGGACGGCGGGCGCTGACGCGACCGGCTCGGTGACGGCCGCCGGGGGAAGGGACAGCCCCCGGCGGCCGTCGGGACGTTCAGCGGGCCGGCGCGGTTCTCAGCGCACCGGCAGCCTTCAGCGGGCCAGCACGGTGCGCAGCGCGGCCAGCAGGGCGTCCTGCGCCTCGTCCGCCGTGCCGGGCGCCGTGCCCGTCCGCCACGCGATGTGGCCGTCAGGGCGCACGAGCAGCGCCCCGTCCTCCGCCGTCCCGGCGACGCGGCTCCAGTCCCCGTACGGGTCGCGACTGCCCTCGGCGCCGATCGTCACCACGTTCAGGGGGAGCGCGAGGGCGTCTCGGCAACCGGCCGCCGCCTCGTCCCAGATGCCGCCCGACAGGCCGGTCACCAGGGTGAAGGCGCCCTTGCCGACGACGTCGAGGGTAGAGATCCTGCGGCCGTCGCCGTCGACGAGCCAGGCGTGCGGCAGTTTGGCGCCCGGCCGGGTCGTCGGCTGGTGCACCAGCTCCGGGTCGTGCGCGAAGACCTCGGCCGCACTCCCGTCGGCGACCACCGCACCGGAGACGTAGCGCTGGTTCATCTCGACGCCGTGCGCGTTGAACTCGTAGTTCTTCAGCTCGACGGCCGCCTCCAGGCGGCGGCGCAGGGCGGCCCCCTCGGGGGTGGTCTCGCGGATGGCGGCGACGCCGTCGCGCAGGCCTTGTTCGTCCAGCTTGTCGGCGACTCCGAGCGCCTCGAAGACCGGCCCGAACTGGTCGCGGCTGAGGTTGGCGCGCTCCACTATCTGCCGGCCGACCGGGGCCCGCTCGGCGCTGTAGCTGTCGAGCAGCGCCTCGCCGGCCTCGCCCCTGATGACCATCGCGAGTTTCCAGGCGAGGTTGTAGGCGTCCTGGACCGAGGTGTTGGAGCCGAGGCCGTTCGACGGCGGGTGGCGGTGCACGGAGTCGCCCGCACAGTGCACGCGGCCGGCGGAGTAGGTGGTGGCGTAGCTGTGGTTCACCGTCCACAGCGAGGTTGAGGTGATCTCGACCGGCAGGTCCGGCACGCCGATGAGGTCGCGCACGATGGCGCGGGCCGCGTCGTCGTCGATCTCGGGGGCCGGCTGATCGATGTCGTACCCCCAGACCAGCAGCCACTCGTTCCACGGCCGGACCATGCGCACGAGGCCCATGCCGATGCCGCCGGTCTCCGCGCCGGGCTGGAGGACCCAGTACAGGACACTCGGGCGGTGCGCGACGTACGGCGACAGGTCGGCCTTGAAGACGACGTTCATGCTGCCGGCCTTGCCCATCTGCCCGTCGACGGGCAGGCCGAGCTGTTCGACGACGGCGCTGCGGCCGCCGTCGGCACCGATCAGGTACCGGGCCCGTACGGTGAACTCGTCGCCCCTGAGGCGGTCGCGGAGCAGCGCCGTGACGCCGTCGTCGTCCTGGGTGAGGCTGACGAACTCGGTGTCGAAGCGGACCTTCGCGCCGCGCTCCGCCGCGTTGTTGACGAGGATCGGCTCCAGGTAGTTCTGCGGGAGGTCGATGTGGCTGCTGGGGCTCGCGGCCCCGTACTCGGTCGCCGAGCGGGGACCGGAGCCCCAGGCCCGGATCCGGCCTATCTCGTCGCCGACGAGCGAGGTGCACAGCACGGTGTCGCCCATCAGCTCGTTCGGGGTGCCGGCCGCGCGGGCCTCCTCCTCGACGCCGAGGTCGCGCAGGATCTCCATGGTGCGCTGGTTGGTGATGTGCGAGCGGGGGGTGTTCGCCAGTCCGCCGTACTTGGTGACGAGCAGGGTGCGCACGCCGTAGGTGGCGAGGAGCAGGGCCGCGGAACCGCCGGCGGGCCCGCTGCCCACGACGATGACGTCGGTGTCGTAGGTGTCGCTGGGTGGCATGAGCGCTCCTCGATCGGTCGGCCTGGGGCGGTGCGGCCAGGTGCGCGGGCGGGCCCCGCGTGCCACCAACAGAGGTGTGTCCGGCCGCCGGTGGCCCGGTGATTGAATCATGAAATATTGACCGCGCATCCATCGGGGGCCGGAGCACGCGGACAGACCCGGGAAACACCGCGCGCCGGCCCCCCGCCACATGGCGGGAAGCCGGCGCGTACGGCGGTCCGGTCACCGGCCGACCCGACGCTGGAGCGCCTGAGGGGGCCCGCGTACGGCGCTCCGGTCGCCGGCGGGCCCGCTCCGGGCCCCGCTCCGGGAGCGCCGCGGCGGGGTCCTTCAGCGGCCGGTGAAGCCGCCCCTGTCCTTGAGCATGCCCGTCAGGTGCGTGAAGACGTGGTCGCCCTCGTGCAGGCCGTCGTGCTCGTACTCGTTGGTGACCCAGGCGTGCGCGTTGCCGACCCGCGCGACGGTCTCCCGCTGCAGAGCGGAGTCGACATACATGTCGTCGAAGTAGATCGCCGCCGCCAACGGGACATCATTCGCCGCGAGTTGCTTCAGGTCGTACAAGTCGGGCCACTGCTCGCGCGCGGCGAGCAGTTCCACCGCGGGACCGAACGGGCGCAGCGCCCTGATCTCCTCGAACATCCAGGGGTACATCATCTCGCCGGTCAGCAGCAGCGGCCTCGCGTCCTCGCGGAACTGCGGCCGGTCGGCGCGCTCCCGGTCGGCCGCCCACGCGGTGGGCCCGTTCGACCCGCTCGCGTAGACCGACTCCTGGAGCGCGGCGAACAGCGGGTTGGTGTCGAAGGCCGTGCGCTCCCTGACCCCCGCGAGGAAGGTGTCCGTCAGCCGTTCTGCGTCCCCGGGACCATCCGCGAACGCCTCGTCCACCAGCCAGTGGACCCGCTCGAAGCCGGGCTTCATGCCGAAGTCCAGGCCGAGCGTCTGCAGCCGGCGAACGGTCAGGACGTCGCCGTCCGGAAGTCTCACGTCGCCCGCGGCGACCCGGTCCGCCACCCGCCCCAGCACGTCGACGTCGTGCGGGTAGCGCTCACGGTAGATCCGGTTCTTCGCCTCGACCCGCGGATACGTGTGCCGGTACACGTCGGTCGCGTCCGGCGTCACCGACGCGAGGCCGCCGGTCACCAGGCAGGCGTGCAGCCCCTCGGGCGCCCTCGACAGGTAGCACAAGGTCAGGAAGCCGCCGTAACTCTGGCCGAGCGTGGTCCAGGGCCGGCCGCCGAAGACCGTCTTCCGCAGGTGCTCGGCGTCCGCGACGATCGAGTCCGCGAGGAAGTGCGAGAGGTACGCGGCGCCCGCCTCGGCCGTGCCGAGCGCGGCCATCACCCTCCCGTCGACGGGGGTGCTGCGGCCGGTGCCCCGCTGGTCGAGCAGGACCACCCGGTGGGTGGCGAGGGCCTCGCCGATCCAGCCGCTCCTGGTCAGCGGCCGCGGCGACTTGCCGCCGGGGCCGCCCTGCAGGTAGACGAGGAACGGCAGGTCGTCCCTTCTGCGCTCGGGATCGACCAGTTCCCTGGCGAAGACGTGGAGAGTGGCCCCTTCGGGGTCCGCCCAGTCCAGCGGGACCTCGACGCGGTGGTCCCGGACGTGCAGGCCCGGCAGTGTGTACTCGGCTGTGATCATGGTGTCACCTTCCCACCGCGTAGCCTTGCATGCCGCGGGGGTTGGCCGCGGCCTTGAGCCAGCCGTCCTCGCGGGCGACGGCACTGACGTGGCCCAGCGACCAGCCGTCGCCGACGGTAGCGAGGTGACCGCGCCTACGCAGTTCCTGCACGACGGCCGGGTCGTGGCGGTCCTCCAGCAGGATGTGGCCCGGGTGGGTGTCGCGCGGGTAGAACGAGTTCGGCATGTGGGTGGTGTGGAACTCGGGGAAGTCGATGGCCTCCTGGAGGTTCATCCCGCCGTGCACGACGTTCAGGAAGAAGTGGAGCGTCCACTGGTCCTGGAAGTCGCCGCCGGGCGTGCCGAACGCCAGCCACGGCTTGCCGTCCTTCATCGCGAACGACGGGGTCAGCGTGGTGCGGGGGCGGGCGCCGGGGCGCAGCGAGTTCGGCAGGCCCTGCTCGACGAAGAACATCTGGCCGCGCGTCGACAGGCAGAAGCCGAGGCCGGGCACGGTGGGCGAGGACTGGAGCCAGCCGCCGCTGGGCGTGGCCGAGATCATCATGCCGCCGCTGTCGGCGACGTCGAGGTGGCAGGTGTCGCCCCGCACCTCACCGGACGCGGCCACGGTCGGCTCGCCGGCCCCCGCCGTGGCCGGTCCGTCGGGGAGGTCCGGGTAGTGCGGCAGGCGCGGTGCCCGGCCGCCGGGCGCGCCGGGGCGCAGTTCCAGCGACGCGGTGTCCCCGATGAGCTTCCTGCGCTCCTCGGCGTAGGGACGGCTGAGCAGGTCGCCGAGCGGTACGTCGCTGAACCGCGGGTCGCCGTACCAGGCCTCGCGGTCGGCGAAGGCGAGCTTGGCCGCCTCGACCACGGTGTGCACCCAGTCGGCGGAACCGGGGCCCATCGCGGCCAGGTCGTAGCCCTCCAGCAGGGCGAGTTGCTGGAGGAAGACGGGTCCCTGCCCCCAGGGGCCCGTCTTGCAGACGGTGTGCCCGTGGTAGTCGAAGGTGACGGGTTCTTCCACGGTGGGTTCCCACGCGGCGAGGTCGTCAGCGGTCATCAGGCCGCGGTGCGGGGTGCCGGAGGTGTCCATCACCTCCGTACCGCCGCAGTACGCGCCGATGGCCTCCGCCACGAAGCCCCGGTACCAGGCGTCGCGCGCGGCCCGGATCCGGTGCTCGCGGGTGCCGCCCGCGGCCTCCGACTCGTCCACGATCCGCCGGTAGGTGGCGGCCAGCACGGGGTTGGTGAAGTGGCTCCCGGCCTTCGGCACCGCGTCGCCGGGCAGCCAGGTGGCCGCGGACGTGGGCCAGTGCGTACGGAACATGTCGGCCACGGTCTCCAGCGCGGACGAGACCCGGCCGAGCAGCGGATGGCCCTTGTCCGCGTAGTGGATGGCCGGCGCGAGGACGTCGCGTACGGTCCAGGTGCCCCAGCGCTCCAGCAGGAGCAGCCAGGCGCCGAACGAACCGGGCACGACGTTCGGGAGGAAGCCCGTGCCGGGCACGAGGTCGAGCCCGAGCGCGCCGAGCGCCTCACCGGTCGCGGCGGCGGGCGCGGTGCCCTGGCCGCAGACCACCTCGACCTTGCCCTGCGCCGGATCGAAGATCAGGATCGGGACGTCGCCGCCGGGCCCGTTCAGGTGCGGTTCCACGACCTGGAGGACGAAGCCCGCGGCCACGGCGGCGTCGGCGGCGTTGCCGCCCCGTTCCAGCACGCTCATGCCGGTGGCGGAGGCGAGCCAGTGGGTGGAGGCGACCATGCCGAAGTCGCCCACGAGTTCAGGACGTGTGGTGAACAATGCCGTTCCTTCCCTGGGAGATGTCGGGCCCGCCGGTGGCCGCGTCCACCAGATGGCAGGAGACGAGGTGATCGGGCACCGTGACGCCCGCCAGCGGGGGCACCTCGGTGCGGCAGCGGTCCACCGCGACGGGGCAGCGGGGATGGAAGGGGCAGCCGGGGACGCGCTTGGACTGGCTGGGCAGGTCACCGCTGAGCACGACACGCTCACGCGTCCTCGTGCCACCCGGCTCCGGGACCGGGGCCGCCGACAGGAGCGCCTGGGTGTACGGGTGCTGGGGGTGGGCGAAGAGTTCCTCGCGGGTGGCCGTCTCGACGATCCTGCCGAGGTACATGACGGCGATGCGGTCGCTGATGAACTCCACGACGGACAGGTCGTGCGTGATGAACAGGCACGAGAAACCCAGGTCGGCCTGGAGGTCGAGCAGCAGGTTGAGGATGGACGCCTGCACGGACACGTCCAGCGCGGAGACCGGCTCGTCGGCGACGACGAGCCGGGGGTTCATGACGAGCGCGCGGGCCAGCGCGACGCGCTGGCGCTGGCCGCCTGAGAGTTCGTGCGGGAAACGGGCCGCCATGTGAGCCCGGAATCCGACGCGTTCCAGCATCTCGGAGACGCGCCGGCGGCGCTGCGCCGCGTCGCCCTCACCGTGCTGGCGCAGCGGCCCCCCGACGATGTCGCCGATCTTCATCCGGGGGTCGAGGGACGAGTACGCGTCCTGGAAGACGACGTGGACGTCGCGGCGCAGGGGCCGCATCTCGCGCCGGTTGATGGTGGAGATGTCGCGCCCGAGGAGTTCGATCCGGCCGGCCGTGGGGTCGGTGAGCCGCGAGACGCACTTGCCGACGGTCGACTTGCCGCTGCCGGACTCCCCCACCAGGCCGAGGACTTCGCCCTGCCCGATGCGCAGGTCGACGCCGTCGACGGCGCGGATGGGCCCGTTCCTGCGGGCTGCGCGCGAGCGGCCCGCGTAGTGCTTGACCAGGCCCCTGACGTCGAGGACCGGTCCCTCCTGCGCGGCGTCCGCGCGGTGTGCTGTGTCGTTCATGCGGTCTCTCCAGGGCCCGGGTGGTAGCAGGCGACCAGGTGGTCTTCCCCGACACGGGCGAGGGCCGGCCGCTTCGCGGTGCAGTCCGCGGTGGCGCGGACGCACCGGGGCGCGAACTGGCAGGCGTCCGGGTCGGTCGTGGGCGGTGGCACCATGCCGGGGATCTCGGTGAGCCTGCGGCGGCCGGGGGTGCGGGCCGCGCGGGAGGGCAGCGCTTCCATCAGGCCCACCGTGTAGGGGTGCTGAGGGCCGGCGAAGACGGCGGCGGTGGGCGAGTGCTCGACATGGCGTCCCGAGTACATGACGACGACGTGGTCGGCGACCTCCGCGACCACCCCCAGGTCGTGGGTGATCAGGACGACGGCGGTGCCGAGTTCGTCGCGGAGCCTCTTGATGATGTCGAGCACGGCCGCCTGGATGGTGACGTCGAGCGCCGTCGTCGGCTCGTCCGCGATGAGGACCTTGGGGTCGCAGGCGACGGCCGTCGCGATCATCACCCGCTGCCGCATGCCGCCGGACAGCTCGTGCGGGTAGGCGCTCGCCCGCTGTGCCGCGTCGGGAATGCCGACGAGTTCCAGCAGTTCCACGACCCGTGCCCGCACCTGGGCCCGGTTCAGGCCGGTGTGGCGCCTGATGACCTCACCGATCTGCTTGCCCACCGTGTAGGCGGGGTTGAGGGAGGTCATCGGCTCCTGGAAGACGACGGAGATGTCCTTGCCGCGGATGTCCTGCATCCGCTTCTCGGACAGGGCCGTCAGGTCGGTGCCGTCGAGGACGACCGATCCGCCGATGGTGGCGTTGGTGTTGTCGAGGAGGCGCGGGATGGCCATGGCGGTGGCGGTCTTGCCGCACCCGGACTCACCGACGAGGGCGAGGATCTCGCCGCGCTCCAGCGAGAACGACACGTCCTTCGCCGCGTACACCGGACCGTCCTCGGTCCGGTACTGGACCCGCAGGTCCCGCACTTCGAGGAGTGGCATCACAGCTCCCTGGGGTCGAGCACGTCGCGCAGGCCGTCACCGAGGAGGTTGAAGCCGAGCGTGGTCAGGGCGATCGCGACGCCCGGGAAGACGGCGAGCAGCGGGTCCTGCGCGAGGAACTGCTGCGCGCTCGTCAGCATGACGCCCCAGGACGCCTGCGGCGGCTGGACGCCGAGGCCGAGGAAGCTGAGCGCCGCCTCGCCGAGGATGCCGGCCGGGATCGCGACGGTCGCCTTGACGATGAGGGTGTTCGTCATGTTCGGCAGGATGGACCGCCACATGATGGCGAGGTCCCGGGCGCCGTCGGCGACGGCGGCCTGCACGAAGTCCTGCTGCCGCAGTACGAGCGTCTCACCGCGCACGACGCGGATGACGGACGGCACCTCGGCGACCGCGAGGGCGATGATGACGTTCCGCAGGGACGGGCCGAGGATGGCCGCCATGCCGACCGCGAAGATCAGGTACGGGAACGACAGCACGACGTCGGTGACGCGCATGAGCACCGAGTCGGTCCAGCCCCTGAAGTAGCCGGCGGCAAGGCCCAGCGGCACACCGACGGCCATGGCGAGCGCGGAGGACACCACACCGGCCAGCAGGGAGACACGGGCGCCGTTGCAGATGCGGGCGAGCACGTCACGGCCGAGGTCGTCGCTGCCGAGCCAGTGCGCGCCGGAGGGGCTCGCGAGGATGTCCGTCAGCCCGAGCTTCGTCGAACTGCCCGCGACCAGCGGCCCGATGAGGGCCACGCCGAGGAAGACGATGACCATGACCGCGCCGATCACGGCCATCCTGCGGCGCAGCAGTCTGCGCACGGTCCGCCGCCAGGAGACCTGCGGAGGTATGTCCTCGGTGTCCGCGCCGGCGGCGGCGGGGTCCGTGGTGTCGATCGCTGTCTCGTTCACTGGGAGCCTCCGGCCATCCGCAGGCGGGGATCGAGGTAGGCGTAGGTGATGTCCACCAGGAGGTTGATCACCACGTAGCCCGCGACGGTGACCAGTACGGCGCCTTGGATGACGGGGTAGTTGCGGGAGGAGACCCCGTCGACGATGAGCTTGCCGAAGCCCGGGATGACGAAGATCTGCTCGGTGATGACGGCGCCGCTGATGAGGCCGGCGAGCTGGAGGCCGACGACCGTGGTGACGGTGGTGAGGCTGTTGCGCAGCGCGTGCCGGATCTGCTGGGCCCGGGAGAGGCCCTTGGACCGGGCGGTGCGCACGTACTCCGCGTTGAGCTGGCTGAGCAGCGACGAGCGGGTCTGGCGCATGACGACGGCGGAGAGCCCGAGCCCGAGCACGAGGACCGGCATCACCATGCGTTCGAGGTTGCCGACGGGATCGTCGGCGAGTCCCACGAACCCCGACGCGGGCAGGACGTGCCAGTGCACGGAGAAGACGACGATGCCGAGGAGGCCCAGCCAGAAGTGCGGCACGGACAGGCCGAACAGGCCGAATCCGTTGGCCGCGTAGTCGACGGCCGTGCCCCGGCGGACCGCCGAGAGGATACCGGCGAGCACCCCGACCAGCACGCCGACGACGATGGCGAGGAAGGTCAGTTCGAGGGTGACCGGCAGGCGTTCGCCGAGCACCTGGGTGACGGGCGCCTTGTCCTGCGTGGACAGGCCGAGGTTGCCCTGCAGCGCCTGGCCCATGTAGTGGAGGTACTGCAGGGGCAGAGGCTGGTCGAGGCCGAACTGCTTGCGGATCGCGGCGATGGCCTGCGGGGTGGGGCTCTCGCCCGCCAGCACGGTGGCCGGGTCGCCGGGCAGGGCCCGTACGCCGAGGAACACCGCGATGCTGGCGAGGAAGAGGGTGACCACGGCAGCGCCTGTGCGACGGAGTATGAACTCAATCATGAGACATGCGGATCTTCCTGGGATGAAGGCAGGTCAGTGGGACAAGTACGCGCTCTTGAACCGGGGGATGCCGTCCGGCGGGTAGACGACACCGTGCAGCTTGTCGCTCGTGCCGAGGAACCAGCGGTCGTGGTACAGGTACAGCAGGGGGCGCTGTTCGCCGACACGCTTGACCGCTGCGCCGTACAGGGCGGCGCGCTTCTTGCCGTCGGTGGTCTGCGCCGCCTGCGCGATCAGCCGGTCGACCACCTTGTCGTTCGATCCCGAGAAGTTGTTCGCGCCGCCGGTGGTGATGATGTCGTTGGTGTCACCGTCCGGGTCGACCCGGCCGGACCAGCCTTCGAGGAACGTGTCGAACTGGCCCTTGCGCGCGAGGTCGAGGCCCGAGACCAGGTCGATGGGGCGCACGCTGACCTTGAACCCGACGTCGTTGGCCATCGACTGGACGACCTGCGCCTCGCGCTGGGTGGCCGAACCGGTCGCCACCATCAGCTCGACCGGTATCGGGGTCTTCACACCCGACTTCTTGACGAGGGCGCGGGCCGCGTCCGGGTCGAAGGGCGTGCAATTCACCTTGGTGTGCAGGGCGCTCTGCACCGGTAGCGGCCCGCAGTCGGGCACCATCTGCCCGTTCCACACCGCCTGGTTGAGGGCGCTCCGGTTGATACTCATCTCGAACGCCTTGCGCAGGTCCGGGGACTGGCTGAGGGCGGTCTTCGCACCCTTGCGGACGTTGATGGAGAGCGACTGGTACGCGATGGTGTCGGAGTGGAGGACCGTGTCCCCCTTCTCGTTCTTCAGGTTGACCGCGTCGCTCGGGTCGAGGTGTTCCGCCGCCTGCACGTCACCTGACTCCAGGTTGGCCGTGGCCACACTGGAGTTGGTGATGAACTTGTAGACGATCCCCTTGAGTTTCACCTTGCTGCGGTCGTAGTAGTCCTGCGACTTGACGAAGGAGATCTCGTTGCCGGAGACGCGGCTCTTGAACGAGAAGGGGCCCACGCACACCGGCGCGGTACCGAAGTCGTCCCCGAGCCTCTTGAGCGCGGTGGGCGACATGACGAGGCCGGATCGGTCCGCGAGCTGGGAGAGCAGCGGGGCCGAGGGGTGCTTGAGGACGAGCCGTACGGTGTGCGGGTCCTTCACCTCGACCTTGGAGACGGCGTTCAGCTCGTTGACGCGCGCCGACGCCTTCATCGTCAGGTCGCGGTCGAGTGTCGTCTTCACGGCGGACGCGTCGAGTGGTGTGCCGTCGTTGAACTTGATGCCCTGGCGCAGCGGAATGTCCATGGTCTTCCCGCCGTTGGACATGACGGGCAGGGAGGCCGCCAGCTGCGGGACGACCTTGAGGTGCGAGTCGACGTCGTAGAGCTTCTCGCAGAAGCTCGTGAACACCAGGCGCGCGGCGAAGGTGTTGGCGAGCGTCGGGTCCAGGCTGTCGGGTTCCGTCGGGGTGGAGACGACGAGCGTGTTGGAACCGGCGCCGGCGGTGGTGCCACCGCCGGGCGTGGAGCAGGAGGAGAGCAGCAGGACTGCCGCGGCCGCGGTGGCTCCCGCGGCGAAGGTGCGTGGACGCATGAGTCCTCGATGGGTTGCGCGTGGGCAGGGGATGAGCCGGGGCCCACGGCTGTGGCGCGATCCTGGGCCTGAGCCGGAGCGAGGCGGGACGGGGCGGTAGGGGCCGGGTTGCGGATTCGGGTGCCGGTACATACGGACTGGACGGTATGGGGGGCCCGCGACGGTGCGGTGCTCGCGGGTCGTGCGGTGGGACGCTGACGGGTCCTGCGGTGCGGTCCGTGCGGTGGGGACGGCCGCGGGCCGGGCGGGCCGGGTGGCGCCCCGCCGGTCACGGCTTCGGCGGGCCGCCCCCTTCGCGCGGCGGCCCGTCCGGTGTCAGTGCGCCCGCATCCAGCGTTCGAGCCCCGGGGCGTCGAGCGGCAGTTCGCCGGAGAGCACCTCGGAGCCGTCGGCGGTGACGACGATGTCGTCCTCGATGCGGACGCCGAGACCGCGCAGCTCCGGCGGCACCGTCTCATCGTGGGCGTGGAAGTAGAGGCCCGGTTCGACGGTGATCACCATGCCGGGCGCCATCGCCCGGCCGTGGTAGGCCTCGTAGGGGGAGCGGGCGCAGTCGTGGACATCGAGGCCGAGGTGGTGGCCGATGCCGCAGACCAGGTAGCGGCGGTGGTGCTGGCCCTGGTCGCTGAGCGCCTCGTCGACGGAGACCGGCAGCAGCCCCCAGTCGTGCAGGCCCCGTGCGATCACCTCCATCGACGCGTGGTGGAAGTCGGTGAAGGGGCGGCCGGGTCCGACGGCCGCCAGCCCCGCCCGGTGGGAGCGCTCGACGAGGTCGTGGACCTGGCGCTGGACGGGCGAGAAGGCGCCGGACGCGGGGAAGGTGCGGGTCACGTCGGCCGTGTAGTGGCTGCGGGTCTCCACGCCCATGTCCAGCAGGAGCAGTTCCTCTTCGGCCACCGGTCCGTCGCAGCGCACCCAGTGCAGGGTCGGCGCGTGCTTGCCGCTGCCGACGATGGTGGCGTAGCCCGGACCGTTGCCCACGGTGCGGGCGTAGCGGTCGAAGGTGCCCTGGAGCCAGCGTTCGCCGCCGCCGCGGACAGCGGCGGGTATCTCCGCGGTGACGGCCGCGAACCCCTCGACGGTACGGTCGACGGCCTCGCGCAGCCGCTCGATCTCCCAGTCGTCCTTGATCATCCGCAGGTCGGCCAGGCTCCGGCCCAGCCGGCCGGACGGCATGAGGCCGTGGGCGGCCAGCAGGTCCGGGGCGGGCGCCCCGGCGACGAGCGGGTCACGCAGCCGGCCGAGCGCGGTGTCGAGGTCCGCGGTGTCGTGCACGTCGATGCCGAGCGCGTCGCGCCATTCGGTCAGGCCGGGCACGGGCCCGGCCCACAGCTCGCCCCGCGCCGCGTCCGTGAAGAACTCGCGGCCACCGGGACGGGCCGGGGCCGGCAGGTACAGCGCGGCGTCGTGCCCCGCCCCGGACGGGGTCAGGACGAGGACGGCGCGCTCGACGGCGGCTCCGGTCAGCCAGAGGAAGTCGCTGTCCGGCCGGAAGTCGTAGTACGTGTCGTTGCTGCGGACGGGCGCGGTGCCCGAGCCCACGACGAGGGCCCTGCCGGGGTACAGCGCGCTCAGCAGTCCGCGGTGCGCGGCAGCCGCGTCGACGGCGCCCGGCACGAGGTCGGGCGTGCGGTCGGCGTCGGCCCAGCCGCTGCCCATCAAGCTGATGAAGGAGGGCAGTTCGCCCAGCCGGGGCAGTCGGGGAGGTGCCGTGGAGATGAGTTCGTTCATGCCGGATCCGCCCTTCGGTGCAGTGATCCTGTGGGGGCTGCCGTGGCGGACGATCAGTTCTCCCCCGGACGCGTTCTCGTACATGGAACCGAACTGGCTTTGTTCCATAGAGCGAACACCCAGAACGTAGGCCACCACCCAGGGGGTGTCAATGCTCTTTCCACGCGGAGTTCGCCCGCCGTAACCTCGCACGTCAGCGACCGGTCACCCGCCCCGGCGGCTCCCGGGGCGCGGGTCAGTGCGGTGCCTCGGCCGGGCCCCGGCCGTCCGCACGGTAGTTGATGAGCAGCACCGACCGTACGGGTCCTTCGGGCGCGGTGTACACGTGCGGCGTGACAGCGTCGAAGGAGAGATAGTCCCCGGCGCCGAGTTCCACCCGCACCTCGTCCACTTCGACCCGCAGGAGCCCCGACTGCACGACGGTGTGCTCGGTCCCGGCATGCCCCGGGGACTCCTGCCGCGCACCCGCTCTGACCTGCTGGTCGTAGAGTTCGCAGATCAACCCGGCGCTTTCGACACGGCCGTAGGGGCGCAGGTCGACGCCCTCGCCGACCAGGGGCGCGACGTCGGCCGCGCGGATGACCGTCATGCCGCCGGGCGCGGGCGGCTCCAGCAGGCCGGAGAGGGGTTCACCGAGCGCGCGGGAGAGGCTGAACACCGTCTCGATGGTGGGGTTGCCGGTGCCGGACTCCAGCTGCGAGAGGGTCGCCTTGCTGATACCGGAGAGGCGCGCGACCTCCGAGAGCGACACTTGCCTGCGGGCTCTGGCCGCCTTCAGATTGGCGGCGAGCAGATCCCTGACGGACCCTTCGTGCGGCTCGGAACCCACCGGTCACACCCCCTGAGCGTTCGCTATAACGCACATTCCACGTTCACTGTAATGAACGTTTAACAGCGCCGACAACAAAAAGGGGCACGGACCCGATGGAATCGGGTCCGTGCCCCTCGCGTACCGCGCGAGCGGCGCCCGTGCGGGCGCCACGGCGTCAGTTCAAAACGCCGGTGCCGAGCAGTCCGAAGAGGAGCACACCGATGATGAGCCGGTAGATCACGAACGAGTTCAGCGAATGGCTGGCCACGAACTTCATCAGCCAGGCGATGGAGGCGTAGGCCACCAGGAACGACACGATCGTCCCGACGGCCAGCGGGGCCGCACCCACCCCCGCGCCGAGCGCGTCCTTGAGCTCGTAGATCCCGGCGCCGGTCAGGGCCGGGATACCGAGGAAGAACGACACCTTGGTGGCGGCGACCCGGTCGAGGTCGAGGACGAGGGCGGTGGACATGGTGGCGCCGGAGCGGGAGAAGCCTGGGAAGAGGAGTGCCAGGATCTGTGAACAGCCCACCAGCATCGCGTCCTTGAAGGACGTGTCGTCCTCGCCGCGCTTGTGGCGGCCCATCTGGTCGGCCGCCCACATCACGCCACTGCCGACGATGAGGGAACCCGCCACCACCCACAGGGACGCCAGCGGCCCGTCGATCAGGGGCTTGGCCGCCAGGCCCACCACCACGATCGGGACCGTCGCCGCGATCACCCACCACGCGAACCTGTAGTCGTGGTGGTAGCGCTCCTCCTTGTGCAGCAGGCCGCGGCCCCAGGCGCCGATGATGCGCACCAGGTCCTTGAAGAAGTAGAGGATGCAGGCGACGATCGCGCCGACCTGGATGACCGCGGAGAAACCCACCACCGAAGCGTTCTCGACGGGGATGTTCATCAGCCCCTCGGCGATTTTCAGATGCCCGGTGGAAGAGACCGGAAGGAACTCGGTCAGCCCCTCGACCGCTCCGAGGATGACTGACTGCCCGATGCTGATCGCGCTCATGGAATCCACTTCTGGAGGGTGCGTGCGGAAGTGCCGCCGCACTCTGAACGATGCCGACGGAGAGAAGTCATCATGCCGCAAGTCCCGCCCCGGACCCTCCGCCGGGGCGCCCGCGGCCGGGTGCCGGGAGGAGCCGCAGCGGTGGCGGGCACGGGATCCGGACGATGTGGCCCCGGGTGCCCGGCACCGGCCCGCGGCACGCGGCCCGCGCCCCCCGGCACGAAATCGGCTCGCGTCGTTCAGGGCCCGCGCCCGGTCGCGGGGCTCAGGCCCTCGGGTACCACCGCTCCGGCGGCCCGGTTTCCCGGCGTACGAGCCCCCGGGCGTCCAGCAGGCCCAGGCAGGCCAGGGTGTCCTGGAGGGCGGCGCGCAGCGCGAAGCCGCGCAGTTCCTCGAACGGGCGGTGCCAGGTGACGGCGGCGGCGATGTCCCAGCCGTGCACCGCCCCGATCCTCAGGGCGCCCGCGACCTGCGCGAGGCGCCGTCGATGGTGGGCGCGCAGGGCGGCGAGGCGGGCGTCGAGCCCGGTGAAACGGTGCTCGTGGGCGGGCAGCACCTCGGCCGGGTCGAGGCCGGCGAGGCGGTCCAGGGAGCTCAGATAGCCGCCGAGGGGGTCCTCGCGGCCCGGCGCGGGCTCGTGCAGGCCCACGGCGAACTCGGGAAGGACGTGGTCGCCCGACAGCAGCAGGCGCCGGCGGTCCTCCCACAGGCAGATATGGCCGGGTGAGTGCCCGGGGGTCCACAGGACCCGCAGGTCGAAGCCCGGGACGGCGAGCCGCTCACGGTCCTGGAGGATCCGGTCGGGGTGCGGCAGGTCCTCGGGACGCCGGCGGGTGCGGGCCCGTGAGACGAGCCGGTCGGCCAGGCGCGGGGGCGCGCCGACACGCTCCAGCAGCCCGGCGAGGCGCCCCGCGGGGTCGCACTCGGCGGCGGCCAGCAGCGGCACGTCCAGTTCGTGCAGCGCGATCCAGGCGCCCGACGCCTCGCGGATCCGTCCGGCGAGACCGTAGTGGTCGGTGTGGGCGTGGGTGACGATCACCCCGCGGACGTCCTCGACGCGTGTGCCCGCAGCGGCGAGCCCCCCCGCGCAGGGCGTCCCACGCCTCGTCGGTGTCCCACCCCGCGTCGACCAGATACGGGCCCTCGTCCGTCTCGAAGACATGGACGAGGACGTAGGGCGGGGCGGCGGCCGGCAGCGGCACCGGGACGCTCCACACGCCCGGCGCCACCCGCTCGACCGGCGGCGGTTCCCGCCGGGTACCCGGTATCGCGGCGTCGGCCGCGGTGGTGGTGCGCGGCATCGGTCGGCCCTCCCTCTCGCGATCAGGCACCGTAACGTACTACGGCCGTTTTCCCGGGCCGGCCAGTGCCCGCAGGGCGAAGCCGACCACACGGTCAGCGGCGGCCCGCGCGCCGTCCGGCGACGGCCGGGCGAGCTGTTCGTCGACCGCGTGGCGCAGCAGGGCGCCGATGGACCCGGCGTCCGCCGCGACATCACTCACAGCGGGAAAGTCCCCGGCGGCCCGGCCGCGCTCGATGATCCCGGCGATCACGGACTCGGCCGCCGCGTCGACGCGGGCCCGTTCCGCCGCGTATCCCCTGGCGCGCAGGGCCTCTTCCGAGACCATCACCAGCACGCGCCGGCGACGCCGCGGGTCCGAGGTCAGCCGCAGGGTGCCGCGTACGAACCGGCGCAGCGCGTCGGCCGGCGACGCGGTGGCCGCCGCGGTGGCGCGCATCTCGGCGGTGAAGAGGTCCGCGTCCTTGCGGAACATGGCGATGAGCAGGTCGTCCTTGGACCCGAAGTGGCGGTAGAAGGCCCGCGTGGACAGGCCGGCTCCGGCGAGTATGCGTCCCACGGACACGGACACGGACGCGCCGTCGCCTGCCTCCAGGCAGCGGTAGGCGGCCTCGACGATCCGTTCGCGCTCGTCACCGCGTTCCCCGCCCGGCCCGGGTACCCGCCGCCCCTGCCCCGCCATGAGCCGGCCTCCCCCTGCCAGAGCCGCACTTCCGGTGCGTCAGGGTAGCGGGGGCTGCCCGGCGCCTGGGGCCCGGGTACGCGGGGGCGCCCGGGGCGCGGGCGCAGGGCGCGAGCACGTGGGCCGCGGGTACGTGGGCCGCGGGTACGTGGGCCGCGGGTACGTGGGCGCATGCGGCCCACATGGGTCACGGTGCGGGCCGGGCAGCGTACGGGGAGGGCAGGGCCGAGAGGTCGGCCGAAGGACCCGTCGCGGAGCCCGTCCCCTTACCCGGACCGGTCAGTAACATCGTCGCGGAAGGGCCCCTGATCCCGCCGGGCTCCCCGGCCCCCGCCGGGGACGCCCGACGTGCCGCACGACGACGGAGGTTCCGTGACCGACGACCGCGACCGCGCCCCGACCGCACCGAAGGACGGGCACCCGCCGGCCCCCGGCTGCCCGCCGCACCCCACCGATCCGGCGGATCCGGCGGGGCGACCCGGCGGCGGGCCACATCCGTGGCCCGGTCCTGTACGCACCACCGGGGGCCCGCTCGCGGGCATCCGTGTCGTGGAACTCGCGGGCATCGGCCCCGCGCCGATGGCCGCCATGACCCTCGCGGAGCTCGGCGCCGATGTCGTACGGGTCGACCGGCCGGTGCCCTCGCCGGTCACCGACGGGCTGAACCGCGGCCGGCGCTCCGTCGTCATCGACCTCAAACACCCTCAGGGCGCCGAGGCCGTACTGCGGCTCGCGGAACGCGCCGACGTACTGATCGAGGCGTACCGGCCGGGGGTGGCGGAGCGGCTCGGTGTGGGACCCGAACAGGCACTGCGCCGCAACCCGCGGCTGGTGTACGGGCGGATGACGGGCTGGGGTCAGTCCGGCCCGCGGGCGACGACCGCCGGACACGACATCAACTACGTCTCGCTCACCGGGGCGCTGTCGGCGATCGGCCGCGCGGGCGGGCCCCCGCAGGTGCCGGTGAACCTGCTCGGGGACTTCGGCGGCGGCGCGATGTACCTGCTCGTGGGCATCCTGTCCGCGCTGCACCACGCCGGCGCGAGCGGTCAGGGGCAGGTGGTGGACGCGGCCATCGTGGACGGCCTCACCCACCTGTCCTCGATGGTGTGGGCCCAGCGCCGGTACCACGGGTGGCGCGACGAGCGGGGCACCAACCTGCTGGACACGGGGCGGCCGTTCTACGACGTGTACGAGACGTCCGACGGCGGGTGGTTCGCGGTCGGCGCGCTGGAACCGCGGTTCTACGCACGCCTGGTGGAGTTGCTGGAGCTGCCCGAGTGGGCCGGGAGCCAGTACGACCCGGCGGGCTGGCCCGCGATGCGGGAAGCGTTCGCCGCCGCGTTCGCCTCCCGTACCCGCGACGCGTGGGAGCACGTCTTCGACGGTTCGGACGCGTGCGCCTCCCCCGTCCTCGACTGGGCGGAGGCCGTACGCGACCCGCACCTGGCGGCGCGCGGCACGCACGACCGGGTGGACGGCGGCGACGTCCCCTCCCCCGCGCCCCGGTTCTCCGCCACTCCGACCCGGGTGGCGCCCGCGGCCCGTCCGGTGGGCGGCGACGGCGGGCAGGTGCTGGACGACTGGACGGTGCGCGGCGCGGTGGACCTCGTCGCGGGCGGCGCGGTGCTGGACCACCCGGCGGGCGCCTGCGCCGATCCACTCGCCGGCCCCGGAGCCGCGCCCGACGACCGCCTGGCGGCCGAGGACTGACCGTTCACGGCTCACCGCTCGTGCTCAGGCTCACGGCTCACGGCTCACGGCTCACGGCTCGAAGATCACCGCTTGGAGTCGCGGCCACGCTCAGGGCGCCGGTACCCGGCCACACGCGTGGGTGTCCCGGTTCCGGACGCCGGCGAGGCGCCGGGCCTGTACGGCTCGGCGCCTCGGGCTGTCGTCCCGCCCGTCAGGCGGCTGCCGCAGCCGGCTCCTCGACCAGCGGGAAGTGGCACGCCACCTGGTGCCCCGCGCCGAGCGGCGTGGTGGCGGCGGGCTCCACCTTCGCGCAGATGTCCTGCGCGATCGGGCAGCGGGTGCGGAAGCGGCAGCCGGACGGCGGGTTCGCCGCGGACGGCGTCTCGCCGCCGAGCGGTGTCCTGCTGGTGTCGATCAGCTCCGGGTCCGGCACGTTGACCGTGTCGAGCAGGCCGCGTGTGTAGGGGTGCAGCGGATGCGCGTACACCTCGCCGGCCGGCCCGCACTCGACGAGCTTGCCGAGGTACATCACGCCGACGGTGTCGGCGAGATAGCGGATCACGGCGAGGTCGTGCGAGATGAACAGGTACGTCAGCTCGCGCTCGCGCTGCAACTCCCGCATCAGGTTGAGGATCTGGGCCTGTACGGAGACGTCGAGAGCGGAGACCGGCTCGTCGGCGACGATCAGCTCGGGCGAGAGCGTCAGGGCGCGGGCGAGACCGAGCCGCTGGCGCTGACCGCCGGAGAACTCGTGCGGGTAGCGGTCCACGGCGCCGCGCGGCAGACCGACCGCGTCCAGCAGTTCTGCGACGACGCGGTCCTGCTCGGCACGGTCGCCGACGCCCTGGATGACGAGCGGCTCGCGCAGGATCGTGCCGACGCGCATGCGCGGGTCCATCGCGGCCGTGGAGTCCTGGAACATCAGCTGGATGCTGCGGCGGTGGGCGCGGCGCTGCGCCCGGCTCATCGTCGCCAGGTCCTGGCCCTCGAAGGTGATGGAGCCCGAGGTGGGGTCCTCAAGACCGGCGACCATGCGGCCCATGGTGGTCTTGCCGCAGCCGGACTCGCCCACCATGCCGAAGGTCTCACCCTTACGGACGGTGAGCGTCACCCCGCCGACCGCGCTGACCGTGCCGCGACTGCGCGAGAAGGGACCGCCGCTGAGCGGGAAGTCCTTGCGCAGGTCGGTGATCTCCAGCAGCGGCGCGCCGGAGCGCACGGCCGGCGTGTGCCGCTCCTGGCCCGGCACCACGTCCTCCAACGGGTCCGCCGACTCCAGCGGCACCGGATGGAAGCAGGCGAAGGCATGCTCCTCGCCGGTGAGTACGGGCTCCTCGTTCCGGCAGACGTCACTCGCGAAGGCGCACCGCGCCGCGAACCGGCAGCCGTGCTGCGGGACGGCGAGGTTGGGCGGCAGCCCCGGGATGGTCCGCAGCTCGGTGGCGCCGAGGACGGCCTTCTCGGGAAGCGCCGCGAACAGCGCCTCCGTGTAGCGGTGGCGGGGCGCACGGAACAACGGCCGCACGCCCGCGCTCTCGGCGATCCGGCCCGCGTACATGACGGCGACCCGGTCGACACGGTTGGCGATGACACCGAGGTCGTGGGTGACCAGGATCATCGCCATGCCGAGGCGCGAGCGCAGGTCGTCGGTGAGTTCCAGGATCTGGTGCTGCGTGGTGACGTCGAGCGCGGTGGTCGGCTCGTCGGCTATGAGCAGCTTGGGCTCGCACACCAGGGCCATCGCGATGGCGACGCGCTGGCGCATGCCGCCGGAGAGCTGGTGCGGATAGTTCTTCATCCGCTCCGCGGGCTGCGGCATGCCGACGAAGCCCAGCATGTCCTGGGCGCGCGACCAGGCTTCCTTCTTGGTGATGTCCTGGTGCAGCAGCAGCGGCTCCGCCACCTGAGCGCCGATCGTCATGGTGGGGTTGAGCGAGGTCAGCGGGTCCTGGAAGACGACACCGATGGTGTTGCCGCGCACGTCGCGCAGCCGCCTCTCGCCGCCCGCGACGAGGTCCTCGCCATCGAAGCGGACGCTGCCACGGGTGATGGAGCCGCCGCTCGGCAGCAGGCCGAGGACGCTGAGTGCGGTCATGGTCTTGCCGGAGCCGGACTCGCCGACGACACCCAGGGCCTCGCCGGGCGCCAGGTCGAGGCTGACGCCGTCGAGTGCGTGGACGGTCCGGTCGCGGCTCGCGATCTCGACGTGCAGGTCGTCGACGCTGAGCAGGGGTTCGCTCATGGCTGGGTCCTTAGGGCGGTGGCGCGGACGGCCGGCCGGTGTGCCGCCGCTTCGCGGGCAGCGGGCCGGGGAGCCGGGGATCGGGGGGCCGGGGGCCGGCGTACGGGCGTGGCGCGGGCGGTGCGGGCGCGGTGAGTGGTCAGGGGACCGTGTCCCCGCTGCGTCGTCACTTCTTCTGCAGCCGTACTTCGAAGGCGTCCCGCAGACCGTCGCCGATGAAGTTGAACGCGCCGACGACGAGAACGATCGCGACACCGGCCGGGAAGATCAGCCACCAGTAGCCGTTCTGGGTGTACGTGATGCCGGAGGAGAGCATCGAGCCCCAGTCCGTGGCGGGCGGCGGTATGGACAGGCCGAGGAAGGCGAGGTAGCTGACGTAGAGGATCGCGTCGGCCACCTGGAAGGTCGCGTTGACGATGACCGTGCCGATGGCGTTCGGGACGATGTGGCGGAACACGGCTCGTGCACCGCCGCCGCCCATCATCCGCATGGCCTGGACGTACTCGCGGTCGCGCAGGGACAGTGCCTCGCCGCGCACGAGGCGGGCGGGTGAGAGCCAGGCGACGGCCGCGATGATCAGGATCAGGACGATCTTGCTGGGGGTGATGATCGCGGAGACCACGACGAGCAGGAACATCGCCGGGATGGCGAGCGCCGCGTCGGTGACGCGCATCATGACGGCGTCGACCCAGCCGCCGAAGTAGCCGGAGACCGCGCCCCAGACGGTGCCGAAGACCGTCGCCAGGACGCCGGCCGCGAGACCCACTTCGAGGGAGGACTGGCCCGCCACCATGAGCCGGCCTATCAGGTCGTACCCGAGGTCGGTGGTACCGAGCAGGTGGCCGGACGCGCCGGGTGCCAGATTGGCCTGCGCCAGATCGGTGTGGACCTGGTCGGTGTGGTAGACGAGCGGTCCCACGTAACAGAACAGCAGGAGCAGCACCAGGACGACGACACCGGCGAGCGCGAGCTTGTTCCGGGTGAAGACCTGGACGGTGCGCCGGGCGAGCGAGGGCGTGGCCTGGGCCGCCTCCTCGTGCCCGGGGGCGACGGCAGGTGAGATCACACTCATGACACGCTCCGGATGCGGGGGTCGAGGAGGGCGTAGACGATGTCGGTCACCAGGGACCCGATGACGGTGGCGACACCGACGACGAGCGTCACACCGAGCAGGACGGGGAAGTCGCTGCCCTGGGCCGCGTTCCAGAACAGCAGGCCCATTCCGGGGAAGTTGAACATGGACTCGACGACGAGCGCGCCGCTGAACAGCGTCGGCAGGTACAGGCCGAGCAGGGTGACCAGCGGGATCAGCGCGTTGCGCAGGACGTGCTTGGCGAGGATGCGGCGGCTGGACTGGCCCTTGGCCATCGCGGTGCGCACGTACTCCTCGGTGAGGTTGTCGAGGGTCGCCGAGCGCATGTACCGGCTGAACATCGCGATGATGCCGAACGCCATGGTGACGATGGGCAGCACCATGCCGGAGAAGCCACTGAATATGGAGCCGATCGTCGTGCCCTGCGGGGCCTCGGCGGGGAAGATCGGAATCGCCTGGCTGAAGACGATGATGAAGATCAGACCGAGGAAGAACACCGGGGTGGCGTACGCGAGGAACGCGAGCGCGGTCATCAGGTAGTCCACCGGCTTGCCGCGGCGCACGGCCTGGAGCAGGCCGAGCGGCACGGCGATGACCACCGCGAGGACGGTCGAGAGGACCGTGAGGATCAGCGTCTTGGGCAGCCGCTGTCCGAGCAGGGAGCTGACGGACTCGTTGAGCTTGTAGGACTGCCCGAGGTCACCGTGGAAGAGGCGGACGAGGTAGTCCCCGTACTGGACGGGGAGCGGGTCGTTGTACCCCTGGACCTCGTTGAAGTGGGCGATCTGCTGCGGTGTGCCCTTGGGGCCGAGGATGGCCCGCGCCGGGCCGCCCGGCAGGGAGTGCAGCAGCAGGAACACGATGATCGTGACGAGGAAGAGGACAACCAGTGCCTGGAGCAGGCGCTTGACGAGAAAGCCGGTCACTTGCTGGCCCCCTTCTTGACGTAGTACCAGCTCTGCGGGGAGAAGGTGGCGGTCGGGTTCTGCTGGACGCCGCGCAGGTCGTTCCGGATGACGGACACCTGGTAGGCGGGGTTCGGCATCCACATCACCGGGAGCTGCTGTTCCAGGTACTCGCCGTAGGCGTGCATGGCGTCCTGGTCGGAGGAGTACAGGACCGCGTGGATCAGCTTGTCCGCCTGCGGGGAGGAGTAGTTGCCGAAGTTGGCGGAGGCGCCGGTGGAGAACAGTTCCTCACCGCTCGGGTTGAGCGGGAAGTACCAGCTGCCCGCCGTGCCGAAGAACGACATGTCCCAGTCGCAGCCCGGGTCGGTGGCCTTGCAGGCGACCGAGTTGCCGAGGACCGAGTTCAGCGGCTGCTGCCGCACCTTCAGGTCGATCCCGGCCTGGCTCAGCGAGGACTTGAGCACCTGCATCATGTTCGTCGTCTCGGTCGAGCCCGACTGGGAGAGCAGGGTGAGGTCCAGGGGCGCGTTCTTCTTGATGCCGGCGCCGCACTCGTCCGCGCCGGTGCCGGGCCGGGTGCAGAGCGCGTGGCCGCCGCGGTCCGTCCAGCCGTGCGAGGTGAGGAGGTCGCGCGCGGCGGCCACGTCGTACGGGTAGGGGTTCCGCGTCATCTGCGGCGAGAGGTACTGCGTCTTCGGGGAGACGGGCACCGGGCCGAGGCTGGGCTTCGCGCTGCCCTGCCAGACGACCTTGCTCATGCCGTTCTGGTCGACCAGGTGCTGCATGGCCTGGCGGATGTAGAGCTGGCTCATCTCCGGCCCCGCGTGGGTGGAGTTGAAGTTGTAGACGATGTAGCTGACGGCCCAGCCGGTCCACGGGGAGATGCGGTAGCCCCGGCTCTCGAACTGCGACTTCTGGGCGAGGACGGACGGCGGTATGTAGCCGTAGTCCACACCGCCGGAGCGCATCACGTTGTACTCGGAGTCCGCGGTGGTGAAGGGCTTGAAGACGACCTTGTCCAGATGCGGGACCTGGGTGCCGGTGTACTTCGGGTTGGGCACGATGGTGACCTGGCCGGTGTCCTGCCACTGGGATATCTTCCAGGGCCCGTCCACGGTCTGCCAGAGCGGGTCGGTGCCGTACGAGCCGAGGTTCTTCGAGTGGTTCGTCAGACGGGTGAACACCGCCTTGGCGCCCGCGGTGGTGCGGTCGAAGTCGCCGATCTTCCCGCCGTCGGTCTTCGCGTCCCATGCCTGCTGGGGCAGCGCCCTCATCAGGGTGAGCTGGTTGGCGGTGAACCAGTCAGGGTTGTACGAGCGGTCGAGGTGCAGCCGGACGGTGTGGTCGTCGACCACCTCGAACTTCTTCACGTCGTCCGGCATGGTGCCGACCGAGTAGCTAGCCCAGTCGGCCTTGTTCGCCTTGACCATGTTGAACCAGAACTCGATGTCCCTGGCCGTCACCGGTGTGCCGTCGGACCACTTGATGTCGGTGCGCAGCGGCACCGTCACCGTCTTGTCCCCGTCGCTGTAGACGGGCTTCTCGCCCAGTGTGCTCGGCCCGGTGGGCACCAGGTCGCTGCCCTGCTGGACGGCGTCGTACACCGGCATGAAGAACAGCTCCTGCAAGGAGGAGTTGTAGGTCGCACTGAATCCGGGAGGCCCGATGGGGAAGATCCAGTTCGGTGCGGCGGCGGGCGGCAGCGCCATGGTGACGGTGCCGCCCTTGACGGGCGTACCCCCGGTGGGGGCCATGTCGATCTTGCCACTCTGCTGCGTGCAGCCGGAGAGCACTACGGCGAGCGCGGCGGCAAGCGCTGCGGCGATGACGCGAAACCGCGCGGGTGAACGCCCTGAGCGCATGTAGGGGGCCTCCATCGGAACCAGTGAAAAGGCCGACAGATGTTCGACCAAGGATGGATGAAAGTTAGGTCCGTAACGAAAAGTAAGTCAAGGCCCTTCCGTACAGCTCACAGGCACTACTTGCTGACAGTTGAGGCTATATGACCCGTTTCGTTCCACCCCAATGCCGAAAAATCTTTCCCACATGGTGGCGGAAGTCCGATCGAAGTCGGTAACTTGCATCGAGACCACAGCAACTTGATTCATATATCGAACCAAGACAGGGGACACCATGACGGACAGTGCCTCGACGAAGGACATCATCCGCATGGTGTCCTCCGGGGTGGCCTCCTCACGGGCCGACCTGGTGCGCGAACTTGGCCTTGCCGCGTCGACTGTCTCCCTGCGCGTCCAGGAGCTGGTGACGTCCGGGCTGCTCACCGAGTCCGGTGAGGGCGCCTCCCGCGGCGGCCGCCGTCCCCGGCTGCTGCGGGTACGCCAGCGCGACGACGTGTGCGTGGCCGCGGACCTCGGCTCCCACCACGCCCGGATCGGTGCGGTCGCGCTCGACGGCATGGTGATGGACGTGGACGACCACCGGCACGACCTCGCGGCAGGCCCGGAACCGGCGGTCGAGTGGCTGGTGGAGCATCTGGGCACCGCCGCCGCGCGGCAGCGTGAGGCCGGCCGTACCGTCGCCGGGGCCGGGGTGGCCTTCCCCGGTCCCGTGGACGCGCAGGGCCGCGTCCAGACCCCCTCGCGGATGCCGGGCTGGCACCGCTACCCGCTCGCCGACGTCCTCTCGAAGCGGCTCGGCATGCCGGTCACCGTCGACAACGACGCCACGCTGATGGCCGTCGGCGAGCACCTGAGCGCACGGCAGGACCTGCGGCATCTGGTGGTCGTCAAGGTGGGCCGCGGCATCGGCTGCGGTGTCATCTCCGCCGGGCGCCCCTACCGGGGCGCGAACGGCGCGGCGGGCGACATCAGCCATGTCCGGGTCGACGCCGCCGAGGACCGTCCCTGCTCGTGCGGCAACATCGGCTGCCTGGAGACGGTCGCGAGCGGCGCCGCGCTCCAGCGCGAACTGGCGCTCCACGGCCCGACCGTGGACGGCACCAACGACCTCCTGCGCCTGGTCGCCGACGGGGACCCGTACGCGACGACACTGGTACGGGCGGCGGGGCGGCACATCGGTACCGTGCTGAGCGTCGTCGTGAACTTCTTCAACCCCGAGGCCGTGGTGCTCGGCGGCGCGCTCGCCGTCGCGGAACCACTGGTCGCCTCGGTGCGGGGCGTGCTCTACGAGCGCTGCCTGCCGATGGCCACGGCCGGTCTGGAGATCACCACCACCGTCACCGGCCGGGACGCGGGGCTGCTCGGTGCCGGACTGACCGTCCTGCACCAGGCGCTGCCGCACGCACCGGCGGACTGAGAGGGTCGGGCGGGACGGACAGCCCCGGGCCGCGCCCGCGCGACGAAGGGCGCACCGGGGGCCCGCGCTCCGGTGGGACGTGCCCCACCCGGGCCGCCGACAGCCGCGAGCACCGCACCACCCGCTCGCCGAACCCGTCACACCACATCGCCGCATCGCCGAACAACGCCACGCCACCCGCCGAGTACCGGCACGACCGCGCCACCGAGTCCGTCACACCACCACGTCCACACCGGAACCGGAGAGCACCACCATGACGACCGCCACCCCTGCCCGCCGACTGCGCATAGCGATCGGCGGAATCGGCATCGAGTCCTCGACCTTCTGCCCGCACCGCTCCACTGCCGACGACTTCCGGCAGACCCGCGGGCAGGCCCTCCTCGACCGCTACACGTGGACACGGCCGGACTGCGACCTGGCGGACCTCGTGGAGTGGGTCCCGCTGCTGCACGCGACCGCGCTGCCCGGCGGTCCGGTCGAGGCCGACTCGTACCTGCTGCTCAAGGACGAACTCGTGGAGCGCATCCGCTCCGCGGGACCGCTCGACGGCATGGTCTACGACCTGCACGGCGCGATGAGCGTCATGGGCCTGGACGACGCGGAGGGCGACCTCACCGAGGCCGTGCGCGCCGCGCTGGACTTCGTCGGCACCCCCGACGACCCGGAGCACGGACGTCCGCTGGCCTCCGCCGCGATGGACCTGCACGGCAACGTCTCGCGCCGGTTCGCCGAACCGCTCGACCTGCTGACCGCGCACCGCATGGCGCCCCACGAGGACGCCTGGCACACCCGCGAGCGCGCCGCCCGCAAGCTCGTCGAGCGGCTCCGACTGCCCGCGGACCAGCGTCGTCCGCACCGCGCCTGGGTCCAGGTGCCGGTCCTGCTGCCCGGTGAGAAGACCAGCACCCGGCTGGAGCCCGCGAAGGGCCTGTACGGGCGGCTGCCCGGCATCGAGGCCAAGCCGGGCATCGTGGACGCGGCGATCTGGGTCGGCTACGCCTGGGCCGACCAGGCGCGCTGCCGCGCCGCCGTCGTGGTGAGCGGGGACGACGCGGAACTGGCGGCGGCCGAGGCCGAGTCGCTGGCCCGGCAGTACTGGGACGCGCGGCGCGACTTCGTGTTCGTGGGCCCCACCGGCACCGCCGAGGACTCCATCGACCGGGCCGTGGCGTCCGACAAGCGCCCGTTCCTCCTCTCCGACTCGGGCGACAACCCCACGGCGGGCGGCGCCGGCGACCTCGCGTACATGCTCGGGAAGCTGCTGGAGCGTGAGGAGATCGCCTCCGGGAAGGTGACGGCCGTCCATCCGGGGATCATGGACCCGGCCGCCGTGGCCGCCTGCTTCGAAGCCGGGACGGGCGCCGAGGTCACTCTCGGGATCGGCAACAAGGTCGACACCACGCAGGGCGGCCCGTACCTGCTGACCGGCACCGTGACCGCGCTCCAGCGCGCCGCGGACAAGCCCGACGGCGCCGAGGGGGGCGCCTACGACCGCGGCTGCGACATGGCGGCCATCACCTCCGGCGGTCTCACGGTCGTGGTCACCGAACGCCGCAAGCCCTTCCACACGCTGGCCGACTTCATGGGACCCGCCGAGGGCGGGCTCGGCATCGACCCGCGCACCTTCGACCTGGTGGTCGTGAAGATCGGCTACCTGGAGCCGGAGCTGTACGACATGGCCGCGGACTGGCTGCTCGCGCTGACGCCCGGCGGGGTCGACCAGGATCTGCTGCGGCTCGGGCACCACAAGGTGGCACGTCCGCTGTACCCGTTCGACGAGAACGCGTACGAGGACGGCACGGGCCCCGACCTCACACCGGTCCTGCTCTGACCTCCGGCCGGCCCGGCACCTGTCCGGCCGGCCTCACCTCCGGCCGGGCCTTGAACGTCCGGCCGGTCCACCTCCGTCCGGTCTCCTCCGTCCGCCCTGACTCTCCTCCGTCCTCCCTGACCGATCGGCGGGCTCGCCACGGCGGGACGCGTGGCTGCGGCGCGGCGGTGAGCGGGACGCGCCCCGGCGCGGCCGTTCACCGCCGTGCGCCCTCTCACCGCCGGGCGCCCTCTCACCGCCGTTCGACCTCTCACCGTCCGTACCCGGGCACCTCATCGCATCCGGGTGATACGTGGCTGATACACGGCGGCAGGCATCATGGCTCCCAGCGCGTCCCGCACCGCCGAGATACGCGCGGCGCCGGCGCCCCGGTGCCGCCCGGCGCCCCCGGACACGGGCCGACCCCGCACCGCACAGATGAGGACACATGGCCGCTTCAGCCGACGGTGGTGGCTCACCCGCCCCCGTCTCCATCCTGCTCGTCGAGGACGACGAGGTGATCCGCAGGACCGTGGCGATGGCGCTGGAGCGCTACGGCTACCGCGTCACCGTGGCGGGGGACGGCCTCACCGGCCTCGAACTGTTCCGCGAGCACGGGCACGACCTGCTGCTCCTGGACATCATGCTGCCCCACCTCGACGGCATCGGACTGTGCCGGCGGATACGCGAGTTCAGCCTGGCGCCCGTCCTGATGATGTCGGCGCGCGGCGACGCCCTCGACGTGGTGTCGGGGCTGGAGGCGGGGGCCGACGACTACGTGGTCAAACCCGTCGACACGTCGGTGCTCGTGGCCAGGATCCGGTCGCTGCTGCGGCGTGCCGTCTTCTCGCCGGGGCCCGGCGGGAGCCCGCAGCCGGACTCCGCCGTCACGCCCGCTCCGCTCGTCTTCGGCGACCTCACGCTCGACACGGCGGGCCTCGACGTGTCCAGGGCCGGGGAGCCCGTCGCGCTGGCACCCACCGAGCTGCGCCTGCTCCTGGAGTTCGCGGCGCACCCGGGCATCGTGCTGGACCGCCGGACGCTGCTGCGCGAGGTGTGGGACTACGGCTGGGACGGTGACAGCAGGGTCGTCGACCTGTGCGTCCAGCGGCTGCGCAGGAAGATCGGCCCGGACCGGATCGAGACGGTCCGCGGCTTCGGCTACAAGCTGCGGCGCTGACATGGCCGGACGCTTGACCCGCGCGCTGCTCGCACTGCTCGACTGGCGCTCCCTGCGCTGGCGGATCGCGGCGCTCGTCGCCGTCGCCGCCTGCTCGGTCGCCCTGGCCGTGGGACTGCTGGTGCACACCAGCACACTGACGCGCTCCATGAACGACGACGGCGCCCGCGCCCTGGTGGCCCTCGCCGGCGACGTGGCCGCACACCGCAGGTCCGGCGGCGAGGAGGGGCTGATCAGCCCGGCGGTCATGCCGCCGCAGCTCGCCGAGCAGGTCCGGCGGCACGGCGGCGGTACGTGGTACGAGAACGACCCGCCGGCCGCCCCGCGCATGTGGGCGGCCTCCACCGACCGGGGCGAGGTGTTCGTCACGTACGTCGACACGACGTCCGACCTGCTGACCCGCCAGGCGCTCGACCGGCACATGGTGAAGGCGTCGCTGGGTGTCCTCGCGATCGTCGTACCGCTGTCCGTGCTGGCCGCCGAACTGCCCAACCGCAGGCTCCGCCGGGTGGCCGGGGTCGCGCGGCGGGTCGCGGACGGTGACCTCGGCGCGAGGAACTCCCCTGCCGCGAGGCGTCGTTCACGGGGCGACGAGATCACAGGCCTCGCGGCCTCCGTCGACGAGATGGCCGACAGCCTGCGGGACCGGCTGGAGCGGGAGCAGCGCTTCACCGCCGACGTGGCCCACGAACTGCGCACCCCGCTCATGGGCCTGGTGACCTCCGCCGAACTGCTGCCGGAGTCGGAGGCCACCGATCTGGTGCGGAGCAGGGTGGCGGTGCTCCGTGTCCTCGTGGAGGACCTGCTGGAGATCTCACGGCTCGACGCGGGCGCCGAGGTCGCGGACCCGGTGGCGGTGCCGCTGGCCGAGATGGTCGAGGAGTCGGTGGCCCGTACCGGACTCGACGTCAGGTTCACCGCCGCCGGCGCCGCGACGGTCGAGACGGATCCGCGACGGGTCGACCGGATCATCGCCAACCTCGTCATCAACGCCCACCGGCACGGCGCGGCCCCGGTGGAGGTCGGTGTGGTGGGGGCCACCGTCGTGGTGCGCGACCACGGTCCGGGGTATCCCGCGACGCTGCTCGCGCACGGACCGCGGCGTTTTCGTACCGGCGCGACGGAGCGGGGCCACGGCCACGGGCTCGGGCTGACCGTCGCACTCGGCCAGGCAGGGGTCGTCGGGGGGAGCCTCGACTTCGCGAACGCCCCCGGCGGCGGGGCGCTCGCCACCCTCCGGCTGCCGGAGCGCGCGGCCCAGGACGGCCCGACACACGGCTGATACCCGGCTGAGCGTCCGCAGACGGGCGGCGTCGGCACCATGGAGATCACCGGCACGGAAAGTGGTGGTCCTGCGCGATCCTCGCGCGGTTCCATCCCACTCCCGGTGCCGGAGGCCTCTCCATGCCCGCTGTCCATCCACCCCCGTCGCTCACAGGCGGCGCACACTCCCCCGGCGGAGCTCAGCCCTCTCCCGGTGGCCGCCCCGGGCGCCGCCCGGGACTCTGGGTGGCGTTCGCCGCGCTCACCGTCCTGACCGCCCTGACCGTCCTCGTGGCAGTCTCCGTGCCTTCCGCCCCGCAGCGCCACGGAGACCCGCGTCGGGGCACCGGTCAGGACAGGGCCGGTGCGGCGATCGCCGCCGCCCTGCGGTCCCTGCCCGGGGGCGGCCAGGCGGCCGTGACGGTCATCGGGCTCGGCGCGCCCGCGACGACCGGCGCCGCCGCACCGGTCCCGATCGCCAGCGTCGCCAAGGTCATGACGGCCCGTGTCGTCCTCGCGGACCACCCACTGCGGGCGGACGGCAGAGGGCCGGACGTCACGGTGGACCGCACCGCCGCGTACGAGGCGGGCACGGCGGACGAGTCCAGCGTACGAGTCGATCCGGGGCAGCACCTGGCCGAACGGCGGCTGCTGGAACTGATGCTGATCCCTTCAGGCAACAACATCGCTCGCCTGCTGGCCCGTTGGGACGCGGGGTCGGAAGGCGCCTTCGTGAGGAAGATGAACGCGGCGGCGGCCGCCCTCGGGATGCGCCACACCACCTACACCGGCGCGAGCGGCATCGAGGCGACGACGCGCAGCACGGCGGCCGACCAACTCGTCCTGGCCCGGCGCATGATGGACGACGCCGTCTTCCGGTCGATCGTCTCGGAGCGGACGGTCGAGCTGCCCCGCGGCGGGGGTCCCGTCGCCAACACCAACACTCTGCTGGGGCGTTACGGCGTGATAGGCGTCAAGACGGGGTCGAGCACCCCGGCCGGCGGTGCGCTGATGTGGGCCGCGCACCTCACGGTGGACGGGCGCGACCGGCTGCTTCTCGGTGTGGTGCTGCACCAGAACGCCGGCACGGACTCCGAGGAGGGGCTCTCGGCTGCCCTGAACAACAGCAGGACCCTGCTCGTGGCACTGCGCGACGTGCTCGGAGCGGGCAGCGGGACCGGCAGTCGTGCGACGAGGGGGGTGCGGACTCCGTGACGAGCGCCCTGGACACCCCGGGCGCAACCGCGCCGCCGCCCGCGCCACCCCTGGCCCGCACGGGCGGGTGGCGGCGCGGCCGGGCCACCGCGGCCCTCGCGGCGGCGGACGGGCTGGTGCTGCTCCTGCACCGGGCGCTGCCCGACCGGGTGGGTCACCTCGGCAGTCTCCTGGACACCCTGCTCCCCTGGGTGGGGCTCGCCGTTCCCGTCCTGCTCGTGCCCGCGCTCGTGCGCCGGGCTCCGATCGCCCTCATCGCCCTCCTGCTGCCGTCCGTGGTGTGGCTGTCGATGTTCGGCGGGACGCTCGCGTCCCGGCAGTCCGGGGGCGGCGATCTCACCGTGCTCAGCCACAACGTCGACGAGCAGAACCCCGACCCCGCCGGGACCGCGCGGGCACTCGCCGCCTCGGGCGCCGACGTCGTTGGGCTGGAGGAACTGGGCGGCGCGGCGGCCTCCACGTACGAGAACGTGCTCGGCGCGGCCTACCGGTACCACACCGTCCAGGACACGGTCGGCCTGTGGAGCAGATACCCGCTGACGGGCACGAGTCCCCTGGCGATCATGCCGTGGACCCGCGCGCTGCGCACGACCGTGCACACGCCCCGGGGACCGGTCGCCGTGTTCGTGGCGCACCTCGCCTCGGTCCGGGTCGGTCCCACCGGCTTCGCCACGGACCGCCGCAACGACTCCGCCCGGCTGCTCGCCGCCGCCCTGGGCCACGACCCCCTGCGGCGCACGGTGGTCATGGGCGACTTCAACGGAAGCACCGGTGACCGCGCCCTGTCCCCCGTGGTCCGCGGCCTGCACTCGACGCAGGACGTGGCGGGTGACGGCTTCGGTTTCACCTGGCCCGCCGCGTTCCCGGTGGCCCGCATCGACCAGATCCTGGTGCGGGGCGCCGTCCCCGTCGCGTCCTGGACCCTGCCCCGCACCGGCAGCGACCACCTCCCGGTCGCGGCGCGGCTGCGGCTGTGACGCCCCAGTGGTCGGAGCGGGCGGTGGCCGCCCGACGGCGGATACCGGCGTGCCGGGGACGGCTGTTCGCCGCGTTGCTCGCGTTCGTCGCGCCCGGCCGCCTCTACGGCCTGCCGGCGCCGGAGCCCGCCACGATGTTCTCGCCCCTGAAGCACGCGTCGCTCGCCAGGAAGGCCGCGCCCACCACACCGGCGCGCGGGCCGAGGGTCGACATCACGATGGGCAGGTTGCCGGTGGCCAGGGGCAGTGAGCGTTTGTAGACGACACTGCGGATCTCGGCGAGAAGGACGTGGCCGAGGCCGGCCAGCCCGCCGCCGATCACGATCATGGAAGGGTTCATGAAACTCACGACGGTGGCGAGGACCTGGCCGACCCGGCGCCCGCCGTCGCGTATCAGCCCCACACTGACGGCGTCGCCGGCCGCCGCGCACGCGCCGACGTCCACGGCCGTCAGGGCCCCTCGGGTGCCGAGGCGTTCCGCGAGCTGCTCGGAACGGCCGGAGCGGGCCGCCGCGGTGGCGTCCCTCGCCAGCGCGGTACCACCGAAGTACGCTTCGAGGCAGCCGGAGTTGCCGCAGGCGCACACCGGCCCGTCCCCGTCCACCTGGATGTGGCCGATGTCGCCCGCACACCCCTCGGCACCCCGGTAGATGCGACCGTGGACCTGCACACCGGAGCCGATGCCGCTGCCGATCTTCACGAACAGCAGATGCTCCACGGTGGTCGCGGCGCCGGCGTGCTTCTCCCCGATGGCCATGACATTGACGTCGTTGTCGACGACGACCGGGCAGCCGTGGTCGCGCGCCAGGGTGTCCCGTACGGGGAAGCGGTTCCAGCCCGCCATGATCGGGGGCGACACGGGGATGCCCTCCCGGAAACTGACCGGCCCCGGCAGGCCGATGCCGAGGGCGTCGAGCCGTTCGTAGTGGCCCGCCTCCCGCAGGGTGCGCAGGAGTTCACCGACGTGGGCCAGCACCGCGTCCGGTCCCGCCAGGATGTCGGTCTCCTCCGACAGCGCGGCGACGGTACTGAGTGAACCGTCCGTGATCTCGATGTCGACGGAGCCCACTCCGAGATCGACGGCGGCGAACCGGAGTCCAGGGTCGAGCCGGACAAGAGTGGAGCGGCGCCCGCCGCGGGAGGCGGCGGGTCCCGCTTCGAGGAGGCGGCCCGCCGCGACCAGCCGGTCGAGTTCGGCGAGCAGGCGTGGCCGGGGCACCTCCAGCCGGTCGGGCAACTGGGCCCGGGAGAGCGGTCCCTGGTCACGCAGCAGGCTCAGTACCCGGTAGGGAATGCTCACGGGCTCACATCCTCGAAGTCGCCGGCGGGAGGTCACCGCCACGGGGGCCGCCGACGGCGGGATCCGGGTCGCGGTCACGGCGACCGTAGACCGGGGTCACGGCCGGCTCCCGCCGTTTTGCACGAAGCGGGGAAAGTTCTTTTCCCGCCGATGGATCTCCCGCTCCCGACGGGCGCGGAACCCCGTACGCCGCCGGGGGGTGTCCGGCGCGCGAGGGGCGGGAACCCGGTGGCTCCCGCCCCCGCGACCGGCGTTCGGGTCAGCCGGCCAGTCCTCCCTTCACCGCGGACGCGTCCCGCGCGAGCGCGTCACCTGCCGCCGTGTCGGGGACGAGCGAGCGCTGCCCCGCGAGGTCCGCCACCGCGTCGAGTACGGCGGCCGCCTGCCCGGTCCGGCCGGCGTCGGCATGTGCCGCGGCCTGGCCGATCCGTACGTCGAGCCGTTGCTGCCCCTGGGCGGTGACCAGCCCGTCGGCCTTGAGCCCGGCCACCAGGGCGGTGAGCTCCGCGAATGACGTGTGCGTGGTGAAGTGCACGGTCTTCGTCGCGGAGTTGCCGGCCGCGTCCTGCCCGGTGGCCTTCAGGTCGTGGCCGCCGAGCGGCAGCCGCCACAGCTCGACCGGCTTGCCCGGGGCGAGCGCGGCGCCGTCCAGGGTGGCCGTTGCGGTGGCGCCCCCGGAGACGGTGTCGGTGGCGGTGACCGCGGGCGTGATCGCGGTGGAGTCGCCGTGGTCGGAGTCCGCCTCGACGCCGGTGACCGTCACGGACGGGCCCGTCCGGTCGATCCGTACGGTCGTCGACCCGACGTTTGACACGTTGCCGGCGGTGTCCGTTGCCCGGTAGCTGACGGTCGTCACACCCTCGGCGGACAGGGTGACGGCGGAGTTCGCCGCCTTCCAGGTCTTTCCGCCGTCGAGGGAGTACTCACGGCTCTTGACACTGCCGTTGTCCTTCGCGGTGACGGTGAGCTTCACGTCCCCCGTGTACCAGCCCCCGGTTCCGGTCGGCTTCGCCGGGTCGAGGGTGGCCGTCGCGGTGGGTGCCGTACGGTCCGCGACACCCGCGCCCTGGAAGGTGAAGGAGTCGGGCTCCACACCACCCGTGGAGGTGACGTACAGCTTGCCGCTGCCCGAGGGCGCCCCGGTGAGCGGGGTGTCGACGGTCTGCCAGCCGTCGCCTGCCGGTACCGGGACGGTGGCGAAGGGCTCCGCGTCCGGCGAGTTCCAGCGCAGTGAGAGGGTGCCCGCACCGGTGGCCCTCGTCCGTACGCCGGTGATGCCGGAGAAGGAGACCGGGTCGTAGGCGATCCAGTCGCCGGGATCGAAGGAGGTCAGGCGACGCTGTCCGGACGCGGTGGCGTCGTCGGTGACGGTGACGCCCTCGGCCGCGTCGTAGTGCTCGGCCTGCATGAGGGCCGGGTTGAGGATCACCTGCGCGTCGCTGGAGGCCGGGGGCACGGCGCCCGCGCCCTTGTCGGTGTAGGTGAGACCGAAGACACCGAAGACGTTCTCGGTGTCCCCGTGTCCGGCGTCGGCCGGAGTGAGGACCGCGCCGGAGCAGCCGGTGCCGCTGTCGACCGGGTGGCCGTGCTGGTTGTGACCGAGGCCGAAGGTCCACGCCGCCTTGGCGCAGTCGACGTCGGTCCCGTCCTCGGGGTCGTTGATGTCGGTGCCGTACGCGACGGTGTCGCCCCAGTTGAAGAACCCGCCGTTGGGCGGCGTGGTGATCTTCACGGTGGGCGCGGTGTTGCCGACCGTGATCTGGTGGCTCGTGAGGCCGGTCTTGCCCTGGGGGTCGGTCACCTTCAGGCGGGCCTGGAACTGGCCGTTCGCGCTGTAGGTGTGCGTGGCCTTCGGTCCGGTGGCGTCGAAGGTTCCGTCACCGTCCAGGTCCCACTGGTAGGTGAGCGCGGATCCCTCGGGATCGGTGGAACCGCTCGCGTCGAAGGTCACGCTGAGCGGCGCGTGCCCGGAGGACGGCTGGGCCGCGATGACGGCGGTGGGCGCCTTGTTGCCCTCCGCGTACTCGATCCGGTACAGGCCCGCGTCGGGGTTCTGGCGGAAGAATCCGTCGCCGTAGTCGAGGACGTAGAGCGCGCCGTCGGGACCAAACTCCAGGTCCATCGGGTTGTCCCAGGGCGGGATGCCGTTCTCGGACCGCTCGCTGTTGGGCAGGACGTTCTCGATCTTGCTGACCGGCCCGTCGGGGCCGTCCAGGGTGAGGGCCGCCACGTAGTCCTGGGAGAACTCGCCCAGGAACGCCTTGCCGTCCCAGTAGGCGGGGAACTTGCCGGTGGACGGGTTGTCCGCGTCGTAGTGGTAGGTCGGTCCGCCCATGGGGGCCTGGCCGCCGGGGCCGCCGGGACCGCGGAACGCGGTCAGTTCGGGCCAGGGCTGGTCGGTGTCCTTGTCGCCGTACCAGAGTGTGGCGGGGTGGGCGGGCGGCAGGTCCCGCAGGCCCGTGTTCCAGCGGGAGTCGTTGACCGGAGCGGAGCAGTCGAAGGCGGGACCCGGGGTGAGGGTCGCGAAGTCGAAGTCCCGGTACGGGTGGGTGTTGTCCCCCGTGCAGAACGGCCAGCCGCTGTTCAGGGACTTGGTGGTGGTGTTCCACTCCACGTAGCCCATGGGGCCGCGGTTCGGGTCGGCGTTGCCGGCGTCGGGACCGTAGTCGCCCCAGGACACCGCGCCGGTGGCCTTGTCGACGCTGAGCCGGTACGGGTTGCGCAGGCCCATCACGAAGATCTCGGGCCGGGTCTTCGGGGTCCCCGCGGGGAAGAGGTTCCCGTCGGGGACGGTGTAACTCCCGTCGTCCCGCACGTGGATGCGGAGGATCTTGCCGCGCAGGTCGTTGGTGTTGCCGGAGCCGCGGCGCTCGTCGAGGCCGGGGTTGTAGCCCGGTGCGTCGTTGATGGGGTTGTAGCCGTTGACGTTGGGGCCGGACGCCGGTGTGTTGCCGCCGGTGGACAGGTAGAGGTTGCCTTGCGCGTCGAAGTCGACGTCTCCCGCGACGTGGCAGCACTGGCCGCGGTTGGTGTTGACTTGGATGATCTCCTGGCCCGTCGTCAGGTCGAGCTTGTCGCCGGTCCACTTGTAGCGGAAGAGGCTGTCGTGTCCCTCCCACTGCTTCCAGTACGAGTCGTCCTGTCCGGCCGGCAGCTGCTCGGGCGCCGCACCCGCGGGGGTGTCGAGCGGCGGCGAGTAGTAGAGGTAGACCCAGTGGTTGGTGGCGAAGTCCGGGTCCAGGGTGACGGTCTGGAGACCCATTTCCGAGTTCTGGTACACGTCGATGTGGTTGGCGATCTTCGTCACACCGGTACCGGGGTCGGTCAGTCGCAGGTCGCCGTTGCGCGCTGTGTGCAGCACGCGGCTGTCGGGGAGCACGGCGAGGTCGATCGGCTCACCGGTCTCCTTGGTGAGGGTGACCTTCTCGTAGTTGGCCCAGTCGAGTGCGGGGTCGGCCGCCTCGTCGCCCTCGTGCGCGGGGGCGTGCCGGGGGGCGGGTGCGTGTACGGGCGCCGTCGCGGCGGGCGCTGCCTGCGCGGCCGGGGCGAGACTCGCCCCGCCCAGCGCGGGCAGCGCCGCCAGCACGACCCCGGTGATCAGACGTCTCAGGGTTCGGTGCACGGTGGTGCGTCTCCTTGGTCGCGTGCCGACAACGGTGGGATGCGGGTGCTCAGGCGCCCAGCAGGCGCTTGATGCCACCCAGGCTGCGCTCCGCCGCACCCAGCGAACCGGGCGGGTTCGGCAGGGTGTTGACCGCGTTGTCCTGCTCGTAGATGCCGATGTGGCTGTCGCGCGGACCGATGTCCCGCACGAACCGCTCGTACGGCAGGTCGCCGGCGCCGAACTCGACCATGCTGTAGCCGTCACCGGAACCGGGTGCCGAGACGCCGTCCTTGAGGTGGAACAGCGGGTAGCGGTAGGGCTGGTCGCGTACGTACGCGGCGGGTTCGAACCCGGGATAGCGGTACTGGCCGACGAAGGCCCAGTAGACGTCCATCTCCAGATACACGTAACGGGGGTCGGTGTTACGCAGGAACACGTCGTAGAGGCGGACCGACGGCTGGTCGCTCGCGAAGGCGAACTCGCCCGAGTGGTTGTGCTGGTAGAGCTTGAGGCCGCGGGCCGTGGCGGCCCGGCCCCACTCGTTGAAGTCCTCGGCTGCCGCCTGGTAGGCGGCGACGGTGTTGGTGCCGGAGGGGGCGTTGGCGGTGCCGACGTGCGGCATGCCGAGGATCTCGGCGGTGTCCAGTTCGCCTTCGAGGTTGCCCGCGAAGTTGCCCAGGCCGACATGGCTGCCGGTGGCGCGCAGGCCGTTGTCGTCGAGGATCCGGCGGATCTCCTTCGGTGTGATCTGCCGGCCGAGGATGGAGGTGTTCTGCGTGTAGCCCGCGAACTCGACCTCGTTGTAGCCCATTCTGGCCAGTTCGGGCAGGACGACGGCGAAGCCGAGCGAGGTCACCTTGTCGCGCACGCTGTAGAGCTGGATCGAGACGCGGTTCTTCGGGATGGGCAGCCGGGAGGGCGCGCCGGCGGCCGGAGCGGCGGATGCCGAGGCGGCGGACGCCCCGACGACGGACGCGGCGGCGACGGCGACGGTGGTGCGCGCGGTGGCGCGGAGGAACGTCCTGCGGTCGAAGGACTTCTGCAGATGGCCCACGGTCACTCCAGGTGATGAGACGGGGGATGAACGGCGGGGTACGGGCGGGGCGCCTGCGGCGGCCCGGTGGGACCGGGTGCGGCGGGGCGCGACGCAGGGCGTGCGGCGGTGTCCGGCCCGCGCGTGGCCGCACCCGGGGTGCCGCACGGGCGGCGCGCCGCGGCGGCCGGCCGGCGGCCGGGGCCGCACGGTCACAGGTCCGCTGTCACAGGTCCGCGTCGCCGGCCGCGCCCGCGGCTGCCCGTGCGGCGGCGGCGCGCCCGGCCACCTGCCCGGCGAGTGCCCGGCCCCGGTCCTGCGGAGCGGCCCTCAGGGCGCGCGAGGACGTGGCGGCGGCGGTGGCCGGAGCGGTCTCCCCGACGACGGCTCCTCGCACCCGGGCAAGCGAACCCACGCTCAGAACAGGGGAGTTGCCCGTCGCGGTGAGCGTGCCCGCGACGATGGTGTTGTCGAGCACGGCGGCGGCTGTGTTGTCCGTGACGGTGAGGTTCTTGGCCAGGTAGGTGGCACCCGCGCAGGAGCCGAGAGGACCGTCGCCGCCCAGCTGAAGGGTGTCGCCGTTGTGGTGGTAGTCGGTACTCCCGTTGACCTCGCTCGCGCAGAGCACCCCGCCGAGGGAGTTGCCGCTGACGGTCAGGTCGCCCTTGACGGTGGTGTCGTAGACGTCCGCGTAGAGGCCGTCGGCACCGGCGACCGCGCCCTTGACGGTGCTGCCGGACACGTACAGTTCACCGCCGTCCGCGCCGACCGCGCCGTTCAGGGTGGCGTCGACCGCGTACAGGAAACCGCCGGTCGCCGCGGCGGACTTGACGGTGGAGTGCTGGAGGTGGGTGCCGAAGGCGCCGGTGGCGGTGACGGCACCCTTGAGCGTGGAGTCGGTGACGTCCAGGTAGCCGCCCTCGCCGACGTCGACGGCTCCGCTGAAGGTGACCCCGGACGCGACCAGGTCGGCGCCGTCCTGGACGGTGACCTTGCCGGCGACCTTGGTGCCGTCGAGGGTGCAGGACTCCCCCGCCGGCACCACCAGGTCACCGCGCACGGTGACGGCCCCGCCGTCCCCGACACAGGTCGTGTAGAGCGCGGCCTGCGCGGTCGTGGCGAGCGCCACCAGGCTCCCGGAGGCCATGAGGGCGGCGGTCGCCGTCACGACATAGGTACGTAGCTTCATTGCGCTTCCCCTTCTTGCTGCCGACACGGCCGCACCGGTGCGCGGCCGGGCCCCGCACGGAGCGGGGGTGCTGCGGGTTGCGTGAGCGCGCGCCTCGGGGCGGCCCGGCCGCGTACGGGGCGGGCCCCCGTGGGGGAGGGAGGCGTGAGGAGCTGGCGTTACCCGGACGAAACATCCGCCCGGTGGCCCGAGACATTAGGGGCCGCTCCCGGGCACTGTCCAGAGGTTTCACCGGAACCGGGTAAAAGTTCTTGATGATCCATCAAAAGTTCTGTCGGAAACGGCAGTTCTCTGCGGCAGGGCCATCGCCGGCACCGGTCACCGGCGGGTTCGGGTCGGTTGCTCAGGCGGGTTGATCGGGCCGTTGATCGGGCGGGTCGATCGGGCAGGTCGATCGGGCGGGGCCGGCAGGCGCCCGCCGTGTCTCGCCCCCGGGACGGCGGGCCTGCCGGCGGAGCGGGCCCGGCCGCCGGCGGCCGGCGCGTCACCCGCGCGCCTCCTCGCCGCCCCCGTACACGGCGCGAGGCCGGCCTCCGCTCGGGAGACCGGCCTCGCGCCGAAGGGGCGGCCGTCGGTTTCGGATCCGGCGGACGCCGGCGGTCAGTTGTCGTCCGGGCACAGATGCAGGGCCAGCGCGTTGTCGCCGGTGACGGAGGTGTGCACGCGTCCGATCGTGCCGGTGTCGCCGCTGTTGGCCAGGCGGAAGTCCGTCCCGGCGTTCTCGCCGTTGTGGAAGGCCGCGTCGTCGACCGTGAACGTGGCCGTCTTCCAGGTGTCGGTGCCCGTCTTGGCCACCGGCGCCGTCGACTTGTACGCGTTGCCCACGGCGTCGTACTGCAGGCTCCAGCTGCCGGTGCCGTGGTCGTAGTAGTCGACGGTCACCGTCGCCCGGTAGGTGCCACCGGGCACGGTGGTGTTGTCGATGTCGAAGTACGCGTACGGCGAGCCGTCCGTCGTGGAGCGGCCGGACCGGCCGCCCGCGGTGACCGGCACGGTGTGCCCGTCCCCGTTGTCCCGGAGCCTGAGCCCGCATTCGGTGTCGCTGGCGCCCAGTGTGTCGCAGGCGGTGGCGGCGCCGTCGGCGGCCGGTACGGTGATCACCGCCGCGCCGCCGGGCAGCGTGCGGCCGGCGGCCGTCCGGAAGGCGATCGTCACCGGGTGGTAGCCGGACGGTGTGTCCTGCGCGACCTTGATCGTGACGGGTGCCTTCGCGGTGGGCGCGCGCGTCAGGTCGAGCGTGCCGGAGGACGGGGTGACGCTCACCCCGGGGACGTCGGAGTGGGCCGTCCAGCTCACCTTGCCCGCGCCGCCCGCGAGCACCGAGGCGCCGACGGTGGCGGGCACACTGCCACCGGGCGGTGTGACCTGCGCGCCGGTCGGGGTCAGGTAGCCGATCGCCGGGTCCTCGTACGCCCGGTACGAGGGCGGCGCGTCCGCGGCCGACGTGGCGCGGTGCGTGTCGGGCCGGGTGGACAGGGCGATGCCGAGGTCACCGCCGCGCGTGGCGAACGACGCGGGCAGCGCGTTGGACTCGTGTTCCCGGCCGTTCAGCGTCATGCCGGTGACGTACGGCGCGTCGGTCGCCGCTTTCGGCGCGTCGATGCCGATGCGGTGTCCGGTGCCCAGGGTGATCTCCGCGCGCCGGAACAGCGGACTGCTGAGCGCGAGGGTCGGCGTACCGGGTGTGGCGGGCATCATGCCGAGCGCCGCCCACACGTACTCCGAGGACAGCGCGCCGTTGTCGTCGTTACCGGGCAGTCCGTCGGGCCGGGTGGTGAACAGTTCGCTCTCGAACCGGCGGGTGACCGCCTGCGTCTTCCACGGCTGGCCGACGTAGTCGTACATCCACGGGGCCGTGGTGTCGATCTCGTTGCCGGCCCAGTCGTACGGGGCGTTGCCACCCGCGTTGAGCTGGGAGAAGAAGTCGTCGAGGCGCGGGATCGCCTCGTCCTTGCCGCCCATCGCGGCGACGAGGCCCGCGATGTCCTGCTGCACCGAGAAGTTGTACTGGGCGGCGTTGCCCTCGTCGTAGCCGTCCTGGCCGAAGGCGTTCGCGGGCGGCGTCTGGAAGCCAGGGCCCGCGGGGAAGGCCCCGTTGTCGTCGCGCGGGCGCAGGTAGCCGGTCGCGGGGTCGAAGATGTTCTGCCAGTTCTGGCCGCGACGGGCGTACTCGGCGGCGGTGTCCCGGTCGCCGACCGTGGCGGCGAGCTGCGAGATCGTGAAGTCGTCGGTGGCCCACTCCAGGGTCTCGGAGGCGCCCTGGAGGCCGTGGTCGCCCTGCGAGTCGGCGTTGTTGGGCGCGTAGCCGAGACGTACGTAGTCCTCGACGCCGGGCCGTTCGGTCCAGCCCCAGCCGACCTGCTGCGCGGTGGTGGCGCCCTTCTCCATGATGGGCAGCGCGTCCTTGACGTCGACGCCCTGCGCGCCGAACGCCACGTACTGGGCGAACAACGGCACACCGTTGTCACCGTTCATGACGTTGCCCGTCATGTTCTGCGAGGGCCATTTGGGCCACCAGCCGCCTTGCTGCTGGGCGTCGCGCAGCAACGAGTCGGCCATGTCCCCGGCCTTCTTGGGGTAGAGCATGGTCTGCAGCGGGGCGAGCGAGCGGTAGATGTCCCAGTCGGAGAACGTCGCGTACTGGGTGTGGCCCGGCGCCACCGTGTGGATCTTGCCGTCGAATCCGATGTAGCGCCGGTCGACGTCGTTGAAGACGCTCGGTGACTGGAAGGACCGGTACAGCGAGGTGTAGAACGTCGTCAGCTGGTCCTTCGTGCCCCCGCCGACCCGCACCTTGCCCAGGACATCGCGCCAGTCGGCGCGGGTCCTGTCCTGCACCCGCGCGACGTCCCAGCCGGGGATCTCCGTCGCCATGTTCCGCGCGGCGCCCGCTGTACTCACGTACGACATGCCGACCTTGGCCGTCACGTTCGCCGTGCGGGTCGTGTCGAAGGTGAGGTACGCGCCCGAGCCGGCGCCCGACGCACTGTCGGCGCCCGCGGTGACCTTGCCGGAGCCCCAGGTGCCATGGGCGGTGAAGGGCCGGTCGAAGGTGATGTCGAAGTACATCGTGTACTGGCTGTTGTTGCACAGGCCGTGCGGGGTGGTGGTCCCCCGCAGCTCGTGGTCGTTCACGACCTGCACCTGGGCCGCGAGGTCACCGCCCAGGCTCGTTCCCGACTTGACCAGGACCTGGGCCTGACTCCCCTTGGGGTAGCGGAAGTTCGCGATACCGGTCCTGGTGGTGGCACCGATGTCCACCGCCACGCCGGAGTCCGCCAGCGTGACCGAGTACGCGCCGGCCGTGGCGTGTTCGTCGTCGTGGGAGAAGTGCTCGGTACGGGCGGCCGGGTCGTCGCCGACCGCTCCGGTGACCGGCAGGATCGGAATGTCGCCGAACGACGAGCAGCCACCGGAGAAGTGGTCCAGGCTGAAGCCCTTGATGGCGTTCGAGGTGTATTCGTAGCCTGTGGCCCCGGAGGTGGTGTCGGGGCTGAACTGCATCATGCCGAAGGGCGCGGTGACACCGGGGAAGGTGTTCTCCGCGTCGACGCCCTTCATCGTCCCGATCATCGGATCGACATAGGCCGTCGGATCCGCCACGAGGGACGTGTGCGCCGGACCGCTCCGGGCGGGCGCGGCGGAGGCCGCCGCGGGGGCGGCCGTCACGCACGCGGCGATCACCACCGCCCCGATCCCGAGTCTGCTCCATTGACCGCGTCGTCGATGCACCGTGGGCCTCCCTGCTGCCGCCCTGCGTCCAGCCGCCATGATGTGACATCGTTGTCACACGCCGTGGAGTCTGTCGGTGGCCTGACCCCCCGTCAAGGGTCAGGACAGGACAGCGACGCCGACGCCCCGACGATCCCTTTCCGCGCGGAGCGACGCGCCGCGCCGCGTCCGGTGCGCCCGGGGGCGACGGCTCCGGACGCGGCCCACCACTCGGCGAGGACCTCGGGGAGGCCGCCCGGTCAGAACGGTCGCGGCGGTCGGGGCGGGGCGGCCGGGGCCCCGCCCGGCCGGTCCACTCCAGGCCCGGGGCGGCCCCGGCCACGCTCGGGCTGCCTCCTCCGGCGATCAGATCCGGCCGGGTTTACGCCGAGGCCGCCACTCAGGCGCCGCCCCCGGCCCGCGGGATCAGGCGGTCTCCACCAGGCCCGCCCAGGCGCGGGCAAGGACCGCATGGCCCAGCGGCGTCGGGTGGACGCCGTCGCCCGCGACCGCCGGCGCGCCACCGTGCTCGCGTGCCGCCTGGTTGAGCAGGCCGTCCGCCGGGAGCAGGGCCGCGTCGAACTCCTCCGCCAGCCTGCGTACCACCTGGATGCGCGGATCGAGGTCCTCCCGCCAGTCCCACTGCTCCTCCTCGACCGGCACGAGAAACGGCTCGACCAGGAGGATCCGCGCGCCGAGTTCGTCCCGTACGCGCGACAGGAGACCTCGATAGTCGCGCTCGTAGTCGGCGGTCGTCGTCACCTCGCCCGAGTCGTACCGGCGCCAGGTGTCGTTGACACCGATCAGCACGGACACGAGGGCGGGCTTGAGGGCGATGGTGTCCTCGTCCCACCGGGCCACCAGGTCCGCCACCCGGTTCCCGCTGACGCCCCGGTTGAGGAAGGTCAGCTCGCACGGTTGTGGGCGTTCGCGCATCAGGTCCGCGGCCATCCTGACGTAGCCGTTGCCGAGACCGTCGCCCGGCTGGGTGCGCCGGCTGGTGTCGGTGATGCTGTCGCCCTGGAAGAGGATCGTCGAGTCGGCGGGCACGCGCAGGGGCATCTGTTTCTCCGCGGGGGTCGGGGGGCGGCGACCGGGTCCGCGCCGGGCCGGTACCGCTGGGGGCACGGCCTGGACGGACGTGACGGGCGAGGGGCGCGGAGCGACCGTGTCGATGGCGGCCGTTCGCGCACGGCGGGAGAAGCGCTTTCTGTCCCAGGGGTGCCCGCCGCACGACTGGCGGGGCACCCGGCGGACGTCGGAGAACGGGCGGATGGAGACCGTACCGGACGTGCGGGTCGCGCGCGTGTACGAGTAGCCGGAAGCGGACGGCGGGGCCCGTGTCCTCGTCGACCGGCGCCGGCCCCGGGGACCCTCGCGCCAGGCCGCGCGGCTGGACGAGTGGTCCAAGGACGTGGCGCCGTCCACCGCCTTGGGGCACTGGTACGGGCACGAGCGTTTCGGGGAGTCCGCCGCGCGATAGCGGGCCGAACCGGCCGGCCCGGGACAGTCCGCCGCCCTCGACGACCTCGGCGAACGGTGCGGCCAGAGCCCGGTGTGCCCTGCTGAACGCCGCCGAGGAGATCGGCCTCAGCCATGCGACGGTACGGGTGCGCGTCTCCACCGACACCGCCCTGCAGCCAGGCGACCGGAAGACCGGTCAGGGGCACAGTGGGCGCCGGGACAGCGCGGTCACGGGCGGGACAGGTGCGCAGCGAGCGGGGTGGGGGAACGAGTGCCGGGAGAGCGGGTGCGGGGGCTGCCGTACGCGGCGCGGCGGGCGGCGCGGGCCGTACCCGCTCGGTTTCGGGGCCACCTCCCGCACGCGCGCCGGCCCGTGCGGGAGTTCGCGGGCCACCGCACGCACCGCCGCTCACCCGTGGGAGAGTTGGCCGGGCTCCTCAGGCACGGGCCCGCGCCCGTGCGGGGCAGTAGCGGAGCGGCGCGCACCACCAGGGCAACCGCGGCCCCCGACCCACGGGAGTCACCGTGAACCTCCTGCGCCACCTGCGCGCCCGCGACGCCGGATTCGCGGCCCTGCGCCGTGGTGGGCGCGCCGCGATCGTGGCGCCGGGCCTGTTCGCCCTCTGTGTCGAGGTGCTCGGCAACGAGACGATGGGGCTGTTCGCCGCCTTCGGTTCGATCGCCCTGCTGCTGTTCGTGGACTTCGGCGGACCGGTGCGCGACCGGCTCGCTGCGCAGTCGGCCCTGGTCTGCGCGGGCGCCGTCCTCGTGTCTCTCGGCACGCTGGCCTCCGGGGCGCCGTGGCCGGCCGCGATCGCCACGGTGGTCGTCACGTTCGGCATCCTGTTCTCCGGGATCATCAGCTCCACGGTCGCCGGGGCGTCCACGACGATGCTGATCTCCTTCATCCTGCCGGTGACGCTCCCTGGCGCGCCGGGCACGGTCCCGGACCGCCTCGCCGGCTGGGGCCTCGCCGGTGCCGCCTCGCTGGTGGCCGTCGGGGTGCTGTGGCCGGCCCCGGCCAGGGACCCGCTGCGCACGACTGCCGCGCGGGCCTGTGCCGCGCTGGCGGAGCGGCTTCGGGCGGAGGTCGCCTGCGTACGCGGCGGGTTCGCGGCCGCTGACCGCGAAGCGCTCGACGCGGTGGTGTCCGACGCGGAGGCGGCCGTGGCGAAGCTGCGGACGACGTTCTTCGGCACGCCGTACCGGCCCACCGGCCTCAGTACGGCGACGCGCACCCTGGTCCGGCTGGTGGACGAGGTCATGTGGCTTCAGACCGTGCTGATGAGGACGCCGCTGGACCGCGGCCCGGGTCCCGCGGACGCGGTGGTGCACGCGGTGCGACTGGCGGCGGCCGATCTGCTGGAGCAGGGCGCCGAGCGGCTGCGGACCCCGGACGGGAGCGCGCCGGGTGCGCTCGACGCGGCGATGCGGCGGCTGGACGAGGCGCGTGCCGTCATGGAACGTACGGTCACCGCGGCGCGCCCCGGGGACCGCACCGGCACCGACGGCCCCCCGGCGGTGACGACGCGGGAGCGGTCCTCCGCGGTCGCCGTCTTCGTGAGCTGTCTGGAACCGAGCTTCCGCGCCCAGGAGACGAGCTTCGCGATCCGGGCGATCGCGGAGAACATCGAGCTGACGCTGGCGGCGCGTCGCCGCTCGTGGTGGCAGCGGCTGGCCGGGCGTCGCCCGGCGGGGGTGGAGTCGCCGCTGGCGTCCGCTCAGGAACGCGCGGGCGCGCACGTGGAGCGGCACTCGGTCTGGCTCCACAACAGTGTGCGAGGGTCGATCTCGCTGGGGCTCGCGGTCCTCGTCGCGGCGCTGACAGGGGTCGAACACTCCTTTTGGGTCGCTTTCGGGACGATGGCCGTGCTGCGTTCCAGTGCCCTGCTGACCGGGCAGAACTCGCTGCGGGCGGTGGCGGGCACCGCCGCGGGCATCGCCATCGGCGGTGCGGTGATCTACGGGGTGGGTTCGGACCAGACAGCTCTGTGGCTGTTGCTCCCGCTCGCGGTGCTGTTCACCGGGCTCGCGCCGTCGGCCATCTCGTTCGCCGCGGGGCAGGCCGGGTTCACGGCGTCGATCCTGATCCTGTTCACGATCATCCAGCCGGCCGGCTGGAGCATCGGTCTCGTCAGGATCGAGGACGTCGCGATCGGCTGTGCGGTGAGCGTGGCGGTCGGCGTGCTGTTCTGGCCGCGTGGCGCGGGGGACGCCCTCGGGGAGGCGCTGGCCGACGCGTTCACGCACAGCGCCCGGTATGTGCGGGGCGCGATCGGGTACGGGGTGACGCGCTGCGACGTCCTCGCACCGACGGCTCCCGCCCCCGAGGACGAACGGTCCAGGGCGGCGGCCGCGGCCCGCAGGCTGGACGACGCGTTCCGCGGATTCCTCGCCGAGCGCGGGACGAAGCACGTGCCGCTGGCCGACGTCACCGCGCTGATCACGGCCGTCGCGGTACTGAGGCTGACGGGGGACGCGGTGCTCGACCTGTGGGGTCGCGACCACCGGGGGCCGGCGGGCGACCGCACGGCGGCCCGCCGCGAGATCGACGCGGCAGCCGACGCGCTCGTGACGTGGTTCGAGTCGGTGGCGGGCGCCCTGACCGGGCACGGCCCGGTGCCGGGCCCTCTCCCCCACGACGCGGCGGCGGCCGACAGGCTCCTCGGCACGGTGCGTCAGGACCTGGCCGGCGACGACCGCGGCTGGTCGGCGACGGCGATCCGGATGATCTGGACGGCCGACCACATCCGTGCGGTGCGCAGCGTCCAGTCGACGATCCTGGAGCCGTCACGTTTGATCGCGGCGCGGCAGCGCGCCCGCCGTTCCGCCACGGCACGCATCGTTTCGCGACGCGCGACCCCCGGCGCCGGCGGCCCGAGGTGAGGCACCGCGCCGGTCCACTCGCGCAGGGGCCCCGCCCCTGCCGGCTCCCCGCCACGCCGCTCGGCCCACGCGCGGACGCGGACGGTGGTGGAGCCCCGTACATGGGCCGATCAGCGGCTGACCGGTAACGCCCCGTCAGCGAGGAGCGGTCGGCGCCCCCACCTCCTGGAGCGATGGCGGACGGCCGCCGTACGATCCGGTACGGGGCTCCCCGGCGGCGCGCCCGCCGGCCGAGGCGAGAGGGGAAGCATGACCGTCCATGACATCGCGCTGATCAGGGGCGACGGCGTCGGCCCTGAACTGGTCGACGCGGCACTCTTCGTCCTGGCGAAGGCCTCGGACCTCTACGGGTTCGACCTCGGCATCACCGAGGTCGACGGCGGCGCCGGGACGTACGAGCGGACGGGTGAGGCGCTGCCCGGCGCCGGGCGTGCCGCCGTACGCGCGGCGGACGCGACCCTCCTGGGGCCCGTGGGACTCCCGTCGGTCCGCCTGCCGGACGGCAGCGAGGCGGGCCGGCTCGGCGCTGTCCTGCACACGGAACTCGACCTGTACGCGCGGGTGCGGCCCGTCGAACTGCTGCCGCGCGTTTCCACGCGGCTGGTGGCGCGCCACGGCAGTGTCGACTACGTCGTCGTACAGGAGAACACCCGGCTCCCGCATGCCCCGCGCGGCGCGGCCGGCGGGCAGGACGAGAACGGGGGCGGCGGTACGGCGGCGGACACACTGACCGTCACCAGCGCGGGGTGCGAGCGGATCGCGCGCTACGCGTTCGACCTCGCCCGCTCCCGTGCGGGCGCGCGGCGGGACCGGGTGCGCCGGGTCACCTGCGCCGACCTGGCGGACACGCTGCGCGGCATGCGTCTGCTGCGTGAGGTCTTCCTCGACGTCGCCGGGGACTACCCGGAGATCCAGGCGGAATGCCTCTACGCGGGCGCCGCGGCGGAGGCCCTGGTGATGTCGCCCGAGCACTTCGACGTGATCGTCACGGCCGACCCCCTCGGCGGCGTCCTCAGCGACCTCGGCTGCGGCACCGTGGGCGGAACCGCGTTGTGCCCCTCGGGCGCCGTCGGCGAGCGTGCCGCCTGTTTCGGTCCCGTCCACGGCAGCGCGCCGGCCCTCGCCGGGCGGCGCCGGGCGAATCCCGTCGGCCAGATCCTGGCCGCGGCGATGATGCTGGACCATCTCGGCGAGGCGCCGGCGGCCCGCGCGGTGCGCGAGGCGGTGCGCGGAGCGCTGGACATGGGGACCCTGAAGGTGGACCGGGACGGCCTCTCGGACGGCGGCCCGGCCGCGGGGGCCGAGGCGGTCGCCCGGGAGATCCAGCCCGACGCGTGAGGAGCGGCGGGCGGACCGCGGTGGCGCGGCGGGTGCTGCCGGGGTCCGTCCTGCCACGGCCGGACGCCGGCCCCGCGGCCCCGCGCGCCGAAGCGGCGGCACCGCCGACGCGGTGCCGCCGCCCATGAACTGCCGTCTGCGCGGTATCCGTCCCGCTGTCAGCCCAGCGGCTCCCGGTCTGCGCCCTGGTCCGGCACGCCGGCCTCCGTACGGCCGACGGGGGGTCCGTCGGGCGCCGGGCTCTCGTGGCCGAGGTCGATGTCCACCTCGGCCCGGCCGCTGTCGGCGAGGGAGAAGGGAACCGCCCGGGGCGGGTAACTGTTGGCCACTACGGTGTAGTCGCCGTGCGGAAGCGCCTCGAAGGCATAGGTTCCCTCACCATCGGTCAGGTGCCGTGTCAGCACGTTTCCCGCCCGGTCCATGAGGGTGACCAGTGTGTCCGGCATGGGCGTCCCGCCCGTGTTGCGCACGGTGCCGCGGATGTGGGCGGCGGGGAGGAGTTCCACCTCGCACGTCCCGGGCAGGCCGTCAGTCAACTCCACGGCCACCGCGCCTGGTTGGTGTCCCTCGGCCGTGACGGCCAGGGTGTACGCGCCCGGCGTGAGGTCCGGCAGTTCATAGGACCCCGAGTCCGCCGTGGTGGCGGTTCCCACGACGTCCCCGTACTGGTCCGCCGCCACCACCAGCGCACCCGCGACAGGACCGAGGGCGGAGCGGACCGTGCCGGTCAGTCCGCCGGAGCCCGTCAGCAGCAGGTCCGTCTCAAGGTTCGTGTCGCCGACCGTGACGGTGGCCGCGTGCGGGTGCAGGCCGGACGCCGAACCGATCACCACGTAGGTACCGGCCCCCGGGTGGGGCAGGGCGTACCGGCCGTCGTGGTCCGCGACCGTGCGGGCGATCTGGCGTCCGGCCGCGTCGATCAGGGTGACCGAGGCGCCGTGCACGGGCCGGCCGGCCCGGTCACGGACACGGCCGAGCACGCCCGGCGCCGCGGTGGCGGCCCGGGCCGGTCCCTTGGCGTGGTGTGCGGGCGTACGCACAGCGGTGTCCACCTGCGGCACCGCGGTCGCCGCGTCGGCGGCCTCGGCGCCGGCGGCCGTACTCCCCGTGTCCTGGGGGGCCGGGGCGAACGCGGCGGGCCGGCCGCGGCGGTAGAGCAGCGCGGAGACGACCAGGCCCCCGGCGAAGAAGGCGGCCGCCCACCAGTAGGCACTGGCATAGCTGTGGAGCGCGGCCTGAACGGGCAGGTCACGCTGACCGATGTGGTCCTTGGCATAGCTCGTGGCCGCCGTGGCCGCGATGGTGTTGAAGAGCGCGGTGCCGATGGAACCGCCCACCTGCTGCATGGTGTTCACCGTCGCGGACGCGACGCCCTGGTCCCGGGGCTGCACACCGAGCGTCGCGAGGCTCATCGCGGGCGGCATCACCAGGCCGAGGCCGAGGCCCAGCAGGAGCAGACCCGGCAGGACGTGCGCGGGGTACGTGCTGTGCAGGTCGAGCGACGTCAGCCAGACCAGGCCCGCGCCGGCCAGACCCATCCCCACGGGCACGACGGGCTTCGGCCCGATCCGCGGGATCAGCAGGTTGGTGGCCAGTTGGGCCGTGATCATGAGCATCCCGACCATCGGCAGGAAGCCGAGACCGGTCTGGACGGGCGTGTAGTGCAGGGTCTGCTGCAGGTAGTACGTGAGGAAGAGGAAGACGCCGAACATCCCCGCGCCGGAGATGAACACACTGACGTACGAACTGGCCCTGTTGCGGTCGGCCAGTACGCGCAGCGGCAGCAGCGGGTGCTGGGCCCGCCTCTCCCACAGGGTGAACACGACGAGCAGGACGCCGCCGACGGCCAGGAAGGCCCAGCACATCCAGTTGCTCCAGGTGTGCGTCTCGGCGTTGGCGAAGCCGAACACCACCCCGAAGAGTCCCGCCGCCACGAGGACCGTCCCCAGCAGGTCGAGCTTGGGACGCTGGGCCGGCGCTGCCCCGCGGACGAAGAGCGTCGCGCCGATCACGGCGAACACCGCGATGGCGTCGTTGACGTAGAGCGTCCAGCGCCAGTCGAGGTGTTCGGTGAGCACGCCGCCGAGCAGCAGCCCTATGGCACCGCCGGATCCGGCGATGGCGCCGAAGACACCGAAGGCCCTCGACCGCTCCTTGGGATCGACGAACGTCGTCGTCAGCAGGGACATCGCGGACGGTGCGAGCACGGCACCGAACACACCCTGCAGGGCGCGCGCCACAACGAGCATGGTGAATCCGTTGGCCGCGCCGCCGAGGGCGGACGCGGCGGCGAAACCGACCAGGCCGATGATGAACGTACGGCGCCGGCCGAGCAGGTCGGCCAGGCGCCCGCCGAGCAGCAGCAGGCTGCCGAAGGCGAGGGAGTAGGCGGTGATGACCCACTGCCGGCCGTCGTTGGAGAAGCCCAGGTCCTGCTGGGCGGACGGGAGGGCGATGTTCACGATGGTCGCGTCCAGGACGACCATGAGCTGGGCGAGTCCGATGACGGCCAGGGCCCACCAGCGCTTCGGTGGGTGCTGCCGCGCTTCGGCGCCGGGGCGCTCCACGTGTGTGGCGGCCTCAACGGGTTGGTCGACGGCGGATATTGACACGCCGGGGTCCTCCAGGTCTTTCAGGGGATGAGCGGCGCCCGGTCACGCGCGGGGTCGGGGGCGTGACGACGCCCTGTCGACTCGCGGTTCAGCGCCGGGTCAGGGCGGGGAGGACGACGGCGTCCACGTACCGCTGGAGATAGAGGGGGTCCGGTTCCTTCAGATCGATGAGCGTGCGGGCGACGACGGCACCCAGCAGGAGATGCGGCAGGTAGGCACGGGCCGGGCAGTCGGCGGCGACCTCACCGCGCTCGGCGGCCCGGTCGAACATGCTGTAGAGGGCGTCATGGTCCTGTCGCAGTACTTCGCCGAAGGCCGCGGCGAGTTCGGGATCCTTGGTCACCGCGGGCACGACGGCCTGCAGGAGATCGGTGTCCTTCTTCGCCTCTCCGATGCGTACGGTCAGCTCGTGCAGGTCGCCCGCCAGGCTTCCGGTGTCCAGGCCTTCGAAGTCGAACGGTCTGCTGTGCCGCAGGGCGGCGGCCACGAGCCGCGGCTTCCCGCTCCACTTCCGGTAGAGGGTCGCTTTGCTGCAGCGCGCCCCGAGAGCCACCGCGTCCATCGTGAGGGCCTCGTACCCCACCTCACGCAGCAGACTCAGCACGCCTTCGTAGATCTCGGACTCGCGCTCGGCGGAGATCCGGCTACGCCTGCGCGGCGGACAGGGCCCGCCGTCCGCGGGGTCCGTCCGGTCGCTCCGCGGGGAGGCCTGCGACACCATCATGGTCCCGTCGCCCCCTTTCCGTGCGGCACTAGCGAAACGACCTCGTACCGTTAAGACCGTAGGCTCTGCCCCGGCGAAACGCAAGCTTTTCCTTCTCGCACAGGGTTGCGAGGGGTTGGCGGCCGTGGTACAGCCTGTCCGACGTCGCGCTCCGTACGGTCCGCTTCGGCCCCGAGGCCCCGCCGTCCCCGCTATGACAGGGCGCCCGCGAGTTACGTGGCGGGACTCCGGCCACGCCGATCCGTCATCCGCGAACGCAGCCCCGCCCCGAGCCGCGGCAGCGGCGCCCGCCCGGCGGACCGGACGCCGCTGCCTGTCACCTTCAGGCCGTCGAGGCGACCGCCCGCCCAAGGTGCCGGGCGAGGAAGCGGACCGCGCTGTCGGCCTCGAACCTGGGGAAGTCGATGTGTTTGCCCGCGTTGGCGTGCAGCGTCTTCTCCTTCGAGGCGAAGGCGTCGAACAGCGCGAGGGCGTCCTCACGCGGAATCCGCTCGTCGTCCCACTGCAGAGCGAACTCGACCGGCACGGTGATCTGCTTCGCCGCCTCGACCAGGGCATCGGGCCACATCAAACCGAAGACCGCCGCCGTGATCCTGGGCTCGACCGCCACCAGAGGCAGCCCGATCGCAGTGCCGAGGCCGATGCCGAGGTAGCCCACCGGGCCGTCGGCACCGATCTCCGGACGATCCTGAAGGGCGTCCAGCGTCGCCTGCCACTCGGGCACGGCGAGCTGCGCCAGGCGGGCGTTGTACGGGACGACGATCGGGCTTTCCGGCTCACCCGCCGCCTGCGCCGTGCGCAACGCCGCGATGTCCTGCTCGTCGAGCGCGGTGCGCGGCCGGTCTCCGTGACCGGGCGCGTCGATGACGGCGACATGGAAACCGCAGCCGGTCACGAGAAGGCGCGCGCGGCCCGCCATCGACCGGTGCTTCTTGTGGCTGCCGCCGCCATGGCCCATCAGGACCAGCGGCGCGGGATCGTCGCCGGGGACCGGCGACCAGAGAACGCCGGGGACGTCGCCCACGGTGAAATCGCGTTCGCGTACGCCGTTCGACGACGACTCGGCGGTGAACTGCAGTGCGTGCAAGGGTGTTGCCTTTCGGGAGTGCCTTGTTGTCGAGGCGCTCCCGGCGACACCTACGTCAGTCGCCGGCCATGACGGGAAGGGGGAGCACCCACATCGATACAGCGTTCATGGGTCTCACCTCCTCGGGCGGTGTCACGGTCGACTGCAAGCTACCAGCCTGATCATCGTCCCTCCAATCCCTTTTCCCCGGCACCGATCGCCGCTTCGGACCGGCCCCGAGCCGAGTCCGCGACGTCGCTCCCGGCGCAAGCCCCCGGCACATGCCCTCGCCTCGCGGACGCTGCCCCTTCGGCTCCGTCGGTGCGGCCCACCGAGCTGCCGGCAGCCGGCCGACAGCGCCGGGGCCGACCGACGTGCTCATGGTCACGTGCCGCGGCGGTCGGCCGGTGTCCGGGACCAGGGCTGCCGCACCACCCCCCGAGCACCGCGGAGATGGCTCACCGTGCCGCGGCGCACGGCGCGGCCGGCCGCGCCCTCGCGCTGATCCGTCCCACCAGCAACCTCGCCCTGATCTGCGATGGTGTCCCGGCGGTGTCGGACCATCTCGCCGCGACCGGCCGGGCCGCCGCCCCCGCCCGCGCGCACTGGCAGGCGCGCCGGCGCGAGGCGGTAGGAGCGGCGGCCCGGTCGACGCACGAGCCCTCGCCGTCGTTGACGGCGTATCAGACGACGGTTTCGGTGTGGACGCCGGACCGTTCGGCGTTCACACGGGTCGGCGAGCACCGAGCCACGCAGGCGGACCTGGGTGGGCTGCTGGAAGATGCCTCACCCGCGTCGCACCAGGGCCGCCCGCCGCTCCCCCAGAGGCATGCGGCGATCCGCCTCAGACCGAGAACCGGCCACAGAGCCAGTTGCCCGGCTCCACCGGGTCGTCGCTCATCCAGAACTGCCGCCACAGCAGGGCGAACTCGTCGCGGCTGAGGTGACCGTCCCCGTTCAGGTCGAGCAGTTCGAAGACGCCCGTCATGTCCACGGGCCTGCCGTTCCAGGTCTCGACGAGCCTGCGGTGTTCTTCCGGTGAGATGACACCGTCGTCGTTGGCGTCCACGGCGTCGAAGACGGTTTCGGCCGTGGCCGTCACACTGCCCACCATCACGGGCAGCTTGTCGACCAGGGCGAGCAGTTCACTCATGTCGATCGCACCGTCCCCGTTCGCGTCGCCGACTTCCAGCAGCGCCGCCCACCACCCCATCAGCAGCGTCTCCACCCGGCCGCGCAGCTCCGTCCCGGGACCCACTCCCGGCAGCCGGCTCCAGCGGACGACGAGCGCCCTGAAATCCTCTTCCCGCAGATAGCCGTCGCCGTCCGCGTCGAACGCCGCGAATATCCCCTTGAGCTTGCGCTCCTGAAACACACTGGCCATGAGCGGCCTCCCCTGACGCCGAACCGAACCATGAATCGCCGGCGACCGCCCTACCGAGCGGCGGACAGCGTGTAACTATAGGCCGGGAAGCGCCCCGCGCCCCACGGGCACATATGCGCGAACACTCACTCTCAGGGCGGACCCCGGGTGCCCGCGGCCACCTCGACTCCCCGCTCCCGACGCGGTGTTCAGAGCCAGTCCGTCTCCGGGGCAGCCGCTCTCAGGGCCGCTGCGGCCCGACTCGGTCAACGGGTCCCCGTGCGGTACGCACACCAGAGTCGGCTCCAGTGCGGCCAGCCGGTGGAACGAGGCGATCGCGGTGGTCCGTTCCACGTGGAAGGGGCCGAACACGGGGCGCCCCTCGCCGGTGGCGACGGAGTCGCCGGAGAACAGCACACCACTGTCCAGCAGATGGCGGCGACACCGCCCGGTGTGTGGCCGGGCACGTGCGGCACGTGGACCGGCTCGCGCCGGCCGTCGAGCGCATGTGTGCCGTCACGGCGAGACCAACCACGGCACCCGACCGCGTGCGGGCCCTTACGCCACCGGCAGAGCCCGGGCTCGGCCGTCCGCGCGGGGACCCGGCCCGCGCGCCCGGCGTCCGCCCGCAGCGGTCCAGCCCCCACTCAGTTCAGGAGCAGGGACACCGCCGTGCCCGCCGCGATGCTCAGCAGGGTGGAGCGACGCCAGGCGTGCAGGGCGACGGTGACCAGCACCGGAACGAGTCGCGCCACCGGCCACGCCAACGCGCCGGCGGGTGCCGGCGGTACGCCCCGGGCGGGCGGCAGCGACCGGGCGACCGTGCTCGCGTTCGAGGAGCGTGCCACGTCCTTCGTCGAAGTCGTCGAGTTCCGGCGGATGTTCGGCCTGCCGGACTACTTCCTGCGGGTCGCGACGGAGAGCCTCCAGCACTACGAGTCCTTCGTGACGGACATGCTGGAGGACGTGCCGGGCATCGCCCGCGTGGACTCGCACCTGACGATGAAGCACATCAAGTGACCCGGCGGATCAGTCCGTTACGTGCGCCTGGAGGCGGACGAGTCCCGCCACGCCGAACTGCAGGATCACCGGCAGGGTATGACCGCTCGTCACTCCGCTGACGTGGCGGAGTGCCACACTGGGCCCGCCCGCAGAACCGAAGGTGGTACTGCCGTCGGGCAGGATCAGGATGCCCGCGGTGTTCATCGCCCCGTTGCCCTTGGGGTTCTTGCCGCCGCCGAGCGCCCCGCGCGCCCCGCCGGGGACGCCGACCATGTCGAGATGGTCGGTGACCGTACCGGAGTTGCTGACGGTCATGGTGAGGGTGCCGTCACCGGAGTGGTCGAGATGGGCGACGGCCCCGGTCACGGACACCACCGCACCGTTCGAACTGGCCTCGACCTGGCCCGGGGTCCCGCTCGGCGTGGGAGCGGCGGGGGACGCGTCGGGCGAGGAGTGACCGCCGCAGCCGGTGAGGCAGGCCGCCAGCACGGCGGGCGCCGCGAGCGCCGTCGCGGCCGTGATGAGGGGGTTCTTCCGTGCTGTCTTCGCATTGCGTGCCATCCCTGCATTATGCGAGCGCCCGGCCCGGCGCCGTCGCCCGGGTCCACCCGCCCGCCGCGGCCGTCGGGACGTCCCGTCCACCGCGGGCCGGCCCTCCGCGCCCATGTCCGGGCGGTCCAGGCCCCGGGGGCCCTAGGCTCGGCGCATGAGTGATGGCGCAGCTGAAGAGACGGAACGCGCGCGGCGGCTGCTCGACGCGCAGGCCAAGGCCGAGGATCTGTTCGCCCAGGTGGAGAAGCGCGGCCTGCTGGCCCCCGGCGAGAGCGAGCGGGCGGTCAGCGACCGGATCAGGGATCTGGCCAACGAGCTGTACGGGGTACGCAGGTTCTGGCACAAGCGCATCGTGCGTGCGGGTCCCCACACCCTGCACCCGTATCGCGAGAACCCGCCGGACCGGGTGATCGAGGAGGGCGACATCCTCTTCGCCGACTTCGGACCGCTCTTCGAGGAGTGGGAGGCCGACTTCGGCCGCACCTTCGTGCTGGGCGACGACCCGGCCAAGCTGCGGCTGCGGGACGCCCTGCCGGAGATCTTCGGGGCGGGCCGCCGGGTCTTCGAGTCGGACCGCGCGATCACCGGCGAGCAGTTGTACGCGGAGGTCGTCCGGCTCACGCAGGAGGCGGGCTGGGAGTTCGGCGGGCACCACTGCGGGCACCTGGTGGGCGAGTTCCCGCACGAGAAGATCAACGGCGACGAGATCGCCTCGTACATCACACCCGGCAGCGACCGCCCGATGCGCCGCCCCGACGCCCGTGGCCGGACCTGCCACTGGATCCTGGAGATCCACCTCGTGGACCGGGAACGGGGTTTCGGCGGTTTCCACGAGGAACTGCTCGACCTCGCCTGAGGCCGCGGCCGGGCAGCACGCGCACCCTCGGGCCTCGTCGTGGAGGACGCCCCCCGGGGGTCCGCCGGCGCTCCGGACCGTACGGCGCCGACTCCGTCGGGCGGCGCCCGGCGCTCTGCGCGCACTCCGCGTCGTCGAGCGGCGCTCCGGCCGGCGCGTGCCCGTGGTCGTCCGACCCGGCGGCCGGCGCGGCCCGTTCTGTGCGTCCACCCGCTCGGCCGGGCCGCCGCCGCGGTGAGGGTGAGGCGGTCACGTCCGTACCTCTCCCGCGACGGCGTCCCCTGCCGGCCGAACCCCTGCGGGCCCGTCCTGCGGCCACCGGACACGGTCCCGCGGACGCCGCGTACCGCGCGGGGCCGTGCCCCCTGTGGGTCCGTCGGATCACTTCCTTCACGCGATCCCCGGAGGTCCCCGTCCGGACCGGAACGCGGCATGAGAACCTGTGGCCGTGGTGGAGAACTCTGCGACGGTCGTCGCCCGTACGACGGACAACGGCAGCCGCATCGTGCGGGCGACCGGGTCCCTCGACGACGAGAACGCGTCACTGCTGGACGACGCGCTGGAGAAGGCGGACCGGGAGGACGCCCGGCTGGTGGTGGTCGACCTCTCCGGGGTGTCGTTCGCCGACTCGACGGTGCTGCACGTGCTGCTGCGCGCGCGGGGCAGGAGCCGGCGGCTCGTGATCGCCGGGCCGCTCAGCGCTGTGGTGGAGCGCCTCTTCGACGTGACGGGAACCCGGTCCGCGTTCACCTTCGCCGCGACGGTTCAGGACGCTCTCGAACTGTGAACGCGACGGGCCCGACCTGCGAAGCGACGCACGGCTTTCGCGGGGCCCGTTCCGGGGCACACCACGACAGAGGGACGACTGGTGCCGCAAGTGGTGACAGGACGTATTCGCGCGCGGCTGGGACGAGGTGGGACGCAGTGACCTACGCGACGGGGAGCGACGGGGCTTGGGGCACGTACGGCGCCGGTGTCCCGACCAGAGCGGCGGAGGCCCGCCGTGTGGTCCACGCCCTGCTGCTGCGGGAGGGGCTGGTGGCGAAGGACGCCGCGCACGAGACGGTGCTCGCCGACGCGCTCCTGCTCACCTCCGAGCTCGTCACCAACGCGCTGCGCCACGGCGGCGGCGTGACGGGCTTCTCCGCGAGCGTCGTGGACGGCGCGCTGGTGCTCGTCGTCGCCGACGCGAGCACGCGCATCCCCACGGCCCGTCCCCGGCGGGAGGACTTCGCGGCGGGCGGCTACGGCTGGCCCCTGGTGTGCCGGCTCGCGGGGACGCCCGACGTGGTCGTGACCGCGACCGGCAAGACCGTCCGCGCGGTGATGCCGCTGCGCCCCGCGCCCTGACCCCCGACCCCTGACCCCGCCACGATCGGGCACGGGCCGGATCAACCTGCATCCGTGCCGGCGGATCACCGGCGCATCGCCGGGGGCCTCCAACGGCCCGTCGCGCCGTCCTCCTCGCCGGGTTCGGCGCGCTCCGCGGCTCTCGGCCGCTGAGCACGCGGGGAAGGGCGGCGTCGGACCGCTCCCACCCGGCAGATCCGCCGGCGGCTCCTCGCGGCCGGCCTCATCACCAAACCCCCTCATTACCCCATAGGGGGTATTTCTGACACTTTCCTCATCACACCCATCTCCGCATGGATGTGCCGAAGATTGCTTCACCCTCCTGTCTGCGGGAAGGTTGTCGACTGGAAATGATCTGTCCCATGGGAAGGGTGGTGGGGCCCGCATCGCGCGAGCCGTTGATCGTGGAGACTTCCGAGGGCCTTACGGCCGAGCCCCGCAGCGCCCGGATCACACTGCGCGCGGCCTGGGCCGACGCTCCTTACCCCGTCCTGCTGGCCGACGCCGCGGGCACCGTGATCGACCTCAACGCCGCCGCCGCGGCGCTCTTCCCGTCGGCGCGGCCCCGCACGCCGCTGGCCGAGGTGGCCCCCGCCTGGCTGACCGAGGCGCACTTCGGCGTGACGGAGGGGCTCCCCCGGCCGGCGCCTGTGCACGGCGAGGTGGACGGCCGCACCTTCGAGGCGCACCCCACACCCGTCGACGCGGGCGACGTCGTGTGGTGGCTCGTCGACGACACGGACCGGCGGCTGGCGGAGGAGGCCCTGCGCACCGAGCAGAAGCGCACGGCGTTCCTCGCCGAGGCGTCGAGTTCACTGCTCGCCTCCCTGAACGTGGACCGCTGCATGGAGGTGACCGCCGAACTCGCCGCGCGTCACCTGGCCGACGCGGCCGTGGTCGTCGTCCCGTCCGCCGGCCCCCGCGCCGTGGCCTACGCGGGCCCCGACGGCGCCCTGACCCGGGGGAGCCTGGCCGCGGACCCGGCCGAGGTGCCGGGCCTGGACGAGGCGTTGCAGGGCTTCCCGCCGGTGCCGTCGCGGTGGATCGACCCCGCGCAACTGCCCGCCTGGGCCGTTCCGGCCGGTTTCACCGGTCCGGCCGGCTCGGTCCTGGTCACCCCACTGCCCGGGCACGGGGTGCCGGCCGGCGCGATCATCCTGCTGCGCCACGGCGACCGGCAGGGGTTCCACCAGAGCGAGGAGATCTTCGCGCGGCTGTTCGCCGCGCGCGCCGGGGCCGCCCTGTCCGCGGCGCGGCTGTACGCGGAGCAGTCCAGCATCACCGAGACGCTGATGCGAGACCTTCTGCCGCCCCGGCTGCACCAGGTGCACGGTGTGGAGTTCGCGGGCGGCTACCGGGCCGCGGGCGCCGGCGAACACGCGGGCGGCGACTTCTACGACGTGCACCCGGGCGACGACGCGGACGCCGAGTCGCTGGTGGTCCTCGGTGACGTGTGCGGCAAGGGCCTGGAGGCCGCGGTGCTCACGGGCAAGATCCGTAACACCGTGCAGGCGCTGCTGCCGATGGCGGGCGATCACCAGCGGGTGCTCGACCTCCTCAACGGCGCCCTCGTCAACTCCCACCACACCCGCTTCGCGACGATGGTGCTCGCCTCGGTGAGCCGGTTCGCCGGGACCGTACGGCTGCGGCTGACGAGCGCGGGGCACCTGGCCCCGCTCATCGTCCGCGCGGACGGCCGGGTCGAGGAGACCGCCACACGGGGGTCGCTGATCGGTGTGCTGCCCGAGGTCACGTCCCGGACGGTCACGGCCGACCTGGCGGCGGGCGAGACGTGCCTGCTGTTCACGGACGGCATCACGGAGGCACGGGGCGGGCCGCTGGGCGGCGACCTGTTCGGGGAGCACCGCCTGCGCAGGGCACTCGCGGAGTGTGCGGGCCTGCCGGCCGAGGCCGTGGTGGAGCGGGTCCAGATGCTGGCGTCGCAGTGGGTCGGCGCGGGACGGCACGACGACATGGCCGTCGTCGCGATCACCGCACCACGGACGACGCATCTGAGTGCGGTGAACGGCCACACGCGGGGCAGGTTCACCGCATGACGTCCACACCGGCCGCCTCGGCGGCCTCTCCGGTCCCCCGGGCGGGGGACCTCACGAACACCCGGGCCCCCGACCGGTCCGCGACCGGGACCGGGTCCCGCGGGGGCGCGGCCGTGTGGCGTGAGCGACTGTGGGACGCGGTGTGCGCCGGCGACGAGTTCGCCGCGGCCGCGACCGTGTTCGCCGCGCTGGATGAGGGCATATCCGCGGAATCGGTACTGCTCGACGTGGTCGCGCCGGTACAGCGCCACGTCGGCACCGAATGGGCGGCGAACCGGCTGAGTGTGGCGGCGGAACACGCGGCCAGCGCCATCAACGACCGGGTCATCGGCGCGCTGGCCCACCGTGCGGGGGCCCGGCCGGAGCCGGGGCTCGGACGGGTCGCGGTGGCATGCGTCGACGGCGAGTGGCACGCGCTGCCGGCCCGGCTGCTCACCGAGGTCCTGCGACTGCGCGGCTGGCAGGTCGAGTTCCTCGGCGGGCAGGTCCCGTCGCCGCATCTCGTGGCGCATCTGCACCGGAGCGCGCCCGACGTGGTCGCGCTGTCCTCCTCGCTCGCGACCCGGCTGCCCACGGCGCACGCCGCGATCGCGGCGTGCCGGGCCGCCGGGACCCCCGTGCTCGCGGGCGGCGCCGCCTTCGGCGCCGACGGGCGCTACGCGAGGGCGTTCGGCGCCGACGCCTGGGCCCCTGACGCGCGCGCCGCCGCCGACCTGCTGGCGCGGGGCCTGCGACGCCCCTCCCCCGGCTCCGCGCACCAGCCCCTGGACGACCTGCCGCACCTCGCGGACCAGGAGTACACGCTGGTGTCACGGTCGGCCCCCGAGCTGGTGAAGGAGGTGCTGTCCGACCTCACCGAGCGCTTCCCCGCGATGCGCGCCTACACGGAGGCACAGCACCAGCACACGGCCGAGGACATCGCCCACGTCGTGGAGTTCCTGGCGAGCGCCCTGTACGTGGACGACGCGCGGCTGTTCACGGACTTCGTCGCCTGGACGGCGGAGATCCTCACGGCGCGCCGGGTACCGACCGCCTCGCTCGGGCAGGCCCTCGACATCCTGGCCCGCCGGCTGACGGACTTCCCCCGCTCGGTCGGCCTCCTGACACACGCACACAGCACACTGAACGGCACCGGGGAGCAGGCATGACAACATTTCCGTACCCCGTCCTCACCATCAGCGCGGAGCGGACGCAGCGCGGGGTCCTCCTGCGGCTGGCCGGGGAGCTGGACTACGAGAGCGCGGGCGAACTGCTGGACGCGGTGCGCGCACACCTGCCCGGTATCGGGCCCGACGGACTGCGCCTGGACTGCGGGGAGCTGACGGCCTGCGACTCGACCGGCCTGTCCGTGCTGCTGATGTCCCGCCGCCTGACGACGGCAGCCGGCGTCGCGCTGCACCTGGACAACCGCCGGCCGCCGCTCCAGCGCATGCTGGAGATCACCGGGACCCTGGCCCATCTGACCGTGTCCGCCGCCCCCGAGCGGCAGGAGGCGAGCACGCACGGGTCCGGCGCGCAGCACACCGCGCGCGGTCCCCGGGGCGCGCGGGGCTCACGCCCCGACACGGGCTGAGGACGGCCGCGGGCAGACCCCCGGGAGCCGCCGCTCCCCCTGCGGTGAACGACTCTTCTTCGCCACGGGACGCGGGCGGGCAACTGACGTCCCCCTGAGGACGCTTCGGCGACGACGGCGCGGGGACCCGCACCGCCCGCGGCCGGGGCCTTCCGCAGTCCGGGCCCGCACCCACCTTGGGCGCGGGGCCCGGACTCGACCTGGGCGCGGCAGAGGCGACGCGCACCGCGGCCGGATCTCAGAGCGGGGCCGCGCCGGTCGCCGCGCTGCCGGCCAACTCCCGCAGGCGAACGGCGTCCTGGCCCGGTGGCACCCCGAAGTGCCTGCGGTACTCGCGACTGAACTGCGACGCGCTGTCGTACCCGACCGCGAACCCGACGGACGCCACGTCCCGCGGCCCGCCGACGAGCAGCAGGCGCGCCTCCTGGAGGCGGATGTTCTTCTGGTACTGGATGGGCGTCATCGCGGTGACGGCACGGAAGTGCCGGTGGAACGCGGACGTACTCATGCCCGACATCCGGGCCAGGTCGTCCACGCGGAGCGCGTCGGCGAAGCGCTCCCGCAGCGTGCGGATCGCCCGGCCGACGTGGGACAGCCGGCTGTCGGCGAGGCCGATCTGGCGGACGAGGGCGCCCTGCGGTCCCGTGACGAGGCGCCAGAGGATCTCCCGCTCGATCATCGGCGCGAGGACGGGCGCGTCGCCGGGCCGGCCCAGCAGCCGGAGCATCCGCACCACCGCGTCGAGCAGGTCGCGGGAGACGTCCCCGACCGCGATGCCCGGCGGGGTGCGCGTCCCGTCCCCGCCCGCCGGTCCGCTGCTTTCCCCCGCGTACCCGGCCGGCCCCGCCTCCAGCAGGAGCGAGGCGATGGCGGCGGGCCGGAGGGTGAGCCCGAATCCGAGGAAGGGCCGCTCGGGGGTGGCGCGCGTGTAGTGGCCGGTCACCGGCAGGCCGACCGAGACGACCAGGTACTGGCCGGCCCCGTAGTCGTGGATACGGTCACCGACCGTCAGCCGCTTCGCGCCCTGCGCGACCACGGCGAGGACGGGTTCCGCGACCGACGAGGCCGGGGGGCCGGATTCCTCCACGCACGACAGCAGCACGCCGGCAGGGGCGCGGCCCGGCCGCCGGACGTACGAGGTGATCAGTTCGCGGAGCTCGTCGAGGCAAGGGGGTCCACCGGAGGACCCCGGGTCGGGGTGGGACACCCTTCGATCCAACCACCGGGGACCTTGCACGGCAAGGGCGGCCGTCGGGCGAAGCCGCCAGGATCGTGCAAGAGTGCGGCAGGATCGGTCTCACGTCATCGCAGGTCGTGCGGGTTTACTCGAAGACACCAGCACATCCCATCTGTCGCGGGAGCGGAAAAATGACACTCGATTCCTATGTGAGCCTCGGCCGTTCCGGTCTCCGGGTGAGCCCGTTCTGCCTGGGGGCGATGAACTTCGGCGAGGACGGCGGGAACGGTTGCGACGTCGCCGAGTCGGAACGGATCCTGCGGACCTACCTCGACCACGGTGGGAACTTCGTCGACACCGCCAACCTGTACAGCAACGGTCACTCGGAGAAGATCCTCGGCGACTTCCTCGCCGGTCAGCCGGGACTGCGCGACCGAGTCGTCCTCGCGACCAAGTTCTTCGGCAACCTGCACGTGGGCGACCCCAACGGCGGCGGCGCCGGACGCAAGGCGGTCGTCGCCCAACTGGAGGCGTCGCTGCGGCGCCTGGGTACCGACTACATCGACCTGTACTGGCTGCACAACCACGACGGATCGACACCCGTCGAGGAGACGCTGCGCACACTGGACGACCTGGTGACGGCGGGGAAGATCCGCTACGTGGGGTTCTCCGACACGCCCGCCTGGTTCACCTCGAAGGCCCACACGACGGCCCTGCTGCGCGGCTGGACCCCGCTCACCGCGCTCCAGATGGAGTACTCGCTGCTGGAGCGGACCATCGAGGGCGAGCTGATCCCGCTGGCGCGCGACGCCGGCATGGGAATGCTGCCGTGGAGCCCCCTCAAGAGCGGCTACCTGTCCGGCAAGTACACGCGCACGGGCGGGATTCCCGCGGACACCCGCCGAGCGCGGATCCTCGGCGAACCGAGCGAGGCCCAGTACACCGTGATCGACGCGCTCGGCGCCGTCGCCGAGGAGGCCGGGGCGAGCCCGGCGGCCGTCGCGCTCGCCTGGGTCCAGGGCAGGCCCGGCGTCACCTCCACCTTGATCGGGCCGCGCAGCGTCACGCACCTGGAGGCGAACCTGGCGGGTCTCACGGTACGGTTGACCGAGTCCCAGCGCGCCACCCTGGACGCCGTCTCGGAGCCCGCGCTGAACTTCCCCGCCGCTCTCAACCGGCAGGTCGGCGCGATGCTCCAGTACGCGGGGGCGACCGTCGACGGCGTGCGGACCACTGTCTACCCGCCGCTGGCGGAGAGCCCCACCCGCTACTGAGCGGACCCGGCCCCGCCCCCGGAACGGGGACACCCGGCTCAGCACCGTCACGGCCGTCGCGGGTCCGGGCACCCGACGGGCCCTGCGTACGCAGGATCACAGCGCCGTACGGACGCAGACCCACAACGCCGTACGGCCGTACAGCCCCTGACGGTGCCGGGCGGACGCGCTACCGGCCGGATGGTCCTTCGAGGGCGGCCCCGATGACGCCGAGCCAGACGTCGACAGGACCGAGGGTGAGCAACCCGCTGCCCGCGCCCGCGAGTTCGCCGGACGCCGGGGCGAGCGCGGCGCGGGCACGCAGCAGCGTGGGCCGGTCGCCCGCGTCCACGGCCGCCCGGGCGGCCAGGCACCACATCGCCTCCGTCAGCAGGTCGCCGGGCGGGTCGGGCAGGGCCCGCAGAGCCGCGCGGGCGGGGGCACGGCCATCGTCGCCCTCCCGCGCCAGGATCACCAACGGGAGGATCCACGGTGCGTAGGGGCCCCAGGCGGTGTCCTTCGCATCGGTGGGCGCCGGCAGACCGCGTGCGACGCGCAGGGACAGCAACGCGAGCGGGAGCAGGCCCTGTTCGAGCCCCGGCATGCCCGCACCGTCCAGGACCCGGGCGGCCCGCCGGTACGCGGCCTCGGTTCCGGCCAGTGTGTCGGCGCCCGTGGCGGCACGGCGCAGGACCCGGTACCAGCGGGTGAACACGCCCGCCAGCGGCAGTTCGTTGCGCTCCGCGAGGCTGTCGGTGGCCCCGGCGTGCCGGTCGGCGGCGGGGAAGTCACCGAGTGCGGACCGCGCTTGACACCGGATCAGGTGACCGAGCACCTCGTAGGTGACGAGGCCGTGCCGGGCGGCCAGCTCGACGAGTTCCGCGCCGGTCGCGTCACGGTCGGACGCGAGGCCGGTGCGGTGGAAACTCTGCATGAACCGGCCGTTGAGGGCGAAGGCGAGCAGCGCCGGGTCGTCGAGGGAGCGGGCGAGCCGTTCGGCCTCCAGAGCGGCCCGCCGGCCGCGGGGCAGCGGACCGGGCTCGGCGGCCGGCGGGGCGCCCCGGGCCTCCAGGGCGATCGTGGTGAGGAGCCTGGCGCGAGCGGCCTCGTACCCCTCGGGCGGGAGCGCCGCGAGAGTGCGTTCGGCCACGCCGACGATCCCCGCGGCCTGAGGCGGGTCGTCGACCCGGGTCCAGACGGCGGGCACGTCGTACGCGCCGATCACGCGCGCCGCGAGTTCCGCGTCACCCAGTTCCTCGGCGGCGAGGGCAGCGGCGAGCCGGTGCTCGCGGGCGGCGACGAGCCCGGGTCCGCCGGTGACCGCGAGACCGCGCAGCAGTCCCACCGTCGACTCAAGGCGGACCCGGGCGCCGGACGCCACAGCCTTGTCGTACGCGGCGGACGCGCCGGCCCACACACGCTGCGCCACCCCGCCGGGGCCGGGGCCGAGGTGGTCGGCCTGATCGAGGATGTCGCGTTCCAGCCGGCGCAGCGCGGGCCCCGGGTCGATCCCGAGGCGCTGGGCCAGCAGGGCGCGGGCGCGCCGCAGCACGGCGAGCGCGTCGCCCTGCCGCCCGCTGCGGTACAGGGCGAGCGCGAGCAGACCCCACGCGTGTTCGCGCCACGGGTGGTCGGCCACATGAGCGTCGAGGCCGGGGACCGTCTCCGCCGCGAGGCCGAGCGCGAGCCGGGCCTCTGCCTCGGCCTCGACCGCCTGGAGGCGCAGTTCGGCGAGGCGCGCCCGTTCGGTACGGGTCCACGGCTCGTCCGCGAAGTCGGCGTAGGCGGGTCCGCGCCAGCGGGCCAGCGCCTCACCAAGGAGCTTCGCGGCCGGGCCGGGGGGCAGTGTCGCCGCGGCTTCGGCGTCGCGTTCGAAGGACCAGGCGTCGACCGTTTCCGGCTCGGCGCGCAGCGCGTAGCCGGGACCCTCGGTGACCAGGAGGCGGGGGCGTTCGCGGGGTGCCCGTTCGGGTTCGAGTGCCCGTCGCAGGGCCGCGACGAAGGTGCGTACCGCGCCCACGGCATCAGGGGGCGGCTCCGTCCACAGATCGGCGACCAGCCGGTTCACGGGGACGACACGGCGGCGCGCCACGACCAGCCGGGCCAGCACGGCGCGGTGGCGCGGCCCCTTCAGGGCGAGTTCCTGCCCCGCCTCGTCCCAGGCCTGTACGGGCCCGAGTACTCCGATCGCGACCCGCACCGCCCTGACCCGCCCTTCCTCTCCGTTCCCTCGGTTCGGCACCCGACGCCCTCGGTTCAGCACCGACCGCGGCGCCGCCGCCCGCACGGCGCCGCGATCCGCGGAAGCGCACCACCGGCCCGGCCGCCGGCCCTCGGACGGCACCGCCCGGTTCCCGCCGGTACCGGGGACGGTGGAGCGCTGCCACCCGTGGTTCCCGGCGCGGGAGCGCCCGGTCGTACGTCGTACGAACCGCCCGGCCGCCCGTCCAACAGGGCGCCACGCCCACCAGGGCCCCACTCAGGCACCCCATGCGCTAAGCGTAGGCCGTGCTGATCCGATGCTCATCTGCGGGCGTGAGGCTTGGGCCCTGGTCGTCCACGAAAGGAACCCCAACCATGACGTCCCCGGCTCCCGCCCTCCCCGGCTTCGCGTACCACCGTGTCCGCGTCGCCGAGGGCGTGTCCCTGAACGCGGCGGTCGGCGGTACGGGTCCCGCCGTCGTGCTGCTGCACGGTTTCCCGCAGACCCATCTGATGTGGCGGCACGTGGCCGCCGACCTCGCGGCGGACCACACCGTGATCTGTCCGGACCTGCGCGGTTACGGGGCGAGCGACAAGCCCGCCGAGGCCGGTCCCGGCACATACGCGAAACGCACGATGGGCGAGGACGTCGTCGCGCTCGCGGCGGCGCTCGGCCACGACCGGTTCGCCCTGGCCGGGCACGACCGCGGCGCGCTGGTGGCCTTCCGTGCGGCGCTCGACCACCCTGCCGCCGTCACCCACCTGGCATGCCTGGACGTGCTGCCGACACTCGACATGTGGGACGCGCTGCACGGCGCGTCGGCGGCCGTCGGCTTCCACCTGTACCTGATGGCGCAGCCGCCCGGCCTTCCCGAGCGGATGATCGGCGCCGACCCTGACGGCTTCTTCGGCCACTTCCTCGACGTGTGGACGAAGGACCCGGATGCCCTGCCCGCCGAGATCCGCGCCGCCTACCTGGACGCCTGCCGCACTGCCGTCCCGTCCATCGTGGCGGACTACCGCGCCTCGGCCGGCATCGACGTGGACCACGACCGTGCGGACCTGGCGGCCGGCAACCGGCTGCGGATGCCCGTCGCCGTGCTCCAGCAGGACTGGGGTGCCGCCCTTGGTTACGACGCGGCGGCCCTGTGGCGCGCCTGGGCGCCCGACGTGCGCCACACGACCGTCACCTGCGGTCACTTCATGGCCGAGGAGGCACCGGCCGAGACGGTGAAGACCCTGCGGAATCTACTGGCATGACCGGGTGCGGCCCGGCGCGACGACCCCGCGTCCGCGGCGGGCCGCGCCGGCCGTGGCCCCGGGGCAGGTGAGCGCGTTCCGTTTCGAGGCGCGCGGTCCGCCCCCTGAACGTGTTCGGCCCGGCGGGTCCCCTCCCCCGGCAGGGGCTTTTTCCAGCCGTACGCGAGTGGTGTTGCGCGAACCGTTGACCGGAACTTAACTCGCAAGTAACTTCCGCAGCGCGCCGCTCACTTCACCACCCGGCCGTACGCCGGGCACCCTCACGCCGAATCCGAGGAGAACACAGATGTCGATGCGCGCCCTGGTCCGAGGTCTCACCGCCGCCGCTGCCGCCGCGGGCGCGGTGGCTCTCGGACTCACCGCCCCCACCGCCCAGGCCGCGACGCCCCTTGCCTACGTCGCTCTCGGCGACAGCTACAGCGCCGGGTCCGGCATCCTGCCGCTCGACCCGACCGCCCCCCTGCTCTGCGCCCGGTCCACGGCCGACTACCCCCACGTCCTCGCGTCCCGCCTCGGGGCGCAGCTCCACGACGTCACCTGTGGCGGTGCCGAGACCACGGACTTCGCCGGGTCCCAGTACCCGGGCGTGGCGCCGCAACTCGACGCGCTCAGTGGCGGCACCCGCCTGGTGACCCTCACCATCGGCGGCAACGACAGCGACACGTTCATCGACGCGATCCTGGCGTGCGGCTCCGCCGGCGTCGTCACGGCGGGCCACGGAAGCCCCTGCAAGGCCCTGTACGGGAACTCGTTCGACAACACGATCGACAACACCACGTATCCGGCGCTCCGCGCGGCGCTCCAGAAGGTGCGGGACAAGGCACCGAACGCCCGCGTCGCCGTTCTCGGTTACCCCTGGATCGTGCCCGCGACGGCCGACCCGTCGTGCTTCGCGAAGATGCCGATCGCGTCCGGCGACGTGCCGTACCTGAGGGACCTGCAGACCCACCTCAACTCGGCCGTGCAACGCGCGGCGCACGACACCGGGGCGACCTTCGTCGACATGGCGGCGGCGTCGGACGGTCACGACGCCTGTGCCCCGGCGGGCACGCGCTGGATCGAACCCATCCTGTTCGGCACGAACTTCGTCCCGGTCCACCCCAACGCCTTCGGTGAACAGCAGATGGCCGCCCGCACCCTGGCCGTGCTCGGCGACGGCTGACCCGCCGAGCGCGCCGGCCCCCGGCGCACACGGGCGACGGCCCCGCCCCCGGTCGGGAGCGAGGCCGTCGCGGCGTGCGGAAAGAGCCGGATCCGAACAGACGTGTACGACTACTCGGCGCCGGCCGCGAGGAAGCCGCCCTCGGCGTGCGTGATGCCGTAGGGGCCGCCGATGTTGGTGAAGCTGCCCTGACCGGCGATGAAGCCGTGCCCGGTGCCCGCGTCGGGACCATCCGCGAACGCCGTTGCGGTGACGGGGACGAGAGCGGCCATGCCCAGGGCGACGACGGCCGCGGCGCGGACGATGTTCATACGCATGCGGTACCTCCCGCTGGTGGTGGTGACAGCGGTTCCCTCACCCTTTCCGCACCGCCTGTACCGATCCGCGACCCGACGTGACCCTTCCGGGTGAGCCACTTGATCAGTGCCCAGCCCTGGCGGGGAGTGTCCCTCCGCGCCGCCGGGGCCCGGCGGCAGGCCACCCGAAGGCGGGACGGTCAGTAAGAGGTGAGTACGGACCGGCCCCTCGTGGCGCCTCCGGACGGTACGGACGTCCGTCAGCGACCCGCGTGTGTCAGAACCGGTGTCGTCAGCGACCGCGTGGGCCATGGACCGGCGGGGCGCGCTGCCCGGGAGCCGCACCCCCGCGACCTCAGGCGTCGACGGCCCGCAGGGCGTCACGCAGCGTCCCGTACTTCACGAAGAAGTCCTCAGTGCCGGAGGTTTCGAGTGTGCGGACCACTCCCCGCGCGAACGGACCGGCGAGGACGAGGCCGACCCGGGCGCGAGCCCCGAGGAAGACCGCCACCACGTCGATACCGAGCCGCCCGACGTCGGAGAGGTCGACCACGAGCGGCAGGCCCCGCCCGGGGGCGAGGGCCTCGCGGACGGCGTCCTCCGTGAAGCGGTCGAGGGGGCCGTGCAGCACGACGACACGGTGCCCGTTGTGGTCGAAGGCCCGGGTGACGACGTCGGCTCGTCCAGCGAGGCCGTGGACAGCCATGAAGCAGCATCCTTCAACCGGTGTGGGGGCCGCGCGCCGGGTCGGCACGGGGTGAGGCCCCTCGGGACAGAAACCCGTCGGCGGACACCCGCCGACGGAACCTCACTGTAGGGCGACTGCCCGCGCCGGGCGCGGGGAACCGTCCGCGGGCCCGATTCGTACCGCGAGCAGGGTGATGTCGTCCTCGCCCGGAGCCGCGACGTGGCGGACGACCCGGTCGAGCAGGTCCGGCAGGGGGAGCTCCCGGTGCGTGGCCAGGATCTCCGCGAGCCGGTCCGTGGCCGCGTCGATGTCCTCCCCCCGCCGTTCCACGACCCCGTCCGTGTACAGGAGCAGGATCGAGCCGGGCCGCAGCACGCGCCGCCGCTCCGACCGTGACGGCATCCCGAGGACCGGGTGGAGCATCGCGTCGTGCTCCGTCAGCCGGCCCGCCCGTCCCGGGCCGTCCAGCAGCAGCGGTACGGGATGTCCCGCGTTGGACCAGGTCAGGACCCAGGTGTCGGACACGGACCGTTCCAGGCGGGCGTGGACGAGCGTACCGCCCGGTTCGAGTCCCATGGAGGTGGAGGTCAGGTCGAGGGCGGTCAGCGCGGCGGCGGGACCCTCCGAGACATGGTCGAAGGTCGCCTGCCGCAGCATGCTGCGGACCTGCCCCATCACGGTGGCGGCGTGCATGTCGTGGCCCGTGATGTCACCGACGGTCATCGCCACGGAGACCGGCTCCCCGGGCTCGGCCGTGGGCAGCCGGTAGGCGTCGTACCAGTCCCCGCCGACCATGTCGTCGACTGCGGCGGGCACATAGACGGCGGCGATCTCCAGGCCCTCGACCGCCGGCAGGTCGGTGAGCATGGCGGCCTGCAACTGGTGCGCCACGGAGATCCGTTCGTCCACGAACAGGGCGCGCTCCACGGCCTGCGCGACATAACCCGCGACCGCCGTGAACGTGGCGCGCTCGATCACGGGCGCGTCGTGCCGCTCCGGCCAGCACAGGGCGAGCACACCCAGCGCACCCCGGCTGCCGGTCAGCGGCACACACATGGTGGCCCGCATGCCCAGCGCGTCCAGCCCCGACAACGCCTCGGCGCTGTATCTCGCGGCGAAGTCCTCCCGGTCGGCCACCATCACGGTCCGGCCCTCACGCAAGGCCTGGGCGCTGGGAAAACCCGCGGACAGCGGCATGTACGGAAGGTCGCCCTCCACCCGGTACTCCACGTCGGGGTCCTGTACGCGGCGCAGTCCGCCGCCCTCCACGAGCAGCAGCCCCACATAGCCGACCGGCTCGGCGAACAGATCGCGCAGGCGACGGCGTACGTCATCGACGCCGACACTCTGCGCGAGACCCTCCGAGGCCGCCAGCAGCAGTTCGGCGTGCTGCAGGCCCTGGCGTGCCTGCTGCTCCAGCAGGCGTGCGGACTGCCGGCCCTCCTCCGCCTCGTCCTGGGCGACCTCGGCCGTGCGGCGCGCCGACTCCGCCCTGCCGCGTGCCACGACCGCGCGGGCGCCGGTGATCTCGGCGGTCTCCTGTGCGGAGCGGGCCCGGCGCTGCGTGTCCAGGTTCCGCCGGGCCAGGATCCTCGATCCGAGGTCGGCCGAGCACGCCCGGGCCAGGTCTTCCAGGACGGCCAGATCGGCGGAGCCCCACTCGCGCGGCCTGTCGTCGATGACGCACAGCGCGCCCAGCACGCGGCTGCCCTCGCCGTCCGTGAGCGGCATCGCCACGCAGGCGGCACCGCCCAGCTCCCGGGCGGCCCACTGCGCGTGCGGCGCCTCCTGCCGCCGCGGCCGCTCCGGCACGAACGGCCGACCGGAGACCACGACGTCCCGCCAGGGCGCGCGGGACAGCGGCGCGGACCGGCGACCCGCCCACGGCTGCGCCAGTCCGCACATGCCCGGGAGTGCCTGCCGGTCCTCCTCCAGCAGCGACACGAACGCCACCGGTGTGTCGAGCACCCGGGCGGCGAGCCGCGCGAAGCGGTCCATCCCGTCGTCCCGCGCGGCCGACAGGCCCGTGTCACGCAGCGCCGCGAAACGCTCGGGGCCGTCGGTGCCGGCAGGTGTCACGCTCCGTGTCACACCGGCCTCCCAGGCTCATGCCGTCGGAGCACGTTCCCCGTTCCCCGCATCGTATGCGGCGATGGCGTAGGGGGCCGCCGAGCACGCCGGGCAGCAGACCGGCGGGTGTCCCGCTCCCGGGCCGGGGGCGGGAGGCAGGTCGAGGGCCGCGGGGAGGGCCGGGGCGGAAGGAAGGCCGAGGACCGGGTCAGAGGTCGAGGACGATGTCCCCGTCCGGCCGCGAGCAGCAGATGAGGACCGTCGCGTCTGCGGGAGGTTCGATGGGTTCCGGGTCGTAGGCGACACCGCCCGAGAAGACACTCGTCTCGCAGGTGTGGCAGACGCCGGTCCTGCACGACCAGCGGACCGGTACGTCGCAGGCCTCGGCCAGTTCCAGCAGCGTTGCGCCGGCGCCGCTCCCCCACGGGACCGTGAGGCCGCTGCGGGCGAACGTCACCGCGGGCCCCGTGGCGGTCGCCGAGGCGCCTTCCGGCTGATGCGGCGGGCGCTTCGCGGCGGCCGCGATGCCGGGCGTGAGGGCGGATCCCGCGCCGAAGACCTCGCGGCGCACGTTCTCGGACCGCATTCCCCCGGCGACGAGGGCCCCGGTCAGGTCGTCCATGAACGCGACGGGGCCGCACAGGTAGGCCTCAGCGTCGGGCGGCAGGCTCAGGGGGCCGAGGGTCCCGGCGTCGAGGTGCCCGGCGTACGTGAAGTCGGTGCCCCGGCGGTCCTCCGGGCGAGGACGGCTGTAGCAGACCACCAGGCGGCCGTGCGGGAGCTCGTCCAGCAGTTGCCGTACCTCCTGCGCGAACGCGTGGTCGGCGCCGTCACGGGCGCCGTGCAGCCACCACACAGGGCGCTGGCGGTCGTGGTCCACGACCGCGCGCAACATGGCGAGGACGGGCGTCGCCCCCACGCCCGCCGACGCCAGGACGAGCGGTCCGCTGCCGGGCTCCAGGACGAAGGCGCCGCGCGGGGCGGCGGCCTGGAGCAGGTCGTCCACGTGCACCTGGGTGTGGATACGGGTACTGGCGACGCCGTGCGACTCGCGTTTCACACTGATGCGGTACTGGTCGCCGCCCGGCCTGCCGGACAGCGAGTAGCTCCGTACGAGCGGCGGCCCGGCGGTGGCCGCCCCCGCGGTCCCGTCCGCCGGAGTCTTCCCGTCCGCACCGCGAGGCGCCGCGGCGGAGCCGGGCCCGGCGTGTTCCGCGCCTTCCCGGACGGACGCGCCGACATCCTCGGTGGCGTGGACCGACGCCTCCGCGTCCCCGGTGGCGTCAACCGACCGCTCCGCGTCCAGACGCACAGTGAGGTACTGGCCGGGTGACGCGGCGGGCAGCGGGGAGCCGTCCTCCGCGGCGAGCCACAGCGACAGCACACTGCGGCTCTCCACCTTCGTACGGACCACCCGCAGCGGCCGGAACCCCGCCCAGGCCGGGGCGGAGGGTGCCGTCGCGGGGGCGTCGCCCTGCTCCAGCATCGTGGAGAAGGACTGGTGCCAGCCCGGGCTCAGCGCACCGATGCGCACCGCCTGCCGCAGGCGTTCCTCCGGGTGGCCCGGCAGATAGAGCAGGCCGTCGACCTCGGCGACGGTCATCGCGCCGGGTCCCGAGGCGACCTTGACGATCTCCTGGCCCGCCTCCACATCGCCCTCGGTGATGACCCGGAGGTAGAAACCGGGGCGCCGGTGCGAGACCAGGAGCGACGGCATGCGTGGCTCGTTGAGACGCATCCCGACCCGGTAGCAGGTCACGCGGGGTTGCGAGACCTCGAACACCGCGTCGCCGATCCGGTACCGGTCCCCGATGCACACCTCGTCGTCGGGCAGCCCCTCCACGGTGAAGTTCTCACCGAACTCACCGTTGCCGAGGTCGTCCCGCCCCAGCTCCTTCGCCCAGTGGCGGTACGAGTCGAGCTGGTACACCATCACGGCCCGCATCTCGCCGCCGTGTCCGGCGGTGTCGCCCTGCCCGTCACCGTCGATGTTCAGCCGGCGGACCCTGCGCGGCCCTGACACGGGCTGCTTCCAGATCCCCGTGTAGACGGTCCTGCCCTGCCAGGGCACATCCTTGGGCAGACCCACGTTCAACGAAACCAGGGTGGCCATGGCGTCACCTCATGCTCGGCGATGTGTCTTTCTCGATCGGGACGTTCCTCGTGTTCCGCTTCGGCCCCCGCACCGATGTCGACCCTGCTTCGACACTAACGGCGTCGGACGCCCGGCACAGCGCGGACGTCCCGTGGATGCCGTGCGCACGCACCGAGTGCCGTACCCACCGGGGCCACACACACCGAATGCCACGCCCACCACGCCCGTGCACCACGCCCGTGCACAGCGCGCAATCGGCCCCATGCGCACCGGGCACACGGCGTATGCCGTCTCGTGCGGCGTGGGCCCCCGTGGCCGCCGCCGTCCGCGCCCCGCTCGTCCTCTCCTCCCTGTCCGGCGCGTTCCCACGCCGTGCGGCGTGCCCACCCCGGCGGTCACTTCCCGCGCGAGTCCCGGTACCGGACGAGGCGCTCCTGCATCACGGGGTACGGCGTCGCGGTCGGTACAGGCCGGCCGTCGCGCACGCACGCGGCCACCTCGACGGCGGCGTCGACGGCCCTGCGATACGGCAACGAGCCGGTGCTGACGCGCCGCACCCCGAGTTCTCCCAGCTCGGCGAGGGACACGCCGGGCACCACGAGGACGTTGAGGGGTACGGGAAGGGCGTCCGCGAACGCCCGGAGATCCGCCGGATCCGACGCGCCGGGGACGAAGACACCGTCGGCGCCCGCTTCCACGTACACCCTCGCCCGTTCGAGCGACGCGGCACGACGGGCGTCCTGCCGCAACCAGTACGTGTCGACACGGGCGTTGACGAAGACGTCGGGGGTGCGCTGTTTGATCGCCGCGATCTTCGCGGCGTGCCGCCGGGGATCGATGAGCCGCTCGGCCGAGCTGTCCTCGATGTTGATGCCGTCGGCGCCCAGCGAGGCGACGTACGCGGCGACCCGCTCGGGTGTGTCGTCGTATCCGTCCTCGATGTCCGCGGACACGTGGACGGGAAGCGGCGCCAGCTGCCGTACCAGCGCGAGCGTCGCGTCCTTCGAAGTCCGTGCGCCGTCCGGGGTCCCCGCTGACGCGGCCACGCCGAAGCTGGTCGTGCCGACGGCCGGGAAACCGGCCTCGGCGAACGCGAGCGCGGACGGGACGTCCCACGCGTTGGGAAGGAGGAGCGGCGGGCCGTCTCGGTGGTGCAGTTCCAGGAAGGTCATGGCCCCGGCACCTTTCACATGCGCCTCATGTCTCTCGTGCGTCCTTGTACGTGTCGTACACCCGCGTGAGGAGAGAGGCGCGTGAGATCCCGTGCACCCCAACGTGCACCGGTCTCCCCCTTGCGCGGGACGACGGGACTACTCGGCAACGTCGTACTGCTCCACGACCCGGCTGTCGAGCAGTGGGACGATGCGCCCGAGCACGAGGTCCTTGAAGTGCGGCGTCTCCCGGTGCGCGGCGAACGCCGCCCGCGACGCGTACCGCTCCAGCAGGACCACACCGCGCGGCTCGTCCACCCGCCGGCAGACCTCGAACGCCCGGTTCCCCGGTTCCGACCGGCTGGCGGAGGCGAGCTCGCCGAGCAGCGCGAGGACGTCCGCCTCCTTGCCTTCGGTGACGGTGTACCGGGCGATGACCTGCAGCTCGGCCATACGGTGGCGCCTCCTCGAACTCATGGGCCGACAGAGCTTTTCCCGTGATCCATTCAATGCCGGGCACAACCGTCGGTCAAGCACGCTGTCCGTGGGGCGCCCGCACGGCGGTGAGCACGGCACCGCCGTGCGGGCCCGATCGACGGGCCCGGTCAGGCGCGGGCTCCCGTGCCCCCCGCGCCCGCCCCGGCGGCCGGGCGCAGGGACGCCCACAGCAGCGCCGTCGCGAAGGAGCGGTACGGCGCCCAGGACCGCCCGCGCCGCTCGGTCTCCCGCACCGTGGGGATGCCGGGGAGCTCCCAGGCGCGCTCGATCGCCCGCCGGATACCGACGTCCCCCGAGGGCAGTACGTCCTTCCGTCGCAACTGGTGGAGGAGGAACATCTCCGAGGTCCATACCCCGAGCCCTTTCACCGCCGTGAGGGACGCGAGGGCGGCCTCGTCGTCCAGCGCCCCCAGGCCGTACACGTCGATCCCGCCGTCCTCCTGCAGGCCGGCGAGTCCGAGCATGTACGACGCCTTGGCGCGTGACAGGCCGCAGGCACGCAGGCGCTCCGGGCCGAGCCCGATGATCCCGGCCGGGTCGGGCATGCGGCCCACGGCGTCCCGGATGCGGTCGAACAGCACGAACGCGACGCGCGTGGAGATCTGCTGGCCCGCGATGTGCAGCAGGAGGGCCGCGAACGGGTCGTCGCCGGTGCGCCCGCCGTCCTCCCAGACGAACGGGTCGGGCCGGCCGCGCGTCTCGACGAGCCGCCGCAACACGGCGTCCCGCCCGGCGAGTTCCCCGTAGGCCCGCTCACGGAGTTCAGCGGCGGCCCGGGAGGCGCCGGCCTCCGTGGACCCGGCCGCGGCGCCTTCGGGCACCACGCCGGAGGTACTCCCGCCAGAACGGCGGCCGGCCGGGGGGTGTTCGCCCATCGTTTCCGGTCTCCCTTCCGACTTCCCGCTGGGGATGTCCCGTCCGTCCGGCCGGCCGGCCGCCGTCGTCGCCCCGCTCACGCCACCCGGACGGCGCCCGGCCGGTGATGCTCGTCCAGCGATGCCGGGCCGCAACTGGCGCCGGTCAGGCGGTGAGCGGCGGATTGAGACGGTACGGGGCCACCTCGGCCGCCCACAGGTCGACTCGCCCCGACAGCGTCGCGCGGGGCATGAACCGGACCCGTCTGCCAGTGCCGCCGTCGTCCCCGGGCACGCCGCTCCGCGTCCAGTCGACGGCCGCCGTACCGGTGAGCTGGACGGTGTCGCCGGTCGCGAAATCGACGAACAGCATGGCCGCGGTGGGGTCGACGGCCAGGTTGCCGAGGCTGTTGAACATGTTGTTGCCGGGATAGTCCGGCCACCACAGGCCGCCGTCGTCGTCGACCCGGACGAAGCCCGCGGGGCCGCCCCGGTGCGAGGCGTCACTGCCGCGCTCGGGATGGGCGGTACCCAGGAAGAACGTGTCCGCGCGCCCGATCAGCGCCGCTTGCTCTTCGGTGAGGCGGTCCTCGCGGGCACCCGGTCCGCGGACGACGCCCGCCTCCGGCACGGCATCCGCGCCTCCGGCGTCCTCGTGCCCGTGCTCGACCCTGCGCTGCTGGATGTACTGGGGGCAGTTCCCGTACGCCTGGTCGACGGCCAGGGCGAAGCCGTACGGACCGCTCGCCTCGATGGTGCCGTTGACCCGCATCCGCCGGCGCGTCGCGAAGTCGATGGCGATCAGCCCGGCCGCTCCGCCCGCGAGTGGCACCTCCAGCGGGTCCCGCGGCCGCGGCAGCACGCCCACGCGCAGTGCCGTGCCGTACGCGTCGAGGAAGCCCGGGGCCCCGACCAGGGGCGACACCCACAGCGTCCCGTCCCCGTCGCGGGCGCTCAGGACGGCCAGGTCCCGGTCGGCGAGGAAACGTCCCGCCCCTCCCCCCAGGAACGGCCGTTCCAGCATGGGGGACAGCCGCTGGGCCTCGCTTCGGACCCCGGCCCTGCGCTGGACAGCCAGCTCGCCTTCGTGGAATCCACTCACGGGGGTCATGGCCCTCACTCCTCACGCGGTCCGCGGAACGGGTTTCCCCCCACTCCACCGGCGCCAGAAAACCACGCCTCATGCGCTGTGTCAAATGGTTGTCGATGGTTGTAACCATTAGAAACACGCTTTAGAGTCCTTGCCATGGAGAGCGCCGACCGCGAGAGCGACCACCCCGCCGCGACGGCCACGCCCGTGGCGTCCCTGCTGCTCGGCGAGCCGCTGCCCGTCGAGCTGATGAACACTGTCTGGGCCGACCGCGAGGGCGTGCACGACGCCCTCGCCCCCCGCGACGACGGCTCCGCTGGAGCGGACGCCTGGCTTCTCGCCGTGGCCCCCCGCCTCTCGCTGCACCCGGCCACGCCTCCCGACGGCCGGCCCCCGGCCACCACGGGGACGGAGTCGTTCACCCGGCTGCGTGACGCACTGCGCCGCCTGGCGGCGGAGGCGACGGCCGACACCCGGCCGGGCCGCACGCCCGGTGGGACGGACCTCGCGACAGCCGTCCGCGTCCTCAACGAGGCCTGCGCGGGCGCCTCCGCGTGGTCCCGTCTCGCCTGGGCCGCCGACGGGGAACCGCACCGGCACCGGCTCGCCGCAGGCGACGTGATGACGCGAGCGCTCGCCGAGATCGCGGAGGAGGCGGTCCTGCTCTTCGCGGGCCCGGACAGGGAGCAGCTACGGGCCTGCTACGCGCCGGGCTGCGTACGGTACTTCGTGCGCGACCACCCCCGCCGGCAGTGGTGCTCCGCCGGCTGCGGGAACCGGGCCCGGGTCGGCCGTCACTACCGACGCCATCACGGCCGGGGCGGCGGCGCCTGACCCCGTCCGCAGGACCCGACTGCCCCGGTGCCGAGCCGACCGGGCCGACCGGGCCGACCGGGCCGACCGGCGAGGGAACCGGACACCGCACCACCCGTACCGCCGTGCGGCCCACGGCCTCCGTCCCTCCCGGCGCCAGCTGGGGAACGCGGCCGGCGAAGGCCGTTCAGGAACCGTCGCGGCCGATGGAGAGCGCTCTCCCCTGTAGAGTTTCCGGTCATGAACCAAGAGTCGAGTGCCTCGTCCGGCGGCCCCACACTGGAGGATGTGGCACGCGCGGCGGGCGTCTCCCGCGCGACCGTCTCGCGGGTCGTCAACGGGGTGCGCAACGTCGATCCCGCGATCCAGCAGACCGTGCGGCAGGCCGTCGCCGCCACGGGCTACGCGCCGAACCGGGCCGCCCGGTCCCTCGTGACGCGCAGGGCCGAGATCATCGCCCTCGTCGTCTCCGGGGCGGGCGACGACTCGGAGACCGAGCAGAACGCCTTCGCCTCCCGGGTGTTCGCCGACCCTTTCTTCGGACGCGTGGTGAGCGGCGTCATCGCCTACCTCAGGCCCCGCTCCATGCATCCGGTGCTGATGTTCGCCGAGACTCCCGACGCCCGCGCCCAGGCGGTCGGTTTTCTGCGCCAGGGCAGCGCCGACGGGGCGCTGATCGTCTCCACCCACGCCGAGGACCCGCTGCCCGCCATGATGACCGAGGCGGGGCTGCCCGCCGTGCTGTTCGCCCGCCCGGCCGGCGCCGTCCCCATCAGTTACGTGGACCTCGCCCACCAGGACGGCGCGCGGCTCGCGGCCGGGCACCTGCTGGCCCGGGGCTGCCGCCGTCCCGTGACGATCGCGGGACCGCAGGACGTCGCGTCGGGCCACGACCGGCTGGCCGGGTTCCGGGACGCGATGGCCCGGCACGGCTTGCCCTATCCGGACGTGGCCGAGGCCGACTTCACCTTCCGCGGCGGCGCCCGGGCGATGGCCCTGCTGCTTGCGCGGTGCCCGGACCTGGACGGGGTGTTCGCCGCCAACGACCTGATGGCGCAAGGCGCCTGCCAGGCCCTGCGGGACCACGGCAGGCGGGTGCCGGACGATGTGGCCGTGGTGGGTTTCGACGACAGCTCCGTGGCCGCCGCCTGCGATCCACCGCTCACCACCGTGCGCCAGCCGGTCGAGGCCATGGCCGCGGAGATGGCCAGGCTGCTCCAGGAACGCATCGAGCACCCGGACCGCGCCGTGACCTCTGTCATCTTCACACCGGAGCTGGTCGTACGGGAGTCGGCCTGACCCCCCGGGCGCGTGACGCACCGAACGTCCAGGAGCATTGCGGCAGACCCGGACGGGAACGCACCGCCCGGAGCGGGACTGCCGGGTCGAGGACCCGGCGGCGTCCGGAGCCCGCCGGGTCCGGACGCCGCCGAGCGGGACACATCACGCGGCGCACGTCGCACTCACACCGCTGCCGGCTCAGCCGTCAGCTGTAGATGCCGAACTCGTAGAGCGAGTAGCCGTATCCGGTACCGCGCGCGGTGCCGTTCACGCGTACGTACCGCCCGGTGCCGTTCACATCGAAATCGTCGATGTCGCCGTTCCCGTCCGTCACGGACTTCACGGTCGTCCAGCTCAGCCCGTCCTTCGACGTCTGGATCTCGTAGGCCTTGGCGTAGGCCGCCTCCCACGAGAGCTGGACATGGTGGAACGAGGTCGAGGCCCCCAGGTCGACCTGGAGCCACTGCGGGTCGCTCCAGTCGCTCGACCAGCGGGTGGCCGCGTTGCCGTCGACCGCGTCGGCCGCCGTGCACGGGCAGCCGCCCGTCGGGTCGGTCTGGAACGACGAGGCGGTCGCGGGCCTGCCCAGCGCGAGGTTCGTGCCGGCGGGCTTCGGCGCGACGACCTTGAGGGACTTCGTCCCGATGCCGACGTTGCCGTGTCCGTCCGTGGCCTTCACGTAGACCTTGTAGACACCCACCTTGTCGGGCGCCTTCACCGTGAGGGTGCCATGGCCCCGGTCGGTGGCGGCGGCGGGTACCAGCGCCTTGTTCTGGTCGATGTAGTTGCTGCTGAAGAGGACCTGGTAGGTGACGGGGTCGCCGTCCGGGTCGGTGGTCCTGGTGCTGACGCTCACGTCGGCGCCGGTCTCGACGCCCTGCGTCGCGCCGCCGACCGTCATGTCCGTGACCTGCGGAGGCGTGTTTTCGTGCGAGGTGTCGCCGCCGTACGCCTTCTTCACCGCGTAGTACGACGGCCGCTTCAGCCCGTCGGGCAGGAGGTTGAACCACACACCGCCGAGGTCGTCCTCCGTCCCGTAGTGGAACAGCGTGGCGCCGAGCGCGACGCCCTTGTGCGCGGTGACGCAGTTCCACGCCTTGGTGTATCCGTCGGCCTTCTGCTGGTCCGTCGGCTCGTCCGGCACACCGTTCGCGTCGTCCGCGACCTCCCACTCACCGGCGGGCCCGGTCTCGGTGACGATGTAGGGCTTGGTGTAACCGCCCTGCTCCCAGGTGTTCTTGATGTTGCAGACGTCGTCGTAGGAGTTGACGGCGTACAGGTCGAGGTCGGGGGCGTTCTTCTTGTAGTACGGCCACGCCCCGGTCCATGCGTCGGTCGACGTCACGGGATGGTCCGGGTCGACCTGGTGGATCTTCTTCGCGACGTCGTTCACGAAGGTCGTGTACGCGTCGCGCTGCCTTTCCAGCTCGTCACCGCTGTAGCAGTTCTGCAACCCCAGCACGGACTCGTTGCCGACGTTCCACATCAGTACGCCGGGGTTGTCCTTGTAGGTGTCGACCCATTTCGGGAACTCGGCGAGCATGTCGTTCTTGTATGCCGTGTCCGTGAGGTAGTTGACGCAGCCACCGGAGCCGGGCCCGCCGCCGGGCTGCAGCCAGAACCCGGCGATGACCTTGACACCGTTTGCCGCGGCGGCGTCGAGCAGGGGCGCGCTGGTGGCATCGGTACCCCAGGTCCGCACGGTGTTGACGCCCATCGACGCGACGTCCGGCATGTACCTGGCCGCGTCGGCGGCGGCGGGGCCCCAGGTGAGGCCTTTGATCTGATAGGGGGAACCGTTGACGGTCAGCTGCCAGTTGCCTTGTGAGCCGGTCACCTTGACGACGTTGCCGGCCGCGTGTGCCACCGGGGCCCGGAGGCCCACCATGGCTCCGGCGAGCAGGGCGGCGGCCGCGAGCGGCACGGCTGCGCGCTTCGCTCCGGCGGGCCAAAAGCCCCGGGCGGGGTATCGGTGCATCGTGTTCTCCTTGGCTCAGGAGCCTGTGGGGGTGGGAGCCGGGGGTACGGGAGGGCCGGGACCGGCACATGTGCGAGGCAGGCTCGTGGGGGCGTTCGCGTGGTGTGCGGGAAGGCGGGAGAGGGCCGGCCCGACGGAGCGCGCCGGGCCGACAGGCGGAAAGCGGGAGAGCGCTCCACGGGTCCTCGATCGGCGCTCGTAGTGCTCGGGGGGTGACCAGCTGACGTGCCGGACTGCCGGGCTGCCGGGCTGCCGGGCTGCCGGGCTGCCGAGTCGCCGGGCCGGGGCGGGGCGGGGAACCCGCCCCCGTCGAGGGGGTTGCGGCGCCCGGCGCGGGTTCCGATCGACCGGCGTCGTGCCGATCGCCCTACTTCAGCTCGTAGTCGTCGTCCAGCACCGCGCCCTTGCCGGGCTGTGCCTCGTCGTATCCGTGGGCGTCACACTGAAGGCCGCCGTTGACGCAGTGCGTGATCATCGCACTCAGTGTGGCGTTGTCCCAGCCGTCGAAGAAGTCGAAGTGGAAGGAGTGTCCCGTGCCGCTGGAGAGCCGCACCTGGGACATGTCACCGTTGACGGGCCAGGCCATCTTGAACTCGATCATCGGCAGCGCGACGGGATGGTCGGCGGGGCACACGTTCTGGTTGTTGCCCGTGGCCACCGGATAGGACATGTGGCTCTTGTGGTCCGGCGTGTCGAGGTGCATGCCGTCCCAGCAACTCGGAGCCTGCAAGCGTAGGTTGAGCTGTGTGTCGGGGGTGGTGGGGCAGGTGGCGGGGAAGTCGAAGTTCTTGTACGACGTCCCGCACTCCCAGCCTTCCACCGTTCCCTTCAGGTTCTTGAACTGGTCGAGCGTCTGCATCGGGTCGCCGACGACGAACCGCAGCCCCCTGGGGAACGGACGCACGCTCGTGTAGTCGGTGACACCGGACTTGTAGTAGATCGTCTGGGGACCGATCGGGAGGATCTTCTGATCCCCGTTGTACAGACTCGGCATCCAGTACGCGGACTTGTCACCGGGCGCGAGGCAGGCGGTCCCGGCGGTGTCCAGCGAGGCCGTCGTCGTAGCGGCGTTGGTGCCGGTGTTGCCCATGAAGGTGTGGTCGTGGGACTTCCCCGGCTGTCCGGGGAAGACGATCGGGTCGTCGGGGAGGGTGTGGTCGGCGGCGCACTTGGCCTGGAACTCGTGGAAGTACGCGTGCGGGGGGTCGTACGTGGACGGCGTGACGCCCGTCACCGGTGGGTCGGCCATGATGTACCCGTCGCCGTCCGGGTCGTCGCCCGACGCCCGGGTGGACGCCGGCATCGCCATACCCGCCATCCGTGCACCCGCCATACCGGCGGCGGGCGCCGCGTGCGCCGGGGCGGCGCTGTCCGCCGACGCGCTCCCCGTCATCGCGATGTCGGCCACACCGACCGTGGTCAGACTCATCGCCGTGAACAAGAGCAGTCCGGAGAAGACTCTGGACCTGCGTGCCATGGGGACCTCCTGTGCTGCGTCGAGGAAGACGGAACCGGTGGCCGCGCGAACACCGCCGCGGACGGGTAGCCGGTTGCCTGGGAGAGCGCTCTCCCGCTCGGAGTGTTGCGCTCATGACAAAAGCCTGTCAAGAGACGGCGGCCAAGCGGCAGGACCGGGCGCGGAGCCCAAGGGGAAGGGACCGGAATCGTCCCGCCACAGGTGTCGTCCGGAGACAGGTCGTGGCGGGACACGGGCCCGCCTTCCCCGTCGAGTCGCTATCCGGCCTTGTACGGATCCCCGTCCGGCAGCCAGCCGTCGCCGTCGGCCTGCCCCGGGACGGCGCCGGGCCCGGAGCCCGTGAGGGCTTCGACGACCGCGAGCACGGCTGCGCTTGTCTCACCGCGGCGCCACACCAGGGACCAGGTCCAGTACAGCGCGGGACCCGCGACGGGCCGCTGGACGAGATCCGGCGGCAGTGGTGCGGCCTGCCCCTTCGGCGAATTGACGACGGGCCTGCTCGAACGGCGTACGTGGTCGAAGAACGCGGGCCCGGTGACACCACCGTCGTCGATCCGTACGACGTGGGCGCCGACGTCCCGGGCGAGTCGGCCGGCGTAGTCGTTCCAGGACGACCACGACACCGTGTCGTCGTCGATGAGGACCGCGGTGTCGCGAGCGGCGACCTCGCTCGTGTCGCCGCCGGTCGAGACCGCGTAGAGCCGGTCCACGCCGACGAGGCGGGCACGCAGGCCGTGCCGCTCCAGATCCTGCTCGCGTACCCAGCAGATGGCCAGGTCGAGGCCTCCCTCGGCCACCCTGGCGGCCTGCGCGTGGGAGGGGACGACCCAGGCGTCGACGTGCAGCCGCGCCACGTGCGAGGTACGGGCCACCACGTCCGGCGGCAGCCAGTTGACGTAGCCGAGCCGCACGGACTCGTATCCCGCGAGCTGCGCGGCACGCCGCTCGACGTCCCGCGCCCGGTCCAGCAGGTCACGGACGTGGGGCAGGAGCGCGGAGCCCGTCGGGGTGAGCCGGACGGAGCGGCGGTCCCGGTCGAAGAGCCGGACTCCGAGGTCGCGTTCGAGCACCTTGATCTGCTGGGACAGCGAGGGCCCGGCGATCAGCAGCCGCTCGGCGGCCCGGCCGAAGTTGAGCTCCTCGGCGACGGCGACGAAGTAACGCAGTTGACGCAGTTCCACACCGGCGATGCTACGTGCGGCAGGAGGCCTGGCCTCCCAGCAGGAAGGCAGCAGGTCGTGGCGTTCCGGCACGGACCGGCGCAGCATGGAGACACGCGGGACCGCGGTCCCCACCGCGGCCCGGCGTCCGACGTCCGCCCGGTCGTCGGGACGGACGCGCCGCTGTGCGGTCGGCAGGACCGTCGGTGCCGCATGACCCGCCGTCGGCGTCCCGACCGGCGCACAGGACGAAGGGGAGAGACATCGTGAAGGAATACCTGGTCGAACTGACCACGACGATCCCGGCAGGCACCGACCCCGCCGAAGTCGACCGGCGACGGGCGGCCGAGGCCGTGCGTGCCGGGGAACTCACCGCCGACGGGCACCTGGTGCGCCTGTGGCGACCGGTGGGCGAGCTGCGCAGCATCGGCCTGTGGCGCGCCGACGACGAGAGCGATCTGCGCGAGAACGTGCTCGGCACCCTCCCGCTCCACATCTGGATGACACCGGTGATCACCCCGGTCGAGCCGCACCCCAACGATCCGGGGGACCCGGCGCTCGCCCGGTAGCCGGGACCAGCAACCCCGGCGGGACGCCACCTGGCAGGACGTGCAGGACGGGCAGGACGGGCAGGGCGGCCGGCACCCCGGGCGCCTCTCTCCGCGAGACGGCCGGCACCACCGGCACGAGGTGTCCGGCTCCCGGCATCCGTCGCCCGGCACGTCAGCGCGTATCGATCCTTCGAGGACGTACTTGTCATGAGCGCGGTAACCCTGCGGAGCCCCGCCGCCCTGTCCCCCTGGGCGCATGTCGTGCAGGCCGCCGCGGCCCTCGCGGCCGGCATGGGTGTCGGGCGGTTCGTCTACACCCCGATCCTGCCCCTGATGCACGCGCAGGCGGGTCTGTCGGCATCGGCGGGGGCCGATCTCGCCACCTCCAACTACGTCGGCTACCTCGCGGGCGCCCTGGTCGGGACCCTCGCCCCCCGTCTGGTCCGCTCAGCGGCGCTCCTGCGGGCCTCCCTGGTCGTCCTGGTCGCCACCCTCGCCGCCATGCCCCTGACGCAGAGCACCACGATGTGGCTCGCGCTGCGGCTGCTGGCCGGACTGACCAGCGCCCTGATCTTCGTCATCGCCGTCAACTCGCTCCTCGGCCACCTGCGGGAGCACCCGGCCCACCTGCCCGGTTGGGCCTTCGGCGGGGTCGGCGCCGGCATCGCCCTGTCCGGGATCCTCGTCCTGCTGCTGCGCTCCGCCGGGGACTGGCGGGACGCCTGGTGGGCGTCCGCGGCCCTGACCGCCCTGTTCGCCGTTGCCTCGTGGAATCTGCGCACCGAATCACCACCGCCACCACAGGCCCCGCTGCCGGCACAGGACCAGGCGCAGGCCCAGGCCGGCAACGGCGCCACCCGTGCACAGGGAGGCGCGAGGGCGAACGTGCCGCGCACCCGTCGCTGGTTCATCGCGCTGTTCGTCAGCTACACCCTCGAAGGCGTCGGCTACATCATCGCCGGGACCTTCCTCGTCGCGGCGATCGGCCAGGGTTCGCCCGGCTGGATCGGCAGCGGCGCCTGGGTCCTGGTCGGGCTCGCGGCCGTACCCGCCTCCGCGCTGTGGACCTGGCTCGGCAGGACGTTCTCCCGCCCCACCCTGCTGGCCGCGTCCCTGACGGTCCAGGGCATCGGGATCGCGCTGCCCGCCCTCGTCGGCGGCGTCGCGGCGGCTCTGGTCTCCGCGTTCCTGTTCGGGGCGACCTTCCTCGGAGTCGCCACCCTGGCTCTCGCCACCGGCACCCACCTGCGGTTCCCGCGTGCCGTGGCCCTGCTGACCGCCGGCTATTCCGTGGGGCAGATCCTCGGCCCGCTCACCGCCGCCCCGCTCCTGCACCACGGTTACCACCAGGCCCTGCTCCTGGCGGCCGCCGTCACCGCCGCCGCGGCACTGGCCGCCGGCGTGCTGCGTATCCGCTTCCCCCACCACATGCCCCAGGCGACCGCGTTCGCCGACGGCGCCAGTGGCGGGCCGGACACGTCCAGGACGGCGGGTGTCTCCTCCCCCGGCAGGTAGGGGCGCCGATCGTGGCACACAGCCGACCCGCCCGGGGAGCCGAGTCCGGCCCGAGGAGCGGCGAGGGCGTCAGGTGGCATGTCCTGGAACGTGCGTCTCCCCGGCCGGGCCGTCCGGGCCGTACGCCCACCACGGCACACTCGCCCGTCGGTCCGGTCCGGTCCGCGGCGATTCGGTTTCTCGGCGGTCCGGACCGCAACGATCCGGCTTCTCGGCGGCCCGGACCGCAACGATCCGGCTTCTCGGCGGCCCGGACCGCAACGATCCGGCTTCTCGGCGGCCCGGACCGCAACGATCCGGCTTCTCGGCGGCCCGGACCGCAACGATCCGGCTTCTCGGCGGCCCGGACCGCAACGATCCGGCTTCTCGGCGGCCCGGACCGCAACGATCCGGCTTCTCGGCGATCCGGTCCGCAACGATCCGCGCACACGGTCCTTCGCACAGGACGTCAGGGGAATTCGTCCGGGCCGCCCGGGCCGCCCGGCCGCCCGGGCCGCCCGGCAGCGGGAGCCGATCCGCGCCGGAGCCGCGCGGCTCAGGGAGCCGATCCGGGCCGGGGAGCCGCGCGGGCGATCGGTTCGCCGTCACCGACGGGGTGTGCGAGGCCATGACGTCGCAGCCGCTCACCCGCGGGGCCCGCGGAACCGACGGTCCAGGCCGCGCCCGGGCCCCCGAGGGCTTCCGGCTCCCCCGGGGCTCCCGGCTCTCAGCGGTCTCGCGGAACCCCCGGGCCGCCCCATCCCTCGGACACCGCGTCGAGCAGCCCGTCGAACTCCTCCGAACACGGCCCGCACGCCCGCAGGTGGGCCACGACGCCGGCGAAGCGTTCCTGGCTCCCGCCGTCCGCGACCACGTCGACGTACACGTGCAGGAGTTCCATGGCCCGCTCACAGCCCACGTCGCGTGGATCCGTGGCGAGGAAGGCGTTCAGCCGGGCCGCGGGCGCCGACTCGTCGATATGGTTCATGCCCGCCCTCCGGCACCGGTGTCGAGATAGCCCTGCGCCTCAAGACGGGATCGCAGCTTGCGCCGCGCGTCGAACATCGTCTTGTAGACGGCGTTGCGGTTCGTCCCCCATTCCTTGACGAGCGCTTCGAGGGGGACCGCGTGGAGGACCACGGCGACGAAGACGCGGCGCTGGTGGACGGTGAGCACCTCGTCCACGGCCCTGTGCAGTGCGTCGGCCAGTTCCCTGGCCTGCGACTGAGTCTCCGGATCCATGCCGAGCCGGTCCGGCAGCCGCTCCCAGTCCTCCGTCTCCAGAGGCATCCCCGCGGTCCGCCAGAAGTGCCGGCCGATCTTGGTGGAGACCTCGAAGACGACGAACTTGTAGGCCCAGGTGGTGAAGCGGCTCTCACCCCGGAAGCCGCCGGCCTTCCTGGTGATGGCGAGGAGCGCGTCGTTCGCCGACTGATGGGCGAGATCGTCCAGTTCGGGACCCGAGATCCGGTGCCGCCCCCGCCGCCGGTGCAGTTCCTTGAACGCGATACGCAACAGCTCGGCGTGCAACCGGGAGCACGCCTCCTCGTAGCGCACTCCCCGGGACGCCAGGGCGTCCACCCACCCCTGGGACACGGCATCGAGGAGGACCGGGGGCTGTCCGGGCCGCTCACCTGAGGCTTCGAGGACGGGCTCGCCGTCATCCTCCTCGTCGACGTCGTCTGCGGCAGCCATGGCTCTCATCCTAAAGGGACTTCGGGGAGCGGCCCCGGCAACGGACCGTCGGTGCACGGGCGGAATCCTCACTGGCCGTGCCGCACGCCGAGCAGACGAGTCCGTCATGGACAGCGACGCTCACCGGGGCCCCGCCGCCCGAGGGACGACCCGGAGCCGCGCGAGGCGGTCGACGGCGAGGACCGTGACGGTGCCGCTGCCGCTGCCGCTGCCGGCGAGTTGACTGCATACAAGAGGCCGTGGGCCCCTGTCATGGGCCGGCGATCACAGCGACGCCAGGTGGTCGGCCTGGGAGCCTTCGAGCGCCCGGCCCCGTGGGGTTCGCCTCGGTGCCCGGCCGGGCACAGTGCTCACGCCGGCCACGGCCCGGTTACTCGGCGCGGGCGGCGAGGGCCCCGCCGGAGCGGGGGCCTCGCGGCCGCCGCGGCACTGACCTCCCCAGGCCTCTGCCGCGTCTTGTTTCAACATCCCGTTACCCCACCCCTCCTGTCCCAGACCGTGACAGCCGTCACATCCGTCACAGCTGTCGCAGCCGTCACCGGGGCCACCGCACCGCCGAGAGAGCGGCGAAGCCGGCACCATCGACCAACGCGCCGCACCGCGCTGTACGAGAGGTGGAACAGCACATCGTGATCTGCCGGTTCCTCCGACCGGCCTCGGAGCGCTCCACGGCCTGGAGCGACAAACCCTTTTCCGCCGACCCTCCCGACGTCGGCACTCCCGACGTCGGCACTCCCGACGTCGGCACTCCCGACGTCGGCACTCCCGACGTCCGCCGACCTGCCGCACCGCGCATATCCCGCCGCACCGGACGTATCCCGTTCCCCGCGCGTACCGTGCCCCACGCGTACCGTGCCCCACGCGTCCGGGCGCCAACAGGCGACGTCGCCCGAACGGCGCGAGTGCCACCAGGCCGACGTCACTTCTCTTGGCCCAACTCCCACAGGTGCACCGTCCCGTCCTTCGCGATCGTGGACCATCGGCCGCTCCCAGCCGCGCGCGCAGGCCCGGAGACCGGGGAGTAGGAGAGCCCATCCAGCAGGTCCATATGCTCGACGTCGACCAGCCAGTGACGAGCCGTCAAATAGTGCTGATGACATTCGGAGGCGCCGCCAACGACCGTGTCATCGTCCACGAAGGCCGCTTCGACGTCCCAGGAGACAGCCACGGGCGACGCGAAGATCCGACGGCCCCACCCTGGGGGCGGCACCGGCCCTGCCGAGCGGCCCCGGCCCTGCCACCGGGATCGCCTCCGGCGGGCCCAGCTGTCACGTTCAGTCACCGGCGGGACACGGTGAGGAGCAGGGTCACATCGGCGCGCCTGCCGTCTCCTTCCCCGCGGTGTCCGCGGTGCGGCGCCCCGCTGACGGCCGTGACGCCACCGAACCGCCCGCAGTACCGTCAGTGGCAGGGCGGGAGACGTGGAGAGAGGAATGCCATCCCATGGACTGGAACGCCGGTGAGGCCACGCACATCGAGGACGCTGTGCTCACGCGTGCCGCACAGGCGGGTGATGTCGCCGCTCTGGGTCTGCTGCTGGAACGGCACCGGGCAGGGATGCGGGCAGTGGCGCTGAGCATTCTGGGGCCGGGGCCCGACGTCGACGACGTGATCCAGGACGCGGCGGTTGCCGCACTCCGCCGCGTCGGCGACGTCCGCGACCCGGCCGCTGTGGGCGCGTGGCTGCGGATGATCGTGCGCAATGCCTGCCGTTCCCTGGTGCGCGGCTCTGTTCCCACCCGGCCGATCGACGATCTGCACCTGACGTCCGCGGACGCCGGCCCGGAGCAGTGGCTGGAGCACCACACGATGCGGGACTGGATCTGGGAAGCCTTGGAAGGGGTGTCCCCCGTGCTGCGCCTGCCCCTGGTACTGCGTCACTTCAGCACCCGCGTGACGTCCTACGAGCAGATTGCCGACGCCTGCGGGGTCCCGGTCGGCACGGTCCGCAGCCGGCTCCACCAGGGGCGCACCAAGCTCGCGACGGCCCTCGCCGCCACTGCGGACGTCCCGTACGGCGACGCCGCGCAGCGCACCCGGGCCAGCGGCAGCGAGGCGCGCGAGACACTGGCCGCCGCCGAGAGCGGACGCTTCGACGCGTTGCTGAGGGAGCGCTGGTCGCCGGAGATCACTCTGCTCAGGGGGCAGCAACCCGTGGGTGGCAGGAGCGTCCTCGTGCACGGTATGAACGGTGATCTCGACGCCGGCGTACGGCAGCGCCTGGTCCACGCCGTGGCCGGCCGCTCCGTCGTCGTCTGGGAGATGGACCTCCTCAACCCCGCCGACGATCCCGGCCACTGCCCGCCCTCGGTGGCCTGGCTCATGACCAAGGACGACGCCGGCCGTCCGCACCGGCTGCGTCTCGTGCATCCCAGGCCGGTGCAGGCCCTCCAGTCACTCACGCCAATGTGACGGGCATCACATTCCCCCGCGCGAACTTTGTCATCCCTCCATCGTCCTGCAGCTGTCATCAACAGCTGCCGGATACGGAGAACCCATGACCACCTCGGCAACCAGCCCCCTGGCCACCGGAACGCACACCGTCGAAATCGACGGAGTCGTCCAGCGCTACCACGTCCACGGCACGGGACCGGTGTGCGTCGCTCATTCCGGCGGACCGGGCATCGACTGGGAGTACCTGCGCATGCCCGTGCTGGAACAGCACCTCACCATCGTCTACCCGGAGCCGATCGGCACCGGCACCTCCGGCCACCTGCCCTCCCACCCCCACGGCTACACCCGGACCCGCTACAGCCGGTTCCTGGAAGCGCTGATCGAGCACCTCGGCGTCTCCACGGTGCACCTTCTGGGTCACTCGCACGGCGGCTTCGTCGCCCAGTACCACGCCCTGCACCACCCCGAACAGGTCGCCGGGATCGTCCTTTACGAGAGCGCGCCGCTGACCGGGCCCGAGCACGGCGCCGAAGCGATGCGCCAGGTCGAGCTGTTCGCCGCACAGCACGCCGACCATCCGGAGCTCCCGGCGGTCCTGGCTGCCTTCCAAGCCATCGCCACCATCTCCGACGACGCACAGATGACAGCCGTCGCCAGAGGCTTGATCCCCGCGTACTTCGCCGACTACTGGGGCCGGGAGGGGGAGTTCGCTCCCCTGCGCTCCTCGCTGCGGGCCACCCACATCTCCGGGCTCGACGAGACCCTGTCCCCGCAGGTGATCGACGACCGTGGGGACCTCGGGTCCCTCACCGTGCCGGCCCTCGTTCTCGTCGGCCGCCACGACGTCATCTGCGGGGTGCGGTGGGCCGAGGAACTGCACCGGCTCATCCCCGGTTCGGAGTTGCTGATCCTGGAGAAGAGCGGACACTTCGGCCACATCGAGGAGCCGGAAGCCTTTGCGCAGGCGGTGACGCGTTTCGTGACAAGTGGAGCGCGCGGCACGGCATGAGCTTCTTCCCAGGCCTCGCTCGGTCGTTGCGGCGCCGGGGGCCGTGCCCGGCGGATCAGGCGACCCCCGGGTCACTGACTCTTCCCGGCCTGTCCAGTTGATCTGACGAAGGCCGCGTGTATCCGGCCGCCGCGACTCTTGCCGGAGTCGCGGCGGCTCGGCGGATGTTTGGGGTGATAGCCGCAGCGGTGATCGGCGGAAGAGTGTGTGTGAGCGGGGCCGGCCGGTACGCAGGACCAGGATCCCGCGTGCCGTCCCGTCGCCCAGCACCTGAATGGCGATCATCACGATGGCCTCGCACTGGGCCGGGTTCACCTTCCCGGGCATGATCGAGGAGCCGGGTTCGTTCGGGGGGCAGCCGCAACTCCGCGAAGCCGGTACGCGGCCCGGAGGCCAGCCAGCGCATGTCGTTGGCGATCTTCATCAGAGCGACGGCCGGACCGCGCAGTGCGGAGTGCGGAGTGCGGAGTGCACGCTGAACCATGCTCCCGTCCAGGGCTGGCCGCACCCGGATCGCACCTCAACACACCTGACGGCTCCGAGCGTCAAGCGAGCCTGAAGGCCCGCCGCATCAGGGCTTCCGCCCGACCGCGCTGCTCAGCGGGCACCGCGCATGACGAACCTGCCCGGCCTCGCCACGTTCGCGTCACCTCCCGTCTTGCCGCGGCAGGCATCCACCGCCGTCTCGGTGTGCTCACCGCATCGTCCCTGGCCGCGTTGGGAGGGTGAACACGGGGGGACCGAGCCGGACCGTTGCGGTACGGCGGCACGCAGACACGCGAACCGGCCGTCCGCGAAACGACCAGGGCACGTGGGGCGGTTGGCGCGTGGATCGGGCAGCGGAATGCCGAACCGAAGCAACCGGCAACAGCGTCATCGGCCCGCGGGGCCGGCCGCCGAAGCGGGCGCACGAGAGTCGTTCCGGCCGGGCCCGCGGGACATCGGTGGACACGGAGAGCCACCTGTGACGCCGCTGCGTCACCAGGACGATCGGGCCATCGCGTCCACCGGGAGGATCTCCACTGAGCGGCGTTTCCCTTACGGCGGTCCCGACGTCGGCACTCAAGCTGTTCTTGCTTCTGAGCTGGGGTAAAGTGCGAAAGAGCACCATGAAGGACCGTATAGCGGCAGAACTCAACGCCGTGGACCTGATTGCTTTCCACGGCCTGAGCGGATCATCGCGGCGGTGAAGCACATGATGGCTAATGACCTTGCTCGGGCGGCGGTGTTGACGCCGCCATGTCGGCGCAACGCACGCATGTTCTGCTTCCGGTCCGGGAATCATGAGACAGCTGTCCAGCGAAAACGCCGCCTCCCCCGCCCGAACACTGCGGTTGTCCTCCCAGGTGACCTTCACCCCTACGAGGCCGATACTGGCTCCGTAGGGCTCCCAGCGGCTCCAGCCGAGTCGTCGCGGAGGCCTGACGCCCCGTCAGTGATGTCAGCGTCCCGTCAGCATCAGCACCGCCTCAACCCGCTCGCGACCGCCCTGGAGCGCCACGATCGCGAACCACCCCGCTTAGCTCTGACCAGCACAAACACAGGTCGCTGACCCTGCTGCTACGCAACATAGGAGGTACCCGTGAAGATGCTCATCAACGTGCCGGAGACCGTGGTCGCGGACGCCTTGCGCGGTATGGCCGCCGCCCACCCGTCCCTCTCCGTGGATGTCGAGAACCGCGTCGTCGTACGGCGGGACGCGCCCGTGGCCGGAAAGGTCGGGCTGGTGTCCGGCGGCGGATCCGGGCACGAGCCACTGCACGGCGGGTTCGTCGGGCCGGGCATGCTCTCCGCCGCGTGTCCCGGTGAGGTGTTCACCAGCCCCGTACCCGATCAGATGGTGCGCGCGGCAACCGCCGTGGACAGCGGTTCCGGTGTGCTGTTCATCGTGAAGAACTACACGGGCGACGTGCTCAATTTCGACATGGCCGCCGAGCTGGCCGAGGACGAGGGCGTCCAGGTCGGGAAAGTCCTCGTGAACGACGACGTCGCCGTGACCGACAGTCTCTTCACCGCGGGCCGGCGAGGTACGGGCGCCACCCTGTTCGTCGAGAAGATCGCGGGCGCCGCCGCCGAGGAGGGCCTGCCGCTGGAGCGGGTCGAGGCGATAGGCCGCCAGGTCAACGAGGCCTCGCGCAGCTTCGGCGTGGCGCTGACCGCCGTCAGCACGCCCGCCAAGGGCAGCCCGACGTTCGACCTGCCGGAGGGCGAGCTGGAGCTGGGCATCGGCATCCATGGCGAGCCCGGTCGTGAACGGCGCGCCATGATGACCTCCCGCGAGATCGCGGACTTCGCGGTGGGCGCGGTGCTCGACGACCTCCAGCCCCGCAGGCCGGTGATCGCCCTGGTCAACGGCATGGGCGCCACGCCCCTCCTGGAGCTGTACGGGTTCAATGCCGAGGTACAGCGGGTGCTGGGTGAGCGTGGGATATCCGTGGCCCGTACGCTCGTCGGCAACTATGTGACGTCCCTGGACATGGCGGGCTGCTCGGTCTCCCTCTGCGAGGTGGACGAGGACCTGCTGCGACTGTGGGACGCACCGGTGGAGACACCCGCCCTGCGCTGGGGCCGCTGACATGCCACGGAGCCGTACGGCTCGCAGGGCTTCGTCCGCACGCGCGGTGCGGGCAGCAGGCATTACGGGCGCGAGGAGATGACGTGGCAGAGCAACAGTCCGGGCCGGGCCTCGACGCGGCCTTCTTCATCAGGTGGCTCACCGCGTGTGCGGCGGCCGTGGAACGCGAGGCCGCGCACCTGACGGATCTCGACGCGGCGATCGGTGACGCCGACCACGGCAGCAACCTCCAGCGCGGTTTCCGCGCGGTCGCGGAGGTTCTGGCGAAGGAGGCACCCGCCACGCCGGGGGCCGTGCTGACCCTCGCGGGGCGGCAGCTGATCTCGACGGTCGGCGGGGCGTCCGGACCCCTGTACGGCACGCTGCTGCGGCGTATGGGCAAGGGCCTGGGCGACGCGGCGGAGGTCGACAGGCGGCAGCTGGCCGACGCGCTCGGGCAGGCCGTCGCGGCGGTGGCGCAGCTGGGCGGCGCGAAGGCGGGCGACAAGACGATGCTGGACGCGCTGGAGCCGGCGGCCCTGGCCCTGGCCCGCTCATACACGGGGGCCGCGCAGGCGGCCGAGCAGGGCGCGGAGTCGACGACGCCCCTCCAGGCGCGTAAGGGCAGGGCCAGCTACCTCGGCCCGCGCAGCATCGGTCATCAGGATCCGGGGGCCACCTCGGCCGCGCTGCTGGTCGCGACCCTCGCCGAGACGGTCGGGCCGGGCGCCTCGACGGAGGGCGGACAGTGAGCGCGGCGGACGCCGGGAGCCCGGCGCCCCTCGTGGGGATCGTGCTCGTCTCGCACAGCGCCGCTGTCGCGTCCGCCGTCGCCGAACTGGCGAAGGGCCTCGCGGGCGGCGGCAGCACGGCGCCGGTCGCGGCGGCGGGCGGGACCCCGGACGGTGGCCTCGGTACCAGCGCCGACCTGATCAGCGCCGCCGCGGCGCAGGTGGACAGCGGTGCGGGGGTGGCCCTGCTGGTGGACCTGGGCAGCGCGGTCCTGACGGTGAAGACGCTGCTGGCGGACGGCGACGAGCTGCCGGAGAACTCACGGCTGGTGGACGCGCCGTTCGTGGAGGGCGCGCTCGCCGCGGTGGTGACCGCGTCGGCGGGCGCCGATCTCGACGCGGTGGTGGCGGCGGCGACCGAGGCGTACGACTACCGCAAGGAGTAGAGCGCCCGGGCACCACGCCGCTGCGGCACCCTGCGGCGGCGTGGGTGTCGGCCGCGCACGGCCCGCGGGCCCGTGTACCCGCGTCCACGGGCCGCCGGGCACCCGCCGGCCGGATGGAGCACGTCGGCCGACCCCTGCACACCTGGGCCCCGTCCGCGATGCGACAGTCGCGTACGGGGCCCTGGTACGTCCGGCGCGCCCCCCACGCTCACCTGCGTCCCCAGCACACCCGCGTCCTCGCGGCCCGATGCGCTCACCGTGCGCCACGAACCCATGCAACCGCGACCTGTGCAATCGAGACCCGTGCAATCGCGCATCCGGGACATCACAGGAACCGATGAACCGCGGGCCCCCGGACCCCACCGATCTCCGGGGGATTCTTCCTCCCCACGTTGCGGCCCGGCCCCCAGAATTCCACGGTGAGAGGCGGGTACACGCACCTGGTAGGCACCCGGGCGAGAGAAAGCGGCAGGTCATGGCGATGGCGGACAGGGGAGCCAGTCGGCGCGAGGAGCGTGTGGAGGTGTCGCGTCCGCACGACTACGCCGTGGGACTGCCCGCGATCATGCACTCCATGGGTCCCGCGCTGCGCCGTATGGGGGTGTCCCGCAGCGCGAAGCTGCTCACCGCCATGAACCAGCGGGACGGCTTCGACTGCATGAGCTGCGCGTGGCCCGATCCCACGCACCGCAAGACGGCCGAGTTCTGCGAGAACGGCGCGCGGGCCGTCACCTGGGAGGCCACTCCCCTGACGGTCCCTGCCTCGTTCTGGTCCGCGCATTCGCTGACCGACCTCAGCACACGCTCCGAGTACTGGCTGGGCCAGCAGGGCCGCCTGGTCGAGCCCGTCTACAAACCCGCCGACGGCGATCACTACGAACCGGTCAGCTGGGTACGGGCGTTCTCCCTGATCGCGGAGCGGCTCACCGGCCTGGACTCCCCGGACGAGGCCGCCTTCTACACGAGCGGGCGCGCCTCGAACGAGGCGGCTTTCGTCTACCAGTTGTTCGCCCGTGCCTTCGGTACGAACAACCTGCCCGACTGCTCGAACATGTGCCACGAGTCGACGGGCGCCGCGCTCGGCGAGTCGATCGGCGTGGGCAAGTCGACCATCGAGTACGACGACTTCGAGAAGGCCGACCTCATCATCGTCATGGGGCAGAACCCGGGCACGAACCATCCGAGGATGCTGACGGCGCTGGAGGACGCGAAGCGGGCCGGCGCGAGGATCGTCGCCGTCAACCCGCTGCCGGAGGCCGCCTTCTCGCGTTACAAGAACCCGCAGACGGCGCGCGGTCTGGCCGGCCGGGGCACCGTCATCGCGGACGAGTTCCTCCAGATCAGGCTCTCCGGCGACATGGCGCTTCTGCAGGCCGTCTCGAAGCGGGTGCTGGCAGCCGAGGACCGTGCGCCGGGCACCGTCCTCGACCATTCCTTCCTTCAGCGCCACTGCGAGGGGCTCGACGCGTTCCGCGCGCACCTGGACGGTCTCGACGAGGCGGCCGTACTCGCCTCGACGGGCCTCACGGGCGAGCAGATCGACGACCTGGCGGACGCGTACATCGCCTCGGACCGGACCATCGTCACCTGGGCGATGGGGCTCACCCAGCACAAGAAGGCCGTCGACACGATCAAGGAGATCATCAACCTCCTGCTGCTGCGCGGCAACATCGGCAAGCCGGGCGCCGGCGCCTCGCCGATCCGCGGGCACAGCAACGTGCAGGGCGACCGGACCATGGGCATCTGGGAGCAGATGGACGAGCCGTTCCTCGACGCGCTCCAGCGCGAGTTCCACTTCGACCCGCCGCGCGCGCACGGCCTCGACTCCGTGAAGGCGATCCGGGCGGCGCTTGCGGGCACGTTGCGGATGTGGGTCTCGCTGGGCGGCAACGTCGTGGGGGCCGTGTCGGACACGGCCGCCGTCGAGCGGGCGATGCGGATGCTGGACATGACGGTGCAGGTCTCGACGAAGCTCAACCGCTCGCACACGGTCGTGGGCCGGGAGGCGCTGATCCTGCCGACGATGGGCCGTACGGAGATCGACCGGCAGACCTCGGGCGAGCAGTACGTCACGGTCGAGGACACCGTGTGCGCGGTCCACCCCTCGTGGGGCAAGGTCGAACCGGTCTCGCCGCGCCTGCTCTCCGAGACGGCGATCATCTGCCGGCTCGCCCGTGCGGTGCTCGGCGACAGTGTGCCCGTCGACTGGGCCGGCTTCGAGTCCGACTACGACCGGATCCGGGACCACATCGCGAACGTCGTGCCCGGCTGCGACGCGTACAACGAGAAGACGCGCGTACCCGGCGGCTTCGTGCTGCCGCACGGACCGCGCGACACCCGTACGTTCCCGACGCCGAGCGGCAAGGCCCAGCTCACCGTCAACCAGCTGGAACACGTCGAGCGTCCCGTCGGGCGGCTGATCCTCCAGACGGTCCGCGCGCACGACCAGTTCAACACGACGATCTACAGCCTCAACGACCGTTACCGGGGCGTGCGTCACGGTCGCCAGGTGATCTTCGTCAACCCGGCGGACCTCGCCGAGCTGGGTTTCGCGGACGGTCAACTCGTGGACGTGCACAGCGAATACGCCGACGGCGTGGACCGGGCCGTCCTCGACTACCGCGTGGTCTCCTATCCGACGGCCCGCGGTTGCGCGGCCGCGTACTTCCCCGAGGCCAACGCGCTGGTCCCGCTCGACGCGGTCGCCGAGGTCAGCAACACACCCGTCTCCAAGTCGCTGGTCGTACGCCTGGAGCCGGCGGGCCGCGCCCCCGCGCTCTGACGCCCGGCCGCCGGGTGCGGGCCGCCGCGGGGGCCATGCGGTGGCCGGGGTGCGCCCGATGCGGGGCGCGGCGGGAGCGCCGCCGGGCATGCGCGGCACCGTGCGACGTCGATGCCTTCGGCGCGGGCGCATCCGGCCGTAGCGGGAGCCCCGTTGACCGCGTGTGCGCTTCCCGTGGCGCTATGTGGCCCTTCCCACGATCCCGGTGGTATCCGTGCGCTCCCGGCTGGGCAGGGAGTCTCCAGGCGTCCGACGCGCCGTGCACGGACGGGAATCGACGGGATCGAGGCGGGTTCGACCATGGATGCGCAGCACACCTGGGACTTCACAGACGATCGCGGCCTTCGGGTCACCGCACCGAGCCGCCCCGCGCGGCTCGTCGCATACATCCAGGCCGGGGCGACGCTGTGGGACCACGGGCTGCACCCCGCGGGCATCTTCGGCTCGCACCACGACGGGGAGCGGCAGGACCCGGCCAAGGCGGGCGGCCTGCCCCTGACGGAGATACGGTCCTTCGGATCGGGCAGTGGCGTCGACGTCGACGCGCTGGTGGCGGCCGCGCCGGACCTGGTCGTGGCGGTGACCTACGGCGGCGACCAGGTCTACGGCCTGGACCCGGACGCGGCGAAGCACCTCGGCGAGCAGGTGCCGCTCGTCGTGCTCGACGTGGGCACGTCCCGTTCGCTGGCCGGGGTGCGGGACCGGTTCACCGAGCTTGCCCGTTCGCTCGGCGCCCCGTCCGGCGCGAGCGCGCCGGGCGAGGCGGAACTCGCCCGCGCGCAGGAGCGGTTGCGGACGCTGGCGGCGCGTACGGTACGGCCGCGCGTCCTTGCCCTGTCGGCGGCGGGAGCGGACACGGCGTACCTGGCGCGTCCGGCCGCGTGGCCCGATCTGCGGGCCCTGAGCGAACTCGGCGTCTCCCTGGCCGACCCGGAGGGCGACGGGGGCGGGAACTGGCGCACCGTCGAGTGGGCCGAGGCCGCCGGGCTACGTCCCGACATCGTCCTCGCGGACGTGCGGGCGAACGCCGCGCCGGCCGGGCAACTGGCCGGGAGCGCGGGCTGGCGGGAGATCGTGGAGCGGGCGCAGGTCCTGCCCTGGAATCCGGAGCCGCCTGCGAGCCACCACGCGCACGCGCGCTTCTTCGACACGGTCGCCGACGCCATGTGACAGGCCGGCGCGCGGGAGCCTGCTCCGGTCCGGGCCGGGGCCGCCGCCGGGCGAAGGGCCCCGACCGGTGCCTACGCGCGGGGATCGTCCCGAACCCGCCAACCCGCGAACCCGGAGGAAGGCGGGAGGCAGGAGGCGGGCCGGGGGCGGGGCCGGGAGCGGACGGGCCCTTCGTCCGTCCGTCCGACGGTGCGATCCGCGGTCGGTCCGACGGCGCGATCCGGGGTCCGGTGATGCGGACCGACGGCGCGATCCGGGGTCCGGTGATGCGGTCCGACGGCGCGATCCGGGGTCCGGTAATGCGGTCCGACGGCGCGATCCGGGGTCCGGTGATGCGGTCCGACGGCGCGATCCGGGGATCCGGCGGGTGGTCCGATCCCGTGATCGGCCAATTGAGCGCCGGTACGGGAAGCGGAATCGCGGACGGCCGGGTCCCGCTCCCGGCCTGTCCGTGGCTCGGCGGACAGCGACCGCGCTGCCGTACCCCCGTCGCGTCCGTGGGAGCCGCCGGGGTCAGCCGCTCAGGACCGCCTGTACGGTCTTGCCGTCCTCGGGCGACCCGCAGACGGAGAAGCGGTGGGAGAGCCCGCGCACCATGGCGATGCCACGGCCCCTCTCCGGGAGCGCCTCGGGCGATTCGGCGGTGAGCACCGGGTCGTCCGCCCGGAGCTCCCTGAGCACGGGCCGGGCCGGGTTGTCGTCGTGGACCTCCACCGTGACGCAGCCCCGCCGCACCGTGAGGCGCAGGAGGCAGCTGCCGCTGCCGTGGCGGGTGGCGTTGGTGACCAGTTCGGACACGACGATCCGGGCGTCCTCGATCTGCTCGCGATCGATGTTCCCCGCACGGTCACGGGTCAGGTAGGCGTCGGTGAGGTAGCGCGCCCAGCCCGGTGACGTGTCCGAACTGGGCAAGGTATAGGTGACACGTGCGGCACCCCGGTGGGTGTGCCCGCTCGCGTGCATCCGGACCACTCCTCTCCACTTTGCGTGGGCGGTTTCAGGCCTCGGTCCTCCTGGTTCCCGCCAGGAGCCGCGTCAATCAGGTTCGGGGGCCGCGAACCTGCCGTCACAAGCCGAACGGGCATCTGCCCCAAGGCCCGCCATGCAGGGCCAACCACCCGTTTTTCGCCGTTACTTGTTGACGAATCTGGTCCCGGGAACCGCTCGTTCGCGCACAAGTCTTGACGCGTACGTAACACCGGAGAACCATCGCACCTACCCAGAGAGCGCTCTCACGCTCTCCGGGTGCCCCGCCCCCATGTCTCCCTCTGCCCAGGAGGTCCATCCCCCCATGCAGCAACCTCCTCAGGACCCTTCCCGCGAGAACGGGTCCTCCCGGCTCAGCCGCCGCGCGTTCACCGCTGCCGCCGCCGGTGCCGTCCTCGGTTCCGCGTTCCTGCCCGCCGCCACGGCGGGTGCCGCACCCCGGGCCGCCGGCCGGCCGGCGAGAGCGGCGTCGCCCGCCGTCTCCGGCGGCGGCGACCTCGGGCCCAACGTCATCGTCTTCGACCCCTCGACCGCCAACATCCAGGGAACCCTGGACACGATCTTCCACCAGCAGGAGTCCGCGCAGTTCGGCACGGGCCGGTACGCGCTGCTGTTCAAGCCCGGTACGTACAACGGCCTCAACGCGCAGATCGGCTTCTACACCTCGATCGCCGGTCTCGGCCGCAACCCCGACGACGTGCAGATCAACGGCGACGTGACCGTGGACGCCGGCTGGTTCAACGGCAACGCCACGCAGAACTTCTGGCGTTCGGCCGAGAACATGGCGCTGACACCGGTCAGCGGCACGGACCGGTGGGCGGTCGCCCAGGCCGCCCCGTTCCGCCGCATGCACATCAAGGGCGGGCTCAACCTCGCCCCCAACGGCTACGGTTGGGCGAGTGGCGGCTACATCGCCGACAGCAAAGTCGACGGCACCATCTCGCCGTACTCGCAACAGCAGTGGTACACCCGGGACAGCCAGATCGGCGGCTGGGGCAACGGCGTCTGGAACATGGTGTTCTCGGGCGTGACCGGCGCGCCCGGGCAGAGCTTCCCCAACCCCGTGTACACCACGCTCGACACGACGCCCGTCTCCCGGGAGAAGCCGTACCTCTACCTCAACGGCAGTGACTACGCGGTCTTCGTGCCGTCGCTGCGGACGAACGCCCGCGGTGTGTCCTGGGCGAACGGCTCCACCCCCGGCACGTCCATCCCGCTCTCGCAGTTCTACGTGGTGAAGGCCGGAGCCACCGCCGCGACCATCAACCAGGCCCTCTCGCAGGGCCTGAACCTGCTGTTCACGCCGGGCATTTACCACGTGGACCAGACGATCAACATCACCCGTGCGAACACCGTGGTGCTCGGCATCGGCTACCCGACGATCATCCCGGACAACGGCGTGACGGCCATGCAGACCGCCGACGTCGACGGCATCAAGCTGGCGGGCTTCCTGCTCGACGCCGGCACCACCAACTCGCCGTACCTGCTGCGGGTCGGGCCCGCGGGCGCGTCCGCGAGCCACGCCTCGAACCCGACAACGGTGCAGGACGTGTTCGTCCGGATCGGCGGCGCGGGCGCGGGCAAGGCCACCACCAGCATGGAGATCAACAGCGCGAACACCATCATCGACCACACCTGGATCTGGCGCGCGGACCACGGCGCGGGCGTCGGCTGGGAGACCAACAGGGCCGACTACGGGCTCAAGGTCAACGGTGCCAACGTGCTCGCCACCGGCCTGTTCGTCGAGCACTTCAACAAGTACTGCGTGGAGTGGAGCGGCGAGGGCGGCCGCACCATCTTCTTCCAGAACGAACTGGCCTACGACGCCCCCAACCAGGCCGCCATCCAGAACGGTTCGACGGCCGGCTACGCCGCCTACAAGGTGGACGCCGCGGTCAACACGCACGAGGCGTGGGGGGTCGGCAGCTACTGCAACTTCACCGCGGCCCCGAGCATCCAGGTGGACCACGGCTTCGAGGTCCCGCAGAAGTCGGGCGTGAAGTTCCACGACGTGCTGGTGGTCTCGCTCGGCGGGATGGGCCAGTACAAGCACGCCATCAACAGCACCGGCACCGCCACCTCGGGCACCAGCACCGTTCCCTCCAACGTGGTCTCCTACCCGTGACGACGCGCCGGCCGCCGGTCCTGGGCCGGCGGCCGGCGCCACCACCGGCGTCGCGCCCGTGCCCCGCGCGGACGTGACGCCGGCACCGTGCCACCACTCCCGCAGGGCCCGGCCAGGCTCCCCCCGCACCCCCCACCGGCCGGGCCCTGCCCCCTGCCCGGGGCCGCGGCGCCGGGCCGCGGCCCGGATCCCGCCCTCCCCGTCCCCGGCCGGCCCGCCACCGCGCCCGGATGGCGCATCAGTTCGAGCGGTGCGCCGCGGGCCGCAGCAGACTTGACGGCATGTCGGGCAAGCGAAGCGCGGGACTCCTGGTGTACCGGCGCACGGGCGACGGTACGGAGGTACTCATCGGCCACATGGGCGGCCCCTTCTGGGCGCGCCGCGAGGCCGCGGCCTGGTCGATGCCGAAGGGCGAGTACGAGGACGACGAGCGGCCGAAGGACGCGGCGCGCCGCGAGTTCAGCGAGGAGCTGGGGCTGACGCCGCCCGAGGGCCCCTGGATCCCCCTGGGCGAGCACCGGCAGCGCGGCGGCAAGACGGTCACGGCCTGGGCCGTCGAGGGGGAGCTGGACCCGGCCGACGCCGTCTTCGGCACGTTCCGCATGGAGTGGCCGCGCGGCTCCGGCATCCAGCGCGATTTCCCCGAGCTCGACCGGGTGGCCTGGGTGTCCGCCGAGGAGGCCGAGAAACGGCTGGTCGCGGGACAGCGGATCTTCCTCGACCGGCTCGGCCTGCACATATCCGACGCCGGCTGACCCGTTCTCCGGTGCCGCAGCGCCGGGCCGACCGGCCCGGGCCGCCGCCCTCGCCTCGCCACAGCCCTCGCCTCGCCGCCGGGGCCGGGACGGCAGGCGCCGCCGCCCGTGCTCGTTCTCCGCTCTCCGTTCTCCGCTCCCCGTCATGACGAAAGGCCCCCTTCGGTGCGTTACCGCACGCATGTCGTCGCCGCGGCCGGCACGTTCTTGGCCGCCGCGTCCGTACTCCCCCACCTGTCCCTGTCCTCCTCGGCGCCGGCCGAACGGACGAGCGCCCTGCGAGGCGCCTTGCCGGACGCGCTCACCGGCGCGGCCGGGCCGCCCACCGCCTTCCTCCAGGAGGGTTCGGTGACCGCGGCGCAACTGCTCGCCCGGGCCGCTCGCTGCGAGCCGGAGTCCAACGGCATGTTCCGGATGGACGACGAGGACGACGAGCCGGCCGTGCCGGTGTGCGGCACGAAGGGCGCCGTGTTCTGGAAGGCCGACCTGGACATCGACTGCGACGGCCGGGCCACCGCCCACTGCAACGAGGACACGGACTCCGAGTTCCAGAACATGACGGCGTTCCCGCAGTCGGACGGGCAGCCGCTCGACGCGGAGGAACTGCCCTACGTCGTGGTGCCCGACCCGAGCGGCACATGGGACTACCGGGCCTCGGGCATCCGCGGCGGCGGGCTCGCCGCCGTCGTGCACGACGGGCAGGTGCAGTACGCGATCGTCGGCGACACCGGTCCGGCCGGGCTGATCGGCGAGGCGTCGTACGCGACGGCGCACGCGCTCGGCATCACGCCGGACCCGGCGGGCGGGGGCACGCCGAAGGACGTGACGTACATCCTGTTCAGGAACACGAAGGTGGAGCCGCTGGAGAGCCACGCGGCCGCCGTGCGGATGGGCGACCGGCTGGCGCGGGAGTTCGTGGCGGGCACACGGTGACGGCTTCGCGGCAGCGGACCGCCCCGGAGAAATAGCGGGCCGCGCCGGAAGGTGGCGGGCCGCGCCGGAAAAGGGGCGGCCCCACCGGCCGGGGGGACGGACCGGTGGGGCCGACGAGCTCCGGCGGCCAAGGGGGGAGAGGCCGCGGGCTCGGGTCGAGAATGCGTGTGCCCCGGGCGCGGGGGCCTCATGCACGCCGCTTCCAAGATTCTTCCCGTCGGGTGTCCCGGCCGCGCGGGCCCGGAGGCGCCAGGCCCCCCGCTGTGCCCGGCGGATCGCCGCGACACCGGCCCGCGCAGCCTCGCAAGGGGCTCCCCCCGGGGCGGCGGGCCCGGGGCCCCGGGGACGCCCGTCGGGGCCGCGGGGCGGGCAGCCGCCATGGGCCGTCTGTGCGCCGGCTGTCCGCTCCCCTTCCCCGAGCGGTGAACGGTGAGTGACCGGATCCGGTCGCGCGGGCATGAGGTCGGGGACGGCTCCGGGCGCCGGTGATCCCTGTCCGGTGATGGGCGCCAGACGTTGGAACCTCGTTCACGCACAGGCCACACCCGGTGTCAAGCATCGAAGTGTGCCCGGGGCGTCGCCCGTGGGGCCACCCCGACGTCGCATCCTCACCCGAGGAAGGCCACCATGTCCCGCATACGCTCCGCAGTCACCTCCCTGGACCGCCGTCACTTCCTCACCGCCGCCGGGGCCGTCGGCGCCTCCGCCGGAATCGGCCTCACGCTGGGCGTGGGCCGGGGCTCGGGCGAGGCGACGGCCGTCGCTCCCGCCGCCGCTCCCGCGCATCCCGCCGTGCCCTCTCCCCGCAGCGCCGCGGACACCACGACCGGGGCACGGGCGCCGAGGGTGCCGGCGCGCACCACCCTCGACTCGGTGGCGACACCCGTCGAGACCCGGACCCGCTACCAACGGCTCGCGGACGGCCCCGGATGGCGCCGGGTGGTGCGCCGCGAACTGGCCGCGCCGGGAGCGGCACGCGCCTCCCGGCGCACCACGCTCACCGCGTTCGTCCAGCTGACCGACCTGCATCTGGCGGACGTGCAGCACCCCGTACGCACCGAGTACCTGCGCGGCGCGGACCTGACCGGCTGGCGGCCCCAGGAGGCGCTGTCGGTGCCGGGCGCGGTGGCGCTGGTCGAGCGGATCAACGCGATCAGGAACGGCCCCGCCACCGGATCGCCCCTGTCCTTCGCGGTGACCACGGGGGACAACACGGACAACAACTCCCGTGCCGAGCTCGACTGGTACCTCACCGTGATGAGCGGCGGACGGATCACTCCCAACACCGGTGACCCGCGGCACTACGAGGGAACGCAGAACTCCGGCGAGAAGCTGTACTGGCAGCCCGGGTCCACGGTCCGCGACGTCGACACACGCCTCGGCTTCCCCCGTCTCGCCGGCTACCTCGACGCGGTGATCCGTCCCGTCACCAGCCCCGGTCTGCGCATCCCCTGGTACTCGACGGTCGGCAACCACGACGCCCTCGCGAGCGGCGCCATGGCCGACAGGTCCGGGTACCTCGCCGAATTCGCCGTGGGCGGGCGCAAGTTGTACGCCGTGACCGAGAGCGAGGCCGAGCCGCTGCGAAAGATCCTCACCGCGGGCAGCCACCCCTCGGGCGACGAACTCGTGGCCCTGCTCCGGCGCGAGCGGCGCCACATGCGGGCGGTCACCCCGGACGAGCGCAGGGCGCCGTTCACCCCGCGCGACTACCTCGCCGCGCACCTGGACCCGTCCCGCACCGGCCCCGGGCCGCACGGCCACGGCTACACGGCCGACAACCTCGCGGCGAACACGCAGTACTACACCTTCCCCATGGGCGAGAACGTCATCGGCGTCAGCGTGGACACCACCGACCGGGGCGGCCACTTCCTCGGCTCGGTGGGCACCGAGCAGCTGACCTGGCTGGAGCGCACGCTCACCCTCCACCAGGACGCGCACGTGATCGTCTTCAGCCACCACAACAGCTGGACGATGACGAACACCCATCCCGACCCGGCGAAGCCGCACGAGGCACGGCACACCGGCGACGAGATGGTCGCGCTGCTGCGCCGGCACCATAACGTCCGCGCGTGGGTCAACGGGCACAGCCACCGCAACCGGATCCTGCCGCACGGCAGCTTCTGGGAGATCTCCACCGCCTCGCACGTGGACCGTCCGCAACTCGCGCGTGTCATCGAGATCGCGGACAACGGCGACGGCACCCTGTCCCTGTTCACCACCCTGATCGAGTCGGGCGCTCCCGCGCGTACCGACATGCAGGACCTGTCGCAGACCGGACTCGCCTCCATGTACCGCGAGTTCGCACACAACGCGCCGGGCGCGAGCACCACCGCGTACGGCTCGGCGGACGACCGCAACACGGAACTGCTGCTGAGCCGCTGAGGCGCGGGCGGGCCGTACGGGGCCCGCGGTCGCCGGCGTGCCGCGCCCACCCGGCACACTGGGGGCGGGACAGCGGCGTCCCCGGACCCACCCGACCCTGCCCAGCCGACCGCGGGAGGCGCCATGGCGCTGCAGATCAGCGCGACCAATCCGGAGCATCCGGCCCAACTGCTCGACCTGCCCTGGGAGACCGTGCTTGAGGAGTGGCCCGAGGCGTGCCTGGTGCCACTGCCCCGCGGCATCTCGCGGCACGTCGTGCGGTTCGCCTCGGCAGGCCCCGAGGTGGTGGCGGTCAAGGAGATCACCGAACGCGCCGCCGTGCGGGAGTTCGAGCTGCTGCGCGGTCTGCACCGGCTGGGCATCCCGGCCGTCGAGGCCCTCGCCGTCGTCACGGGCCGGGTCGCGGCGGACGGCGAGGAGATCGAGTCTGCCCTCGTCACCCGCCATCTCAAGGGCTCCCTCCCCTACCGCTCGATGTTCGAGTCGACGATGCGGCCGAGCACCGTGAAGCGGCTGATGGACGCGCTCGCCGTGCTGCTCGTACGCCTGCATCTGGCGGGGTTCGCCTGGGGGGACTGCTCGCTGTCGAACGCGCTGTTCCGCCGCGACGCGGGCGCGTTCGCCGCGTACCTGGTGGACGCGGAGACCGGTGAAATGCACCCCGCCCTCAGCCAGGGGCAGCGGGAGTACGACATCGAGCTGGCGCGGATGAACATCGCCGGGGAGCTGATGGACCTGGAGGCGTCCGGGGCGCTGCACCCGTCCATCGACCCGGTGCCGTTCGGCGCGGCGATCGTGGAGCGCTACGAGGAGCTGTGGCACGAGCTGACCCGCGAGTCCGTCTACCCCCTCGACAAGCGCCACTACATCGACCGGCGGGTGCGCAGGCTCAACGACCTCGGCTTCGACGTGGCCGAGATGCGGATCGAGAGCTCACCCCAGGGTGACACCGTCCGCTTCCTGCCGAAGGTGGTCGACGCGGGCCACCACCAGCGCCAGTTGCTGCGGCTGACGGGGCTCGACGCGGAGGAGAACCAGGCACGCCGGCTGCTCGGCGACCTGGAGTCGTGGATGGCCACGCAGGACGACTACGCGCCGGGCGACCCGCTCGGCGCCCGTCCCGAGGTCCTCGCGCACCGCTGGGTACGGGACGTGTTCCGGCCGACGGTCCGGGCCGTACCGCCCACGCTGCGCGGCGAGAGCGACATCGCGCAGATCTACCACGAGGTGGTGGAACACCGCTGGTACCTCTCCGAAGAGGCGGGGCACGACGTCGGTCTTGAGGCCACGGTGAAGGACTACGTGGCGAACGTGCTGCCGCAGAACCTGGCGGCGACGACGGTCCAGCACCTCGACCCGGAGCAGGAGGGCTGACCCGCTGCCGGTCGGTGCGCGGGCCGGCCACGGGCTACTGCAGTGCCCGTACCGCCGCGGTGAACACGCCGGGCAGCGCCGCGGCCGTGGGCACCAGCAGGCGGGCCGCCGCCGGGCTGCCCGCCACCCCGACCAGCGCCGTGGTAAGGAGCCGGTGGCGGCGCGTCAGGGCACGCCAGTGCCGCTCGTACGCCTCCGGCCGTCCGGCGGCCAGGCATGCGACGGCCGCGCGCGCCGACGCGAGGCCGAGGGCGATGCCCTCGCCGGTCAGCGCGTCCACGTAACCCGCCGCGTCGCCCACCAGCAGCACCCGGCCCGCGACACGGGTACGGGCACCCTGCCGCAGGGGGCCCGCGCCGCGCACCGCCGTCGCGGGTTCGCCGCCGAGTCGGGCGCGCAGCGCGGGGAAGCCCGCCAGGTGGTCGTCGTAGCCCTGCCGGCGCGAGCTGAGAACGGCCACCCCCACCAGGTCGTCCGCGACCGGGGTGACGTACGCCTCGCCCGCCGGCGACCAGTACACCTCCACGAAGTCCGACCAGGGGGCCGTGCGGTAGTGGCGGCGCTGCCCGAAGCGGCGCGCGGTGCGCGGGCCGGGGGGCAGGTCGAGGCCCAGGGCGCGGCGCACCGGGGAGTGCAGGCCGTCCGCCGCGATCAGCCAGCGGGCGCGGAATCCGCCCGCCGTCACCCCCTCCGGGTCCTGCTCGACGTCCGTCACCCGGCCGACGACCGGTTCGATGCCCGCAGCCGCGGCCCGCCGCAGCAGTGCCGCGTGCAGGTCCGTGCGGCGGATGCCCCGGCCCGGCCCGGGGTCGAACAGCGCCTCGGCGTGGTGGTGTTCGCGCAGGTAGCGAATGCCGCGCAGCGGCCGGCCCGGCGTGGGGCCGACACCGAGCGCGGCCAGCGCCCCGACGCCGCTGGGCATCACGCCCTCGCCGCACGCCTTGTCGACGGGGCCCGTGCGGGGTTCGAGCACCACTGTCTCGAAGCCCGCGGCGGTGGCGTGCAGCGCCGCGGCGAGGCCGGCCGGCCCGCCGCCGGCGACCAGCACGTCGATCACGCCGGCGCGCCCGCGAGGGTGAGGGCCTTGTTCTCGCACCGTATCCGCACCGTCAGCAGCCAGGCGTTGAGCACGGTGAACACCAGGGCGGTCAGCCACGCGGTGTGCACGAGCGGCAGCGCGACGCCCTCCGCCACCACCGCGACGTAGTTGGGGTGGCGCAGCCACCGCAGCCGGTAGGGCCCCCCGGCGACCAGCGGCAGGCCCGGTACGACGAGCACCTTGGTGTTCCAGCGCGGCCCGAGTGTGGTGATGCACCACCAGCGCAGCCCCTGCGCGAGCACAGCGACGGCAAGCATCGGCCAGCCGAGGGCGGCAACGAACGGCCGTGGCCCGAACCATACTTCGGCGAGGCAGCCGAGCAGCAGGCCCGTGTGCAGCACGACCATCGGCGGGTAGTGGCCCCGGCCGTGCTCGACGGCGCCGCGCTCAAGGCTCCAGCGCGTGTTCCTCTTGGCGACGGCCAGTTCGGCGAGGCGCTCCGCGCCCACGGCAAGGACCAGCACGGTGTACCAGATCACAGTCGCTCCCCGATCTCCTTCGTCCGTTCCCCCCGCGGACCCGGGGCTCTCACCAGCGCAGCAGGACGAGTTCGGCGCAGAAGCCCGGGCCCATCGCGAGGAGCAGTCCGGCGCTGCCGGCCGGCGGTGGCCGTTCGGACAATGTGTCACGCAGGACGTGCAGGACGGAGGAGGACGAGAGGTTGCCCACCGATTCGAGCGAACGCCACGTCATGTCGAGGGCCCCGTCGGGCAGGTCCAGCGACTCCTCCACCGCCTGCAGCACCTTCGGCCCGCCGGGATGGCACACCCAGGCGGTGATGTCCTCGCGCGCCAGTCCGTGATCGGCGAGGAACTGGTCCACGTCGGCGGCGAGGTTCTTGCGGACGAGGTCGGGCACGCACGCGTCCAGCACCACGCGGAAACCGGAGGACGTGATGTCCCAGCCCATCACGTCCTCGGTGTCCGGGTACATCCGGCTGCGGGTGTCGATGACGGCCGGCCCGCTCGCGGCGCGGCGCGCGCCGCAGGCGACGAGCGCGGCGGCGCCGTCGCCGAACAGACCGGACGCGACGAGGTTCGCCGGGGAGGCGTCGTTCGGCTGGAAGGTGAGGCTGCACAGCTCCACGGAGAGGAGCACCGCCACGTCGTCCGGCCGGCCGAGCAGGTGGTCGTGCAGCCGGGCGAGGCCGGCGGCGCCCGCCACGCAGCCGAGTCCGAACACCGGGATCCGTTTCACGTCGGGCCGCAGGCCGAGCCGGGCGACCAGCCGGGCGTCCACGGACGGCGCGGCGATGCCGGTCACGGAGGTGAACATCAGCAGGTCGACGTCGCGCGGCGACAGGCCGGCCGCGTCCAGGGCGCCGGTCACCGCCTCGGCCCCGAGCGGCACCGCCGTCTCGATGAACACGTCGTTGGCGTGACCGAAGTCGCCCAGGTCCGGGTAGCGTTCGAGTGGCATCGCCATCGCCCGGCCCGCGACCCCGGCCCCGGCGTGCAGCCGGTCGAGGAGGCGGCGGTCGGCGCCGTCGGGCAGGCACGTCCGCGCCACCATCTCGGTGATCTCGCGCTGGCTGTACCGGTACGGAGGGAGCACTCCGTGGACGGCTGCGATACGTGTCATCTGGAGTCCGATCAGGTGGGGAACGGAACATCACTGCCCGTACTGCGTGCTGTCACACGCCAGATCGCCGGTTCGGCCCCTGACGGAAGTATGACGTTCCCTCTTCCCCCGCCGCGGCGTGACATGCGGCGCCCTGCGGACCGCCCGTGCCTACGATGGCCGGATGGACGCCGTCGAACAGCCGGCACGGGCCGCGCATCCGGACGCCCCGCGGCCCCGCTCCGGGGCCCTCGCACTGCTTGCTTCCTGCCATCCGGGGCCGACCGCCGCGGTGACCGTCCTCGTCGCGGGACTGACGGTGGCGTCGGGCGTGCGGGCCGGCGGCTGCGTACTCGCCACGCTGGCGGTGCTCGCGGGGCAGTTGTCGATCGGCTGGAGCAACGACGCCGTCGACGCGGCGCGTGACGTGGCGGCGGGCCGCCACGACAAGCCGGTCGCGGGGGGCGCGGTGTCCGCGTCGGGGGTGCTGACGGCGGCGCTCGTCGCGTTCGGGCTGTGCGTCCCGCTGTCGCTGCTGTACGGCCCGCTCGCGGGGGCCGTGCATCTGGCGGGGGTGGCGGGCGCGTGGGCGTACAACCTGGGGCTGAAGGCGACAGTGTTCTCCGCGCTGCCGTACGCGGTCGGCTTCGGCTCGCTGCCCGCCTTCGTCGCGCTGGGGCTGCCCGGCGGACCGGCGCCCGCGTGGCAGGTGGTTGTGGCGGCAGCGCTGCTGGGTGTGGGCGCCCACCTGGGCAATGTACTGCCGGACATCGGTGACGACCTCGCCGCCGGGGTGCGGGGCGGGCCCCAGCGCCTGGGACCCGGCGCCGTACGGCTGCTGCTTCCGGTACCGCTGGTGGCGGCGACGGTGCTGCTGGCGGCCGGCCGGCCGGGGGCGGCGGGCGGTGCGGGCGGTGTAGTTGTCGGAGTGGCCCTCGCGGCGGCGGTGGCCGGTTCGGTGGTGGGGCGGCGGCGGCCCCGGGTGCCGTTCCTCACGGCGATCCTGGTGGCGGGGGTGGATGTGGTGCTGCTGCTGTGGCAGGGTGCGGCGTCCTGACGGCGGTCGCGGCCACTGGCCGTTGGCGTGAGCGTGCCGTGACGGTGGCGAGGGATCGAAGGAGGGCAGGGGGTGGACGGGACGGGGCCGGCACCCGAACGGCGCAAGTCACCAGGTCACATCGGGCACCTTCCGCATCGCTCGGCCGTTGTCACCAGTGCTCGACCTGATCTACGAGGAGAGATGACGGCATGGCCCTCTGGGACCGTTTCAAGGAATCCGCCGCGACGATGCAGACGCAGCTGACGGCGAAGAAGAACGACCTCAAGAGCGGGGCGTTCCGTGACGCGAGCATGGCAATGTGCGCGCTGGTGGCCGCGGCGGACGGCTCCGTCGACCCCTCCGAGCGCCAGCGGGTCGCCTCGCTGATCACGGCCAACGACGTGCTCCAGAACTTCCCCGCGGCCGACCTCCAGCGCCGCTTCGACGAGAACGTCGGCAAGCTCCAGGCGGACTTCGCCTTCGGCAAGGTCGGGGTGCTCCAGGAGATCGCGAAGGCGAAGAAGAAGCCGGCCGAGGCCCGCGCGGTGATCCAGATCGGCATCGTCATCGGCGGTGCGGACGGCGACTTCGACAAGTCGGAGCAGGGCGTGGTCCGCGAGGCGTGCTACGCGCTGGGCCTGCCGCCGCACGAGTTCGACCTCTGATCCCCGCGCCGCGGCCGGGCGCCGCGGCGGACCCCGGCCGGGCCGTCCGCCGGACGGTGCGGCCGGGGCGCGGCGCGCCCTGACACGCGGGGCCGTCGTCCCGCGAGGAATGTCCGGTCCGCCCGCTCGACGGTGGCGCGAAGCCGGACGTTCCGGGTCTGTCATACCCTCGTACCCGTTGTCCGTCCCGTCGAAGGGCGTCGGGTGAGGGAGGTTCTTCGTTGCAAGCCTTGGCTGTTCCCCTGTTCGATCCGGCAGCCGGACAAGGTGGCCGTCAGTTCGCCGAGCTGGGGCTGGCTCTGCTCCTGTCGACGCTGATCGGGGCCGAGCGCGCCCGTCAGCAGAAGAGCGCGGGTCTGCGGACGCACACCCTGGTCGGCGTCGGCAGCGCGCTGTTCATGGAGGTTTCGCAGCACGGCTTCAACGCGGTGCTCGGCCTGCAGAACGTGTCCTTCGACCCGTCGCGTGTGGCGGCCCAGATCATCTCGGGCATCGGCTTCATCGGCGGCGGCCTGATCTTCGTACGGCGCGACGCGGTGCGCGGCCTGACGACGGCCGCCACGGTATGGGTGACCTGTGCCGTGGGCATGGCGTGCGGCGGCGGACTGCCGCTGCTGGCCATCGGGGTGACGGGCGTGCACTACCTGGTCGTCCAGGGCTATCCGTGGGCGACCCGGCGCATCCCCGCCCTTTCGACGCCCGAGGTGTCCCGGCTCCATCTGGCGTACCGGATCGGCACGGGCGTGCTGACGCGGGTTCTGGAGTTCACCGCCGCGCGGGGGTTCCAGGTCGTGCAGGTACGGGTGGACCGTGCGGCGCCACCGCCGGACGAGGAAGGCGCGCTCCCCAGAACCGGCGAAGCGGGCACCGCGCTCGTCTACGTCGACGTCGAGGGCAGCGGCAGCGTGGCCGGCCTGGTGGCGGAGCTCTCGGAGTTCGAGGAGCTGCTGAGCGTGTCGTCGCTGCGGGGCGAGGAGGACGCGGGCATCTGAGAGCGCGTCGGGCCGCCCGGCCCGGTCAGCGCGTTCGCAGGCGGCCCGCCAGATCCTCGATCCTGGCGCGCCACGCGGCGAGCGCCGCCTGTGTGTCAAAGGTCTTCGGGCCCGTCTGGGTGAGCACGAGCCGGGCGCCGTAGCCGGTGCCCTCATTCAGTTCCCAGCCGACCGTGCCGCCGTCGGTCCACTCGTAGCTGAGGAAGTGCGGCGGACGCACCTCGGTGACATGTCCCGCGGTCACGTCCCGGTCGGTGAAACCGACCGGCACCGGCAGACCGGGCACGGGCTCGATGCCGTCCGCCAGCACCTCCCAGACCCGCTCGGCCGCGCCGACGAGCTGCCGTTCGAAGCGCACGGTACGGGTGTCGCCCACCGCCGTGACGGTGCCACGGTCCAGTCCGAAGAGATGGACGTACGCGTCGTGGCTCTGGCCCTCGTCGCGGCGCTGCTCCACCGGCGCCCCGTCGAGCAGCCGGCCGAGCGCGGCCATGCACAGATCCCAGCCGGCGGCGAAGCTGGGCGCGCCCGCCCGGTCGTCGAAGGTGTGCGCCAGTGTCAGCCGTGATCCCTCACCGTCCGCCGTGACCGCCCAGGACAGGTGGTCGGCGCCCCAGTTGAACGCGAAGACGAGCGGGGCCCGCACCTCGGTGACGGTCCCGGTGGTCAGGGGGACCTCGCTGACGGGGGCCGCGAACGCGATCGTGCCACCGGGGCGCGGATCCAGGTCGACCTGGAAGGGAAACCATTGAGACAGGGCGGCCGGTTCGGTGAGCGCCGCCCACACCGCGCTCGGCGGCTGCGGGAACCCGCGGACCATGGTCAGGACGTTGCGGCCGTCGGCGACCGTGAGGGCGTCCGCGCTGCGGTGTGCGTTCATGGCCGCTCATCCTGCCAGGCTCGGCCGCGCTTTCAGCCAGTCGACGGTGCCGGAGCCGCGTGGAAACTGGCCGGAATCAGGTAGTGACAGCGCGTCAGCACCGCTCGCATAATGGCGTGGCCGCACGGTGGGGCGATCGACTTCGTCTCTGCTCTCCCGGACATCGCCCCACGGCCAACCGACCCCCGACGGACGGCGCAAGGAGAGCGGCCGTGCATGACGAATTCCTGTGCCATGTCACCGCCTACGGCGTGTGCGGCGGACAGCGCGTCGGTGTCCCGCTCGGCACCTACCGGGCGCCCACCCTGGCCCTCGCCCTGTGGTGGCTGCGCGACCGCGCGACCTGGATCGCCGAGCGCCTCGACCCGGTGCCGGACGGCGGCGGCATCCCCGCCCACGCGCTCGCGCCGGTCGGCGCCGACGTGCCGGACGTACCGGGCACCCTGCGGGCCTGGCGCGACGACACCGACCACCAGGAGATGATCGCCGAGCACCTGGCGCACGGACGGCTGATCCGGGTGGCGACACGCGATGACACCACGGAGTACGAGCTGCTCGCGGAGTCCGTGGACGCGCTGCGGATGGAGCGAGCGGCACCGGTGCCGCTGGTGTCGGCCGTGCCGCGCGCGGAGGAACGCTTCCCCGTGCTCGCGGGCAGCGTGCCGGAACCGTTCGGCGAGACGGTCTGGTTACGCCGCGTGGGTGCGTGAGGGGCGCCTGTACACGGCGCGGCGGGAGCGATGAGTTCGCGGGCCCGATACGGTCCCCCCTCGACAGCCCGACGACGAGAGGGGCATGTGATGCTCGGCGGATCCCAGGCGTTCAGCGGCTTCGCGGTGGACGACATCGAGGCGGCCCGGCGCTTCTACGAGGACACCCTGGGGCTCGACGTGGCGGAGGAGAACGGGCTGCTCAGCCTGGAGCTGGTGGGCGGCACGCACGTCATCGTCTATCCGAAGGAGAGCCACACGCCCGCGTCCTTCACCGTGTTGAACTTCCCGGTCGACGACATCGACGCGGCGGTGGACGAACTGGTGCGCAGGGGTGTGCGCATGGAGCGCTATCCGGGCATGCCGGCCGACGAGCGGGGCGTGATGCGCGAGGCCGGGCCGTACATCGCGTGGTTCACCGACCCGGCGGGCAATGTGCTGTCCGTACTCCAGGACCGGCCGGCCTGAAGGGCCCGGGGGCCGCAGGTCCTCCCCGCGGCCGGACGGCAGGCAGGAACCCGGCCCGCCGCCGGACACGCAGCCCCTGTTCGCGTTGCTCCGTACAGGTGGTCACGCCGTGTCCGTGATCAGGCGTCCGCACCGGGTAGACGCCAGACTGATGCCACGCAGGCAGACCGGGTCAGAGAGGCGAGTGGACGATGTTCGAACCAGAGGACATCCGGGAGTGGCGCGACCATGACGTGGTGGACGTCGGCAAGAAGAAGATCGGATCGCTGGAGGCCATCTACGTGGACACGGCCTCCGACCTTCCGTCGTTCGCGACGGTGACGGTGGGCATGCCGACGAAGCGTCGGCTGGTGTTCGTACCGCTGGTCAACGCCACCGTGGGTCCGGACTACCTGAAGGTCACGGTGGATCGCAAGCTCGCCAAGGAGGCCCCCTCCATCGATGTGGACGGCGAGCTTCCGGCCGAGGAGGAGCCGAAGATCTTCGCGCACTACGGCATGCCGTACCAGACCGGCGCGGGTGGAGAGCGGCGGCTCGGGCGGCGCTAGGCAGGGCGGGGGCGGGGCGGTCCGGGCGCGGGTGCCAGGACCGCCCCGCCGCTCTTGCACCGGACCACCCCGCCGCCGTTCGAGGACCGGACAGGAGAGCCCCGCCGCCGTTCGCGGTCCGGACAGCCTCGCCCCTGTTCAGGCACCGGACAGGACAGCCGGCCGCCGTTCGAGGACAGGACCGCCCCGTCGCCGTTCGCGGGCAGGGGCGGGGCCGCCGGCCTCCCGCTCAGGCGGCGACGGTGCGGAAGCCGCAGTTGGCGGCGGACGAGTGCGGGGTGTTCCCGCTGCGCGCCGCCGTCCGGTAGCGGTCGCAGTACGAGTCGTGGCACAGGTACGAGCCGCCGCGGATGACCGCGACGGAGCCGGTGCGCGGGCCGCGTGGGTCGTGGACCGGTGAGCGCGCGTAGTAGCCGGGGTCGAACCAGTCGGCGCACCACTCCCAGACGTTGCCCGCCGTGTCGTGGAGCCCGAAACCGCCCGCGGGGAAGGTCCCCACGGGCGAGGTGGCGCTCCAGCCGTCCTCCTCCGTGTTCTCCACGGGGAAGGTGCCCTGCCAGATGTTGCAGCGGTGCTCGCCGCCGGGCGTGAGTTCGTCGCCCCACGGGTACCGCAGGGACTCGGCGCCGCCGCGCGCCGCGTACTCCCACTCGGCCTCGGTGGGCAGCCGCCGCCCTGCCCAGGCGCAGTAGGCCTCGGCATCGGTCCTGCTCACCTGGACGACGGGGTGGTCGGCGCGGTCATCGAGGGTGGAGAAGGGCCCGTACGGGTGGCGCCAGTCGGCTCCCCGCACGTCGGTCCACCAGGGGGCCCCGGGAAAGACGGCGAGGACGTCCGCCGGTCCGGCGAGCAGGTGGAGCGCGAAGACGGCGGAGTGCCCGGCCTGTTCGGCCTCGGTCGTGTGGCCGGTCGCGGCGACGAAGGCGGCGAACGCCACGTTGGTGACCGGTACGGCGTCGATGCTGAAGGCGCCGAGGCGTACGGGGTGGACGGGCAGTTCGCCGTCGGCCGCCCTGCCTTCCCCGAAGGCGTCGCCCATCAGGAACGTGCCGGCCGGGATCCGCGCCTGGGCGAGGGGGTGCTGGCCGCGGGCGACGGGCGGGGGCGTCCGGGGCGAGCGTGTCACGGCGGGTGGGAGGTGCGGCTGCCGGTCCTGGCCGCCCGGTGGTCTCTCCTCGCCGGCGCGGGGCGGGGCGCAGCAGGGGCGCGCTGTCATCTTCCGCCTCCTTGCGTAGAATGGCGCGGGCCAATAGGGGACTAATCCTATAGCTGCCCCGTGGCCGGCCGGAGACGGGACCGCGTGGTGATCAAGTTCGAACACATCCTGCTGGGCCTGTTCGCCCAACGGCCCTGGAGCGGGTACGACCTGAAGAAATGGCTGTCGGATGGCGGCAAGTTCTTCCGATCCAACGCCGACCAGAGCCAGATCTACCGGCTGCTCGGCCGGATGGAGGACAGCGGCTGGATCACCCACACCGTGGACGCGCGGGAGAAGCGCCCGGACGCGAAGGTCTACACGATGACCGACGAGGGGCGCGCCGAACTGCTGGCCTGGGCGCGCTCTCCCTACCGGCCGCCGGCCCGTCTGCAGGACCCGGACTTCCTCGCGCGGTTCTACTTCGGCGGGATCGTCGACCCCGTCGGGCTGCGCTCGCTGATCTGCACGGAACTCGCCGCCCGCCAGGATCAGGTGGCCCGCTACCGGGGGCGCGATCGCGCAGCGCGGTTCCTCTCGCCGGTCCCCGAGGTCGACATCCCGAGGGCCCGGCTCCTGGAGGAGCTGACCCACATCCGGGGCATGGCCGAGATCGACTCCTGGATCGCCTGGCTGAAGGAGATGCTGGTCGTGCTGGACGCGGCCGGGGTGACCACACCGCCCGCGCCGTCCTGACCGCTGCGACCGCCCGGCCCGGCCCGGCCCTGCCCACGAGGACCGTCCCACCCCTGAAGGAGCCCCCCGCGTGCGCGCGATCATGGTCATGTTCGACACCCTCAACCGGCGCTTCCTGCCGCCCTACGGCGCCCAGGGCATACACGCGCCCCACTTCGAGCGGCTGAGCCGTCTCACGGCCGTGTTCGACAACGCGTACGCGGGGAGCATGCCGTGCATGCCGGCCCGGCGGGAGATCCACACCGGCAGGCACAACTTCCTGCACCGCTCGTGGGGCCCGCTGGAGCCCTACGACGACTCGGTGCCGGAGATCCTGTCCCACGCCGGTGTCCACACGCACCTGGTGACCGACCACCAGCACTACTGGGAGGACGGCGGCGCGACGTACCACAACCGCTACGACTCCTACGAGTTCTTCCGCGGCCAGGAGGGCGACAAGTGGAAGGGGCAGGTGGCCGACCCGGTGCTGCCGCCGGCCCTTGGCGGACGGTCGGACGCGGGGCGCCGCCAGGACTGGATCAACCGGCAGTACATGGCGACGGAGGACCTCCACCCGCAGACACTGACGGTCGACGCCGGTCTGGAGTTCATCGGCACGAACGCCGCCGCCGACCGCTGGTTCCTCCAGATCGAGTGCTTCGACCCGCACGAGCCGTTCTTCACCTACGACGAGCACCGCTCGCACTATGTGCACGACCTCACCGACGACGACACCGTGCAGGCCGACTGGCCCGCCTACCGGCGGGTCACCGAGAGCGGTCCGCAGGTCGCCCGGATGCGCGCGGAGTACGCGTCGCTGCTGACGATGTGCGACGCGTCGCTCGGCCGGGTGCTCGACGCGATGGACGAACACGCGCTGTGGGACGACACGATGCTGATCGTCTGCACCGACCACGGCCTGCTCCTCGGCGAGCACGGCTGGTGGGGCAAGAACGTGCAGCCCTGGTACGACGAGAACATCCACACACCGCTGTTCATCTGGGACCCGCGCAGCGCGGTGCGGGGCGAGCGGCGCGCGAGCCTCGTGCAGACCATCGACTTCGGTCCGACGCTGCTGGACTACTTCGGCGTCCCCACGCCCGGCCTGATGCAGGGCGCCTCGCTCGGGGACACGGTCGCCGAGGACGCGCCGGTGCGGGAGGCGGGGCTGTTCGGCGCGTTCGGCAGCCACGTCAACGTGACGGACGGCCGCTACGTGTACATGCGGGCGCCGCTGCGGGAGAGTAATGACCCCCTCTACGAGCACACACTGATGCCGACGCACATGGCGAGCCGGTTCGCGCCCGGGGAACTCCGGGACGCGGAGCTGGTGAAGCCGCTGCCGTTCACCAAGAACGTGCCCGTGCTGCGGATCCCGGGGAGCACCTGGGGCAATCCGCACGCGTTCGGCACGCTGCTGTTCGACCTGGACAACGATCCGGAGCAGCGGCGTCCGTTGCTCTCGGACGAGCTGGAGCTGCGGATGGCGACCCTGCTCACGGAGCGGATGCGGGCTTCCGACGCCCCGGAGAGCCAGTTCGAGCGGCTCGGCCTGCCGGTGACGGGGCCGGTGTGCGAGGAGCATCTGCTGGCGCGCCGCCAGTACGCGCTGGTGCTCGCGTCGACACAGGCCATGCCCCCGGCCGAGGAGTTCGCCCGCGTCTCGCCCAACGTGACGACACCGCTCGGCGACCTGCTCACGGACGAGCGGGCGCGCGCGGCGGTGCTGCGCCATCTGCCGCTCGTGGCGAACCCCGAGTTCGCGCGGCGTGTCGCCGACCGGTCCCCGTACCAGCTGGCGGCGACGACGCCGGGTGTCTCGGCGACGGCGCTGCGCGCGCTGGACGAGGAACTCGCGGACCTCGCGGGCCCGGCCGAGGCGTAGCCGACCGGCGGGGTGCGCGGACGGCACAGGGCCGCGCCCGGCGGCGCGGCCCTGCCCGGGGCCCCGGCCGGCCTCCCCGGCGGCGCGGCGCGTCCGTCGTGAGCGCGGCCGGGCCGCGCGGGGGCGCCGCTGCTGCACCGGGCCGGCGAACGGCGTGGCGAGGTCATGCCGACGCGGCGCCGGAGTGCGAGCACCCGCCTTCGCCTCGGCCCCGGCCCGTTTCCGCTCCACCGAGGGACACCCCGCCCGCTTGGCGCCGCGGTACCCGAGGCCGCCAGGGGCCCGGCGTCTCCCGGCCGCCCCGCATCCGTGCCGCTTCATACGGTGACACGCGTGCAGGTGATCTTGCGGGACTGGTCCTCCAGGAGAAAGAGCCGGTAGTCGGGCTGTTGTGAACGGGTTACGGACTGCGTGCGACCCCCGGGATGACGGTCGTTTACGGGCGAACCGCCTATATGATCCGGTCCACGCCGTGTGCGTGTCCGAGCAGCCGTTCGGGAACACCCGCCGAGCCACAGCGAGCTGAGGGGTAACGACGCGATATGACCCGGAAGCATGTCAGCGAGACCGACCGGCCGGGCCGGGTCCTGCGCATCAGACGCAGGATCGCGGGCTCCGCGGTCGAGCTGGCCTGGATCCGGGGCCGCGAGATGGAACTGATGCACCGGGCCATGGGGTTCGCGGCGCTCGGCTTCCTCACCCTCGTTCCCCTGCTGATCCTGGTCGCGGCCGCCGACCCGGCGAGCGGCCACGGCTTCGCCCGCTGGCTGGGGCAGGGCATCGGCGTCTCCGCGGGGCCGCAGCGGGAGATCCAGCAGCTGTTCGGCCGGCCCAGGCAGGCGCTCCAGGGAACCACGGCCCTCGGCCTCGCGGCGCTCGCCGTGTTCGGTCTGAGCTTCGGGGGCGCGGTGCAGACCGGGTACGAGCGGGTCTGGGACCTGTCGACGGCCCGCTGGCACACGGCGTGGCGCCATGTGGTGTGGCTGGCGGCCCTGGTCGTCTACCTGATCATCTTCGTCAACACACCGGTGACATCGGACTCGGTGGCCTGGAAGCTCTTCGGCACGATCGGTGACGTGGTCGCCGCGTTCCTGTTCCTCTGGTGGTCGCAGCGCGTGCTGCTCGCGGGCCGGGTGCGGTGGGGCGCGCTGCTGCCCGGCGCCATCGCGACGGCGCTCGGCATGCTGGGCCTGCGGATCTTCTCCCAGCTGGTGTTCTCGCCGCTGATCGCGTCGAGCGCGGTGACCTACGGCCCGTTCGGCACGGTCCTGGTGATCCAGTCCTGGCTGGTCGGCGTGGGGTTCGTCGTCTACGGCGGAGCGCTGGTGGGACGGCTCTACCACGAGAACCGGACACAGAAGCGGCTGCGGGAGCCCGGCGGCGCGACACGGCCCGGGCGGCCCGGAGGCTGAGGAGCCCCGGGCCGCCCGCACGTGCCGACGCGGTGCCGATGTGGCGCCCGCCGGCACCCGCGCGGCGGTGGCGCCCGCCAGGCGAGGTGCGTCACCGGGCACCGGAGCGCCCGGCGCGCCGGCCCGCGGCAGGACCGGTCACCGCGACACCGTGAGTCACCGCGACGCCGCACGCCGTACGCCGGTCGCCGTACGCCGTTCGCCGTTCGCCGTTCGCCGTTCGCCGGTCAGCAGCTGAGGTTGCCGCCCGGGTCGACGCCGAGTATCTGGGCGAAGTCCGTGTAGTTGTTGACGCGGTCCTGCACCTCGGCGGGGTTGCCTCCGTTGCATTCGATGGACCCGTTGATGGAGCGGATGGTCTCGCCGAACCCGCTGCCGTTGACGATGGCGTCGTGCGGGGTCATGGTGCCGGGGCCGCTCTGGGTGTCCCAGTACCACAGGCCCGTCTTCCAGGAGACGGACGCGTCGTTCTGGACCAGGTCGGGGTTGTCGAGCAGGTCGATGCCGAGCGCGTCGCCCGCCGCCTTGTAGTTGAAGTTCCAGCTCAGCTGCAGCGGGCCGCGCCCGTAGTACTTGTCCGTGCCCGCGGGGCAGCCGTAGGGCTGGCTGGTGTCGCAGTAGTGCGGGTAGTTGGCGGTGTTCTGCTCGACGACGTACTGCAGCCCGCCGGTCTCGTGGCCGACGTTCGCGAGGAAGGCCGCGGCCTCCTGCCTCTTGACGGTGTCAGTGCCGGTGTTGGCGAAGCCCGGGTACGCGGCGAGAGCGTCGGTCAGTCCGCCGTACGTGTAGAAGGAGTTCCTGTTCGGGAACATCTGGTCGAACTGGGACTCGCTGACCACGAAGGAGGCGGCGGCCCGCGCGCCGGCGGCCGGGGAGGTACCCGGGGCGGCGGCCTGTGCGGGGGCGAGGGTGAGGGCGGAGAGCGCGGCCGTGGATGCGGCGGCTGCGAACAGGGCGATGAGGCTTCGACGCAAGGGAGTTCACTCCTCCCCGGGCCACCGTCCCCACGACGGCCCGGATCCTGTGGGGGGAGCCCGGAGACGCGGGTGGGAGCCGCGAGGGACCCCGGGCACAACGGGGTCACACCTCCCGCGCAGGTGGGGGCGCGAGGGGTGTGGATTCGATGCGTTCGCAAAGACCCCGGCTTTGGACTAGACCATACCCACCGACGTGTCCTCGTCAAGAGTGCAGACGGCATCCATCCGTTCGGGTACGGACCGCGCGTGCGGGAGCGAAAGGCCCGGGGAGGTGTCCCCGCGGCGGCCGCAACGACGAGGGGACCAGGGGGCGGTACGGGCCTCGTCGGACGTTCACGGGCGGCCGGTGGAGTTCGGGCCGACCGGACGCGCGCCGGGAGCCGGCACCGGCCGCGACGGAGCAACTCAACCTCGACCAGCCCGAGATGACCGGGACGCCCCCGCGCGTGGCACGCCACGCGCGGCGACAGGGCGGACGGGCCGCCGGGCAGCACCGCGTCAGGCGCGCGGGACGGCGCCGGGGCGGACGGTCCGCCGGGCGGGCGTCAGGCAGCAGCCGATGACGCGGCCGTGAGCCCGGGGCCCGGTCCGCGGCAGCGGCGGCGCCCCCTCGTACTGTGGCGGGATGAGTGATCCATCCCGTACGCGTCCCCGGCTCGGCTATCCCGCGGCGGCCCTCGTGTTCGCCATCGGCATGCTGGGTACGACACTCCCCACCCCCCTGTACGGGCTGTACCGCGAGGAACTCGGTTTCTCGGAGTTCGTGGTGACGATCGTCTTCGCCGTGTACGCGGTGGGCGTGATCGCGGTGCTGCTGCTCGCGGGCAACTTCTCCGACGAGGCCGGCCGCAGGCCTGTGCTGCTGTGTGCGCTCGCCCTGTCGGCGGCGAGCGCCCTGTGCTTCCTGTTCGAGGGCGGACTCGCGGTGCTGCTGGTGGGCCGCCTGCTCTCCGGTTTCTCCGCGGGCCTGTTCAGCGGCGCCGCCACGGTCACCGTCATGGAGGTCGCTCCCCCGGACAAGGCCCGGCGGGCCGGATTCGCCGCGACCGCCGCGAACATGGGCGGCCTCGGCTGCGGGCCGCTGATCGCGGGGCTGCTCGCGCAGTTCGAGCCCTCACCCCTGAGTCTGCCGTTCCTGGTGGACCTGGCCCTGATCGTGGTGGCGTGCCTGCTGCTGTGGGGCCTTCCCGAGACGGTGGCGCAGCGGCGCAGGCCCCGGCTCAGGCCCCAGGGTCTGCGGGTGCCGCCGGAGGTGCGGGGCGTGTTCGCGCCCGCCGCGGTCGCCGGGTTCGCGGGGTTCGCGCTGCTCGGTCTCTTCACGGCCGTCGCGCCGAGCTTCCTCGCGCAGACGCTGAAGGAGCGGGACCTCGCGGTGGCCGGCGCCGTGGTGTTCTCGGTGTTCCTCGCGTCCGTCGTCGGGCAGTCGCTGACGGACCGTATCGGTGCCCGGCGCACGCTGCCCGGCGGCAGCTTCGTCCTGGTGGCCGGCCTGCTGCTGGTGGCGGGCGCGCTCTACTGGGAGTCGCTGCCGCTGCTGGTGGCGGGCGCGCTGTGCGGCGGCCTCGGCCAGGGGCTCTCGTTCCGAGCGGCGATCGGTGCCCTCAGCGCGGCGGCGCCGCCGGAGCATCGGGGGGCCACGATCTCGTCGTTCTTCGTGATCGCCTATCTGGGCATCTCGCTGCCGGTGGTGGGGGTCGGCGCGATCAGCCTGCTGACGGGGCTCCGGGACGCGGGGCTCATCTTCTCCGCGTGCGTGATGCTGCTGGCCGTGTGCGTGGGACTGTACGTCCTGCGCAGGCCGCCCCGGCCCGCCTGACGGTCCCGCCGCGGCCCCGGCGGCACGCCGCGGGACCCCGCCGGACAGGTCCGGGGGCCGGACCCTCTACGGGCGCCCCGCCGCCGGGACCTCCTCGGCCGCCGGTACCGGACCGGGCGGGGTGCCGTCGCCGAACGGCCGGCCGCCCAGCTCCTCGCGGTGGTGCGGCGCGAGCCAGCCCGCGAGGTCGGGCCCGAGCGGCAGGATGCCGTTCGGGTTCACCCCGGTGTGCACCAGGTAGTAGTGCCGTTTGATGTGGTCGAAGTCGACGGTGTCGCCGAAACCGGGCGTCTGGTAGAGGTCGCGCACGTAACCCCGGAGTACCGGATCCTCGGCGATCTTGTACTGGTTGCACTTGAAGTGGCCGTGGTAGACCGCATCGAAGCGGACCAGCGTGGTGAACAGCCGGATGTCGGCCTCGGTGAGGGTGTCGCCCATCAGGTAGCGGCGGTCGGCCAGCCGCCGGGAGACGGTGGCCAGCCGGGCGAAGACCGCGCGGTAGGCGTCCTCGTATTCGTCCTGCGTGATGGCGAAACCCGCCCGGTAGACGCCACTGTTGACGTCCCGGTGGATGCCGTCCATCACCTCGTCCATCTCCTCGCGCAGCGCCTCGGGGTAGAGGTCGGGTGCGCCTTCCCTGTGCAGGGCGCGCCACTCGGTGGCGAAGTCCAGGGTGATCTGCTTGAAGTCGTTGGTCACCAGCTTGCCCGTGGGTACGTCCACGATCGCGGGCACGCTCACCCCGCCGGGATGGTCCTTTTCGCGCGCGTCGTACGCCTCGGCGAGGTAGCGGATGCCGAGTACCGGGTCACGGCCGCCCGCGTCGAGGGTGAAGCGCCAGCTGCGGTCGTCCTGGATCGGGTCGGTGACCGCGAGGGAGATCGCGCTCTCCAGGCCGAGCACCCGCCGCGAGATCAGCGCGCGGCTCGCCCAGGGGCAGGCGCGGCTCACGACGAGGCGGTAGCGGCCCGCCTCGACGGGCCAGCCGTCCCGGCCGTCCGCCGTGACGCGGTCGACGAAGTGGCTGCGCGAGCGCTTGAAGGGCCGGCGACCGTACTCCGCGTTGCCCGGGCGCGTACCGCCGTCGCCGTCAGTGCCGGTGTCTGTCGTGGTGGTGGGGCGCGTCGCCATGGTAGTCATCCCTCCGACGGTGCTCCCCCTCCACCTTTCCACCACGGGCCGGGGTACGCAGCCCTGCCGAAGGGATCGCCGGAGCCCGGCACCGGGCGGGGGCGGGCGGGGCGGGGCCGGCGTCAGCTCGTACGCGAGCTGTGCCCCGTGAACACGTCGATCAGGGCGACGATCAGCCCGGCCAGCACGAAGGCGACGGAGACGATCAGCCCGTGGTCGTACGCCTGGCGCCAGCCGTCGCTCGCGACCTGTGCGAAGAACACGGACCCGACCGCCGCGATCCCGATCGCCGAACCGACCCGCTGGCCGGTCTGGAGCGTGCCGCCCGCACTGCCGGCCGTCCTGACAGGCACCTCCGAGAGGGTCAGGGTCTGGTTGGGTGCGATGACGAGCCCGCTGCCGAGGCCGGCGAACAGCAGCGGCGCCGCCATCGCCCAGCCGACCCCCCGCCCGCTCACCTGGTGCACGGCGAGCGCCGTGAAGCCGAGCCCGACGACCACCATGGCCAGCCCGATGGCGACCAGCGGCCGGCCGAACCGGCCGACCAGCCGGCCGCCGATCCCCGCCGAGAAGCCCGACCCCAGGGCGAACGGCGTGATGGCGACACCCGCGAGCAGCGCCGAGTAGTGCAGACCGCTCTGGAGGTACAGCGTGCTGATGAAGAAGATCGAGGTGAAGCCCGCGAAGTAGAGAAGGATGAGCGAACTGCCCATCCAGAACGAGCGGATACGAAAGAGCGCGAGCTCGACGACGGGGTGGGTGCCGCGCGAGGTGCAACGGGCCTCCCAGGCCACGAACAGCGCGAGGATCACCACCGAGACGAGCACCAGCAGGTACTTCCCGCCGCCCTTCCACTGCTGGGCCTCGACGAACGGCAGCAGCAGGCAGAAGACGCCGGCCCCGAGCAGCAGCACGCCGAGCGGGTCGAGTTCCCGCATCCGCACCCGCGACGCCGAGGGGGTGTCAGGGAGCAGTATCCGGGCGAGCAGGACGCAGACCACACCGATGGGCAGGTTGACGTAGAACACCCAGCGCCAGCCTTCGGTGGGGCCCGCGGCCTGGATCAGCAGGCCGCCGAGGAGCGGGCCCACGGCGGTGGAGATGCCGACGACCGTGCCGAACGCGCCGAATGCCTTGCCGCGTTCGCGGCCCTTGAACATCTGCTGGATGAGCGCGGAGATCTGCGGCGAGACCATGCCGCCGGAGACGCCCTGCACGAGCCGCGCGATCACCAGCCAGAGGCTGGTCTGGGCGAGACCGCAGGCCGCGGAGGCGAGGGTGAACAGGGAGAGGCCGGTGATGAACACCGCGCGCCGTCCGCGCGCGTCGCCGAGACGGCCCGCCGGGATCAGGAAGAGGCCGAAGGCGAGTGCGTACCCGGACAGCACCCACTGCAGGTCGGACTCGGGCGTGTGCAGTCCGGAACGGATCGACGGCAGCGCCACATTGACGATCGACACGTCGAGCAGGGTCATGAATCCGGCGACCAGGCAGACGGCGAGAGCGCGCCAGCGGCGCGGGTCTGGCGCGTCCACGTCGGTGCCGTCCGTCGCGGGCTGACGCTCCACCACAGCGTGTCCTCTCCTCGTCCCCGCACCGGGGGTGCCGGGCGGGCGGGCCGCGTGGGACGGGGCCCTCGCGGGGACCCTATCCAGCGGAAACCGGCCGGGCACGCTCGGGTGGCGGTCGGGCGCGCCGAACCCGTCCGGGCCCGCCCGACTCGCGGGACGGGGCCGGACGGGCGGGTCGCGGGCGGGCGGGCTCACCGGGCCGTTCGGCCGGGCGCTAGCCGGTGTGCGCGTCCTCCTCGGTGACCGAGATGACGATCTTCCCCTTGCGGTGCTCGCGTTCCAGCGCCTCGTACGCGGCCCGGGTGCCGGACAGCGGGACGATCCGGTCCACGCGCGGGGTGAGCCGCCCGTCGTCGATGAGCGCGGTGAGCCGGTCCAGGCCGTGCCGGTCGGGCTCGACAACGAAGAAGACGCCGCGTGCCCCGTGGCGCCGCGCCTCCTGTTCGTCGGGCGGGGCGACGACGCTGACGAGGACCCCGCCGGGCCGCAGGACCTGCCAGGACCGGGTCTGGGTTTCGCCGCCCACGCAGTCGAGGACGACGTCCACGGCGGAGACCTCGTCCTCGAAGCGGGTGGTCCGGTGGTCCAGGACGCGGTCCGCGCCGAGCGCGGCGACGAAGTCGGCGCTGCTGCCGGACGCCGTCGCGGTCACGGTCGCCCCCATGGCCACGGCGATCTGCACGGCGAAGGAGCCGACCCCGCCCGCGGCGCCGTGCACGAGGACGTGCCCGCCGGCGCGCAGCCGGGCGTGTCCGTCGAGGGCCTGGAGGGCGGTGAGCCCGGCGAGCGGTACGGCGGCGCTCGCGGTGTGGCCAATCCCCGCCGGTCTGGTCGCGGCGACGTCCGCGGGCAGCGTGACGTAGTCGGCGGCGGCGCCGTCGCGGGTGAAGGGGATCAGCGCGTACACCTCGTCGCCGACGGCCCGCTCCGTGACGCCCTCGCCGAGCGCGGCGACGGTGCCGGAGACCTCGTGCGAGGGGATGACGGGGGTCCGGTCGCGCCCGGAGCCGTCGAAGCTGTCCGTCCAGCTGGCGGGCCAGGCGAGTTCGCCCGCGGTGATGGAGGCCGCGGCGACGGCGAGGAGTACCTCTCCCGGGCCGGGTCCTGGCCGCGGCGCTGTCTCGTAGCGGAGCTTTTCGGGACCGCCACGCTCGTGGGCGCGGACCGCGCGCATGGTCTCCATGGGGGCTGCCTCCGGGTCGGGATCGGTTCTCGGCCCGCGCCGCTGGGGGCCGGTACGGTACCCGCTCATCGTCACCCGCCGGTGCGTCGCGCACCACCGGGCCGCCGGCCGCCCCTCAGGTGCGGTGCCCTGGCCCGATTCCCGGGCACCGGCGACGATCGTAGGAATTTTCCAGACTCTTCACCGGCGACTTGTGATAACCGGTCAAGTATTTGCGGTCAACTGCCTTGTCCATGCTTTGTCATGTCCATAGATTATCGGCCGACGGCCCGTCGGGACGCGGACCGCCGCCAGAGGTACCTCAGCTCCGAAGCCGAATGCGAGGGATCCCGTGAGCATCTCCAGACGAACCGTCCTCCTCTCCGCGCTGGCGTCCACCGCCGCCGCGGGCGGCCTCGCCGCCGCGGGCGCGGCCCCCGCCGCCGCGGCCACCGCAACGCCTGCCGCTTCCGGGCCCGGGGACGTGGTCGGCAAGATCACCGTGGGCTACCAGGGCTGGTTCGCCTGCCCGGGCGACGGCGCCCCCATCAACAGCTGGTGGCACTGGAGCGCGAACGGCGGCCAGCCGCCGTCCCCCAGCAACACCACGCTGACCTCCTGGCCGGACATGCGCGAGTACCAGCACACCTACCGCACGGCGTACGCGAACCTCGGCAACGGGCAGCCCGCCACCCTCTTCTCGTCCTGGGACGACCAGAGTGTCGACACCCACTTCCGCTGGATGGCCGAGAACGGCTGCGACACCGCGGCGCTCCAGCGCTTCGACCCGGTCGGCGGCGAGGGGCCCACCCGCGACGGCATGGCCCAGAAGGTGCGCACCGCAGCCGAGGCACACGGCGTGAAGTTCTACGTGATGTACGACGTCACGCAGTGGACGAACATGCAGTCGGAGATCAAGACCGACTGGACGAACAAGATGAAGGCGCACACCGCCTCGGCCGCGTACGCGACGCAGAACGGCAAGCCGGTCGTGTGCGTCTGGGGCTTCGGCTTCAGCGACGACCACCGGGACTTCGCGGCACCGGCCTGCCTCGACGTCGTCAACTGGTTCAAGAGCCAGGGCTGTTACGTGATCGGCGGGGTGCCGACCCATTGGCGGGCCGGCACCGACGACTCACGGCCCGGATTCCTCGACGTCTACCACGCCTTCCACATGATCTCGCCCTGGATGGTCGGGCGGATCAGTACCGTCGCCGACGCCGACAACTTCCTGGCCAACCTCAACACCGGCGACCTCGCGGACTGCCAGGCACACGGCATCGACTACCAGCCGTGTGTGATCCCCGGCAACCTCCAGACGGGCGACCGGGCCCATGGCGACCTGATGTGGCGGCAGTTCTACAACCTGACCAAGATCGGTGTGCAGGGCTTCTACATCTCCATGTTCGACGAGTTCAACGAGGGCAACCAGATCGCCAAGACGGCCGAGACCACGGCCGACGTCCCGGCCGGCTCCGGCTTCCTGCCGCTCGACGAGGACGGCACCGCCTGCTCCGCCGACTACTACCTGCGGCTCACCGCGGACGGCGGCCGGATGCTGAAGAAGCAGATCGCCCTCACCCCGACCCGGCCCACCCAGCCCGTCGTCGGCGCTACGGGACCCACGCAGCCCACCGGTGACCTCGCACGCGGCCGCGCGACCGACGCCAGCAGCACCACCCAGGTCTACGCCCCGTCCAACGCCGTGGACGGCAACGCCTCGACGTACTGGGAGAGCGCCAACAACGCCTTCCCGCAGTGGTGGCAGGTCGACCTCGGGACGGCGCAGCCGGTCAAGCGGCTGGTGCTGAGCCTGCCGCCCGACACGGCGTGGGCGACCCGCACGCAGACCATCGCCGTGCTCGGCTCCTCGGACGGCCACACGTTCAGCACTCTCGCGGCCGCCGGCGGCCGTACCTTCGACCCGGCGACCGGCAACTCCGTCACGGTCTCCCTCACCTCGGCGGCCACGGCGCGCTACGTCCGCCTCCAGTTCACGGCGAACACCGGCTGGCCGGCGGGCCAGCTGTCGGGGGTGAGCGTCTTCGCGTCCTGAGCGGGCGCCGCAGGGAGCAGCCGCGGGCAGCGGGGGCCGCCGAACTCCGGCCGCCCCCGCGGGAAGTGGCGAGCAGGGGCGTGGTGTGCACCCGTCGCCGTCATCCTCCCCATGTCCTCCCCTCCCCGCCGAGACCGGCGTGCGACCCGACGCGCACACCACCGGGTCCCGGGCACCGCTGGTGAGGCCCGGCATGCGCGGGGCACGGCACGGTGGGCGGACCGCTCGCGCGGGGAGGGCGGGTGCTGCTCGGCGGTCCGCCGGGACATCAACTCGACGGCGTGCGCGGGGACCGCATGCCGAGCCACTGCTCGGCGCCCCATGCCTCGAAGCGCTCCACCTCGGTGAAGCCCAGCTTCGCGGCGAGGCGCGTCGAGCCGACGTTGGCGGTCTGGGTGGTGATCACCACCGGCTCGCCGGGCAGCGCGCCGGCGAGCCAGCCGAGTGCCGCCGCGCAGGCCTCGGCGGCGTACCCGAATCCCCAGGCCCGCGGCAGGAACAGGTAGCCGAGATCGGGCTTCCCCGCGGCAGCCGGGCGCCGGTGCCCCGTCGCTCTCCTGAGCAGGATCTGGCCGATCATCGACCCGTCGAGATCAACGACGAAGCTCCCGGGCCACCGCTCGGGCACCGCGGGCATCGCGCGCTCGATCTCGTCACGCGGCCGGGGGCCACCGAGGTAGGCGTGCACCTGCGGCGAGGCGAGCAGTTCGATGAACGCCGCTCGGTCCCGGGCCTCGGACTCACGGAGCACGAGCCGCTCGGTCCTGATCGGCTCAGGCGGCCAGGCGACGGGCCTGAGATCATCCATTCACGCACGCTACCAGCGTGGCCGAGGACACCGAAGGAGAACGCCTGACCCCACCCGGCTCCGAAACCCGGACAGCACCTAGACGGACCGCAGTGCGGCCCTGCGGCTGAGCGCGTTGAGGCCGGCGAGCGCGGCGTCCACGGCGGGGGTGAGGCGCAACGGGTCCGGTTCGAGTTTCACCAGTACCTGCAGGCCCTGAAGGAGCATGGTGAGCATCGCGGCGTTCGCCGCGAGGTCGACCCCCTCCGGCAACTCACCCTGCCGCACGGCATGTTCGAGGCCCTGGCGGAAGCCGTCCTCCACCACCGCCAGCACCTCGGCGAGGCAGTCCGCGACCGCCGGGTCCCCGGGCAGCGCCTCGCCCGCGGTGTTGGCGATCAGGCAGCCCCGCGGCTCCGCCTCCTCGGCGGCGAGCTGGAGGTAGCCCAGCATGATGGCGCGGATGCGTGGCAGTACCAGCCCCTCCGAGAGCAGCGCGGGCGCGAGGGAGCGCGCCTGCGCGTCGCGGTAGCGTTCGAGCGCGCGCAGGAAGAGGCCGTGCTTGTCGCCGAACGCCTGGTACAGACGCTCGCGTGGGATGCCGAGTTCCTCGGTGAGCTCGCCCAGGGAGGTCCTCTCGTACCCCTTGGTCCAGAACAGCTCCATGGCGTGGTCGACGACCCGGGCTTCATCGCGTGACTGAAGTCGAGACATGTCCGCATCGTAGCGCCGGGGCACGCGGGCACGAACGGGCTCTCCAGCGGGTGGGACAGGCCGGGTCGGACCGTCAGGGGCTCGGCCTCCCGTCGCCCCGCCCTGCCGTGCGCACGCGGGGACTTGCTGGATCGGGCGGATGGATGCGGCTCCCCCGGCTGCCGGTGCGCCGGCCCGTTCGGCACCGGTGAGCCACGGGCCGCTCACCCAGGCTCCGGCGTACGGCGGCAGCACGTCGGGCTGCGTGTGTCGCGGCGGTGGACACCCGGGCCGAGTGCGGTGAACACCCAGCTCCCCGCGAGTGAACTCCCCGCTCCCGCCGCGCGGTCGCTCCGCCCCGCCGGGTGCACGCGCAGGGCCCGCCCCGTCCGTGCGCTCCACGGACCGGACCGGACCGGACCGCGCCGACGGCGCGGCTCGCGACCCGTCCTCCGGCCCGGCCGCGCCGCTGAGAGAGCGGGACCGAGGCCGTCCGGGATCCACCGCGGCCCGCGGCTACGGTGCGGCAGGCGCGTCCCGGCGGGCCGTCGCACCCTCGTCCGTACCACCGCCGGAGCAGCGCTGGAGCCCCGTGGGCGCACCGGCGTGCCGCACGGCCCCGATGGCGTCGTCCGCGCGCGGATCCGCGCCGGCCCCCACCGGGCGTGCCGCGTCGTCCCCCGGTCCGGAGCCGGTCCGCTCCAGTTGGACAAGTTAGGCCACTTAACGAGAATGTTCTGCGTGAGCTGGGAGCCAGCCGGGTGCCCGCGGCGAGAATCGCCCGCGGGGTTGACTTAGTTAGGCATCTTTCCTGAATCATGGGCCTGCCATCGCTCCGTACCGCATCCGTCCGGAGGCCCTTCGTGCACCTACTGACCCGACGTCACCGGCACTGGGCAGCGGCCCTGTCCGGCGTCCTGCTCGCGGCACTCGTGCCGCTCGGCGCGGGAGCGAACGCGCGCGCCGACGCGTCCGCCGCCCCCGCACCGCTCCCGCCCCCGCCCGTCAGCACCCCTCGCTTCGCCGACACCACCGTCGGCGGCCAGGGCTCGGCCACCCCCATCCGCTCCTGGCAGGTCCAGTCGAGCGCCGTCACCCACGATGCGGGCGGCACCGTGTCCCGTACCGGCTACGGCACCCACGGCTGGTACGTCGCACCCGCGCGTTCCACGGTGATGGCCGCGATGCTCGCCGACGGCCTGTATCCGGACATCTTCTACTCGAAGAACCTCAGCCAGGTCGACCCGGCGATGTTCCAGGTCGACTGGTGGTACCGGTCCACCTTCACCGTGCGGGGCGGCACGTCGGGGGGCCGTACGGTGCTGCGCGCCGACGGCATCATTCCCGGCGCCGACGTGTGGGTGAACGGGAAGAAGGTCGCCTCGCGCGACACGGTGCGGGGCGGCTACACCGTCCATGACGTCGACATCACGGACGTCGTCCACCCCGGCACCAACGCCCTCGCGTTCAGCGTCCCGCCCGCCGATCCCGACAAGGACCTCACGCTCGGCTGGGTCGACTGGAATCAGGACCCGCCGGACAACAACATGGGGATCTGGCGGGACGTGGAGATCCTCCGCACCGGCGGCGTCTCCCTGAGCGACGCCCACGTCACACCGTCGCTCGATCTGCCCTCGCTCGACCGGGCGTCCCTCACCGTGTCCGTCGACGCGCACAACGCCTCCGACCGGCCGGCCACCGTCACCGTCGGCGGCACGATCGGCGGCCACGGCACGCCCATCGTCCTGCGCCGCACGGTCGGCCTGGCCGCGGGCCAGACCCGTACGGTCACCTTCACCTCGACGGTGCGCCACCCCGCCGTGTGGTGGCCCGTGGGTCAGGGCGCGCATCCGCTCTACGGCCTGCGTCTGACGGCGACGCAGGGCGGCCGTGTGAGCGACCGGGCGTCGGCCTCGTTCGGTATCCGGACGGTCACCAGCTCGGTGGCTCCGGGTGGCGGGCAGCAGTTCGTCGTCAACGGCCGTACGGTGCAACTGCGTGGCGGCGGCTGGGCGCCCGACATGTTCCTGCGGGACGATCCGCGGCGCACGGGCGCGCAGCTCGGCTACGTGAGCGACCTCGGCCTCAACACGGTCCGGCTCGAAGGGAAACTGGAGAACCCGGAGTTCTACGACCTGGCGGACCGCGCGGGCATCATGGTGCTGGCGGGGTGGGAATGCTGTGACAAGTGGGAGGCCTGGGCCGGCACCGGCGGTGAGCCGTGGGACGCGGCGGACCACACGGTAGCCACACGCTCGGCGGCCGACGAGGCCGTACTCCTGCACAACCATCCGTCCGTCGTCGCCTTCCTCATCGGCAGCGACAACGCGCCGCCGTCCGACATCGCCACCGCCTACGCCGACGCCTTTCGAACGGCCGGCTGGTCAGTGCCGCTCATCTCCGCGGCCTCGGACCAGTCGACGCAGCCCACCGGCGACTCGGGCATGAAGATGAACGGCCCGTACGCGTACGTCCCGCCCGACTACTGGTACTCGAAACGGGACGACGAGGGGGGCGCGATCGGCTTCGACTCCGAGGTCAGCGCGGGCGAGTCGATCCCGAACCAGGACAACCTCGACCAGTTCATGACGCCGCAGGAACAGCGTCAGCTGTGGCAGGAGCCGAAGACCGACCAGTACCACGCGGGCGGCAACGGCTCGCAGTTCTCGGACCTGTCGATCTTCGACAACGCGCTGTCGGAGCGCTACGGCCCGCCGACGGGCCTGAGCGACTACGTGCGCAAGGCGCAGCTGTCCAACTACGAGACGACGCGCGCCCAGTTCGAGGCGTTCGGCGCGAACCAGGACGCGGCCCAGCCGGCGACCGGGGTCATCTACTGGATGCTCAACAACGCCTGGCCGAGCCTGCACTGGCACTTGTTCGACAGCAACCTGGACCAGGACGCCGCCTACTTCGGCGCGAAGAAGGCGGACGAGCCGGTGCACGTCCAGTTCGCCTACGACACGGGCGCGGTGCAGGTCGTCAACCACACACCGGACCCGACCGGGGCGCTCACCGCGCGGGTCCTGGTGCGTGACCTCGACGGGTCGGTACGGCTGGACCAGCGGGCGGATCTGGCGCCGGTCGGTGGCGGACACACCGCCACCGCGCTCACGCTGAAGCCGCCGGCCGGGCTGTCGACGGCCTATTTCGTGGAGCTGACACTGACCGACGCGCACGGCCGGCAGGTCAGCCGCAACGTCTACTGGAACTCCACGAAACCGGACGTCCTGAACCACGCAAGGACGACCTGGTACTACACCCCGCAGAGCGGCTACGCCGACCTGACAGGGCTGCAGTCGCTCGCCGGCGCGGACATCCACGCGACGGTGGAGACCACCGGGCACGGCGGCCGTACGCGTACGGCCGTCACCCTGCGCAACACAGGAAAGGTGCCCGCCGTCGACCTGCACACGACCGTGGTGCGCGGCCCGAGCGGCACGCACATCGCGCCGGTGTCGTGGAGCGACAACGACGTGACCCTCTTCCCCGGCCAGCGGGTCACCCTGACGGCGTCGTACGACGGGGCCGGCCTGCACGGCTCCGCACCGGCCGTACAGCTCACCGGCTTCAACTCCGGGGGGCCGACCGTCCTGCGCTGAGCGGACGACGTCGCTGGACGACCGGTGCGCGTGGCCGGCGACCGGCGTGCAGGGGCACTCCCCCGACGGGAGTGCCCCTGCACGCGCCCGGTGCGGGCGGCCCGGCCGGACCGCGCACCACGTCCCGGGCGCGGGCGGCATTTACCGTATACGCCATCAGATGGTGCATACGGTGGGTCTCATGGCCCCTGACCACGACGACGACAGCCGGCACGTCCCGGACCCGGGGGAGCCCGTGCCCGCCCCGCCCGCGGACGGCGGCGCCCACCGGCACGGCGGGCACGGACGGCCCCGGGGTGTCCGGGACCGGTGGCGGGAGTTCACGCGATCGCCGTTCCTGCCCGCCGTCGTCATCGTGCTCATCGCCTCGGCGGGCGCGGGCCTCTTCGCGGGCTCGTACACGTACAACATGGCGAACCCGACGCCCCGGCACATCCCCGCGGCCGTCGTGGGCGACGGTTCCGCGCCCCGCGCGAAGGCCTTCACGGACGGGCTGGAGAAGGGGCTCAACACCTCCATCGGCCTGCACGCGTACCCGTCCCCGGCGGCTGCCCGGCACGCGGTCGAGGAGCAGCGGGTCTTCGCGGTCATCACCTTCCGCACGTCGGGTGCCCGCACGGCCGTACGGATGGACGTGGCGAGCGCGGCGGGCCAGTCGGTGGCCCAGGTGCTGGCGACGGCCGCGCCCAAGGCGGCCAGGGCCGCGTCGGTGCCGCTCACGCTGGGGGACCTCAAGCCGCTGCAGAAGGGGGACCCGCGCGGCCTGGCGATCTTCTACATCACGCTGGCGGCCACCATCCTCGGGTTCGTCGGCGCCATCCAGCTGAGCGTGAACGCGCGCCGGCTCGTGCCGTTCGAACGCGTGCTGGCGATCGTCGCGAACTCGCTGCTGGGCGGGTTCACCATCGCCGCGGTGGTGGACTGGTGGCTCGGCGCGCTGAACCTGCCGTTCGCGCAGTCGTGGCTGATCCTCGCCTGCACGATGTTCACCTCGGGCATGGTCTTCACCGCGTTCAACACCCTGTTCGGACGGTGGGCGCTGCTGCCCACCTGGGGACTGCTGGTACTGCTCGGCAACCCGTCGTCCGGGGGCGCGGTGTCGTGGCCGCTGCTGCCGTCGGTGCTCGGCCGCATCGGGCAGTGGCTGCCGCCGGGCGCGTCGGTGAACGCCCAGCACACGGCGGTGTACTTCGGCGACGCGCAGCACGCCTTCCCGTACCTGGTACTGCTGCTGTGGGCGGCGCCGTCCACGGCGATCTTCTGGGTGTGGCGCCACCGGCACCCGGGCGGGCGCGACCGCGCGCCCGCCACCACCGCGGCGCACGCGGCGGACGGCGGCACCGCGGCATCCTGAGCCCGGCCACCCCCGGCCCCGGTCCTGCCGGGGGCCGAGGTGCGGCCCCCGGAGGGCCGGGGCACGCGGAGTGCCGAGCCGATCAGGCGAGCACGGCACCCACCGCAACCCGGCCACCGGCCGTCCGCCGCGCATCCGTCGGTACGTGCCGGCGGGTGCGGCGGGCGGTCGGTCAGTTCTCGCTGTCCAGGGTGGCCAACTGGGCGGCGGCGTACCGTTCGCCCGCCGCGGCCCCCACGGGCACGGCCCGTTCGATCGCGGCCAGGTCGTCGCCGTCGAGGGTGACCTCCGCGGCGCCGAGCGCCTCGTCGAGCCGGTCGCGCCGGCGCGCGCCGACCAGCGGCACGATCTCGTCTCCGCGGGAGAGCACCCACGCGATGGCGATCTGCGCGACGCTCACGCCCTTGTCCCGCGCGACCTGCCGCAGCCTCTCCACGAGGTCCAGGTTGTGGCCGAGGTTGTCGCCCTGGAAGCGGGGGCTGTGAGCACGGAAGTCGTTCGCCGCGAGTTCCCGTTCCCTGCTGAAGTGCCCGCTGATCAGACCGCGTGAGAGGACGCCGTACGCCGTGACGCCAATACCGAGTTCGCGCAGCGTGGGCAGGATGCGCTCCTCGATGCCGCGCGAGATGAGCGAGTACTCGATCTGGAGATCGCTGATCGGCGCCACGGCGGCGGCCCGGCGGATGGTGTCGGCGCCCACCTCGGACAGCCCCACATGGCGCACGTGTCCGGCCTGCACCAGCTCCGAGATCGCGCCGACCGTCTCCTCGACGGGCACGGCCGGGTCGAGCCGCGCCATCCGGTAGATGTCGATGTGGTCGACACCGAGGCGGGTGAGCGAGTACGCGGCGAAGTTCTTCACCGCGGCGGGCCGCCCGTCGTAACCCGACCAGCCGCCGTCGGGGTCCCGGAGCCCGCCGAACTTGACGCTCGTCAGGGCCCGTTCGCGCGCGCCGGGCGACGCGGTCCGCAGCGCCTCGTTGATGAGGAGCTCGTTGTGCCCCATGCCGTAGAAGTCACCGCTGTCGAGGAGGGTGATGCCCGCGTCGAGCGCCGCGTGAATGGTCGCGACCGACTCGGCGCGGTCCGCATCGCCGTACAAGGCGGACATGCCCATGCAGCCGAGCCCGAGGGCGGACACGGTGGGGCCGGAGGCGCCCAGAGTGCGGACGGGGAAGGAGGTGGTCATCGCGAGGACTCCCTGGAGGCGCTGTGTGCTGTCCCGTCATGTCTACCGCCCCCACCCCGTGGGCGTGAACGCGGCCGCGACTTCGATGGCGCCGGCGTGGGGAACGCTCCCGCCCGCACCCGCCCCGGCATGCGGTGACCGCTGCACGGCGACCCGCGCCGGAGAGTCCCGGGCATCGCGGGGAACCGCCGTCACCGCCGATCCTCCCGGTGACGAAGGGCGGACGCGGACACCGGCTCCAGTATCCGGTGCCCGCACCCGCCTCCGCCACACGGCATGCTCGCCCCGAGCCGGTCGTCACTGCCGAGCCGTGCGTGACTCCGTCTGCCCCCGATTCGCCGGCCCCAACTGCTCCGACCGGGTGATCTCTCCTGGCGCGTGCTCAGGCTCCCGGGCGCGGATCGCGGTCGGAGCGGGGCCACACGTACGGCAGCCCGGCCGGGACGTCCGGGAAAAGCGGCCGGTAGTACTCCGGGTCCTTGGTGACGAGCGCGGAGCGGTGGCTGCGGTGGAACTCCTCCTCCCCGAGCCACGGCGGGACCTCGCCGGCCTCCGCGAGCACCCGGGCCTCCCGTACCGGAGCACCCGGACGGTGCGTGGCGAACCCGGCCACGAGCTTGGCCGCGCAGGTGTCGGCCCGCCCGGCCTCGCTCCAGACACGGCACACCTCAAGGCCGTAGCGGACGAGGGCTTCCTCGTACCCGGTCCACATGCGCACCGCCGGATGGTGTCGCCACCCGTGGCCGGGCACGGTCAGCCCTCTGAGCACCTGCAGCGCCTCCACCCGCTGCTTGCCGAGGCGGCGCGGGTCGAGGACGCCCGCGCTGGCCGCGAAGCCCGGGCACGGCAGGAAGGTCTGCATGTGCCCCATCCTGAGGGGCCGCGCGGTGACGGCAATCGGGGCGGTGGCGGGGAGCCGCGGACGGGCGGCACCCCCTGGCGGCACCCCGTGGCGGGGGCGCGGGCGGCGGGCGGCACCCCGTGACGGGTGCGACGGGCCGCGCGGGCGGCCGGGGAACGACCGCAGGCCGACGCCCGCTCCCGGGCCCTGTCCCCGGCGGCCCGCCGGTGTGCGAGAGTGCGAAGATGGTGACTGAGACGGCCGGGACGGCAGGAACAGCAGAGCGGTTCGAGGTGCGGCGGGATGTCGCGGTGCCCCCCGAGCGGGTGTTCGCGCTCCTGTGCGATCCGCGGGGCCATGTGACGATCGACAGTTCCGGAATGCTTCAGTCCGCCGACGGGGAGCCGGTGCGGGCGGTGGGCGACGCGTTCGTCGTGCACATGGACCGGCAGGCGCTGGGCGACCGCCCGATGGGCCGGTACGACGTCACGGTGATCATCACGGCGTTCGAGCAGGACCGGCACGTCGAGTGGACCATCTCGGGGACCATCCAGCCGCCGCTGCGACACCTGTACGGCTACCGGCTCGACGCCCTGCCGGACGGCGGCGGCACCCGCGTCGCCTCGTACTACGACTGGAGCGGCATCGACCCGGTGTACCGGGAGAAGGGGGTCTTCCCGGTGATCCCCGAAGCGGCGCTGCGCGCGACGCTCGGCATCCTCGCGCGGACCGTGGAACACCCGGCCTGACCGGGGCCGCCGCACGGCTCAGGCGTCAAGGCCCCGCCAGGGGACGCTGGTTAACGCGGGTGTAACACGCCGGATCTAGCGTGCGAGGTCCACCAACGTGAGGTGCACCGTGCAACTGACCCCGCACGAGCAGGAGCGCCTGCTCATCCATGTCGCCGCCGATGTTGCGGCACGCCGCCGGGAGCGCGGGCTGCGGCTGAACCACCCCGAGGCGGTCGCGCTGATCACGGCGCACATCCTGGAGGGGGCGCGGGACGGCCGTACGGTCGCGGAGCTGATGGCCTCGGGCCGCACGGTCCTCACCCGGGCCGACGTGATGGACGGCATCGCCGAAATGATCCCCGACGTGCAGGTGGAGGCGACCTTCCCGGACGGCACCAAGCTCGTCACCGTCCACGAGCCGATCGTCTGAGGGGGCGCCTTGATTCCCGGTGAGATCCTCTACGGCGAGGGGCCCGTCGTCCTCAACGAGGGGGCGCGGACGACCGTCCTGACGGTCCTCAACACCGCCGACCGCCCGGTGCAGGTCGGTTCGCACTACCACTTCGCCGAAGCCAACCCCGGACTCGACTTCGACCGGGCGGCGGCGCGCGGCAGACGCCTCGGCATCGCCGCGGGCACCGCCGTGCGTTTCGAGCCGGGCATCCCGGTCGAGGTCACGCTGGTACCGCTGGCGGGGCGCCGGATCGTGCCGGGGCTGCGCGGCGAGACGGGAGGCCCTCTCGATGGCTGAACTGTCACGGCCCGCGTACGCCGACCTGTTCGGACCGACCACGGGCGACCGGATACGCCTCGCCGACACGGATCTGCTGGTGGAGATCGAGGAGGACCGCTCAGGCGGCCCCGGACGGGCGGGCGACGAGGCCGTGTTCGGCGGCGGGAAGGTCATCCGCGAGTCCATGGGGCAGTCGCGGACGACACGGGCCGAGGGCGCGCCGGACACCGTCATCACGGGCGCGGTGATCATCGACCACTGGGGGATCGTCAAGGCCGACATCGGCATCACTGACGGCCGGATCCGCGCGATCGGCAAGGCCGGCAACCCCGACACCATGGACGGGGTGCATCCGGGGCTGGTCATCGGCCCGGAGACGGAGATCATCGCGGGCAACGGGAAGATCGTGACCGCGGGCGCGATCGACGCGCACGTCCACTTCATCTCCCCGACCCTGATCGACCAGGCCCTGGCCACCGGGGTCACCACGCTCGTCGGCGGTGGCACGGGGCCGGCCGAGGGGTCGAAGGCGACCACGGTCACACCGGGTTCCTGGCATCTGGCACGGATGTTCCAGGCGCTGGACGCCTCCCCCGTCAATATCGGCCTGCTGGGCAAGGGCAACACCACATCGCGTGCGGCCCTGTACGCCCAGCTGCGCGGCGGCGCGGCCGGATTCAAGATCCATGAGGACTGGGGCGCGACGCCGGCGGCCATCGACACCGCACTCGGGGTGTGCGAGGAGAGCGGGGTCCAGCTGGCCATCCACACCGACACACTCAACGAGGCGGGCTTCGTCGGCGACACCCTGGCGGCGATCGCCGGGCGGACCATCCACGCATACCACACCGAGGGAGCGGGCGGCGGCCACGCCCCCGACATCATCACGGTGGTGTCCGAGCCGTACGTCCTGCCCAGTTCCACCAATCCGACCCGGCCGCACACCGTCAACACCGTCGAGGAGCACCTCGACATGCTGATGGTGTGCCACCACCTCAACCCGGCGGTGCCGGAGGACCTGGCCTTCGCGGAGTCGCGGATCCGGCCCACCACCATCGCGGCGGAGGACATCCTGCACGACCTCGGGGCGATCTCGATCATCTCCTCCGACTCGCAGGCCATGGGACGCATCGGCGAAGTGATCATGCGGACGTGGCAGACCGCGCACGTGATGAAGCGGCGCAGGGGCGCACTGCCGGGCGACGGCCGCGCGGACAACCACCGGGCCCGTCGCTATGTCGCCAAATACACCATCAATCCCGCGGTGGCGCAGGGCATGGACCACGAGATCGGTTCGGTGGAGCCCGGCAAACTCGCCGACCTGGTGCTGTGGGAGCCCGCGTTCTTCGGGGTCAAGCCGCAACTGGTCATCAAGGGCGGGCAGATCGCGTACGCGCAGATGGGCGACGCCAACGCGTCGATCCCGACGCCGGGCCCGGTCCTGCCCCGGCCCATGTTCGGCGCGCTGGGCCGGGCCGCCGCCGCGGGCTCCGTGACCTTCGTGTCCGAGGCCGCGATCGAGGCCGGACTGGCGGAACGGCTCGGCCTGGACAAGCGGTTCGCGGCGATCCGCGGCACCCGCGAGGTCACCAAGGCCGACATGCGGGAGAACGACGCGCTGCCCCGCGTGGAGGTCGACGCGGACACCTTCACCGTCAGTATCGACGGCGAGCCGGTCGAGCCCGAGCCTGCCACCGAACTGCCGCTCGCACAGCGGTACTTCCTCTTCTGAGAATGGCAGCGGCAGTGGTCGGCCAGGGGCCGGGCGAAGCCCCGCACGCAGGCGCCGGCGCCTGCGCCGGCGGCGCGTTCGGCGCGGGATGTGACGGCCCGGTGGACGACAGGTCCGGCGACAGGGGGGACCGCGCTTTCGAGAACCTGCCCGGCGACGGACGCGACGGTGCTCTCCACGACGGGCCGGGCGACGGGCGGTACCGGACGGGCCGTGCCGCCCTGCTCGTCCTCGCGGACGGCCGCTTCCCGGCCGGCTCCCACGCCCACTCCGGCGGCATGGAGGCCGCCGTCGCGGCCGGACGCGTGCACGACGCGCGGACGCTGGAGTCGTTCTGCCGCGGCCGACTGCACACGGCCGGCCTCACCGCAGCCGGCCTCGCGGCAGCCGCCGCGTACGGGTGCGCGTACGGACACGAGCCGCTGGCGCTCGACGCACTGGCGGACGCCCGTACGCCGTCCCCCGCACTGCGGGCCACCGCGCGACGGCTGGGCAGGCAGTTGATGCGGGCCGCGCGGGCCGCCTGGCCGGGAGACGAACTCGACGCGCTCGCAGCGGCCCGGCCCCGCGGAGCGCACCAGCCGGTCGTGCTCGGGGTGACGGCACGGGCCGCCGGGCTCGGCGCCGTGGACGCCGCGCACTGCGCGGTGTACGAAGCGGTCGGCGGACCCGCCACGGCCGCCGTGCGCCTGCTCGGCCTCGACCCCTTCGAGGCGACGGCGGTACTGGCCCGGCTCGCGCCGGTGCTGGACGAGGTCGCGGAGCGGGCCGTACGGGCGGCGCGCGAGGGCCCGGACGCACTGCCCGCCGCGTCGGCACCCCTGCTGGACATCGGCGCGGAGGCGCACGCGGCGTGGCCGGTCCGGCTGTTCTCGTCCTGAGCCGGGCGGCCGGTCCGTACGCGGCGGCGGCACCACGGATCGGCCGGCTCGGTCCGGTCCAGTGCGGTCCCGGTCCGGTCCGGTCCGGCCGTACGACGGTCCGCGCGGTCGCCGCATCGGCCGCGGCCGCCATCCGTATCCGCCCGCCCCCGTTGCCTCCCCCGCCAGCCCTCGATCCGCCCACCCCGACAGGAGTCATGCCATGCACCTCGACCATGCGGAATCCGCCCTGCTGACGGACGCGGGGCCCCGTGCGCTCAGTGCCGACGCACGAGGCCCCGACGGTGGCCGGCGGGCACTGCGGATCGGCCTCGGCGGGCCGGTCGGTTCCGGGAAGACGGCGACGGTGGCCGCGCTGTGCCGCGCACTGCGCGACACCCTCTCGCTGGCGGTCGTCACCAACGACATCTACACACGCGAGGACGCCGAATTCCTGCTGCGTGAGGCGGTCCTGCCGCCGGAGCGCATTCAGGCGGTGGAGACCGGCGCGTGTCCGCACACCGCGATCCGCGACGACATCTCCGCCAATCTGGAGGCCGTGGAGGATCTGGAGGCCACGGTCGGCCCGCTGGATCTGATCATGGTGGAGTCGGGCGGGGACAATCTCACCGCCACGTTCTCCCGCGGTCTGGTCGACGCGCAGATCTTCGTCATCGACGTGGCGGCCGGCGACGACATCCCGCGCAAGGGCGGGCCCGGCATCACCCGGTCCGATCTGCTGGTCATCAACAAGACGGACCTCGCCCCGTACGTGGGGTCCGATCTCGGCCGGATGGCGCGCGACGCGGGCGAGCGACGCGGCGCGCTGCCGGTCCTGCTGACCTCGCTGAAGGCGCCGGACGGGATCGCACCGGTGGCCGCTTGGGTGCGCGAGCGGCTTGCGGCCTGGACGGCATGAGCGGGGGCGTCCGCGCCACGGCGCGCATCGTCGCCACCCGGGACGGGCTCACCGTGCTCAGCGGCGAGGGGCCGCTGGCGCCGCGCCGGACGCGGGCGGTGGACGGCGGCCTGCGGGTCACCCTGGTCGGCGCGATGAGCGCACCGCTCGGCGGGGACCGGCTGGCCGTCGAGATCGACGTACGGCCCGGCGCGGAGCTCACCGTGGACGCCGCCGCCGCGACCATCGCGCTGCCGGGCCGCGAAGGCGGGGCCGCCCACTACGACGTGCGGATCGTCGTGGCGGCGGGGGCCACGCTGCGGTGGCTGCCAGGGCCCCTGGTGAGTGTGGCCGGTTCCCTGCTGTTCCTGCGGACGCGGGCCGAACTGGCCCAGGGTGCACGGCTGGTGGCGCGGGAGGAGCTGGTGCTCGGCCGGCACGGCGAAGCGTCCGGCACGGTCACGAGCCGCCTGAGCGTCCGGTACGGGGGCATGCCGCTGCTGGACCAGGAGACGGCGTCCGGCCCCGGCGCGCCGCCGGGATGGGACGGCGGCGCGGTGCTCGGCGGTCACCGTGCCCTGGGCCAACTCCTCTGCGTGGAACCGGACTTCGAGAACGCACCGGTACCCAGCCGGTCCCTCGGCGAGAGTGCGGTGCTCACGCCGCTGGCCGGTCCCGCCGCCCTGGCCACCGCGGTGGCGGCCGACGGCCTGCGGTTGCGCAAAACCCTGGACGCGGCGTTCGCCGCGCTGCGGGACGTACGTCCCGGTGCCTGACGGGCCGGGCCCGGCGGACCGGGCCGGCCCCGCCGGTCAGCCGATGTTCACGTCGACGCAGGTGTAGAAGGCGTTGGCGGTGTCGGCGATGTTCCAGACCGCCAGTACCTTCTGCTTGCCGCGCAGGTCACCGAAGTCGACCTGATGGGTCACGGTCGCACCGGGGATCCGGCCGTCGTCGTTGAACTCGGCGATCTTTCGGTCGCCGACGAAGTACTGCCAGGTGCTGGTCGCGTGACGTGCCGTCAGTGTCCAGCTGAAGGTGGTGCTGGTGCCCACCGGTGTGACCTGCCAGCCTTTGGCGTCGTCGTCGAGCTCGGCGAACCTGGCGTTGCCGCCGCTGCAGCTCTTGAGCCCCTTGGGGCCCTCCACGCTCTGCGGCTCGTATCTGATGTCGCCGCAGCTGACGGTTCCGGCGGCGCACTGCGCCTGCCTGCTGGGCGGGGTGGAGACGTAGCCGTGCGCGGCGGCCTGACTCGCCGGGAGCGCCACGGCGACCACCGGTGAGATCACCGCGGCCACGAGGGCGACCTTGAGCTTCCTGCTTCCACGCATCGCGAACTCCTTCACCTGGCACGCACCCCGGTTGCTCGCGGACCGTGGGGAGTCGCCGCGCGGACGGCGGTGCGCGCCTCTGGTCGAGTGTGGGGACTTGGCTGTGCGAAGGGCGGCGGTGCGGAGCCGCCCTTTCGCTCCCCTGCCGGGGTGCGGGGAACAGCGGCACCGCCCTGGCCCCGACCCTACAGAATGACGTGCTCGCGTCAATAGGAGCAAAGGTAGCCGGGCGGGGCCGGCGGGGGCCCGCCGGCCCCGCCGAACCTCGCTCAGCGGCCCCGCGCGAGCAGGATCGGAGCCGCCACCGGCGCGGTCCCGCCGTCCGGCAGCAGGCCCCTGGCGGCGAGTTCCGGGATCACTCCCTCGCCGAACCAGTACGCCTCCTCCAGGTGCGGATAGCCGGAGAAGATGAAGTGCTCGATACCGAGCCGGTGGTACTCCTCGATCCGGTCGGCCACCTCCGCGTGGGCGCCGACCAGCGCGGTGCCGGCGCCTCCCCTGACGAGTCCCACTCCCGCCCACAGGTTCGGCGAGATCTCCAGGCTGTCCTTGGAACCGCCGTGCAGGGCGAGCATCCGCCGCTGGCCCACCGACTCGCTGCGCCCCAGGGCCTCCTGGGCCGCGGCGACGGTGTCCCGGTCGAGGTCGTCGAGCAGCCGGCCGGCCGCCGCCCACGCGTCCGCCGCACGATCGCGCGTGATGGTGTGCAGCCTGACGCCGAACCGGACCGTACGTCCCTGCCGCGCGGCAAGCTCCCGGATCCACTCGATCTTCCGGGCCACCTGCCCGGGTGGTTCGCCCCAGGTCAGGTACACATCGGCGTGACGCGCGGCGACCGGACCCGCCGCCTTGGACGAGCCGCCGAAGAAGACCTCGGGAAGCGGGTCGGGCGGCTGCGCGGTGAGACCGCCCGCCACCTGGTAGTGCTCGCCGTCGAAGTCGAAGGGCGCGCCGGACCACACTCCGCGTACCACCGTGAGGAACTCGTCGGTGCGGGCGTAGCGGCTGTCGTGGTCCGCGTGGTCCCCGAACCGGCGCTGCTCGGTGCTGTCACCGCCGGTGACGACGTTTAGCAGGAGCCTGCCGCGGGTGACGCGCTGATACGTCGCCGCCATCTGCGCGGCGAGCACCGGCGAGATCACACCGGGCCGGAACGCCACCAGGAACTTGAGCCGTTCGGTCTGCTGGGACAGCGCGATCGTGGTGAGCCACGCGTCCTCGCACCAGGTGCCGGTCGGGGTGAGGACGCCCTCGAAGCCCAGGCGTTCGGCGGCCTTGGCGATCTGCGCCAGATATTCGATGTCGGGCGGCCGGATGCCCGGGACCGGGACGGGGCCGCCCGGCCCCGCGGCTCCGGCGTACGCGTGCCGGTCCACGAGGGTGCGGCCGTCACCGCCGGTGGGCAGGAACCAGTGCAGGTGCAGGCTCATCGCAGTGCCTTTCGTCGGTACGACGGGAGAGCAGGCCGACGAGCGGCGCGGGGCGGTGTGTCAGGGCGCGGACCGGCCCCGGCAGGTCCGGCGGCCGCGCCCGCGAACACACCGCGGGGCCGCACGGCGGGCCGCCCGGGAGGCGGGCCGGGAGTCGGGGTGCCCGGGCGCGGGGGGCTGGGGTGCGCGGTGGTGCTTCGGCGTCAGCGCGCGGGACGACACGCGGCGGACGCGACACGCAGCAGGTCGATGTGGCCGCGCCGGGTGAGCATCGCGGAACGTGGCAGGGCAGGGACGCAGGCGACCGGGCCGCCGGGGGCCAACGGAGCACTTTGCCAAGCCTGTTGACTCACGCGTCCCGCTCCTCTTCCGTCCGCTCACGCAGCACGTGGAGCCCGGGCAGGTTCACCACGACGGCCTCCTGGGTACTGCGGGCGATCACCACCACGGCCTCCTCGTCACGGCTGGGGTTCTCCTCGCGGTGCGGCACGTACGGGGGCACGAAGACGTAGTCGCCGGGCGAGGTGCGGATCCTGATCTCCTCGGGCTCCGGGCCCGTGCCGTCCAGGAAGACGAACTCGGGGTGGCCCGAGACAACATGGATGGCGGTCTCGGACGCGCCGTGGTGGTGGTCGGAGGAGGCGGTGCCGGGTGCGACGTGCGTCTGGCCCATCCAGATGCGTTCGGAGCCGACGGTGCGTCCGCTGATCGCGGCGAAGCGCCGCATGCCACCGCTCTGCGCGGTGTCGGCGTCGAGCGCGTCGGCACGTACGTGGTGCAGGCGGGTGCGCAGCGGCGCGGTGGCGTGGTCCGGTCCCGGGAGGTCCGGGTGGAACGCGTCGCGTCCTGGGCGGGCCCCGGGCCCGGCTGCTGCGTCGGACGAAGAGGTCTGCGAAGCCATGGGTTCATCCCTGCTCGGCGGGGTGCGGCGGGCTGCGGGCCCGGTGCGACCGTAGAGAGCGGGGCGAATGGATGTCAAGATGTGTCCATTCACGCCGGGACGGTCGGCCCGGGCCCCGGGCGACCCCGAGGAGAGGCCCTCCCATGCAGATTTCGGCCAGGACCGACTACGCCGTGCGGGCGCTCGTCGAGCTGGCGGCCGACGCCGCGCGACCGCTCAACTGCGAGAGCGTGGCGTCGGCGCAGGGCATTCCGTTCCGGTTCCTCAAGTCGGTCTTCCGCGACCTGCGGCAGGCGGGGCTGGTGCGCAGCCAGCGCGGCTGCGAGGGCGGGTACTGGCTCGGCAGGGACGCGGCGGCGATCTCCGTCGCGGACGTGATGACGGCCGTGGACGGGGAGTTCTTCACCCTTCGGGGCGCCCCGCTCGCCGGGCTCTCCTACCCCGGAGCGGCCGGCGCGCTGCCCGACGTGTGGCGCGCGGCGGCGGACGCGGCGCTCGGCGTACTGGCGTCGACCACGATCGCCGACCTCACGCTCTCCGCGGTGCGGGCATGACGGCTCCCGGCGCCGCGGCCGCACGTACGCCGGGCAGGACGAGCCCACTCGCCGCCCGGGCGACGGAGCCACGACGGCCCGACCCGCGGCCCTTCGCGGACCCCGCGCCGGTGCGGCAACCGGCGACAGGAGCCGAACTCGCGCTCACCGTCACCGAGTTCACCGACCCGGCGTGCCCCTGGGCGTGGGGGTCGGAGCCCGCGCTGCGGCTGCTGGGGCACACGCTCGGACCACTCTGGCGCTGGCGCCGCGTCTTCGGGATCCTCTTCGACGAGGACGACGACGAGGCGCCCGACCCGTCGGCCGAGGCCCGCTGGTACGACGGCTTCATCCGTGAGGTCGCCGCGCACACCGGGGCGCCGTACCCCGAGGCGCTGCGCTGGCTCACGCGCAGCAGCTGGCCCGCCTCGGCGGCGGCGAAGGCAGCCGAGACGCAGGGCCGCGAGGTCGGCGAGCGGGTGCTGCGGCGGCTGCGCGAGTCGACGTTCGTGCATGGCACCCCGGCCGACACGGCGGACGGCATCCGCTGGGCCGTGACCGGCGTACCGGGGCTGGACGTGGGGCGGTTGATGGACGAGGCGGCGTCCGCCGCGACCCGGGCGGCGGTGGCCGCGGACCGCGCGCAGGCGCGCAGGCCGATCGCCGAGGTGGTCGGCCTGGACGGCGACGGTCCGCATCCGGGCGGCGCCAAGGAGCTGGCACGCGGGCGTCGTTACGCGCTGCCGACGCTGCTGTTCGAGGGGCCGGGCGGGCGGGTGTGCGCGCCGGGCTGGCAGAGCTTCGACGCGTTCCTCGCGGCGGCGGGACGCGCGGCGGGCTCGTCGGCACAGCGTGCCGCGAGGCCGTCCGCGAGCGCCGCCCTGGAGCGCTGGCGCAGCCTCTCGGGGCCCGAACTCGCGCTGCTCACACGGGAGCAGGCGCCGCCGCGCGACGCCGTGCGCATCCGCACAGCGGGCGGCCCGCTGTGGCTGCATCCCGCCGAAACCGCGGCAAGAAGCGCAGGTCGATGAGGTCTCGGTGAATGAGACACCTACAGGTGTCCATTGACAGCTCCCCGGGGTGGGGCGAGGATGACTGCCATGCATGCGATGCACCCCGGTGTGGTCTGCCGCTACGTGGACTTCCTGCGCACCTCCAGCGCCCTCTGTCGCTGACGCGACCGCGTCCGCCGGCCCCTCTCGGCCGGTGGCGCCCCGTGCCGCCGCCGTGCGACGGGGCCCCGGGAACCCGCCCTTCGGGTAGGTCCGTTCCCGTCGGCCACCCGGACGGGCCGGCCGCCGGCCCCTTCAGCGCTCCGCCGCCCGCACACTCCTGAACACCCGGCCCTCAGCGGCGTCACCGGCTCCCCCACGCCCACCGGGCAGGGCGCTTCGCCGTCCGTCCGGGCTTCTCATCGCCCGTCGTCCGGCGTCTCGCCGTCCGGCACACCCCTGACCCGTGCCGTTGCGAACGCCGGCGCCTTCGCACCGCCGGTCACCGCGCCACCCCTGCCCCGACGTCGTGGCGGGTGGCTCCCCTCCCCGTACCACCGCGTCCTTGCCCCGGCCCTCCCGTCACTGCGCCATCGGGCCGGGCCCCGCGGCCGCGTACCTCCCCCTCTCAGGCAAGGCCGAGAAAGGTGGCGCATCCATGTCCACACTCCCCGTCCCACCCACGCTCACGGGCCGCGCGGGGCCACGCCCGGCCGCCCTCCGCCGCCGGTCCTTCCTCGGCCTCTCCCTCGGCGCCGGCGCGGGGCTCGCCCTGACGGCGTGCGGCGGGCAGGCGACGACCGCGCTGGGAAACGCCGCCTCCACCCTCAAATGGGGCTGGGCGCTGCCCAGTTCATGGGACCCGGTGACCTCGTCCGCGGGCTGGGACGTCCACGCGCTGTCGCTCGTGTACGCCGCCCTGACCAAGCTCGACCAGCACGGCGCCCCCGTGCCCGCGCTCGCGTCGTCCTGGCGGTACGACGAGGACGGCACCGCCGTGACGTTCACCCTGCGGCCCGGGCTCCGCTTCGGCGACGGAGGTGTACTGGACGCCGATGCCGTGAAGAAGAGCCTCGAACGGGGCCGCGACGACGAGAAGTCGCTGATCGCCTCCCAGCTCGTGGGTGTGAAGGACGTCATCGCGCTGGATTCGCGCACGGTGCGCCTGGAACTGGCCGCGCCCGACTACCAGATACCGGCCCTGCTCGCGGGCAAGACCGGCATGGTCGTGAACCCGCACGCGTTCGGCGAGGACGCGGGGTCGCTCGCCACCCGGCCCGACGGGGCGGGGCCGTACACCCTGCGGTCGTACGTCCAGAACTCGAAGGCGGTGCTGCGCCGCAACCCCCGCTACTGGGATGCCCGCAGCATCAGGATCCGCGACGTCGAGGTGTATCCGCTCCCCGAACCCTCCACCGTGGTGGCCGCGTTGACCTCGGGCCAGTACAACCTCGCGCAGATCCCGGGCAGCCAGGTCGAGGCGGCGACGGCGGCCGGGCTCAAGGTGCAGGTCATCGACTCCATGGTGGTCGCGGTCCTCGACGTGAACCTCGACAGGTCGCCCTTCACCCATCCCCAGGTGGCGCAGGCACTGAAGTACGCCCTGGACCGGAATGAGTTGCTGAAGACAGCGGCCTTCGGTCACGGACGCACCACCCGGCAGCCCTTCCCCGCCGGCTATGTCGGGCACGATCCGGCCCTGGAGCGGCTGTTCCCCTACGACCCGGCAAAGGCACGGCAGTTGGTGGAGTCCGCCGGGGCGGGCCGGGAGATCGCCCTGACCCTGTCCGCACAGAACGCGGAGGGCGTGCCCGAGGTCATCCAGGCACAGCTCGCGAAGGTCGGCATCAAGGCGTCCATCGAGACGGTCCCGACGGCCCGCGCCACCGAACTCGTCTACGTGCAGCGCAGCAAGTCCCTCTACGTGGACCAGTTCGCGGGACGGGAGTCCGCGACCCAGGCGTTCCAGGTCCTCTTCGGGAGGCAGGGGCTGATGAACCCGGCCCGCCGCAGCCCGGGTGAACTGGACGCGGCGATCGCCGCCGTCAGCCGGACACCCCTCGACTCACCCGGCTACCCCTCCGCACTGCGCAAGGCCACCGGCATCGCCGTCCGCACCATGCCGAACGTCTTCCTCTACACCGTGCCGCGCATCCTCGCCCGCACCGCGCAGGTCTCCCCCATTCCACCGTTCCCCGTCGTGCAGCGGTTCGAGGGGGTGACCGTCGCATGAGTGCTCAGCCGCTCGCGCCCCCGGCGCCCCGGGCCCCGGCATGGCGCGGCCGGTTCGCCCGTGCCCCGCGCTCCGCCGGCCGGGTGCTGGTCACGACCTGCACGGTCTTCGTCCTGGCCAGTGTCCTCACGTTCGCCCTGGGCGCGCTGTCCGGCGCGAACCCGGCCGCCGCGGTCCTCGGCGACACGGCGACCCCGGCCGACATCGCCAGGATGGAGCACCAGTTCGGCCTGGACCAGCCGCTGCCCCGTCAGTTCCTCGACTGGCTCGGGCACGCGCTGACGGGGAACCTCGGCACGTCCTGGTTCACCAGTGTGCCGGTCGCCGACAGTGTGCGACTGGCGCTGCCGGTCGACCTCTCGATCGCGGGGCTCGCGCTGCTGTTCGCCGTGGTACTCGGCGGCGGCGCGGGCATCACGGCCGCGCTGCACAGCGGCGGGCGCGTCGACCGGGCGGTCACGGTGGTGTGTTCCGTGCTGTCGACCCTGCCGCCGTTCCTCATCGGCATCGTGCTGATCGTGGTGTTCGCCGTGCAGTTCCGTGCCCTGCCGACCGGCGGGTACGTGCCGCTCGACCAGAGCGCCGGCGAATGGCTGCGGTACGCGCTGCTGCCCGCCTTCGCGCTCAGCCTCGACGCGGCGGCCTCCATCGCCCGGCAGTTGCGCACCTCGCTCGTCGGGGCGCTGCGCGAGAACTACGTCACGGGGGCGGAGATGCGCGGATTCACCGCACGCCGCGTGCTGTTCGGACACGTGCTGCGCAACGCGGCCGGACCGGCGCTGACCGTCCTCGGGATGAGCGTCCCGGTGATCCTCGGCGGCGCCGTCGTCACCGAGAAGATCTTCAACCTGCCGGGACTCGCCCAGCTCTCCCTCCAGGCGGCCCAGCAGCACGACATTCCGGTCATCCAGGGCACACTCCTGGTCACGGTCGCTGTCGTGCTGATCGCGAACCTCGCGGTCGACGCGGCGCTCGCCGCCCTCAACCCGGCGGCACGCGGCGGCAGCAGGCAGGGCCGGCGCCCGGAACGGCGGGACGCGTCATGAGGACACTGCGCCGCACACTCACCCGGCCGTCCGCCCGAGTGGCGCTCGGTGTGCTCCTGCTGATCGCCGTCGTGGCCGTCGCGGGCGGGGCACTGGCCCCGCACGATCCGCTGGGACAGCGGCCCGAGGACCTGCTCCAGGGCCCCGGCGGCCACCACCTGCTGGGCACCGACTACTTGGGCCGCGACGTGCTGAGCAGGGTGCTCGCGGGCACGGGCCCGTCGATTGTCGGCGCGCTGGAGGCCGTCGGATCCGCGCTGGTGCTCGGTGTGCTGCCAGGTCTCGCGTCCGTGTGGTTCGGCAGGAGTTTCGCGTGGGTGTCGCAGCGCACCGCCGACACCCTGATGATCATGCCGTTCACGGTGTTCGCCATCGCCGTGGTGGGGGTGCTGGGCAACGGTGTGCACCAGGCGATGCTCGCCCTCGGTCTCCTGTTCGCCCCGCTGTACTTCCGCGTCACCCGGGCCGCCGCGCTCGGCCTGCGGCAGGCACAGTACGTGGAGGCCGCCGAGCTGATGGGCGCGTCGCGGGGCTGGATCCTGCGGACCCACGTGTGGGGCAAGATCCTCCCGACGATCGCGGTGACGACGGCCCAGGCCATGGGGCAGGCGCTGCTGGTCGTCGCGTCGCTGACGTTCCTCGGCCTCGGGGTGCAGCCCCCGGCGCCCACCTGGGGCGGCATGCTCGCCTCCGATCTCGGCTACCTGTCGCAGCAGCCGTGGGCACCGCTGGTGCCCGGCGTGGCGATCATGATCACGGTCGGGGCCCTCAACCTGCTCGCGGACGCGATCCGGGACGCCTCCGCGCCCGGCGGGCGGGCCGGCACAAGCCGGCGGCGCTCCGCGCGGCGCACGGCGGTGGCGGCGCCCGCTCCCCCACGTCCGGTGGTGCTCCCCACCCCGGCAGCCGACGACGAGCCGGTGTCCCCGGCCCGTGAACAGGACGCGGACAGCCATGTCAGTACGGGCTGATGAGCGGCCGGTGCGACCCCGGCGGCCGGTGGAAACGGTGTTGTCCGTCGACGGGCTCGACGTGAGTGTCCCTTCGGGCGCTCGCGCCGTGCGCGACGTCTCGTTCACCGTGGCCGACGGGGAATCGGTCGGTCTGGTCGGCGAGTCCGGCAGCGGCAAGAGCCTCACCTGCCGCTCGGTGCTCGGTGTGCTGCCACCGGGCTGCGCGGTCACGGGCGGGCGCATCGGCCTGCCCGCGACCGGCGCCGACCTCACCGCGTACACCCGCGCGCAGTGGAACAGGGTGCGGGGCCGGGTGATCGGCGCGGTGTTCCAGGACCCGGCCTCCTACCTCAACCCCTCCCTCACCGTGGGGCGGCAACTCGCCGAGCAGCTCCGGGTGGGGCGCGGCCTCTCGCGTTCCTGGGCACGGGCCAGGGCGGTCGAACTCCTGGCCGCCGTAGGGCTGCACGAGCCCGACGAGGTGTACCGGCGCTACCCGCACGAGCTGTCCGGGGGCATGCTCCAGCGAGTCCTCATCGCGACCGCCGTCTCCTGCGAGCCCCGGCTGCTCGTCGCGGACGAAGCGACCACCGCGCTCGACGTCGTCGTCCAGGCGGAGATCCTGGAGCTGCTGAGGCGGCTGCGCGAGGACAGCGGGCTCGCCCTGCTGCTGGTCACCCACGACCTGGCAGTGGTCGCGGAGAACTGCGACCGTGTCCTCGTCATGTACGCGGGCGAGATCGTCGAGGAGGGCCCCACGACGCGGGTGCTCGCCGCACCGGCGCACCCGTACACCGAGGCCCTGCTGCGGGTCGCGTCCGTCGATCCGGCGGACCGGCGCGACCTTGCCGTCATCCCGGGCAGGCCGCCCGAGGCCGGTGCCGACCTGCCGGGCTGCCGGTTCGCGGAACGGTGCGCCCACGTCACGTCCGAGTGCACGGCGGGGCCCGTCGCCACGCGCACCTTCGAGGACGGGCGTACGGCCCGCTGCCTGCACCCCGTAAACCCCGACCGCGCGGCCCCGCCGCAGACCGGGCAGGCGACGGGCGCCACCACGTCGGCCCCCGCACCGAAAGGAGCGAGCGCGTGAGCACCGCACCCGCGTCGCGCGTGCTGTCCCCGCCACGGGAGCGGGCGGACGGGACGCTGCTGAGCATCGCAGGACTGTCCGTCTCGTACGGCACGCCGGCCGGCGGTGGCACGCGCCCGCGCGGCCCGGCCACCCGCGTACTGAGCGGCGTCGGCCTCACCGTGCGGGCCGGGGAGATCGTCGGGATCATCGGCGAGACCGGCTCCGGCAAGACGACCCTGGCCCGCGCCGCCGTCGGCCTCGTACGGCCGGAACCGGGCGCCCGCGTCCTCTTCGAGGGCCGCGACCTGGCCCGGACGCACGGCGCGGAACTGCGGGACTTCCGCCGCTCGGGACGGATGCAGTACATGTTCCAGGACCCGCTGCGCTCGCAGGACCCGGAACTGACGGTCCGCGCGGTCGTCGCCGAGCCGCTCGCCGCCGCGCGGACCGGCGACCGCCGCGAACGCGCGGCCCGCGCGGACGAGGCCCTGGGCCTCGTGGGCCTCGATCCCGTTCTCCAGGGCCCCCGGACCCCGGGCGAGCTGTCCGGCGGGCAGCGACAGCGCGTCTCGCTCGCCCGGGCCCTGGTGACCCGGCCGCGCCTGCTCATCACCGACGAGCCCGCCAGCGCCCTCGACGCGTCCAACCGCAACCTGGTGCTCGGACTGCTGGACCGGCTGCGCGCCGAACTCGGCCTCGCGGTGGTGGTGATCTCGCACGACCTCGGCTCGCTCGCGGGGATCGCCGACCGGGTGGCCGTGCTGTACCGGGGCCGCCTCGTCGAGGACGGTCCGGCGAACGGCGTGCTGAGCGCGCCGCGCCATCCGTACACGGCGCTGCTGACCGCGTCCGCGCCCAGGGTGGCGGGGACGCGAGGGCCCCGGCCCGCGCTGCTGCGGCCCGATCCGGACCGGGTGCCGTGGCCCGAGGACCGGGGCTGCGTGTTCGCGCCGCGCTGCCGCTTCGCGGGGCCGGAGTGCGTCGAGGAACCCACGGCCGAGCCGGTGCCCGGCGGGAACGGGAGCGAAGAGGTGCTGCCCGGCGGGCCGTCGACGGGCGGCGAAGTGAACGCGTCGGCAGGCGGCACGAGTTCGCGTGCCGCGCGTGGTCCGGCCTCCGGAGCGCCGGGGCGGGCCGTCCCGCACACCGTCGCGTGCCACCACGCGGCGAACTGGCGTACCCGGCTGGGCACATGACGTCCTCCGCCGGTCCACGCGTACGCCCGCCCCGGCGGTCGGCGGATGCGCGATCCCGGCCGGACGGGCAAGCGGCCGAGCCCCGTCACGACCGGCGACACGCGCGGCATCGCGCCCCGCAGCCCAGGTCCGCGACCGCGACCACGCACCACCCCGCCGCACCCGCACCCGCACCCGCACCCGCACCGATCGAGGTCCCATGAGCCGTGCCCGCTCCACCACCGACACACCACCCCTCAGGGGCGGGTCGCCCCCGCCCCTCGACCTCGGGCGGCTGCCCGCCGTCACCGCCGCCCTCGCCGAGCGGGCCGCGGAGCACGACCGCGACGCCACCTTCCCCTACGAGGGGTTCGCGCACGTCCACGCCGCAGGGCTGCTGACCGCGACGGTGGGCGCCCGGCACGGGGGCCCCGGCGCCTCACTCGCCGACACGGTCCGCATCCTGCGCGCGCTCGGCGCGGGCGACCCGGCCGTCGCCCTGGTGAGCGCGATGACCCTGTTCACCCATGCCGCCGAGGCCCGTACACCGAGCTGGCCCGGGGCCGCCTACGCGGAGCTCCTCGCCGCGTCGGCCGAAGGGCCCGCACTGGTCAACGCGTTGCGGGTGGAACCCCAACTCGGCAGCCCCGTACGCGGGGGCCTGCCCGCGACCACCGCCCGCAGGGACGGCGGGAACTGGCGGCTGACCGGGCGCAAGATCTACTCGACGGGCGCGGTGGGCCTCAGCCACCTGCTCGTCTTCGCAAGGACCGACGAGGACCCCGTGCGCGTCGGCTCGTTCGTCGTCAGGGCCGGCAGGCCCGGCCTCACCGTGGAGCCGACCTGGGACCATGTCGGTCTGCGCGCCAGCCGCAGCGACGACGTCGTCCTCGACTCCGTACGCGTACCGCTCGACGACGTGCTCCACCTCGCGCCGGCCGGTGACACCCCCGGCGCCCGCCCGGACGCGGTGACCGGCGCGTGGAACGCGCTCGGCCTGCCCGCCCTCTACCTCGGCGTCGCGCGCGCGGCCCTCGACTGGCTGACCGGCTTCCTGCACGAACGCGTGCCGACCGCGCTCGGCGCACCGCTCGCCACCCTGCCCCGGTTCCGGACGGCCGTCGGTGAGATCGAGGCGTCCCTGCTCGGTGCCGACACGCTGGTGGACACCTACGCCCGGCGCGTCGACGCGGGGGACGCGGAGGCGGCGCGGGAGGCGGGCGCCATCAAGGTGCTGGCGACCCGCGCGGCGATCAGCGCCGTGGAAGCGGCCGTCGCACTGACCGGCAACCACGGCCTGACCCGGGCCAACCCGCTCCAGCGCCACCACCGCGACGTGCTGTGCTCCCGCGTGCACACCCCGCAGGACGACTCCGTGCTCCTCGCCCTCGGCGGCGCGGTCCTCGACCGTGCCGCGCCCGGCTCCCCCGCCGCCACCTCGCACGGCACCCCGCCCGCCACCACATCCCGTACCCAGAAGGGGAACTGACCATGACCAGCACACCGACGACCAGCACGCCCGGAGCCGGCACACCCGCGCGGGACACACCGGCGCCCGGGGCGCCCAGCGACGCGCCGGCGGCCGGGGCCGCCGCTCCCACCACCGTCGAGTTCATCGGCATGATCGGCACCCAGCACGCCTCGGAGACCCACGCGCCGAGCGGTCCCGCCATCGACCGGGCCTACACCGCGCGCTTCGCCCGGGCCCACGAGGACGCGGGCTTCGACCGCATCCTCATCGGCTACAGCTCGGGGCGCCCCGACGGGGTGCAGGTCGCGGCATACGTGGCGGCACACACCGAGCGCCTCGGTCTGCTCGTCGCGCACCGGCCCGGGTTCATCGCGCCCACCCTGGCGGCCCGTACGTTCACGACGCTCGACCAGTTCACCGGCGGCCGGGTGGCCGTGCACATCATCACCGGCGGCAACGACACCGAGCAGCGCAGGGACGGCGACTTCCTGGACAAGGACGAGCGCTACGACCGCACGGACGAGTACCTGTCGATCGTGCGCCGCGCCTGGGCGTCGCCGGAACCGTTCAGCCACGAGGGCCGCCACTACCGCTTCGAGGACTACGCGAACGGGGTGCCACCGGTCCATGGCACCGGCATCCCGCTGTACTTCGGCGGATCCTCCGACGCCGCGTACCGCGTCGGCGGCAGGCACGCGGACACGTTCGCGCTGTGGGGCGAACCCCTCGCCGAGACGGCGGAGCAGATAGCCTCCGTACGCGCGGCGGCCGTTGAAGCCGGACGCGCCGGACGACCCGGTATCAGTGTGTCGTTCCGGCCGATCCTCGGCGCCACCGAGGAGCTCGCCTGGGAGCGGGCACACCGCATCCTCGACACCATCAAGTCCGGTTCCGGGCGGGCGTTCTTCGACCAGGCGCGGCGCGGCCCGCAGCTCGGGGCGCCGCAGAACGCCGGCTCGCGGCGGCTGCTCGCCGCCGCCGCGAAGGGCGACCTGCACGATCGCGCGCTGTGGACACCGACCGCCTCGGCGACGGGCGCGGGCGGCAACACCACCGCCCTCGTGGGGACTCCGGAGACGGTGGCACGGGCCCTGCTCGACTACGTCGACATCGGCGCGACGACCCTCCTGATCCGGGGATACGACCCCCTGGACGACGCCATCGACTACGGCCGGCACCTGCTGCCGCTCGTCCGCCAGGAGCTGGCGCACCGCGCGGCAACCGCGGCGCGGCCCGCCACCGCGGGGAGCACCCGATGACCGTGACGTCCTCCCCCGCGCGCGCCGGCTGGCACCCGCCGGCGGGCATCGCCCCGCGCGGCACCCTGCTCGTCCTGCCCGGCCGGGGTGAACACCCGCTGGTGTACGAGCGGTTCGGCAGGCGCCTCGCCTTCGACGGCTATGTGGTGCACGCGGTCCCCGTCCGTCCCGAGGACGGGCCGGCCGAGGTGCTGGCCGCCGCGCACACGGCGGCGGGACCCGACCCGGTGGCACCCGTCGTCCTCGTGGGCTCCGACACGGGGGCGCTCCAGGCCCTGCACGCCGCCGCCTCGCGCGAGTCCGCGCCGCGGATCGACGCCGTGGTGGCGGCGGGTACCGCGCCCACCGGGCCCGGCGGCACACGGCACAGGGACGCCGGCTGGGACGCCGAACTGGCCGCCCGTACGTCCTGCCCGACGCACCGGGCGCGGCTGAGCGGTGACGAGGTGTTCGTACGCGGGGGCCTCGCCGACCCGGTGCCGGACTCGCTGCGCGCCGAGGCGGTGCCCGGGGTCCCCGTCCTGCTGCTGCACGGCGACGCGGACCCGGTCACCCCCCTGGAGGAGGCGGTGCGGCGGGCCGGGCGCCTGCCGGGCGCCGCGCTCGGTGTGGTGCACGGCGGGGTGCACGACACCCTCAACGACATCACGCACCGCACCACGGCGGCCACGGTCGTGCTCTGGCTGGAGCGGCTGCGCGCGAACGGCGCGGCACGGCCGCTGCTCACCCTCACCGACGCATGAAGGCGGCCGGCCCGCGCCGCCGCCAGGACCCGCCCGCACCGTCCTCCTCGAAGGGAAGAAGCGGCATGACCGTCTCCGCGCAGCACTCCCCCGCCGCCCGTGAGCACAGCACGCGCGACACCGCGACCCGCGACACCCCGGGCCGTGAGACCGCGACCCGTGACCGCACAGCCCGTGAGAGCACCACCCGCGAGCACCCCGTCCGCGAGGCGGCGGGGCAGGAGGCCGCCTCGCCCGGTCATCGCCCACCGGCCACCGGTCCGGGCGGGCACAGCGGTGCGGTCCTGCGGCGCACGCTGCGGCGCCACGCGTCGGGTGTCACGGTGATCACCGTGCCGGGCCCCGCCGGTTTCACCGCGACGTCGTTCACCTCGGTCTCGCTCGACCCGGCACTCGTCTCGTTCTGCCTGGGGCTCACGGCCTCGACGGTTGCGGCGGTCCGCGCGGCGGACCGGTTCGCCGTCCATGTGCTCGGCACGGCCGACACGGCGCTCGCGACGCGGTTCGCGCGCAGCGGCGTCGACCGCTTCGCGGGCGCGTCCTGGACGGTGGGTGAGGACGGGCTGCCGCTCCTCGACGGCGTACCCGCGTGGCTCACCGCGAAGGTGACCCTGCGTCAGGTGGTCGGCGACCACCTGCTGGTGGTGGGCGAGGTCGAGCGGGGCGGCGGCCATCACTCGGGTCCCGCGCTCGTGCACCACGACGGCGCGTTCGCCGCGCTCGCCCCGCTCCCACCGGAGCCCGGCCGCTGACGCACAGCGGCGCCCGCGGCCGTCGCACGCGGCGGACCACGCGGGGCCGGGGATCGCCCGGCCCCGCCCGGCGCTCAGTGCGCGGTCCAGCCACCGTCCAGCGGCAGCGACGAGCCGGTGATGAACGACGCCTGCTCCGTGCACAGGTACGCGAGGGCCTCGGCGACCTCCTCGGGCTCCAGCAGCCGCTTGAGCGCCGTGTCCGTGAGCATCACCTCGCGCACCACGCGCTCCGCCGGGATGCCGTGCGCCGCGGCCTGGTCCGCGATCTGCCGCTCCACCAGCGGCGTGCGTACGTAGGCGGGGTTGACGCAGTTGGAGGTCACCCCGTGGGCCGCGCCTTCAAGCGCGGCGGTCTTCGACAGCCCCTCCAGGCCGTGCTTGGCGGCCACGTACGCGGACTTGTAGGGCGAGGCACGCAGCCCGTGCACCGAGGAGATGTTGACGATCCGGCCCCACCCGGACGCGTACATGTGCGGGAGCGCGCCCTTGATGAGCCGGAACGGCGCCTCCAGCATCACCGTGAGCACGGTGTGGAAGACCTCGCCGGGGAACTCCTCGATGGGTTTCACCAGTTGCAGCCCGGCGTTGTTGACGAGGATGTCCGCGCCGGCCGCCGCGCGTTCGGCGGCGTCGAGGTCGGTGAGGTCGAGCACCTCGGCCGCCAGGCTCCCGTCACCGCCGGCGGCGTACGCGGCGGTCAGCGCGTCGAGCCCCGCCGCGTCCCGGTCCAGCGCCCTGACTCTCGCCCCGGCGGCGGCGAGCCGCAGCGCGCAGGACCTGCCGATGCCGCTCGCGGCACCGGTGACGAGGGCGGTGCGGCCCCGCAGGTCGAGACCGGCGAGGCCGCCCGGGCGGCCTGAGGGGTGGGGGGCGGTGCCGCTCGCGTCGGTCTGCGTCATGCGCCCAGCCTAGGCCCGAGGATCAAGGACCGTTCCGGGGCGGGCATCACGGCCTGTTCCGGGACGGGGACCACGAGCTCCTCCGGGCCGGGCACCGCGTGCGGCGTGGGCCGGCCGGTGCCGGTCAGCCGGTCGCCGGCTCGAACCAGGTGGGCGCCTCGGCGAGCGCCTGCTTGAGGCGGAACAGTGCGAAGTCCCGCAACTGGGGCAGCGAGTCGACCTGGAACCAGGCCACTTCCAGGGACTCCTCGTCATTCACGCGCGCCTCGCCCCCGACCGCCCGGCAGGCGAAGGTGATGTCCATGAACTGGCACACGTCGCCGTTCGGGTACGTGATGGGCCGTCGCGTCGCGTGCACCGAGACGACGCGTTCCGTCTCGCAGTGCACGCCCGTCTCCTCGTACACCTCGCGCACCGCGGCGGCGGCGGGCTGTTCACCCGGCTCGGGGATGCCCGCGATGAGCGCCCATTCGCCGTTGTCCGCGCGGCGGCCCAGCAGTACCCGTCCGTCGTCGTCGAAGACGATCGCGGTGACTCCGGGCAGCAGAAGCAGCTGGTGACCGGCGCCGGTCCGGATGTCCTTGATGAAGTCAGGTGTTCCCATGCCGCCCGACCCTACGGCCCGCCCCCGCGGCCCCGTGCGAACAGGTCAGGCGTCGGACGCCGCCGCACCGCTGCGCCGGGCCCGTACGGTACGCACCACCACGAGGACGACGCCCGCGGCGCCGACCGCGACGAGCAGCCACTCGGGACCGGTACCGAGCCGCGTCGCCGGGGTGAGCGACGTGCGCAGCGGGACCTTCTCCTCCAGGATGGCCGGCGTGAACATGCCGCTGCGCTGGGCGACGGTGCCGTCGGGGCGGATGATCGCGCTGACACCGCTGGTGGTCGGGACGACGACGGCGCGGCTGTGCTCCACCGCGCGCACCTGGTCCATGGCGAGCTGCTGGTACGTCATCTCGCTGCGGTCGAAGGTCGCGTTGTTGCTGGGTACGGCGAGGATCTCGGCACCCGCCGTGACCGGGTCGCGCACGTCGTTGTCGAAGGCCGCCTCGTAGCAGGTGGCGAAGCCGACCTTGATGCCCGCCATGGTGAACACGCCGACCTTGGTGCCCGGGGTGAAGTCCTCGCGGACCAGGTCGACGTCCTTGCTGAACTTCTCCGCGATGGAGCGCATCGGCATGTACTCGCCGAACGGCTGGATGTGGCGCTTCTCGTAGATCGCGCCGGGGCCGCTCGTGGGGCTCCAGTTGATGAGCGTGTTGTAGAGCTTCCCGTCGGGCCCCGGGTTCTGCACGAGGGTGCCGACCTCGGTGGGCACCCCGATGGCCTTCACCGCGGCGTCGATGGTCAGGCGCGCGCCCTCGTCATGCAGCGGGTCAATGTCCGAGGAGTTCTCCGGCCACAGCACGATGTCGGGCTTCGGCCGCTTGCCCGCCTTGACCTCCGCGGCGAGCTTGAGGGTCTGCCGTGCGTGGTTGTCGAGCACGGCGGCGCGCTGGGAGTTGAAGTCGAGGCCCATGCGCGGCACGTTGCCCTGGATCGCGGCGACGGTGGCGGAGCCCTTCTCGGGGGTGTTCGACACCAGGGGCAGCGCCGCGAACGCGCCCGCGAGGGGCGCGAGGACGGTGACGGCCGCGGCGGTCACCGCCCCCCGCGGCACCACCTTGGTCCTGCGGTACGCGACGGCCTGGCGGACGGCCTCGGCGAGTCCGAAGCCGCACAGGACGACGGCGAAGCTCAGCAGGGGCGTGCCGCCGACGGCGGCGAGGGGCAGGAACACGCCGTCCGCCTGGCCGAAGGCGATCTTTCCCCAGGAGAAGCCGCCGAACGGGAACCGGGACCTGGCGGCCTCCCCGGCGATCCACATCCCGGCCGCCCACAGCGGCCATACGGGCAGCCTGCTGACGGCCGCGATGCCCAGACCGGCGAAGCCCATGAACACCGCCTCGGCGACGGACAGCGCGATCCAGGGGAAGGACCCCACTTCGACGCTCGTCCACACCAGCAGCGGCAGCAGGAACGCGAGTCCCCCGAGCAGGCCGAGGCCGAAGCCGGCCCGCAGCCTGCGTCCGTACAGGCTCCAGCCGTACAGCGCGAGGCCGGGCAGGGCGAGGAACCACAGGGGGCGCGGCGGGAAGCTCGCGTACAGCAGGAGCCCCCCGGCGACCGCGGCGGCCGGTCTGGCCAGCCGGGCCGGCAAGCGCTGTTTGGCGGTGGCGGGAGCCGGGGCGGGCTCGGGCTGCGGGGTCTCGACCGACGTTACGGTGGCGCTCACCCTCGGGAGTGTACGGCGCGTAGTTGTGTGGACGTCAGCCGAGCACGGTGGGGCTCGTGGGGTGTCCGGGGCGTGGGTCTTCTTGTTCGAGCGTTCTTTCCTTCGCACGGTATGCACGCGCCGGGGAGAGAAGCCGTTACGGTGTCGCCAGTCTTCGACGGGGGGTCGAGGGATTGGCAGCGACACAGGAGAGACCTGCCGTCTCCGGGCGCGGCGGGGCGCCCGGATCGGTGGGGGTCGTCGTGCCCGGCTGTTGTGCCGTATGGGCGCTGATCAGCGCGGCGGCGGGCAACGGCAGGCCGGAGGGGGTCCTGCTCGCGGTGCTCGCCGTGGTGGCGGGATACGCGTGCGGGCGGATCAGCGGATCGCTCGTGCCGGTCGCCGCGGCCGCGAGCGCGTCGCTGACGCTGCTCGCGCTGGCCGTGGTCACCGCGCGGGCCCTGCGCCCGGACCATCTGGGCGAGGTCGCGGCGCTGCTGGCGCTGGCCGCGGGCGCGGCCTGCTGCGCGGCCCGGGCCGTCACCACGGGGCCGTGGGCCTGGCCGCTGCGGCTCCTGGTCGCGGCGGTGATCGCCGAAGCCGTCGCGCTGGGCTCGACCGGTGGCTGTGTGGCCGCCGTCGCCGTGACACTGAGCGCGCTGGCCGTACGGGAGCGGTCGGGCGGGCGGGTCCGCGGCCTGGCGCTGGCGGTGTTCGGGCTCGTCGCGGCGGCGGCGGTGGGCGGCACCTGGGCTCTCGCGCGCGGCGAGCCGGCGCCGGGCGGCGCGGTGTCCGCGCAGCGGGTCGCGCTGTGGCGCGACGCGGCGGCCATCGCCGCCGGGCATCCGGTGTTCGGTGCGGGTCCCGGCCGCTTCGCGGAGCTGAGCCCGGCCGCCGCGCTGTCGGTGCCGCCGGACGACAGCCCTCACTCGGCGGCGCTCCAGGAGGCGGCGGAACAGGGCGTGGTCGGTCTCGCCCTGCTGGCCTGCGGATACGGCTGGCTGCTGTACGGGCTCGCGCGCTCGCCGTGCGCGACGCCCGTCGCGGTGGCGGCGGGCGCGTCGCTGACGAGCCTCGCGGTCCTTGCGACGGTCAGCGACGCCCTGAGCTTCGCGCCGGTGACGGCGGCGGCGGGCGTCCTCGCCGGCCTGGCCACGACGAACCGGGCGGGCGCTGCGCCGTACGGGTGACGCGCGGACCCTCACGGCCCGGGCCGTCCAGGGCGGGCGGGGATGGATAAGGCGCGAGGGGACGACGTGCGGGGCTCAGGCGACGAGCGGTTGGAGGGACACGCCCGGGCTCGGCGCGTGCGTTCACGGGCGCGTCCCGCCCGGTGCGTTCACGGGCGCGTCCCGCCCCGGTGTGTGCGGCTCGGCGTCTTCGGCACGGGGGCACGGGAGGCGGGATGGGAGCAGCCGGCTTCGCGGCGCGCCGCGACTCGATCCGCTGCCGGCCCGCCCGCCCTACGCGGCGGCGCGCCCTCCGCGGCAGCGGGCGCGCAGGATGCGTACGGCCGACTGGGCGTCGTCCACCGTCACGGTGAAGTCGCGCCCGTCCCGCATGCGCAGCACCAGGCCCTCGCCCCGGCGCACCACCACCGCGGTGCCCTTCTCCGGCAGCCAGCGGTATCCCCAGCCGCCCCACTGGTGCGGTGTCACGCGCGGTGCGAAGTCCGCGTCGACGACCTGCGCGAGCGGGATGCGCCGGCGCGGCACGCCCATGTGCCCGCACCGCACCTCCAGGCACTCCTCGTCGATCCGTACACCGACATGCACGAAGGCGAGCGTGCCGAACAGCACCAGCAGCCCGGCGGCGAAGCAGCCGATGATCGCGATCAGCAGGGCGGCGACCCCTGAGGTCCAGTTCGCGTTGACGACCAGCCCGACGCCCAGCGCGATGCACCCGGCCCCGCAGGCGGCCAGCAGCCACTGCACACGGTTCCTCGCCCGGCCCGACCACATCTCGGTCAGGTTCGTCGCGGCGTCGGCGGGGGCGCCGTCGTGCCGTGAGTGCTCCGTCATGGCATGCAGCGTACCCAGATTCCGGAAGAACGGGGCCCTTGGAGGGGGCCGGGACACACCGTTCCCGGGGGCCGGAGAGGGCCCGGGCCGTACCGGGCGGCCGACGGTCGGGGCGCCGGTGACCGCAGGCGGTCGGTGGCCGGGGTCCACCGCTCGCCGCAAGGAGCCGGGCCACGGACGGAGCCCGCCCCCGCGTCAGCCCGGCTGGCCCACCATGGCGAGCAGCAGGCCCTCGGGGTAGCCGAGCGCCGCCCGGGGCAGTTCGGCGTCCCGGCCGCTCGCGAGGACGGCAGGCGGGCCCGCCGGGGCCGCCTCGGGATCCGGTTCGAGTCCCGCCCTGCGCAGTGCCTGGGTCGCGACAGCGCCCGCCGAGCCGTACAGCAGGGTGCCGGGAGCGACGGCCGCGGCGATCCGTTCCCGTACGAGTTCGTAGTGGGTGCAGCCGAGCACCAGCGCCCGGACGTCGCGCGGGGTGAGCGCGGCGGCGGCGGCGACAGCCTTGTCGATCGCCTCGTCGTCGGCGTGCTCGACCGCGTCCGCGAGACCGGGGCACGGCACCTCGGTGACGTCGGCGCCCGCGCCGAAGTCGGCGATCAGTCCCCGCTGGTAGGGGCTGCCGGTGGTCGCCGGGGTCGCCCACACGGCGATCCGGCCGCCGCCCGCCGCCGCGGGCTTGATCGCGGGGACCGTACCGACGACCGGCAGACCGGGCTCGAACGCGGCGCGCAACGCGGGCAGGGCGTGCACCGACGCGGTGTTGCAGGCGACGATCAGCGCGACGGGCCGGTGCTCGGCGGCGGCGCGGGCCACGGCGAGCGCCCGCGCGGTGACGTCCTGCGGGGTGCGGGGGCCCCACGGCATACCGTCGGGATCATGGGAGAGAACGAGCTCGGCGTCCGGCCGCAGCCCCCGTACAGCGGCCGCCGCCGCGAGCAGCCCGATGCCGGAGTCCATGAGCGCGATCTTCACGACGCCACCCTAGTCGACCGTGACCGCCCGGCCCCGGTGGGGCAGACTGCGGCGGGTGAGCGTCGTTGGGTGGATCTCGGTGGTGTCGCTGGCCCTCTGGTGCTGGCTGTTGGTGGGGCAGGGCTTCTTCTGGCGTACGGACCAGCGCCTGCCGGAGCGGGCGCAGGGCGTGCCCGCGCAGGAGCGGTGGCCCTCGGTCGCGATCGTCGTGCCCGCGCGCGACGAGGCGGAAGTGCTGCCGCTGAGCCTGCCGTCGCTGCTGGCACAGGCCTACCCCGGCACGGCCGAGGTCTTCCTCGTCGACGACGGCAGCAGTGACGGCACCGGCGATCTGGCGCGCTCGCTCGCGGAGCGGGACGGCGGACTGCCCCTGACGGTCCTTACGCCCGGTGAGCCGGAGGCGGGGTGGACGGGCAAGCTGTGGGCCGTACGCCACGGCATCACGCGGGCGCGTGCCAAGGAGCCCGAGTACCTGCTGCTGACGGACGCGGACATCGCCCACGAGCCGGACAGCCTGCGCCGACTGGTGGAGTCGGCGCGCGGCGGCGGCTACGACATGGTGTCCCAGATGGCGCGGCTGAGGGTCGAGAGCTTCTGGGAGAAGCTCGTGGTGCCGGCGTTCGTGTACTTCTTCTCCCAGCTGTACCCGTTCCGCTGGATCAACAGGGCCGGGTCGCGCACGGCCGCCGCCGCGGGCGGCTGCGTGCTGCTGCGGACCGAGGCGGCGGAGCGTGCCCGGGTGCCGGAGTCGATCCGGCAGGCCGTGATCGACGACGTGTCGCTGGCGCGTGCCGTGCAGGGCAGCGGCGGCCGGATCTGGCTGGGCCTCGCCGACCGGGTCGACAGTGTCCGGCCCTACCCGCGCCTCGCCGACCTGTGGAAGATGGTCTCCCGCAGCGCGTACGCGCAGTTGCGGCACAACCCCCTCGTGCTGTTCGGCACGGTGGTGGGGCTGGCGCTGATCTACCTGGTGCCGCCGGTCATGACCGTCACCGGGCTCGCGGGCGCGGACGCCTGGGCGGGCTGGGCAGGTGCCGCCGCCTGGGCCCTGATGACCGGCACGTACCTGCCGATGCTGCGCTACTACCGCGAGCCGTGGTGGACGGCGCCGCTCCTGCCCTTCACCGCGCTGCTGTACCTGCTGATGACCGTCGACTCGGCCGTGCAGCACTACCGGGGGCGGGGCGCCGCCTGGAAGGGCCGCACCTACTCCCGGCCCGAGGCCGAGGCGACGCCCGAGGCCTGAGCCGCCCGGCCCGCGCGCCCGGTCACCCGCGTCCGGCCGCGGGTGACCGGCACCCGGCCCCGCCCGCGCGCTACTTGCGGCCCGGCGTCCAGTTCATGCCCCAGTTGTACGCCCGGTCGACCGCTCGCTGCGGGCTCACTCCCCGGTCGGGTACGAGGAACTGCGCCTCGCGCTGAACCACCAGGTCGGAACCGGTGTTCGTGAGCAGCGCGAGCGCGCACACCCGCGAGGGCACGGTGGATTCGCCGAGGTCGAAGTCGATGGCGGCACCGTGCTGCGGCTGGAGGGTGACCGTGGCCGCCAGGTCGGCGAAGCTGCTGGCCCCCTCGTAGATGGTGACGAAGATCAGGATGCGGCGGAAGTCGCGCGTACGGTCGAGGTTGACGGTCAGGTTCTCGCCCGCGTCGAGGCCGCCGGTGCGGTCGTCGCCGTCGAGGTGGATGTACGGGGGCCTCTCCAGCGACCCGAAGGCGTTGCCGAGCGCCTGCACGACCCCCTTGCGTCCGTCGGCGAGTTCATAGAGGGCGCACAGGTCGAGGTCGAGGTTGCCCGGCGCGGCGAGCGCGCGGCTCAACTTGGCTCCCCAGCCCTTGGGTTGCTGCTGCTTGCGCACCTGCCAGTGCAGGTTGACCCGCAGTGCTCCCGAGCCGCCGCCCTGTTTGGCGAGCGAGACGGAGGGGGCGTCCTTGGTGAGAGTGACCTTCGACAGGCGAACGGGACGGGCCGGTGGGTCCTGTGAGGCCGGTGTGAACGGCGCCGCCGGTGGGACCTGTGGGGCCGGTGGTGTGGAAGAGAGCGGTGCGGCGGACGGTGCGGGCGGTGCCGGTGGCACCTGAGCGGCCGGGGCCACCGGTGGTGCCGGTGGTTCCCGCGGTGTCACTGACGGCGGCGGGGGTGTCGCCGGCGCGGGCGCCCCCGAGCCTGCGGGCGAGACCGGCGGAGCGGTCGGGGCGCCCAACGCCCCTGCGTCGCCTCCCGGTTCGTCCACCGAGATGCCGAAGTCCCGTGCCAGACCGGAGAGTCCGGTGCTGTAGCCCTGCCCGACCGCGCGGAACTTCCACTCCCCCTGGCGCCGGTAGAGTTCCCCGATGACGTACGCCGTCTCCACGGTGGCGTCCGCGCTGTCGTAGCGCGCGATCTCCTCGCCCGTGGCGGCGTCGGTGATCCGTACGGACAGCTCCGGCACCTGGCCGAAGGTGCCGCCGTCGGCGGACGCGGCGATCACGATGCGGTCCACGGCGGGCTCGACGCGCGCCAGATCGACGGAGAGGGTGTCCGTGAACGCCGATGCCCCGGGGTGTTTCCCCTCGTGGCGGACGGTGCCCGCGGTGTCGGACGGCTGGTTGTAGAAGACGAAGTCGGCGTCCGACCTGACCCGGCCGGCGACCAGCAGCAGCGCCGAGGCGTCGACGTCCGGCACACCGGGCCGCGAACTCCAGCCCAATTCCACGCGGACGGCAGGCACGGGGACCCGCACATTGGCCCCTTTAAGCATGGACATGATCTCCCCCATCGCGCCGCGTCCGTACCTCTCGGTCCATCTTCCCAACGTAATCGCGGCGGCGCATCAGGACGCGGTGCGACCCGTCGGTAACCCGGTTCTCACTTGCCCTTTACAGGATTCAAACGCGCCACGACGACCGATTTTGGCAAGTTCGCTCGCATTGGCGATCCGAAGTAACCCAGAGCTGCCTAAAGAACCGTCTAAGCAGACTCCCCAATCGACACATGGTGGGCTTAATCTCTGTCCCATGACCTCCCCCCGCTCCTACGGCGGCGGTTACTACACCGCTCCGTCGTTTCCGGACACTCCGATCTACGACTCACTCGTCGCAGAGCGAGGCACGCCGCAGATCGCTCCGATCCGCGTGCCCTCCGCGTACGACTCGGGCCCCAGCTACCTGCCGGCCCTCCCGTCGTCCCTCCCGGCGCTGCCCGCGGCGCCCTCCGCACCCATACAGCAGCAGTACGGCTACCCGCAGATGCAGCAGCAGCCCGTGCCGCTCCAGCAGGCGCCCGCGCCCTACATCCCGCAGCAGGTCCAGCAGCCGCGCGGCGGCTACCCCGGCCCGCAGCCCGGCTACCAGCAGCAGCCGCAGCGCCCGATGCAGCAGCGCCCCGCGCCGGCCGGCGGGTACGACGCGATGCGCCCCGCGGCGCCGATGCGCCCCGCTCCCGCCCCGGCGGCCCAGTCGCCGTACGACGACCCGTACAACAGGCCCTACCAGGGCAGGGGGTACTGACCCGTAACAGACGGGCACGCACCGGACCCAATGGGAGGTCCCGTACGCCACGGCAGGGCGGCTTCGCTACGAAGCCGCCCTGTTTCTTTGTGCGCCTCCTGTGTGAGCCCCACCACCGCGGGAACCCGAGCCTCCGGCAGGTGCGTTGCTTCCGACGGAAGGGGGCGCGGGACAGTGAGAGTGATACTGGGCATCTGGCAGTGGCGGCACAACCCCCTGCGTCGTACAACGGACCTGGTGGAGGCGTGGCTGGCAGTCATGACAGCCCTTCTGCTGGTGTTCGGGGCGCCCGCGGCGGGCTGGCTCAGCGGAGCGGCGCTCAACTCGTCGCTGCAGCGGACGGTCGCCACCCAGCACGACGAGAGGCACGAGTCGAAGGCCGTCATGGTGGGCGACGCGAAACAGCACGGGAACGTCGGCTTCTTCGACCCCAACGCGGCGGCCACCCAGGACTCCGACGCGCGCGTGCTCGCCCGGTGGACCACACCGGGCAACGTGAAGCACGTCGGCACGGTCACGGCGCCACGCGCCCGGCTGCAGCCGGGCGACACCTTCAGCATCTGGACCGACACGCACGGCGCTCAGGTGCAGCCCCCGCTGAACGGGGACGTGGCCCACTTCCACGCCGTCTTCTCCGGGATCGTCGCCGCACTCCTCGCCGCTGCCCTGCTGCTGGGCGCCTGGCGGCTCGCCGTATGGCGTCTCGTACACCGGCGGTACAAGCGCCTGGACCGGCAGTGGGCCGAAGTCGGGCCCCGCTGGGGACGTACGGGCACGGGCAGTTGAGGCCCCCGGGCGGCCTGCCGCCCGGGACGCGGGGCGTGCGGAGCGCGTTCGCGGGGGCGGTCCGCACCCCGGTGCCTCCCCCGGCGTCCGGTCGTGACGTCAACTCACCTCCGCCGCGCGCGCTAACGTGGTGCGCGGCCCGGTCCTGAAGCCGCGGCCGGGAGCACCACAGTCGCACGAGGTGGGGGCAGCACAGCGCCATGGCACAGGGCACGGTCCAGGTGACGCACTCGGGAACATCGCGGTGGCGGCGCCGCACGGGTGAGTACACCTCTCTCGCCGCAGCCCTGGAGGCCGCGGCCGACGGAGACATCCTGACGGTCGCCCCCGGCACCTACCGGGAGAACCTCGTCGTCGGACGCGCGGTGACGCTGCGCGGCCCCGAGGGCTCGCTCGGCTCCGTCAGGATCGCGCCGTACGACGGGGTGCCGCTGACGGTGCGCGCCTCGGCCACCGTGCAGGACATCCATGTGGAGGGCCAGGACTCGGCCGCGCCCGCGCTGCTCGTCGAGGACGGCACGCCGGAACTGCTCGACCTCAGGATCGTGACGCGGTCCGCCAGCGGCATAGAGGTGCGCGGCGGGGCCAGGCCCACGGTGCGGCGCACCACCGTCGACAACCCCGCCGGTGTCGGGATCGCGGTCCTCGACGGAGCGGGCGGCGTCTACGAGGAGTGCGAGATCGTCGCGTCGGGCCAGGCCGGCATCTCGGTCAGCGGCGGCGCGCATCCGCGCCTGGAACGCTGCCGGGTGCACCACGCCTCCAGCGCCGGGATCAGCGTGTCCGGCGACAACACCGGACTTGAGGCGATCGGCTGCGAGGTCTACGAGGTCAAGGGCACCGGCGTGCATGTCTCCTCGCGCGGCGCCGCCCATCTCACCGACTCCTCCATTCACCGTACGACCGCGGACGGCGTCACGCTCGACACGGACGCCGTGCTGACCCTGTCCGACTGCGACATCCACGACGTGCCGGAGAACGCGGTGGACCTGCGCTCGCGGTCGGTCCTCACGCTGACCCGCTCGACGGTGCGCCGCTTCGGCCGCAACGGCCTGTCGGTCTGGGACCCGGGCACCCGTGTCGACGCGAACCAGTGCGAGATACATGACTCCACGGGCGACTACCCGGCGGTCTGGGTGAGCGACGGGGCGACGGCGGTGCTGGACGCGTGCCGCGTGCACGACGTGCCGGACGCACTGTTCGTCCTGGACCGGGGCTCGCGCGTGGACGTGGTCGACAGCGACCTCTCGCAGGTGCGCAACACCGCGGTCTCCGTCAGTGACGGCGCGACGGTGCAACTCGACGACTGCCGGATCAGCCACGCCTCCACAGGTGCCTGGTTCAGGGACCACGGCAGCGGCGGCACCCTCGCCGCGTGCACGATCGACTCCGTGCAGACGGGCGTGATCGTCACGAAGGGCGCCGACCCGACGATCGAGCGCTGCGTCATCACCTCACCGACCGAGGCCGGGTTCTACGTCTCGGCGGAGGGCCGCGGCACGTTCCGGAGCTGCCGGGTGACCGGCAGCGGCGGCTACGGCTTCCACATCATGGACGGGTGCCGCACGACCCTGAGCCGCTGCCGCACGGAGCGGTGCGCGCGCGGCGGGTACGAGTTCACGGACGAAGGGCCGCTCGTGGAGGACTGCACCAGCGACGAGAGCGGGGTGGTGTCGGCCGGACCCGAGCCGCGGGGCGTGCTCGCGGCGACCCAGTCCACCGCCCCGCCCGGCACGGTGCCCGCGCAGGTCCCGGCGACCGCCCCGGCCCCCGCCGCACAGGACACGGCGGCTGAGCCCGCCCGGGCGTCGGACGACGTACTGGCCGAACTGGACACCCTGGTGGGCCTGGAGAGCGTCAAGCGCGAGGTACGGGCGCTGACCGACATGATCGAGGTCGGCAGACGGCGCAAGGAGGCCGGCCTGAAGGCGGCGTCCGTCCGCCGCCACCTGGTCTTCACCGGTTCCCCCGGCACCGGCAAGACGACCGTGGCCCGGCTGTACGGCGAGATCCTGGCGTCCCTCGGTGTGCTGGAGCGCGGCCACCTCGTGGAGGTGTCCCGGGTGGATCTGGTCGGCGAGCACATCGGCTCGACCGCCATCCGTACCCAGGAGGCGTTCGAGAGGGCGCGGGGCGGAGTGCTGTTCATCGACGAGGCCTACGCGCTCTCACCGGAGGACTCGGGCCGTGACTTCGGCAAGGAGGCCATCGACACGCTGGTGAAGCTGATGGAGGACCACCGGGAAGCGGTCGTGGTGATCGTCGCCGGGTACACGGCGGAGATGGAGCGCTTCCTCTCCGTCAACCCCGGTGTGGCGTCCCGTTTCTCACGCACCATCACCTTCGGCGACTACGCGCCCGAGCAACTGCTGCGGATCGTGGAGCAGCAGGCCGACGAGCACGAGTACCGGCTCGGCGACGGCGCGTCGGAGGCGCTGCTGAAGTACTTCACGGTGCTGCCGAAGGGTCCCGCGTTCGGCAACGGCCGCACCGCGCGCCAGACGTTCGAGTCGATGGTGGAACGGCACGCGGGCCGGGTCGCCCAGCTGACCGAGGTCAGCACGGACGACCTGACCCTGCTCTACGCGGACGACCTGCCCGTCCTGCCCTGAGGGCCGCCGCGCTCGGCGGGCGGCACTTCCGTACCGTGGCCGGCGTCCGTGCCGCGGCCGGCGTCGCCGTCCGGGGGCCCGGGGCGCCGCTGCTGCCCGGGGAGGACCGGCAGCAACGCCTGCAGCAGGGCGGCGCGTTCCTCGGCGAAGGCGGGGTCCGCCTGGTAGTCGCCGTGGCCGTTGATGGCCTCGGGCAGCGGCCGCTGGGTGCTCCGCCCGTACGCGAGCGGGTCCCGCAGGGGCCCTCGGTCCACGCCGGGGAGCGCCCCGCCCTCACGCGCCCCGACGGGCCCGCCGATCGCGTCGGTGTCGCGCCACAGGTTGCGCCAGCAGCGCGTCTCGCGGTGGAGTTCGGACAGTTGGGGCTCGCCGAAGTAGGCGGGGAACCAGCGCCCGTACAGCCGTTTCAGCGGTGCGCCGTAGGTGAGGAGCGCGGTCCTCCTGCGGGTGGCGGGGTCGAGTTGCCAGAGGGTGGCGGCGGCCAGAACGGTGCCCTGGGAGTGCGCGGACAGCACCAGCCTGCCGCCGGTGGCCCGGGTCCAGGTGCGGATACGCCAGGTCAGGTCGGGCACCGCGCGCTCCGCGTAGCAGGGCGGCGCGAACGGGTGGGCGGCGCGCGGCCAGAACGTGCCGACGTCCCACAGGATCCCGATGGTCTGCCGGATGGCCGGCCGGCTGTAGGCGAGCCTGCCGAGGGTGACGAAGGCGAGGAAGCCGAATCCCACGAACCAGGACCCGAGCCCCTGCGCGGTGTCGGCGACGGCCTGCACGAACGGCCCGGCGTCCTCGGCGGCTCGGCCCGGCACCTCGCCCGAGATCCACGACAGCACCACCGCGGCGGCGCCGAGCAGCAGGGCCGCGCCCGCGAGGACGCCCACGAGCCGGGGCGCGGTGTCGGTGACGCGGGCCAGGGCGCGGCGGTCCGCGATCTGCCGGGTACGCAGCGCGTCGGCACGCTCCCCCGAGCCCCTGCCCACACCGTAGTCGGCCTCGACGCGCGGCCGTTCGGCGCGCGCCGCGCGGGCGGTCCGTACGGCGAGCGCGGCGACGGGTACGAGCAGGAGCACCACCAGGACGGGGATGACGGACGCCTGCCAGCTCAGCAGGCCGGGCGGCGCGGGCGCGGCGGCGGTGCCCATGCCGGGCGTCGCGCCGCCGTCCAGCCAGTCGGCGACCCGCTGGGCCACCCCGCCGGTCATGACGCCCGCGACGCCGCAGGCGAGCATCCCGACGGCGGGCCCGCCGAGGCCCCCGAGCGCGGTGCCGGACCTGCGGGTGGTGCGGTGCAGCACGAGGGCGCAGCAGGCGAGCGCCACCACCAGCAGGGCCTGGGCGAGCGCGAGGACGCGGAAGGCGCCGTCGCCGCTGAGGGAGCCGGAGGAGCGCCAACCGGCGCGGGCCCACCCGGCGTACAGCACGGTCACGGCGAGCAGGGCCAGACTCGTCCAGGGCAGGGCCGTGCTCAGGGCGCCGTTGAGCCGCATGTCGCGGACGGATTCGCTGCGCCCGCTGCGGCACACCACCCACACGGCGGCCAGCGCGCAGACCCCGACGGCCGCCAGGAGCAGCCGTCCGATCAGCGCGGGCGTGCCGCCGGACGCGGCGTCGTGATGGCCGACCGCCTGGGCGAGGGCACCGGCGACGGTGAGGAACCCGGCGGCGGTGTGCGCGCCGCGCAGCCTGGCGACGATCCTGCGGCCGTACCAGAAGCCGGGGCGGGCGAGGGCGGGCCGCGGCGAGGCGGGGTCGGTGTCCGGGACGCCCTCCTGATCGTCGCCGGGCGGCCGCTGGGTCTCGTACATCGCCCACGTGCGGTGGGAGAGGAACCACAGGAGAGCGACGAGCCCCGTGGGCACCGTGGCGGCGAGCGCGAGCCGGCGCCCCGGCAGGGACCACCAGCCGTGGTGGACGGGCGAGAGGAAGGCCAGCCAGGACCGGTGGGCCGAGCAGACGGCGGAGCCCGCGCACTGCCAGGCCGTCAGATCGAGGGCGACCTCGCACGCGGCGGCGGTGAACAGCACGGTCAGCGTGAGGGCGAGAAGGCGTACGAGTGCCCCGTACAGCCGTCGCAGGCGCGGGAGTCCGTGGGTGTCGGGGCGCATCCAGTGCGCGAGGTTGACCACCATGAACGGCAGCAGGAGCAGCCACAGGGCGCGGGTGCCGCCGCCGGAGGTCAGGCCGGACCAGCAGTACGCCTCCTGGGCGGGCCCGGTGCGGGCGGCGGCGGGATCGGTGCGCCGCTCGGCGTCGGTGTCGTCGACCCGGCGGTGAAGGGCGGCCGTGTCGTCCCCGCTGACCCGTACCGTGCGGGCGCTGTCGAGCATCTCCTGCGGGGTGTGTCCGCCGACGCCGTGGACGAGGAGTTCGAGCGTGGCGTCCGGCTGCGGGGCGAGGGGCGCCGCGGGCAGCGGCGGCGGAACGGGTTCCGTGGACGGTGGAGGTGGGGTCACGGGGGGGCTACTCGCTCTCGGGGACGGGAACGCTGACGGGGACGGGTCCGGCGACTCGGGGGCCGACGACGGAGGGCGGAGGGAAGGGCGGGAGGAAGGGCGAACGGGACGGCACGCGGGTATCGCGCGCCGGTGCGCGTGGGCACGGGGCAGGGGCGGAGCCAAGCATCGCGGAACCCCGCGCCGCTTCGGCCCCGTATCCACGGAAAATCCCCCGCCCGTGCCGAATCGTTTCCCGCTGCCCGCCGTTCCACACCGCTCGGCACGTGCGAGGATGTGGGAACCCGTGGCGCCCCGGGGCGGTGGGGTGGCGTGACGTCCGCACGACGGCACGCGAACGGCACGGGGACCGCACGGCGGCATGCAGGAAACAAGCAGGACCCAGCAGGGCCAAGCGACACCAGGGAACCGAAGGGGAAGGACGAGGTCGGGCGGTGGGCGACAGCCGGAACCTCCTCGCCGAGCAGCGGCGCGCGCTGATTCTGGACGAGGTACGCAGGCGTGGCGGTGTCCGCGTCAACGAGCTCACGCGTACGCTCCGCGTCTCTGACATGACGGTCCGACGGGACCTCGACATCCTGGCCCGGCAAGGCGTCGTCGCGAAGGTGCACGGCGGCGCCGTGCCGGTCGTCGACGCGAGTACGCACGAGCCGGGGTTCGAGGCCAAGTCGGCGCTGGAGCTGACCGCGAAGGAGGACATCGCGCGGACGGCGGCCGAGTTCGTGGTGCCCGGCAGCGCGATCGCGCTGTCCGGCGGCACGACGACGTACGCGCTCGCGCAGCACCTCGTCGACGTGCCGGACCTGACGGTCGTGACCAACTCGGTGCGCGTCGCGGACGTCTTCCACGCGGCGCAGCCGGCGATGCCGCTCGGCGGCCACCGGGCGGGCGCCGCGACGGTGGTACTGACCGGCGGGGTGCGCACCCCGTCGGACTCACTGGTGGGGCCGGTCGCCGACCAGGCGATCCGCTCGCTCCACTTCGACGTGCTGTTCCTCGGTGTGCACGGCATCTCGGTGGAGGCCGGACTCTCGACGCCGAACCTCGCCGAGGCGGAGACCAACCGGCACTTCGTGCAGGCGGCGCGGCGCGTGGTGGTGATCGCGGATCACACCAAGTGGGGTACGGTCGGGCTCAGTTCGTTCGCGACGCTGGAGCAGGTCGACACGCTGGTCACGGACGCGGGCCTGTCGGGCGCGGCACGGGACGAGATCGGTGAGCGGCTGTCCGAGCTGGTGGTGGCGGGGGCCGCCGGTGAGGCACCGGAGTCCGGATGACGGCCTTCCGGGTGGAGCGCACCTCGCATCTCGGCGTCGAGGAGACCTGGCGGCGGATGACCAACTGGTCCTCGCACGCCGCCCGGGTGCCGCTGACGCGCATGTCGGTGCGGACCCCCGGGCCGACCCGCGAGGGCACGGTGATCGTGGCGCGCACGGGCCTGGGGCCCGCCGGGTTCGACGATCCGATGGAGGTCGTGGTGTGGCGGCCCCCGTCCGACGGGCGGATGGGCCGCTGCCGGCTGGAGAAGCGCGGCCGGGTCGTCCTGGGCTGGGCGGAGATCGGGGTGCGCGCGGAAGCCGGGCGGACCCGGGTGGCGTGGCTGGAGGACGTCCGGATCGCCGCCGCGCCGAGGCTGTTCGACGGGGTGACGGCGGACGCGGGACGGCTCCTGTTCGGCCGGGAGGTCGACCACCTCCTGCGCTGAGGGACGACCTGACGTCAGGGGTCAGCGCGGGCCCCGGGCAGGCGACCCGGTCGCGGGCACGGCCGGAGCGGCGGCGCCCCCTTGTGCGCACGGCCGAGCCGGCCGCGGCCTCCCTCGTGCGGGTACGGCCGAACTGACGTCTCCTCCCTCCGTTGTGCGACCTTCGCATGATCCCTTCGTTGCACCTTCCGCGTGGCCACGGAAGTACCTGCGGAAGGCGGAGTCCCGATGCCGACACCTCGCACCGACACGGCGCACACGGGCCCCGTTCCCGGCAGCGACGAGGCCGAGGCCGCCCTCGTGGAGCACTATCCGCGCCTGGTCCGCCTGGCCTATCTGACCCTTCCGCCCGCGCTCGGCAGACACCGCAGGGTGCTGGCCGCGCACCGCGCCGTCCAGCGCGCCCTGCCGCGCGCGCACTCCTCGGCCCCCGGCGTCACGGTCGGGCGGGAGCGGGCCTACGCATGGGTGCGGGCGGACGTCCTGCGGGCTTCGCTGGCCCGGGAACGGCGCTCACTGCGCGACGGCGCACTGCGCGCGGTGGGCGGCGGGCTGCCGTTCGTGGCGGGCCTGCGCCTGTTCCCCCGGGCGGGCGGCAGGGACGAACTGCGACTGGACCAGGCTCTGTCGACGCTCGACGCGGCGGCCAGGGCGGCGCTGGCGCTGCGGGTGCTGGAGGAACTGCCGCCGTCCGCGGTGCTCTCGCTGCTCACCGAGGCGGGCGCCGCGGCCCCCGACGAGGCGGTGCGTGCGGCGGACCGGCTGGCGGCCGAGCAGGAGGGCAGGGCGGAGGAACTGCTCGGGACCGGGGAGTTCGACCCGTGCACGGTCCAGACCCGGCCGACGGACCTGCTGCGCCGCAGGCAGCGCAGGCGCCTCGCCTCGACCGCACTGGCCTTCGCCGCCCTGGGCGTCGTGGTGGCGGCGGCCCTCTCGGACAGCGCGGGACCCGATCCGGCCGTGGTCGCGGCGGGCCCCGCCGGCAACGCCGCCAGCGGCGCGCTCGACCCGCGTCAGGTGCTCCGGGCACCGGCCGGTGCCTGGTCGCACTCGTCGAGGGTCGACTTCACCGTGTGGCCCGCGCGCGGCGCCAGGGTCCGCGACACGGCGCTGATCGGCCGCGCGCTCGCCGCGTGGGGCACCGCCCCTGGCGGGGGCCAGGGGCGGCTCGCGGTCTCGGCGACGCCCGGCACGGACGCGGCCCCGCCGCAGCGGCCCCCGCAACTGCTCTACGCGGCGAACGCCGGGCAGGCGGCGGTGGTGTTGCTGTTCGACGGGAGCCGGGTGGCACGCTACGCGGAATCCGTCGCCGCACCCGGCGGCGCGGCGGCGCTCGACGTGTCGCGGGCCGATGACGGCGACGTGACGACGGCGGCGGCGCTCGTGGTGAGCCGCACGGCGGACTCGGTGCGCTACCTGCTCGCGCCGTGGGTCACGGAGACCACCAGCAGGGACCTGCTGCGCCCCGACACCCCGGCGCGGACGGTGAACGTCGCCCCGGACGGCGTCACCGGCCCGGTGGCCGCACCTGCGGCGGGCGCCTCCTGCGGGTCGTGGCCCGCGCTCCAGCTGAGGTCGTCGCCGAAGATCGTGGAGAAACACGCGTTCCTCGTCACCGACCTCGGCGACCTCTCGCCCGTCCATCTCACGTACACGCCGCCGCCCGGTCGGGGCGCGCCCGCGCGCCCGCCGCGCGAGGCGACGTCGGGGCCCGCGCTGGTGAGCTGGGCACGTACCGCGTGCAGCCTGCCCGACCTGCGCGGCGCGGGCGCCAGGAGCGTCAACAACTGGGCCTTCGCCCAGCAGAACCTGCCCGAGCACGGCGGCCGGGCCACCTGGGTGTGCTCGCGCGCCGACACCTGGAGCGGCCCCGGCCGGGTGCTGGTGCAGTTCCAGCAGCCGGCCCCCTCGCCGGCCTCCCCCGGCACGTTCGTCGCGAAGGCGGAGAACACCGCACTGTGCAGCCGGTTCGGTCAGCATGTGATGGCGGGAACGCGGTGGCGCTCGCCCGCCGGACACTGGTACCTGCTCGCGGCCGGCAGCCGGGCCGTCACGTCGATCACCGCGACGGGCGGGGTGCGGGCGGGCGCGAAGGCGGCGACCCTGGCGGTGCGCGCGCCCAGGACCGGGACGGTGGACCTCTCGGCGCGACTGGCGAGCGGCGGGAGGCTTCAAGGGGTCGCTTCGGTGGAATCCGTCCCTTAGAAGCGCGCTGCCCGTCCACCGGGCGCGCGGCCACCTGTCCGACCGGTGGGATGTGAGGGGCCGTGGTCCGACCAATACACCCTGTGGAACTGGATTTCCTGGAATCGGCGCCGGTGCGCCTCACCTTCGGCGCCGCACTCGTCGCGCCGCCCGACGCCGTGTACCGGGAACTGGCGGAGCACACCGAGGACTGGCCCGACTGGTTCTCGGGGCTGGTGGTGGCGTCGCGTACCCCCGAGGGCAGGCAGGTGCGGCTGTCGGGCGGCGGTCAGTTCTGGGAGACGGTGCTCGCCGCACACCCGTCCGTGCGCTACGCGTACCGCACGGACCACACCAACGCGCCGGGGGTCTCCGCGCTCGTCGAGGACTGGCACCTCACCCCCGCCGCACCGGGGACACGGGTGCGGTGGACGATCGCCACGGACGGCGCGGCGCTGTACCGGGCGCTCGTGCGGGCGGCCCGCCCGGCGCTCGCCCGTACCTTCCGCACCTCGATGCGCGCGCTGGACCGGCGGCTGGTCCTGCCCAAGCGCTGAGCACGCCGGCTGCCCGGCGCCGGGCAGCCGGGCCGGTGCCCGGCCGCGCCGGGACGGGGATGGTCAGGGCGGGTCAGGTCAGGAACGCGCCGTCCGACGGTCAGGCGGCCGCCCCGCCCGGCCAACTGCCGTGCAGCAGGAAGTGGTCGAGCGTCGCCGTGTACGGGCCGATGTCGAGTCCCTGGGCCGCGAGCCAGCTGTCCGAGTAGTACTTGTCGAGGTAGCGGTCGCCCGAATCGCAGATGAGGGTGACGACGCTGCCGCGTTCGCCGCGTTCGATCATCTCGGCGACGATCCGCAGGGCGCTCCACAGCCCGGTTCCGGTGGAGCCGCCCGCCCTGCGGCCGACGAGCCGCTCCAGGGCGCGCACCGCGGCGACGGTCGCCGCGTCCGGCACCTTCATCATCCGGTCGACCGCTCCGGTGATGAAGCTCGGCTCCATGCGGGGCCGGCCGATGCCCTCGATCCGTGAGCCCCGGTCGCTGCAGGCGCCCGGATCACCCTGCGTCCACCCGTCGAAGAAACAGGAGTTCTCCGGGTCGGGCACGCACACGCGCGTGTCGTACTGCATGTAGTGCGCGTACCGCGCGATGGTCGCGGAGGTGCCGCCGGTCCCTGCGGTCGCGACAATCCAGGCGGGCTCCGGGTAGCGCTCCAGCCGGAGTTGCTCGTAGATCGACTCGGCGATGTTGTTGTTCCCGCGCCAGTCGGTGGCCCGTTCCGCGTAGGTGAACTGGTCCATGTAGTGGCCGCCGCCCGTCGCGGCGAGACGTGCGGCCTGCTCGTACATGGTTCGGGGGTCGTCGACGAAGTGGCAGCTGCCGCCGTGGAATTCGATCAGCCGGCACTTCTCGGCGCTGGTCGTACGGGGCATGACCGCGATGAACGGCACCCCGATCAGCTTCGCGAAGTAGGCCTCGGACACGGCGGTCGAGCCGCTGGAGGCCTCGATGACCGGACGGCCGGGCCGGATCCAGCCGTTGCACAGCCCGTACAGGAACAGCGAGCGGGCGAGGCGGTGTTTGAGGCTTCCTGTGGGGTGGGTGGACTCGTCCTTCAGGTACAGGTCGATGCCCCACCGGTCCGGCAGCGGGAAACGCAGCAGGTGGGTGTCCGCGGACCGGTTGGCGTCCGCTTTCACCCGGCGTACGGCCTCCTTGAGCCAGTCCCTGTACGCACGGTCGCTGCGGTCCACATCGACGGTGCCCCGCGCCCCCTGGAACGGGGCGTGCTCCGGGCGCCCGCCCTCCAAACCGGCCGGGCCGGGCCCGGGGGGTGCCCCTGCGCCGGCGGAGAGCGGCGCGGGGGCCGGCCCGCCCTCGGCGGGGTGCGGCGCGGGGGCGGCGGGTGTGCCCCCCAGGGGGTCCCCGCGGTGCGGAACGGGCGGCGTGCGGTGCTCGGACATGCCCTCAAGTCAACCGCAGTGTTCCGCCAAACGCTCACTTTGGGTAGCCATAAGCCGGGCCGTCGTCCGGTCCTCGGCTCCGCGCGAGTTGCGCGGGACACCCCGCTGGGCGAGGCTGGTCCCACCTCACTCAGGGTGAGATGGCGGTGACACTGCGAACCAGCACCCGCCGGGCCCACAACGGCCGCCGGATCGCGAGCCGGCAGCTGGCGCAAGAACCACGCTTCTTCCGGACCTTCAATTCGGGGAGTCGCAGCCGTGACCAGCCAGCACAGCAGGCACTGCACGGTGGAGCTCCATGCCCTGCCGTCGCGGATCGGACAGGTCCGCAGAATCATCTCGGCGCAGTTGCGTTACTGGCGCCTCGATCCGTTGATCGACCACGCGGCACTCGGAGTGACCGAGCTGCTGACCAATGTCCTCCGGCACGCGCAGCCGGACAAGCGGTGCACCGTCGACGTCGAGCTGCTCCTCGACCGTCTCACGGTCTCCGTCAGTGACCACGATCCGCGGCTGCCGAACCTCACGGCCGCGGCGACCTACGACACGGGCGGGCGCGGTCTCGCCCTGATCGCGGCCGTGTGCCAGAGCTGGGGGGTGAGCCAGAGCGTGGGCGGCAAGAGCGTGTGGTTCACTCTCCCGGCCCCGGCCGGCACGATCGCCTCGCTCTCGTCGCACTGCCCGGTGTACGGCGCGGCGACGGACGGCCCGTTCGACACGGCCGACCTCGCCGCGGTCGTCCTGGAGTACGGGCACGCCACGGCCCGCTCGGCCGTCATGGGCTGACAACACGCGCGGCAGCGCATCGCGCCCCCGACGGCACCGGGTCCGGCGGATTCGCCGGGCCCCCCGCCCGGGGGACGCGGCGCCTCCCGTACGGGACACGGGCCTCGTACGGGACACGGGCCGGGCGGCGACTCACGCCGCCCGGCCCGGCGTCACAGCGCGGCGCTCCTGCCACCGGGCCGGCCGAACTGCTCGTCCAGTACGGACACCCTGCGCCAGTACTCGTCCTCGTCGATCTCGCCGGCGGCGAACCTGCGGCCGACGATCGCGATCGGCGACCGCTCGTCGTAGCCGCCACGGGCGCCCATGGTCTGCCGGGGCCCGACAGGGCCCACGCTCCACCGGCCGCGCCGGGCATGGCGGACGATGGTGAAGACGGTCGCGAGGACCGCTGCCCAGACGAGCGGGACGAAGAGTATCCACGGGCCGGGTCCGCCGCCCTGGAATGCCGACGTGTTCATGGGGCTCAACTCCATCTGTCGCCGCGGGATCGCGGGTTTCCTGATCCCTGCGAGCCTCCCGCGCGGGCGCGTCCGCGTCGTCGTACGGCCAGCGGCATCCCGCGTACCTCCCCGGGAGTACGGGGTCCCCGCCGTCCTGCCCCCGGGCTCCCGTGCCGCGCCCTCCGCGCCGGCCTTCCGTACCTGCTTCGGATACCCGCGCGTGGGTAGTGTGCCGCGCCTGACCACTCGGGAACGGCCCGTCGCAGCGTCCCGCGCGCTGCCGCGGGTGGTGCGGGGAGGCAGCCCGCGTGGGCACCGGGCCCGGCCCGTCCGGCACCGCGAGGGCAGCGGCCGGAACGGCAGCCGCCGGGCCCGCACCATGCCGGATCTCGCGCCGCCGGCCGTCGCACGGGCGCCCGCAGGCGTGAGCACCGCCGCCGGAGCCCGGCTCGGCAGGCTCTCGGCGCCGTCGCCGTGCGGTGATCTCTGCCGTCCCTCCCGCGCCCGGCGCCAGGGACCGACGTTTCACCCCGAGGGAGCAACGGCGGCTGGACACGGTGAGTGACATCCGCGCGTCCTCCGGCTCCGTCCGGGCGGGCCTCGAACCGGAGGCGTCCACCGCCGTCCCCGAGGCCCGGCCGCCTGCCGCCGCCGTGCGGACGGTGCTGGGCGACATCGAACCCGCCGGACTCGGACTGTGCGACGCGCACGACCACCTGTTCATCCGCAGCCCGCGACTGCCGGGGCAGGAACGGGACGACCCCGTGTTCGCCGCCGCCCGGCTGCGGGAGTACCGGGACGTCGGCGGCCGGGCCGTCGTCCAGTGGACCCCGTACGGGATGGCCGGCGGGCCGCCGACCTGGCGGCGATGTCCCGGGCGGCGGACGTGCATGTGGTCGCGGCCACCGGGCTGCACCAGGAGGCCCACTGCCCGCCCGAGTTCCTGGCGGAGACCGCCGGGAGGGACCTCGCCACGCTGTTCACGGCCGAACTGACCGAGGGCATACGCGGTACGGGCGTACGTGCGGGCCTGATCGGGGTGGCCGGATCGTTCCACGGCCTCGACCCGCACGCGCGCAGGAGGATGGCGGCCGCGGCCGAGGCGCACCACGCGACCGGCGCGCCGGTCGCGGTCCATCTGGAGCTCGGGACCGGCGCGTTGGACGTGGCGGAGCTGCTGTGCGAACGGGAGGGCGTGGCGTCGGAGCACGTGATCCTCGGCCATCTCGGCCGGCTGCCCGATCAGGTGACGCAGCGTCAGGTCACCGCGTACGGGACCTGGCTGGCCTTCGACGGCCCCGCACGGGCCCATCACGCCACGGACTGGCAGCTGGCGGACCAGCTCGCGGCCCTGGCCGACGCGGATTCGGGGACCGGCTGCTGCTCGGCGGGGACACCACGATGCCCGAGACGCCGGGCATGCCGCATCTGCTGCGCCGGGTCCGCCCGCGGCTCGAACAGACGCTGGGTGCGGAGGCGGTGGACCGCATCCTGACCGCGAACCCGGCGCGCGCGTTCGCTGTGCGGTGGCGCACACCCTGAGGACCGCGGCGAGGCAGCGCCACCCGGTCCGTCCTCGCACGTCGGCCGAATCCGGGGTGACGACGCAAGACCCCGGCAGGCGGGGGCACGAGGGAGCGGGCGCGTCAGGCGGTGAGGGCTCCGAGCGGATCGTCGAGGACGGGCTGCCAGGCCATCTCGGCCGCCCCCACCAGGCTGTTGTGGTCCAGCGCGCAGGCGAGCACCGGGACGCTGCTGCTGCGGCCCCACAGGCTGCGGTCGGCGACGACGGCACGCAGCCGGTCGGGGTCGGCCGCCAGCAGTTCACCGTGCAGGCCGCCGAGGATGATGCGATCGGGGCTGAGGATGTTCACGAGCCCGGCGAGCCCCAGTCCCAGACGGTCGATCAGCCGCTCGGTGGCGGAGCGCACCACCGGGTCGCCGTACTCGGAGCGCAGCAGGGCGACGGCCTGCTGGAGCAGGTTGGTCTCCGGCCCCGGTTCGCGTCCCGCCGCGGTGAGAAGGGCCAGCGGGTCGGCCTCGACGTCAAGGCATCCCCGCCCGCCGCAGTAGCAGGGCCGCCCCTCCGGGTTGACGGTGAGATGCCCCACCTCCAGAGCGAGACCCGAACTTCCGGTGTGCAGGCGTCCGTTGAGTACGAGTGCGCCGCCCACGCCGCGATGCCCGGTCGCCACGCAGAGCAGGTTGTCCGCGCCGCGACCGGCCCCGTGCCGGTGCTCGGCCAGCGCGGCCAGGTTCACGTCGTTGCCCGTGAACACCGGTCCCTCGACGCCGACGGCCCGTACCCGCTCGGTGAAGATCCGCTGGACGGGGGCGCCCGCGGGCCACGCGAGGTGCAGCGGGTTGAGGGCGGTGCCCTCGGGCTCCGCGACTGCCGACGGAACGGCGAGCCCGGCGCCGACGCAGCGCCTGCCGCTCTCGCGCAGCAGCGCCTCGCCCGCCGCGACGGCCTCACCGAGCGTCTGCGCCGGGTCCGCCTCGACCACGCCGCGGCCCGCCGCGGTGGCGACGATCCGGCCGCCGAGCCCGACGAGCGCGACCCGGAAGCCGTCCGCGTGCACCTGCGCGGCGAGTGCCACCGGGCCCGCCTCGTCGACGGACAGCCGGTGCGAGGGGCGCCCCTGCGAGCCGGCCCCGGCGCCCGGCCGTGAGTCGACGCTGATCAGCCCGAGCGCTTCGAGTTCCGCGGCGACGGCACCCGCGGTGGCCCGGGTGACACCCAGTTCGGAGGTGAGCACGGCACGCGTGGGCGCCCGCCCGGTGTGCACGAGTTCGAGCGCCGGGCCGAGTGCGCTCCTGCCGCGCTCCAGCCGCGCGCGGATCGGGGCCGCCTTGCCGTTCATGAGGCCGAGTCTCCCATGATCCCTTGCGCCGCCCATCGTCTTGTCGCCTTCCACAAGGGTCCCTATGCTGATTTTGTGCCGGATATAAACAAACCCGTGACGAACGCCATAGGCCCCACCACCGCGACCACCCCCCTGCACGCGGCGGACGACGAGCGGCACCATCTGTCCCGGCTGCGTGTGGCGGTGACCCTGTTCTTCGGACTCGACGGCTTCGTCTTCGCGGGCTGGGTCGTGCGCATTCCGGCGGTGAAGGCCCAGGCCGACGCCTCGGCGAGCGCGCTCGGGCTCGCGCTGCTGGGGGTCTCCGCGGGCGCCGTCGTCACGATGACGCTGACCGGCCGGCTGTGCAAGGTCTTCGGCGCCCGACCGGTGACGGTGGGCTGCTCGGCCCTGATGTCACTGGCCGTGGCCCTGCCCGCGTACACGCACTCGGCGCTCACCCTGGGCCTGGTGCTCGTGGTGTTCGGGGTGGGGTACGGGGGACAGAACGTGGCGATGAACGCGGTGGCGGTGGATCTGGTGGCCGCCCTGCGACGGCCCGTCATCTCCAGCTTCCACGCCGTCTACAGCCTCGGCGGCATGCTGGGCGCGGCGCTCGGCGGGCTCGTCGCGAGCCACCTCTCCCCCAGCGTCCACCTCGACGTCCTCGCGGCGATCGGGCTGGTCGCCACCGCCGTCATGGCTCCGTTCCTGCTGCGCGGGCCCGAGCCGTCGGCACCCGGGACCGTACGCAGGGGCGCGCCGCCCCCCGCACCCGGTGGGGCAGGGACCGCGGTCAGGGCCGGCACCGGCGCGGTGGTGCTGTTCGGTGTGATCGCCGGGTGCACCGCGTACGGGGAGGGCTCGATGTCCGACTGGAGCGCGCTGCACCTGACGCAGGACCTGGGAGCCGCGCCGGGCCTCGCGGCCTTCGGCTACTCGGCCTTCGCGCTGGCCATGACCCTCGGCCGGCTGTCGGGCACCGCCGTGCAGGAACGCTTCGGCCAGCGCGGCACGCTGGTCGTCGGCGGCCTGACGGCCGCCGTCGGCATGCTGGTCGGCGCGCTCGCGCCCGTCACCTGGCTGGTGTTCGCCGGCTTCGTGGTGATGGGGCTCGGCCTCTCCAACATCTTCCCGGTCGCCATCGGGCGGGCCGGCGCGCTCGCCGGCCCGAACGGCGTCGCCGTGGCGTCCACGCTCGGGTACGGGGGACTGCTGATCGGCCCGCCCGCGATCGGCTTCCTCGCCGACTGGCTGTCGATGCCCGTCGCGCTCACCACGGTCAGCCTCCTCGCGGCGATCGCCGCCGTGCTCGGCCACGCCGCCCGCGACGCCGGCCACCGCCGTGCCCGTGGTTGAACCCTCTTGCCGCCAGGGCACGTCGGCCGGGAGAATCGCCGCATGGGGACACGAACCTCCGCGGAGCGTGACGCGGCGACCGTCGAGATCGTCTTCGCGCTGCTGAGCGCCGTACTCCTGGCCGCGGCTGTCGGCGGCGCGGCCGTCGCAGCGACGGTGGTCCTCCATCTGCCCGCCGGGGCGTTGACCGTCGGTGCGGGACTCGCCGCGTCCGTGTTCGCGGCGCGGATCGTCCAACTCCTGACCGCCTGGCGGCGGCGCGGCCGCACCCACAGCGGCGGCGGGGACGGCAGGGGCCTGGTTCAGCCCAGCCACCCGGGGCGCACCAGCCCCGTCTCGTAGGCCAGCACGACGAGCTGGGCACGGTCCCGCGCGCCGAGCTTCACCATCGTCCGGCTCACATGGGTCTTCGCCGTGAGCGGGCTGACCACGAGGCGACGGGCGATCTCGTCGTTCGTCAGGCCGATGCCGACGAGCGCCATCACCTCGCGCTCCCGGTCGGTGAGGTTCTCCAGTCCCCCGGCGTTCACGGGCGCCTTGGAGCGCGAGGCGAACTCCGCGATGAGCCGGCGGGTCACACCGGGCGAGAGCAGCGCGTCCCCCGCGACCACCGCCCGTACGGCGCGCAGGAGTTCCGCGGGCTCGGTGTCCTTGACCAGGAACCCGGAGGCGCCGGAGCGGATCGCCTCGAAGACGTACTCGTCGAGTTCGAAGGTGGTCAGCATGACGACCTTCACCCCGTCGAGCGCCGCGTCCGAGGTGATCCCGCGGGTCGCGGCGAGCCCGTCGAGCAACGGCATCCGGATGTCCATCAGGACGACGTCGGGCCGGATCTCGCGCACCTGGCGCAGGGCCGCCTCGCCGTCCGCTGCCTCCCCCAGCACCTCGATGTCCCGCTGGGCGTCCAGCAGGGCGCGGAAGCCCGCCCGTACGAGGGACTGGTCATCGGCGAGCAGGACCCGGATCACGCGTTCTCCTCCAGAGGTTGTCGGTATCGGTCCGTCAAGGGGTTGTCGGTACCGGTCCGGCAAGGGGTTGTCGGTACCGGTCCGTCCGCAGACGACCGCTCCACGGGCAGCACGACACGGACACGGAAGCCGCCGTCGGGCCGTTCCGCCGCCTCGACGGTGCCGCCGAGCGCCGCGGCCCGCTCCCGCATACCGGTGAGGCCGTTGCCGCTGCCGCCCGCGTCCGCACCCGTGGCCGGGCCCTCGTCGTCCACCCGCAGGTCGACGGCCCCGGGCCGGTAGCCGATCCGTACGGCGGCCGTGCGGGACCCCGAATGGCGGACCACGTTCGTGAGCGCCTCCTGCACGATGCGGAAAGCGGCGAGGTCCGCGCCCGGCGGCAGCCGGAACGGTGTGCCGACGACCTCCGTGTCCACCGTGAGCCCGGCGCTCCCCGCCTGCTGGGCGAGTTCGGGCAGCCGGTCGAGGCCGGGCGCGGGGGCGCGCGGCGCGTCGCCCGGTGTCCGCAGCGCGTCCAGCACCTGCCGGACCTCGCCGAGCGCCTCCTTGCTCGCCGTCTTGATCGTCGACAGTGCGGTGCGCGCCTGTTCGGGGTCGGAGTCGAGCAGCGCGAGCCCCACCCCGGCCTGCACGTTGATCACGGAGATGGAGTGCGCGAGGACGTCGTGCAGTTCCTGTGCGATGCGCAGCCGTTCCTCGTCCCTGCGGCGCACCTCGGCCTCCGCCCGTGCCCGCCGCTCGCGGGTCCACTGCTCACGCCGGGAACGCAGCAGTTCGGAGAGGGCGAGCAGGACGAGGGTCCAGGCGGCGATGGCCGTCTCCCCGAGCCAGCCGGCCGGATGGTCCCCGGTCGGCGGCAGCCACCGGTAGAGCCAGTGCGCGACGAGGGCGTGCCCGGCCCAGAGTGCCGCCGCCGCGCCCCAGGCGGGATACCGGTGACCGGTGACGACCGCGGCGAACACGGCGACGGCACAGGCAAGGAAGATCGGCCCGAACGGGAAACCGGCCCCCGCGTAGGCGAGGACCGCGCCGACGACCACGTAGACGACCGCGACCGGATGGCGGAACCGCAGCACGAGCGGCAGACACGCGAGGAGGACCAGCGACCAGGACAGGGGGTCGAGGCCTGTGCGGTGCGGCTGCCCGTGCGCCGAGACGACGGTGCCGGCCACCACGAGCGCGGTGACCGCCACGGTCGAACGCACCGGCCGCGTGGCGGCCAGATCGTCCGCCGCCCAGCCCCGCACGAAACGCGGACCGCCGCCCCGGACGCGGCGCGCCCGGTGCGGCCGGCGCCCGTCCCCGCGACGCGGTCCCCTGCCCCGTCGCGGGGCGCGCTGCGCTTCCATACGGTCACGCTAGACCGCGCCCGCCACCACGGCGTCCACCGCCCGGCGGGCTCGGACGTACTCCACGCGGAGTACGCGGTACACGCCACGGCGCCGCCAGCTCGGCGGCGACACACCGCCTCGGCGCGGCTGCCGCCGTCGACGCGCTACCCGATCGAGCGCCGACGCGCCGTCCGCCTCCGCCCCCCAATCGCCGGGCCGGCTGCCGGGCCCCCGGGATCAGGCGGTGGTACGCAGCCCCGCCTCGTACGCGAGGCGCCGTGCCGCCTGCGCGAAGAACGCGTCACGGTCCTCGACCACGTTGTGGAACTGGCCGAACAGCTCGAAGGAGACCAGTCCCGACAGCTGCGCCCAGGCGGCGACGAGAGCGGCCACGGCCTCCGGCGGCAGGTCGTCCGCGAGGGCGGTCGCCATCCGCTCCGCCTCGGGGCGGGCGACGGCCACGAGCGGGGTCAGCGCGAGCTGTCCGGACCTGTGGGTGTCCCGCACGATGGAGAGCAGGGCGAGTCCGACGCGGGACGCGGGGCCGATGGTGGCTTCGGGCGCGGTGTAGCCCGGCACGGGCGAGCCGTAGATCAGGGCGTACTCGTGCGGGTGGGCCAGCGCCCAGGCGCGCACGGCTTCGCAGACGGCGGTCCAGCGGGCGGTGGCGTCCCCGGTCTCGGCGGTGAGTGCGCGTTCGCCCTCGGCGCCCAGGGCGTCGTACGCGTCGATGATCAGCTCGGTGAGCAGGTCGTCGCGGCTCGGGAAGTAGCGGTAGAGGGCGGAGGAGACCATGCCGAGTTCACGGGAGATCGCGCGCAGCGACAGCCTGGCCGCACCCTCGGCGGCGAGCTGCCTGCGGGCCTCGTCCTTGATCGCCTGCGTGACCTCGATGCGGGCGCGTTCCCTGGCTCCTCGGATGACCGTCATGCGGATCAGTGTGCCATATACGGATCATCGATCACATAGGAGAGCACTGCTCTTGCTTTGGAGCAGCGATACGTGCACACTGATCTCAAGCGAGAGCACTGCTCTCCAAAACGTCCCGCCAGTACGCCGGAGGATCACCATGCCGCACACGGACCACGAACAGCAGCAGGAGCAGAGGGCACAGCAGCAGGAGCAGTCGGGCCGGCCGGAGCGGCGCGGTGACCAGGACCAGCACTACATCAGGGTCAGCGCGTTCGACGCCCGGATGAACGCGGCCATCGGCTGGCTGAGCCGTCACGGGCTGAGCTTCATGGGCACGGCGGAGCTGTCCGTGCGCGGCCGCACGTCCGGCGAGCTGCGCCGGCTGCCGGTCAACCCGTTCTCGTACCACGGCACCCAGTACCTGGTCTCCGCACGCGGCCACTCCCAGTGGGTGCGCAACATGCGGGCGGCCGGCGGCGGTGAACTGCGCGTCGGCAAGAGGGTCAGGGCGTTCACGGCGACCGAGGTGACCGACGCGGAGCGGCCCGAGATCCTGCGCGGCTACCTGAAGAAGTGGGGCTGGGAGGTCGGCCGGTTCTTCAACGGCGTGACGGTGAAGTCGACGGACGAGGAACTGCTCGCGGCCGCCCCCGACCACCCGGTCTTCCGCATCACGATCACCTCGTGACGGTGCCGGCGGACAGCCGGCGGGCGGCGCCGCGTGGCCCGGCACGCACCGGGCCCCGGCCGGCGAACTGCCGGCTCACGCGGCGGGCGCCGGGACCCGGCGGACCCGGACCGGACGGGCGCCGCACCCGGCGGACGGGGAGAGCAGGCGAACCGGACCCCGGGGCACTCCGGCTCGCCCGGCGCGCGGCGATCCGGGGCACGCTCGCCGGTCGGGCCCGGGGCCCCGGGAAGCAGCGCCCGGAGACGGCGATCCGCCCGCCCTCGTTCGGCCGGCGGCCGGTGCCCGGCGGTACACCTCGACATCCCACGCGCGGTACTCCCCGGCCGTCCGGCAGCCGGGCGTGCCGCGCCCCGGCCGTCCGACACCCGGCCGGCCGACACCGACGGCCGGTCCGACGTCGCCCGGTCTCCCGCCGTGCACCCGGTCGTGCGGTCCACCGGCCGTTCACCCCGGCCGTCGACGGCCCGCCTTCGGTCCCGTGTCCGGTCCCGCCTCCGGGACCGGCTCAGACGCGGCGCGTCACTCCGGGGATCCGGCCCTGCGCTCGTCCGTCTCGTGCACACCGATGACCGGCGTCTCGCCGTCGGCGGGCTCCGGCGCCGCCGTCACGTCCGTCGTACGGGCCGCCTCCTGCCTGCGGTCCATCATGTTGAGCGCGCGGCGTGCGAGCGGGTGCGTGCGGACGAGGCCGGCCAGGGTGGTGGAGCCGCGCACGATGTCCGCGAAGGCGTTCCACGCGGGCCTGATGGAGGTGATCGCACCGTGGATCACCGCGGGGCGCCGCTCGAAGATGGAGAGCATCCGCCGCCCGATCGCCATCTCCACACCGAGGCCCGCCTTGATGGCGAAGGCGTAGTTCAGCGCCTGGCGGCGCGCGTCCACCGCGTCGTGGGCCTCCGCGATCCGCACGGCCCACTCCCCCGCGAGACGTCCCGAGCGCAGTGCGAACGAGATGCCCTCGCGCGTCCACGGCTCCAGCAGGCCGGCCGCGTCACCGCAGACCAGGACCCGGCCGCGGGAGAGCGGGGAGTCGTCGGCGCGGCACCGGGTCAGGTGGCCCGAGGAGACCGCCGGCTCGAACCCGGCCAGGCCGAGGCGCGCGACGAAGTCCTCCATGTACCGCTTGGTCGCGGCGCCCTCGCCGCGCGCGGAGATCACGCCGACGGTGAGGGTGTCGCCCTTGGGGAACACCCATCCGTAACTGCCGGGAAGCGGGCCCCAGTCGAGGTGGATACGGCCCTTCCAGTCCTCGGCGACCGTGGGCGGCACCGGGATCTCGGCCTCCAGGCCCAGGTCGACCTGGTCGAGCTTCACACCGACGTGAGCGCCTATCCGGCTGGCACTGCCGTCGGCGCCGACGACCGCGTGCGCCAGCACCGTCTCGCCGTCGTTGAGCACCACGGCGACCGTGCGGCGGTCGGGCACGGCCGGGCCGTGCTGCTCGACGCGGGAGACCGTGACGCCCGTACGCAGGACGGCACCCGCCTTCTCCGCGTGCTCGACCAGGCCCGCGTCGAACTCGGGACGGTTGATGAGCCCGAAGAGCATGCGCTTGGAACGGCGCGTGCGGGTCAGCCGGCCGTTCAGTGAGAACGTCACCGCGTGCACCCGGTCCTTGAACGGCAGTTCGAAGCCGGGGGGCAGTGCGTCGCGCGAAGGTCCGATGATTCCGCCGCCGCAGGTCTTGTAACGGGGGAACTCCGCCTTGTCCAGGAGCAGCACCCGTCGGCCCGCGACCGCGGCGGCGTAGGCCGCGGATGCTCCGCCAGGTCCTGCGCCGACCACGACGACATCCCAGACCGTTTCGTCGTTCTCCAGGCCGGCGTCTGCGTTCTCGCTGCTCACGGTGTGCTTCTGCTCCCGACTTGGCGTGTTGCACTGTTGACGAACGGCATCCTACGGCGCGGGCGCTCCGGACCCGCTGTGGGAGGATCATCCTGCCATCGGCCCATGTGAACCGACCGCAGCCACCAGTACAACGTGTCATCTCTCAGGAGCGTGCCCATGACCACGGATCCGATCCCGGAAATCGATCCGATCGCACAGACAGTCGCTTCCCTCATGCCGAAGGCGAAGGCGGAACTGGCGGAACTCGTCGCGTTCGCCTCGGTCGCCGACCCCGAGCAGTACCCGGTGAGCGAGTGCGAGGCGGCCGCCGGCTGGATCGCGGAGGCGTTGCGCGCGGAGGGTTTCGAGGATGTCGCGCTGCTGGACACGCCGGACGGCACCCAGTCGGTGTACGGCCGGCTCGCCGGCCCGGAGGGCGCACCGACGGTCCTGCTGTACGCGCACTACGACGTACAGCCGCCGCTGGACGAGGCGGCCTGGATCTCGCCGCCGTTCACCCTGACCGAGCGGAACGGACGCTGGTACGGGCGCGGCACGGCCGACTGCAAGGGCGGTGTGCTGATGCACCTGCTCGCGCTCCGCGCGCTCAAGGCCGACGGTGGGGTGCCGGTGACGGTGAAGTTCATCGCCGAGGGCTCCGAGGAGCAGGGCGGGGCCGGGCTCGAACGGTACGCGGAGCAGCACCCCGAACTGCTCGCGGCGGACGCCGTCGTGATCGGCGACACGGGCAACTTCCGCGCGGGTGTCCCCACGGTCACGGCGACGCTGCGCGGCATGACGATGCTCGCCGTCCGCGTCGACACGCTGGCGGGCAACCTGCACTCCGGCCAGTTCGGCGGTGCCGCGCCGGACGCGCTCGCCGCGCTCGTCAGGGTGCTGGACTCGCTGCGCGCCGAGGACGGTTCGACGACCGTCGACGGCCTCGCGGCGGAGGCGGACTGGCCGGGACTCACCTACGAGGAAGCCGATTTTCGGGCCGACGCCGGGGTACTGGACGGGGTCGCTCTGATCGGCTCCGGTTCGGTCGGCGACCGCATCTGGGCCCGTCCCGCCGTGACGGTGCTCGGCATCGACTGCCCGCCGGTCGTCGGCGCGACCCCGTCGGTCCAGGCCGGCGCCCGTGCGCTGATCAGCCTGCGGGTGCCGCCGGGCCAGGACGCCGTGGAGGCCACGAAGCTGCTGACGGCCCACATCGAGCGGCACGTCCCGTGGGGCGCACGGGTCGCGATCGAGGACATGGGCCGGGGCCAGGCGTTCAGCGCGGACACGTCGAGTCCCGCGTACACCGCCATGTCCGAGGCGATGGCGGTGGCGTACCCGGGCCAGGAGATGCAGACGGCGGGGCAGGGCGGTTCGATCCCCCTGACGAACACGCTGGCGGGCCTGTACCCGCAGGCGGAGATCCTGCTGATCGGCCTGAGCGAGCCGGAGGCCCGCATCCACGCGGTGAACGAGAGCGTGGATCCCGAGGAGATGCGCCGCCTTTCGGTGGCGGAGGCCCACTTCCTGCGCCGGTACACGGCGTCCCGGCAGGCCTGACGCATCGGCCGCCGTGCGGGCCGCGTCACCTGGCCCGCACGGCGGTCACCAGCGTGCGGGCGGCCGCTTGTGGTCCGCTCCCGCCCGCACGGCCGCGTAGAGGCCCACGTGCCGGCCCGTCCCGTACGTGGTCCCCAGGCATCGGTACGCGCATGCCCCGCGTACCGGCCACCCGACCGCCCCGTCCGCCACCGACGACGACGGCCGACCCACCCCACTCCCGGCCCTCCGCCCGACGGGTCGCCCGGCGACCGGGCGACGCGGCCGGGAGGGCGTACGGCGGGACCGGGGCGGCTGTACGGCAGCGCTACGGCAACGGCGGCGCGCGCGAACACGGCGGCGGCGCAGGGGCGTTCAGCCCCGGTCGCACCCCCGCGGCCGCCGGATCGTCCGCCCAGCGACCGGGCCGGGCTCCCACGCGACGCCCAGGAAGGCCCCGGAGGGGGCCTCAGCCGACCGGCACACCCGACTCCAGGTTCAGCACCCCGCCCCGCTCCCGAGCCCGCAGCGCCCAGCGCAGGCGGGCGAAACGCGCGGGCGGCAGCAGCTCCGCCGCCTCCGCCTCCGTGACGAAGCGCCAGGCCCGCAACTCCGAACCCGGCAGCAGGATCCGCGAGCCGGCGGGCAGGACCCCCCCGTCGAACAGCAGCCGCAGGCCCCCGTAGCCGGGCGGCCGGGGCGGTTCCCAGTCCACCACCAGCAGGCGGGGGACCTCGCCGAGCTCGATGCCGATCTCCTCCGCGACCTCCCGGATGCCGGCCCGGGCCGGTGCCTCGCCGCGCTCCACGACGCCGCCCGGGAACTCCCAGCCCGGCTTGTACGTCGGGTCGACCAGCAGTACGCGGCCCGCGTCGTCGAAGAGCAGCACGCCGGACGCGAGGGTCTCCCCCGTGGGTTCCGGCGTCATCACGATGTCGCGGACGGGGGCGGCACCGGTGTGGACGGCCTCCGCGAGCCGCGCCGCCGCCTGTCCCGGTGTCAGCTCCGTCGTGTCGACCTGGTGCGCGTCCTGCGCCAGCCAGCCGCCCAGGGCCGAGCGGTAGGGCTCGATGTGCTCGTAGCACCAGCGCCGTGTGCTCCTGCCCCGGCCGGGGTCGTCCCCGTACTCCTCACGCCGCGCTATCCGCTCGCGCAGGATCGTTTCATCCGCCGTCAGCAGCACATGCCGGACGGGTATGCGCCGCGCCGCGAGCCCGCCGAACATCTCGTCGCGGTAGTCCTGTCTCAGCAGGGTCATCGGCACCACGAGCACGCCGCCCACCTCCGCCAGCAGGGCGGCCGCCGCGTCGACCACCAACCGCCGCCAGATCGGCAGGTCCTGGTAGTCGTCAACCTCCGCGAGCCGCTTCTGCGGCAGCAGACGGCCGAGTCCCGCGCCGACCACGTCGGGGTCGTACAGGGTGCTGTTCGGAATCAGGTCGACCAGTTCGCGCGCCACGGAGGTCTTGCCCGCTCCGAACGCTCCGTTGATCCATACGATCACGGATCGATCCCCCTCTTTCTCAGCCGGTTGCCCGCTGCGTAACCCCCAGTGGATTCCCCCCAACTACCTCCCACGGAAACCCTTGGCCCGAACCTCACACACCAACGCGCACCGTAACGCTTTGCCCTGGGGCGTCGTTGGATACCGATGTGACAAGTGTGACAAGGGCTCGCAGGGCCCCCAGAACGGTGCTGCAGAGGTTTCCCGCAGGCGGACCGCGCGGCAGCCTGCCCGCCGAGGAGTTCGCGCGCGCCCGCCGTGACGAGGGGACCCCGGCCGAGGTCGTGATGGACCTCGACCACGATCTGTTCCTCGTGGTCGTACCGCGGCGGGCGTCCGGCGCCGGGGTGGACGCGTGAGAGGCGTGCCCGCCGCTCTCGTCGTGGCACTGGCGGGCGGCGCGCTGTCGGTGACGGCCGTGCCCGCGACCGCCGACAGCAGCGCCTGCACCCATGACTTCTCCGGGCCGCAGATCTGCGTACGGCTCGACGGCCAGGGCGCCACGAACGCGGTCACCGGTATCTGGACCAACCCGCCCGCCGGGACGACGTCCAGGACCGTCTCGCTCCACCTCGGCGGCCGGCTCGTGTCCACGGCCACGGCCACCCTCTCGGGAAAGGCCCTCATCCACACCTGGCCGACCCGGAACCTCGGCAGCGGCACGAGGGTGTGCGTGACGTTCCGCGGCAGCGCCCGAGCGGCGTGCCAGACGACCGGCTGAAGCAGCCGGAGCAGCGTGTCGCCGTCGCGGACCGCCGCCCGGACCGCCCGTACGTCGGGATCCGTAGGACGGGGTCCGTGGGGCGGGGTCCGTGGGGCGGGGTCCGTACGGCGGGATCCGTAGCGCGGGATGCGTACGGCGGGGTCCGCACGGCGAGGCCCCCCGCGGCGAGGTCCCTCACCGCGGGAACCGGACAGGCCGAGCCCGGGACCCCGGTCCACGAAAGCCGCGCCCGGGGAGCCGGGGCCCGAAAACCGGGCCCGGGCTCCGCGGCCGGGACCGGTGCGGCCCCGAGCCGCTTCAGCCGGCGACCACCGCCGTGTCGTCGTCCCTGCTGCTGCCGAGGCCCGTCGCGGCGGCGGCGCCCACGAGGCCCGCGTCCGTGCCGGTCATCGCGGGCACGACCTGGATGCCCTGGACGAAGGAGAGCGTCGCGTACTCACGCAGCCGGCGGCGCAGCGGGCCGAACAGCACGTCGCCCGCCTTGCCGACCCCGCCGCCGATCACCACGATGTCGATCTCGACCAGCGTGGCGGTCGCTGCGATGCCCGCGGCGAGGGCCTGCGCGGCCCGTTCGAACGCGGCGATCGCGATCGGATGCCCGGCCGTCGCGGCGGCGGCCACGGCGGCGGCGGTCGTGTCGCCGTCCGGGCCCGGCCGCCAGCCCGCACCGGCGGCCCAGCGTGCGATGTTGGGCCCGCTCGCGATCCGCTCCACGCAGCCCCGGCAGCCGCACGGGCAGAGGTCGCCGTCGAGGTCGACGCTGATGTGGCCGATGTGGCCCGCGTTGCCGGTCGGGCCGGGGTGCAGCGCTCCGCCCAGGATGAGTCCGCCCCCGACGCCGGTGGAGACCACCATGCACAGCGCGTTGTCGTGGCCGCGTGCCGCGCCCTGCCAGTGCTCGGCCGCCGCGATGGCGACGCCGTCACCGACGAGGGTCACCGGCAGGCCGCCCGCGACCGCGCGCACCCGCTCGACGAGGGGGAAGCCGCGCCAGCCCGGCACGTTGACGGGGCTGACGGTGCCCGCCGCCGCGTCGACGGGGCCCGCGCTGCCGATACCGACCGCCGTGGCCCTGCCCCAGAGCGGGTGGGCCATCAGCTCGTGGAAGACCTCCTCGACCGCGCCCATGATCCGCTCGCCGCTCTCCGTCGCGGGGGTCGGCCGCTGCGCGCGCACGAGGATGCCGCCCTGGCCGTCCACCAACGCGCCGGCGATCTTGGTGCCGCCGATGTCGAGCGCGGCGACGTGGTCGGTATGCATCGGTGTGTGGTCTCCAGGGATCGATACGGGTCCCGCCGCTTGGGGGACGGGGGTAGACCTGCAAACTCAGGTGAACAGTCTCCATTCACCTGACAACGTTGTCCAGGGCCTATGCTCGTCGCCACAGCCGTTCAAGGCAAACCGACCCGACGACAGGACAGCACACTGTGGCCGAATCCTCCCGCCGACCCCGCCCTGAACCGCGCTACGGCACCAGGCCCACCATGAAGGATGTCGCGGCCCGCGCCGGTGTGGGACTCAAGACGGTGTCCCGCGTCGTCAACGGCGAGCCCGGTGTCACCCCCGACACCGAGCGGCGTGTGCAGGAGGCCATCGAGGCGCTGGGCTTCCGGCGCAACGACTCCGCGCGGGTGCTGCGCAAGGGCCGCACCGCGAGCATCGGACTGGTGATCGAGGACCTGGCCGACCCCTTCTACGGGCCGCTGAACCGCGCGGTCGAGGAGGTCGCCCGCGCACACGGCGCGCTGCTCATCAACGGGTCGAGCGCCGAGGATCCCGAGCGCGAGCAGGAACTGGTGCTCGCCCTGTGCGCGCGCCGGGTCGACGGCCTGATCCTGGTGCCCGCGGGGCACGACCACCGCTATCTGGAGCCGGAGATCAAAGCGGGCGTCGCCACGGTCTTCGTGGACCGCCCGGCCGGCCGGATCGACGTGGACACCGTGCTGTCCGACAGCTTCGGCGGCTCCCGCTCGGGCACCACGCACCTGGTGGAACACGGACACCGCCGGATCGGTTTCATCGGCGACCAGTCGACCATCCACACCGCCGCCGAACGGCTGCGCGGCTACCGTGCGGCGATGGCGGACGCGGGTCTCGTCATCGAGCCCGGCTGGATCTCGCTCGGCACCACCGACCCCGACCGGGTACGGGAGGCGGTCGTGACGATGCTCGACGCCCCCGACCCCGTCACCGCGATCTTCGCGGGCAACAACCGTGTGACGGTGACGGCCGTACGGGTACTGGCGGGGCGCTCCCGTTCGGTGGCACTGGTCGGCTTCGACGACATCGAGCTCGCCGACCTGCTCGACCCGGGCGTGACGGTGGTCGCACAGGACGCGGCGGCCCTCGGGCGCACGGCGGCGGAGCGGCTGTTCCAGCGCCTTGACGGCGCGGCCGAAGCGCCGTCGAGAGTGGTGCTGCCGACCCGGCTGATCACCCGCGGATCGGGCGAACTGACGCCGTCCGACTGAGCGTTCGAGCCCTGGCGCCCGGCGGCGCGGCCCCTTGCTCAGGGCGCCACGCCGGTGAGGTCGCCGCGCCGGGGTGCCGCGTAACCCTCCAGACGGGCGCGGTCCAGCCCGGTCGCCGTCGTGACCTCGGCGAGGTCGAGCGCCCCGCAGTCCAGGCCGCGCAGCAGGTGGCCGCTGAGGGCCTTCGCGGTGGCGGGTTCGTCCAGCACACCGCCCGTCGTGCGCGCGGCGTAGGCCGCGAGCCGCGCGGCGGCGGCCGCCATGCCCTCGCGGTAGAAGGCGAACACGGCCGCGTACCGGGTGGGCAGGTGGCCGGGGTGCATGTCCCAGCCCTGGTAGTACGCCCGGGACAGCGCGCGCCGGGTCAGTTCGTAGTGCAGCCGCCAGGCCTCGTGGACCTGGGCGCGGGTGCCGACGGGCAGGACGTTGGTGGAGCCGTCGCAGACCCGGACGCCGGTGCCCGCGGCGGCCACCTGCATGACCGCCTTGGCGTGGTCGGCGGCGGGGTGGTCGCTCGACTGGTCGGCTGCGCTGACGCCGAGGCAGGCGCTGTAGTCGAAGGTGCCGTAGTGGAGCCCGGTGGCGCGGCCGTCCGCCGCGTGGATCATCCGGGCGACGGTGGCGGTGCCGTCGGCGGCCAGGATGGACTGGCTGGTCTCGATCTGGATCTCGAACCCGAGCCGGCGCGCGGGGAGTCCGTGGGCCTCCTCGAAGGCGGCGAGGACACGCGCCATCGCGGTGACCTGTTCGGGGTAGGTCACCTTGGGCAGGGTGAGGCACAGGCCGTCGGGCAGCGCGCCGGCCGCCATCAGCCCGCTGAGGAAGATGTCGAGGGTGCGCAGGGCCCGGTCGCGTACCGGCGCCTCCAGGCACTTCATCCGGATGCCCGTCCACGGCGCGGCCCCGCCCGTGCCGTACGCCTCCTGGACGAGGCGCGCGGCGCGGGCGGCGGCCTGGTCCTCCTCGGCGTCGGCCCGGGTGCCGTAGCCGTCCTCGAAGTCGACGCGCAGGTCCTCGACGGGTTCGCGGGCGAGTTTGGCCCGGACGCGGTCGTACACCGGCTGCGCGAGGTCCTCGCCAAGGCCGACGGCGCGCGCGAACGCGTCGGCGTCCGGGGCGTGTTCGTCGAGCGCGGCCAGCGCGGCGTCGCCCCATGCGCGCGGTGTGGCGGCCGTGAGCACGTCGGCGGGCACGTAGACGGTGTGCACGGGCCTGCGGGTGCCGGGGTCGCCGGGGTAGCGGTGGGCGAGTTCCGCGTCGACGGGTGCGAGGGCGGTGTCGATCTCCCCGCGCACGGTGTCCGGAAGGCTGGTGACGACGTGCTCCGCCTGCTGTGCCATGAACCCGCTCCCTGTGTCGCCGCCGCGCCCGACTTCAACATTCTGTTGAACAACGCTCCGACGGTAGTGCGCGGCGGGCGCACCCGTCAACGGTGCGCCCGCGCACGACAGGGGCCCGGGACCGCGCGGTACGTGCACCGCGCGGCCCCGGGCCCCTGGGATCGGCGAAACGGTCAGCCCTTGCGGGCCTTGACCTCGTCGGTCAGCTGCGGCACGACGGCGAACAGGTCGCCGACGATGCCGAAGTCGACCAGGTCGAAGATCGGCGCCTCGGCGTCCTTGTTGACGGCCACGATCGTCTTCGAGGTCTGCATGCCGGCCCGGTGCTGGATCGCGCCCGAGATGCCGGAGGCGATGTAGAGCTGCGGGGAGACCGACTTGCCGGTCTGGCCGACCTGGTTGGAGTGCGGGTACCAGCCGGCGTCCACGGCGGCGCGCGAGGCGCCGACGGCCGCGCCGAGCGAGTCGGCGAGCGCCTCGATGACCGCGAAGTTCTCCGCGCCGTTCACACCGCGGCCGCCGGAGACCACGATGGCGGCCTCCGTCAGCTCCGGGCGGCCCGTCGACTCGCGGGGCTCCCGCGAGACGACCTTGGTGCCGGTGGCGGTGTCGCCGAAGGACACCGCCAGCGCCTCGACCGTACCGGCGGCCGCCGACGGCTCGACCGGGGCCGAGTTCGGCTTCACGGTGATGACCGGAGTCCCCTTGGAGATACGGGACTTGGTGGAGTACGCGGCGGCGAAGGCGGACTGGGTGGCCACCGGGCCCTGGTCGCCTGCCTCCAGGTCGACGGCGTCCGTGATCAGGCCGGAGCCGATGCGCACGGCGAGCCGCGCGGCGATCTCCTTGGCCTCGCCCGACGAGGGCAGCAGCACGGCCACGGGCGACACACTGTCGTACGCGGCCTGCAGCGCGTCCACCTTCGGCACGACGAGGTAGTCGGTGAACTCGGGGGCGTCGGCGGTCAGAACGCGTACCGCACCGTGCTCGCCCAGCGTCGCGGCGGTGGCCTCGGCGCCGGCACCCAGCGCGAGGGCGACGGGCTCGCCGAGGCGGCGGGCCAGCGTCAGCAGTTCGAGGGTGGGCTTGCGGACGGCACCGTCCACGTGGTCGACATAGACGAGAACTTCAGCCATGGGACTGCTCTCCTGCGAAAGTGAAGTACGGGGGCTGGTGGGCGCGTGGGGACCGCGGCGCCGGACAGTGGGCCCGGCGGCCACGGGGCGGGGTCAGATGAACTTCTGCTCCGCCAGGTAGGCAGCGAGCTGCTTGCCGCCCTCGCCCTCGTCCTTGACGATCGTGCCCTGCGTGCGGGCGGGGCGCTCGGTCACCGCGTCGACGGCGGTCCAGGCGCCGCCGAGACCGACCTCGTCCGCGTCGATGTCGAGGTCGCCCAGGTCCAGCGACTCGACCGGCTTCTTCTTCGCCGCCATGATGCCCTTGAAGGACGGGTAGCGGGCCTCGCCCGACTGGTCCGTCACCGACACGACGGCGGGCAGCGAGGCTTCAAGCCGCTCGGTGGCCGCGTCGCCGTCCCTGCGGCCCTTGACGGTGCCGCCCTCGACGGAAACCTCGGACAGCAGCGTCACCTGCGGGACGCCCAGGCGCTCCGCGAGCATCGCGGGCAGGACGCCCATGGTGCCGTCGGTGGAGGCCATGCCGCACACGACGAGGTCGTAGCCGGTCTTCTCGATCGCCTTGGCGAGGACCAGCGAGGTACCGACCACGTCGGTGCCGTGCAGGTCGTCGTCCTCGACGTGGACGGCCTTGTCCGCACCCATCGAAAGGGCCTTGCGCAGCGCGTCCTTGGCATCCTCGGGACCGACCGTCACCACGGTGATCTCGGCGTCGTCGGCATCATCGGCGATCTGCAGCGCCTGCTCGACGGCATACTCGTCCAGCTCCGACAGCAGACCGTCCGCATCCTCGCGGTCGACCGTGAGGTCGTCCGCGAAATGCCGGTCGCCGGCGGCGTCGGGCACGTACTTCACACAGACAACGATCCTCAAGCTCACGCCAGCTCCCTTGCACGTCTGTCCGTCGTCCTTAACGGGCTGCCTTGGTTGAAGACAACCATAGGCGCCCGTTCACACCGTGGTCCGGCCTCGGCGACCGGCCGCCACGGCGTAAATATTACTCGCCAGTACGAGCCATGCTCACCCACCTCGTTCCCGCTGGGCAAGCACTGGTGACTGTGACCTCAGTCGCGTACAGGACCGAGGCTGTGGAAGCCGCCCTGGTGGTACAGCAGCGGGGTACCCGAGCCGGCCGGATCCCCCGTCACGACGCGTGCGACGACGATCCGGTGGTCGCCCGCGGGCACCCGGGCCTCCACCCGGCACACCAGCCAGGCGAGCACACCGTCGAGCAGCGGCACCCCCTCGGGCCCCGGGCGCCAGGAGGTCGGCGGGGCGAAGCGGTCAGCGCCGCTGCGCGCGAAGGTCGCCGCCAGTTCGCGCTGGTGCTCGCCGAGGACATGCACGCCGACGTACGTGGTCTCGGCGAGCACCGGCCAGCACGACGACGTGGAGGACACACCGAAGGAGACCATCGGGGGGTCGGCGGCCACCGAGGTGAGGGAGGTGGCGGTGAATCCCACGGGCCGTCCCGAGCGGTGCGCCGTGATCACGGCGACGCCGGCCGCGTGCCGCCGGAAGACCGCTCTCAGAAGCTCCCCGGAGGCGGGCCGCTGTTCCGCGCGCGGCGCGCCGAGACCGTACGCGGCGCTCACCTGACGGCCTCGCCGATCGCGGCGATCACATCGACCCGGCGGGGCAGACCCACCGCCCGGCGGACGATACGGCCCCGGGCGTCGAGCACCAGCACGGTCGGGGTGGACCGCACCTCCAGCTCCCGCACGAGGGCGAGGTTGCGCTCCGCGTCGACCTCCACGTGCCGCACACCGTCGACCATGTCCGCGACCTCGGCGAGGGTGCGCCGCGTCGCGACACAGGGGCGGCAGAAGGCGCTGGAGAAGTGCACGAGGGTGGCCCGCTCCCCCAGCCCGGCGCCGAGCTCGGCGGCGCCGAGCGCCCGTACGCCGTGCTGCCCGTCCACCGTGGCCTCCCGCCCGAAGCTGATCGCCGCCCGGCCCACCCGGACGGCAGATACCTACCCACCGCACCGCAGCGCGCACGCGGCCTGCGATTATTCCGTGTAGGGGGCAGTCATGGGGCGGACGTGACAAGTATCTCCCGCCCCGCCACCGAGGAGGCTGGTCATGACCCCGCACATCGGGCACGATCGGGCCGACATGCCGAAGAATGAAGGGTCCCACCACATGCCAGAGCTCGTCTATCGGCCGGTCATCGGCTTCGTCCGGTCGGTTTTCGCTGCGCTGGATGTGAAGATCGACCTGGAGGGCAGCGAAAACATCCCGCGTACCGGCGGCGCCGTCCTGGTCAGCAATCACATCAGCTACCTCGACTTCGTCTTCGCGGGTCTGACCGCGCTGCCGCAGAAGCGCCTCGTGCGCTTCATGGCGAAGGACTCGGTCTTCCGGCACAGGGTGTCGGGCCCGCTGATGCGCGGCATGAAACACATCCCCGTCGACCGTGACCAGGGCGAGAAGGCGTACGCGGACGCGCTGGCGTGTCTGCGGGCCGGCGAGATCATCGGGATCTTCCCCGAGTCCACCATCTCGCCGTCGTTCACGCTCAAGAGCTTCAAGACCGGCGCGGTGCGCATGGCGCAGGAGGCAGGGGTGCCGCTGATCCCGATGGGGCTGTGGGGCTCCCAGCGAATCTGGACCAAGGGCAGGCCCCGCAACTTCCGGCGCAGCCACATTCCGGTGACCGTGCGCGTGGGTGAGCGTCTGGAGGCGCCCGAGGGCCAGTACGCGGGGCCGATCACCCGACGGCTGCGGGAGCGCGTCCAGGAGATGCTGGAGGCGGCGCAGCGCGCCTACCCCGGCCGTCCCAAGGACGCGGGCGACACATGGTGGCTGCCCGCCCATCTGGGCGGCACCGCGCCGACCGCCGCCGAGGTGCGCGAAGCCGGCGCCTGAGCGGGCGCCGCCGGGAGGATCGCCCGCGCGGCACGGCATGACAGCGGCACGGCATGGCAGGGGGGCGGCGGACCGAGTGGTCCGCCGCCCCCCTGTCATGGCTTTCGTGCCGCGTGCGTGCGTTCCCCACGTGTCCTGCGTACGCCCCGCACACCGCGCCGGGGGCCCGGTGGCGGGACGCGGGCGTCGGCCCGCCACGGGAGGGCCCCGAGGTGCTGCCGACGCGTCCCGCCGTGCCCGCGGACGGGCCGCCCGCGGGCACGGCGGGACGCGGTCGAGCCGGATCAGGCCTCGCGGGCCATCTCCTCGGTGATCGCCCGCACGAACGCGTCGATGTCGTCCTCACTGGTATCGAAGGAACACATCCAGCGGACCTCGCAGGCGGCCTCGTCCCAGAAGTAGAACCGGAACTGCTTCTGCAGCCGCAGGGCCACGTCGTGCGGCAGTCGCGCGAAGACGCCGTTGGCCTGCACCGGGTAGATGATCTCCACCCCGTCCACGGCCCGCACCCCGTCCGCGAGGCGCTGCGCCATCGCGTTGGCGTGCCGCGCACCGCGCAGCCAGAGATCGCCGGCGAGCAGCGCCTCCAACTGCACGGAGACGAACCGCATCTTGGAGGGCAGCTGCAGCGACAGCTTGCGCAGTCGCTTCACGGCCCGCGCCGCGTCCGGGTTGAGCACGATGACGGCCTCGCCGAAGACCATGCCGTTCTTCGTGCCGCCGAAGGAGACGACGTCCACGCCCGCGTCGGTGGTGAACTCCCGGACCGGTACACCGAGTGCGGCGGCGGCGTTGGCGATGCGGGCGCCGTCGAGGTGGACCGTCATGCCGCGCTCATGGGCGTGCGCGCACAGCGCCCTGATCTCGTCGGGCGTGTAGAGCGTGCCGTACTCGGTGGACTGGGTGATCGACACGACCTGCGGCATGGCGCGGTGCTCGTCGTCGAAGCCGAACGCCTGCCGGTCCACGAGCGCGGGGGTGAGCTTGCCGTCGGGCGTCGGCACCGTGAGGAGCTTGAGCGCGCCGACCCGTTCGGGGGCGCCGCCCTCGTCGGTGTTGATGTGGGCGCTCTCGGCGCAGATGACACCGCCCCACCGGTCCACCATGGACTGCAGGGCGACGACGTTGGAGCCGGTGCCGTTGAAGACCGGGAAGGTCTCCGCCGCCGGGCCGAAGTGGCCGCGCACGAGGTCCTGGAGGTGGGCGGTGTAGTCGTCCTCGCCGTAGGCGACCTGGTGGCCGCCGTTGGCGAGGGTGAGGGCCGCGAGGACCTCCGGGTGGGCGCCGGCGTAGTTGTCGCTGGCGAAGCCCCGCACCGCGGGGTCGTGGTGCCGGCGGGCGTCGGTGCCGCCCGCCGTCGCCGGGTTCAGGGTCGATTCGGTTCGGGCGTCAGCCACAGACGGTGTCCATTCACTTCCTGTGCGGGCCGGTCCCAGAGCCCGGCGATGGCCTCGGCCAGATCCCTGACGTCCGTGTAGCCCGCGAACTTCGCATCCGGGCGCTCGGCGCGCAGCGCGTCGTGCACCAGTGCCTTGATCACCAGGATCGCAGCCGCCGCGCGCGGCTCGGCGTCGCCCCCCGCCTTGGCGGCCCTGCGGAAGGAGTCGCCAAGGGCCAGCGTCCAGGCCTCAGCGGCGGCCTTGGCCGCGCCGTAGGCCGCGTTTCCCGCCGTGGGCTTGGTCGCGCCCGAGGCGCTGACCAGGGCGAACCGTCCTCTGCCACTGCGCAGGAGGCCGTCGTGGAAGGCGAGGCTGGTGTGCTGGACGGTTCGGATGAGGAGTTTGTCCAGCAGGTCCCAGTCGGCGAGGTCGCTCTCGGCGAAGGACGCGGCGCCGCGCCAGCCGCCCACGAGGTGGACAAGGCCGTCGACACCGCCGTGCTCCTTCTCGACGCGCTCGGCCCAGGCGCGGGTCGCTGCGGCGTCGAGCAGGTCCACCGTCGCGCCGGTGACCTTGGTGCTGCCCGCGTACGCGGCGGCCTCGACGACCTCGTCGAGGCGTTTTTGGTCGGCGTCCGCCGCCACCACCGTCGCGCCGGCGACCGCGAGCCGCAGCACGGCGGCGCGCCCCGCGGGACCCGCCGCCCCCGCGACCGCGATCACCGTGCCGTCGAGTGAGGGGACGTGCGGAGCGTCGACGCTCTCCGCCGCCGGGCCCGCGTTCTCGCCGGCCGGTGTGCTCTCGCTGGTCATCGCGCGCTCCCCTGGTTCTCGCCGTCCGTGCCGCTGTCCGCCGCCGCCCGGGCGCCGTCGCTCACGCGGCGGCCCGCTCGTCCTGGCCGGCCGTGTCGTGCTCCGGCGTCGTTGCCGTGATGCCCCTCGTGGACGCCACCACGTTCTTCAGCTTCTTGGAGAGGGCCTCGTAGAACATGCTGAGCGGAAACTCGTCCGGCAGCACCTCGTCGACGAGTTTGCGCGGCGGCTGGGTGAGGTCGAGCGCGTCGGGACCCTTGTTCCAGCGCGAGCCGGGGTGCGGGGAGAGGTACGTGGAGACCAGCTCGTACGCGGCGAACCAGTGGACCAGCTTGGGGCGGTCGATGCCGGCGCGGTACAGGTCCTCGATCTCGGTGCACAGCATCTTGGTGACCTCGGGGGCGCGGTCCCAGTCGATGCGCAGTGTGTTGTCCGTCCAGCGCACGACGTCGTGCTTGTGCAGGTACGCGAAGAGGAGCTGGCCGCCGAGACCGTCGTAGTTCTTGACGCGCGAACCGGTGACGGGGAAGCGGAACAGCCGGTCGAAGAGGACCGCGATCTGCACGTCGCGTCCCTGCGGGAGGCCCTCTGCCTCCAGGGCGACCGCCTCGCGGAACGCGTTGAGGTCGCAGCGCAGCTCCTCCAGGCCGTACATCCAGAACGGCTGGCGCTGCTTGATCATGAAGGGGTCGAACGGCAGGTCGCCATGGCTGTGCGTACGGTCGTGGACCATGTCCCACAGGACGAACGCCTGCATGCAGCGCTCCTGGTCCGAGAGCATGGCGCGCACGTCGTCCGGCAGCTCGATGCCGAGCAGGTCGACGGCCGCGGTGGACACGCGGCGGAAGCGGGCGGCCTCACGGTCGCAGAAGATGCCGCCCCAGCTGAAGCGGTCGGGGACCTCGCGCACGGCGATCGTCTCCGGGAAGAACACCGCGGAGTTCGTGTCGTAGCCGGCCGTGAAGCCCTCGAAGGTGATCCCGCAGAACAGCGGGTTGTCGTAGCGGGTGCGCTCCAGCTCGGCCAGCCACTCGGGCCAGACCATGCGCAGCACCACGGCTTCGAGGTTGCGGTCGGGGTTGCCGTTCTGCGTGTACATGGGGAAGACCGCGAGGTGCTGCAGGCCGTCGGCGCGGTGCGCCGCGGGCTGGAAGGCGAGCAGGGAGTCGAGGAAGTCCGGCACGTCGAACGCGCCGTCGGCCCACTTGCGCAGGTCGGCGACGAGCGCCCGGTGGTACGCGGCGTCGTGCGGCAGGAGCGGCGAGAGCCGCTCGACGGCCGCCACGACACGCTGGAGTGCCGTCTCGGCGGCCTCCCGGGCGGGGGCGCCCTCGGCGTCGAAGTCGATGGAGCCGTCCTTGGACTGCCAGGGCCTGATCTCTTCGACGGCGCTCTTGAGTTCGGGCCACGCCGGGTGATCGACCACCCTCGCTGCGTCGGATGTGGTCGTCTGGGCGGTGCCCGGCACAAGAATTTCCGTCATGTCACTTCCTCCACGGGAGAACCTCGCGTAAAGACAGCGTATAAGTGAACGGTTCTCCACCACAAGGCCAGCCTCGCAAATTATCCTGCCCGACCCCCCTTCTCGCCGTGGATTTTGCGGCCTGCGGGGCCGCAGAGGCGTTCATTCGGGGGCCTGCGAGCGGAAACGATCGAACAAAGGGCATGTGCCCGTTAGGCTGCCGATCACGCGGCCCCGGCCGGAGCGGGGCGCGGCACCCTCGACGGAAGCGAGAGAGCCTTGACGATCCCCACGATTGGTCACCGGGGTGTGATGGGCGTCGAGCCCGAGAACACCCTGCGGTCGTTCCGGCACGCCGAGCGGGCGGGGATGGACGCGATCGAACTGGACCTCCACCTCAGCAAGGACGGCGCACTCGTCGTCATGCACGACACGGCCGTGGACCGCACCACGGACGGGAGCGGCCCGATCGCGGAGCTGACCCTCGCCGAACTGAAGGAACTGGACGCCGGCGGCGGCGAGCGCGTGCCCGTCTTCGAGGAGGTGCTGGACGCTGTCGCCTCGCCGATCCAGGCCGAGATCAAGGACGCCGCGGCGGCGCGGGCGCTGGCGGCGGTGATGCACGAGCGTTCTCTGGTGGAGCGGGTGGAGGTGTCCTCGTTCCACGACGAGGCGGTCGCCGAGATCGCCCGGCTGGTGCCCGGCGTGCGGACGGTGCTGATCGCGAGCCGCTGGGGCGGGGACATCGTCGACCGGGCGAAGGCCGCGGGCGTCGCGACCCTCGCACTCAACATCCGGCGGCTGACCCTGGAGGTGGTGGAGCGCGCGCACGCCGAGGGGCTGCGGGTGCTCGGCTGGGTCGTCAACACGGAGGACCACCTGCGGCTCGCGCGGGCGTTCCGGCTGGACGGGGTGACCACGGACCGGCCGGAGATCCGCGAGGCCACCCGCACCGGCGCCTGACGGCACCGGGCGCATCGGGCCCGGGCACCGGGCCCCGCGCATCGGGCATCGGGCATCGGGCATGAGGTTCGGAGAACGGTCCGTGCCTCGCGGCGGGCCCGGCCGTGACCGCCGCCCCAGGGCCTGGACCCGGCGGGGCCCGCGTCCCCGCCACGACGCGAGCGGGGCCGCGCCCGCCGGGCGGGGCTCCCCGTCAGCGCTTCACCGGCGACGCGCCGTCGCTCAGCGGTTCGCGGGGAACGCGTCCGCCGGGCTCGGCCGGCCCTCCGTCGCGGCGTCGGAGAGCGGCGCGGCGTCGGTGAGCCCCTTGACGAGCAGCTCGAAGCGCAGATCGTCCCTGGTGGGCTTGCCGAACCGCTCGTCCCCGTACGGGAAGGGCGTCATCACGCCCGTGCGCCGGTAACCGCGCCGCTCGTACCAGGCGATCAGCTCCTCCCGTACGGAGATGACCGTCATCTGCATCTCGCGCGCGCCCAGTTCGTCACGGGCGATGCGCTCCACGTCGGTGATGACCCGCCGGCCGACACCCGCTCCCTGCAGGCCGGGACGCACCGCGAACATGCCGAAGTAGGCGGCGGCCTCGCCCCGGTCCTCCAGCTGGCAGCAGGCGACGATGCCTCCGTCGCGCTCCGCGACGATCAGGCGGCTGTCCGGCGCCTCGATCACGTCGAGGACACCCCGCGGGTCGGTCCGCTGCCCTTCGAGGATGTCCGCCTCGGTGGTCCAGCCGCCCCGGCTCGCATCGCCGCGGTAGGCGGACTGCACCAGATCGACCAGGGCGTCCACGTCGGCCGGCGTGGCGTCGCGGTAGGTGAGCGGGCCGGTCTGCGGGTCCATACGGCGGGGTCCTTCCTGCGGGCGGGATACGGCGGGAGTCCGAGCGTAACGCGGCCCCCGGCCGCTCCCGGACGCGGCGGCCGGGGCACCCGGTCCTGGCCACGTGCCTGCGCCAAAGCTCCACGGCCGTCCCGCCTTCCGACGGGCGCAGGGCCGGATCCTCGCGTGCCTCCGGCGGGCCGTGGCCCCGTGCGGCGACGCGGCCTTACGCTTCGCGCCACCCGCGCCGCGCGGTGAAGCCGATCAGCTCGGCGCAGGCACTGACGTCGAACAGGCCCGCGTGCCCGGGGAGTTCGGTGAGCGCCGGGACACCGGGGTGGTGCCGGGTCAGGAGCTCGGCGGTGGGCACCGGGGACGAGGTGTCCTTCGCGGCGACGTTGACGACGTGGCAGCCGTGGATATCCGCCTCCAGGGCGTGCCGTACGGCCTCCGCGGCGTCCCTGGTGTCGAGCCAGCCCCACAGCTCGGCGGAGTGCCGGCCACCGGGGTCGGCCGCGACAGCGGCGAGGTGGTCCGCGAGGCGCTCGCCCGCCCCGACGAACGGGAAGCGCATGCACACGATGCCGGTGCCGTAACGCCGGTGGGTGGCGCGCGCGATCTCCTCCAGCACGACCTTCGACAGCCCGTAGGGGTCCTGGACGACGAGGGGGTGTTCCTCGTCGACGGGCACATGGCTCGGGGACTGCGGGGTGGGCGCCCAGGCGAATCCGAGCGCGGACAGACTGGAGGCGGCGACCACCCGGCGCACCCCTGTGCGGCCCGCCTCGTCCAGCACCCGGTACGCGGTGAGGCAGTTGTTGGCGAACAGCGCCCCCGCGTCGGGCAGATGGGGGTGCGGGATCGCTCCCAGGTGCACGACGGCCTCGGCACCCTCCATGGCCCGGGCGACAAGCTCCGCGTCCCGGAGGTCTCCGGTGTGCACGCGCTCCGGGCGCGGGTCCTCGACGGGTACGAGGTCGGTGGCGACCACGTCGTGGCCCGCGCCGAGGAGTTCGTCGAGCACATGCCCGCCGATGTGGCCCGCGGCGCCGGTGACCAGGACACGCATCAGACCCCCACCGCCCCGGCCGGGCTGCCCGCGCAGTACCTCTGGACGCACTGGAAGAGATCCATCACCGCGTTCACCACGATCAGAGCACCCGCCATCCGGTTGTTGTAGTGCGGCCCATTCTCCGACGGCGGGGCCCGCGGACCCAGTGGCGGGGTGAAGTCCGACCGGTCCTCCGGCGGGCGATGGCCGGCCGGAGTTCGCTCCGGGCCGGCAAACGCCGTGAGCGGCGTCGTCGCGATCAACGGGGTTCGGGCGAAGGGGAGATGGCCCGGGCCCTGACGCGCGGACCGCCCGCGCCGTCCGCTCACGCGCGATCCCGCGGCCCCCACGGGCCGGGCCGCAAGGCCCCGGCCATCAACAGGAGGGACGGCGGGGCCCGTGCGTTGACGACGCTGCGAACGGTGTACCGCGCCGCACAGCTGACAACGCCCCGCCCGGCCCGCCCGGTGCGAGCCCGCCTCCGGGGCTCCGGCCCCCGGGACATGCGAGCCTCCCCCGGGCGCCCCACGCGCGGGACGCCAGCTCGCTCGCCTTCGGGGGGAAGGAGACCACCGTCGGCCAACCCCCCGTCCACGAGGTCTTTCCCGGTACGATCATCGCTTCGGAGGGCGGTCCCGCCCCCCACGAGAAACCGGGGCACGGAGTGGACTTCGACGGGGCCTCCGCCGCGAAGTACCCCGTGCCCGAACCGCTCCAGCACGACTGCTGGGCCCTGCCGCGCAACACCGATGGGAGCGTGCAACGCGCATGACGAGCGAACAGAAACGTGCCCTGGTCGTCCGTGGCGGCTGGCCGGGACACGAGCCGGTGGCGATCACCGACCTGTTCCTGCCCTTCCTCCGCGACAACGGCTACGAGGTCGAGGTCAGCGACACCCTCGCCGTCTACGAGGACGCCGGGCGCCTCGCCGCGTCCGACCTGATCATCCAGTGCTGGACGATGGGTGAGATCACGCCGCAACAGCGCGAGGGGCTGGTCACGGCTGTGCGCGCCGGCACCGGTTTCGCCGGATGGCACGGCGGGATCGTGGACGCGTTCCGCGGCGACGTCGACTACACCCTGCTGACGGGCGGCCAGTTCCTGATGCACCCCTCCGGCTTCTCGGACCACACGGTGAAGCTGGTCAAGGAGCGCTCCGAGCACCCCGTGATCGCCGGGCTCAGTGACTTCCGGGTGCACACCGAGAAGTACTGGATGGCCACCGACGGGGACATCGACGTGCTCGCGACCACCGAGTTCGAGCCGGACGAGCGGCGTCCGCACGCGGTCACCATGCCCGCCGTGTGGACCAGGACGGTCGAGGCGGGGCGCGTCTTCGTCTCCACCATCGGCCACAAACCGGACGACTTCGACGTGCCCGAGGTACGCACCCTCACGGAGAGGGGGTTGCTGTGGGCCGGCCGCTGAGGATCGGCATGGTGGGCGCGGGCAAGATCAGCGGCGCCTACCTCGACACGCTGGCCCGTCTGGACAACGTCGTCCTCAGGGCGGTCACGGATCTGGACGCGGCCCGCGCGACATCCGTGGCCGACCGGGCCCCCGGTGCCGCGGTCGCCGACTCGCTCGCCGACCTGCTCGTACGGGACGACGTCGACGCCGTGCTCAACCTGACGATCCCCGCCGTGCACGCCGAGGTCGCGACCGCCGCACTGGCCGCGGGCAAGCACGTGTACGGCGAGAAGCCCCTCGCCGCGACCCGTGAGGAGGCGGACGCGATACTGCGCACCGCCGCGGCGGCCGGCCTGCGGGTCGGCTGCGCGCCCGACACGGTGCTCGGCACCGGCACCCAGACCGCGCGCAGGGCCGTGGACGACGGGCGCATCGGCAGGCCCGTCGCCGCGACCGCGTTCATGACCACGGCAGGGCACGAACACTGGCACCCGGACCCGGAGTTCTACTACCGGCCGGGCGGCGGCCCGCTACTCGACATGGGTCCCTACTACCTCTCGGCGCTCGTCCATCTGCTGGGCCCGGTCACCAGGGTGACCGGCGCCTCCTCGCGACCGCGCGCGGAGCGTGTCGTCGGCAGCGGGCCGCGTGCGGGATCGGTCTTCCCGGTCGAGGTGGAGACCCACGTCACCGGGGTGCTGGAGCACGCGGACGGCGCCCTGTCGACCCTGGTGATGAGCTTCGACATCCACGCCGCCCGGCTGCCGCGCATCGAGGTGCACGGCACCGAGGGGTCCCTGTCCGTCCCGGACCCGAACGGCTTCGAGGGGCCCGTCGACCTGTTCGCGGCGGGCGGCGACTGGGAGACGCTTCCAGTGTCGGCCGGCTGCCCCGGCGGCGGCCGCGGGACGGGCCTCGCCGACCTGTCGGACGCCCTCGCGGCCGGGCGGCCGCACCGCGCGTCCGCCGAACTCGCGCGCCACGTACTGGATGTGATGCTCACGCTGCTCGACGCGGCGGAACAAGAACGCACTCTGCGGGTCAGCAGTACCTGCGAGCGTCCGGAGCCCGTACGTACCGCGTGAACGCTTGGGGCGGGCGGCCCGGGAACGGTGGGGAGCCGATGCCTCCCCACCGTTCTTCCCTCCGGGTAGGGCCGGCGGCGGCGGCGCCGCGTGCCTCGTGCGGGCCCCTCGCGCCGGGCCGAGCCCGGTGTGTGCCGCCACGCGTGGAACCCTCGGCGTCGCGGGGGTCGAACCGCGGCAGACCGCCGTGTCGAGGCTGTTCCGCTGCGTCCACGGGAAGCCTGGGTCGACACTCGCCAGGCCCCGGGACGAGCCGGGCTTCGCAGCCTGACCGCCGGTACGGAAAGAGCGTCGGGGGCGCGAGCGCCGCCCGGCACGCCCCCTGATGTCCCCGTGCGCTCGTATGCGCGCCGAGCAGGCCGGGCAGCCCTTTCCTGGGAACGACTGCCCCGCGCAGGCCGCCGCTGGGCCGTACCGACACGTCGGGGGAGAGTGCCGCGCCATGCACGCACCGTTGTTGGTGAGTTGGCTGCTCGTCGCGCTGTGCGCGGCGTCCGGGGCGTACTGCGTGCTCCGCGCGCGCAGCAGGACGCCGGAGCGGCGCGCCACCGCGCGCGGCGAGGCCCTCATGGGTTTCGGCATGGCCGCGATGGCGGTGCCGGCCGCGGTGATCGCCCCGCCCGGCTGGGTCTGGACGGCGTACGCGGCGGTGTTCGCGACGGGCGCGCTCGCGGCGGGCGGGGCGATGGCGCTGCGCCGGGGGGGTCCCGGCCACCACCTGCACCATCTGCTCGGCATGCTGGCGATGGTCTACATGGCGTGGGTGATGGCGGCCGCCCCGGCCGGCCACGCGGGGATGAGCGGCATGGCCGGGATGGGCGCGGAGCGCGCGGCCGGGTCGCCGGCGGTCACCGGACTGCTGCTGCTCTACTTCGCGGGCTACGTGCTGTGGGCGGGTGCGCGGCTCATGCCGGGGACGCTCACCGCCGGCGCCGGGAGCGCCGGGACGTCCGGCGGCCCCGGCCCGGTGCGGGGGGTGCGCTGGGGCGACCGTCCTGAGCTGGCGCTCGCGTGCCGGCTCTCCATGGGGACGGCGATGCTGGCCATGCTCCTCACGCTGTGAGGCCGGCTCCGGACGGCCGTCCCGGCCGCGCGGAACACCTTCCGGTCCCCCGCCCCGTCCGCCGGGTCATCCCGCCCCCCCTTCCCCTGCTCCCGTGCGCCGGGCCCCGCCGGACCTCGTCCGCGACCGGGCCGCGAGGTCCGTACGGGGGCCGACAGGCCCGCACATGAGGGGAGTTGCCGGGCCGCCGCTGACCGACGGCGGGCGGAGTGTCCTGCGTCACGTGCCCTCCGGGCCCTTATCCGGGGTGCCTTGATCCTCATAGGCTGGGGCCATGATGGTCTCGCTGGCGCTGTTGCTGCTCGGGGCGCTCGCCGCCGTCGTGGCACCGCGGCTGCTGTCGCGGGCCGACTGGCGCGAGCGCGAGCCGGTGGTGGCGCTGTGGGTCTGGCAGTGCGTCGTCGCCGCCGTCCTGCTGAGTTTCGCCCTGTCGATGCTCTTCAGCGCCGCCGCCACCTGGGCTTCCGTCAGAGGACATGTCTTCGCGACGGCTCCGGAGGGTGTGGCCAGGGCCTATGCGCTGGACGGGCACCGGCCCTGGTCCGCGGCGCTCGCGATCGTGCTGGCGAGCGGCGGGGTGTGGACGGCCGCGATGCTGACCCGGGAGATCCACCGGTCCCGCAGGCGGCGCGTGCAGCGCCGCCGGGAGCTGCTGGTCCGCTCCCCCGTGCTGCCCGGCGAGGTGCCGGGTGAGGAGCCCCTCGTGGTCCTGGAGGGCGACAAGCCGGACGCCTGGTGGCTGCCGGGCGCGGCGCCGCAGCTGGTGATCACGACGGCGGCGCTGCGCCGGCTCAAGGACCGCCAGCTCGACGCCGTCCTCGCGCACGAGGAGGGCCACGCGCGCGCCCGCCACGACTGGTTGCGGCACTGCTCCGGCGCGCTGGCGAACGGGTTCCCGCAGATCCCGGTGTTCGCCGCGTTCCGCGACGAGATCCACCGGCTGGTGGAGCTGGCGGCGGACGACTCGGCCTCGCGGCGCTACGGGCACCGGGCGATCGCTCTCGCCCTGGTCGAACTGAACGAGGAGCGCGGCGTGTTCGGGCCGGCTCCGGCCGCGGACGCGGAGCTGCCGCAGCGCGTGAACCGGCTGCTGTCCCCGGTGCCGAGGCTCGCGCCGGGCCGTCGCCTGCGCCTGACGGCCGCCGCGGCGCTGGTCCCCGCAGTGCCGCTGATCGTGGCGCTGGTGCCGGGACTGCACGCCCTGGGCTGAGACACCCCGTACCGCGTACGGGCCACCGGCCGGGCCCTTCCGGGCGCCGCTCCACCGGGTCCGCTGCCCCGCCGCACGGCCGGATGCGTCGTGCCCGCCATGTTCTCGGCAAGGATCAGGCGTATGCGCGTACCGCTGACACCCTCCGCCAGGACCGCCGTGGTGACGGCGGCCGCCTTTGTGGTGCTGCTCGCCCTCGTGGCGGCCGGCTGGGGACCGCTGCTGTCGTTCGACCGTACGGTGGCGGTCGCGCTGCACCGGCGCGCCCTGGCGGAACCGGGTCCCACCCACGTGATCCGGGTGTTCACGGACCGGGTGTGGGCTCCCTCTACGATGCGGGCGCTGACGGCCGCGGCGGTGATCGTCCTATGGGTCCGCCGCGACCGGTGGCTCGCGGGCGGGCTGGTCGCCGTGACGCTGGTGAGCTGGGGGCTCCAGCAGGCGGTGAAGGCCGCGGTGGACCGGAGCCGGCCGCACTGGACGCACCCGGTGGACTCGGCGCGCTTCGCGGCGTTCCCGTCGGGGCACGCGATGTCGGCCACGGTCGCGTGCGGGCTGCTGCTGTGGGTGCTGCGCCGCTACGGCGTGCGGGGCGGCGGCTGGGCCGCGGCGTGCGCGGTGGCGGCGGTGTCCGTCGTCGGCGTGGGGTTCACCCGGCTGTGGCTGGGCGTGCACTGGGCGTCCGACGTACTGGGGGGCTGGCTGCTCGGGATCTTCCTTGTGGCGTGGTCCGTCGCCTGTTACGGGCGTTTGGCCTTGTCCCGGGGGCGGTGAGCCCGCGAGGATCGGTGCCATGACGTTCAAGGCAGTCCTCTTCGACTTCTCAGGGACCCTGTTCCGTATCGAATCCGCCAAGTCGTGGCTGAGCGCGGCGCTCGCCCAGAGCGGTGTCGACATGCCCGCCGACGAGATGCGCCGGAGCGCGATGCGACTCGCCGTGGCGGGCGCGCTGCCCGGCGGACCGCTACCGGAACGCGTGCCGGCCCACCTGTCGCACGCGTGGGCGGCCCGGGACGAGAGCGCCGAACTGCACCGGGTCGCCTTCACGGGGGTCGCCCGCCAGGTGGAGCTGCCGCACCCCGGTCTCTACGACGCCCTGTACGAACGTCACATGGCGCCCGCCGCCTGGCGGCCGTACGCCGACGTGACCGAGGTGCTGGGCGGACTGCGGCGCGCCGGGATCGCGGTCGGGGTGGTCAGCAACATCGGCTGGGACCTGCGGCCGGTGTTCCGCGCGCACGGGGTGGACGAGCTGATCGACGCGTACGTCCTGTCGTTCGAGCACGGCATCCAGAAACCGGACGCCCGGCTGTTCCAGGCGGCGTGCGACGAACTCGGCCAGGACCCGCACGACGTGCTGATGGTCGGCGACAGCCGGGAGGCGGACGGCGGGGCGGCGGCGCTCGGCTGCGGGGTCTTCTTCGTGGATCACCTGCCGGTGGAGGAGCGACCGGCCGGGCTGCGGCCCGTGCTCGCACTCGCGGGCGTCGGAGCGCACCCGTAGGTACCCGTCCCCGTCCGGCGCTCCCGCCACGGCGGGCGTGCCGGACGGCTCCGCCGCCGCGGAGCGGATATGCGTATGTGTCTGCCTTGGACGATCCCCCGCGTCGCCCAAGGCAGACGAGCCCCGCCGAACGGACCCGTACGGGCACGCGGCAGGACGCACTGAGTATATTGGCCAAGAGCCAGTCAACGCAGGAGTCACAGCATGTCCCCCCGAAGCCCAGAGGTCAACGAGGAAATGCGGAGACGCTCCCGCGAGCGGCTCCTCGACGCGACCGTCGAGCTGGTCTCCGAGGCAGGGTACGAGGCGACGACGCTGGCGGGCATCGCCGACCGGGCCGGATCCGCGCGCGGCCTGGTCTCGTACTACTTCCCCGGGAAACGGCAGCTTCTCCAGTCGGCCGTGCACCGGCTGATGCACCGTACGCTGCAGGCCGGCCTGGAGCGGGAACCGCGCACGGACGACGGCCGCGAGCTGATGGCCCGTGCGGTGGACGCCGTCCTCGGGCTCACGGTGTCCAACCCGACGCTCATGCGCACCCACATGGCGGGGATCCTTCAGGCCGAGGGGTTCGTGCGGTGCCCCGAGCAGCAGCGGCTCGCACAGCTGCTGCGCGAGACCGTCGTCCGCTACGGGTCGCCCGACCCGGACTCGGACTACCCGCTGCTGCGGGCGCAGTTGATGGGTGCGGTGTTCGCGATCCTCATACCCGGCGCGCCCATGCCCCTGGTCCGACTGCGGACCGACCTGTTCCAGCGCTACGGCCTGGAGTGGCGGCTCGGCGTCCCGCCGGCCGGGGAAGCCCCGGACGGGAAAGCGCCGGACGGGACACCGGGCGAAACGCGCGTACCCGGCTGAGCGGGCCGGCGCGTCAGGCGCGCCTGCGCCGGGAGGGCAACTGCCCCTCGTCGCGCGCGCCCGCGATCAGCCGCAGGGAGCGGCGCCTGCTGAATCCGGTAGCCGCCATCACGGCGAGGACCGGGTCCTGGCCACGGGACTGGGCTGCCCGGTAGACACCGACGACGTCCCGGCGCCGCGCGGCACCCCACGGGGCGACCGCGCGGCCGCGATGGCGTCCCGTGGCGCCGGCCGATACCTCCGCCGCCGTCCGCGCCCGGTCGGGGTCGGGGCTCGGTTCGGGGCCGGGAGCCGGTTCGGGCCCAGCGTTCGTCAGGGCGCCCTGCCCGGCGGCCGGGGGCGGTGCGGCCCCGGCCGTGCGCGGCGCCTCCGGACGGACGGCATCGCACCCCTGGGCGACGGACTCGGGCAAGGATCCGGGAAACGTCGGTCCAGCCGTCTCGGCGCGACGGTCCGCGGGAGCCTCCCGAGATGCCTCCTGCCGCGCGTCCGGCGCGGGCCCCACCGCGAAGGGGCCGGGCCCCGCGGGGAGGAACGACGGCTCAGGGGGCGCATCGGCCGTCCCGGCGAGGGCCCCCTGCCCGGCGGCGGGCGGCTCCTCGGCCCGGGCCACGAACGCCCCGGCCCCCGCGCCGTCCACGATCGGGGCCGTGGGCCCATCGGGCGGAACCGGGACGGAACCCGTCACCGAGGCGCAGGCCGCCTGGAGGGGTGCGTCCAGGGCGGAGGCGAGAGCGGCGAGGCCCGCGAGGGGCAGCGGAGGATCCGCCTGGGCGTCCTCGATGGCGATCGTGTCGCCCTGGACCACGGCCAGCACGTCCACCCGTGCCCCGTCCGGCAGGGTGAGGCGGACGTCGAGCCACGGCGGACGGACATCGCGCCCGGCGTCGGTCACCGTTCCGTACCCCTGCACTTCCCAGACGGGCAGGCCCTGCACGGTGTACTCGTCACATGTGCGGGCGGTCATCAGCTTGTGTTCCGACACATTCACAACTTAATCAGGCAATCCGCCCTTATTGTCATGACGCGCCGTCATGGCACACCATGGGGCGACACCGCCGGCACCCACGGGAGACTCCGGGCCCGCCCTCAGGGGGCGCAGCGCACCGCCTGCGCCTCCGCCGCCCGCAGGACGCCGTCCAGCAGTCCGGGGAAAAGGGCGTCCAGGTCCTCGCGGCGCAGCCGGTTCATCTTGGCCGTCCCGCGATACACCTGCTGCAGCACGCCGCTCTCCCGCAGCACCCGGAAGTGATGGGTGAGGGTCGACTTGGACACCGGCAGGCCCACGCGCGAGCATGCGATCTCCTCCCCCTCCATCTCCGCGACCTCGCGGACGATCCGCAGGCGCTGCGGATCGGACAGGGCGTGGAGCACGGCTTCGAGGCGGATCTCGGCGCGGGTGGGGTGAGCGAGCTCACGTGGGTTCGTCGGGGCGGCCACAGCGACACCAACCTCGTCTGGATGCCTGCGGGAAGGAAGGGCTCCCATAGTACGAGAGACCGTTGTTTGACACATGCCGTAGTACGACAGGTACCGTACCAGCGTACGTCGACCGTCGAACCGCGCACTGATTGGAGCTCCTGTGAGCGCCCTCTTCGAGCCCTGCACCCTTCGGTCCCTCACCCTTCCCAACCGGGTATGGATGGCAGCCATGTGCCAGTACTCGGCCGATGCCACGGGGCCCGGCGCGGGTGTCCCCGGAGACTGGCACTTCTCGCACCTCGCGGCCCGCGCCGCCGGCGGCACGGGGCTCATCATCACCGAGGCCACGGCCGTCAGCCCGGAGGGCCGCATCAGCCCGAACGACCTCGGCATCTGGAACGACACCCAGGTGGAGGCGTTCCGCCGGATCACCCGTTTCATCTCGTCCCAGGGCTCCGTCCCCGGCATCCAGATCGCGCACGCGGGGCGCAAGGCGAGCACCCACGTGCCGTGGGCGGGCGGCGGCCCGGTCGCCCCCGAGGACGGCGGCTGGCAGGTCGTCGGGCCCAGCGCCGTACCGTTCGCCGACGGGCACCCGGTGCCCACCGAGCTGACGACCGACGGCATCGCCGAGATCGTCGGGCAGTTCGCCGACGCGGCCCGCAGGGCGCTCGACGCCGGGTTCAAGGTCGCGGAGGTCCACGGCGCGCACGGCTACCTGGTCCACCAGTTCCTCTCGCCGCACAGCAACCACCGCACGGACGCGTACGGCGGCTCGTTCGAGAACCGCGCCAGGTTCGCACTGGAGGTCGTCGACGCGGTGCGCTCCGTCTGGCCCGAGGACCTGCCGGTGTTCTTCCGGATCTCCGCCACCGACTGGCTGGAGGAGAACGGCTGGACGGCCGAGGAGACCGTGCGCCTCGCCGACGTGCTGCTCGCCCACGGCGTGGACCTCATGGACATCTCCACCGGCGGCAATGTCTCGGGCGCGCGCATTCCGCTCCGTCCCGGCTACCAGGTGCCGTTCGCCGCGCAGGTCAAGGCGGCGACGCGGATGCCGGTGGCCGCCGTGGGCCTGATCACCGAGCCCGGGCAGGCCGAGAAGATCCTCGCGAACGGCGAGGCGGATGCCGTCCTGCTCGCCCGCGAACTGCTGCGCAACCCGTCATGGGCGCAGCGCGCGGCGGCCGAGCTGGGCGACACGGCGCACGTGCCGCAGCAGTACGCGCGCGCGTTCTGACCCGGGACACGACAGCCCGGCGCCCCGGGCACGGCGCCGAGGCGAGCGGACCACACCGAGCACCGCGTCACGTCGGCCGCCCCCGCCGGACCGTCCGGCCGGGGGCGGCCGTCCGTCGTGGGAGGCCCCGGGCGCGTTTCACGCCTCCACGCCTGCCTCCTCTGTGTCTCCTGCCTCGCGTACGAGGGTCGCGTTGTGTCCTGTGACCTCCCGGCCCGTCGCCCGGTCGACGAGGACCGTCCTGAGCGTCCGGCCGCTGGCGGCATCGGCGACGCGTGGCGACGGGAGCTCGGGACGGTCGTGCTTCTCCCCCCACTGCGCGAGGGAAACGAGGACGGGGAGGAAGTCGCGACCGGCGTCCGTGAGTAGGTACTCGTACCTGGCGGGTCGCTCCTGGTACGGCCGACGCTCCAGCAGGCCGGTGTCGACCAGGGCGTTCAGCCTGCGGGCCAGCGAGTTCTCCGAGATACCCAGACTTCGGGTGAACTCGCCGAAGGTGGTCATCCCGAGGAAGGCGTCGCGCAGGATGAGCATGCTCCACCACTCCCCGGCGTGTTCCAGTGCGCGCGCGATCGGGCACTGCATGTCGGCGAAGCTGGTGTGTTTCATGGTGTCCTCACGATCGTCCGGCCGGGACAGTATGGCACTTCCATCATGGAAGCGGTGTGTTCCGGGCGGGGCCCCGCCACGGCAGGCGTGCACCACACGGCGATCTCGGCGTACGTCCGGATCGGACCGGACCGGAAACAGCGCTCGGCCGGGCGAGCGCCGGGCGTGCCGGGAAGACGGGACAGCGACCTGCCGGACAGGACGCGCGCGCCGTTGCCACGGAGCCGCTCGGGCCCCACACGGGCCGGGCGAGGGAACTCCTCGGCGCGGCACCGGGCCACCGCCGGGACCGACTCAGGCACGGGGCTCGCGCGGCCCGCGGCGCGCCGGATCCGCTCACGCCCCGTCGGTGGCCCGCCGCCCTCAGGGAGCCGGAACGGACCGCAGCGCTCCGCGCACCGTGGTCCGTACGACCAGGTGCCCCCCGCCCCCACCGGGAACGATCACCGCCGGGTATCTGCTGCCGCTCGTCTCCGGGTACGCGGGGGACAAGCGCGGTGCGGCGGTGCCCTTGCCTGCGGGCCCGGCGCGCAGGCCCATGCTGATCAGCCGGCCCTGGTGGCTGTCGTTCCCGGGGGTGAACGTGACGAACCTGCCGCCGTCCAGGGCTCCCTGCTCGCTCGTCGCCGGGTAACTCCACAGCGCCGCGCCGCTGTCCAGGTCGAACGCGGTCCAGTCGCCCGTACTGCCGTCCTCCGCGTTCTCCTCGTACAGGACGAGCACGCCGTCGTCCGAGAACAGTGCGCGCACCGGCTTCATCCCGCTGTCCCGCAGGGTGCGCAGCGGCCGCAGTGTCACCGGATCGAGCCGCACGACGGGCGGGAAGGTGTCGGAGGCGGAGAGCCCGTCGCCGGTGCAGACCAGATAGCCGCCGCCCGCGACGAGTTGCGGGCACTCGGTCCCGGCGCGGCTGGTGGCCACGACATCGCCGGTACGGGCGTCGCGGGCCGTCACCACCGATCCGTCGGTGGTGTAGACCCGGCCACCGGACGCGCGGGGCGGCTCCGCCGGATCGGCGGTGACGCCGCCCCGGTGCCACAGGACGGTGCCGTCGGCGGCACGGTACGCGGTGAGTTCGACCGTGCTGTTCCCTCCCGGGGAACCCGCCGCCGCGTCGGTCGCGTACACGGTGCCCGCGCCCTGCGCGAGGGCGACGTACGTCCGCCCCGGGGGGAGCCGGTGACTCCAGGCGCTCGTTCCCGTCCGCAGGTTCGCCGCGTGCAGGGCGTCGGCGCCCGCCGCCACGGCGCGCTCGTCGGACGCCGAGAGGACCAGGCCCACGGACCTGCCGGCGGCGAGTGAGGGGATCTGCCAGGTCACGGCGCCGGTGACGCGGGATCGTCCGGCGAACCCGTCGGCTCCGGCACCGCACACGACCTGGTGCGCCGTGGCATCGCAGGCACCACTCGCGACCGGGCCGGAGAGCGACTGCGTCCAGGAGCGCCAGTCCCCGGTGACCTGCGTCGCGGGGAGAGCCCTGGAGGTGGGGGAGGCAGAGCCGGAGCCCGGCGCACGGGTGGCGCTCCGGGCACCCCCGGCTAAACCATCGGAAGGGGTGGAACCACCGGATGGGGTCGCCGGGTGGGAACAGCCGAGCGTTCCCAGGCCCAGACCCACGGCGATCCCGAGCGCGAGCAGCGCCGTGCGGGTGGCGCCCCACAACGGCACCGGCGGCGCCGGCCATGTCGCGCGCCCGGCCCTGATCCGCATCCGGCCCATACGCGAACCCCCTTCTGACGCCACAGGTTTTTCATGCTGCCAGAACACCGTGGCGGAGGATCCGGTTCCGTGGAGGGGATTCGACCCCGGGGGACCGTCGCGAGCCGTGAGCCACCCCGCGCCATCCGAGCGGCATCACCGTGGCGCCACCTCACGACACCCCGACACCACGACGGTGCCAGATTGCGCCTAGGGCTCTGACCTGGCATAACAAGTTCATCGCCGGGCCACAGTCTCACTTCGCACCAGGGATCGCATCTGTTCGCTTGCCAATGGCGCCATAGTGGTGCCACTATGGCGTCATGGACCTCACGCCGTATGTCGAAACACTCCACAGGGAACTGGCGGTGGCCGCCGAAGCCGGGGGCGACGAAGCCCGCGAGCTCGCGGCGCGGCTGACCGCACCACTGGAGTCGGCGACGCGTCTGACCCTGCTCAATGTGCTGTCCGCCGCGATGGACGAGGTCACCCGTGAACTCGCCCCCGGCTCGGTGGACGTGCGGCTGCGCGGGCTGGACCCCGACTTCGTGGTGACGCTGCCACCCGGCGGGCCCGGCCCCGTCCCGGAGCAGACGCCCGCCGGGCCGGCCGAACCGCTCACGGCGCAGGCTCCGGCCGAGGGCGACGACGGCGGCACCGCCCGGGTCAATCTCCGCCTGCCGGCCCACCTCAAGGCGCGCGCCGAGGAGGCCGCGAGCCGTGAGGGCCTGTCGGTCAACGCGTGGCTGGTGCGGGCCGTGTCGGCCGCGGTCGACGGCGGCACGCAGCCGCGCACGCCGGAGAAGACCCGCACCATCGGACAGAGCTTCGCGGGCTGGGTGCGCTAGCAGCCCCGTACGCACACCGCTTCACCCGTACCACCGCACACGCACCGCTTCACCCGCCCCACCTCACGCCATCTGCGCCACTTCACCCACACCACGTCCCACCAGCGGGGACGCGCAACGGACCCATGAGGACGGTACAGTCATGCCTTCTTTCGACACTCCCGAACCGATTTCGGTCACCGCCCACGTGGGCGCCGGTTCCGTCCGCCTCGTCGCGGCCGACCGCCCCGACACCGTCGTGGAGGTGCGGCCCCGCGACCCGAAGCGGGACAAGGACCTGCGTGCCGCCGAGCAGACCGAGGTCACGTGCACCAACGGCGTCCTGACGGTCAGGACCAAGGAGCGCTATCTCTTCGGGCCCACCGGGCTGGTCGACGTGACGGTCGAGCTGCCCACGGGATCGCGCGTCGACGCCACCGGCTCCTGGACCCAGGTGCTCGGCGAGGGCCGGCTCGGCGATGTCCGGGTCAAGACCTCGGGTGGCGATGTCCGCCTTGACACGACCGGGCCACTCCAACTGACCGCCTCCCACGGCTCGATCACCGTGGACCGGGTCGAGGGCAGAGCCGAGATCACCTCCAGCTTCGGCAGCCTGCGTGTCGGCACGGTGGACGGCCCCGCCGTCCTGAAGAACTCGCACGGCACCACCACCGTCGGCGCCACGACCGGCGACCTGCGGGTGAGTGGCGCCAACGGCGACATCACCATCGCGGACGCCGGGGGTTCGGTGGTCGCCACCACGGCCCACGGCGCGCTGCGTGTCTCCGAAGTAAGCGGTGGAACAGTCCAGTTGGAGACCTCCTACGGTGCCATCGAGGTCGGCATCCGCGAGGGCGTCGCCACCTGGCTCGACGTCAGCTCCGAGCACGGGCAGGTACGCAACACGCTCGACGCCTCCGAGGCCCCCGGACAGAGCGAGGACACGGTCGAGGTCCGCGCCCGGACCCGCTGGGGCAACATCGACATCCGCCGCGCCCGCGCCTGACCACCCAACCGTTCGCGCCATCCGCATCCTCGTCCGGGAGTACCCCGTGCCTTCATCTGTCATGCCCACATCCAAGACTGGCATCGTCCAGCAGCCACCCGCGGCGATCTCCGCCGTCGGGCTGCGCAAGTCCTACGGCGACCAGCTCGTCCTCGACGGAATCGACCTGCGCATCCCGGCAGGCACCGTCTTCGCGCTGCTCGGCCCGAACGGCGCCGGGAAGACCACCGTCGTGAACATCCTCTCCACCCTCGTCTCCGCCGGCGCCGGCTCCGGTGACATCCACGTCGGCGGCCACGACCTCACCGCCGACCCGCAGGCCGTGCGCGCCGCGATCGGTGTCACCGGGCAGTTCTCGGCCGTCGACGGCCTGATCACCGGTGAGGAGAACATGCTGCTCATGGCGGATCTGCACCACCTCGACCGGCGCGAGGGCCGCCGCACCACCGCCGAACTGCTGCAGCGCTTCGACCTCGTGGAGGCGGCGAAGAAGCCCGCCTCCACCTACTCCGGTGGCATGAAGCGGCGGCTCGACATCGCCATGACCCTCGTCGGGGGCCCCCGGATCATCTTCCTCGACGAGCCGACCACCGGCCTCGACCCGCGCAGCCGCCACACCATGTGGCAGATCATCCGCGAACTGGTCACGGGCGGCGTCACCGTGTTCCTCACCACGCAGTACCTGGACGAGGCCGACGAACTCGCCGACCGCATCGCCGTGCTCAACGACGGCAGGATCGCCGCCGAGGGCACCGCCGAGGAGCTGAAGCGGCACGTCCCCGGCGGCCACGTGCGACTGCGCTTCACCGACCCCGCCGCCTACCGGTCCGCCGCCGACGCCCTGAGCCAGGGCACCAGGGACGACGAGGCACTGTCGCTGCGGATCCCCAGCGGCGGCAGCCAGCGCGAGTTGCGTTCCGTCCTGGACGCGCTGGACGCCGCCGGCGTGGAGGCGGACGAGCTGACCGTGCACACCCCCGACCTCGACGACGTGTTCTTCGCCCTGACCGGCGACGCCACCGTCCCCCACCAGCCGAAGGAGACCTCCCGATGAGCGCCCTCGCCCTCGCCGTACGTGACTCGTCCACCATGTTGCGCCGCAACCTCCTGCACGCGCGGCGCTATCCGTCCCTCACACTGAACCTGCTGCTCACCCCGATCATGCTGCTGTTGCTCTTCGTCTACATCTTCGGCGACACCATGAGCTCCGGCATCGGCGGCTCTCCGGACCGCTCCGCGTACATCGCGTACGTGGTGCCCGGCCTGCTGCTGATGACCGTCGGCAGCACCGTGATCGGCACCGCGGTGTCCGTGTCCAACGACATGAGCGAGGGCATCATCGCCCGCTTCCGCACGATGGCGATCCACCGCTCCTCGGTGCTGGTCGGGCACGTCATCGGCAGTGTGCTGCAGTCGATCGTGAGCGTGGTCCTCGTCGGAGCCGTCGGCGTGGCCATCGGCTTCCGGTCCACGGACGCCACCGTCCTGGAGTGGCTCGCGGCCATCGGACTGCTCGTGCTCTTCGCCACCGCGCTCACCTGGATCGCGGTCGGCATGGGCCTGATCAGCCCCAACGCCGAGGCCGCCAGCAACAACGCGCTGCCCCTGATCCTGCTGCCGCTCCTGTCCAGCGCCTTCACACCGATCCACTCCATGCCCGGCTGGTTCCAGCCGTTCGCCGAGTACCAGCCGTTCACCCCCGCCATCGAGACCCTGCGGGGCCTGCTGCTCGGCAGTGCGATCGGCCACAACGGGTGGCTCGCCATCGGGTGGTGCGTGGGGCTCGCGGTGCTCGGCTACTTCTGGTCGACCTCGAAGTTCAACCGGGACCCGAGGTAACCGCCTGAAGCCGGGCTGCCTTTCGCACTCGTCCCGCCTCGGGGCGGCGTACGCCGACACCGTGTCCGGCGTACGCCGCCCCGTCGGCATGCCCGGCCACCGCCCGTCGAAGCCGCAGGCATCGCCCGCCCGCCCCCCGCGCCGCACGTCTCCACCTCGTACGCGGCCACAGATCCGATAACTCCGCGCTCTCGCACTGCAGTTGCTCGGCAAAGCTCGCGGGCCGGCTCATCCGACCGTTGTACGGGCGTCGCGCGCAACCCACCGATCTCCTTCGCGATCCGTCCTGCGCTGGTGCAAAGGCGGCGCAGTCACGCGTCCGCCCCAGATGCCGGCGGGCGAGCGAGAGGTAGCAACTCGCTGTCCAGGTGCGGCAGCAGTCGCGGAGCCCTCGCCACTGAGGGCATCGAAAGGTACCGCGCGGCGGCATCTACGCGGGCGCCGTCGGTGCGGTCGACGCCGTGCACCTGTTCCTGCTGCTGTATGTCGCCCGCCGCCCCCAGTTGGTCAGCAGTCCCCTGTCGGCCCCCAGCGTGCGGTTGCTGGCCACTGACTTCGGCACGACGGCCCTCGTCTTCCTCGCCTCCGTCCCGCTGGCCTTCGTCTCCCCCTCAGGCGCCAAGTGGTGCCGGCTCGTTCTGGTCCCCATCAGGGTGGTCCTCGGCCAACTGCGCCGGCGGCGCCAAGAGGCGTAGCAGCGCGTGCCACCTGCCTCGCCGATCACGGCGGAGGGACGAGCGGAGAGAGCTCGCCGTGGGAAGCCCGGCCGCCTCGGCGCGAGCAGCGTGAGACGGGATGGTGTTCGGTCCCGGTCCTTGCCATCTGCCGATCCCGCGGTCGGGGACGGGGACATTCGAGGGCGGCCGCACACAACGGGGAAGTGTGGGCAGGTCAGGTGCCCCTCGGCGGGTCGGCCCGGTCCTGGGTCTCCCGCGTCTCCTGGATGGAGGGCTGTTCGCCGGGCCGGCCCGGGCCCGCGCCGCTCTCGTCCCGTACGCCGGGAGCGCTGCCTTCGCCGGTGACCGGCGGGGGATGCCGGACACTCAGTACGACGGAGAGGGCCAGGACAAGCACGATGACGGCCAGGCTGAGCGGCGAGGGGATCTCGGGAATGCTGGTGCTGAACAGCTTGTGAGACGCCTGAAGGATCAGCTTGAGGCCGATGAAGGAGAGGATCACCGCAAGACCCTTGCTGAGGTACTGGAAGCGGTCCAGCAGCCCGGCGAGCAGGAAGTACAGCGCCCGCAGGCCGAGGATCGCGAAGGCGTTGCTGGTGTAGACGATGAAGGCGCTGTCGCTGACGGCGAGGACGGCGGGCACGCTGTCCACCGCGAAGACCAGGTCGGCCGCCTCGATCGCGGCAACGACCGCAAGCAGCGGAGTGGCAACCCGTTTGCCGGCTTCCCTGACGAAGAACTTCATCCCCGCGTACTCGTCCCGAACAGGCACGATCTTGCGCAGCAACCGCACGGCGATGCTCTTGCCCGGGTCGAAGCTCTCGTCCTCTCCCTTGAGGATCTTGTAGGTGCTGTAGAAGAGGATGGCCGCGAAGACGAACAGCACCGCGGTGAACCGGCTGACCACGGCCACCCCGGCAGCCAGGAAGAGGCCGCGGAACACCAGTGCGCCCATGACTCCGAAGAACAGCACGCGGTGCTGGTGAGCACGCTCCACCTTGAAGTAGGCGAAGATCAACGCGAAGACGAAGAGGTTGTCGACGGACAGGCTCTTCTCCAGCAGCCACGCGGTGGTGTACTCCACCCCCGGCGTCGTGCCCAGAACGAGGAAGACGACCGCACCGAAGACGACGGCGAGACCGACCCACGCTCCGCTCCAGGCTGCGGCTTCCCGGAACCCGATGACATGCGCGTCACGGTGCGCCAGCAGGTCCACCGCCAGCGCTACCACCACCGTGACGGCAAACGCTGCCCACAGCCAGAACGGCACGTCAACCACGGAAGACCTCCCACGCCAGCGGTCCGGCAATCCCTGGGCACGGACGAACAGGGACGTCGGCAGTCAGGGCGGTCCGAAACTACCTACGGGAGACGCCGAAATCCGTGTTACACACCGATATGACGTGGCGAAGCCTTCATCGTGCCCGTCGTCCCGCACGGCCGGAGGTTGCGATCAGGACGCGACGGGACAGGCCGTGACCGCCCTCTTCCGCTCACCGCGAAGGGGCGATCGTTGGCCTTCAGCGGTGGCAGCATGTGGTCCTCGGGCGGCGACGCGGGGTTGGAGGTTCCCACCGAAGGCGCTGATGCTGTGACTGCCGGGCTCCGCCCACGCGCACCTCGGCCCGCATCGCTGTGACGCTCACCCCGAGCACCGGCACGTTGGCGGTGCCGTATTTCACCCTGCTGTACAACATCCGGGGCCTGACCGGCCGCCGACGCATCCGAGGCGGCCGTCAGTTGCCGCCGTGGCGGCCCAGCGCTTTCAACGGGGAGCGGGCTCTCTGCGCGACCTGACCCGGCCGCTCTCCACAACGCGGCAACGGCAGCGAGCCGGCCCGGCCGACGACGGGCAGAGAAGGAGGGCCGCGACGGTGAGGGCCGCGTCCGCGTGGACGACATGGTCGTCGCTGCGGCCGTCTCAGCGGCTGCGCTCGCGGGCTCCGCCCAAGCGTTGAAGGTCAGTTGACGTTGTGTCCGCGAGCAGCTGAGCCCAGACGGTCTTGCCGTCGGGAACGTATCTGGTCCCCCAGTCATCGGCGATGCTGGCGACGATGAACAGCCCCCGCCCGTCCTCATCGATGGTGCGGGCATGCTTGAGGTGCGGTGCGCTGTTGGCCGTATCACCGACCTCCACCGTCAGGCGTTTGTCCAGGATGAGCCGCAACCGAATGGGCGGGGCGCCGTAGCGCACCGCATTGCTGACGAGCTCACTGACGATGAGCTGAGTGGTGAACGCCACCTCCTCGTCGATGTTCCAGGCCTCAAGCTGGGCGCGGCTCGCCTCCCGCGCCATGGATGCGGCTTGTGGCTCGGCGGGTAGCGGCAAAGTCAGCACTCTGTCGGCGGGGAGCGCTTTGGTGCGGGCCAGCAGCAGCATCATCTCCCTCTCGTTGCGGTCTCTCATCGCGTAGGCGACGGTGTCGCACACGTCGTCCAAAGGCCGGTCGGCGCCGGCATCCAGGAGCGAACGCAACTGGGCTGATGTCTCCAGCAGACCTTCGTTGCTGACCGCCAGCATGCTGTCGGCGGGCAGCGGAAACGTGGTGGCGGGAAACGGGGCATGATCGGCCCCGGCAAGGACGGGACCCGCCGGAACGGGCATCAGCATCGAGTTGCCGTTGGTGAGGACCACGTACGGTTCCGCCAGTCCCGCACGCACCACGGTGCACATCTGGTTCACTGCGTCGTAGACCGCGATCAGGCAACTGGCGGTGAGAGGCTCCTGGTTCAGCGGGTCTCCGAGGGGCAAGGACGCCCGCTCGGCGGCCAGCCTCGCAGCGGTGTCGCCCAGTCGTGCCATCAGCTCATCCGGTTCCAGATCCAGGGCGGCCAAGGAGTGAATGACGGTCCGCAGCTGCCCCATCGTGGTGGCTGTGACCAGGCCCCGTCCTGCGACATCGCCAAGGATCAGCGCGGTCCGGGCGCCGGCCAGTTCGATCACGTCGAACCATGCGCCTCCGCCGCCGGGACCAGGGATGTGGAGATGCGCGATATCGACCGTGGACGGTGTTGTCGGCCGCTGCGGTAGCAGTCTGCGTTTGAGAGTCGCGGAGATGGTGCGCTCACGGGTGTAGCGCCGGGCGTTCTCAATACACAGCGCCGCATGCGCGCACACATCGGACGTCAGTGCGATGTCGTCTTCGTCGAAGGGCTCCTCGTCCATGTGGCGGTAGAAGCTGACGACACCGAGGGCCTGCCCTCGCACGGTCAAAGGAGCGACGATCAGGGAGTGGGCGGCCGATTCCCTGATCGCCTCCGCTCGTGCCGGATCGGCCGACAGCCACAGGCTGTCCCTCTCAATGGGGACAAGCCGTGGACGCAGATCGCTCAGGACCCGTGAGAAGGGGGTCCCCTCGGGCAGTCGTCGCGCTTCACCCACCGGATGCGCCGACACCTGCCCCCGGAAAGCGGCACGACGTAGAGGCACATGCCGGTCCACGGGTGCGAGGGGCGGGTCCTCGCCGCGGACGACATCCTCGATCACCTCAACCACCACGATGCCCGTGAACGCGGGCACCACAGCATCGGCCAGTTCCTGGCATACGGCCATGACCTCCAGCAGGCCGCCCACGCGTCTGCGGACCTCTTCGAGAACCCGCAGACGTTGAATGGCCCGCTCACTGTCGGTGACGTCCAGAGCTGAGGCGACCAGACCCAGTACTTCTCCCCCTTCGTCTTCCAGGCGTACGTAAGAGATCGAGTAAATTCTGCGCCTGGAACTGCCGGGATCCGGCGTTGATCGCACTACCCGGCGGAGGGCAGGTTCACCGGTCTCGAGTACGCGGCGCGCGGCTGTCGCCTCCACATCCGGTGCGGCCAGCCCAAAGGCACCCGGGAACACCCCGCCAAGAAGAGAACCGGCAGGATGGTGCGACCCGCGGGCGTCATCATTGACCCGGATGATGCGCAGGTCCTCGTCGAGGATGTGCAGGTCCACCGGCGAGTGGGTGAACAGCGCCCGCAAGACTGCCAGGTCCCGCCCCGAAGGACTGTCGGCGGCGCTCGCCCGCACCTCCCACACCATTAGCGCGTCGGAAAGCACCGGTCGCACCGTCACCGGGCCCAGGGCGGCCGGCAGGGCCGAAGAGGTGTCTGCGGTGCCGATGTGCCTCATCAACGCCCCGAGGGAACTGGCCGCCGCCTCCTGCGGAGACCAGCCAAAGGCTTCCTGGGCTCGGGCAGACCACTCGATCACCCGCCCGTCGGCGGCAATTCGCATGACTACATCGCCCTCGGGCACGGCAGCGCACCTCCGCTCCAGCCCGCGTGTACGGGCAGCATTTCGACTCATCCGCAAGCAGTTGCCTGCCGGCGCAGCGCTCACCTCTCCAAAGCGGCGTCACGGCACAATGTGCCACGGCAGAGTGCATTTGCCCGCAGGTGGCACGGAATGGCGCAACACCATCGAGGTGGCATCCGATCCGACCGCATCGGATCGGATGCGCGACCACGCCGGACCGCGCGACGGCGGTGGCCGCCACCGTCCGCACAGCTGGCCTTCGGTCCGTCGGCCCTGCCGGCCCGCCCGTGGCGCGACACGAGATGTTCGGTGGCGTCAGGCGGCGGCGACACCGTTCTCACGCAGTCTGCGGACGCACTCCCCATCCGGCATGCAATCGATTGGCAATCGGCAGGAAAGCTTATACTGCGAAGTCACAAGGCAACCGTCAGGGATGGAAGCAAGGAGAGGCCCCGGATGCAGGAAGCCGACGGAGGCACCGGGCCGGCCGCGGCGCGTGGTGGGCCGGGCGGCCGGGTCACGATGCGTGATATCGCGAAACGTGCGGGTGTGCACATGTCCACCGTCTCGCGCGTGCTCAGCCAGCCGGCACTGACGTCCAGCCGCACCCCTACGGCTGTCCGAGTCCGTAAGATCGCCAAGGAGATGGGTTTCGAGCCCGATCAGTGGGCGGCGAGCCTACGTTCGGGCCGTACCCGCACTGTCGGCGTGGTGATGTCCCGGCTGAGCGACGTGGTCGTGGCAGCGGTCTTTGAAGCCATTGAGCAGACCCTCAGCGAAAACGGACTGCAGTCCCTGCTGGTGGGCGCGAACGACACACCCGAGGCGCAGAAGCGCAGGGTCGACGGACTGCTGGGCCGCCGGGTCGACGGGTTGCTGCTGGGCGCGTCACGGCTCGACGACCCGTTCCTCGGCCAACTCGCGGAGCAGGACGTTCCCTACGTCCTGACGCTGCGGAGTTGTGGCGAGCACCCGGCGGTGACCGTCGACGACGAATGGGGGGGCTACTTGGCCGCGCGGCATCTGATCGAGCGGGGGCACCGGCGGATCGCCGTGGTGGCGGGCCCTCGGTTCACCAGCACCAGCCGCGATCGTGAGCGGGGCTTCGCCCGCGCCTGCGCCGAGGCGGGCATGCCGCTCCCCGAGGAACTGGTGGTCAGGTGCGGCTTCGACGTAGAGGCCGGCGGCACGGCAGCGAGGATGTTGATGGACAGCCCTCGGCCGCCGACCGGAGTCTTCGCGATGACCGACTACTCCGCCATAGGCGTGATCGGTGCGTGTCGGGACCGAGGATTGACGGTGGGTCGGGATTTCGCGCTGGTCGGCTACCACGACCTGGCGACCTCGGCGCAGCTCAGCATCCCGCTCACCAGCGTCCACTCACCACTTCAGGAGGTGGGCCGGCACGCCGCGGGGATGTTGCTGCGTCGGATGGCGGGCGAAGAGGTGGCGTCGGCACGGCTCGCGCCCACCCTGCGAGTGCGCGCGTCAAGCGCTGCGGCGTGGCCGGATCCCGAAGCGGGCTGAGACGCCCGGCCGGGCGGCTGCAGCGGCCGGGGACCGCGCCGGCCGTGCTGTGCCGACGGCCCTCGTCGCCCGTGGTGCCGATCTGCGGGCAGGAGTGGCCGCATGAAGGGCCTTCGTACCGCACGACGTATGCGCTGTCGTCGCGGACGGAGTCGGCGGCGACGAACTCCGGTTCGCCGCCGAACAGATAGCGGTACTGCTCGTAGGAGGCGGCGTCCGGGGAGCCGAACAGTGGGAGGGCCTTGTCGCCGGCGCCCTCACCGGGCAGGAAGGAGCCGTGGCGTGTGCCTGCGTGCCCCTTGACCAGGTCGATCCAGCGGCGGGCGAACTCCTCGAACGCGGCGATCCACCTGTGACTTTCGGCAGGGACACCGCCTGGGCCAGGATGCCCGTGAACACCCCTGCTCGCGGTCACATGATCGGATACCCCACTTCCGGAGAAGGCTGACGAGCTTCGCCACACCCGAGCAAGAGAACGGTTGTCAATCGTTTGCGCCTGTGCTTGTCTGGTGTGAGGTTGCTTCCGAGGGAGGCCGAACCGGACTGAGGCAGCGACACCGCCGGCCGAATCCGCGACATACAGATCAGGAGGCCGAGGGCCATGTGCCAGGAGAAGACTCCGAAAGGAGGTCGGCGTCCGACGCCGTCCATCGAGCCATTCACCGTCTCGGTGGCTGAGGAGGTTCTCGGTGATCTGCGGGACCGTATTCACCGCACCCGGTGGCCCCAGCGGTCCCCGGCGCCCGCCTGGCAACAGGGCACGGACGCGGACTACCTGCGGCAGGTGCTGGCCTATTGGGCGGATGACTTCGACTGGCGTGCACAGGAGCGCCGGCTCAACGGCTTCCAACAGTTCCGTACCGAGGTCGATGGACTGAAGATCCACTACGTGCAGGAAAAGGCCGTCAATGGACAGGGCATCCCCTTGGTCCTCACTCATGGCTGGCCGAGTTCGTTCGTCGAATATCTGCCGTTGGTACCGTTGCTGACCGATCCGGCCGCGCACGGCATCGACGGCCCGGCCTTCGACGTCGTCATTCCCTCACTGCCCGGATACGGCTTTTCGGAACGCCCCGACCGCACGGGAGTGAACACCCGTTATGTCGCCGGACTGTGGCATGAACTCATGGGCCGCCTCGGGTACGGGCGCTACGGCGCTCAAGGGGCCGACTTCGGGTCGGCGGTCACCACCTACCTGGCCCTCGACCACCCGGAAAGCCTGATCGGGATCCATCTGAGCAACCTCGACCTGCATCCCCACACCGGTCCCGGCACCCGCCCACTGTCCGCGGCGGAGCGCGCCTACCTCGCCCAGTATCGTCGTTGGTGCTCGGACGACCGTGGCTACGGTGCGATCCAGTCCACCCGGCCTCAGACCCTCGGCTACGCGCTGAACGACTCACCGGCCGGACTGGCCGCGTGGCTGCTGGAGAAGTGGCGGGCATGGTCCGACTGCGAGGGCGATATCGAACGTTGCTTCTCCCGGGACTTCCTGCTCACCGTCGTCACGCTCTACTGGTGCACCGAGACCATCACACCGTCCATGCGCGACTACGTGGACAACCGCTCGCACGAGTCTCTGGGCCCTGAGGACCGGGTCGATGTACCGACCGCGGTGTCCGTCTTCGCCAACCAGTTCCTTGACGACGGCGCACCGCCCCGCGAATGGGCGGAGCGCACCTACGACGTCCGGTGTTGGTGGCCCATGCCCGTCGGCGGCCACTTCGCCGCGACCGAGCAACCCGTTCCGCTGGCACGGAACACCGCCGCTTTCTTCGCCGGCCTGTAGCCGAGCCGCTCACGTTGGATTCGACTGCGAACTCGATGTCGAACGAGCGATCCAGGACGGAAGTTCTTCGAGTATCCGCTGGGCACGCCGTGCTCGTCGTGGTCGACCAGCCGGCCTCAATCGGGGCCCTGCCACTGGCGGTCGCGAGGGACATGGGAGCCGAGGTTGAGTTGGGAGGGCGTGGTGGTCGGGTTGCCCGACGGCATTGAGTGCGGGCGCGAGAGGGAGCTGGGGCATGCCAGGACGGGGCCTCATACGCGATACGGCCGCGCCTGATCCACTGGCCGGACGACCGGACGCCGTACGCGCCACCGATCCCCTTCTACCTCATGGTCTGCCGGCTCGCCGGGACGGCTCCGGCCTGGACGGACCACGGCGCAGTGCCGGCCCAGCGCGGCGGGGCCCGCACGTAGGTCTCGCGCGGGCGCACGCGCAACGGCCCCCGGTGGCGTGGCACCCCTGACGCCGGGCGCGCCCCGGGTCCGACCGGTCGCCCCGGCCCGCTCGGTCGAGCCCGCCCACTCGACACCGGCGCGGTCGCCGGTGGTTCCTCGTCCTGCCGGACGCCCCCGCGTTCGCCGCCGTACGGCCTCCGCGCCGGACGATCCCCGGACGCGCCGCCGTACGGCGGCCGCTCGCGCACGGCCCCGGCGGTCCGCCGCCCCGCGGCCGGACCTCGCACCCACGCCGTCGACGGCGGGCCGCCCCCGCGCGCCCCTCATGCGCGCCCACGGGCCGGGGACGTCCCAAGGACCCGGTGCATGGTCATTGACGTGCTCGCCCCGCGCATGGCACCGTTCCCACATGGGACCGATGCCACACCGCCGCCCCGGCCTGCTCAGCGAGGAGCGGCAGTGCACTGCCACCCGATAGCCGCCGACGCCTTCCGCTACGAGGACACCTGTCACGTCTACGTCCTGCGCCACGGACGCGAGGCGGTCCTCATCGACTTCGGTTCGGGGGACGTCCTCGACCATCTCGGGGAAATCGGCGTCTACCGCGTCACCGATGTCCTCGTCACCCACCACCACCGCGACCAGGTGCAGGGCCTCGCCCGTGCCGCCGAGGCAGGCATCCGCATCTGGGTGCCGCCCGTCGAGCGCGAGTTGATCGACGCCGTCGACGAGCACTGGCGCACCCGGGCGTTCGACAACGACTACGACGTGCGGCAGGACCGCTACTCGCTTCTGCGCCAGGTCCCCGTCACCGGCACGGTCGCCGAGTACCGCACCGCGCGCTACGGCGCCTTCGACGTCCGCACGCTCCCGCTGCCGGGACACACTGTCGGTTCCGTCGGCTACCTCGTCGAACTCGACGGCAGCCGCCTCGCGTTCACCGGCGACCTCATCCACGGGGAGGGCCGCGTGTGGTCGCTCGCCGCCACCCAGTGGGCGTACAGCGGCTTCCACGAGAACGCCGGGATGGAGGGGGTGGCGGCGACCGTCCTGTCGTGCGCGCAACTGCTGGATCTGGAACCCGACGTGCTGCACCCCTCCCACGGAGCGGCCGTCAGCGACCCGCCGGCCGCCGTGGCACGGTTGCGCACGCACCTCCAGGAACTCCTCGACAGCCGCCGCCGCACCCCGTGGAATCCCGACCGCCTCCTCCAGGAACCCTGGACGCAGGTCACCCCGCACCTCCTGCGCAACGTCACGAGCATGGCCAACTCCTACGCACTGCTGTCGGACAGCGGCAGCGCGCTGCTGTTCGACTTCGGGTACGACCTCACGACGGGCCTGCCGGGCGGTCACGACCGCTCCTCCCGTCGACCGCTGCTCGCGTCGATCGACGCCCTGCGCCGCCACCACGGCGTCGACCGGGTCGAAGTGGCCCTGCCCACCCACTACCACGACGACCACGTCGCCGGCTTCAACCTGCTCCGCGAGGTGCACGGCACCCAGGTCTGGTCCCCCGACCACATCGCGGACATCCTCACCGCTCCCACCAGCCACGACCTTCCGTGCCTGTGGTACGACCCGGTGCCGGTCGACCGGGTTCTGCCGGCGCGGACCACGCTCACCTGGCACGAGTACGAGATCGGCGTGCACCACCTGCCCGGGCACACGCTGTACGCCGCCGCGTACTCGTTCGTGGCGGACGGCCGCCGGGTCATCGCCACGGGCGACCAGCAGAACACCAAGTGGAGCCCGGAGACGGGTGAGCCGGAAGTGCTCAACTACCAGTACCGCAACCGGTTTCGTATCGACGACTTCGTCCGCAGCGCCGAGCTCTACCGGAGCCTCGCGCCCGAGATGATGATCAGCGGTCACTGGCCGCCCCTCGTCGTCACCAATGCCTACCTGGACATGCTCCTCGCCCAGGGAACCCGCCTCGCCGAGCTGCACCGCGCAGTCCTGCCGCGCGGAGTCGACTTCGGCGCGGAGGGCTTCGGCGCGCGGATCACCCCTTACAGGAGCGCCGCCCGCCCCGGCGGCACCGTGCGGATGAGCGTGGAGGTGCGCAACCCCTTCCCGCGGCCGGAACAGGCGGTGCTCAGCCTTGTCGCGCCCCCGGGCTGGAGCGCCGAGCCGCCGGTTGTGAAGACCGAGATCGGCGCGGGCCAGGCCGCCGACGTGGAGTTCGTGGTGCGGATACCGGCGGGCGCCACACCGGTCGTGAGGGAGCGCGTGGCAGTGGAGACGACGGTCGGCGGCATGGCCTTCGGCCAGCAGGCGGAGGCCCTGGTGAGTGTGCGATGACAAGGCCGAGCGCGACCCTGCGCCCCGACGGCACGGTCGAGTTGGCTGCGGACACCTGGCGGATGACGATCGCCGCGGACGGTGTGAGCGCGCTGCTGAGCCACCCTGATGCCGGCCACCGTCCGCTCCTGCTCCAGCTTCCCGGGGCGCTGGATCGCACCGACACGACCGACGAGACGCTGGGCGTCGATCCTCCCGAGCTCGACACCGCCGGCGATCGGCCCGTCGTCGTCGTGCGCCGCCGCAGCAGCGCCTGGAGCGGAGCACTGACCCGTGTCGCGTGCACGGCACAGGGGCCCGAGATCAGCTGGGAGGTGCGCGGACAGGGCAACCTGAGGCAGACGCTCGCGCTGGCCGCACGCGCGGCCCTCGGGGGCCGCGGCGGCGGGCTGCGCCCGAGCGGGCACGCGTGGCAGACCCTGTTCTCCCCCAACCCGGGGCCGCCCCGAAGGCTCACCCGCGGCGCCGGCGAAAGCGCCGTCGTCGGTGCCTGCGGTGACGCGCGGCCGGGCCGCGGCCACTGGTTCTTCACCCCCGGACCGCTGTGCCTCGCCCTCACCGAGGACCGGCTACCCGACGACGCCGACCCCGGCACCGCCTCCGCGCCGCACGGCTGGTGGACCCTGTCGGCAGGCGCCCCGGTCGCGGCACTGACCTTCACCGAGATGGCGTACGTGCCCTCGGACTCAGGCTTCCACCTCCTCTTCGCGCACGAGGGCCACACCCGGGTCGACGGCATCTACCGCACGCCCTCGGTCCTCGTCTCGCCGGGCCACCCGGACCCCTACTCCGGCCTGCGCGCCCACCGGCAGTGGCTGCAGGAGCGCGGCTGGGCGCCCGCCACGGCCGGGGACCCGCACCCGCGGTGGTGGACGGAACCGATGTTCTGCGGCTGGGGCGCGCAGATGGCCCGGGCGCGGGACACCGGGCGTCCCGCGCCGCAGCTCTCAAGCCGCGCCGAGTACGACGCCCATCTCGCGCATCTGCACGGGCAGCGGATCGTACCGGGCACCGTGGTGGTGGACGACAACTGGCAGCGTGCGTACGGTCGCTGGGAGCCGGACGAGGAGAGGTGGCCGGATCTGCGCGGCTGGATCGCGGACCGCCACGCGCGCGGGCAGCGTGTCCTGCTGTGGTGGAAGGCGTGGGCCACCGACGGCGTGCCGGAGGAGTTCTGCGTCCGCACCGCCACGGGACGGCCGGTCACTCTCGACCCCGGTCACCCGGGCGCCCGTGACCTGCTGGCCGACAACATCCGGCGGATGCTCTCCCCGGCCGGCCTGGACGCCGACGGGCTGAAGATCGACTTCACCGCGGACACACCGACAGGCGAGGGTCTGCGATCCCACGGCGGCGCGTGGGGCATAGCCCTGCTGCACGAGTACCTGGCGGTGGTCCACCGGGCGGCCAAGGACGCCAAGGCGGACGCGCTCATCGTGACCCACACCCCGCATCCGGCGTTCGCCGACGTCACCGACATGATCCGCCTCAACGACATGCTGCGGCTCGACGACCCCGACCCCTACGCGCAGGTCGTGCCGCAGATGCGGATGCGCGCCGCCGTCGCCGCGGCCGGCTGTCCGGGCCTGCCCGTGGACACCGACGACTGGTGTGCCCCGGACCGGGAGCAGTGGCGCGCGTACACGGCGATGAAGGACGAACTCGGCGTCCCCGCCCTGTATCTGGCGACCCACCTGGACCGCACGGGCGAACCCCTGGAGGAGTTCGACTACGCTTCGATACGGCGGCTGTGGTCCCACTGGCGTGGGCGCGGGAGCACCAGGGACAGGGATGGGAAGACCTGAATGGGCAAGGAAGAGGCCGGAGTCCGCGTTCCCAGGAACAGACGCGCCCGGGCGACACTGCGCGATGTCGCCGAGGCGGCCCAGACCTCCCGCTCCACCGCCTCCCGGGCACTCAGCGGGCACGGCTACGTCGCCGAGCACATCAAGGAGAGGGTGCGCGCCGCGGCGGACCGCCTCGGATACGTGCCGGACGCGTCGGCCCGCACCCTGAAGGGCAGCTCCAGCGGACTCGTCGGGCTCCTCGTCTCCGACCTGCGCAACCAGTTCTACGCGGAATTGGCGGCCGGGGTCGAGCACACCCTGTCCGCCGCCGGGTACCAGGTGGTGCTGGCCGACGACCACGGTGACGAACACCTGGCCGAGAGCGGCGCGCGCGCCTTCCTCGCGATGCGCGCCGACGGCGTCCTGCTCGCGCCGGTCGGGAGGGCGGCCACCGAACTCCTCGTGGAACACGGCACACCGGTGGTGGAGGTGGACCGCAGATCGGGGGTGCGCGGCTGCGACGCCGTCGCCATCGACAGCGAGCACGGGGCCAGGGTCGCGGTGGAGCACCTGATCTCCCTGGGCCACCGGGAGATCGCGGTGGTCATCGACGAGACCAAGTGGGAGACGGGCAGGGGGCGACTCAAGGGCTACCGGGTCGCCCTGCGCGCGGCCGGCCTGCCCGCGATCCGTCGGCACGTGCTCGACCTGGGCCTGAGCACCTCCGCCCCCGAGGAGGAGCTGGCCCGCTTCCTGGACCGGGCCACCGGTGTGACGGCGGTCTTCGCCGCGAACAACGTCGTCGCCCAGCTGCTCTGGCAGGAACTCAAGCGGCGGGGCCGACGCGTGCCCGCTGACTGCTCCGTCGTCTCCTTCGACGACCTCGGATGGATGAAGATGGTCGAGCCGGGAGTCACCGCGGTGCGCCAGCCCGTCTTCGAGATGGGCAGCCGCGGGGCCGAGTTGCTGCTGGAGCGCGTGGGGCGCGGCGGCGGGCGTACGGGAACCGAGGTCCTCCAGCCAGAACTGGTGGTGCGCGGCTCGTCGGCGGCCCCCCGGCACTGAGGAGCCCGGCTCCGGACCTGGCCTGGACTTCCCGGGTATTGGGGGATCGGAGCCCTCGCTCCTGGCATCCGGGCCCTCCCTCCTTCCGGCCTTGCGGGCGTCCGGCTGTCCGCGCACGACCGACCAGCCTGCCGGGCATCCGGCGTGGCGTGCGCCGGAGTCGGTGTGGGGGCGTGGCGCCGCGCGGAGCGTCGGCCCACAGGTGGCGCGCCCGTGTGCCCGGACGTTCGGCGTCTCGCGGACCCACCCCCCGGTCTGTCGCCGTCCCACCAGGTGTACGAGGCCCCGTGGACCGTTGTGTCCGCCCGTCGTCGATGTTCCGCGGGAAGCGGGTCCGGCTGCGCAACCCCGGCCCACCGTGAGGCCGGTGGGATCCGTGGCCTTGCCAGGAAACCGGTCGATGTGCACGCCGGCCCTCCGTCTGCACGCCTCTCACCTGCGAATTTTCTCCTGATCGACCCCCGGGCAGGCCGCGGTGCCGCCGCTCCTCGCACAACGGTCCGTTCAACCCGTTGACGCGTCCCCGCAACGTGGTTACGTTCTCACGTGGGATCGATGCCACACGCGGGACGAGACATTCCCCCACCCCTGTCCGGATGTGTCAGCAGCGTCGGTCGCCTGCGTAGCCAGCTGCTCGAAGGAGAGACCATGGCGGCACCACCACCTCGGCGAACACGCCGGCGCACAACGGCCCTCGCGTCGGCCCTCGCACTGTTTCCGCTGCTGCTCACGGGCTGCGGCGGTGTGAGCGTGACGGGAAGCGCCCCGGACACGTTCACCACCATGGGCTACGGCATGGGGGACGCGCTCGCCACCGACCGGATCGACACGGCGAAGGCAGCGCTGCCCTCGCTGCACATCAACGTCACCGAAGGCGCCTTCGACCAGCAGCAGTTCCTTTCCGCCGTAGCCGCCGGAGACCCGCCGGACGTCGTGCACATGGACCGCTCCCTGATCGGCGGCTACGCCGCGCAGGGCGCCCTCCTGCCGCTCACCTCCTGCCTGAGCCAGGCACACGTCGACACGGGTGACTTCTACAAGACGGCCATCGACGAGGGTTCGCTGAACGGCGCGGTCTACGCGCTGCCCGACTCGTACGACAGCCGGCTGCTGCTGATGGACGACACCGTGCTGAGGAACGCCGGCGTCCGGCCCTCCTCGGTGAACACGTCCGACTGGACGAGCCTCAAGAGCCTCACGAAGAAGCTCCAGCGCCAGCAGGGCGGGAAGCTCACCCGCATCGGCTTCGACCCGAAGATCCCCGAGTTCTTCCCGCTGTGGGCCAAGGCCAACGGGGCCGACCTGATCAGCGCGGACGGCCGCATGGCCCACCTGAACGACCCACGCGTCGTCGAGGCCCTGACCTACGCGGTGAGCCTGGTCAACGAGCAGGGAGGCTGGGGGAAGTTCAAGTCCCTGCGCGACTCCTTCGACACGTTCGGCGCCAAGAACCAGTTCGCCCGCGACCAGGTCGGCATGTACCCCATGGAGGACTGGTACGTGAACGCGCTCGCCGGACTCTCCCCGCACCTCGACCTCGGTACGCAGACGTTCAAGGCGCGCGACGGGAAACCGCTGAACTGGACGTCCGGCTACGGCTGGGCGATCCCCAAGGGCTCCCCGCACCCGGAAGCGGCCTGCACCTTCATCAAGACGATGACCGCCACGAAGACCTGGGTCCACGCCGCCCGCGCCAAGGCGGCGCAGGTGCGCAAGGCCGGCGGCCCCTACACCGGCGACGTCACCGGCAACGCCGTGGCCGACCGGATCATCGAGCGCGACGTGTGGAAGCCGACGGGCAACGCCGCCTACGACAAGGCCACCCGGATGCTCTACTCCGTCTCCAACAAGGGGTTCATCGTCACCTCCAACGCGGCCGGCACGGAGTTCAAGGACGCCTGGCAGAACGCGATCAACCGCGTGCTGTCCGGTGAACAGACCCCGCAGCAGGCACTCGACCAGGCGCAGCACGAGGCGCAGAGCGCCCTCGATCTCGCGAACGAGGGCAGGGGATGAGCGCGATGACCACCACACAGCACGCGCGGCTGGGCGACAGCACGCGCCGTCGCTCCGCGAAGGTGCCGGGCCGGTGGCGCCGGCACGAGACCTGGGCCGCCTACGGCTTCATCTCGCCGTGGATCGTGGGTTTCCTCGTCTTCACCGCGGGCCCGATGATCGCCAGCTTCGTGCTGTCGTTCACCGACTACGACGGGATCGGGGCCTCCCACTCGGTGGGGCTCGACAACTACCGCCATCTCTTCCAGGATCCGGCCGTCGCCAAGTCACTGGCGAACACCCTGCTGTTCACGGTGATGCGGGTGCCGCTGTCGATGGCGCTCGCACTGCTGCTCGCCATGCTCCTGCTGCGCGTGGGCCGGGCGTCGGGCTTCTTCCGCACCCTCTTCTACCTGCCGGTGATGACACCGTCGGTGGCCGTCGGCATCCTCTTCCTGCTGCTGTTCAACGGCAACGTCGGCCTGATCAACCACGTGCTGGGGCTGTTCGGTGTGCAGGGGCCCGCGTGGACCACGGACAGCCTGTGGATCAAACCTGGCCTCGTCCTGACCAGCCTGTGGTCCGTGGGATCGACCGTCATCATCTACCTGGCCGCGCTGAAGAACGTGCCGAAGGACCTGTACGAGGCGGCAGAACTCGACGGGGTCGGCCGCTGGAACTCCTTCCGCCACGTCACCTTCCCGCAGATCTCCGGCACGCTGTTCTTCACACTGATCGTCAACACGATCGCGTCGCTCCAGACGTTCACCGAGGCGTACACCGCCTTCTTCGGCAGCTCCAACTCGCAGACGTACAGCAACGACGCGGCCCTGTTCTACGTCGTCTACCTCTTCCAGCAGGCCTTCCAGTACATGCACATGGGCTACGCCTCCGCTCTCGCCTGGCTGCTCTTCCTGGTGGTGCTGCTCATCACCGTCATCCAGGCCAAGGTCAGCAAGCGGTTCGTCTACTACGAGGGAGACCAGCGATGACGCAGCTCTCCGTACCACCCGCAGGCGGCGCCCGGACGGAGCGCGACGCTCCCCCACCCGGGCCGCCGGTGCGGGCCCATGGCCCGCACCGCCGCCCGACGGGCCCGCACCGGGCTGCCACGCCTGCGAACCGCGCCGTGCGGCTGGTGTGCCTGGTGCTCGCCTCCGTCGTCTTCCTGTACCCGTTCTTCTGGCTGGTCAGCGCCTCCCTCAAGCCGACCCAGGACGTCTTCGACAACGCCCTCGTGCCGCACGTGTGGCAGTTCGGGAACTACGCCGAGATCTGGCGGGCCGTCCCGCTGCTGAACTGGATCGGCAACAGCGTCATGGTGACGCTGGCCGCCGCGGTCACGGTGACGGTGAGCAGCGCCCTGGTGGCCTTCGGCTTCGCGTACTTCCGCTTCCCCGGCCGCAACGTGCTGTTCGCGCTGGTGATCGGCACGATGATGCTGCCGTCCGTCGTCACGATGGTGCCGCAGTACCTCATCTGGAACTGGCTGCACCTGGCGAGTTCGCAGGTGCCCCTGTGGGCACCCAACCTCTTCGGCAGCGCCTTCTACATCTTCCTGCTGCGCCAGTTCTTCCTCGGCCTGCCCCGGGAGCTGTTCGAGGCGGCGCGGGTCGACGGGGCGAGCTACTGGACGCTGTTCTGGCGCATCGCCGCGCCGCTGTGCCGTCCCGCGCTCATCGTCACCTTCATCTTCGAGGTGCAGGCCTCGTGGACGGACCTGGTCCGGCCGCTGATCTACCTGCGGGACCCGAAGCTCTACACCGTGCCACGCGGACTCAAGGCCGTGCTCGACCAGTTCGGGGACGGGGGCGAAATGCGGTGGGAGATCGTCTGCGCCGCGAGCGTGGTCGTCACGGTGCCCATGATCGTCGCCTTCTTCGTCTGCCAGCGGTACTTCACCGAGGGCATCGCCACCACAGGGAACAAGGGTTGAGCACCACATGACGTCGTACGAACACGGGGACCCGTCCGAGAGGACCGTCCTGGCACTGGACATCGGCGGCACGAAGCTCGCGGCCGGTGTGGTGCGGGAGGACGGCACGGCCCTGTCCTTCGTGTCCTGCCCGACCGGGGTGCGGGAGGGCCCCGACGCGGTCCTCGGCCGGCTGTGGTCCCTCGGCGCCCGCGCGCTGCGCGACGCGGGCGCCGAGGCGGCCGATGCGTCCCGCCGGCTGCTCGGCTGCGGAATCGGCTGCGGCGGCCCGCTCGACTCGGCCGCGGGCGTCCTGCTCTGCCCGCCGCACCTGCCGGGCTGGGTGGACGTCCCGGTCACCGCGCTGGCCGAGGAGACCTTCGGGCTGTCCGCGGTCCTCGACAACGACGGAACGGCGGGAGCGGCCGGCGAGTGGCGCTTCGGCGCCGGCCGCGGCAGCCGCCACCTCCTCTACCTGACCGTGTCGACGGGGATCGGGGGCGGCACTGTCATCGACGGCCGCACCTACCGCGGCGCCGCGGGCAACGGCGGGGAGCCCGGCCATGTCACGGTCCGCTCCGACGGCAGGCGCTGTCGCGGGTGCGGCCGCACCGGCTGCCTGGAGGCGTACGCGTCCGGCACGTCCATCGCGGAACGCGCCCTGGAGGCGCTCCGGGAGGAGCCGGAGCAGAGGGCGGCCTCCGTCCTCGCACACCTCGCACAGCCCACCGCGGCCGACGTCGCGCGGGCCGCGCGGGCGGGCGACGCGCTCGCCGTGCGGATCTGGGACGAGACCATGGACGCCCTCGCCGGGGGGCTGAGCTCCATCGTCAACCTGTGGGAGCCGGAGGTCGTTGTGCTCGGCGGCGGCGTGGTGCGCAGCGGGGACCAGCTCCTCGTGCCGGTGCGCGAGAAGGTGGCGCGGCTGGCGATGGGGCCGGCCGCGCGGGCCGCGCGCATCGTGCCCGCAGAGGCCGGCGACCTGGCCGGGGTGCGGGGCGCCGCCGCCATCGCCTTCGAGCGCCTGGGCGCGGCCCCGCCGGTGCGGCCGGCGCACGCCGGGCGCCGTCCGCAGCGCGGGGCGCAGAACGCTCCGCACCCGCCGACCCTGCCCGTCCGCTAGGCCGCCCCCGACCGGCCCGCACGACCCTTCGACCCTGTTCCTCCCCTCTTCGCCAGGAGCCCCATGTCAGCCCCACCGTCCGGCCGCATCGCGCCCGCCGGCCAGCTCGCCGACCATGTCGCCGCCGCGCAGCGGCTGCACGATCTCCTGCCCGAACTCGCCACCGTCGGCGAGCGGCTGATCGACGTGTACCGCGGCGGCGGCCGGCTCTACACCTTCGGCAACGGCGGCAGCGCCGCCGACGCCCAGCACCTGGCCGGCGAGTTCATCGGCCGCTATCTGCGCGAGCGGCGCCCCCTGCCCGCCGTCTCGCTCGTCACCGACCCGTCGGTGACGTCCTGCATCGGCAACGACTACTCCTACGACGAGGTCTTCGCCCGCCAGGTGGAAGCGCTGGCGCGCCCCGGCGACATGGTCGTGGCCTTCACCACCTCCGGCCGCTCCCCCAATGTCGTCCTCGGCCTGGAGGCGGCCCGCAAGGCGGGCGCCGTCACCGTCCTGTTCACGGGGGGCGAGCAGGGCGGCATGCCGGCGGCCCAGCACGCCGAGTACACGCTGATCGCCCCCGCCACCACGACCGCGCGCATCCAGGAGATGCACCTCACGCTGCTCCATCTGCTCAGCGAGCACGTCGACGCGTGGGCCGCGGGGACGGCGCCCACCCCTTCCGCATCCGACGACCTCCCGCAGGAGAAGACCGTATGACCACTGTGAACCCGGCCTCCCGCGACCGGAAACTGCACCTCGTGGGCAACGCCCACATCGACCCGGTGTGGCTGTGGCGCTGGCCCGAGGGGCTGCAGGAGATCCGCGCCACCTTCCAGTCCGCCGTCGACCGCATGGAGGAGTACCCGGATTTCGTGTTCACCTGCGATTCCGTGATGTACCTGGAGTGGATCGAGCGACACGACCCGGCTCTGTTCGAGACGATCCGCAAGCGCGTGGCGGACGGCCGCTGGCAGGTCGTGGGCGGCTGGTGGGTGGAGCCCGACTGCAACGTCCCGTCGGGCGAGTCCTTCGTGCGCCAGGCGCTGTACGGCCAGCGCTACCTGCTGGAGAAGTTCGGCAGGGCCGCGACGGTCGGCTGCAACCTCGACCCGTTCGGCCACAACGCGATGCTGCCCCAGCTGCTGCGCAAGTCCGGCATGGACAGTTACGTCTTCCTTCGGCCGGGACCGCACGAGCAGGTGCTGCCGGGGCAGTTCTTCCACTGGGAGGCTCCCGACGGCTCCCGCGTCACCGCGTACCGGCTCCCCAACGAGTACTGCACACCGGGCAAGGACATCGGCAACCACCTCGACAAGTCGCTGGCGATGATGCCGCCGGACGAGCCGGAGCTGATGGTCTTCTACGGTGTCGGCAATCACGGCGGAGGTCCCACCAGGGCCAACCTCGACTCGATCCGCCGTCTGGACGCGCTGGGGGGGCTGCCCACCCTGGAGCTCAGCCACCCGGAACGCTTCTTCGAGCGGGTGCGGGACCGCCAGGACGTGCCCGTGCACGCCGGGGAGCTCCAGCACCACGGTCCCGGCTGCTACTCCGCCCACTCCGGCGTGAAGGCCTGGAACCGGCGCGCCGAGAACGACCTGCAGCGTGCGGAGAAGTGGGCCGCCGTGGCCGCGGCCGTGGCCGAGGAACCCTATCCGGCGCACAAGCTGGCGGAGGCGTGGAGGCTGGTGCTGTTCAACCAGTTCCACGACATCCTGGCCGGCACGGCTATCCGCTCGGCCTACGAGGACGCTCGCGACGACTACGGCCGGGCCCGCTCCGTCGCGGCCGAGGTCTTCAACCAGGCGGTCCAGGCCGTCACGCGGCGCATCGACATCCCGCTGCGGGAGGGCACGGTGCCGCTCGTCGTCGTCAACCCGCACCCGTGGGAGCTGGAGAGCGACGTCGAGGCCGAGTTCGGCCGCGCGAGCGAGGTGCGGCTCACGGACGAGGCGGGCGCGCCCGTGCCCGTCCAGTTGACCCGGTCGGAGGCGACGCTCGCCGGGGCGCGCGGGCGAATAGCCTTCCGCGCGAGCGTGCCGCCGCTCGGTCACCGGGTCTACCACCTGCTGCCGGGCGCCGACGCGGACCGCGGGGAAACGGTCACCGCGACGGACACGTCGCTGGAGAACGAGCACCTTCGGATCGAGGTGGACCCCGCCACCGGCTGGCTCAGCTCGCTGCGCGACAAGGCCACCGGTGCGGAACTGGTGGGCCCGGGGGCCGGTCCGCACGCGGTCGTCGTCGACGACGCGAGCGACACGTGGGGACACCGCGTGCGCGCGTACGACAAGGCGGCGGGCTCCTTCGCGCCCACCCGCGTGCGCCTGGTCGAGTCCGGCCCGGTGCGGGCCGTGCTGAGGATCGAGAGCGCCTACGGACGCTCCGAGATGGCCGAGGAACTCGTGCTGTCCTCGGGCTCCCGCCACGTCGAGGTGCGCACGGTGGTGGACTGGCACGAGAAGCTGAAGTTGCTCAAGCTGCGCTTCCCCACCGCCCTCGACGACACCACGGCCACGCACGAGATCCCTTACGGCCACCTGGAGCGCCCCGCCGACGGCACTGAGGAGGCCACCCAGGCCTGGGTCGACGTGACCGGTACGCTCCCCGGCGGTGCGCGCGCCGGTCTCGCCGTGGTCAACGACTCCAAGCACGGTCACGACGTGCGCGGGGGCGAGATCGGCATGACCGCCCTGCGCAGCCCGGTGTACGCCTGGCACGAGCCGCGGACCCTGGACGAGGACGGCGTGTACGACTACCTCGACCAGGGCCGCCAGGAGTTCAGGTACCTGCTCGTGCCGCACGGCGCCGACTGGCGGGAAGCGGACCCGGTGCGACGCGCGGCCGAGCTCAACCAGCCGGTGTTCGCGCTGCTGGAGACGTTCCACGTGGGCCCGCTGGCGCAGCGCGCCGCGCACGCCGACGACGGCGCGGGAAGCGTCCTGGTGACGGTGGTCAAGGGCGACGAGGACGGTTCGGGCGACTTCGTCGTGCGCGCCTACGAGTCGCAGGGGCGGGCGGCGGAGGCGCGCATCGCCCTGCCGATGCTCGGCGACCGGGTGGTCGAGGCGAGGTTCGGGGCGTTCGAGATCAAGACGTTCCGGGTGCCGCGCGACCCGCGTTCGCCCGTCGTTGAGACGGACCTGCTGGAGCTGCCCGCGCACGCGGCGGGTGCGGCAGGCCGGGGCGGGGCCTGACCGTGGAGATGCTCGACGACGGCTGGGAGCTGCGCGGCTGCCTGGGCGACACCTGGCGCTGGCTGTGCGGCCTTGGCCGCCCGGACGGGGAGGCCGGCTGGTTCCCCGCCCGGGTGCCCGGGTCGGTCCTGGACGACCTGCGCGGACAGGGGCTGATCGGCGATCCCTATGTCGCGACCGGCAGCCTGGAGGCCGAGTGGGTGCCGCAGCGCGCCTGGCTCCACCGCAGGGCGCTACAGGTGCAGCTCGCGGCGGGCGAGCGCGCGCTGCTGCGCTTCGAGGGGGTCGACCACGAGGCCACGGTCCTCGTCGACGGGCACGAAGTCGCCCACCACGACGGCATGTTCCTGCCCTTCGAGGCGGACGTGACGGAACAGGTGCGCGACGGCGCCCGCCATGTGCTCGCGGTGGTCGTGCATCCGGCACCGTCGAACGAGCCGCAGGTCGGGCGAACCGACCGGGTCCGTGTCCACAAGTCGCGGATGGGATACGGCTGGGACTTCTGCCCGCGCATGGTGCACCAGGGGATCTGGAAGCCGGTGTGGCTGGAGAAGGCCGGACCGGTGCGCCTGCGGGCTGTGGTGGTGGGTGCCCACCTCGATTCCGGTGGCACCGTCCGCGTGCGCGCGGACCTGGAGGCGGCCGGGCCCGGCACCCTGGAGGTCTCCGTGACCGGTCCCGATGGCGAGGCGGCGGGATCGGTCCGGGTGCCGTTCGAGGCCGGCTGCGCGAGCGCCGAGGCTGCCGTGCCCGTCGCACACCCCCGGTTGTGGTGGCCCAACGGCCATGGCGAGCAGCCCCTCTACCGGGTCGCGGTGAGCGCGTACGACGAGGCGGGCAGGCCGGCCGGCTCGTACGAGCGGACGACCGGCTTCCGCCGAGTCCGGCTCGTCCATGGCGAGGGGGCGCCCGAGGGAGCACTCCCCTACACCCTGGAGGTCAACGGGCGGCGCGTCCCGACGAAGGGCTGGAACTGGGTGCCGCAGGACGCCCTGTACGGGGCGGACCGGCCGGGCCGCCTCGCGCATCTGCTGCACCTCGCCGCAGGCGCACACGTCACGCTCCTGCGGGTGTGGGGAGGCGGGCTGATCGAGACCGAGGCGTTCTACGAGCTGTGCGACCGCCTCGGGCTGCTCGTCTGGCAGGAGTTCAGCCTGTCCAGCTCGGGCATCGACAGCGTTCCCGCGGCGGATCCCGAATACCTCGGCCTGATGGACCGCGAGGCCCGGGCGATCGTGCCGCTGCTGCACCACCACCCCTCCCTCGCGCTCTGGGGCCCCGGCAACGAGTTGCACGACACTGCCAGCGCCACACCGCTCGACGAGGCGGGCTCGCCGGTCGTCGCGGCCTTGGCCCGGGCCGTCGCGGACCTGGACCCCGACCGGTGCTGGCTGCCCGGCTCCCCCTCGGGGCGCTCCTTCCTGCACCGCGCCGACGTGATCGCCGCCGACCCGGACGGCCAGCACGACGTGCACGGCCCCTGGGAGCACCAGGGACTCGCGGACCACTACGCGCTCTACGACGCCGGCACGTCCCTGCTCCACTCCGAGTTCGGTGTGGAGGGCATGGCCAACCGGCGCACGTGGGAGGCCGTCGTCCCGGCAGGGGCCCGCTGGCCGACCGGCCGGGACAACCCGGTCATGGAGCACCTCGGCGCCTGGTGGAACAACACACCGCTGGTGCTCTCTGCGTTCGGCGGCAGGCCGGCCGACCCGGACACCGTGCGCCGCGCCAGCCAGCAGCTCCAGTACGACGGGCTGCGCTATGCCGTGGAAGCAGGGCTGCGGCGGGCCCCGCGCGCCGCGGGCACCATCCCGTGGCAGTTCAACGAGCCCTTCCCGAACGCCTGGTGCACGTCGGCCGTCGACCACCGCGGCGATCCGAAACCGGCCTACTACGGGGTGCGCCGCGCCTACCGCAGGGCCCATGTGTGCGCGTCCTTCGCCACCCAGGCATGGGCGGGCCGGGAACTGTTCGAGGCACGGGTCCGGGTGTGGGGCGGGGCCCGGGGCGACGTGATGTCCGCCCGGCTCCTGACGCCGGCCGGGGAGGTGGTCGCGGCGACCACCGGCCCGGTGCTCCGCGTGCCGCTGTCCGCCGTACCCGGTGAGCTGTTCCTGCTCGACCTCGAACAGCGCGACTCGGTCGGTGAGTTGCGGTCCTCGAACCGCTATGTGCACTCGGCGACGGGCGACCTCGCGCCCCTTCTCGACCTGCCGCCCGCCGAGGTCGCCGTACACGGTATGCCGGGCGGCCTGCGCCTCGTCCACACGGGCGGGCCCGCGGCGCTCGGCCTGTGCCTGAGCGACGCCCGCCCCGTCGAGGCCGACGGCTGGGCCGTCTTCGGCGACTCGATGCTCGACCTGATGCCCGGCGAGAGCACGGAGATCACCGTCACCTGGCGCGACGCCCCCGAGCGGGGCAGAGCCGTACTACTGGAAGGCTGGAACGTCCATGCCCGCGAATGTGGCTGAGCGCATGCGAGAGCTGGTGCTGCGCGAGGAGGCCGAGGGGATCGTGGCCTTTCCCCACGCCGTGACCGTCATGGCCGGCGACGGGGCCTGCCTGCCCGTGCCGCTCGGCGCGACGGAGCGCGCGAAGGACGGCTCTCTGCGCGCCGGCGGTACGGCGCACGGGTTCAGCGCCGACCTGCGGCTCGTGCCCGACGGTGAGAAGGCGTACGAGGGGGCCCTCACCGTGCGCCGCACCGGTGACGAGCCGTTCGACGCGGGCCTGCGCATCGAGGTGCTGCTCGGCCCGAGCGACGACCCGGGCTGGCTCGTGCCCGGGGTCTTCTACGGCGAGAACCGCCTGGCCGGCTGTACGCGCCCCTACCCGCGCTACCTCGCCGGCGCGAGCGACCCGGCGTCGATGACCGCGGACGCCTGGTCGTTCCGGGCGGACCGGTGCGCCACACCGGCCGTGTTCGCGCGTGACCGGCTGGGCGGCGCCGCGCTCGCCACCGCCGAGCAGGGCACGCTGGGCGAGCAGGGCGTCGGCTTCGCGCTGTCCGACGGCGGCCGGCCGGCACTGCGGCTGCACGCGCCCTACCGGGAGGAGCCGGTCTCCTACTACGGCTCGGCCGAGCCCCGCCCGGCCCAGGCGCCTTTGCACCGATGGGCGCCCGGAGAGGAGCACACGGTGCTCTTCTGCGTCCACCTCCTCGACACCGACCCGCACGCCTACGCGCCTGTCCTGCGCGCCCTGCACGAGGCCGCCGGCGCGAGGGCCCCCGCCGCGTGGGTCGGTGCGCGGACCGCGGCGGCCCTGTCCGCCGAGGGGCTGCACCGCTGGCACTACCGCAGCGACCCGCCGGTGCTGCTGGAGACGGCGGCCTTCGACCGGGAGGCGCTGGGCGGGCGCGGCGACCGGCATGCCATGCACGTGTCCTGGGTCAGCGGCACGCCGTACGCGCACGCGCTGCTCCTGCACGCCCGCCGGGTCGGCGACGCGGAGAAGGCCCGGGCCGCGGTGTCCGTACTGGACCACATCTGCGCGAACCTCGCACCGGGCGGCACCTTCTGGGGGCAGTGGTCGGCGGGCGGCGGCTGGTCCGCGGGGTGGACGGGCGACGCGCGGCGCCTGCACGCCCGCACCCTGGGCGACGCGACACTGTTCCTGCTGCGGGCGTGGCGCGCCGAGCGGGAGCACGGCATCGGGCACCCGCTGTGGGAGGCCGCCGTGCGCTCCAACCTGGAGGCCGCGCTCGCCGGGCAGGACCCGGCCACGGGCCGGCTCGCCGCGGCCCACGACAGCCTGACGGGCGCCGCGCTCGACCACATCGGCGCGGCGGGCATCGCCTGGATCGGGGCCCTCGTGGAGGCCGCGGAGGCCTTCGGCGACGCGCGCCTGCTGGCCGCCGCGCGGCGGGCGGGTGAGGCGTTCGCGGGCGACGTGCGCTCGGAGTTCCTGTGCGGGGCGCCGGAGGACGTGTCGCTCGCGCCGACCTCCGAGGACGGCTACAACGCGATCATCGCGTACACCCTGCTGCACGAGGCCGAACCCGCGGGCCCCTGGCTGGACCTGGCCCGCAGGGCCGCCGACTGGACGCTGACCTTCCGCTACACCTACGACGTGTCGTTCGGCCCGCACACCCTGCTCGGCCACTACGGCTTCCGCACCCGCGGGGGCGACCAGGCGTCGCCCTCCAACCAGCATCTGCACGCCTTCGGGCTGATCTGCCTGCCGGAGACGGTGCGGCTCGCGCGCCACCTCGGCGATCCCTACTACCTGCGCTCGGCTCGCGAGAACTTCGACTGCTTCCGCCAGTTCGTGGCGCGCGCGGACGGGGACTTCAACGCCTATCGCGGCATGGTCAGCGAACGCTTCTACCAGACCGAGTGCTTCCAGGCGAAGGGCATGCTGCTGACGCTCTCCCACGCCTGGTCGGCCGGCGTGCTGCTGTACGCGAGCGAACGCGCCCTCGAACTGCCCGAACTCCAGGAGGACATGTGACCCCCGCCGACTCGGACGCGTTGCGCTTTCCCGACCGATTCCGCTGGGGCACCTCCACCTCGTCCTACCAGGTCGAGGGCGCCGTCTCGGCGGACGGCCGGGGCGAGTCGATCTGGGACCGCTTCTGCCGGGTGCCGGGGGCCGTGGAGAACGGCGACACCGGCGACGTGGCGTGCGACCAGTACCGGCGCGGCGCCGAGGACATCGCCCTGATGGCCCGGCTCGGCACCGGCGCCCACCGCTTCTCGCTCGCCTGGCCGCGCATCCAGCCGGACGGCCGCGGACGTGTCGAGAAGCGGGGGATCGACCACTACGACCGCTTCATCGACGGGCTGCTCGCCGAGGGCATCACCCCGCTCGTGACCCTGTACCACTGGGACCTGCCGAGCGCGCTCCAGGACGCCGGCGGCTGGCGTGAGCGGGACACCGCGAAGCGCTTCGCCGAGTACGCGGCGGTCTGCTTCGACGCGTTCGGCGACCGGGTGCGCGACTGGGTCACCATCAACGAACCGTGGATCGTGGGCCTGCTCGGACACCAGCTCGGGCTGCACGCCCCGGGAGAGGAGGACCTGAAGGCGTCCGTGACCGTCATGCACCACCTGCTGCTGGCACACGGCCTCGCCGCCGGGGAACTGCACGCCCGCGGCCGGGACGATGCCCGCGCCGGCATCGCCTACAGCCTCTTCCCGAGCGTCCCCGACGACCCGGCCGACCCGGCCGACGTCGCCGCGGCCGCGGGCTCCGACGGGTACGTCAACCGGTGGTTCCTCGACCCGGTGCACGGCCGCGGGTACCCCGAGGACATGCGCGAGCACTGGGAAAGGGCCGTCGGGGAACTGGACTTCGTGCGCGACGGGGACCTCGGCACCATCGCGTCGCGCAGCGACTTCATCGGTGTCAACTACTACACCCGCCGCATCATCGGCGCCGGCGGCGGCGACGGCCCCTGGCCCTGGAGCGTGCGCCCGGGGCGCGACGACGTCGAACGCACCGGACTGGGCTGGGAGATCGTCCCCGACGACCTCGAACGCCTGCTGGTACGCCTGCACCGGGACTATCCGGGCGTGCCGCTCCTGATCACCGAGAACGGCGCCGTGTACGACGACGGGCCGGGCGACGACGGCGCCGTCCACGACGAGCGGCGCATCGCCTTCCTCGACGGGCACCTGCGGGCGGTGCACCGGGCGATCGCCGCGGGCGCCCCGGTTGAGGGCTACTACCACTGGTCGCTGATCGACAACTTCGAGTGGGCGATGGGCTACCGCCCCCGGTTCGGCCTCGTCCACATCGACCGCGCGACGCAGCGGCGCACCGTCAAGGACAGCGGCCTGTGGTACGGGCGTCTCGCCGCGTCGGGCGTCCTGCCGCCCCGTGGGGGTGCGCACCGTTGAGCGGTGTCCTGCTGTCGGGCCGGGACCTGCCCGTGCTCTACGAGAGGGACGCCGTGGTGCTGGGCGCGGGGCTGGCGGGCGTCGCGGCCGCCATCACGCTGGCGGACGCGGGCCGCCGGGTGCTGCTCGCCGACGAGGGCGCCTCGCCGGGCGGCGAACTCACGGAGGCCGGCCGGCCCTGGCTCACCGTCCCGGGCGGCGCAGGACGTGCCGGGCTGCTCGGCCCGCTGCTCGCCGGCCGGGAGGCCGGTCGGCGCGTGGCGCTGCGCCCAGTGCCGGCGGGTTTCGTACCGGGCCGCCGACCCGTCACGGGGGTGGCGCTCCGGTGAGCGGACGACCGCTGCTGCTCGCCGGTGTGGACATCGGCAGCACCCACTGCAAGGCGGTGCTGTGCCGTGCGTCCGGCGCCGTCGTGGCACGCGCCCAGCGACCCACGCCCCGAAGCCACGACGGCCGCACCCACCCCGCCGACGACCTGGTCGCCGCCGCCCTGGGCGTGCTGTCCGACTGCGTACGGGCGGCGGGGCGCGCACCGGACGCCGTGGGCCTGACGGGCATGGCTGAGGCGGGTGTCGGCCTCGACGCGGACGGACGGCCGCTCGGCCCCGTGCAGGCGTGGTCCGACCCGGCCCCCGCCCCGTACGCCGCGCGGCTCGGACAGACGTACGGAGCGGCGGCCCTGCACGCGCGCACCGGCGTGCTGCCGAGCGCGAAGGTGCCGCTGGCCAAGTGGTGCGCGATGGCCGAGCAGTCCCCCGGCACGCTCGCCCGGATGCGTACCTGGGCCGGCGCCGCCGACCTCGTGGGACACGCCCTGACCGGCCGGGTCGGGACCGACGCCACGCTCGCCCAGCGCACCATGGCCTGGGATCCGGCCGGGTGGAGCTGGGTCGGCGAGTTGCTGGCCGAGCCGGGGATCGGCGAGCAGTGCATGCCGCGGGTGCTCGCCCCGGGCGAGCCGGTCGGCACCCTGACCCGGGGGGCTGCCGCGGCGACCGGCCTGCGGCCCGGCATCCCGGTCGTGGTGGCGGGCCACGACCACCTCGTCGGCGCGTGGGCGGCCGGCGTGCGCCGCACAGGGCAGGTCGCCGACTCCATGGGCACGGCGGAGGCGGTGCTCACCGTGTGCGCCGGGGCGCCGGATGCCGCCGGCGCGGCCAGCGAAGGCATGTCCTTCGGCCGGCACGCCGACGGCCGCCACTGGGTCGCGCTGGCGGGCATGCAGGGCTCCGGAGCCCTCGTGGAATGGTTCTGCGACCGCTTCCTCGGCCTGGCAGGCGCGCCGGGTCCCGAGCGCTACGCGGCCTTCGCCCGTCTCGTCGAGACGCTGCCCGGCGAGCCGACCGGCCTGGTCGTCGAGCCCTACCTGTCCGGCCGGGCCTCGCCCCGTCCGTATGCCGACGCGCGCCTCGCCGTGCACGGCCTGGGCGCGGGTCACGGTCCCGCGCACCTGGCCCGTGCCTTGCTGGAGGGCGCGTCCCACCACGCCCGGTGGATGACGGACACACAGGCCGCGCTGACGGGGTGCGCCCCCTCGGCCGTCACCCTGCTCGGCGGCTCGACCCGGCTGGAGGCCTGGACGCGGTTGAAGGCCGCCGTCAGCCCCTGGCCGGTGCTGCTGTGCGAGGAGCCCGAGGCGCCCGGCCTCGGCGCGGCCGGCTGGGCGGGCGCCGCGCTCGGCCTCGACCCGGCGGCCGTCCTCGCCCCCGTCTCCCCCCGCTCCCCCGAACCGTCGACGGCCCGGGCGCACCGCGCCCTCCACCAGGACCGGTTCCTGCCGCTCGTCACAGCACCCTCGCCGCTCCCCTCGAACCACAAGGAGAACCCTTCGTGACCACCCACTCCGACGTCCTCGCCGGCGGTTCCCCCGCCCCCGCGGCGCTCGCCCGCCCATCGGGGACCTTCGCCATGGTCGCCGCCGACCAGCGCGATTCGCTGCGCTCGATGATGGCCGAGCAGGCCGGGGTCGAGGGCAGCAGCATCCCGGACAGCCGGCTCACCGACTTCAAGCTCGCGGTCGCGCGGGCGCTCGGGCCTCACGCGTCCGCACTCCTCATCGACAGCGACTACGGCTACCGGCGGCTCGTCGACGAGCGTGTCCTGCCCGCGGGCTGCGCGCCGATCCTCGCCGTCGACCTGCTGGAGCAGGAGACGGGCGGCCCCGTGGAGGACACGGCCCTGGACGAGACGGCGGACACCGCCGCGATCGTCGCCGACGGCACCAAGGGCCTGAAGCTCCTGGTCATCTGGCGCCGGGACGGCCACCGCGACCGGCGCGTCGCACTGGCGGCCCGCTTCGTGGAGATGTGCCGGCGGGCCGGCCTGGCCTCGGTACTGGAGCCGGTCGCGCGTGCGACCGCCGAGGAGGAGGCGGCCGGCACGTTCCGGCTGACCGACTCCGTCGTCGAGGCGGCCCGCGAACTGGCCCCGCTGCGCCCGTCCCTGTACAAGTGTCAGGTGCCCGACGGCGGCGTGGGCTCGGTGGCCGCGCTGGCGCGGGAGGCCGAGCGGATCGACGCCGTCGTCGGCGTGCCGTGGGTGGTGCTGTCCCAGGGCGTGCGGGCGGCGGACTTCCCGGACGCGGTCGAGGCCGCCTGCCGGGCAGGCGCTTCCGGCTTCCTCGCCGGAAGGGCACTGTGGACCGACGCCCTCGCCGGGAACCGGGACGCTACGCTGCGCGACGTCTGCACCGACCGGCTGCGACGCCTCGGCGACATCGTCGACACCCACGGCCGCCCCTGGTGGGACGCTGCCGCCGCGGGCGAGCGGGTGCCGGCGTGAGCGCCGCGCCCGTCGGCCCGCGCGTGTGCGTCCTGCACACCGTCGCGGCACTTCCGGCCGTCTTCGACCCGCTGCTGCGCGAACTCGCCCCTGATGTCCGGCCCTACCACGTCGTCGACGAGAGCCTGCTCGCCGACACCGTCGCCCACGGCCCGCTGCCCCGCACCGCGGCGCGGCTGGCCGCCTACGTCACGCAGGCCGAGGCGGCGGGCGCGGACGCCGTCCTCGTGACCTGCTCGTCCATCGGCCCGGCCGCCGAGCAGGCACGTCCGCTCGTCGGCATCCCGGTGCTGCGCGTCGACGAGCCCATGGCGGACGAGGCAGTCCGTACGGGGCGCCGCATCGCGGTGCTCGCCACGCTGGACTCGACACTCGGGCCCACCGCGGACCTCGTACGCCGCAGGGCCGCGGGCCGCGACGTCAGCGTGACCACGTCGGTGTGCCCGGGCAGCCGGGCAGCCAGGGCGGCCGGCGACACCGCCCGGCACGACGCCCTGATCGCCGAGGAGGCCCTGCGGCTCGCGGCCGACCACGACGTACTCGTACTGGCCCAGGCGTCGATGGCCGGGGCGCTGGACCTGCTGCCTCCGGGGGCGCTCGCGGTGCCGGTGCTCTCCTCTCCACGCAGCGGCACCGCCCAACTGGCCTCGGTCCGCCGCCGGGAGCCCGCCCCATGACGGAACTCGGCTGCATCGCGGACGACTTCACCGGCGCCACCGACCTCGCGGGTAATCTGGTGGCCACGGGCCGCAGGACCGTCGTCACGGTCGGGCCGCCCGACGCCCCCGTCCCCGACACGGACGCCGTCGTCGTCGCGCTCAAGACCCGTACCGTCGCGGCGGACGCGGCGGTGGCCGCGGCGCTCGGGGCACACCGGGCCCTGGCCGCTCTCGGGTGCACGCGGTTCTGGTTCAAGTACTGCTCCACGTTCGACTCCACGCCGCTCGGCAACATCGGGCCGGTCACCGACGCGCTGCTCGCGGCGACGGGGGCGCCGTGGACCGTCGCCTGCCCCGCATTCCCGGCCGCCGGCCGCACCGTCTACCAGGGGCACCTGTTCGTCGGGGACCGGCTGCTGAGCGAGAGCGGCATGCGCGAGCACCCGCTCACCCCGATGACAGACTCCGACCTCCTGCGCGTGCTCGGGGCCCAGACGTCCCACCGCGTGGGCCTGCTGCCGTACGCGGCGCTGCGCGCGGGCGGGGACGCGGTGCGTCGGCACCTGGAGGGGCTGGCGCGCGACGGCGTGCGGATCGTCGTCACCGACACCCTGGACACTCAGGACCTGTCGGCCGTCGAGCGGGCGACCCGTCACCTGCCGCTCCTCACGGGCGGATCCGGGCTGGCCCTCGCACTGCCCCGGGCCCGCGCGGCGGCCACGGCCACGGACATCGAGGCGGCGCCGGGACCGACGGCCGTCCTCGCGGGCAGCGTCTCGCAGGCGACCCTGGCCCAGATCGCGCACGCCAGGGAGCGCATGCCGCACCGCAGGCTCGACCCCGCCGAGGTGCTGGCGGCCCCCGAGCAGGCGGTGGCGCGCACCGTGTCCTGGGCGCGTGCGCACCTGGCCACGCGCCGCTCCGTGCTGATCCACAGCGCCGGGGAGCGGGCCGATGTCGTGCGCGCGCAGGCGGACTTCGGGGCCGGCCGGGCCGGCGAGGCCATGGAGCGGGCCCTCGCCCGGTGCGCGCGGGGCCTGGCCGACGCGGGGGTGCGCCGGTTCGTCGTCGCGGGCGGGGAGACGTCCGGCGCCGTCGTCGAGGCCCTCGGCGTGCGGCTGCTGCGCATCGGCCCCGCCATCGCGCCCGGCGTCCCCTGGACGGCCGCGCGGCGGCGCGGGCGGACGCTCAACCTCGTGCTGAAGTCCGGGAACTTCGGCGGCGAGGATCTCTTCACCACAACGGAGGAACACCTGTGAGCACGCCGTCCGCGCCCGGCACTGCGCCCGCCGAGGAGGCCGGCGCGCTGAGCGCCGCCGCGCGGGCGCTCGCGGCCCTGGGGCTGAGCCCCGGCCGGTCGGGCAACCTCAGCGTCCGCACGGCCACCGGATTCCTGACCACGCCGACCGGCGGTTCGCTCGCAGCCTGCGCCCCCGAGAGGCTGAGCGTCCTCGACGCCCGGGGCCGCCACCGCTGCGGGCCGCCCCCGACCAAGGAGGTCCCGCTGCACCTGGCCGTGTACGCCCTCCTCCCGCACGCACGGGCCGTCGTGCACCTGCACTCCCGGCACGCGGTCGCCGTGGCCTGCCTCGAACCGCCCGACCCGGCGGACACCCTGCCGCCGCTGACGCCGTACGCACAGCTGCGGCTCGGCCGGGTGCCGCTCCTGCCGTACGCACCTCCCGGCAGCGCGCGGCTCGCGGCGGCCGCGTCCGAACTGCCGCCCGGAACGCGGGCCTTCCTCCTCGCGAACCACGGCCAGGTCACCACCGGGCGCGACCTGGACGAGGCGGTCGACGCGGCCGTCGAGCTGGAGGAGAGCGCGGCCCTGCACCTGCTCGTCGGGGCGCGCGGCCCGGTACGGGCATTGACGGAGCGCATGCGCGCCGAACTCACCCCCGAGACGAAGTAGGGACGAACACTCATGCCCGACGAGCGCGCCTGGTGGCGCACCGCCGTCATCTACCAGATCTACGTGCGCAGTTATGCCGACGGGAACGGTGACGGGGTCGGCGACCTGCCGGGCCTGACCGCCCGTCTCGACCACATCGCCCGGCTCGGCGCGGACGCCGTGTGGATCACCCCGTTCTATCCGTCCCCCATGGTCGACGGCGGCTACGACGTCGCGGACTTCCGCGGGGTGGATCCGCGATTCGGCACCCTGGAGGACGCCGACGCGCTCCTCGCACGCGCCCACGAGCTGGGGCTGCGGGTCGTCGTCGATCTCGTCCCCAACCACACCTCGGACCAGCACGCCTGGTTCCGGGAGGCGCTCGCCGACCCGGCCGGGCCGGCACGCGGGCGCTACGTCTTCCGGGACGGCCGGGAGGGCGGCACGGCGCCGCCCACCGACTGGCGCTCGGTGTTCGGGGGGCCCGCGTGGCAGCGGGTGCCCGACGGGCAGTGGTACCTGCACCTGTTCGCACCCGAGCAGCCGGACCTCGACTGGTCGCACCCCGACGTCGTCGCGGAGTTCCACGACGTGCTGCGCTTCTGGCTCGAGCGGGGGGTCGACGGCTTCCGCTTCGACGTGGCGCACGGCATGGCGAAGGACCTCGCCGAGCCCCTGCGCGACCTCGGGCCCGGCCAGGTCCACCACGCCATCGTCGGCGAGGGCTGGGAGGGCCGGCACCCGTTCTGGGACCGCGACGAGGTGCACGCGATCCTGCGGGGGTTCCGGCGCGTCACGGACGCCTACGACCCGCCCCGGATGACGGTCGCGGAGTCCTGGGCGGCGCTCGACCGCCGGGCGCTGTACACGCGTGCGGACGAGCTGCACCAGGCGTTCAACTTCGACTTCCTGGGCACGCGCTGGGAGGCCGGTGCGCTGCGCGCGACCATCGACCGATCCCTGGCCCTCGCGGCCGCCTCCGGCACCGCGCCGACCTGGGTGCTGTCCAACCACGACGTCGTGCGCCACGCCTCCAGGCTCAGCCTCCCGGAGGGCACCGACGGCGACACGTGGCTGGCCGGCGGCGGTACGCGGCCCGTGATCGCGCCCGAGGCCGTCCGCCGGCAGGCCGGCGCCGCGGCCCTGCTGCTGCTCGCCCTGCCCGGCTGTGCCTACGTCTACCAGGGAGAGGAGCTCGGGCTGCCCGAGGTCGCCGACCTGCCCGACGCGGTCCTCCAGGACCCCGTGCACCTGCGCTCGGGGGGCGCGCGCAGGGGCCGCGACGGCTGCCGGGTGCCGCTGCCCTGGTCCACGGCCGGTCCCTCCCTCGGGTTCGGCGCGGGGCCAGGCTGGCTGCCGCAGCCCGACACCTTCGGCGCGCTGTCCGTCGAGGCCCAGGACGGAGACCCGGACAGCACGCTGACGCTGTACCGCAGCGCCCTGCGCCTGCGTCGGGAGCTCGGCGGTGGCAACCGGCTCGAGTGGGCCGGCTCCGTGCCCGAGGGCGTGCTGGACTTCACCGCGGGCTCCCTGCGGTGTGTCCTCAACACCGGTTCCCGGCCCGTGCCGTTGCCCGAGGGGCCGGCGCCGCTGCTGGTGAGCACGAGCGGACGGCCCGTCGGCCCGGTGCTGGAGGCGGGCGCGGCCGCCTGGCTCCCCTCCATGTGAGTGCGTCACGGCGCCTCGGGCAGCACGCCCGGAAGGGCCCGTGGCGCGTACCCGAAAGGCCCCTGCACCCCCAGGGCCGCCTCCGTGCCCCCGCCGGAAGGCCCGGCCCCGTCCGGATGGCCCGCGCGCGGGGCCCGAAAGGCCCCATCCGGCTCGCGGCGCCTCCCGGGTCGGGGCGCCTCCCCCGGGTCGGGGCGCCCATCCGGTCAGGAGGTGCCTTCCTGGCCGGCCGGGAAGGCAAGGAGGCCAGGTTCGCCCCTGGCAGCCGCTATCCGCGGGTGCGGCGCATGCGCTATGTGTACGTGTCTGCCTGCGCGCGCCATATGGCTGCGTATGTGCCGTCCTGCTGGAGGAGGGTGGGGTGGGCGCCCTCTTCGGTGAGGTTTCCTTGGTCGAGGACGATGATGCGGGTGGCGCGTAGCTGTGCGCGTGGCCGGGGGCGGATGCACGGGTGCGCCGCCGGAGCGTTGTCGCGGGCGTGTCCGGCCTCCTCGTTCGCCTTGTGGACGTGCGGCGGATCGGCGGGTTCGGGGGTGCGCCTGCCTCCCGTGCGGTCGGGCCTCGGCCGCGTTACGGGCCGGTGCGGTGCGGACGTGGTGATGCCTTCGAGGAGCAGGGTGATCAGTCGCGAGGCCAGCTCGCGTTGTTTCTCGTGCCCGCTGATGAGCGGTGCGATACCGATGCCGAAACGGCCGTAGCGCTGCGCCAGCCCACCCTGGCCGAGGACATCGCTCGGCTGACGGTCTTCCCGGCTACCCCCATCGGCCCCGCGGCAGCATCCGCAATCGGCCAGTGAACTTCGAC